>JAWKHI010000016.1:0-137219 GCA_041394885.1 Bryobacteraceae bacterium | reverse complement strand
CGGTACGGCTACATCGCCGCCATACAGCCGCAGCTTGGGATGATACCGCCAAAACCGCAGCGCGCCCAGCCGGAAATCGGGCGCGCCGGCCAGTAGCGGCAGGTGATGGAATCCGTCGTAGAAGACCGCCGAAAATTCATAGCCCCGCCCGATATGTCCCCACCGGGCTCCGAACTGCGTCCGGGCCGGAAGACGGGACCCGTCGTCGATCAGCCGGATGTCCCGCGCATCGTCGGGCAGCGGCGCCCAGCGCTGATTGAATAGCGGAGTCCGGCTGGGTGTGAAAAATGGCGACGCCACCAGATCCAGCGTATCGGCGCCCATTTCGAAGGTGGCCCGCGCCGCCGTCACGCCGAGAAACTCGTTGTCGGTCACGCTCAGATAGTCGCGGGGCGCAAAGCGGTCCGTCGGGTTCAGGATGTCCGCCTTGCCCCAGCGTATGAATTGCTTGCCGGCCTCCACCGTCACCGGCCCGCGATGCCATGTCATGCTGGCGCGGCGCAGGGAGAACGCCGGACGCTGCGCCCGCCGGTCGCGCCAGTCGATCCGCGCTTCCCGCTCCACCTGCCTGTGTGTGTCGGTGCGCGCGTCGAAGGCCCCGTTCACCTTCACCGACGGCGACACTTCGTACGATCCTTCCCAGCGCAGCAAACCCTCGCCCACCACGCGTCCACTGTCGCCGGGCGCCGCCTGCGGATAGAACGTCGTGCGGAACTCGAGAAAGCCGCGCTGCTCGAACTTCTGGGCCCATCCGGCCACGGCGAACAACGCCAACAGAAGGACCGCGCGCATTAGCCCCTTCGCAGCGCCTGCAATGTGAACTGGTCTTCTTTCATCGGGAGGTTGTAGTCGAGCTGCTCGAACCGCAGCACCGTGCGTGACTGGCGGCCCGCGTCCAGCACCTCGATCGCGCGCGCGGTCCAGATACCCTTCACCTGCTCGAAGTCCTTGTAGTCGATCCGCCGCACCAGTTTCTCGCCCTTGAACGCTTCCACGCGCGCAAAGGCGTAAATGTCCTTCCGGATCCAGACGTGGGAGTGCGTGTACTGGGACCGCTTCCCTTCCACCGCTCTGGACTCCATCTTCCAGCACGCCTTGCCGTCCACCGCCTCCTCGCCGAGCACCTTGTAGGTGAACTGATCGGCGTCACGCTCTTCCAGATCCTCGAAACTGAAATCGGTGCCGAAAAATCGCGTCGACCGGTCCTGCAACGCAATTCGGCGGTCGCGCTGCAGCGCCGGCGTCCACATCCATTGATCCGACGCGCGGTCTTTGTGGTTGTGAATCAGGATCGCCACTCCTTTTACTTCGGCGGGAGCGGTGAATCGCAATACGGCTTTCGAGTCCCCGAACGATCCGATCCGGTCATACTGCCAGCGCTTTTCTGTCACCCTGGATTTGGCGTCGGTGACGGTGAGCGTCCCCTGGTAGCGCTGCGAGGTGGCGCGAGACCGCTTCTCGGCTTCTTTTACGATCGCTCGCGCGTCCTGCCCCTGCTGGCCCTGAACCGCCGCCAGGGAAAAAATCAGCGTCGCGAGTGCTTTATTCATATTCGAGAGACTCCACCAAAGAGGCCCGTACCGCGGCCTCTCCCGGCCACAGCGCGGCCAGCAGCGCCGCCCCCAGAATCGCCGGCAGCAGCGCGGCCGCGAAAGCGAACGGGTACTTGTACGGCAGCACCAGCCCACCCACGTCGCGGCTCACCATATCCAGGTTGTAATAGAGCACCACCGCACCCATCCCCAGCCCGAGGATGAGCCCGATAAGCCCGATGGCGGCCGCCTCCATCCAGATGGTGTGCCGCACCTGGTTCCGCATCGCGCCTACCGCCTGCAGCACACCCAGTTCGCGGCGCCTGTCTGTAATCGAGACCGTCAGCGTATTCACGATGCCCAGAATCGCCACCAGCAGCGCCACCGCCAATTGCAGATACGTCATGCCGAACCACTGGTTGGTGGCGTCGAGCACGAACTGGCGCAGCTCACTGTTGGTGAATACGAACACCTTCCGGCGGGAGGAGAGTTTGGCGATCAGCGAGTTGCGTACCGCTTCCCGATCCGCCCCCGGCTTCAGATGCACGCGAAACAGATTCGCGGTGTCGTCGTGCCATAGCTTCAGGTAGAGTTGCCGGTCCATGAAAAACGCGCCCTGTTGATCCGAGTAGTCGACGATCGAGCCCAGGATCGGGAGCGACACTCTTCCTGACGGTGTATCGACGTTCAGTTTCCCGCCCTTGTGCAGCTTGCGGATGCGGGCCAGCGAGTCAGACAGATAGACGCCTTCTCCGCGCTCGGTGCCGCGGAGGATCTCCTCCATCGATCCCTCCGCGGTGCGCACCTTCACCCGCCGCCGGCTATAGTCGGTCTCGAGCACGATCACCATTGCCGGCTCGCCATCCACCAGCACGCGCGCGTTTCGCACCGGGGCCACTTCGTCCACGCCCTCGAGGGCGGCGATGTCGTGCCGCATGTCGATCGGAAAGCGATACTGGCGCGCCGTGATGCTTTCCGTAGGCGCCACAACCAGCTCCGGATTGAGCACTTCCTCCATCCACTCGATCACCGATGAAAAGATCGCACCCGCCATACCGGCGAAGCCCACCGCCAACGCCAGGGAGAGCATCAGTGCCGACACCGTCGCCGAAGTCCGCCGCGGCGCCTGAATCAAACTATCGGCGGCGAGGGCGCCTTCCACCGGGCGGATCCACTCGAGCAGCGGCCGCAGGGCTCGCGCCAGCCATTCCGACAGCGAGGGCGCCAGCAGCACCATCGCCAGCACGCTCAGCATATACCCGGCGTAGAAAACCCGATCGCTTGCGCCGAGCGCCAGCGCGAGGATCGACGACGCCGTCACGCCCAGCGCCAGCCATCGCCGCAGAATGTTCTCCCCGGCGCCAAGCACCTGCACGTTTCGCCCTTCCGCAGCGCCTTCAGGATCCACGTTCGCCGCCGCCCACGCTGGCAGCCATCCGCCGGCAATACTTACCCGATGCAGATCGCCATCGCCACCGCGATCAGCTTCCAGTCCCAGGCGATTTCTTCCACCACCTGCGCGTTCCCATACACCTCGCGCACGAGGTAGCTCAAGAACGGCGACACCCCATGGGCCATCAGCAGGCCCATCCACACCCCGATCGCCGACGCCACCGCCCCGGCCAGCGCGCTCTCTCCGATGAACATCCCGAGAATCGTCCGGCGCGATGCCCCGAGCGCGCGCAGAATTCCGATCTCGGTGCGCCGCTGTGTGATGGCGATCGAAAACGAGTTGTAGATCAGGAATACGCCGATCAGCAGCGCGAAAAGGCTCGTGATGTTCACCGTGATCGCAAGGCCCCGCGCGATCGAATCGAAGTGACGGCCACGGTTGGAAGGCGCTTCCACCTCGTAGCCCGCCCCCAGCGCCTCCGCCACTCGGGCCCGGCATGCTTCCACCTCCACGCCCTCGGCGGCGGCGATATCGATCCGGTCGAACATCCGCCCGCGCCCGAAAATCAACTGCGCGGCGTATACGTCCATCACCGCTACGTTGCCGCCGAATGCGCTCGCCAGCCCGCCTGCCTTCATGATGCCGCGCACGGTGAACTCGCGCGGACCCTCCATCGTTCCGAACTCGATCTTCTGCCCCCGCACGATGCCGTTGGCTCGCGCGAACTGCCCGCTCAGGATCAGCGAATCCGGCTGGGCGAGAAACACCAGGGGATCGTCGATCACGTCGTCCTCTTCGAGATCGTACTCGCGCAGACTGCGGTCGCCCGTCATGTCCACGCCAAGCACCAGGATGTTGCCCTTGCCGGGCAGGCTCAGCACGGCCTCGATCACCGGCGACGCCGCGCCGACCTCGCGCAGATCCTGCACTTTCTCGAGCGCTTGCTCGGGAAATCCCGTCTCGCCCGCGGTGACCTGCAATTGGGTCTTCCCCGCGATGCGGTCAATGGTCCGCTGGAACGCGCGGCTCACCGTCCGGTTGGCGGTGTGCATGCCAACGAACACCGCCACGCCGAGCACGATGCCCGCCAAGGTCAGCGCGGACCGCAGCTTGTGCTTCCGCACATAAGGCAGCGTGAGCAGACGCAGCATCATCCCGGATTCCCCGCTCCCCGGCGGTCTTCCACCACGCGCCCGTCGCGCAAACGGATCACCCGCTCGCAGCTTTCGGCCACGGTCATGTCGTGCGTCACGATGAGGACGGTATTGTTCAGTTCGCGGTGCAGGTCGCGGATCAGTTTCAGGATCTCGGCCCCGGTGGAGGAATCGAGGTTGCCGGTGGGCTCATCGGCCAGCAGAATCGGCGGGTACACCGACAGCGCCCGGGCGATGGCCACCCGCTGCCGCTCGCCGCCCGAAAGCTCCTCCGGCAGGTGCTCGCGGCGGCCGTCGAGTTTCACCAGCCCCAGCAGTTCCCGCGCCCGGTCCACCGCCTTGGCGCGATTCCATCCGCGCAGGTGCAGCGGCAGGGCCACGTTCTCGATGCAGGACAGACTCGGCAGCAGGTTGAAGAACTGGAACACGAAGCCGATCTTGTCCCGCCGCACGCGCGTGAGCCCGTCGTCGCCGAGCGCGCCCATCGACTCGCCGTCGATGGCAATCGTGCCCGAGGAGGCGCGGTCCAGCCCGCCGATCAGGTTCAGCAGCGTCGATTTGCCGGAGCCCGACGGCCCCACGATCGCCACCATTTCTCCGCGCCCGATCCGCAAATCCAGCGGATGGAGCGCGGTCACTTTTCGCTTACCTTCGAAGGTCTTCGAGACGCCGGACAAGTCGATCATCGGAAGCAGCCGCTCATTCCCACGTACAATTTTTAGGATGCCACACCGATTCGCGCCCCCGGTGCCCGCATGAGGATCGGCGTCGATGCCGGCGGCACCTTCACGGACTTCTTAGTACTGCACGGCGACGGCCGGCTGGAGAGCTTCAAGATCCGCTCCAACCCGCGCGATCCGGCGGCGGTGATCCTGGCGGGGATCGAACGCGCGGCCGGCAAGGGCGCGGCGCACGTGGTCCACGGCTCCACCGTCGCCACCAACGCCCTGCTCGAGCGCAAGGGCGCGCGTACGGCTTTCGTCACCACCGCCGGTTTCGAAGACCTACTCCGCATTGCCCGCCAGAACCGTCGCGAACTCTACAACCTCACCCCCGCCGCGCCGGAACCGCTGGTTCCCCGGGAGCTTTGCGCCGGCGTCGGGGAACGCACCTGGCACGATGGCGGGGTGGCGGCCCAACCGTCGCAGGAGAGAGTAGCCCGGCTGGCCCGCCGCCTCCAACGCGCCGGAGTGCAGTCGGTGGCGATCTGTTTTCTGCACTCATATGGGAACGCGAAAAATGGGCGCGCCCTGGCGGCTCAATGGCTGAAGAATTCTTTCCCTACGTTTCCGCGTCCCACGACGTGGCACCCGAAGGGCCCGCGAATACGAACGCCTCCGGCGGTGATTAACGCCTACGTCGGCCCAGTGATGGACAACTACCTCGGGCGGCTCGAACGGGCTTTACGGAAGGCGCCGGCCGATCGTCATCATGCAATCCAACGGCGGGGTGCTCGACGCCGCCCAGGCGCCGCCACGCCGTCCGAACCGTATTGTATCGGGACCGCCGGCGGCGTCATCGCCGCGGCCGGCATGGCGCGCCGCTCCGGATTCACCCGTATTCTCGGCTTCGATATGGGTGGCACATCCACCGACGTGTCGTTGTGCGACGGCGAACCCGCGCTCACCCTCGATGCCGCCGTCGACGGCTTCCCCGTCCGGATCCCCATGCTCGACATCCGCACCGTTGGGGCCGGCGGAGGGTCGATCGCCCGCGTCGACCAGGGCGGACTACTCCGCGTGGGCCCGGAGAGCGCCGGCGCCGACCCCGGGCCCGCCTGCTACGGGTCCGGCGAACGCGCCACTGTCACCGACGCCCATGTCGTGCTTGGCCGCATCGCCGCGTCGCAACTGTTGTCCGGCGATATGCCCATCCAGCCCGGGCGCTCTGCCGCCGCCGTCGCCGAACTGGCCGCGCGGCTGGATCTGTCCATCGATGCCGCGGCCGCCGGAATCCTCCGCGTGGCCAATGCCAACATGGAGCGCGCCATTCGCGCCGTTTCGCTCGAAAAGGGCCACGATCCCCGCGCGTTCACTCTGGTCGCCTTCGGTGGCGGCGGCGGCCTCCACGCCTGCGAACTCGCTTCGCAACTCAACATCGCCACCGTGCTCGTGCCCCGCTTTGCAGAGAGCCTTTCGGCCCTGGGCATGCTTCT
The DNA here is from genome assembly GCA_041394885.1 of Bryobacteraceae bacterium. GTDB lineage: Bacteria > Acidobacteriota > Terriglobia > Bryobacterales > Bryobacteraceae > DSOI01. The sequence continues at coordinate 130,985 of JAWKHI010000016.1, read as the reverse complement.
GGCCGACTCGGTTCGTGACTACGCCGCTGGCGTCATCGGCCGCGCCGCCCTCGAGCCAGCCTTCCGCCGCCTGGAAGCGCGGGCCAAGCGCGAGGCTGCACGCGGTGAGCTGTTCCGGTTCGCGGACCTGCGCTACGCCGGTCAGAGCTACGAACTGACCGTGCCGTTCGTCTCGCCGGATGAGGCCGTCGAAGCGTTCCATCGCGAGCATGAACGCGTCTACGGGTACGCTAATCCGGACCGGCCCGTGGAAGTAGTCACGCTCCGCGTCCGCTCGCGCGTGACCACCGCAAAACCGGAGTTTCCGCCCATGCCTGCGTCCGGCGTTGCCGAACCTGCCTTCCGCCGTGTCTTCGCGGGAGGAAGATGGCGCCGGCGTACTCCGGTCTACCGCCGCGATGGCCTGCCGCCCACGGCCGTCGAGGGGCCTGCCCTGATCCTCGATTACGGATCGACGACGCTGGTCGCGCCCGGCTGGAGCGCCCACGCCGATGGCATTGGGAATCTGCTGCTGCGTCCGGCAGGGGCGGCGATCCACCCATAAACCCATACTAAAGTCCTAGGACCCTATTTTTTTCAGTACTACAAAATTCTCTCTTGCATGACACAAAATAAGGTGTTATCGAGCTCGTAATTAAAGTATAATTCTTTCGAGAGTCGAGTGTCCTGGAGCTGTCGGAGAGCCCCAGCAGGAGGAGTGTCCGTGCCCCCTATTCAACCTGCCTCGCTCGCGGTCTGTTCCTGCCAACTGAACGACTTGCAGGCGGTTGCAGGCATCCACATGAAGGCGTTTGCCGCGCGCCCAATGTCCGCGCTGGGCCGGGACGCCGTACGCCGGTACTACCACTGGCTGATGGACGAAGTCCACACGGAGGCGTATCGGATCACCGCCGTCGATAGTGACGATGGCAAAGTGTTGGGATTCTGCTTTGCCGGGCGCTACGAGGGCGCCACTGCCGGATTCCTCGCGAAGAACCGCGGGTTCCTGATGCTGAAGGTTGTCGAGCGTCCGTGGTTGGTGTTCAACAACAGCCTGCTCCGCTCGCGGGTGGTGAGCGCGGTGAAGACGCTTCGCACCACCAGCCGGACCGCGGATCGACCGCCAACCCCGGAGTGGCTCGCCGCGCGGGCAGCACTCCGGAACTCGTTTGGCGTGCTCGCCATCGGAGTGCATCCAGCCCACCAAGGGAAGGGAATCGGCAAGCTACTGATGGCAAACGTCGAAGCCGAAGCACGGCGTCGCGGCCGCCAAAGGATGCATCTCAGCGTCGACATCGACAACGCGCGCGCCATTGGGTTCTACCAGCGGCTGGGATGGGTGAAGAGTCCGCCGGCCGACGGAGGCCCCTGGCGCGGTTCGATGACGAAACAACTCGGCGACGCTCGCGAATCGCCCCCGCCCCGCTGAAGGGCGGTCAGCCTCCAGGCGTCTGGCCTCGCGATTGGTTCCCCCGCGTGGCGTTGATGATGGCTTCCATGTGGGCCAAATACCGTTCGAGCGCGGCGCGGCCGCCCACGGTGAGTTTATAGTCGGTACGGGGCATTCGGCCTTCGAACGACTTCGCGCACTCGACGTACCCGGCCTCCTCCAATCGACGGGTGTGGACGCTCAGGTTGCCGTCGGTGGTGTCGAGAAGCTGCTTCAGTTCGTTGAACGTCAACGACTTGTTCACCGCCAGGGCACTCACGACGCCAAGCCGGACGCGTTCGTGAATCACGCGGTCCAGGTCGCCCACGCGCCTGGCGCCGGCGCCGCGTGGAGCGGCCTCGGAATGGATGTCACCGCCACCATCGGGCGGGAACGACTTCAGCGGCTTAGCCACCGTACCTCCGCGCGATGATCAACCCGAACAGGATATGGAGCCCCCCGAAGCCGGCCAGCAGGATCGTGTTGAGCCAGGAAACCGGCGCGAGAAACGCCACGCCTCCCAGCGCGAAAAAGCAGATCCCCATGCCGGGAACGATGGGAATCGAATAAGTGCCTGCCGAAATCACGGCCGAACCGTACAACAGAAGCCACATTCCCGGCAGGTAGTTCCACTGGCCCGCGCGCGCCAACACGAGCGTGAGCAGCGATCCGGCCGCAATCGCAGGGAGAAAGCTCAGGGCGAATCGCCGTCCGGGCGCCCCCAAGAGCCGGGAACCGGCTCCTTCCGCCTTGCGGTTCATCAGGAAGGCTCCGGTCAGGATCGAAACGATGGCCGCGGCAAACCAGCACCATAGCCAGTCTTTCCGGGATCCTTGCAGGGGGGCGGCCACGCCAGCCACCACCGCGACGAGTCCCATTGCGACGCCGCCCCATCCGGGCACGGCTGTGAAGGGACCGGCGCGTTCCATCGTCTCGCGGATGTAACGAATATTATCGAGCGCGTGTTCATGGATCGCGGACGGATCGCGCCGATGGGGAAGGGCCGACATGGACCACTACAGTATAGCAAGTACTTTGGATTGCAAACCATAGGGACCGAAAAAAGGGGCCGCTTTTGAAGCGGCCCCTGAGACAGATACGATCAACGATGAATTCTGCAATTAGGCTCGCCGGCGGCGTAAGAACGCAGCGGTGACGAGGCCCAAGCCGAGCAGCAAGGCGCTGCCTGGTTCCGGAACATTGGTCCGATCGGTCCACTGGACACCGAGCGAGTCCGCGCTCAGGTCCCATCCGTCGGCGCCATCGAAGGTGAGGGTGAGAGTTCCCGGTCCGAAGCTGACACCGGCGACTGGGAAAGGCACCACCTGCATGTTCGTGTTGGGGGGGATATTGAAGTTGCCGGTGGCTCCCGCAGTGCCGCCAAGCGCCACCTGGGTTGGGTTGCCGTCCGACTGAACGATTTCCAGGAAGAACGCCACGTTGCTGGCGCCGGCCGGAATTGGAAGCGCCGGAATCACGTAGGTGACGACGACTTGGCTGTCATCACCGGATCCGTTGGTGACGTCGAGAATTCCGGCGGTCACCTGGACGGTGAATTCCGGTGGAGCGACGAGCGTCAAGGTGTTCAGCGTGAGTTCTCTGGTAACGCCTCCGCCGATAGCCAAAACGCCACTGCTGACCGTATTCGGGGCAGTCGCGCTGGTGATCGGCCCTTGATTGACGGAGAAATCGTCAATCGTGAAGCTACCAGCAAACGCAGCCGATGAAATTAAGGCCAGACCGATTGCGAATCTGTGCATAGAATACTCCTCGAAAGTACTGAGCCCACCCCCTAATGGGGGTAGCTACTCCCCTGGAGCATATCACCGTTATTGCATTCATTCAAGACAATTTTCCTGGAGTACTAGATCGGGAAAGGGAGATCAGCGCGTCCCGGTATCGGGCTCTGAGAGGCTTGTAATCGATTAGACTAACGCAAAAAAAGGGTAGCGATCCCCATATTGTGGTGGGAAGCTACCCTTACACTATCAGCGGTTGTCGAATTGACCAGGTTTCGTCCGGGAACGGCCTAGTACTTTTTTGTAAAAACCGCGACTAGGAGTTCACCCGGCGGCGAAGGAGACCGAGGGCGACGAGACCCATGCCGAGGAGAGCGACGGAGCCGGGCTCGGGAACGCGGCTGGGGTCCTGCCACTCGACGCCGAAGGAATCCACTGCGAGGTCCCATCCGGGGCTGCCATTGAAAGTAAGGTTGAGGGAACCCGGGCCGAAGGCGAAGCCGGCCACCGGAAAGTAGACGGTCTGATTCAGGGTGTTCGGGGGAATGCTGAAGTTGCCGGTGGCGACTCCACCGAGGTCGACCGACGTGGGATTGCCATCCGACTCGATGATCATCAGGAAGAACCGGACGTTGGTGGCCCCGACGGGAATCGGAAGAGCGGGAATGGAGTAGTCGACGATCACTTCACCATCGTCGCCGGTGCCATTGGTAACGTCGAGGATGCCGAACCCGGCCTCGACACTGAAGTCTGGGGGATTGAGTGCCGTCAGCGAGTTGAGGGTGATGGTGCGGCTGATTCCGCCTCCGATCGCCAACGGGCCATCGCTCACAGTGCTGGGTGCGGTGTGGAGGACCAATGGGCCTTGACCAACCGAAAAGTCGTCGATAGTGAGCATGCCCGCCGACAAAGTCGACGCTGCAAAAAGTGTGGCTAGCAGAGTGTATTTCACAGAGTGTCTCCTCCTGAGATCTCGCACTGGAAACCCCCTAGGGGACGGGTTCTGTTCAGTGCCAAGAGCAGGATAATCTGCTTTAGCCAGGTGCGCCCATAGATCGGCGGAACCGATTCTGACTAGTCCGAAGTCTATTGTTCTATTGGACTTCCGGATCTACACCCTCTGGTACCCGGAGCCTTCGGCCACCGACGGTAGTACTGTATGCAGCGTAGTAACAGTCTTAGATTTCAGCGAGTAACGCTGGTTCGGGATCGGGACGCTAGTATGGTCCTTCCCCCAATTCCGAGGCTTTCCCTCAGTGGTTTTTGTGCTGCCAGGCACAAAAACACCGAACCGACGGGCACTCTCTACTGCTGGTCCGGGTAAAACTCCCGCCGATGCCGATCTGCCAGCGCCTGGAGACGCGCGGCGACCGTCTTCTCTTTGGCAATGAGATTGGTGGACTCGTTGGGATCGTTCTGCATATCGAACAGCGAAAGCTCGATCCGTCTGGTCTCGTAGACCCCAGGCGCTCCGTCGTTACCCGGGCGCACCAAGGAGCGGTAGTTGTGGGGAAGGTGCAGCTTCCAGCGCCCATCCCCGCTGAGGATGCCCTCAAAGACACGTCCGGTGGAGAAGGGATAGTATTCGTGCGGATTCTTTGCCCCGCGGACGCCTCGAATCAGGTCCCACACGTTACGACCGTCGACGGGATTCCCGGGGAGCCTGGCGCCGGCCAGATGCGCCACGGTGGGCAGGATATCGATGGTGCAGAAGGTGCGCGTGGAGGTGGCGCCCGCTGGAATCCTGCCGGGATAGCGCATCAGGCAGGCGCTGCGGGTACCGCCGTCGAAGCCAGTGCCTTTGGCTTCCCGGAAGGGGGTGGATCCGGCGTGGTTGCCATAGGACACCCATGGTCCGTTGTCGGAGGTGAACAGGACGAGCGTATTGCCGGCGGTCCCGGTGCGATCGAGGGCGCCCAGAATCTGGCCGACAGACCAGTCGAGCTCCATAATCACGTCGCCATAGAGCCCGGCGCCGGACTTGCCGCGAAACTTGTCGCTGCAGAAGATCGGCACGTGGGGCATCGAGTGCGGGACGTAGAGGAGAAAAGGCGCGGCCTTGGACCGCTCGATGAAGTCCACCGCGTGCTCGGTGTACCAAGTGGTGAGGTTCGGCTGAAGCTCTGGGGTGATACGCTCCACCTTGACCTTGCCGTTTTCCCAGAAGTGGAGCGGATGCCGACGGTAGGCGTCGGGAGTTTGGGGATGGAACTCCCACATGTCATTGGTGTACATCAGGCCGCACGATTCGTCGAAGCCGCGCACATTCGGCCGGGTATCGGGTTGATCGCCGAGGTGCCATTTGCCGAAGACAGCGGTGCGGTAGCCAGCCGTTTTGAGCACCTGGCCCATGGTGGCGAATTTGGGATCGAGCCCACGGGCGGCGGGCGGATGGGCGCCGAAGACTTTGGTGCGTCCGGGAAAGCATCCCGTCATCAGGGCCGAACGCGAGGCCGAGCAGACGGCCTGCGGGACATAAAAGTTGTTGAAGCGGCATCCTTCGCGCGCCAACCGGGCGACGTTGGGAGTCGGGTAGGGCGGGTTTCCGAAGGGGTGGAAGTCGGCCCAGCCGGAATCGTCGAGGAAGACGATCACGATGTTGGGCGGGCGCTGGGCGGGCGTTTGGGCCGCGAGAGCGGCGGGCGCGGCGAAGGCCGCGTGGCGGAGCAGATCCCGCCGAGTGGGAGGGGGTGTCGGGTGGCCGTTGCGCATAGGTGTCCTCACAGCCTATCGTAGAAGTGAGGGAAGCTGCTCTTCCGGGTTTTCGCGGTTTGTTGTTAGGTTGCGGTTCCGGGAGGGAGCGCCACATGGAAGACGAATTTAGCAATATCAGCTTGCGGGTGCCGTCGAAGCGCTTCACAAGCTGGGACCACTTCATCGAGTCTGCTCCGGAATACTCGATCGGAGTGGAAGTCGTCGACGATCTGCCTGGCCACCGCGGCCACTACGTGCATTTCGATCATCACGCCGGGGTAGTGCGCGAAGCCGCGATGAGCGCGGCGATGCAGGCATACATCGCCGTCCGGCAAGGGCGGCTGATGGAGCGCTGGCTCGAGCGCCGGAGGCCGGTTCCGGTTTATGTGTGGAACGCGGACCAGGATGTATGCCTGACGGCCTTCGTGCTCGAGTATCATCACATGCTCGAGCGGGCCGAGGGCATGCCGATGCTCCGTTGGATCGTGCAGTACAACAACAAGATCGACGTCTGCGGCGGACTGTATCCGGTGAACCTCGACGATCTGGTACGAAACCACTTCACGTGGGTGTTCGAACCGTATCGCGAACAGCGCATGCGCGGCAAGGCGGTGGGCGACGACGCGCTGGTCAAATCGACGATTCGAGCGGTGTGCGACCGGCTGCTGGCCTTGATCGAAGGGCGGGCCGGCATCTCGCCGGTCACGGTCAGACCGGAGATCCTGTATCAGTCTGGCCACGACTTCGCGATCGTGGACGAGAAGGGCGACCCGAATTCGCGTCTGGTGCTGGCCTCGCAAGGGCACCGTAACCTGATCAGCCTCATCTGCACGCGTCCTGGCGGCCGGTACACCTACAGCGTGATCCGGGGATCGCCCTACGACGAAGACGTCTTTGACGTGGGCAAACTGCTCGACGCCTTTCAGGCGGCGGAAGACCAGCCGCACGCGCGCATCTGGGGCGGATCCAATCTTGCGGCGGGATCCGATAGCGAGCTTGGCAGCAGCCTGCATTGGACCGATTTGCGCGACATCGCCGAACCGATTGTGCGGGAGGCAGCCGGCAGAGCGGCGCGAGGCCTGTCCGGGGCCGGGCGCGCCGAAACGCAACGGCCGCGGGTGCTGCTGGTGATGCGTCCGGAAATGCGATTGCAGTTACGGCGAACGCTCGAGTCCTTTGGGGCTGAGGTGTGGGCCGCCGGCTCGTTCGGGGAGGCGGAGGAGTTCTTCATCGCCACAGGCGGGTTCGACGCCGTCTTTACGAGTCTGGACCTACCCGACGGCAACTATGGCCGCGTGCTCGACCTGGCGAGCGGGAGTCCTCTCCGCCGCACCGATCCGGTGCCGGTTGCGGTTTGCCTGCGGAGCCCTGACGGCGGATGGGTGGACCTTCTGGAGCAGGGCGCGGTGCGCATCCTCGTGGAACCGTTCACCCCGGACGCGATCCGCGAAACGCTCGACACGATGCTAGGGGTCCGGTTCACGCGGGTCTAGTTAGCAAAACTGACAAACGCGGGGACAAACGCGGGCGCTGGGACCCCGGAGAGCGGGCAATTCCGGTTCCGACGCGAGACGGCGAAGTGAGGGAGAATGAACAAATGACGACCAAACTCGCGCGAGTCGGGCTGCTCCTGTGTGCAACGGCCTGGGCTCAGGTCAACGTGGGCGAAAAGCAGCCAGAAGCCACATTGCCTTTTCAGACGGCCACCACGGCCACCTTTGGGCTGCCCTGGCGGATCGCCTTTCTCCCGGATGGGCGCATGCTGGTGACCGAGAAGATCGGACCCGTCTGGCTGGTATCGGCGACGGGAGAAAAGATTACGCCGCTGAGCGGCACCCCGCCGGTGTATTGGCAGGGCCAGAACGGCATGCTGGGCGTGTTCGTATCGCCGAAGTTCGCTACTGACCAGAGCATTTATCTCACCTATATCGAACCTGGCGAGTATGGCGGAAGCCAGGTGTTGGCACGCGGCAAACTGGTCATCGGACGAGTAACGAGGCTGGAGAATTTCGAGGTGCTCTGGCGCCAGATGCCGAGGGGCAAGGGCGGCCAGGCAGGCGGGCAGATCGCCTTCTCACCCGACGGCCAATTTCTTTTCATGTCGGTGGGCGACCGCCAGCGCATGACGCCGGCACAGGATCCGAACCAGCCAGTGGGCAAGATCGTGCGGCTGACGCTCGACGGGAAACCGGCGCCGGGCAATCCCAACTTCGGCAAGACCGGCGAATCGACGATCGCGCTGATCGATCCGCCCCGTGACACCGAATTGGCCAAGACGGCGAAGGTGGTGAGCACCTATACGTTTCCGGAAGGCAACCAGACGCCGGCCGAGACATGGGCGAGTGGTTTCCGCGCCCCGTATGGCCTTGCGTTTTCGCCAGCCGGCGAGTTGTGGGAAGTGGAACACGGGCCGCGTGGCGGCGACGAGTTAAATCTGATCGAGAGGGGCAAAAACTACGGCTGGCCGCTGGTCTCGTTCGGCAAGAATTACAACCAGGTGCCGATTCCGAGCCATGACTCTCGTCCGGAGTTTGCCAAGCCGGTGCTCTATTGGACGCCCGTTATCGCGCCGGGCAACCTGATGTTCTACCGCGGCAGCAAGACTTTCCCGCAATGGGAGGGAAGCGGTTTCATCAGCGGCCTGGGAAGCATGTCGCTCAACCGCATTGTTTTTGACGGGAAGGGCGGCGCGAAGGCTGCCGAACGCTGGGACTTGGGCAAGCGCATCCGCGACGTGGCCGAAGCCCCGGATGGATCTCTGTGGCTTCTCGAAGACGCCAATCCCGGTGCGTTGATCCACGTTACCCCGAAGTGAGCCGCCCCTGTGGACGGCTGGAACCCCGGTGTCTCAGAACGGACGCCGTCGTTCGCCGGTTGAGACGAGATGGCTGTGGAAAGATCAGGATTCCGACCGCTTGCTGACGCGCGCGGCTTCAGTAACGGACCGGCCCTGCAGCTCCACTTCCTGTGTTCACTGGGTCCCGTAACCCGTCAGTGACTGTGGCGCGGAATGTCGCGCCCGACCTCGCGGTACTTCACCGCGAACTCCAGGCACATCCCGCTCGAGAGCTGGCCGATATGCGCCCGCTGCAATTCCTGCCATGGAGTCTGGTGGGCGGGGAACTCGATCTTCATCTCGGCCCGGCGGCGGGCGATCTCTTCGTCTGAAATCTGGATGTCGACGCGGCGGGCCTGAAGGTCCACTTTCAGCATGTCACCGGTCCGGAGGATAGCGAGATTGCCTCCGACGGCGGACTCTGGCGACGCGTTGAGGATCGACGGACTGGCGGAGGTGCCGCTTTGCCGGCCGTCGCCGATGGTGGGGAGCTGATTCACACCCTTTTGGATCAGAGCGTCGGGCGGCTGCATGTTGACCACTTCGGCCGAACCCGGATACCCGACCGGACCGACACCGCGGACCACGAGGATGCAGGTTTCGTCGATATCGAGGGCCGGATCGTTGATGCGGTCATGGTAATCCTCCGGGCCTTCGAACACGATGGCGCGTCCGGTGAAGCATTCCGGGCTTTTCGGATCGGAGAGGAAGCGGCGGGTGAACTCCTCACCGATGACCGAAGTCTTGATCAGGGCGGCGTCGAACAGGTTCCCGGAGAGCACGGCGAAACCGGCGTGCTCCTTGACGGGGTTGTCGTAAGGGCGGATGACGTTGGCGTCGAGCGTACCGGCGAAACCGGCGTAGCTTTCGCCCACCGTTTTGCCGGAGACGGTGATGGCGTTTTCACGAATCAGGCCGGCTTTGCGCAACTCGGCGATCACGGCGGGGACGCCCCCGGCGCGGTAGTACTCTTCGCACAGAAACTCGCCGGCGGGTTGGACGTTCACCAGCAGGTGCACGGCGTGGCCGATGGTCTCCCAGTCCTGGATATCGAGCTCGACGCCGATATGGCGGGCGATTGCAATGAGATGGGGCGGGCAATTCGTGGAGCCGCCGATGGCGGAGCAAACGACGATCGCGTTCTCGAACGCTTCGCGGGTGAGCACCTTGGACGGCCGCAGATCCTCGTGCACCATCTCGACAATGCGCTGCCCGGTGAAGTATCCCATTTGGGCGCGCTCCCGATAGGGGGCCGGGATGGCGGCGCAACCGGGGAGCGACATGCCGAGCGCCTCGGCCAGCGAGTTCATCGACGTGGCGGTTCCCATCGTGTTGCAGTGGCCCACCGAGGGAACCGACGCCGCCACCATGGCCATGAAGCCGGGCCGGTCAATCTCGCCGGCGGCGAGGAGCCGGCGCGCGTCCCATAGCGCCATGCCGGAGCCGGCGAGTTGGCCCTTGTAATAGCTGTTGAGCATGGGCCCGCCGGAGAAGACAATGGCGGGGATGTTCACGGTGGCGGCGGCCATGATGCATGCCGGAGTGGTTTTGTCGCATCCGGTGGTGAGCACGACGCCGTCAAGCGGGTAGCCGTGGAGGACTTCCACCAGGCCGAGGTAGGCGAGGTTGCGATCCACCGCGGCAGTGGGGCGGCGGCAGCTTTCCTGGATCGGATGCACCGGGAATTCGAAGGGAACGCCGCCGGCGTCCCGAATGCCATCGCGGACGCGCTTGGCGAGCTCGATGTGGTGGCGATTGCAGGCAGCGAGATCGTTCCCGGTTTGGGCGATTCCAATGATCGGCTTGCCCGACTGCATCTCCTCGCGGGTGATGCCGTAGTTGGGATAGCGCTCAATGTAGATGGCGGTGGCGCCGGGGTCAGAGACGTTGTCGAACCAACACCGGCTGCGGAGGCGGCCGGCGCATTCGGAAGAAGGGTCGCGGGGCTTCATGGGATGTAACTGACTATTCTCTCCCAAACAAGCGCGGCCGCGGCGATTAAATCCTGTTGAACACTTCGATCGCTTTAGTGAGGGAGCGGAACTTCTGAATGAAGGGCACCATTTTCGACTCGCGCTCATCGATCTCACGGGCCTTGGCGAGCACCTCATTGGCCTTGGCCGATGGCACCACAACCACGCCGTCTTCGCCGCCCACGATGATGTCTCCCGGGCGTACGGTGACTCCGGCACAGGTGACCGGTTCATCGCGCGAGACGCTCAAGTAGCGGCCGACGGCGGTGGCCGGGATCAGGCCGCGCGCGTAGACGGGCAGGCCGAGTCCGCGTATTTCGGCGACGTCGCGCACCGAACCGTCGATGACCATACCGGCCATGCCGCGCGAGGATGCGGCGGTGGCCATCAAGCCCCCGAGACCGGTCATGTCGAGGCCGTTTTCGACGACGATGACTCCGACCTGGCCGGGCTGGGCGTTGTCGATCATTTCCACCGCGTGTTTGATGGCAGTGGCGGGCGTTGACTTGTCGGGTGTCGAAGGCCGGAGCAGCGCGGTGGTGGCGCGTCCGACGATGCGGCCTGTTACCCGGGCCTGCATGTCGTGATTCATGTAACCGCGTTGGCCTGTGACTTGATCCACGGCATCGGAGACCGAGGCGACGGTGGTGCGCGCGAACCCGGCCAACAGCGGGCCCGCTCGCGCGGCGGGTTTTCGCTGCCTGGAAGGCGCCGCGGCGGCCAGTACGAGTAAGAATGAAATGGTCGGGTTTTTTCATGGAATCAACCTCTCCTTGATGGCCCGGCGGGTAGCGTCGTGCACCATGCGGCGTCCGCGGATGAGTGCTTCGTCGGCCATGATCACGGCCACGGAATGACTGTAACCGGCCTCGATGGGTGCATTCGGCTGCTGGCGGGTGCGCAGGCACTTCAACCAGTTGAGCATATGCGGGTCTGACTCCATTTCCGGAATCGAGGTTCCTTCCGGCAGCGGCTGTTCGGCGCGTTCGGGGAGAACGGCGAACGGCTTGCCGTTCCAGTTGGAAGCATCGAGGGTGCCGCGCGATCCGAAGAACTTCAGGTAGTTGCCCGCGCCGGTGCCGAACGCGGTTGAGTAGCGCACCAGGAACTTGTCGTAGTCAAGGATGCACTCCACCGAATCGGGCGCGTCGTAGTTGTCCTTGTAGCGGAAACTGCCGCCGAGACTGACGCAGCGGTTTGGCGGCCCGGACCCGGTGACGTGATGGACAAGGTCAATGAAGTGAACCATGAGGTTCGAATGGGGGCCGCGGGAAAAATCGCGATGCCCGTACCATCCGGTGTAGGTCTGTGCGTCGAAGGGCCGGTTCTTGCGCTGGAACAGGAATGCGCGCCAATCGGTGTCTTCCTCGTTCAAAGGGCGTTCTCCCCGCACGTGCCAGTAGGGCTTGACCGAATTGCGCTCCTGCTCGATCTTGAACACCGTGCCCAGGTTGCCGTCCATCACCCACTTGCGCGCGGCCATGGAACTGGGGAGGCTGCGGATCTGCGTGCCCATCTGGACGACGCGATCGGTTCGCTTCACCGCGTCGACGCAAGTGTTGAGCTCTTTCATGTCCATCGCAAGCGGTTTTTCGCAATAGGCGTCTTTGCCCGCGCGCACCGCGTCGGTGAGCATGACGGCGTGCTGATGATCCGGGGTCGCGATGATGACGGCGTCGATATCGGAGGCGGCGAGCACTTCGCGGTAAGCCTTGATCTGCCTGGGGTCGACGCCGGTGGCCTCGCGGACGACGCCGGCGGCTTCTTCGGCGTGCTGGCGCCAGATGTCGCACACGGCGGCGAAGTCGACATTTTCCTGTTCGCGGAAGGCGAGGGCTCCTTTGAGCAGCGCTTGTATGCCGCGGCCGCCGCAGCCAATGAGCCCGATGCGAACCCGATCGTTTGCTCCCAGCACACGCTGGTAGGAAACGGCGCTCATGGCGCCGGCGGTGAGAATCGTTCTGCGTCCAATCGATGTCATGGGTCGATTATAGTGACAGAGATGAATCGACGTACATTCCTCGGCTCGCCGGCCGCGCTCGCCGGAGCGTCGCTGCAGACCCGCGCTCCCGGCGGAGGCTCGCGTCCGAACGTGATTTGGCTGTTCGCGGACCAGCACCGGGCCCAGGCTTTGAGCTGCAATGGCGACCCGAACGTGTCGACGCCGAACATCGACAACCTGTCGTCGCTGGGAGTGAACTTCACGCGGGCGGTGTCGTCGTTCCCGTTGTGCTGTCCGTTTCGCGGATCGGTGCTCACCAGCCGTTGGGCGCACCATTGCGTGGTGGGGCACGAGTACGCGCTGCCGGAGGGCCAGCCCACCATCGCCAAGCCGTTCCACGACGCCGGGTATCACACGGCGTATTTCGGCAAATGGCATCTGGCCGGCCACAAGGAAGCCACCGGCCGCGGGGCGTTTCATATCACCGATCCCGATAAGCGCGGCGGCTTCGAGCACTGGGTGGGTTATGAGAATAACAACAGCCAGTGGGACAGTTGGGTTCACGGGGGGCGCGGAAGGGATGCGTTTCACTACCGCCTTCCCGGCTATGAAACCGACGAGCTGACGAACCTGCTGATCAAGTACGTGGGCGAGCGCGGCGAAGAGGCCAAGGCCGGGCGTGCGAAGCCGTTCTTCGCGGTGCTCTCGGTGCAGCCGCCGCACGATCCCTACGTCGCACCGCCGGACTACATGCACCGGTTCAATCCCAATCGGCTGGAGATGCGTCCGAACGTACCGGGGTCGCCGGAGGTACAGTCGACGGCGCGGCGTGAACTGGCGGGTTACTACGCGATGATCGAAAACTGGGACCACAACATCGGGCGTGTGCGCGAATCGCTCGACAAGGCTGGGCTCGGGTTCAACACGCACCTGGTGGTGTTCAGCGACCATGGCGACATGCACGGGTCCCACGGGATGTACCGGAAGACGAATCCATTCGAGGAGTCCGTACGGGTGCCGTTCATCCTGGCGGGCGAAGAGCCGCGCTACAACAATCGCGCCAACTCGCGGCCGGACGCGGTGCTGACGACGGTGGACATCGCGCCGACGACGCTGGGGCTGTGTGGGATCGACAAGCCGTCGTGGATGGAAGGATACGACTATTCGCACCTCCGACTGACGCAGCGCAAAGCGGCGGGCCCGGCGCCCGACTCGGCGTTCCTGCAGAACGTGGTTCCGACCGGACATGCGCACAGCATCAATAAGCCGTACCGTGGGATCGTGACGCGGGATGGCTGGAAATACGTGTCGTTCGCCGGGATGCCGTGGCTGCTGTACAACCTGAACGAGGATCCCTATGAGCAGGCGAATCTGGCGCACAACAACCGGTACCGGGCCGAGCGCAGAAAGCTGGCGGCGCGGCTGCGGCAGTGGGTGGCCGACACGGGGGACCGGTTCGAGGTGGCGGCGGAATAGCTGGTAGAGCACGCACTGCATTGACAGGGAAGCGAAACTGGCTCATACTGGTTACTGCGGCAGCACTCCAGTTTCCGCACGATGCGCCTGAACTAAGTCAGTCGTATCGTCCTTCCCCTTAGAGGTATCAAAGTTCGCGAGGGCCGCGTAGTCCTAACGCGCCACGCGCGGCACCGGCACGCCAAAGAGCACCACGGGAATGAACTCGAAGATACAGAGCCATCCATCAGCAACCATCTCCGAAGGTAACTCGAGCAAGCCAGTCACGGTGAAGTTCACCGTGGCGGAGCTGAAGTTACTTGCGTCGCTGGCATCGGACCAGTTGTTCCGGCGGGAGTTTATCGATCCCAAGATGCCCGGATATGTGTCCAATCCCGACGAAGTCCATCTGGGGAAGGCGCTGGTTTCGCGATTGCGATCGATGCTGGCGGCGCCGGGCAGCGCGAACGGGTGACCGGCTGACGACGGAGAAGTAACCGCGAACCGGGAGGTTACTTACATGGAGAAGCCGAATTTACAATTCGTGCTGAAGGGTTTCACCGAAGTTACGGGGGTGCGGATGTTCGCGTTCGACGGCGTGGCCTCGGACCGGAGCCGGACGCCGTTCACGGTCAGCGCCAATCTCGCCATGAGCCGCCGCTACGGGATCCGGCTGCAGGAACTGCCGCTGTTGTGCCGCGCGGTGCTGGAAGATCACGCGGGCGAGCCCGCCACCGAGTGGACCTATGGCGAACAGGAGATGTCTCTACACGCCGGCCGCGTGGCGGCGCGAGAGGAAGCAGCCCGGCAGCGGCGTCCGCCGCGTCAACCGGCGAGTCAAAACCTGGGCGCGGCCTGGCGCGCGCCGCAACGATAGAGCGCTCGCCGACCATCATTTCCCCAAAAGAACGTCGCGAACGACGGCCGCGGTATTGCAGTGGATTCGCACGGTGTCTTCGGTTCGCAACGCATAACCCCCCGCCAAGGTAACCGCCACCGGAATGCCGCGGCTGCGCGCTTCCCCGAGCACCAGACGGTCCCGGCGTGACAAGCCGTCCATGGTGAGCGATAGTCCTCCGAGCTGATCTTCCCCGTAGGGATCCGCGCCCGCCACGTAGAGCAGCAGTCCGGGCCGGAAGCCGTCGAGCGCGGTGCGCATCGCGGCACCGAGGCGGTGGAGGTATTCGTCGTCGCCCACGCCGTCGGCGAGGTGAATGTCGATGGTGGACGGGGGCTTCTCTTCCGGGTAGTTCTGGAACTGGTGGATGGAGAGTGTGAGCACGCTCGAGTCGCCGGCGAATATGGACGCGGTCCCGTTACCGTGGTGGACGTCGCAATCGGCGATCATGACGCGTTCAACGCGTCCGCGCTTCTGGAGCGCCCGAGCGGCGACGGCGACGTCGTGAATAGCGCAGAAGCCTTCGCCATGGGCGGCGAAGGCGTGATGGAATCCGCCGCCGATATTGAATCCGGCCCCATCGTCGAGGGCGCGGCTGGCGGCGAGCAGCGTCCCGCCGGCGGCGAGCCAGAAGGCCTCCACCATGAGGCTGGAATAGGGGATTTCGAGCTTGAGTATTTCGTGATAGCCGAGGGTCCCGGTACGCAGGCGCTGAATCCAGCCGCGGTCATGGACGAGCAACAGATCGTCAACCTCAATCGGCGATGGCGTGAGAAAGTCTTCCGGTGTAGCGAAGCCGGATGCCAGGAGATGCGCGTGGATCAGGCGATACTTGCGGGCGGGGAAAACGTGTTCACCGAGATTGAGATCGTACCCAGGGTGGTAAACGAGCTTGAACGGGAGCATCGGATCAAGCCTGCTCCGACTGCAGCGCGGTCACCAGAGCGACGCCGTAGATGTCGGTAGCCGAGCATCCGCGGGACAGGTCATTGGCGGGGCGGGCGAGCCCCTGCAGAAACGGACCAATGGCGGATGCGCCGCCCAGACGCTCCACGAGTTTGTAGCCGATGTTGGCGGCGTTGATGTCGGGAAAGATGAGCGTGTTCGCTTTGCCGGCCACGGTGGATCCGGGAGCCTTGGATCGACCGACGGCATCGACGAGCGCGGCGTCGGCCTGCAGTTCCGCGTCGACGTGGAGATCGGGGGCGCGCGCCTGCACGATGCGGAAGGCTTCCACCACCGCGTCCGACTTCTTGTGCCTGCCGCTGCCTTTGGTGGAGAAAGAAAGCATCGCCACGACGGGCTCGATGCCGAACAGCGCGCGGGTGCTGGCGGCGGTGGCCACCGTGATGTCGGCGAGTTCCGACGGCGTGGGATCGATCACCATGGCCGGATCGGCGATGGTCAGGATGCCGTTGTGGCCGAAGGAGGCGTCGCGCACGCATAACAGCATGAAAGTGGAAACGGTGCGGACGTGGGGGCGGGCGCCGATGCACTGCAAGGCGGCGCGGACGGTATCGGCGGTGCTGTTGGCGGCCCCGCCCACGAAGCCGTCGGCGTCGCCGGCGGAAACCATCAGGCACCCGAGATAGAGCGGCTGGAGGACGAGTTGGCCGGCTTCGAGGCGGGTGAGACCCTTGGCGCGGCGGCGCTCATGGAGGAGGTCGGCATACCGGTCTTTCCGGGGCTCGGAAGCCGGATCGGTGATGAGAACGGGGTCGATGAGCCCTTCGCTTTGGAGGCGGGCGGCGGCTTCGCGGACGCGCGGGTCATTGCCCTCGGGGAAGACGATCTTCCTGCGGCGCGGCAACCCGCGGACGCGCTCGGCCTGGGATTGGAGAAACTGAATGGCCGAGTCCGGCAGAGACATATTCCATCTAGGATAACCGCCCTTGCCGGATGGCTGCGGCGAGCCTTCCAGGCCCGATACGGCTTGATTTTTCTTTACACGCAATCGCGGGCGGGCGGGCGTATGATCGAAGCAGCGTGAATTGGAGCGATCCTGACTTCCGGCGGCGTTCTGTGTCCTGGTTCCTGCTGGGGGCCCTGAGCGTATTGTGCCTGGCGCTGGCGGTGCTGGAGTACAGTTCCTTGCGTGAGGTGAGCGACGCGGAGAGCTACCGGCGGCGCGAGGCGCTGGAGGGGTCTTTGCGGAGTGTGGGCAATCAGTTCGACGCTGTGGTGACGCGCGGGGTGCGGGCGATGGTGCGCGAAGCGTCCGGTCTACCGCAGGAGGAATGGGAAACCGCCTACCTGCGCGGCTACATGCGGTGGCGCGAAAGCGGCAACTACCCGGGCCTGTTCCGGCGTGTGTATCGCGTCCTGCCGGGCGAACCGAGCCCGGGGGGAACGGCGCCAGAATCGCCGGGCATCGTGCACCGGCTGGACCCCAACGGCGCGTTCGTCGCCGCCGAGTGGCCCGCCGAGTGGAGCCGTATCCGCGACAATCTGGCCGGCCGGATCGCGCGAGGCCGGCTGTTCGGGCCGATCGCCGAACGCGAATCGGCGGTTTTCGAAATCCCGCGCTTTGCGCCGCGCAGCCAGAGCGGGCCGCCGGCCGCGGGCCGGAGGCGCGAATTCGCGGACCCGGTGGAGTGGCTCCTGTTCGAGCTTGACCTCGACTACGTCCGGAAGGAAGTGATCCCGCAGATCGTGCAGACGCAGCTCACCGACCGTGGGGTGCGGGAGTTCGAACTGGAAATCCGGTCCCTGGCGGACCCGGCGGTGGAGATCTTCCGGTCCGGCGCCGAGATCGGCGATGCGCGCGGCGCCGACGCGCGGGTTCGATTGTTCGAGATCCGGTTCGACGATGTCATCAATGTTCGGCGGCCGCCGGGCTCACCGCGCAATGAGGGTGCGGCCTCCGGCGGCGCTTTTGGGAACGGGGCGGAGCCGCCGCCGGCCGGCGGAGCCAAGAGGGGCGGTGGTCCGCCGAGGCCGGAAGGCGGCGAAGGGCGGGGCCGCTGGGAACTGCTGGCGCGGCATCAGAGCGGGTCACTCGAAGCGGCCGTGCGGCGCGCGCACCTGCGCAACGCGGCGCTCACCGGCGCCATCATCCTGCTGATTCTCGGCAGTGCGCTGGCGCTGATGCGCTTCAACCGGAACGCGCAGCGGCTGGCGGAGCTGCAAGTGGAGTTCATCTCCGGCATTTCGCACGAACTGCGTACGCCGCTGAGCGTGATTGCCAGCGCGGCGTTCAACCTCAAGAAAGGCGTGGTGAAAGATCCGGCGCAGATGAAGAAGTACGGCGAGATGATCCATGCCGAGAGTGAACGGTTGACGGCAATCGTCGAACAGGTGCTGCGCTTCGCGCGCACGCGTTCGGGCTCGGCGCTGGCGGTGCGGGAGCCGATGTCGGCAGGCAGCATCGTGGAAGAGGCGATCGAGGCGAGCAGCCGCGCGCTCAACGAATCCGCTTGCACGTTAGAAAAAGCCATCGAACCGGAGTTGCCGCCGGTGTCGGGGGATGCGGTGGCGCTGAAACAGGCGGTGCAGAACCTGATCGGCAACGCGGCGAAATATGGGTGGGAGGGCGGCTGGATCGGCGTTTCGGCGATCCGCGCGGTGGACGCGAAAGGACGGGAATGGGTGGAGATCCGGGTGGCGGATCGCGGTCCGGGAATACCGGCGGCCGAGATCGACCGCATCTTCACGCCGTTCTACCGGGGCAAGCGCGCGGTGGACGATCAAGTGCATGGCACGGGCCTTGGGCTGAATTTGGCGAAGAAGATCGTGGAAGCGCACGAAGGCACCATCACGGCGATGAGCGAACCCGGCCGGCAAACGGAGTTCACGGTGCGGATTCCGGCGATTCCGGTTGAACAGAGGGATGAATTTGCGCATACTGCTGGTTGAAGACGAACCGGGCCTGGTGATTACGGTGACGGACCTCCTGTTGTCGGAAGGCTATGAGGTGGAAAGCGCTACCGACGGAATCGCGGGTTTCGAGAGAGCGTCCAGCCGGCAGCATCACCTGGTGATTCTCGACGTGATGTTGCCGGGTAAGAACGGCTTCGACATATGCCGCGATCTGCGGCAACAAGGCTTCGACATTCCGATCCTGATGCTGACGGCCAAGACGCGCGTGCCCGATCGCGTGACCGGCCTCAAGCTCGGCGCGGACGATTACCTGGCCAAACCGTTCGATCCGTCGGAACTGCTGGCGCGGGTGGAGGCGCTGGTGCGGCGCGTCCACAAAGAGGGGCTGCGTCCGGTGCGCCGGTTCCAGTTCGGCGAGGTGGACGTGGATTTCGAAAGCGGCGACGTGGTGAAGAGCGGGGAGCCCGTGAATCTCGCGGCGAAGGAACTGCAGCTTCTGCGCTACCTGATCGATCATCGCGAGAAAGCCGTGTCGCGCGAAGACCTGCTGCAATCGGTTTGGGAATACCAGCCGTCGGTGACCTCGCGCACGGTGGATGTCCACGTCGCGTGGCTGCGTCAGAAGCTCGAGGAAAACCCCGAGCGTCCGCGCTATTTGCAGACGGTACGCGGTGTGGGATATCGTTTTCTTCCGTGAAGACGGTAAAAATCGCGATCGCTTCGATCCTTCAGGAAGCCAATACGTTCTCTCCGGTCGCCACGCGGTATGAGGACTTCTCTCCTGTCTTTGGAGAACAAGCCCGGCGGCGTCATCAACGCAAGCTCACCGAGATGGGAGGCTTTCTCGATGTGCTCGACCGCCAGGGGAAGCGCGTGGAGACCGCACCGGTGTGCGCGGCGTGGGCGATCACGGCCAACCGCTGCCTGGGCGGCGATTTCGCGCGGCTGATGGATGAGTTCGCGCGCGCCCTCCGCGCTCACGCCGATGCCGATGCACTGCTGCTGGCGATGCACGGAGCACAAACCGCCGCGGGTGTCGACGACGTGGAAGGGCATGTGCTGGGGCTGGCGCGCGAGATCCTGGGGCCGGACAAACCGATCGTGCTGACGCTCGATCTGCACGCCAACGTGACGCGCGCGATGGTGGAGCGGGCGACGGCGATCGTGGGGTATCACACCTATCCGCACATCGACATGTTCGAGACCGGCGCCAAGGCCGCGCGGCTGCTGCTGCGGATCCTGGCCGGGGAGTGCAAACCGGTGATGCGCCGGGCGAAACTGCCGCTGATTGTGAATGCGGAGAATTCGCAGTCGGCCAGCGGACCTTTCGGGCGGCTAATGCGGCGCGCCGAACGATGGGAGTCCACCGGAGCGGCCGAGGCTGTCTCGCTGTTTCCGGTGCAGCCGTGGATGGATGTGGAGGAGATGGGATGCGCGGTAGTGAGCGTCACCAACGGCGACGCGAAGGGGGCCGAGCGGCAGGCGCGGACGCTGGCGCGCGCGTGGTGGCGGGGCCGCGAGGAATTCGTGCCGGAACTCACGCCGCCGGATCGGGCGATCGCCGCGGCCATCGCGCTGGGCGAGGGTCCGGTGGTTTTGGCGGAATCGTCGGATTCCACCGGATCGGGCTCGCCGGGCGATTCCACCGGCGTGCTGCGTCCGCTGCTCAAAGCCCCGCTCACCGGTGACGCGACCATCTTTCTGGTGGATCCCTCGGCGGCGCGCACCGCGATCGACGCCGGGATCGGCGCCACGGTGACGATGCGTGTTGGCGGTTGCTACGACAAGCGGAATTCGAAGCCGGTGCGCGTCACCGGAAGGGTGCGGCTGATCTCGGACGGACGATGGACGGCGCGGGCGCGCGGATACAACACGGGCATCGAAACCGATATGGGGCCGAGCGTGGTGCTCGAGTGCGGCCGGGTGCGGATTCTGATTGCATCGCGTTCCGCGATGACGGTGGATCCGGAGTTGTTCCGCAGCCATGGGATCGAGCCGCTGCATTGCCAGATCGTGGTGGTGAAATCGCCCAACGGATTCCGCGCCTGCTATGAGCCGATCGCGCGGCGCATCTTTGTGGTGGACACCCCGGGCGTGTCGACGGCGAATCTGAAGACGCTGCCTTGGCGGCGCATCGGGCGGCCGATCTGGCCGTTGGATGACGTGGACTACCAGGCGTAGTTATCGCGGCCAGGAGGGGCTGCGGTAGACGGCCTTGCCGTCCACCACCGTCAGTACGGTCTCGATGTCCTTGATCTCGTCCTCGGGAACGGTGAGAAAGTCACGGTCAATCACGGCGAAGTCGGCGAGTTTACCCGCTTCGATGGAGCCCTTCTGTTTTTCTTCGAAGGTGAGGTAGGCGGGGTTGACGGTCCACATGCGCAACGCCTCCTCGCGCGTGATGCGCTGCTCGGGGCCGAGCACGGAGCCATCGGCGGTTTTGCGGGTGACGGTCATCCACATGGCGTAGAACGGATGGTAGGCGTTGATCGATTTGCGCGAATCGAACTTGATCATGTGATCGGAACCGCCGGCGACGATGAGTCCGGCGTCGAACATCGCGCGGAGGGGGAGAAACCATTTGGTCCGTTCGGGGCCGAACACGGGCGCCAGCGCGGGGCCGTCGAAGTGGTGCCATTGCGGCTGGCAATCGAACAGGACGCCCAGGCGCCGCGCTTTTTCGATCGCCGCGGCGTTCGGGAAATTGCCGTGCGTGACCGTGAAGCGGCGGCCGCGGATTGGGGTGTCCTTGTCGGCTTCCTCATAGGCGTCGAGCAGCGCGTCGATGGCGCCGCCGCCCGTGGTGTGCGAGGTCATCTGCCAGCCGAGCCGATTGGCGGAGCGCGCCATGGCGATCAGATTTTCGCGGGGCACGTTGAGGACGCCGCGATAGTCGGGGTCCTGATAGCCGTAGACCTGCGTGTTCATGCCATAAGGGGCGCGCAGGTAGGCGGTGCCGATGAGAATGCCGCCGTCGACGACGGACTTCACCGGACCGACGCGAAGCCAGTCATCACCCCACCCGGTGACGAACGGAATCGCCTCCACCTGACGCACCACATCGTCGGGCTTGCCGGCGGCGGTGATGCGATAGGTGACGGCGGTGCGGACGGTCATCCCGCCACGGCGCTTCAATTCCTGATAGACGCGGAAACCTTCCGGGCCTTGGCCGCGATCGCCGGTGGAGGTGATGCCGACGCGATTGTAGGCGGCCTGCATCGCCTGGAGAGACCGCAGTTGCTCTTCGGCGGTGAAGACGCGCGCACTGAGCAGGGGGGCGACGATCTGGCGCGCGCCGAGAATGAGCCCGGTGGGTTCGCCCTTGTCGTCTTTGATGATCTTGCCGTTCGTTGGCTGGGGCGTGTCGCGGGTGATGTTGAGGCGGCGCAGGAGAACGGAGTTGAGCACGGAGGCGTAGGAATTGTCGGTCATGGCTTCGCGTGCGCCGCTGGCGGCGTCGAGGTCGTAACGGGTGGGGTAGCGGCGCTCGGCCATGCGCGTGGCGTAGATCTTGGGAACGAAGATGAGCCCGCCGCGCGGCTGTGTGGCGACCAGCTTGCGAATATAGCCTTGCACGGCGGCGATGGAATCGAGCGAGGGGACTTCGCCGTCGATTTCGGCGAGGGCGGCGCCGATGGGGTGGGTGTGGGAATCGTTGATGCCGGGGACGACGGTGCGGCCGCCGAGATCGATGCGCCTGATGCCGGGTCCGGCGGCGGCGAGGACCTGGGCGTTGGAGCCGACGGCGGCGAAGGTGTTGCCGCGGACGAGGAAGGCTTCGGCAGTCTTGGCGGGTCCGCCCATGGTGATGATCTTGCCGTTGTGATAGACGGCGTCCTCGGCGTGGAGGGAGAAGGCGAGGAGTCCGGCGGCAAGGAGGAAGAAACGCGGCATGAGGCCACTGTAACAGAGGCGGGAAACGGCTATAATGACAAGAGTGCCTTCCTTGCTGGGAGGTCGTCTAACGGTAAGACTGCGGCCTCTGGAGCCGCGTATCGGGGTTCGAATCCCTGCCTCCCAGCCACCTTCGATACGCTGAAGCAGTGCCGAGGCGGGTGGTATTCAATGATCCGGCGCCAACGGTTCGATCAGCCGGATAAGCTCTGGCAGGTCGTAGGTCACCATATTCCAGACCTCCGCGAGGTCCACCGCGTCGTAGGAGTGGATGAGCATGTCACGGGTTCCGGCAATCAGCTTCCAAGGCACCGAGGAGTGCGTCGCCCGGAATTCGGGAGACAACCTTTTTACCGCCTCGCCGATGATCAGAAGTTGGTGCAATACAGCGGATTGAGTCTTCGCGTCCTCGAGGAACTCCGCCTTCGCCGCAGGTCCCTTGAATTCGATCGTCAGGCGGGCTGCGCGAAGGATGTCGAGCAAATGAGCGTCATCGCGGCGCAAAGAATGGCTCCGCGCTGTCCAAGATGGCGTTTCGCCGGACCCAGTTCGAACTTCGCTCGATCGCGCGTTGGGAGACGAGATCGACCTTGCGGCCAACGATGCCGGCGAGTTCCTCTTCCATCGCGACGTGATCCAAGAGGCTCCAGTCGGCGTCCGCGTCGAACCTTACGAGCAGGTCGAGATCGCTGTTCCGATGAAAGTCATTCCGCAAGGCCGACCCGAACACCCGGAGTTCAGCGATCTTCCATCTTCGACAGAATCCGCCGAGCCGCTCCTTCGGAAAGGGAATCTCGTTCCGCATCGCCTTGACCCTGACAGCATCATAGCAGGAGGCGCCCGGCGGCCACGGCAAACGGTGCACCTCGCGAGTGGTCCGATCAGCGGCGGCCAAGGCGACATGTCGAATTCGCGCGAAATGAGATCGTAGTTCACCTTCCGTGAGTTCGTTTGTGCGCAAAATTCGTTTTCCGCAGCCGGAAGGAGCGCGGTGTCTGCCTTCGGTTACAGGATCGCAACGGGTGTCAAGGAGGTTGGCGTGTAAGTGGTTGATTGGGATAGAATTTCACAAAACTATGGAACCTATTTCCAACGAGCTTGAACGGGAGCATCGGATCAAGCCTGCTCCGACTGCAGCGCGGTCACCAGTTGGTGGCCGCGATCGTAGGCGGAGTCATCGGAAATCGAGCCGACGAGGCCTTCAAGTGGGCCAGCGGGTGCCTCGTGGAATTTTTTCAAGAACCTGGCAGGCCCCGGGCGGGCGATCCCTGCCTCCCAGCCACCCTACGCCAACCGCACTGTCGACCCCGCAGTTTGTCGAGATTCGCCATTACAAGTGCCCGCTCTTCTGTACGATGATCGTTCCATGAAGGTGAATCGCCGCCAATTCGTGAGTTTTCTCGCCACAGCCGCGGGCGCGCAAGCCGCGGACGGATTCTTCACCGTGATGAAACGGAATGGCCGCTGGTGGCTGCGCACGCCCAAAGGCGAACCGTTCTTCAGCATCGGGTTCAACCACATCGATGCCGCGCCGCTGCGGTATGCGGAGTCCGGCGACATCTGGAACCGGAAGTACGGCAACAACATGGAGCGATGGCTCCGGCAGGCCGTGCGGCCGGACCTCGAGGCGTGGGGCTTCAACAGCGTGGGCTGGACGCAGGAAGTGGTCGTGATCCACGACACGATTCATCGCCATTCGCCCTCGTTCACCTACGAGGAGTATCAGTGGTTGGGACTGCCCTACTGCCACCTGCTGCCGTTCGCCGAAATCCATCAATGGGACGCCGAGGTGAAACTGCCGGACTTCACCAGTTCCGGATTCGAGGATTGGTGCGACTACGTGGCGCGCAGCCAGTGCGGCCGCCTTGCGGGCGACAGCAAGCTGATCGGTTACTTCTACACGGACTGCCCGGTGTGGATCCACACACGGCCCTGGAATGCGTGGAAGGGTCCGCTGTTCGATCCCGCGCGGCTGCAATCGGAGGCCGGCAGGCGGGAGCTGCGCGAACTGGCCGCCCGGTACTACAAAGTGACGCACGACGCGATTCGACGCTACGACCGCAATCACCTGATCTTTGGCGACCGTTACGAGGCCGGCGCTCCGGTGGCCGAACCGGTGCTGCAAGCGGCGGCGCCCTACGTGGATGTGTTCAGCTTTCAGGATTTCGGCACCGTGGAGCGCATCGGCAACGATCTGCGCCGGTTCGCGGCCATGACGGGGAAGCCGATCCTGCTGGCCGACAGCGCGGGACGCATCGATCTGCCGGACGGGGTGCGGCGGAACGATCCGGCGAAGTACGCGGCGACGCTCGCGGCGTTGCGGGAGATTCCCGAGTGCGTGGGTTTTCATCTCTGCGGGGCGTATTTGCGGAACCGGGCGCGGAAGCGGGGGCTTCGCGGGCCGGATGAAAGTCCGGACGAGGCGAGTATCACGGGAATCACGGCGGCCAATCGGGAGATGGCCGCCTGGGTGCGCGCGCATTCCTGAACCGGCCGGCGTCCTTAACAAAACCTTACGCCCAATCAGCAACGACAAGGGCTTGGCCTGCGCCATATTAGCAGGGCACAGGAGGGTCCGCGTGACCCATGCATCCGGCCCAGGAGGCGCTATCATGAACCGAACTTTTCTATATACGAGCATTTGCGCGGTGGCTACCGCGGGTTTGGCCTTGGCCCAGGAGGGGCCTCGCGGTCCCGGGCGCGGACCGGGCGGCCCTGGGGGAAGGCCTCCGATGAGCCCGGTGGTCACGATCCTCGATGCCGACCGGGATGGCGCGATCTCGGCGGACGAGATCGCCAAGGCGTCGGTTTCGCTGATGAAGCTCGACAAAGACCATGACGGCATGTTGAGCCTGGATGAGGTGCGGCCGAACTTCGGGGAGGGTCGCGGGCGCGGTGGGCGGGAGGGCGGCCCCGGTGGCCCCGGTGGCCCCGGTGGGATGGACCCGGCGGCCATGACCAAGCGCCTGCTCGAGTTCGACCGTAACGGCGACGGCACCCTGTCGAAAGACGAGATTCCGGAGCGGATGCAGGGCATGATCGCCCGTGGGGACCTCGACAAGGACGGCTCACTGAGCGCGGAAGAGCTGAAGAAGATGGCCGAGGCGCCGGGTCCCGGTGCGCGCGGGAGTGGACGGGAACGTCCGGAAGGCCGCGGCGGCCCCGAGGGTTTTCGCCGTATGGATCCCGTCATGGCGGCTCTCGACGCCGACCACGATGGGAACGTTTCGAAATCGGAAATCGCCGGAGCCAGCAAGGCTCTCGCGAAGCTGGACCGCGATCGCGACGGGCAGTTGACGCCCGACGAGATCCGGCCGGAGTTCGGCGGAGGTCGTGGCCGTGGGAACCCGGCCGAGATGGTTTCGCACATCTTCGAAGAGCGCGACGCCAACGGCGACGGCCAGCTCTCCAAAGATGAAATGCCTCCGCCGATGCAGGAAAACTTCTCGCACTTCGACGCCAACAATGACGGCCTGGTCAGCAAGAAGGAGATGACGGATGCGATGGGCCGGGGTGGTTTCGGCCCCGGACCTCGCGGCCGCCGTTAGGCGCATCACGGCCGACATCCCCGAGAAAGAGATTCATGATACGACTACTGTTGCCAGTCGCGGCCGTGCTCGGCGCGGCGGTCTGCGGGTGGGCCATCCCGGGTGCAAAGCCCGTCCGGCCCTATACCTTTCATCACGAGAATGTTCTGGGCACGTCGCTCGAATTAAAGGTGCTCGCCGCCACCGAAGCGCAAGCCCTGCTCGCCGAGGCGGCCGCGCTGGAAGAGATTGACCGGTGTGCGCAGATCCTGAGCGCTTGGGACCACTCGAGCGAGTTCAGCCGGTGGATGCGTACGCGCAATACGCCGGAGCGGGTATCCCCGGAGTTGTTCGAAGTGCTGCGGTTGTTTTCCGAGTGGCGCGATCGAACCGGCGGGGCGCTGGACCCGGCGGCGGAGGTGGTGACGCGTCTGTGGAAATCCGCCGCCGCGCTGAACCGGCTGCCTTCCGAAAGCGAGTTGCGCGACGCCGCGGCGATGGTGCGGCAGACGCACTACCGGCTGGACGCCGCGGCGCGCACCGCGACACGGTTGACCGGCGCACCGCTGGCGCTGAACTCGTTCGCCAAAAGCTACATCGTGGCCAAGGCGGCCGATGCCGCCTTGCGAGCGGCGGACGCGTCCGGAGTGATGCTCGATATCGGCGGCGACCTGGTGGTGCGCGGCGACATGGAAGACGCCGTTTCGATCCGCGATCCCCGCGATGACGCCGAGAACGGAATCGCGCTCGATCGGATCCAGGTTCGTGACCGTGCGGTGGCCACTAGTGGCAGCTATCGCCGGGGGTTCGACATCGGAGGCCGGCACTATTCGCACATCGTGGATCCGCGAACGGCGCAACCGGTGGACCATGTGATCAGTTCGACGGTGGTGGCTCAGGATGCGGCCACGGCTGGCGCGCTGGCCACCGCGTTTTCGGTGATGGAACCCGCGGCTAGCGCACGGCTGGCGTCGGCGACCCGCGGCGTCGAGTTTCTGCTGGCGAAAAGCGACGGGACGCGGCTTGCCAGCCCCGGATGGGCAGCGCTCGCGCTGCCGAGGCTTGCCTACGGCGGAGTGTTGCCGCTGTTTGCGCCGTCGCCGTTCGAGGTGGTGATCCAGTTGGAACTCGCCCGCGTGGAGGACCGGCGGTACCGGCGGCCTTACGTCGCGGTGTGGGTGGAGGACAAGGATCGCTTCCCGGTGCGGACGCTCGCTCTTTGGTACGAGAAGCCGCGGTGGCTACCGGACCTGAAGTCATGGTCTCGCAGTGACCGTCTGCGGTCGCTCGCCGAAGGGACCGACCTTACCGCCACGGTCTCGAGCGCCACGCGTCCGCCGGGCAAATACACGCTCAAATGGGACGGGAACGACAACGCCGGCAAACCGGTGAAACCCGGCCGGTACACCGTGTTCATCGAGGCCGCGCGCGAGCATGGCACGTATCAAATGATGCGCCAGGAGATCGACCTCGGCGCGGCTCCGGCGAAGGTGGACCTCCCGGCCAACGACGAAGTGGCGGGCGCGGTGATCGAGGTGCGGAAGGCGAATGGCCGCTGAGCGGAACCCGGTCTGGAAGCGAAAACTGGCGGCGCTTTCGCGATGGCTGCACATCTATCTTTCGATGGTCTGCTTCGCGATGGTGTTCTTTTTCGCCCTCACCGGGTTGACGTTGAACCATGCCGATTGGTTCGGCCGCCAGGCGGTCATCGAACACAAAGGCGCGGTGAACCCGGCCTGGGCCAAGGACGTCGCTAAACTCGAGATCGTCGAGTATTTGCGGGCTCACGACGGCGTGAAAGGCGCACTCAGCGACTTCCGCGTCGATGACACGCAACTGGCGATCTCGTTCAAAGGGCCCGGGTACGCCGCCGACGCCTTTCTCGATCGCGCCACCGGCGGCTACGACCTCACCGAGACGCGCATGGGGGCGGTGGCCGTGTGGAACGACCTACACAAAGGACGCGACACGGGCAAGGCATGGTCGTTTTTGATCGACGTTTCCGCGGCGCTGATGGCGCTGGTATCGCTCACCGGCCTGATTCTGATCTTCTTTCTGAAGAAGCGGCTGGTGTCGGGATTGATCGCGGCGGCGGCGGGCGCAACGGCGCTCTACGCGGTGTATGCCGCGTTGGTTCCGTAGCGCTCGCTGCAATGGCTACGGCTGGATGATGACCTTCATCACGCCCGGCTCCTTGCCGTAGAGGCGTTCGAACCATCGCGCGGCTTCCTCGAGCGGCGCCTTGGCGGAAATGATCGGCGCCACCTGAATATCGCCGGACGACATGAGGGCAATGCACTCCGGGTACTCGCCGTTGGAGGCACAGGAGCCGTAGAGCGTGATTTCGCGCGAAACCACGGCTTGCAATGGCAGCTCGATCGAAGGCGTGATGTTGCCGATGAGTGTGACGGCTCCGCCCTTGCGAACACTGGCGACACAGGTCTTGATCGGCGCCGTGGCGCCGACGGCGTCCATCGCGACATCGGCGCCGCGGCCGCCCGTCATATCCTGAATTGCGCGCGGCACGTCGTCCCGCGACGGGTTGAGCAGATCGGTGGCGCCGAGTGACTTCGCCAGTTCGAGCTTGTTGTCTTCGAGATCTACCGCGATGATGCGTCCGGCGCCGGCTTTTTTCAGGGCCTGCACTACGAGCAAACCGATCATCCCGCTGCCGACGACGACGGCGGAATCGCCCAGCCGGATCGGGGTGCGGTTCACGCCATGAACGGCCACCGAGACGGCTTCGATCATCGCGGCGTGTTCGAACGGAAGATTTTCCGGAATCTTGTAGGCGATCCGGCGTGGCACGGTCACGTATTCGGCAAAGGCGCCGTGACGGCGGAACTCGGGTGTGGACACGCCGAGCACCTGGCGGTTGTCGCAAAGGTTGATCTGGCCCCGGCGGCAAAAGAAGCAGTTGCCGCAGGAAACCGTGGAGTCAAAGGTGACGCGATCTCCGGCGGCGAGATCTTTCACGTTGTCCCCAACCGCTTCGACCATCCCGGCCGCTTCGTGGCCCATGACGATGGGCGGCAGGCGGCGGCCCGTGCTGCCATCGAAGCCATGGACGTCGCTGCCACAAATGCCGCAGGCTTTCACGCGGACCAGGAGATCGTCGGGTCCGAACGAGGGAACCGGCATGTCGACCAGCTCCATCACTTTGTACTCTTTTAGGAGAAGCGCTTTCATGGGAAGCTACCAGGATAGCGTTTCCGGCGGGGCTGTAGAAGGAGGAGTATCGGCATCCGCGAGGCGGTGGATCATCCACGCATGGACGTCGAGCCGACGGGAAAAGTGCAAAGCGCCGGGCTCGCCGCGCATTGGGATACCGAGCCAATCGCCCAGTGTATTGAAACGGATCTCGGCTTCGGCGCGTTGCAGCGGCCACGGCTCGTGGTCAATCTCAGCACGGAAGACCACGTGGGCCGAGTTCGCTGAATAGAAGCAATAGCGCCCGGTGAGCCAGTGATCCAGAGAGCCCGGCTGGGCGCGGTAGGGGTCGCCAATTGGGCGATAGGTCGCGTCGAATGCGGCGGGCGGGGACCCCCGGTGGGTGCGGGTACACCGGTAGTTGACCGCCCGCGCGATCTCCACGCGGAAAGCGGCGTCGAAGTAAGGCAGGTGAAAGAACCTGCGCGCCACGCGGACGGCCAGCTTCCCACCGGCATCGAGACTGAAGAACCAGACGCCCGGCTTGCCGCCCGCGGTCACGTAGGTACGCAGGTTCAGTTCCGGAAACGCGTGCAATCCGGGGAAGGGCGGAACGAAGCGTGGAGTTACGTTCTCCATGAAAAAAGGCACGGCTCCGATGTAGGCGTGCCCGTCGAACGTATCGAGATTGAGACCGGCCGGCAGCAGCGATCGGATGCGTCTGGCTGCGTTCGAGTCCAGCCTCCAGTGTGCGAACAGGAGTTCCAGCCAGCGCATGCGCATCACCCAGGGGGCGGATGGCAGGGGCCAGGGACGTGGGGTCAAAGGCATCGCCATGGTTGAGCATATGATATGCTCCCGGTAGCCCAAATGCATTAAAGGAGCTTAATATGTTGACAACTATTATGCGTCTTGCGACGGCTTCGCTCGCGCTGCCCCTGATCGCTCAGCTTGACACAGCGACCATTACCGGGGTGATCAACGATCCTTCCGGTAGCCCCGTGCCGGGAGTGGCGATAACGGCTACCAACCAGCGTACGGGCCTCGTGCATAAAGCGGCCACTAACGACGAGGGCATCTATGTAATCACGGCGCTGCCTATCGGCGACTACGACGTCTCGGTGACAAAGGAAGGATTTCAGTCACTGCGCCGCCCGAATGTGACACTGAACGCCGGTACGCGCGCACGCATCGATCTGGCGCTACGGCTGGGCCAGGTGACCGAGTCAGTGGACGTGACCGCCGAAGTTCCGCTGCTGCAGTCGGAGACTTCCAACCTAGGGCAGGTGATCGAGAACAAGACCATCACGCAGATGCCTCTCAACGGCCGCAACTATCAGGAATTGGCCATGCTGAGCGCGGGCGTGCTTCCATCGCGGGCCCAGAACTTCGTGGAAGATGCATTTTCGGCCAACGGCGCCGGGTTCGACCAGAACGTCTTCGTGCTTGACGGGGCCGACAACAACAACTACTTCAGCGGAATCGTGGTTGCGTCCAACCAAGCCGTAAAGCCATCGATCGACGCCATTCAGGAGTTCAAGCTCGAAACGCACAACTACGGCGCCGAATTCGGCCGCGGCGGAGGGGCCGTCGTCCAAGTATCCACACGCAGCGGCACCAATCAATTCCACGGCACCTTGTTCGAGTTCCTGCGGAACGAGAAACTCGATGCGAACAACTTCTTCAACAGTGGGCGGGCCAAACCGCCGTATCGTCAGAACCAGTTCGGAGGGACCTTGGGCGGCCCTATTCTAAAAGACCGGATGTTCTTCTTCGGCAGCTACGAAGGCACGCGAATCCGCGAACAAATCACGCGTCTGAACACCGTACCGACGCGCGCGATGCTCGATGGGAACTTCGCGGGTGTGGCTAATATCGCCGATCCCGCCACCCAGACCTCGGGCGGAGCGCGGACGCCATTCGCCGGCGCCGTCATTCCGGCCAGTCGATTCGATCCAGTGGCCAAAGGGTTGCTCGACCTGTATCCGGCTCCGAATCGCCCGGGAGTGCAGAACTTCCTGTTCAACGCCTCGCGCGACCGTGACGACGACAAGGTCGACGCGCGCTGGGATTGGCGCATCACGAACAACGATTCCGTTTTCACGCGGTTCAGTTATCTCAATTTCGACCGTCTGGAGCCTGGCAATCTGCCGCTGCCGGCGAGCGGCGCCAACACAGCCCTGCGCACCTCGCGCGCCAAGACGGGAGTAGTGAGCTGGACGCGGATCCTGCCGGGCGGCACGATGGTGAACGAGGCCCGCGTCTCCTACAACCGGTTGCACGGCACCATCGACACGCCTTCGCGTGACCAGCTTTGGAAGCAGCTAGGCTTCCAGGGCCTGTTCGATCGAGACGACATCTTCGGGCTTCCCTCGTTTCTGATGACGGGCTACAGCAACATCGGCGACCGAAACTTCGCTCCCGATCCGCGGAAGCAGGACGTGCGCCAATTCGTAGATACGCTGTCATGGAACCGCGGCAGGCACGCCATGAAGGCAGGTGTCAACATACGCCAGTTCATCCGCTGGACTGGCATCACGAACTTCGCGCGGGGACGCTTCAACTTCAACGGCCAGTTCACACGAGCCGGGGCCGGCACCGGAGCTCTCGGAGACGCCATCGCCGATTCATTGCTGGGGCTCACAAACACAGTGCGTTTCAGCAACGCCTTGAGCGCCCGCCGCATCGGATATGCCCATGAATTCTTCGTGCAAGATGACTGGAAGGTCTCCTCGAGGCTCACGTTGAACCTGGGGCTCCGATACGAATACCAGTCTCCCTACATCGAGCAGAACAACCGCCGGGCGAACTTCGTGATGGATCCGGCGAGTCCCAACTTTGGACGCCTGGTGCAGGTTTCCGGCGATGGCGTGGAGGCTCGGTCTTTCCGCAAACGCGATCTGAACAATTTCGCGCCGCGCATCGGCTTCGCCTATCGCATGGGCGACGACACCGTAATCCGGGGTGGGTACGGCATCTTCTACGCCGGGGACTTTCTGCTCTCGACCGCTTCGGCGCCCGACTCGAACCCGCCGTTCTATCTACAAACCGACATTCCGACGCAAGCGGCGGCGTCGACATCCAACGTGATTATCCGAGACGGTATCAGTCCTTCGGCGCTCGATCCGACGGTGCTCAACGGGCGGTCGCTTGCCGCCGTATGGCCGTTCGACTTCCCAATTGCGATCACCAATCAGTGGAACTTCAACATCCAACGCAACCTGCCCGGGAACTCTTTGGTGTCCGCGGCCTATGTGGGATCGAACACAGTTCGCGGACTTCTGGGCGCGGTCGATATCAATCAGCCCGCGCCCGGCGCGGGCGGCAACAACCCGAGGCGGGCGTTCCCTCAATTCGCCAACATCACGGCGGCTATCCCTTTGGGCGGCGCCAACTACCAGGCGTTGGAAGCGAAGTTCGAGCGACGGTTCAGTGGGGGATTTTCGATCCTCTCCGGCTACACCTTCAGCAAGACTCTTACCAAAATCTCTCCCCAGCGCTCGACGACTCTGGCGCCGGAGAAAGCTATCTCTCTGCAGCATATGCCGCACCGGTTCTTCACCGCGGCAGTCTGGGACCTGCCGTTCGGGCGCGGCCGAAGCTATGTCGTTGACGGCGCCGCTTCCCATATTCTCGGCGGCTGGCAGCTGTCCCCGATCTTCGAGGTCAACGCCGGGTTGCCGTTCAGCCCGAGCGTCGCCGGCAATCCAGCCAATACCACGGGCGGGCAGCGGCCCGACCGGAGCGGCGACGGGAATCTCCCGCGAAGCCAGCGGACCCCGGAGCGATGGTTCGACGCATCGGCCTTCGCCGTACCGGCCCGCTATACCTTCGGAAATTCCGCGGCGAACGTCCTGACCGGACCGGGGGCGGTGAACATGGATCTCATGGTTTCCCGAACGTTCCGGTTCACCGAACGCCTCTCGCTCGACTTCCGTGCGGAGTTCTTCAACCTGTTCAACGAGGCGCATTTCCTGTTTCCCAACGCGGTGATCAACAACCGCAACGTAGGGCTCATTTCCCAGACCGCGGATTCGGCGCGACAGATACAGTTCGGGATGAAGCTGATCTTTTGAGAAACCCGCGCACAACAGACACGCCGGGCGCTTTGGGATGGGCGATTTTCTGTTGGAGGATGGTGCCGCGCCCGGCGGCTTGTGCGCTTTTTGAGAACGTGAGCCCCGGACCCACCTGTGCTACATTCGCGGGATGATCCGAGTCGTCGCACACTTCAAGCCGAAACCTGGAAAGTTGGAACAAGCCCGAGAGCTCCTTCTTGGCTTCACCGCTCCCACCCGCCAGGAGAAGGGATGCGTGTTTTATGACCTGCATGAGAATCCCGCCGATCCGGAGGACCTGACCTTCATCGAAGAGTGGGATTCCGAGGAGGACCTCGAGGCGCACGGGCAGTCGGTCCACATTCAGGAGGGCCGCAAGAGGATGCCGGACTTGATGGATGTGGTGGATGTCCGGCGCTACCGGATGATCGGCTAGTGAACAGTAGCGCCTCAGGAAGGCTCGGCGAGACGGCGGAGGTCGAGCGCAGTGACGGGATGGGCTTGGGTGATGGCCGGCGGGCGTATCTGAGTGACCTCGCCTAGCAGCTTGGCGAGGGCCTTCTGGCGATATTGAAAAATCTCGATCAACTGACCGGCCACCAAAGCACGGTGTGCGAGCCACCCGATGGGTCCGTAGGGGAGCACGTAGCGGACCTCGTCACCGACGATGGTGCCGTCGCGATCTTCCAAGAAGGTGTGCAGGTGGCGCCAGAGAACATAGGGGCCCCGCACCTGGAAATCGATGAAGCGGTGGGGCGGCTCGTACTCAGTGATTGAGGTTTGCCAGGTGACGGGGAGCCCCATCCATCGGATGCGGTAGTCGATCCTGGCGCCGCGGCGCATGACGATATTACCGGGTGTGGTGATGCGGAAGTCGAGCCAGGGAGGTGTAATTCCGGCGAGATTGCCCGGGTTCTCGAAGATGGCGAAAGCCTCGTGGAGCGGGCGTGCTGTCTTTAGTTCACAACGCAGGAGGTAGGATCGCATTCAGCCGGCCTGTCGGTTGGATTCGCGGCGCGCCGGTTAGACGCTCAAAATCGCAACTATCGGCTATTGTAGTCACGGACCTGCCGGTTGGAGAAGCGGCAATCGGCGGGAAGCGGCGTCTTTTCACCGGTTTTGGCCAGATTCATGCGGGCATCGAACAGGCAGGGGTCGATTTCGAGAGCCTTGCGAAAGTCGTGGAGGGCGTGATCCCGCAATCCGAGCGCGACGAGCGCGACGCCGCGATTGTTGAGCGCGAGCGCGTCGTTAGGATTGGCGGCGACGGCGCGGCCGAACTCGGCGAGCGCCTGGCTGGGGTTTCCCATCTCCAGAAAGACGCGGCCCAACTCGGAGGCGACCGCGGGATCGTCCGGCGCCACGTTGCGCGCCTCGAAAAGCTGCTCGAGAGCCTGGCGGGGCGGCAGAGCGCGGGCGAGCTGGATGCGGGGACGGATCCGGCCAGGGGCCGAGCGGACAGCATCTTCCCACAACGCCGCCTCAGACCGCCACACCTGGGCGCGGGCGTACCCGAACAACGCGCAGGCGACGATAAGGGCGGGCAGGAGGACGGGGTACCGGGTGCGTTCGAGGAGAAGGCCGGCGACGGGGGCGAATCCGAGCAGGGGGAGATACATACGCCGGTCAGCGGCGAGGTCCGCCGCGGGAAAGATGGAGGAAGTCGGGATGAGGAGGACGAGTCCGGCGAGGAACCAGAGGGAGGAGAGCGAGCGGCCGAGGTCCCGCCATGCGATCCAGGCGAGGCCGGCGAGGGCGATCCAGGCGATAACGCCGCGCCAGTCCGGCATGGGGGTGAGAGCGGGGTCGACGGAAAAGCCGGCGGGGATGGCGAGCAGCCGCAAGTATCGCAGGATGACGTAGCCCTGGGTGAAGAAATAGTCGAGCGGGGAGATGCCGGCGTGGGCGCCGGCGCCGGAGCCGGGAATGACGGCGGCAAGGATGGCGACGCGTCCAGCGGCGGCCGCCGCGAGAGCCAGCATGCAGGCGATGGGCGCGCGATCCCGGGTTTCTCGCCGGCCAGCCAGGTGGAGCAGGAGCAAGACGAGAGGGAAGGCTGCGGCTTCTTCCTTGGCGAGCAGCGCGAACGCGAACAGGATCACCGCGATCCAACGGCGCTGGCGCGTCCAGGCGAACAGCGCGGCAAGGCAGAAGGCAGTGGTGAGCAGAGTGCTACGCGCGAACACATACATGACGGCTTCGGTTTGGATGGGGTGAACGGCGAACAGGAATGCGGCGATGAGCGCCGACTGGCGAGGTATGAGCGCCGAGAGGCACACCAGCAGCAGACAGGCGCAAAGGGCGTGAAGCGCCAGATTGACGGCGTGGTATCCGGCCGGGTTCTGGCCGCCGAGCGAATGGTTGATCCAAAAGGTGAAGTAGGTGAGTGGACGGGATTGTTCCGGCCGCCAGACGCTGATCCATCCGCCTGGGGAGGTGATGGCGGAATCGGCGAACAGGGCTCGATCGTCAAAATGGAAGGGAGCGCGAAGGGCGGATCCGAACGTAAGCAAGACGGCGCAAACGAGAAGGAGGTAGGGGAGGAACCGGCGCAATGCTATTATGTTATGTCATTTTGGCCCAGAAATCGGACAAACGCGCGAAGGTCGACAGGCCCCTGAAAGTAGAGAAGCCCAAGACGGCGGCGGCGCGCAAGCAACGGTTGGCGGCGATCCTGGCGGGGCTCGACGAGATGTACCCGAACGTGACGTGCGAGCTGGATCACGACGGGGCATGGCAACTTCTGGTGGCGACGATCCTTTCGGCGCAGTGCACCGACAAGCGGGTCAACATGGTGACGCCCGCATTGTTCCGCAAATACCCGGCGGTGGAGGATTTCGCCAATGTCAGCCAGGAGGAGCTGGCCGAAGACATCCGGTCCACGGGATTTTTCAATAACAAGGCGAAGTCGATCATCGGAGCGGCCAAGACGGTGATCCGCGAATTCGGCGGCGAGGTGCCGCGGACGATGGAAGAGATGCTGCGAATTCCGGGCGCGGCGCGGAAGACGGCGAACGTGGTGCTGGGAACGGCGTACGGGATCGCGAGCGGCGTGGTGGTGGATACGCACATGGTCCGGCTGGCCAACCGGCTGGATCTGACGCGGGAAAGCGATCCGGTGAAGATCGAGCGAGACCTGATGAAACAGGTGCCCCGCGAGCGCTGGATTCTGTTTTCGCACCAGGTGATCCATCACGGCCGCCGATTATGCGCGGCACGCAACCCGAAATGCGAGGAGTGCCCGATTGAGCGGCTTTGCTACGCGAAAGACAAGGCGGTTTAAGGCAGCCCTGGCCCTGGCGGCGGCGTTGCTGGCGGTGTCGTGCGTCAGCCAGCCGGACTACTACGCGCCTCCCGAGCAGCGGCGCCCGTCGCTCGGCCCCGACACCAGCCGGTTGAAGCACTACATCCGGATGAACGATCCGGCGGCGCCGGACCACATACTTCGCGACATCAGCGAGACGGTGGAAGGCGACGCGTGGCGGTGGACGCGGCAGCGCCCGATGCTGCGGTTCGTGACGCCCAAAACAGACGGGTTGCGGTTGGTGATGGATTTCGCCTTCAACGGGGAAACGATGAAGGAGACGGGTCCGGTGACGATCCGGTTCTTGGTGAACGGGCATCTGCTCGACACGGTGAAGTACGAGACCGAAGGCGCGCAGCGGTTCGAGAAGGCGGTGCCGAAGGAGTGGCTGGCGGAGGGTGAGGATGCGGTGGTGGCGGCGGAGTTGGACAAGGTATGGGTGTCGCCGCAGGACGGCAACAAGCTGGGGGTGATTCTGAGCGGCGCCGGTTTCCTCGATTAGATGCCGCAGGCCGCCTACATCGTATTCGGGTGGTTGTTCACGGCGGCGGTGTCGATGGCGGCGGGCCGGATGATGCTGTGGCGAATGGGGATCGCGCTCACGCGCACCGAGGCAGCGGCCTTTGCATTTCTTCTGGGATCCGCCGTAGTGAGCCAGGTTACCTTCGTGTTGGCGGCGTCGCAGTTGCTGTACAAGGGCGTGTTGTTAGGAGCGGGCGTGGCGATACTCGGGCTGCGGCGGTGGATAGGTGGCGGCGCGCCGGAGGAAGCCGAGTTCGACGCGGGCCCGCGATGGGCGCGTGTCGCGGCGGGCGCCCTGGCGATTCCTTTTCTGGTGTTGTATCTCTCCAACGCGATGGCGCCGGAGACGTCGCCGGACGGCGCCACGTACCATCTGGGCCTGGTGGCCCGCTACTATCGCGAGCGCGGCTTTACGGCGATCACCACTAATTTTTATGCGAGCCTCTCGCAGGGCATGGAGATGTTGTTCCTGTTCGCGTGGCCGTTCGGACGGCATTCGGCGGGCGCGCTGGTGCATCTGAATTTTCTAGCGGCGCTGGCGGCCCTGGTGGTCTGCTACGGGCGGCGATTCGGCTTTCCGGTGGCGGGGCTGGCGGCGGCGCTGGCTGTTTTCGTGACGCCGGTGGTTGGGGTGGACGCGTCGAGCGCGTATAACGATGTGGCTGTGGCAGCGGTTCTGTTCGGGTTGTTCTATATGGTCCGGCTATGGGACGAACGCCGGACCAGCGGATCGGCGGCGGCGGTGGGCGTGCTGGCGGGGTTTGCCTACGCGGTAAAGTATACGGCGTTTTTGGGCGCGGTGTACGCGGGCGGCTATCTATTGTGGCGGATGTGGCGAAAGCCGCGCGAGATGGCGCGGGCTTGCGCGCTGGTGGGGGCGATGGCGGCGATCTGGATACTGCCGTGGATGATCAAGAACGCGATTATAGTGGGCAATCCCGTGTCGCCATTCGGCAATCGCATCTTTCGCAATCCGAACGTGCATGTCTCGTTCGAGGAGAAGTACGCGGCGCACATGCGGAATTACGGGGAGCTCGAATCGAACTGGGCGATTCCGCTGGAGGTGACCGTACGGGGGCAGCGTTTGAACGGATTGCTGGGCCCGGCTTTCCTGCTGGCGCCCATCGGGCTGTTGGCTTTGTCGATGGCGGAAGGGCGCCGCGTGCTGCTGGCGGCGGCTTTGTTCACGCTCCCTTACGCCGCCAACATCGGTACGCGATTTCTGATACCGGGGCTCGCGTTGTGGACGCTCGCGATGGCGCTGGTGCTTTCGCGATGGAGACCGCTGGTGGTAGTTTTCGTGACGGCGCACGCGGTGTCGTCGTGGCCGGACGTGTTGAAGCGCTACGCCGAACCTTACGCCTGGGCGCTCGACCGGATGGTGTGGCGGGCGTCGCTGCGGATCGAGCCCGAGCGGCAGTTTCTCGAGGAGCATTGGCCGCCGATTCAGGTGGCGCGGATGATTGACGAGCTGGTTCCGGAGGGGAAGCGCGTTCTCGCGTGGGACGGGCAGCCGTTGAGCTATCTGAAGCGCGACGTGGTGGTGACGCATCAATCGGCCTACGGGGAGCGGCTGGAGCGGATCCTGTGGACGCCGCTGATCCCGGAGCTGCAACCCACTCGGGTGCTGCGGTTCACGCTGCCGGGGAAGCCGGTGCGGCGTGTGCGGGCGCGGCAGTCCGCCTCCGGCACGGTGGATCAGTTTCTTGTCAGTGAAATGAGGCTGCTGCGGGGTGGGCGCGAGCTGCCGCGAAGATCGACTTGGAAGCTGCGTGCGTGGCCGAACATCTGGGATGTCCGCGATGCGTTCGACAACAACAGCGTGACACGCTGGGCGAGCTGGGAACGGCTGCGTCCGGGGATGTTCGTCGAAGTGGAACTGCCGTCGCCGACGGTGGTGGACGCGGTGGTGCTCGAGATGCCGGATGAGCAAACGGAGGCGCGTCCGGAGCTGGAGTGGGAGGATGCCGAAGGGCGCCTGACGGCCATCGGCGGATATGCGGAGCACACAGGTCCGCCGCCGCTGGGAATGCGGCAGGATGCCATGTACGCGGTGAAAGCGGCGGGCGTGGACTATCTGCTGGTGTTCGTGGAGGGTTTCGGCTTTGCGGATTTCAATGGAAAGCAGCAGCAGTGGGGGATTCGGCATCTTTCCGAGAGGATGGGCTACCATCTGTATGCCATACGATAGGTCATTGAAGCTGTTTCTTGGCGTTGACGGCGGACAGTCGAGCACCACGGCGATGGTGGGAGACGAGGGGGGGCGTGTGCTGGGCGTGGGGCGGGGCGGCCCTTGCAATCACGTGACGGGCGCGGGGGCGCGGGAGAAATTCATCCGTGCGATCGGCGGGGCGGTGTCGGAAGCGTGCGCGGCGGCGGGGTTGGCGCAGGATGATCGCGACTTCGAGGCGGGCTGCTTCGGTTTCAGCGGGGGGGCGGAGGACAAGCAGGCACTGATCGAAGAGATGTTCCGGTTCGGCGCCGGAGGTCTCGAGGTGACCCATGACGGGCGGATCGCACTGTCGGGGGCGATGGCGGGCGGGCCGGGGATTATCGTCATCGCGGGAACGGGATCGATTTCGTTCGGGCGGGGAGCGGCGGGAAAGATGGCTCGGGCCGGAGGATGGGGCTACGTGTTCGGCGACGAAGGCGGCGCGTTCGATATCGCAAGGCAGGCGCTGCGGGCGTCCCTGCGGATGGAAGAAGGCTGGGGCGGGGGGACGGCATTGCGCCGTGCGCTGCTCGATGCAACGGAAGCCGAATCCGCGAACGAGATGCTGCACTGGTTCTACCGAGTGGACTGGCCGCGTTCGCGTATCGCCCGGTTGGCTCCGCTGGTGGACGAGGCGGCGCGGCACGGCGATGCGGCGGCGCGGGAAATCCTGCACGGCGCGGCGCAATCGCTGGCGATGCTGGCCGGGGCGGTGCGGGGACAGTTGTTCGAAGAAGGCGAACCGGTGGGTGTGGCCTGGATCGGCGGAGTGTTCCAGAGCGAGATCGTACGGGCGCGGTTTCAGGCGGTGTGTGAGTTGAGCGGGGATGTGCGATGCGGAGCGCCGGCGATGGGTCCGGCCGCGGGAGCGCTGCTCGAGGCCTACCGGCTGCGTGGACTTACGGTTCCACTTACTAATGTTCCGGAGATGGAGAAATGAAGTTACTGCTGTTGTTGCTCGCCGTCAGTTCATTGCAGGGCGCCGAGCCCGATTGGGATCGCGAGAATGCGTATGCGCTCGAGTTGCTGCGCACCTACATCCGAATCCCGAGCATCAATCCACCGGCGGATGTTCGTCCGGCGGCGGCCTTCTTCGAGGCGGAACTCAAGAAACACGGGCTCGAGCCGAAGCTGTATCACAGCCACGAAAGCGGCAAAGTGAATCTGCTGGTGCGGCTGGCCGGGCGTGACCGTTCGAAGAAGCCGCTGCTGCTGCTGAATCACTTCGACGTGGTGCCGGTGGATGCGTCGATGTGGCGCATGGATCCGTTCGGGGCCGAGATCAAGGACGGTTCGATCTGGGGCCGCGGGGCGCTGGATATGAAGGGAATCGGGATCCAGCATCTCATGACGTTGATCCTGCTGAAGAAATACGGGGTGACGCCGGCGCGCGACATCGTGATGCTGACGACGGCGGACGAGGAGACCAACGGAACTTATGGCATCGACTGGATGATCGAGCATCATTTCGATGACATTGACGCAGCTTACGTGCTGGACGAGGGCGGTTTCGGGTCGCGCGACATTCTGGCCCCGGGCAAGCTGATCTTCGGGATTTCGGTTGGGGAAAAGCAGGTGACCTGGCTCAAGCTGCGCGCGGTGGGGACGGCGGCCCACGGGTCGCAGCCGATTCCGGACAACGCGAACGAGCGCCTGCTGCGCGCGCTCACGAAGGCGGTGGCATTCGAGGGCCGGGGGCAAGCGCCGCCGATCGTGGCGCAGATGCGGGCCAAGGCAGGCGGGCGGATGGCGGCGAACAAATACACGAACGCGATTCAGCGGAATACGATTTCGCTGACGACGCTACGGGCGGGCGTAGGCGATCCGCCGAAGACCAATGTGATTCCGTCGGTGGCCGAGGCAACGCTTGATTGCAGGCTGCTGCCGGGGGTGAACGTGGACGAATTCATCTCGGAACTGAAGGCTCTGATCAACGATCCGAAAGTGTCGATCGAGTTGGTGTCCACGCCGGCCGATCCGGGAATCAGCGATCCGAAGACGCCGTTGTTCGCGGCGATCGAGCGCGCGATCGGTAAGGTGCATCCGGGTGCGGTGGTGACGCCGATGCTGGTACCGCATGGCACCGATTCGGTGAAGCTGCGCAAGAAGGGTCTGCTGGCGTACGGAGTGACGCCGATGGTGCTGGATCTGGCGACGGCGGGGACGATGCATAGCGACGAGGAGCGGATCCCGGTGGCGGAGTTTCACAAGGGGTTGCGGATTTTTTGGGAGATTGTGGGGGCGGAGTTTTGAGTATCGCGTTTGCGGACCCGGAACGATCCCCGTCTTAGACCTCGACCGCTCCCTGCAGCAGCCCTGCCAAATCCTTGATCCCCACGCCCGGACCCTGTGGGATCGACATCATGCCATTGTGCACCGTGATCGGTTCGCCGAACCAATCCCCATAGCGCTCCGTGCCTAGCTTGTATTCCTGATAGCGCCCTACATCGGGCACGCACGAGGTGAAGTGGAGCATGTAGACGAATCCGAAGCCGCCAGAGATATGCACTGTTGTGGGCATCTTCGCGAGCGCGGCCATGCGGGCCACTCGGATGGATCGGATGAGTCCGCCGTAGTACTGAATATCGGGCTGCACGATGTCGACGCCGCGATTGGCGATGGCCCATCGGAAGCGGCGGTCGCTGTATTCCTGTTCACCCGCGGCCACGGGAATCGTCAGTTCGTCGGCGACGCGCTTGGTGTCTTCGAAATGGTCGAACGGGCAGGGCTCTTCGAAATAGACGGCTTTGATCTCCTCGAGCATACGGCCGACGCGAATGGCTTGCGGAGGATCGTAGGAGCTGTTGGAATCGGCATGGATATCGATGGCGTCGCCGAAGGTTTTTCGAACCAGGGGGATGAGCGTCTCGGTGCGGCCGGGGCTCGCGTCGGCGTTGCGGCTCATTCGTCCGCCGACGCGGAACTTGAGGGCGCGCGCGCCGGACTGGGTCACTAACTTCTGCAGATATTCCACTTCCTCCTGAGGAGTCGAGTCGCGGCGTCCGCTGGCCACGTAGATCGCCACTTCCTTGCGGACGATGCCGCCGAGCAGCGCACCGATGGGCTTGTTGGCGATTCGGCCGAGCATGTCGAGAATGGCGAACTCGATCCACGCCTGCGGGCTCCACAGGGCGATGCCGTAGAGCTTGTAGTTGTCCTTCCAGCGGTAGAGCTCCCAAAGATGATCTTCGAGGTCGCGGGCGTCCTTGCCGATGAAAAAAGGTGCGACGAGATCCTTGAAGATCTTGTCGAGGTACTCGGGCCGTGGTGGATTCGGGAGCGAGATGCCTTCGGCGCCGTCTTTGGACCGGACGTGGATGAAGTACTCGCGGTCCTTCTTGAGCAGCCGGATGGAGTCAATGATGACGGGGTTCGGGAAGAGGGCCTTTTCGAGAACGGGGGCGGCGGCGGCGCGGTCGAGGTCGTCGACCGTCGGCCCGGGCGCGGGCGCCGGGGAGGCCACGCGAGTGGGTGAGGGTGGGGGCGCGGGAGTGCAGGCGGAGAGCCCAAGACCAGCCGCGGAGGCGGTCAAAAATCGGCGACGGCTCGAATTCGTTTCCATGGCCCAATCAGCTTACCGCATTCG
Source organism: Bryobacteraceae bacterium (assembly GCA_041394885.1). Lineage (GTDB taxonomy): Bacteria > Acidobacteriota > Terriglobia > Bryobacterales > Bryobacteraceae > DSOI01. The sequence continues at coordinate 87,968 of JAWKHI010000016.1, read as the reverse complement.
TCAGGGCTTGCCGGGCGCGGCGCCCTCGTCGAACTGGGCGATCACGTCCGCAAGCAGATCCGCTCCCACCACGGCCGGGCCGGATTCGGCCGGATGTGCGGCGGCCCAATCGAGCGCGTGGATCAGTACCACCCACGGATCCTCATCGGGGCCGTGCTCGCGCTCGAACTTGCGGACGGCGCCGCCAATGCTCGGCACCGGGAGGCGGTCCACCCCGCGTTGTTCGGGATGGGTGCAGTGGGCGGGGTCGCTCGTCACCAGAAATTCGCGGCAGACCATCGGACGCTCGGCGTAGATCGAGCAACTGCCTTCCTCGAGAAATGGGCAGGGAACGCCGGTGTGGAAATAGCGTAAGGCGAACTCGCTCCAATCGAAACCATCCGTCTGGTGGGGATTCTCCACCGCATGGAGCATGCCGGCCTCGGCGAACCGCCGGCGGGCGCCGGCGAAGCGGGCGAGGACGGCGGATTTACGCGGCTCCGGCATACGGTCCACCATGACCGCCATACGCCGCGCTTCCATGCGCCGCAGCGGGACCATCTGGCTGCAGCACGCTCCGCATCCCTTGTAGCAGCGGATCGTCTGGTTGCGTTCGGCGGCAGCACTCTCGGCGGCTTGCACGGCGGTGTCAGTGAGGATGCGCAGCGCCGGCAGCAGGCGCGATGGGCGCACGGGAAGAACGGGGAGGGTCAACACCACTTCCGCGCTTTGGCCACCGGACTTGACGCCGGCTTTGACCCGCACGAACCCTGGGCTGGACTGGGGGCTTCCGAGCGGCATGTCTGTCATGGTAGCGCGGCACTGTTGACATCGCGCGGTGGGCGCAATAACGTAGGAGGTCACAATGACCCGCCGCGACTTATTGAAAAACCTACCTGTGGCCGCCGGCTCCCTGCCAGCCTTCGCCTTCCAGAACGAAGCGAGCAAATTGAAGATCACCGGGATCCGCCTGGTCCGGACGCGGCAGCGGAAACCGTTGCCGGCGTACACGCCATCGCCAGGCGCATGGTCGACGCAGGGGGTGGAGGTGGCCAACCCGGTTTCGATCTATCCCGAGTACAAAGCCACGCGGTCACTCTTCAATCCGGATCCGGGCGGTGTTTCGAGCTTCACCGTCGAGATCACGACCGACAAGGGGATCAAGGGATACGGCAACGGCGGGCCCGGCGGCGGCGACGTGGTGACGGGACATCTGACGAAGCTGCTGATGGGCAAGGATCCGTTCGACATCGAACGGAACTGGGACCTCTGCTGGCGCTCCACGATGAGCTACGGGCGAATGGGCGTGACGATGAACGCCATCAGCGGCGTGGACATGGCGCTGTGGGACATCGTGGGCAAGGCGGCGAACATGCCTGTCTACAAGCTGATTGGCGGCAAGGTGAAGGACCGCGCGCCGGCCTACTGCACCGGCAACGACATCGAGCAACACGTGGAATTCGGGTACAAGCGCCTGAAGCTGGCTATTCCGCACGGGCCGGCGAGCGGCCGCGCAGGGATGAAGGAGAACGTCGAGCTGGTGAAGCGCGCGCGAAACGCTCTGGGGCCGGACGGCGACATCATGCTGGATTGCTGGATGTCGTGGACGGAGTGGTACACCATCGAAATGTGCCAGATGCTCGAGCCGTATCGCGTCTACTGGGTGGAAGAGGTGCTGCAGCCGCATGACTATGCCGGGTTCGGGCGTTTGAACGCGGCGATCAAATCGACGCGGATTGCCACCGGAGAGCATGAATATGGGCGCTACGGATTCCGCTACCTGCTCGAGGCCAAAGGCGCTTCGATCTGGCAGCCCGACATTCAGTGGTGTGGGGGATTGACGGAACTGCTCAAAATCGCGGCGATGGCGTCGGCCTACGACATTCCGGTGATCCCGCACGGCGGCGGGCTCAACGGGGCGATTCATTTCACGGTTTCCCACGTGAACGCTCCATGGGCGGAACTGTTCCTGCCGCCGCCCGGCGGGCCGAAAGAGGCGTATCAAGTGCACGAAGAGCAGTACCAGATTACGCGTGGGCCGGAAGGCATCTACACCCAACCGCACGACCGGCCGGGTTGGGGCTGGGATATCGAGGTTGTGTAGCGCCGCAGGCCGGCAAACCCCCTAGTTCCCTCCGCAATTCGCCTGCCGGGGCAGGGTCGGGTAACGGCTCGGCCCGCGGCGGACGATGGAGACGGTATGCATTGGGTTTGGTACGTGTGCGGGCTGCCTGCCGGCTTCGCGCTGGTGTTGTGGCTGGCGCTCCGGATCCTGTGGCGGGATCGTGTGACCACCATGCGGATCCAGTGGCATATGTCGCGGGAGCGCTACGACAAGGCCTTGCCGCTGGTGGAGCGGCAGTTGCGGGATCTGCGCCGGCGAAAGGGCGACGGGCACCTGGAGACGGCGGTGGCCAAATATACGATGGGCCAGATCGAGTTCGAGCACGGCCGGCACGATCGCGGGAGGGCTCTGGTGCGGGACGCGGCGGCGGCATTCCATGGCCATGCCGGCGAGCGCAACGGCGACTACGCGGTCTACCTGATGAATCTGGGCTGCGCGCAAAGGGCGATCGGGGAAAAACAGGCCGCGCTTGCAACGATGCGCGCGTGCGAGCAACTGACCCGCGCGCGGTTGGGAGGCACAAGCTGGCAGACCGCGGAAGCGCTGAACAATTTGGGAGTGATGCTCGACGAAACGGGGTCGCCGGCGGAGGCGATCGAGGCGTATGAGGAGGTACTGCGGCTGCGGGTGTCCGAGTTCGGCGAACAATCGCCGCAGGCGGCCAAGGTGCTGGTGAACATTGCCGAGGCGCAAATCTCACTGGGTAACTTTGCGGCGGCGAGGAACCGGATCGGACGGGCGATCGAGATTCTGGGAGAGTTGCCCGGACACGAAGCCGGCCACGCCTACGACACGTTCGCGCGGCTGTGCGAGGCCGAGGAGGATTGGGACCGGGCCGAGGCGATGCGCAACCAGTCCGTAACGGCGTTCGAGCGCGCGCTGGGGACCTCGCACGTGGAAGTGGCGGCGCAGATGGAGAAGCTGGCGGCGGTTCTGGAGCGTCTGGATCGGCCCACCGAAGGCGGGCTGGCTCGGCAGCGGGCCACACGGATCCGGGAGGCGCTCGTATGATCTGGCTCGCGCTGGTTCCACTGGCCGCGGCGGCGGCGCTGTTCTGGTTCCGGCTGCGCGTGCGGCGGGTCCGCGAGTTCGCGCTGTTGCTTCACCGGGCGGGGCAGGCCGAAGAGAGCGGCCACCTCACAGACGCCTGCGCCGCGCTCGACACCGCCGAGCAGCGGGCCGCCCGCCTGGGCCGGGCTCTCGAGGCGGGCGCGGCGCGGGCGGTGGGGGTGGCACGGGCGCGTTTGGCGTTCAAACAGGGTGACCTCGATCGATCGGCGACGCTGACCTACGAGTTGCTTCAGCAGGCGCGGGCCGCCACCTGAGGGTATGATTCGTTCGCCGTCGGCGAGCGGTATTCCGATCTGGGGCGGATATGCGTGGCCCGCCGCCAGTATTCCGAGGCCGCGGTTTTGTTCCGCAAGGCACTCGAGTACAAGGCGGCGTCGGAAGAGCACGAACTCGAGCAGACCACCGACATGCTGATGCTCGCGCGGGCATTGGCGCGGGACGGCAAGCTGGGCGACGCCTCGATGGTGATGGCGCGCTGTTCGGCGATCGAAAAACGCGCGCTGGCCAATCCGGCGCTGGACAAGCGGACGCTGGGCGGCGAGACGATGCGGCCGGAGTGGGATCTGCAGGTGCTTTCCGAGGACGAGTGGCTGCTGTATCAGGGCGAGTACGAGCGGGCCGCGCGGGGGTTTCGGGCCAAGATCGACTACGAACGGAGCGAGGGCGTCGCGGCGGATCCGGAGGGCATGCCTTATCTGGAGAAACTGGCCGAGGCCGAGCAGGCGCTCGGCAACCGGACGGCGGCGTGGGCGTGCTATCTGGAAGCAGCCGAAGAATGGGAACGGAGATTGACGAAGGGACATCCGCGTGCGGCGTGGTGCCGTGAGCGGGCGCTCGAACTCGCGCCGCCGGTTGCGGAGACCGCTGTAAGTTGTTGATTTTGCGCTTCGCTACAGCCGCAGATCCGGCAAACACCTGGGCGAGAGATTGGCGAAACGACCTAGAATCATCGTCGCGGGCGAAGCCGGCGAGATCCAGTTTGGTAAAAAAACTCCCGGATTCACCCTAATCTCGAGCACGCTGCGCGTCGATGGAAAGGCCACAGACACATAACTGGAGGCTGAAAAGCGTGCAACAGATTTGGCTTGCGATGGCGATTGCCGTTGGCGTCGCGTTCGGTTTTCTGATTGCTTGGTGGAGTATGCGATCCGAGCGCGCCACGGTGTTCGCGCGCGGCAAAGCGGAAGGCGAGCAGGAGAAAGTGGCGCTCGAGGAGCGCGTGGCGGCCAAGGATGTCCGGCTCCAGGAGATCCAGCGGGAATGGGCGCAGGAACGAGAGTTGCTGGCGCAGATCAATGAAGAGAACGAAGAGTTGCGAGCGGCGCGCGAGGACCTGGACGCACGTTTTGCAGAGATGCAGCGGCAGGCCGAGCAGAAGATCGCGGCGGCGGTAGCCGGCCAGGAGCGGGCAGCCGACCAGGCCAAGCAGAGCTGGTCAGAGAAGGTATTCGAGCAGGAAGCGCGTCTGCGCACCGTGGAGGCTGAACTCGGACAGGCTCGCGGCGAAGCCGAGACGCTACGCGGGGAACTGGCGGCCGCTCTGGCGGGTCAACCGGCGGTGGACGCGTCCCAAAGCGCGGCGCAGGCCGCGACGGCGGAGGAATTGGCCGCCACCGCGCAGGAGCTGGCCACGGCCAGGGAGCGGGTTGCGGCGCTCGAGGCCGAGCGCGACGAGGCGAATGGCAGGTTGCAGGCGCTTCGGGAAGAGAAAGTCCGGCTGGAGACCACCAACGACGCGCTGGTCGACAAACTCGAGGCGCAGGAAGTGCGTTTGGCGGAACTGAAGACGGCGGGCGAAAATGCGCGGCAGGAAAAGGAGGCGCTGCAATCGGAGGCGTGGCGTCTGCAGGCGGCATGCGCGGAATGGGAAGCGCGGCTGGGTGAGACCCGTCGTGTGATGGAAGAACGGCAGGCAGCGGCGAGCCAAAACGACGACCGTCTGGCGGAACTGGTGAAAGCAGCTTCGTTCGAAGCCTTCCAGGCGAACCAACATGCCGTGTTGCAGATGACGCAGGCGGCGCTCGAGCAGTTGCAGTCGGCCACGCAGCAGATCGCGGAACGGCAGGCCGCGGCCCCGGCCGCGACATCCGATTCGGCCGCATCGGCCCAGCCGCAGGCCGAGACCGGCGGCGCGGCCATTGAAGCCGCCATCCGCCCGCTGCGCGAATCGCTCGAACGCGTGGACGCGGCGCTCTACCAGATCGACCGGAATCGGGCTCAGGACATCGACGGCCTAAGTGGCCAGGTGAAGGACCTGTTGGGCGCGCTGCGCGCACCGGCGGCTCCGAGCCGCTGGAACGGAATGCATTTGCGGCAGGTAGTGGAGCTGGCCGGCATCGGCAGGCACTGCGACTATACGGTGGCGGAAGGGCACGATCGCAGTGACCTGACGATCCAGCTTCCCGGCGGGCGCTTCCTTTCCGTGGACGCCAAGGCTCCGGTGGGCGCCTATCTGGAATCGCTGCGGGTGACCGACCCCGACGAGCGGGAGCGCAAGTTGCAGGAGCATTCGGTTTCGCTGCGCGGGCACATCGAAAACCTCGGCCAGGGCAATCCGGCAGCGGGCCGCGCGCCCGAGTTCACGGTGGCGTTCGTACCTAACGAAGGGTTTCTGTCGGCGGTGCTCGAACGGCAGCCGGATTTGATCGAAGAAGCCGCGGCGCGCCGTGTGTATCTGGCCTCGCCGGCCACGCTGATCGCGCTGCTGAAGGTGGTTTCGCACGGTTGGCGGCAGGAGCAGCTAGCCGAACAGACGCAGATGGTCCGCGAGCTCGGCAAGTCACTCTACGAGCGCCTGTGCGGGTTTGTGACCGAGATGGAAGGGGTGAGCGAGAATCTCTCGCGGACGGTGGAAGGCTACAACCGGGCGATGGGATCGCTCGAGAACAGGGTTCTGCGCGGAGCGCGCCGGTTTGCCGAGGCCGACGCGGCCGACGAGTTGCTGGCGCCCACGCCGGTGAATCTGACGGCGCGGAAGCCGCGTGAGATCGAGAAGGCCCCGGCCGGTGCGGAAGCGCCGCTGGAGGCGCTGGGCGAAAGTCTGTCGCTCGACGAAAGCCTGGCGCTGGCCGAAGCATCCGAGATCGCGGACGCGCCGGAGGACGACGCCGTTTGGAATGAAGAGGATGCGGTCCAGGCCGTCGAAGAGGGACAATTGTACGGGGACATCGAAACAGCCGTCGAAGAAGCGGCGAGCGCAACGGCTCTCGACGAAGCCACGGCCGATGAAGCAGCGTCCACGAGCGAAACCACGGCGGCGGTAGCGGAGGCGCCGGAGGCCAATGCGAACGACGAGATCCCGACCGAAGCCGCGCAGGCGGTGGAGCCTACGGTCGTGAACTCCGTGGCGGATCCGGACCAAGAGGAGCCATCGGCCAGCCTGGCGCAACTCGAAGCAGCGGTGAACGAAGCCGAACCGGAAGCGCCCGAGCCGGTGACCGAGGTGGAAACGGCATCGGCCGAAGAACCGGCGAGCGAAGATCAGGCTGGTGACGAGGCGGTGGTATTCGTGGGCGCCGAAGAACCGGTGTTCGCGGTGGAAGAAGCGGAAGCGCCGCCGCCCGCGCCTCGCCCCGTGGCGCGCAGTGGTTTTGAAGGCTTCGTAAAGGTTTCGTAAAAGCCGCCCCGCGGCGAAACTGCGGTCTTGTCCGGCACGTAGAACTAGTCGGAAGGAGAACGCAGAAATGAAAACGACAGTCAACACGATCTCGAAAATGATGCTGGCGGGTGCGATGTTTGCCGCCCCCTGGCTGGCCCAGGCACAGACAACTTCAGCCGCCGAGGAACAGGCGCAAGCCACACAGGCTCTGCAGGAGAAGGTTCGCCATGAACTGGTGATGCTGCCCTTCTACGGCGTGTTCGACAACCTGGCATTCAAGGTGGAAGACGGCACGGTGACCCTGTTGGGCGATGTAACCCGGCCCACTTTGCGATCGACCGCGGAGAACGTCGTGAAGCGGCTGGAAGGCGTCAAGCACGTCGTGAACGAAGTGGAGGTTCTGCCACTGTCCCCGTTTGACGACCGCATCCGTTTCGCGGTGCTGCGGGCGATCTACGGATATCCGGGACTTGACCGGTACGGACTCGGCACGCAACCGTCGATCCGCATCCTGGTCCGCAACGGCGAAGTCACGCTGGAGGGCGTCGTGAACAACGACTCCGATCGCCACGTGGCCAACATACGGGCCAACGGCGTATCGGGCGTCTTCAAGGTGACCAACAATCTGCGGACCAACCGCGGCTGAACCCTTGTGGCTCATGCTCAACCAGTCCGCCCACTCACGGCGGCCGGCACACTCCGGCCGCCGTTTCCCTTTTAGACACCCGCACCCTGATACAATCCCTTCAGTATGAGTACACGCCGCGCTTTCTTCATCAATACGCTGACCAGCGTCTCCGCGTTGGCCGCCGCCAAATCCATGAACATCACCACCCGTGTCGCCAAGAACGATTGGCGTGGGGTGACGCGGGAGGATCTCCCGACGCCGTGCATGCTCCTCGATCTCGATTTGTTCGAGAAGAACCTGAACCACATGGCCAGCCATTGCAAGGCAACCGGCACCAATTTTCGCGGGCATGTGAAGATCCACAAGTCGACCGACATCGCCAAGCGGCAAGCCGAGCTGGGCGCGATCGGAGTGACGGTGGCCACCGAGGCGGAAGCCGAGTTATTCAGTGACTCCGGGATCAAGGGCGTCCTGATGACGCGGCAGTCGGCTGGCCGCGAGAAGACGATGCGCATGGTGGCCGTCGCCAAACGCGACCCGACCTTCATCACCATCGTGGACGATCCGTGGATGGCCGATCAGTACGATCAGGCCGCGGCGGCGGAGAAGACCAAGGTAAACGTGATCGTCGAAATCAACGCGGGGCTGAAACGGTCCGGGATCGAGCCCGGCGACAAGGCGTTCCGGCTGGTGAAGCACGTGTTGGGCAAGAAGAACCTCAATTTCAAGGGTCTGATGGCGTACTCGGGCGGCGCGTCGCACACCAAGGGATGGGAGGCGCGGCAGAAGAAGTCCATGGGCGATATCGCGGGGATGCTCGAGACGGCGGAGATGTGCAAGAAGGCAGGAATCCCGGTGGAGATCCGCACGGGAGGCTCGACGGGAACGTATAACATCGATCCGGGCCACCTGACCGAGCTGCAGGCCGGGTCTTATATGTTCATGGACACGCTGTACATCAAGGTTGGCAGCAAGAGCGGCAAGGAACTCTATGACGACTTCGCGCAGTCGCTGACTGTGTTGACCACCGTGATCGTCCGGCAGCACCCGGGCGTCGCCACCATCGACACGGGCATCAAGGGAATGCTGAAGCCCACGGATACGGTGAAGGGCCGGCCCGACGTGAAGATCGAGAATCAGGGAGCCGAGTACGGGCTCCTCAATTGGACGGCGGGCGACCGGGATTACAAGTTAGGCGACAAGGTGGAATTGTATCCGACGCACCTGGATTCGTCGACCAACGTGTATGACCGTTACTATCTGGCCAAGGGCGATAACATCGTCGGCTCGTGGTCTGTGATGGGGCGCACGGGGCCGGCGCAGCGTTAGCGCGGCCGGTACCCTTTCCAAACATATTCGAGCGCCTCGGGGAGTGTTTGCATTTTTACGGTGCGGTCCGTGTGGCCGCAGTTGGTGGCGAACACAAACTGGTAGTGGTAGCCTTTGGCGGCCAGCACGCGGGCCATGTTTTCATTGGCCAGCACCCAGTCATGCATGCCGTCGCGGGCATTGAAATTGTCGCGGTCGCCCACCTGCAGCCAGATTCGAATCGGTTTCACGGGAGAGCCCGGAATGAGGGTTTCATGAAAGCCCCAGGCGCCGTGGGGCGTCTCCGGATTCCACGGCCATTGCTGGTTGACATAAGTGCCCGAGTAAGTGAGGACGCGATGATACCACTCGGGGTGGTACCAGGCCATGATCAAAGCGGCGGAACCTCCGGAGCTGCCGCCCATCGTCGCCCTGCCGTCGGGATCCTTGGTCAGTTTCACGTTGCATCGCTTCTCCACCAGCGGTAGCACTTCGGATTCGACGAACTCCGCGTAAAGTCCGGACATGGTGTCGTACTCGAGTCCGCGCTGGCTTCCCTGGGCGTCTCCGGACCCGTTGCCGATGGAGACGGCAATCATCACGGGGACGCGCTTTTGGGCGATGAGATTGTCCAGCGCCGTGAACAACATCCGGTCCGGCCCGTCGGCGCCGACGATGAACGGGGCCGGCGTACCGGGGGTGTACTGTTTCGGAACGTAGACGGCGACTTTTCTGGTGTACGGAGCGGGGTGGCTGGTGGTGACGATGAGCTTGGCGGGATTGTCCGGGTCCGGCTGGCCGAAGGTGCCTGGCTCGCGCGCGATCCCGGGGTAAATCTTGCTGTCGGTGGATTCCATGGTGAATTCGAAGATGGTTCCCTGCGGTACGCCCTCCTGGACCTGCATCTCGGGCGCGGGCTCGTGAGTGGGACCGAGGATGAAGTTGCCGTCGGCATCGGCTGGCGGCACGGCTCCGTCCGGCAACTGCTTGGCCTCGACATAACCGGGCGTGTGCGGATCGCGGGTGGGAGGCTTGGGCCGTACCCTGCGCGCGGGGGCCGCCGGCGGCGTCTGGGCCGGGGCGGGCGCGAGACCGGCAATCAGGGCGATCAGGACAACGATGCTGGAAAAACGATACATGGACCAACTCCCATATTCACTGCGATGGAATGCGAGCACCCCCGATTCTATCTCAACGGTTGTCCCGTAAGACCGGCACAGGAGCGCCCCAAGAGCGGGGCCTTAGCGGCGGCCACTGGGATTGTGCATGCCCCAGATCATCGCGGCGAGCAGCTTGGTCTCGTGTCTCGGGAGACCGGCTGCGCGGAGCCTGGTCTGCAGCCGGCGCGCCATCTCGCCGGTCTCGCTCGAAACATCCTGGTAAAGCGTAAGCGGAGGTTCGTTGAGGAACAACGTCCGGGCGTTGGCTGCGGCGAGGAGGGTCTCGACGTGGCGGCGCCATTTGCGGGGCGCGTTAACCAGGACGACAGGCGGATGGGAAGCCACGGTGGCGGCCTGGGCCGTCGAGAGGCCGCGGCGGGAGAGTAGTTCGTGGAGGCGCGGGCAGGGTGCGACGTCGGCCAGGATAACGAGATGGCGGTCTAACCTATTCCGGTAGGCTGCAAACAGCGCTTCAAACAGCGCGAGCAGATCTTCCGGCCGTCCATGCGCGAGTAGAATGACGTTCTCGAAAAGCTCGGCAGCGTCCTGGGCCGGCCATCCGTGCCGCAGTGCGTTCGCCGCGCGCGACGCCACCCGGGCCGATGCCGCGACAATCGGCCCCAGCCGCATGCGCAGCGCCGGAACGGATGCGAAGATGCCGTGCCTGGTTGGTCCGGCGACGATCAAGCCGATTCTGCGATGAGGGGGTTGTTGCATTCTGCCCTGTGTGGGGCGAGCGGCCTGCGCGATTCCAACCACGGGCCGCCCAGCCGTGGTCTTGGCGCTATTTTGTCACAGCGGCCCACTGTCCAAAAAAGTCCCTTGCAAGGATGACCAGCGTCAGAGCAGCTACGCGGTCTTGCGAGCCTGGAACGGATTATCGAGGCGGATCGGAAAGACCGCCTGTAGGGGCCGATTCGGGAGCTGCCGCGGCCCGCAGGCGCGCTTCGAGCGCCTTGAGCCGGTCGCGTAACCCGGCCGCGGCCTCGAAGTCGAACTTCCGCGCGGCATCGCGCATCCGCTCTTCGATCTCCGCGGCCAAGCGCGTCATTTCCTCGGGCGTCACCGCGGAATCGTCGGGTTGATCGTCGGTATCGAGCGGGACAGTGACGTAGTCGGCTTCGGCGATGGCGACGAGGCTCATGTCGATGGGCTTGATGATCGATTGCGGCGTGATCCCATTTTCCTCGTTGTAGAGAACCTGAATGCGCCGCCGGCGCTCGGTTTCGTCCATCGCTTTGCGCATGCTGTCGGTGCGGCGGTCCGCGTAGAGAATGGCGCGGCCCTCCACATTGCGTGCAGCGCGTCCGATGGTCTGGATCAGAGACCCGGCCGACCGTAGAAACCCTTCTTTGTCTGCGTCGAGGATCGCGACCAGCGTGACTTCGGGCAGGTCCAGACCTTCACGCAAAAGATTCACGCCGATGAGGACGTCGATATCGCCGCGGCGGAGGTTGCGGAGGATCTTGATGCGGTCCAGCGTGCTGACCTCGGAATGCAGATACGTGCATTTGACGCCGGCCTCGGAGTAATACTGCGCCAGGTCCTCGGACATGCGCTTGGTGAGCGTGGTGACGAGCACGCGTTGATCGGCGTCGATGCGTTGCCGGATCTCCTTGAGCAGATCGTCCACCTGGCCCCGGATCGGCCGCACCTCCACTTCGGGATCCACGAGGCCGGTGGGCCGGATCACCTGTTCCACCACCACGCCGCCGCTCCGGGTGAGTTCGTATGGGCCGGGCGTGGCCGATACGTAGACCACCTGATTGACGCGATTCTCGTACTCCTCGAAGGTGAGCGGGCGGTTGTCGAGGGCCGAGGGCAGGCGAAACCCGTGGGCGACGAGGTTTTCCTTGCGCGAGCGGTCGCCATGATACATGCCGCCGATCTGCGGGATGGTCTGATGGCTCTCGTCGATGAAGACCAGGGAGTCGACGGGCAGATAGTCGAGGAGGGTGGGCGGTGCTTCTCCGGGAAGCCGGTTGGTGAAGTGGCGCGAGTAGTTCTCGATGCCGTGGCAGTAGCCCACCGACTTCATCATTTCCAGATCGAACATGGTGCGCTGCCAAAGGCGCTGCGCCTCCACGGCTTTGCCCTGGGCGAGCAGTTCCTTGTGCCACCACTCGAGCTCATGGCGGATGCTCACCGATGCCTGTTCGCGCGTTTCCGCGCTCATCACGTAGTGCGTCTTGGGGTAGATCGGGAGCCTGTTGAAGGATTGGCGGATACGTCCGGTTTCGGGATCGATCTGATAGAGAGCCTCCACCTCGTCGCCCCACAACTCGATCCGGTAGGCGTGGTCATCATAGGTGGGGAACACCTCAATCACGTCACCGCGGACGCGAAACGTCCCGCGCTGGAAGTTGCCCTCGGTGCGCTCGTAGAGGATGTCGACGAGGCGTTGCGTGATCTCCTTGCGAGGGGTTTGCTGGCCCTTTTCGAGCATCAGCAGCATCCCGTAGTAGGCCTCGGGCGAACCGATGCCGTAGATGCAGGAAACGCTGGCGATGATCACGCAGTCACGCCGCTCAAACAGCGATCGCGTCGCGGAAAGACGCAGCTTGTCGAGCTCATCGTTGATGGTGGCTTCTTTTTCGATGTAGGTGTCGGAGGCGGCGATGTAGGCTTCCGGCTGATAGTAGTCGTAGTAGCTGACGAAATATTCAACCGCGTTGGATGGGAAGAAGCTTCGGAACTCGTGATAGAGCTGAGCGGCGAGCGTCTTGTTGTGGGCGAGGACGAGCGCGGGGCGGTTCACCCGCTCGATCACCTTCGCGATGGTGAACGTTTTGCCGGAACCGGTGACGCCGAGGAGGACCTGGTGCTTTTCACTGTCGGCGAGGCCGCGGACGAGTTGATCGATGGCGGTGCGCTGATCGCCGCGGGGCTGATAGTCGATACCGAGTTGGAAACGCATCGGCTCTCCTCAGTATAGGGGGGCGTATCCGCGCCGGCCGCGACGAACGTAAGGTGAAGAACCGCTCATCGACTAAGCGGTCCGCCCGATTGTAGGGAGTGGGGATATCGGGCTCAATGGGGATGGAGAAGTTTCCACAAAATCATGCACAGGATCGCTGCCTTGATTGCTTCCTGCGCGGTCACGGTGTTGGCCGCCGACGCCGTTTTCTTCCGCAACGGCGTTCGCCTGGAGGTGCTGCGCTCGGAGCGCGAGGGCAGCGGCGTATGGTTGTACTCGAAGTCCGGCATGGCGACGCATGTGGAGATGAGCGAGATCCTGCGAATCGACCCCATCCTTCCACCGGGAACGGCGGCGCCCGCGCCCCCGCCGGCCTACTTTACGCCACGGGCTTTGAGCGATCCGACGATGCAACTGGTGGAGAAGATGGCGGCCAAACATGGCGTGGACCCCGACCTGGTGCATGCCGTGGTGAAGCAGGAATCGAACTATCAGAGGCGGGCGCTTTCGAGCGCTGGCGCGATCGGATTGATGCAGCTGATGCCGGGGACGGCCAAGGACCTGAACGCCGACCCATGGGATCCGGAAGAAAATGTGGACGCGGGCGTTCGCTACCTGAAGCAGATGCTGATCAAGTACCGCAATCACCCGCGGCAGGTGGCGTTGGCGCTAGCTGCCTACAATGCCGGTCCGCATGCGGTGGACCGGTATCGGGGAGTGCCGCCGTACCGGGAAACGCGGCAGTATGTGCGCAAGATCATCACCAACTACAACGCCGCTCCGGACCGTATACCGGCTCCGGCGTCGTTGCCAGCCGCGGCGTTGCCAGCTGCATCGGTGGGTGGCGGGCAACCGTGACGCGGCTCGCGATAAGATAAAAGCACCATGAATCAACCTGCCCGCCGGGACCTGTTGAAGGCCGGCGCACTTGCTTTTCCGGCCATCCTCGGCGCCCAAGACGCAAAGCCGATCAAGGTGGGGTTGGTGGGCTGCGGCGGCCGCGGCACCGGGGCCGCCTCCCAGGCGCTCAAGGCGGATGACTTCGCCGAGTTGGTGGCGGTGGCCGACGTGGACGCCTCGCGCGCCAACGACAGCCTGGAGCGGCTGCGCCGGGCCGCCGGCGAGAAGGTGAAGGTGGAATCCGCGAACATCTTCCTCGGGCTCGACGCCTACCAGAAAGTGATCGACGCCGGCGTGGACGTGGTGCTGCTCGCCACGCCCCCCGGATTCCGCCCGGCGCATCTGCGGGCGGCCATCGAAGCCGGGAAGCACGTGTTTTGCGAGAAGCCGATCGCGGTGGACGCCCCTGGCGTCCGCGACGTGCTCGAGACGGCGCGCATGGCCGGTGAGAAGAAGCTCTCTCTGGTGAGCGGCTTTTGCTGGCGGTACTCGACTCATATCGTCGAGACGATGCAGCAAATCGCCGACGGGGCGATCGGGACCCCGATGGCTTACTATGCGACTTACCTCACCAGTCCGGTAAAGCCGATGCCGCCCGCCTCGGAGCGTCCGGCGGGGATGAGCGACGTCGAGTGGCAGATTCGAAACTGGTATAACTTCTCCTATCTTTGCGGAGACGGGCTGGTGGAGCAGGCGGTCCACTCGGTGGATAAGATCGCCTGGGTGATGGGAGACACGCCACCGACGTCGTGCACCGCGGTGGGCGGGCGTCAGATTCCAGCCGAAGGCGGAAATATTTTCGACCACTGCGAAGTGAACTACCTCTATCCGAACGGAATGCGGGCATTCATGGCGCAGCGGCAAATCGAGAACTGCCATAACGAGAACAGCGACTACATTATCGGGACCAAAGGCACGGCCACGATCGGCCGTGGCCCGATTCCGGTGATCGCCGGCGAGAAGAGCTGGCGGTTCGAAGGCCAGAAGAACGACATGTATCAGGCCGAGCACGACGCTCTGTTCGCCTCCATCCGCAAGGGAGAGCCGATCAACAACGGCGTCCGGATGGCCACTTCCACCATGCTTGCCATCATGGGCCGCATGGCTGCCTACACCGGCCAGCAGATCACCTGGGAGATGGCGCTCAATTCGCAGGAACAGTTGTTCCCCGACGATTTGCGCTGGGACGGCTCTTTCAATCCGCCGCCGCTGCCGCGTCCGGGCGTGACGAAGTTCCTGTAATGACGGCATTTCTGCTGCTGGCGCTGGCGGTGGATTTCACCGGTGTGATTGCGCCGATCCTCGAGAAAAACTGCGTTTCCTGCCATGGCGCGAAGAAGGCCGACGCCGGTTTGCGCGTCGACACGCCGGAGGGAATCGCGAAGTCGCTGCGGGCGGGTTCCCCGGGCAAGAGTCCGCTCTACCTACGCACGCTGCTGCCTCCGGAACGGGCCGGCAGCATGCCGCCCGGTGGGCCGTCGTTGAGCGCCGGCGAGAAAGCCGCTCTGCAGGCCTGGATCGCCGAAGGCGCCGTATGGCCCGCCGGCGCGACGCTCGCCAAGAAGGGCCGCGCCGCGGACGATCTCGCTCTCACGCGGGCGCTCCATGCGCGGATCGCCGGGTCGAAGTCCGCCGCCTTCGAGAGTTATAAACAGACGATTCCGGAAACCACGGTCAGCTATGAGATGCTGGCCATACCGGGCGGCGAATTTACGATGGGGACGCCGGACACCGAGCGAGGGCGCGGCAAGGATGAGGGTCCGCTGCACAAGGTAAAACTCGAGCCGTTCTGGATGGGTAAGTTCGAAGTTACCTGGGATGAGTATCGCTTGTTCATGTTCCCCAAAGACGCCACCGATACCCTTGTAGATGCCGTGAGCCGGCCGACGCGTCCCTACGTCGAGATGAGCTTCGGGATGGGGATCGACGGCTACCCGGCGATCTCGATGACCCATCACGCCGCCAGTAAGTATGCCCAATGGCTGAGCGCGCGCACGGGGCATTTCTACCGTCTGCCGACCGAGGCCGAGTGGGAGTACGCTTGCCGCGCTGGCACGGAAACGGCGTACTCATTTGGCGACGACGCGTCGCAACTGGGCGACTATGCCTGGTTCACCGGGAACTCCCCGGATAAGTACCAGCAGGTAGGCAAGAAGAAACCGAATCCCTGGGGGCTCCACGATATGCACGGCAACGTGCTCGAGTGGACGCTCGATCAATATCGCCCCGCGTATGGGACCGAGGATTGGGTCCGTTCCACCAAGCCGTATCCGCACGTGGCGCGGGGAGGGTCCTGGGCCGATGCGGCCGAAAGCTGCCGCTGCGGCGCGCGGCGCGCGTCGGACCCTTCGTGGAAGATGCAGGACCCGCAACTGCCGAAGTCGATCTGGTATCACACCGATGCGCAGTGGCTGGGATTCCGGCTGGTGCGGCCGGCGCGGACCCCATCGGCGGAGGAGATGCACGCGTACTGGAATTCGGGAGTGGCCGCGGAGTAGCCCGCTACCGCGCGTCGAGCCACGTCACCTTCGAGGGTGGCGTATTCGAGCAGGCAATACCGTCGGACATCCCGGAAGCGATGAGGGCGCATGCATTGTCGGTGGCGGTGCGCTGGGCGGCTTCACGGGTGGCTCCGGAGGCGGTGCGGCAAGCCTGGCGGCCGTTGAACTCGATGCAGACCTCCACCCGGTGGGCGCTCAAGTTGCGCGTGGAAGTGTACATGATCGCGAGAAAAGCCAGCCCGAAGACGATTACAATCCACAGGGCCTTGTTTTTCACGCGCCGGGCTCCGAGAAGAAATTGCCCATGCGGCGGAATTTGACGTAACGGTCCTCGATCAACTCTTCCGGCGTCATGTGGCTCAGTTCGTCGAGCGCGGCTGTCACCGTGTTGGCGAAATTGTAGATGGCGGCGTCGCCTTCCGCGTGTGCGCCTTCTCCGGGCTCGTCGATGATGCCATCGATGAGGGCCAGTTCGAGCAGATCCGGCGCGGTGAGCCGTAGCGCGTCGGCGGCCTTTTCGGCTTGCGCGGCGTCGCGCCAGATAATGGCGGCGCAGCTTTCCGGGGAAATCACGCTATAGACGGCGTTTTCCATCATGAAGATGCGATTGCCGACTCCGATCCCCAGGGCTCCCCCGGAGCCGCCCTCCCCGATGACGACGCAAACGATGGGTACGCCCAGGCGCGCCATCTCACGGAGATTGTAGGCGATCGCTTCGGCTTGGCCGCGCTCTTCGGCATCGATCCCGGGATAGGCGCCCGGAGTGTCGAGCAACGCCAGAATGGGGCGCTGGAACTTCGCCGCCAGTTGCATCGCGCGCAAAGCCTTACGGTAGCCTTCGGGTTTGGGCATGCCGAAGTTGCGGTGGAGCTTCTGCTTGGTGTCGCGGCCTTTCTGCTGGCCGATCACCATGACCGGCCGGTCCCGCAGGGAGCCGAAGCCGCAGACGATGGCGGGATCGTCGGAGTAGCGGCGGTCGCCGTGGATCTCCTCGAAACCGGCCACCACCTGGCCGATGTAGTCGAGAGCGTGGGGCCGTTTGGGATGGCGGGCCAGTTGTACACGGGCCCAAGCGTTCGGAGTGGCGGCTGGGGCAGTCATGAGCTTCGTGTAACGATCACATTTCAGCATAGAACAGGCGGGAGCCCGCCGTGATACTGTGTCGGGATGCTTAGCCGCCGATCGCTTGTTTCCCTGCCTTTGTTACCGGCGAGTCTTGCCGCCCAGAGCCGGAAGCCGAATGTCGTCCTGATCTACGCCGACGACCTCGGATACGGCGACCTCTCCTGCTACGGCCACCCCACGCTTCGCACGCCGAACCTGGATCGTATGGCGGCCGAAGGCATGCGCTTCACCCAATATTATTCCGCTAATCCGTTGTGTTCGCCAAGCCGGGCCTCGCTGATGACCGGCCGGCTGCACATCCGGACTGGAGTGAACAAAGTCTTGTTCCCATGGTCCACCGGTGGGTTGCCGGAAAGCGAAACGACGATCGCACAGGCACTGAAACCGGCCGGTTATGCAACGATGTGCGTGGGCAAGTGGCACTTGGGGCATCTGCCGCGTTATCTGCCCACCACACGCGGGTTCGACCACTATTTCGGGATTCCTTACTCCAACGACATGAGCCTGTCGCAGTGGCCGCGATCCTACCGGGGAGATCCAGCGCGGGTCCAGCAGCAATATGGGAATCAACCGGAGATCCCGTTGATGCGCGATACCGAAGTGGTGGAGCGGAATCCCGATCAAACCCAACTAACGCCGCGATACACGGCCGAGGCGACGCGGTTCCTACGGGAGTCCGCACGCGGATCGAAGCCGTTTTTCCTTTATTTCCCGCACACGTTTCCCCATGTACCGCTGGCGGCGAGCAACCGCTTCTCGGGCAAAAGCCGCCGCGGTTTGTATGGCGATGCGGTGGAGGAACTCGACTGGAGCGTCGGCGAGATCTTCAAAACGCTAAAGGAGACCGGGCGGGATCGCGATACCCTCGTTTTGTTTACGAGCGACAACGGCCCGGCGCGCATGGAGAACACGGACAATCTGGCGACGGGTGGGTCGGCGGGTCTGTTCCGCGATTTCAAGGGGACGACGTGGGAAGGCGGAGTCCGGGAGCCGTTTCTCGCGTGGTGGCCGGGCCGTATTCGCGCCGGCAGCCTGACGCACGCCTTCGCCGAAGCGATGGACGTGTTTCCGACCGTGGCGGGCGTGGCCGGCGTGAAGATGCCCTCCGATCGCGAATACGACGGCGCCGATCTCGGCGGGGTGCTCTTCCGCGGCGAACAAGGCCGCGAGGCGCTGCACTACTACTACCAGGCCGATCAGGTGCGCGGAGTGCGGCAGGGTCCGTGGAAGCTGCACCTGATCGCGTCGCGGCGGCTGGCGCAGAACGGGCAACTCGAGGTGGAGCGTCCACCACTGCTGTATCACTTGGAGCAGGACCCGTCGGAGCGGTTCAATCTGGCGGGGAAGCATCCGGATATCGTGGCCCGGCTGGAGAAGCTGGTGGCGGACCACAAGGCGTCGGTGCGGGCGGGCGAGCCTCAGGTTTGAGGTCCGGCGGACGAGGTGCATCTTGACATCACATCCAAGCAGCATCATGATGCCAACAGTGAGAACCACACTGACTTTGGAAGACGATCTGTTCGAGGAACTCAACCGGCGGTGCGCGATACAAGGAAAGCCCTTCAAACAGGTGGTTAACGATGCACTTCGCCTCGGGCTGGGGCTGGTGCCGCCTCCCGAACCGCAGGCTCCCTTTCGTGTTGTCCCCTTCGAGGGCGGGCTCCTGACGGGAATCGACCCCAGGCGGCTCAACCAGCTCAACGACGAACTGGAGATGGATGCTTATTCGGAGAAGCAACAAAGGCGAACAAGCCAGTGATTCTCCCGGATCTGAACCTGCTCTTGTACGCGCACGACCGGCATTGCGAGCATCACCCGGCAGCGGTCCGGTGGTGGGAATCGGTCATGAGCGCTCCGGCGCCGGTTGGGTTGTCATGGGTGGTCATCCTTGGATTCCTGCGGCTTGCCACAAGCAGCCGTGTGTATCGGGCACCAGCGTCTGTTTCCCACGCGGTCGCCTTAGTGCGTTCGTGGCTGGCATTGCCCCAGGTACGTGTGCTGCAACCTGGGGCGGCCCACTGGGAAATCTTCGCCCGATTCGTGGAAGGCGCCGGCACGGTCTCCAATCTCGCCACGGATGCGCACCTGGCCGCACTGGCGGTGGAGTACAACGCGATCGTCCATACCAACGACACCGACTTCAAACGCTTTCCCGGCGTCCGAGTCAGCAATCCGCTCGCGTGACGGCCGGACCGCCGCTGCCAATCAACCGGTCTAGCAGCGGCGCCTGGGCGGCGTTGATCTTGCGCCCGGCCTCGACGAGAGTGAACCACGTAGCGTGATCGATCGCATGTTGCCGCTCCGCGGCGGCCACTCGATTTCGAACGTGGCGGACCGCGTGGTGCCCGGGAGGTGGCGTTCGCGTCGGGCAGCGAGCCGTCAATGCGGGCCGCAATCTCGTCAAAGGTGGCGAACCGGAATAGCGGAGGTCAGCGATGGTCGGACTCAAACGGAAGCAACGCGACGAACTGCCTGCCGGAGACGGGCGCAGATCAGGGAAGAATTACGAGATGGATGGACGGGGCGCTCCCGGGCCTACACGAATCGCAGGCCGTGCTCGGGCTGACGTGTGGCGTTCTCGCCGTGGCTTCGCCGGGATTGTTCGCCTACGTACGGCTGCAGCCGCCGGTGGTGATTCGCGTGGACCAGGGCGGCGAAGCGAGCGTCGTCGCCGGTGAAGCCGTCACCGTGCGCCAGGGATTACTCGACAACACGGAGCAGGCATCGGCCAAGCCCGGCGAAGGGCCGGCGCCATCGGACGTCGAGGGCCGCGCCGTGGTCCGCCGGTTCCTCGCGACCTACCTGACCACACGCCAGCGAACGTCGAGCGCCAGTATGCCGACGCGCTGGGCATGATGACGCTCAACTTCCGGACGCTGACCATGAGCCGCTTCCGCGGACAACACCCTCGGCCGCATCAGGCGGACTCGATCACGTCGAGCATCCGGATACGGTCGATCGAGCCGGTCGCCGGGATGCCGTGGGTGTACCAGGTCTTCGCCGCGAAGGGAGATCCATCGGCTGAACGCGCAGCGGATCGAGCAGACGGAGAAGATGGTGTGCCGGTATCAGGTCCGGCTGGTCTACGCCGGCCGCTCGCAGGTGCCACCCGACGGGGCTGTTGGTCGGCGAGTTCTGGGAACAGCAGATGGTCGGGGAGCGAGATATCGGAAGCGAGCAGCGGAGTTCACTGCTCCAGCCTGACGCAGAGCTGGCGTCCGCTGACTGGCCTTATCAGTGTCCCTCCTGTTGAAAGCCGTCAAATCTTGTTCCCGTCGCGCATGTGTGCGTGGTGTGCCTCCTGCCGGGCGGGAGGTACCTATGGCCCGAAAAGCAGGGCAACTCATTTCGCGCGGACAGCGTACGTGGCTGGTTCGCGTTTCTCTCAGTCGTGACCCGGAATCAGGAACACGGCGCTATCACAACAAGACCATTCACGGTTCAATGCGGAGGCGCAGACATGCCCGAATGCACGGCTCCAGAGCGCGATATCGGCAAACTTCAAGAGCTGCTGCAGTCAACTGAATCCGTTCCTTGACCAGTGGCTGGCGACGCTTGGCAAGCCCAGCTGCGGCCCAAAAGCTATGCGGACTACGAGGCACTTCTCGCCTCCACATCCGCCCAGTACTGAGCACGCGGCCGGTTGGCTCGAATACCCCATTCGACATGCAGACCTTGTACGCCGAGATGTTAGAGCGCGGGTTGTCCCTCGCACGATCGAGTACACGAATGCGGTCTGAGTCGATCCGCGTTCCGGCAGGCGGTTCGCTGGAAGATGCTGGCCGAGGATCCGTGCGAAAACGCGGACCTGCCAAGGTTTAGAGCGCGCGAAATGGAGGCCCTCAGTGTGGAAGAGTCCAGGCGCTTCCTGGCAGTGGCGCGCGGATCCAAATGGTTCGCGCTTTTGCGCGCTGGCTCTCACCACGGGCATGCGTCCGAGTGAATATCTGGCACTGGTGGTCGGACATCGACTGGCAAAGTGGCGGCAGCGTTTCACGCTCAGTTTCCTTTTGGGCTTGACGGTCCAGTGTTCGACGACACCAAGCGAACGCAACCGCCGTGTTGTCAAGCTCCAGGGCTTCGTGATCAAAGCGCTGGAAGAACTGGGCAGATGTCAGGTCGCGGCCGCGCAGGATTCCGGGAAACCTGGTCTGATCTTCCGCGCCTTGGACGGATCGCCGCTTCGGCACGGCGCGTAAAGCGCGAATTTCCGGCGCGTCCTGAGCACCGCCGAATTGAAGCAGATCCGGTTGACAGTACGATCTCCGCCACACGGCCGCCACGCCTGCAGTGGCAGCAGGCGTGTCGGTCCAGGTGATTTCGAACAACTCGGGCATGCCAGCATTTCCTTTACGCTAGAAGGTACTTTCGCCACACGTTCTTCCGAGCATCCAAGATGAGGCTGCGGCAAAAGTCGAGCAAATGCTGATCCGACCACTCTTGGGGTCCGGAGCCTTCCAGATGAGCCTCTTGCTATATGGCGCGCACCTGCCCGGCAAGCAGGTGCGCTCTTACGCCAGACCAGATGCTCTTTGGCCTTGAGACGTAGCAACCTGGCTGCTACTGGGGTGAAAGAGTGGGGCATCAATGATCCTGGCATCTTAGACTGGAGAATGCCATGGACAGATTCTCTCAAAAGCGGTCCGATCTGGGATTATGGCCTCCGTGCGCATCGCACGGCAGCCGAAACACGGAGCTGGCACTGGGCAAAGTGCTATGGAATGCAGGCCTCCGCGGGTACCGCAAGCGGTGGCCAGTCGAAGGTCGCCCAGACTTGGCATGGCCAGGTCTCAAGGTTGCCATTTTTCGTGGATGGGTGTTTTGGCATGGCTGCGCTGCATTAAGAACCTCCCCCAAGAGCAACGCGGTGTTCTGGCGCCACAAGATCGAAACCAGCATGCTTCGGGATGAGCGCGTGACCCGCGGCCTCCCGTGCTAAGGTGGTGCGTGATCCGAGTCAAGGAATGCAAGTCTTGCAGCTTAGTACACTTTAGAAAAATAGCCAACGCGATTGAGAAGCGCCGATAGGGTTGGGACATGCCAGGTGAACGTATGACTTCTGTCGGACGGCCTCGGCCCACTCAGGAAAACCCTTGCTTGCAGCTACGGGCCGATCTCGCGTAGAATCTGCCCAGATATACTCCCGGTAGTGTGCCTCATTCGCGATGGCTATTAGAGTTTTCGACTTTTCTCAGGAGTGCATGCGGAACAAGCGCAGGCCTGCAAGCGGCTGGCATGAGTCGCTTGGGTTTGGATGTCGACAACCCTGACGCTGCTGCGTCCTTTTCGAGCCAACTTCCCGAATGCGCACTTCGGCGAAAGGATCTGACACGGCTTCCGCGCCGATCGCATGCGATCGCTTGTTAGTTCGAACAGGAAGCAGCCGATCCTGTTTTGTGGTTGCGCACCGTGTCAGCCGTTTTTCGAAACAGAACCTCAATCGTAAGAGTGACCGCCGGATACCTCTGCTTTCACACTTCAGGCGGTTTGTACGCTACTATCGCCCTGAATTTGTACTCGTCGAGAACGTACCCGGGCTCAGAATATCTCCACAGAACCCGGCCCCCTTCCCGGCTTCTCAGCCCTTCTGCATCGGCTTGGGTATCAAGTCGTAACTGCAACCATAGACTGCTGCGACTACGGGGTTCCGCAGAAGAGACAGCGCTTTGTGCTGCTGGCGAGCAACATTGGCGTGGTTGATCTACCACCGAGGCTCACGGAACCGGTGCCGGGCACCTCCGTTTTCAACGGTGGGGGAATGGATTACAGACCTTCCTCAGTTGGAAGCGGGAGAAGAATACAGTTCGGTTCCCAATCATGGGGCGGCGGAAGCTCGCCCGCGCCAGACCTCAAGCGCATCAAATCGACGCCTCCCGGTGGCGGCCAGTTAGATTGGCCTGCCGATCTGGTATTGGACTGCCACGCTGGACGCTTTCTGGCCGCACCGATGTCTATAGTCGGCTCCGCATGGATCAGCCAGCATCCGCCCTATCACCACGCGGTGCATTAGTCTTTCAAATGTGGGCGCTTTGGTCATCCTGTCCAAAATCAGGCGCTCAGCGTGCGTGAAGCCGCAAGCCTTCAAAACTTTTCACCAGTCCTTCCGCTTTGCGGAAGCCTGAATGGCACGCCAAATAGGTAACGCCGTTCCGAGTCTGCTAGCACAACGACTCGGCAGATCTTTTTTACAAGTTGCGAAGTCGCATCCAACGGAGCGATCCCGTGGCCGTATTTAAGACCCGCGCACGTGCTTTGGATATGCTCGGCCGCCAGCAGATTGCGGGTATCCCAACGGCGATCGCGGGTTATTCAAGAACGCTCACGACGCATACGCGGATTCAGTCGAGGTGGACTTCTATCGTTCGGACGGGTTGTTTCTCATCCGTGACGACGGAGTGGGAATGACGAAAGAGGATTTTGAAACGAGATGGTTGACGTTGAGCTACAGAAAGCAAAGCTTGACACGAAATCTGGCATCGGCCTGCCGTTTACGGACCCTTCAAAAGCAAGGCGACCAATTTTGGGTGAAAAAGGAATCGGACGACTCGCGATTGGCGCGATCGGTCCGCAGGTTCTGATATTTTGACACGCGCTCAAGGGCGTCTGGCTTGCTCGGATCTAACGGCAGCGTTTATCCAGTGGGGATTATTCAGTGGCGGCATTGACGACCAGATCGAGGTGCCAATCCTCATTCCCGGGCGGCTCCAGCATGAGAAACAAATCGACGAGATGGTGGCCTTGGTGCGAAAGAATCTCGCATCGTTCAAACGCAACATCGACGGCAGATCTTTCGACGCGTGACCGATGACGATCTCGATCGATTCTCCATCAGGCCTGCGTTGGATACAGTCCTAGGTGCGCCGAGCTTGTCGCGAGACGGCAGGAGTACATTTCTACGTCATGCCCGCCGATCCATCCTTAGCGGCGGCCATCATCGACAATCGAGGCGACGACGACACTGCATCGCCACTTCGGAAGTTGCTGCTTGGCTTCACTAACACGATGACCCTGGCCATCCAGAGGCAAATGATGGTGGTGTTCGGGATCACAAGACTGATGACAGCGCCGAAGACTTGATCCGAAGAGCAGAGTTTCTTTACCCCTGACGAATTTCGCAATACCCGTCCACCCACAACTACCGGCCAGTTCGATGAGTATGGTCAATTTCTCGGTACTGTTACGGTCTATGGCGAAGATCATCCGAACCATGTAGTCCCGTGGAGCGGGCAGGCCAGCAGACTGAGTGCGGGCCAATCCAGTTAACCGTGGCTTGTATGTGCAAGGAAAATCAGCGAGAGCACCCTTCCACCAAATGATTGGGCACGGATCATTCGGAAGCTCAGCCAGATCGGAGGGCTGTACATTTATAAGGACAATATTCGCATCCTGCCATATGGGAACAACGACTACGACTTTCTCGACATCGAGAAGAACCGCGCGAAGAGCGCCGGGTACTACTTCTCCTACCGTCGGATTTTCGGGGTAATCGAAATTAGCCAGAAAGAAATCCTGAACTCAGCGAAAAGGCAGGCCGAGAAGGGTTTCGCGAGAATAAGGCATACAGACAGTTTCGAGCGATACTTATGAACTTCTTCGTTCACATTGCGGCGGACTTCTTCCGAGAGGGAAGTGCTGGGGCCGAACGTTACCAAGAGAGGAAAGCCGAACTTGATCGGGTCGAGCAGGCTCGCAGAAAGCGCGAAAAACAACTGACCGCGCGACGGGCTGACTTCCGGGCGACAATTACAGTCGTTTTTCGAAAGACCCAATCAGCAACCGCAAGGACTCGAGACCTCCGCACTATTGGAGTCCTTGACCCTGCAGGTTCAAGCCATAGCCAAAATGGGGAACCGCGATGAGGCTTCCCGTGCAATTGTTGATGCTGAAGCTACGGCGGTTAGGAAGCTGGATGATATCCCGGGAGTCGCTTCCGTGTCGCGGAAAACTGAGCAGGCGTGGGCCTCAGCAAACAAATGAGGATTGGGATGCAGCTGTCAGCGAAGTCCAGAGATTGGAGGCGGCTACGTTTCGCCCCACCGCCGAAGCGATCGCAGCTACGGTGAGTGACCCTGGCGCAACGTGCGCGGCTGAACGTTAGCATGCGAATTCGACTCGAACGTGCACTGACCGAACGCATCGCTGAAACGCAGCGGAGAGCCGCATCCGAGCGAAAAGAGACACGGGTTGCCCTGGATGCGGTGAATTCTGAGGTCACAAATGTGACTCGCGAAATTGTGCAAGAGCTAGATGCCGCGGTCGCTGAGGTGCGTATGGAACTGCACGGCTCGACCTGGCGGGGATGGAAGATCGCGCAATCGTTGAAAACGTCAGGGCATAGAACTCAAGCTCAGCGGAGTAGCAGATCGAAACTTGGAAGCACTGACATCGATAACCGAAGCTCCGTTCCCTTCACTGGACGCGATGAAGACGGGCGATTCATCGGAATGAACCTGATGAACGAATCGATTCAGGAAGACTTGATTGAGATGCGCGAGCGCTCAAGAAGGCGGATCTAGAACTAACGCAGTTGGGAATGGCCCTTAACGTTGTCAATCACGAGTTTGAGGCCAGCATCAAAGGGAGTTCGAGGAGTCTTCGACGCTTGAAGTCTTGGGCTGATGTCAACGAAGATCTTCAAGGGCTATATGACGAGCTTCGCTCCAGCTTCGATCATATCGATGGATATCTCAGTCTTTTTACTCCCCTCCAGCGCAGGCTGTACCGCACGCCAATCGACATCAGTGGGTGACATCGCAAAATTCTTGAGCGATCTATTTGCGCGACAGCTCCAACGGCACGCAGTAGGGCTGCAGCCGACCAGAGCATTCCTAAAGTTCAAGATCCATGGGTACCCATCTTCGTTCTATATCCGGTGTTCGTAAATTTGGTGGACAACTCAATGTTTTGGCTACGAGATCGGCCGCAGCCGCGGGTCATCTCGTTGGATGTTCCTTGAGGATGGCATGAGGGTCTCCGACAGCGGCCCTGGCGTGGCTCCGCGTGATCGAGATGCGATATTCAATCGGATTCACACGTAAACCTGGTGGGCGCGGATTGGGACTTCACATATCACGGGAGGGTTCTCGTGGGGCAGGTTACCGCCTGGAGCTTATGACGCCGAATCAGATTCAGGCGCAACCTTCCTTATCGCGCCGAAGGATTCAGGGCAAGCTGAGAAGACTCGGAGGGCTCGTCGAGGATGACTTCTTTTGATCGACTCTCCTAGAATGTAGCCGCAGACTTTCTGAACACAGTCGTGGTTGTCGACGACCAAGCTCTGCTTCCCGCAGCGTCGAGGGCAAGACCCTGGTCCGCGAGCCTTGACCACTCCGGGCCGACAGGGTCGAGAAACACACCCTAGGGGCACGGGCACTCCAACGGATTCCGCACATCAGCTTAACGCCAAGGAGTTAACAGATTGCTTCGCGAGCCGTGGGATCGTATGTGCTGTCTTCGCTTGAATCAACAGGAGATTGATTCTCTACAACGTCAATTGGCACCTATCGCGGTTGCGTCGGACGTCGTGATCTTAGACTGGGTGCTCCACAAATTCAAGCAAGGGAGAAAGACAGCGGAAGTTATCAAGAAGTTGCTGAAGTCCTCGGGGCCGGACAAAGGCGGTCTCGGTTGGTAATCGTCTACACGGGCGAGAACGATTTGGACCAGATTGGAAATTCTATCCGATCCGCTTTGAAACTCCCAGAACCAACATGCTTCCGGATGACAGGTTCACAATTGAGAGTGGCGCAGCACGTGTATGCATTTATGCCAAGGGGCAAAGTAGGCTCCCAGCAAGTCAGCACGCGCAGAAGGATCGAAGCAAAAGACTTGCCTGATGTGGTGGTCAAAGAATTCGCGAGCATGACTGGCGGACTAGTCTCGAACGCGTTTGGCTCTGAAATCCTTGGCCGCGTTTGCGAGCTAACGCACCAACTGCTGAGGGAGTTACCGTGAACTTGATGCTCCCTACGTGACCCACAGCACGCTCCTGATTCCAGAAGCAGCAGCGGCTCACCTGGTTCCGTTGATCGTTTCGGAAATTCAGGCGGTGCTCGAAGACTCGAAGGTTTCCGAACTCGCAAGTCTGAAGCGGGTAGCGTCATGGTTCAGGAATCAGCTTGAACGGGGGTTGACCTTCCAACTCCTCAGCACACCACCGAGTCAGAATATCGGCAGGGCCTCTCGTGTCTGATCGAGCATGGAATTGGAGAACCGTCTCAAGATCTTGTTCGAGCAACATAAGAAGTTTAGCATCGGAGTGCTGAAGAAAGGGATCAGCGGAAGGCTGCTGAGGCCGTTAGGGACCAACTGACCGACTTAATTACGCTGAGTGCAGATAAGGAACGGGTGAATGATCACGAAGGTTGGCCGTCCTGATGTCGGTGCGATCCCGATACTCGTCACCATCTCCTCACACCTTGCTCTCGGTACCATCGTGCTCGAAGGGGATGGACCAGAAGAAACAATATCTGCTTTGTGCAGCCCCGATGTGACAGCGTGAGACTTGAGGATGATCGATTTTCCTTTCTTCCGCTGAGGGTGGTCGGAGACAACGAGAAGTGTGATTTTATGGTCAGAGCGGCAAAGGGGACAATGCGTCTTCGGTTGAGTGACAAGCCGTTCGAGGTGCGAATGATTCAGTTTGCACCAGCGCCGACTTCGCGGCTAGTAGTCGCACGCCTCGGCAAGAATGGGCGCTTTTTCCAAAGCCGTCGGAACTTCGAAAAAGTACCGATGGATAGCCGATTTGAAACCCTGATCATGCGCAAAGGGTGGCGAATGACTATGCCCACAAGTTGTCACGAGTTGGCCTGACAGAGTCGAGTGGCTTCGAAAATGGATGCCTGGATCGGGAGAATAGCGAAACGCGTTAGCTTAGGTTCGGAATCAATTGATTGGATGTCAGTGAAAAGTAGATTCCCAAATTATTGTAACTGTTAGGAATGCGCGAAACTGGATGGAGCACAGGGGGAGCCGACTTCCGCCTCCCTTGAGCGCCGGGGATCTGATTCCACTGGTCTGTATCGTGCCCTGCACACTCATGGCACACAACGGTGCCGCGAACCTGCCTGCAACTGTATGAAAACACCCAAGGGCCAAAGGGTTTGCTACTGATCTTAAGGCGTCAGTGCCCACGCCTCCGAATCGATTCCGCTTCGGCAGAAATCGTTTCTCCTTAATCGTCAGGCACTTGCTGGCATCGGGTTTGCATCTGGCCCGGCCCTCTACGTGAAACTCGGCGGAGGAGAAGCGAAGTCCGCTATGAAGGATCTGACAACCTGTCGCCCCGTGCATCAGGAGCAAGATCGCCGCCGTCGACGGAGATCGCCGAACGGACCGGAAGGGCAAAACAGATTTTGCAGGGCAAAGCCACCGACGCGGGTAGAACAGGCGGCGAAGGGGGCCACAGATAGGCAGTTGCCGGATGTCCCGCCGTCCGCTCCGCCGCCGCCGTCGGATGTCCATCCGTCGCGCCCACGAGCCCGAGTCCAGCGTCCCCGGCGAAGGTCAGATTCGCCAAAACGAACCCAAGCCTCGCGTCACAACTCGATTGGCCAGCCGCATCCGACCTTATATTCTTGATTCCGATCGGAAAAACAAACCACGGAGGTGCCCATTGAACCGGGAGCCCGCAACGCCGCAACCGCCAGACACGCCAGCCAAGCCATAAGAAGCGCCGGACAACCCGCAGGCCGCCCGCCCACCGCCGACGCCATCAACACTTCGTCGGTCGGCCCACCATGGCGACCCCGCGCTCTAGCAGGAGGTCGCCAGCGAGCCCGGCTGCCACTCCTTATCGCCTTCAAGAACGATGGCCGCGTCTACTTCGTCGAGTACCGCGTCACCCAACGAGTCGACGGCGCGCAGGTCCGCCTGGAGAAGGAGTCCGTCTCCGCTCCGCCCCGCGCCGCCACCAAGGTTTCTGCGCTCAACGGAAGTTGAAGCTGAAGGGCGCCCACGCCTCACGTAGGCCATGCCCGAACACTCGGTGTTTCGGCAACAGGCCAACTGGGGAACCAGTCGTGAGGGCGATCCTCGCGAACGGCCTGTTGCCACCAACAGCCGTTCAACCAGGAGACCCCATGACACCCACCGCAACCGTCACAACCAACTCGGGACTGAAGGTCATCAACCTCACAGTCACGAAAGAAGGAAAGATCGAGCGTAGGATGCCGAACCTCAGCGCGCAGGGGCCGGAGCGGCCCCTCACCTGACCCGCGAACGCGACTGCCGGCGGCCGTGGAGAGCCTCCGTTGCGCGCTGGGTTAGTGGAGCGTCCGCAGGCACAGTTGAACAACACGCTGCTCGAAGCCCTCTGTCCGGCCGGCACAGGGCGGGGCGCCCTAAAGGCAGCAGGATTCGCAGCCCCAGCTCCGTTGTGCCGGCGAGTCCTGAGAAGCGATTCGGGTGGCGTCCGTCTCTGTCACCACCGAACCGCTCGATCAGGTGGAGCGCTCCCGTGTCGAAAGCACGCTCTCGCGCTTCTCCGATTGGCCGCAAGCCGCCGTCACCTACTTCGGGATCCTCGTCTCGCCATGCATGGTGAGAATGCGGATTCCGCAAGGCCGCGTGACCGTGGTTCCCGACCATGAACTCGGCACGAACGACTGCCGCGGTTGGCTGCGCGAGTCGCTGTTCGACAAGCTAGCCTCAAGGCCGTCAAGCCCGCCGCCTACAGACCGAAAGTCCGGATCTCGTTCAATCTGGTCGTGCGGCGATAACTTCGTCAGCGAAGGGAAGCCCATCACACGCCGCCGAAACCCGCCAAGTGCCCGTTCGAAAGAGACTTACGCGAATCGATATTGCTCTTCGCGTTGACATCGGTGCAATGCTCGAAGGCGTGGAATTGCAACGAACATTTCGAACTCAGGCTGCTGTCCATCGAATTTTTCCAGCAGCACCGCCATCTGCGTTTTGCGGAAACAAAGCCACCGCGGGCGAATTTTGCAGAAACGAACCCAAGGCCGGCATTTTGCGGAAACAAACCCACCGTTCGCGTTTTCACCGAAACGAACCCAACAGATCCGGTCGTGGGCTCCTGGACAAGCCCGGAACGGGACGCCCCACCCGCCTCGGCTCAAACATTGCGGCAGATGCGCGATCGGGCGTCCGCCGTGGTTGTACTCCATCATCACCCGGCGTCCGAGTCAGCAATCCGCCCGCGTGACGGCCGCACCCTCGCTGCCAATCAACCGGTCGAGCAGCGGCGCCTGCGCGGCGTTGATCTTGCGCCGCGCCTCGACCAGAGGGAACCACGCGGCGCGATCGATTTCCGGAAACGCGCGCCGTTTGCCGCTCCGCGGCGGCCACTCGATTTCGAACGTGTTGGACCGCGCGGTGGCCGGATCGAAATCGCCGGCCATGGCAAACGCATGCACGGTTTTTCCCGAGCGCATACGAATGGTTCCCAGCGGTGTGAGCGGAGCGCTGGCACACCATCCGGTCTCCTCGGTGAATTCGCGGCGCGCCGCCGCGCCGGGGTCTTCCGGTGCGACGAACTCGCCCTTGGGGATCGACCACGCGCCGTCGTCCTTTTTGGCGAAGTAAGGTCCGCCGGGGTGCACCAACAGGACCTCGATTTCCCCGTCGCGATCGCGATGCACCAAAAGCCCGGCGCTTTCCTTCACGACGCCTGCCAGACCCTCAACGGTCTTAGGCGTCGTCGCCGTCGCGATGCGGACGGAACCCGCGTGCGCCGGCCGGGGGCTTCTTATAGGTCTCCACCTTCACGCCGATCGGGCCGCCGCGGGTGCGCTCGAGCAGGGAGCTGATTTCCTTGGGCGACATCTTTTGGAACGTCTTGCACGCAGCGACGTTTTGCTCGAGCTGCTCGACAGTCTCGACGCCCGAGACCAGCGTGTGAATGTCGTGGCTCCAGGTGAAGCGCAGGCATTCGGGAATCGTCGCCACCTTGTTCTGCGTGATATTGCCGATCGCGTTGGACTTCATCGCGATGCGCCCCAGGCCGGCCGCGGCTGCCTTGGGGAGGAAGTTCTCGATGAAGCTGAGGTAGTGCGGATCGATCAGGTTCACGGGATGCTGCACGGTTTCCCAGCCGTCAAAGCCGGCGAGCAACCGCTGGTGAATGGTGTAGTCATGGTGCCCGGTGAAGCCGATGTGGCGGACCTTCCCTTGCTTTTTGGCGAGGACGAAGGCTTCGAGAGATCCGTTGGGTCCAAAGATGCGGTCCACCTCATCGTGGCGGGCGACTTCGTGGCACTGCCAGAGGTCGAGGTAGTCCGTGTTCATCCGTTTGAGCGTTTCTTCGAGTTACTTCATCGCTTCGTCGCGGGTACGCAGTTGCGCCTTCGACATGAGGATGATCTTTTGGCGGCGTCCGCCCGTGAGCGCCTTTCCGTAGAACTGATCGCTGAGTCCGTTGTGATACTTGTGGGCGCTATCGAAGAAGGTAACGCCGAGATCGATGGCGCGATGGACGATGCGAACGGCGTTGTCTTCGCCGCCCTTGGCCATATGAAAGCCGCCGAGGCAAAACTTGGACACGGTGAGTCCGCTCTTGCCGAGCGTGGAGGTGGGCATCTCGGCGGCGAGGGCGGCGGCGGTCACCCCGAGAGCGGCTGGGGCGGCGGTGAGAAATGTTCGACGCTGCATGGCTTCACTTTACATCAGCCAGACGCGGGAGCCAATCCTAAACTGGGGCGTCCGGTCACCGCGCCTTGGGTTCGTTGGCCAGGGTGGGATTGGTGAGCACGAAGCTTACGTAGGGAA
The DNA here is from genome assembly GCA_041394885.1 of Bryobacteraceae bacterium. Classification (GTDB taxonomy): domain Bacteria; phylum Acidobacteriota; class Terriglobia; order Bryobacterales; family Bryobacteraceae; genus DSOI01. The sequence goes on along the minus strand of JAWKHI010000016.1, from coordinate 55,926 downwards.
GACGGCCGAGGTATCCGGCGGCGGCGAAGAAGGCGGCCAGGAATGACAGCGCCGAGGCCATCAGGTAGCCCCATCCGTACCACGCGAACCCCAGGTGCAGCGTGAGAAGCGCGAAGCCGGCGTTGAGCAAGAAGAAGATCGTGTAGCAGGTAAGCACCACGCGGTGCAGTTCGAAGTAGGAAAGCACGATACCCAAAAACAGTAGCATCACGTGGAATCCGGCGCCGATGGCGCCCAGCCGGAATACGCCGTACTGGCTGTAGTTCAAATGCAGGATCTCGCACAGGCGCGGAGCGGCGACGATGGCGGTGGCGATCACGCCGGCCTGCAGCAGCGCGATGCGCCGCCCGGTGTGCCAAACGCAATCGAGGATTTCATTCTGGCGCGCCTCGATGGTGCTCCAGGAGCCGTGGTCGAGGATGGCCCGGAAGTAGGCGCGGTAACGATCGAAGAATTCGGTCTCGGCCTCCACGATGAACAAGGCCAGAGCGGGCACGATGGTCAGGTAGGCGAAAAACATCGCCGTGTCGTAGTCGGGAAAAGAGACCAGGCCGTTGGGAAGCGCCGTCCGCTCGGGCGCGGCCCATAGAATCCATTTGTCCACCCAGATCGCCATGTTGTAGACCAGTGCCGACGCCGCCAGCGCGCGATGTTTCTTGATCCCCGCCAGAAACGCGAACGGCTCCCGCGCCGGATGGCCGTACTCGGCGAGCGCCCGGGCGATCAACGCGAATAGCGTCAGGGCGAGACCGGCGGTGAAGCCGGCGAGCATACCGGCCACACCCCAGTGCCCGAGCCAGGCCACCCCGGCCAAACCCAGGCCCAGACCGAGCCCGAAGGCGCGCGTGACGGCCTTGTGATTCTTGAGCGCGGTGGAGAACAACGACGCGATCCAGATGCCGCCGATGACGGAGAAGTTGGCGCAGGCGAGCAGCTTCACGCTGAGCGGAGTGTTCGGGCGCGGCAGATAGAATCCGGCCGCGAGCGGCGCCAGTACCAGCATGGTCAGCGCCAGCGCGCCGATCAACATTCCGGGCACCCGGGAGACATCGCGGGCGTAGATGGCATCGGCGAGAAACCGCGTCGCCACCGCGCCGAGCGGCGCGGCCAGAATCAGGGAGAAGCCGAAATTGTAGAGCACGATTCCCTGAAAAGTAGCGCGGTCGAGTGGCGACAATCGCGCCGGGGCCACGAGATTGACGGCGGCCAGCGCCACCACTGTCAGCAACCATGGCCCGGCCGCCGCCACCGCGGCGTGGAAATATCCCTGGGCGAGCCCGGAGAGGTCACCCCGCGCCGACAACTTCCTCAGCTCGAATCCGATTCCCGCCATTCGACTAGCTCGCTTTCCCCAACCGCGCCTCCGGCATCGCGCAGCTTTCCCGGTAGAGCCTCGCGTAGGAGGCGTCGAGGTCGGTCTTGTTGTAGTAGCGGCGGAGCCGTTCGCGGATCACCCGCCCGCAGCGGGCGTGAAAATCAGCGTCGGTGAGCAGGCGCTCCAGGGCCAAAGCCGTGGCGCCGGGGTCGGCGAGCGGCGTGATGGCGCCTCCTTCCCCGAGCGCGGGCTTTTCACGGGCGCCGCCTAGAATCATCTCCGCGCAGGAGCCGACGTTGGTGGCGACAGTCGGAATTCCATACACGCCTGCCTCGAGAATCACCAGCGGCTGCGCCTCGCTGATCGAGGTGAGCACGAGCGCGTCGATTTGGGGAAGATAGTCGTCCAGTTTCACGCGGCCGGTGAAGATCACCGTATCGGCCAGTCCGAGGTAATCCACCATCTGGCGGCATTGCCGGTCATACTCGGGATCCTCGTCGGTGGGGCCCATGATCCACGCCCGGAGATCGGGCACCGCGCGCCGCAGTTGGGCGCAGGCGCGGACGAAGGTCTTGATGTCCTTGATGGGCACGACGCGGCCTATCAGAGCCACCGTCGGTGGACGCCCGGTCCGCGGAACGCGCGCCGGCGGCGTCTGGGGCATTTCAATCCCGTTGGGAATCACCAGCAGCCGCGATGGGTCCGCGCCATCGGCTTTCTGGAGCGGCTGATTGCCCTCGTACAGGGTGATGATGCGCGAACTCGACTGATAGCAGGCACGCGCGTAGCCGGCGAACATCCCGATCCAGAGATCCCGCACATTGCCGATGGCGTTTTCGAGCGACAGGCGTCCGGCGCCGGCGTCGTGGAGCCAGTCGGCCATGGCGATCTCGACGCGGCGTTCGTTCATGTAAATGCCGTGCTCGGTGAGCAGCGAAGGGCGGCCGGTTTCCAGATGCGCGCGCGCCGCCAGCACGCCCGCATAGCCGGTGCAAATGGTGTGGTAAACGCGGGCTCGCGGAATCGGCGGCAGCAGCATCGAGTACAATCCGCCGAGCAGGGACCGCCACCCCCAGAAGTGCTGGAGGAACGAGGCTTGTGGCATCGTGCGCTGATACAGGCGGGCCTCCATGGCGAGCGCCTGCTCGGAATCGAGCAGAGCCGCCGAGCCGAGCCTGGAACGCAGGGGCGCGATCGCACCGAGAATCTCTTCGAGTTCCGCCAGTCCTCCTCCGTGTTGGAGCCTCTCGAGCGGGGCTTCGATCGTGCGCAGTAGCCGATCGAGCTCGGAGGCAAACCGGCGGCGTCCCCATCCTGGCATCCATCGCCCGGGTGATTCGCCACGCGGCAACTGCTGCAGCACGACGTTGGTCACTCCCGCGACGTTGTCGGGGATCGTGTAGCGGGGCTCGGTGGCGGCGCCCCGCGGAACAATGGTCACCAGGTGGAAGGTGAGGCCGCGCTGGGACCGTATGAGATCGTGCACCCAGCTCGACACTCCGCCGGTAACGTAGGGATAGGTTCCCTCGAGGATGAGGCACACGTCGGCGACGGAGTCTTTCCGGCTCATGCCGCGGTTTCTCCCGCCCAAAGCGCCACGGCTTCCCGCAGCGGCAGCGGCAACATATCGTCGGCGCGGGTGTGGTCCCGCAGCGAAGCCGCTACTTGCTCGAGCTCCTGAAAGCGCCCGAGACGGCTCAAGGTTTCCAGCCGCCACAGAGCGCCCGCCGGACCCGCTCCGGCCAGGCACCGGTCCGCTTCCTCCCAATCGCGAGCCCGCACGAGCAGCCGGCCCAAGGCGAGCAGAGAACGATCCGCATTCGGATCGATTTCGAGGCAACGCCGGTAGTACTGAATCGCCAGGCGCTGGTTTTCCTGCTCGCGGACCGGATCCAGAATCCCGGTGAAGGCATAGTCATCGTAGAGGCGCGCCAGGGCCTCGAGCGTCGCCAGATCGTTCGGCTTCGCCGCCAGCCGCCGGTCCAGATCCATCGCGCGGTCGAGGAAGCCGCCTTCGATGCGCGCCATTGCGGTCGCCGCCTGCACGCGGATGGCATTGGAGGGGTCCGACAGGGCGCGCCGCAACACCGGGGCGAGCGAGGGGCGGAACGACCGCGTCACCAGGGAAACCACGGCCTGCTTCTGCAGTTCGTCGCCCACCTCGATCACGTCGATGAGAGCGGTGATTTCAGCCCCGCCGTCCAACTGCGATTCCTGGATTTCCTCGGGCCGCGCGGGCTCGGGGACCGCCGGATCGGCCGCCACCAGCAGCTCGTCGAGCCATTGTTCCACCGGCTGCGCCCGGCGGGCGTAGTAGGCCCGCAACGCAAGGCACAGCAGCGTTCCTCCGGCCCCGAACGGCCCCGACACCGCGACGGTGAGGGCGAGCAGCGCCGGAAAGGTGAAGTCGCCTCCGGCGTTCGAGACGCGGTACACGCGGAAGGCCAGAGCCGCGCTCGCTCCGGCGTGCCCGGCCAAAGCGGCGGCGGGCCCGAGCAGAGTCCACAACGAGATTTCGGCGGCAAGCGCCCCGGCGGCGAACAGGGCTTCGCGGACCGGGAAGCCGGCCGCCGCCACCCTGGGCGCAGGCATACCATCGGCCGCCGGCGCTGGTTTCGGGGTGAGCCCCGATGGAGGCGCGCCATCCCGGATTTCCGGGGCGAAACCGGACATGGGATGCGGGTTATCCACGCCAGAACTCCCGGATCTGGGCCACCGTACCCTGATCGGGCGCCGCCTTGGTGGCAGTGGCGCCCGCCAACGCCTGCTTCATCGCCCGCAACGACGCTGTCTCGCGCGCGGCGTCCACCTGCCGGACCGACTCGTGCAGAGGCTGAAGGCGAAGCGAGAACCGGGCTCGGATGGCGGTGGTCGAAAGTCTGCGCCGCAGCTCGCCCTCGAGCTTGCGTCCCACCACGCGAGCCCCCGCGCTGCCGGTGTTCACCAGCACGATGGTGTAGGATGCGCCCGGGCGGTCACCCTCGAAAGCCAGATCGATCCCGCGCAACACCGACTGCACCGACGCGCCGAGCACCCCGGCTACCGCCGCACGCTCGGTTTCATGGAGATCGCCGGCGTTCGACAACCGGACCGAAAGCGTCATCAGTGGGAAGTCCAGCCGCCGCGCCACGCGCGTCAGGAACAGCGATTGCTGCTCGTAGAAGGCGTGCGACAAGATGCCTGTGCGGGTATTGAACGCCTGACTCAAGTGGCTGTCCTGATATTTGAGCGCCTTCCAGTAGGCGGCTGCGATCCAGCGGCAGATGACATCGAAATTCTGGAGCGCGGAGAGGTTCAACGCGGGAAACCCGGTTTCTTCGATCTTGAGCATGCCGATCACTTCGCCGGTCTCCTCCACCACCAGCGGTCCGGCGAGCACGCCCTCCCCTCCCAGCGCCTCGCGATCCCCGGCCCTGGCCGCGCACAGCGTCTTGCGGTTCGCGATCACTTCCTGGAACAGCGGAGATCCGGCGGTGTAGGTCCACGGAAACGCCTGTCCTTCGGGCCAGCCGTGGCGTAGCGCACCGATCAGCCGCCGTCCGTCGAGCAGATACAGGGAGAACCGGTCCGGCGACAGGCCGGCGGCAACCATCGACTGCGCGCCATGCAGTACGTCGAGCGGCTCGAGCTTCTCTACCTCCTGCGCGGCCAGATAGAGCGTGACCGCCGAGCGGAGGTTGGCGGCGACGGTCTCCTCCAGCTTCTTTCTCACCGACTCGCCGCGCTCCCAGGCCGCGGCGTACTCCCGTTCGCTCCGCACCGTGGATTGCAGGCGCTCTTCCACCGTTCGTTCCCGATTGCGATGACGCGACCGCAATGCGCCGAATCCACCCGCCGCGAGCATCCACGCCACCGGCTGCCAGACGGCTTTCCAAAGCCACGAATAGAGGTCGTACTCGAAACCGAGCGGTGGCAGGTGAAATAGCCGGAGAGCCAGGGTCGCCAGAGCCGCCGCCGCCAAACCTGCCTTGGTCCCATACTGGCTCGCCGCCAGAAGCACGACAATCCAGAACGGGTGCGGCTGGATGGACTCCATCCGGTCTCCCGCGAGCAGGCTCGCGTCCACCACGAGCGCGGCCGCCAGCAAGGCCACCGTCTCCACCATCGACGATCGCACCGGACCGGCGCCGGCGCTCAACTGCTTCCAGTTGACACGGAAGTTCATCTGCCTTGTGCTCCGAAACGATAGGTCACCGACACGCCGGCCTGGTTGGCCGCGCCCGCGGCGCTATAGAGATTGTTGATGCGGCGGTCAAAGAACATCTGGAACGACAACCCTCCCGGCGCGTCATAGACCGCCCGGCCCGACATGTACGGCCCGCGGCCGCCCAGCCGGTCCACCATCATGCCCGCGCCGGCCTCCACGCGCCAGTTGCCCGACAGCGGCTGGACCGTGGCCGCGCCCACCGTATGAATTTCCCGGCTGACGAACGGCAGCGGCGCAAACAGCCGGCCGCTGGGGGCCGGACGCCGGGCGACGCTAGTCCGGTGCTCAGCGTCGAAGCCGTATTCGGCCACCCACTGGTCACGCCCCTGGCCATGGGCGCCGCGAAGCGAACCGAGCGCGTACGAGAATCCGCCCGACACCCCGCGCGCGCCGACCGCCGCCGGGAGATCGCGGAGCCCGTACCGGCTGGCTGCTGCCGCCACCCACGCCGTGGCGCGGCCCATACGCTGGCGGCGCATCACCTCCACCCGGTCTCTCGTTCCGCCCTGCGCCAGGCCCTCAGCGAACTCCCAAAACGGACGTCCATACTCGGCGGACGCCCGCGTGGATCCCCACGCGTCGTGCCGCTCCCACGCCAAACCAGCGCCCGCCTGACGCTCGCTTCCGAGCAGCGACGCCCGCCACGTGGAACCGCCGGCCGTGTCGGCCTGCAAGTAGATTTCGCCGCGCCGCCTAGCCCCGGAAAAGGCTCCGTTGCCGCCGTCGAGATCGCGATAACCGTTCACCAGCGCCCGGCCGGCTTCCAGCCGGTAGCCGATCCGAAGCGAAGGAGCCAACACCGCGTGGCCGGCGATCCGAGCGGTGTCCAGGCTCCATAACCCGCCGGTTGACCGCCGTTCGGTATCGATCTGCACCTGGTCCCGCCGGTCACGCCATACGGCGTCACGCAGCCGACGCGCCTCTTCGCTCCCGGGCTTTTCCGAGAATGCGAGCGGCGTGAGCAGCCGCTCGGCGCGCCGCCAGCGGCCGATCTGCTGCTCCACCTGCGCGAATCCAAGCAGCACGGCGGGGTCCACCGTTGCATTTCCAGCCGAGGCCGCGGGACTCGTCGAGGCTGCCGACAGCGCCTCGTATCGTTTCGACGCGCTCGCCAGACGTCCCCGGCCCACATCGATCTGGGCCCGCAGCACCTCGACCCGTACCTTGCTCGCCGCCGAGGTATCGCTGGACGATTTGGCCGCCCGCAGTTCGATCCGCAGGCGCTGCCCGTCCGTTTTCGTCTTCCACTCCACCTCGCGAGCGGCGGTGATCAAAATCGTGTCATACCCGGCGGCGACTCCGGCCACCCATCCGGCGGGGTAATTCGAGAACTGCTTTCCCGCTTCCGGCGGCAGCGGCTCCGCGGACCGGATCACCAACTCCCTCCCGGAAGCCTGCGTTTTCACACGCAACGGCTTGCCCCAGTCGGCAAGGATCTCGAGGGGAGCCTCGCGCGCGTCCGGCTTCGCCGGCGCGCCGTCGAGCACCTTCCTGGCGTCGTCATACCGGGTTTGTTCGATCAGCAGCGCGGCCAGCTCCGCCCGCAACGCATCGTCGCCCGGTTCGGCCTCGAGTAGCCGCTCGAACTCGGCGCGTGCTCCGGGATCGCCCATGCGATGGTGCAGCTGGGCCGCCAGGATCCGCGTTGCGCGGCCCGGTTCGGGTTTGGCGGCCACCGCCGCCGCGCCAGCCTCATACTCGGCGTTCGCCTCCGCCTTGTTTCCCCGGCGCTCCAATAGCTGGCCGTACAGCAGGTGCATTTCCGGATCCGAACCGCCGGCGCCGCGCCAACGGGCGAAATAGTCGAGCGCCGGCTGCGTCCGGCCGGCGGCATATGTGATCCGCGCGAGCCATCCGAGCGCCTCGCGATCTTGCGGCGCGCGGCGCGCCACCTGCTGCCAGGCGCGCTCGGCCGGGTCCCAGAGGGACTCCTCGAGCGCGATGCGCCCGGCGAGCCGGATCCGGGCCAGATCGCCGCCGGGTTCGTCCTGGCGCCCCGGCTGGGGCGATTGCGCCGCCACCTCGCGGTCCAGCGCCACCGCCAAGGCTGTCAAGTCCCGCGTCGATTGCAGCGCACGCAAATAGATCTCGGGCTTGGGAACCGGCAGCGCGGCGCCGGCCCGCACCGCCCGATCGGCGGCCCCGGTGTAGACGAGGGCCTGGAGCCAAGCCGCCGCGTCGTCCCCCGGCAAACCAGCCCGCGCCGCCTCGGCCGACGCCTCCCGTGCCCGCCGCTCGAGCCAATCGAGCGCCGGTTGCGGCGGCCGGGGGCCCCACAAAAACAATAACTGCTGCACGTCGGGGCTCGAAGCCGGCGCGTGCGCGGCGAGCTGCTGGAGCGCCTTCTCCGCCGTGGCGCGATCGCCGGCCTCGAGCAGCCGGAAGATCGCGGACCGGCGCCCGGCCTCTCCGGCCCTCTCCGCCGACGCCCGCCGTTTCCACAACGCCAGCAGCTGTTCGCGGTGACCCAGGGCATCGAGCGCGGATTCGTAAGCCGAGGTCCACTCACCGGCCTCCCCTTGCTCGGCTTCGGCCATCCGGCGCAGCCATGGCAATGACCGGTCGAGCGGCGCCGTTTCGAGCAACACGAACATGCGCTGCTCACGGTCAGCCTGCTTCAAATCCACGCGCGCCAGTTCGCCCTCGAGGAACCGTTCCAGCCGGTCCCGCTCCCCGGCCTCGCGCGCCGCCTCCACGAACGCGAAAACCCAACTTCCTCCCTGCGTACGCGCGAGCTTTTCCGCCTCCGGCAACGCCGTCTTCCAGGCGTGAGCGGCCAGCAGCGCCTGCACCAGCGCCTCGCGATCGGGACCGGCCAGCGCCGGTGAACCGAGCCTCGATTTCGCATAGGATTCGAGCGCCTCCGCCACAGGAAGCCTTGCCAGGGCGGCCGCGATCAGGGCCGGCCCGTAGATCGAATCCACCCGCGCCGTCTCCTCCGCGGCCGCATCCTTCCGGTCCGCCCGCGCCTTCATCATCGAGGCCACTTCCCATTGCGCCTTGGCATCGCCGACCGGAAACCGAGTAGTACATTTCCGCGAGCAGCGGGACATCGGCCTTGTGCGCCCGCAGCCACCCCAGCGCCAGCCCGGTCTTGCCGTCCGCCATCGCCAGCAGCGCCCAAGCCGGACCGCCACTCGAGGCGCCGGCTTCCCCGCCCAGCTTCGCGAAGCCCTCCGAGGCCCTTTTGCCCGCCAGAAACAGCCGCGCCAGTTGCATCCTTCCGCCCGCGTCGAGCAGTTCCGGACTCACCTTTTCCAGTTGCGCAAGCGCCCGCGCCGGCTCGCCGAGCCTCTCCCATTGCCCGGCTAAAGCGATGCGCTCCCGGGGGGCGAGAGGCGAAGATTCGGCGATCCCGGCCCAGCGCTTCGCCTGTTCCACATTCCCTTGCGATTGCGCCATTTCCACCGCGAGCAGCGGCCGCGCGCCCAGCCAATTGGCGTCTTTGTGCAACTCGGTGAGACGCTGCAGAAGATCGGTGCGCTGAGCACCCCAGGCGGCGTCGGCGAACGAGACCAGGATCCAGCCCGGCATCCGGGCCAGCTTTTCTGGCGCGAGGATCCACGCCGCGGCCTCCAGATCCTTGCGCGCCAGGGCCAGGTCGGCGTAAGGCACCCACAGCTCTTCAGGAAGATCCTCCCGGCGCCGCGCCAGCCGGTCAAACGCCCGTTGATCCTGGCCGAGCGCCCGCTCGACGGCAACCACCGCGCTGAGCAGCGCCGGATCGCCGCCGCTACGCTCCTGGTAAGGCTCGAGAAGCTTCCATGCCAGTTCCGGACGTCCGGCGGCGAGCAACAGCATTCCGAATGCAGCGGCCGTCGATGGGTCCGGCTTCGCTTTCAGCCAGACAGCCAGTTCTTCCTGGGCGCGCTCTCCTTGTCCCGTTTCCAGACGCAGCCGCGCCAGCAATTCCGCCTCTCCAAGCCCGAATGAATCTCCGCGCGCGGCGCTCCATCGCGCCAACGTGTCGGCCGACTCGGCCAGCTTGCCCCGCGCCGCCTGCAACTGGCTCAGCAACAGGAAATCGTCCGGCTCCGCCCATCCCTGTTTCTCGATCCGAACCAGGGTGCGGATCCGGTCCTCATGCCGGCCGAGCATGTCATAGATCCGCGCCAATTCCCGGATTTCGTCCTGCCGCGGATCGAGCGAGGCGAGGGCCTCGGCATTCGCGATCCGGCCCGCTACTGCGTGGGTCTCCCTGTAGACGACGTCGAGTTTCCGCCTGGCCTCAATGGATTCGGGGTGGGAGCGGATGAACTCCTCGAGCGCCGACGTCGCGCCCTCTATGTCCCCGTACTCGAGATAGATGCGTTCGAGCGCCGCCATCACCTGCGGGGTCTTCTCGCCGGCCTCCAACCGCTCCTCGTAGGTTTTCCGCGCGGCTTCGTAGTTGGCGTCCTTGAGGTACATCAGTCCGATCTCAGCGCCGCCGGGAATCAGTGCGAATCCGCTCAGCATGGCAGCACCCACCCACAACAGGACCGTGATGCGCCGCCCGCGGTTCAAATCGACCCTCCGCGGATCTCGATTTCCACCGGCTCGAGCGCCGAGGCGGCGATAGTGGCGGCGAGGGTCCCGCCGGGGCTCACCACCGCACGCGCCGCGGGCGCTCCGTCCACCAGAATTCGCATCTCGCCCCGCTGCGGCAGGCGCCACTTCATCTCGCCCTGCCCGTATCCCTGGGCGGTGAAGCGGATCCCGTCCTTTTCCCGCCGGAGGTTCCAGATGCGCCAACGCGCCTGGATGAGCGCCGCTTCCGGCGCCGCCGCGCCGCTCGAGAGAGTCACCACAGGCTCCTTTTCGGCCGCATCGAGCGCCACATAGAGGCTACCCTGAAACGTCCGCTCGCCCAGCACGCCGCGCGACCGCGCCAGGTCCACGCTGCGTCCACCGGGCTGGTCGAACCGGATCGTGTTGAGCGCGCCGCGATTCTCGATCCGCCAGGTCTCGACACCGGGTCCGGAACCGTCCAGACGCACCAGACGCGTCGAGAAGAAGCCGTCGGCGATCGAGGCGAAGTGACTGGCCGCCACCGGCGCGAGCTCACTTTTCCGCGCCGTATCCAGGCAGAACTTCAGCGCGTGCATGGCGGCGTGCTTTTCGCCCGTGTACATGTGGTAGTACAGATTGAACGGCTTCAATCGCCGCGGATGTTCGGTCCGCTCGATCGTCGTCAGCACCAGCCGGTAGCCGAAGAACCGCGTCGTCCACAGGTCGGTGTAGGTGTTTTCGTTGCTGTTGGAGGAGTAGATCTGCAGTTGGCTTCCCACCCGGCGGCCGAGAGGCGCCACCCAGATTAACGAGGGATACTCGGCGTCGTAGCGGGAATCGCCCCCGTTGAGATTGGGGACCCCGGCGCGCCGTGTGGCCGCGATCGCAGCCTCGAATGCCCGTGTATTGCCGCTCCACTGCACCAGGCGGACCTTCTTTTCCGGCGGCAGCAGGCCCTCGATGAAGCGGATCGATCCGGCGATCTCATGCTCGATATCGAACGGCCGGTCTGTATACGCCCGAGCCGCGTCCTTGGTCTCTCCCGTTGGCGTTTGCGGCCCGGTCGGCTCCCGCATGCGGTCGTAGTTTTCGAAATATTGCCATTGCAGCGGATGCGTATAGGTATGCGTGCCGGCTTCCACGTGGGGCTCGGCGAGCATCCGCCGCGCCAGGGAAAGCGTCTCCCGCGATCCACGCCATTCCGGATCGAGGTCGCCCGCAATCGGCGCCACCGTCACCGGCAGATCGGGATAGGGCTCGATCAACTCGCGCCAAACCACCTCCGCCGCCAGCAGCCCGTCTTTCCGGTACGGCATCACTTCGGTGCGGTTCCTCCACCCGTCTCCGTCGATGTGGCTGTAGTAGATGCGCCGACCGGATACGGTGGTGGTGTCGGGGGCCGGCATGGGCGCGTCGAACAGTGCCCGGCGGAAGAATTCGAACGGATTCACGTACCACTGCAAGTCGTGCCCCTGGCCCAGATGATGGGTGAAGTCGGGCGCTACGAAACCGCCCCTCGGGCTGGTGACCACAAGCACCGACTCGCCGCCCGGGCGATCGCCGCGGCGCACCACCAGGTGCGCCTGCACGGCCGGATCGATCTTACGGTAGATGCCGAACGGGGGGATCACTCCGTCGAGCTTCCGCTCGAAGCCGATCAAGGCCGGATCCGCGAACGTCACCTTGGCGTCGTAGGTCACCGCGCTCCATTGGCCCAGGTTTTCCAACCCCATCAGTTTCCACGCCCTGGCGCGCAAGGCGCCCGGTGTCAGTTTGTTCGCGGAGTCGCGGTTGAAAGCTGCCTGTCCCATCCACACCAGCTTGCGGCCGGCCGAGGCGCGCTCCAACCAATCCACGAACTTGACCGGATCGTTCATCCGGTCGGCCGCGAACCAGCACAGCAGGCCCCGCACGTCCCTGAGGGTTTCCACCGGAGGCAGCCCGGTCCGGACGTCGTGGGTCCGCAGGATGAGGCCCAGGTGATTCAGGGGCATCTCCGCCATTCGCCGCAAGGCAATATCTTCGGGACCCTGCGTGTAGGAACCGTCGTAGAGTCCGAGAACAACCCGGCGCTCCACCTGGCCTTGCTTTGCGGGAACGCCGTCGCGCGCCGCCGGCGGCGACGGCATCAGGACGGCGGCAAGCGCCCCGAGCGCGGTCACGATCCCGATCCAGCGAGCCCGGCTCATGGAAGACCCTCCGCGTCGAGCGGCGCCGCTTCGGGCTCGGCAATCACACGGTCCAGCAGGATCGTCGACACGTAAGGCGCGAACCCATTGGCGCGCTGCTCTCTGTAGATCTCCCGCACGCCGAGGGCGTCGTCCGGGTCCCAATAGTCGAGGGTGTAGACGGTGAGCGAGGGGAACCGCTGGGCGGCTTCCCGCAGCAGGTTCACCGCTTGCCGGTACTCCTCGTCCGGCGTCCGCCGGTAGACTTTGCCGCCGAAATCGTACCGCGCCCGGGTCGATTCGGCGAGCACGGCATCCAGTTCCCCGGCCAACTCCGGCAATAGATCAAAACCGCGGTTCATCATCACCTTCGCCGCCGGATGTCTCTTTCGGATCTCCCGCACCAGATCCACGGCCGCCTTCCTCATCCCCGCGAACCGTTTCGGATCTTTCTCCTCGAGATAGCCAGCCACGTCGGCGGTATCCAAAAACACGCCATGGAAACCCATGCGAAGCAGCGCCGGGACGATCTGATTCACCACCCGCCAGCGCCACCGCCGGTTCCGCATGTCCACGCGGTAGCTGCCCTTCCAGTCCGGGTTTTCTTCTACCAGCAGCCCTTCGCGCCTGGCCGCGGCAAAGTAAGGCCGTGTCTTTTCCACCTCGCCGATGCTGAGATATCCGAGCAGCGTTTTTCCTTCCGCGCGCAGCGGCTCGAGGGGCGGGTGATGCCGGTCATCGAGAACCAGCAGCCCGAACGGGGCCAGTTCTCCCGCCGTCGGACGTTCCGAGTAGCAAACCGCCCAGGATCCACCCTCCAGCGCCGGCGCCAGCAAGAAAGCCATCGACACGAACGGGAACAGCGAAAACCGCAGCAGCTTCTCATCTCCTCACTCGAATTCGCCATCCGCGAATCGGCAAATTTCACTAGTACAACCGTAATATCGTTCGACACTTTCGCCGATGGACATTAGGACTCACGGTGCGGCTGTCCACGGAGGGATCAGGCCCCGCGAAGGGGCCTGTTCGGGTGGCCGCACCGTGGTCGGATTCGACCTCGGTTGCGAGCGGAAGAGAACATGCAAGCACAAGAGAATGCAGGGGCTCCGGCGATCGCCCGCCCTCAGGGAGTTTTAGTGGGCCTGGCCATCCGCGACAGCTTGCTGCGGCTCCAGGAGGCTGGCCATGACCGCATCGTGGTCGACCTCGCCGCCGTCACCGCCGCCGACTACGAAGCCCTGCGCGGACTTACCGCCGCTGCTCAGGAAATCGAGCAGCGCAAAGGCGAACTCGTGCTGGCGGGCGCGGCCAACATCGTCGACAGCCTTCTGCGCCTCACCCGCGTCGACCACCGCATCCGGCTGTTTGACTCCGTCGATCAGGCCGCCTTCGCGCTCTCGCGCCGCTAGACGCTTGCCGGTCACGGCACCGTGGCCGCGATCATGGAATCAGACAAACAAAAGCGCCGGCGTCGGCGCCTTTTCGCGCTGTACGGGTCAGACCGTGGCGAGATCGAGCAAGTAACCGCGTTTGCCCACGTTTACGCCACTGGTGGCGCCGAAGGTCTCCTTGACGCCTTCGGCTTCGTGGATGTGGCCGCAGAAAAACCAGGCCGGCTGTTCCGCTTGGATGAACTCGCCGATGGCGTGCGAGCCGAAATGCTGGCCGGGGCCGGCGCAGTCGAGCCGGGAATTGTGCGGAGGCGAGTGGCAGATCAGAATCAGCGGGGAGAGTCCGGCAAACGGCGCCAGCCGCTCGCGGAATTCAGACTCGCCATATTCGCCCGGAGTGTTGAACGGCGTCGGCGCCGAGCAGCCCAGTCCGGCTACGTTCCAGTCTCCGATGCGCAGCGTCTTGCCGTGGAAATCCTCGAGCCCGTACTGGGCACAGAAGGCGGTGATGCTGGCTGGGGATTCGTGGTTGCCCGACAGGACCCAGACGCGGCCGGCGCGTTTTGCCAGGATCGGGCCGGCTTTGTCGAGGCCGCGCGCCCATGAAACCAGGTCCCCGGCGGCGAAGTAGTAGTCGGCCTCGATGGCCATGAGCTTTTCCAGGGCGCGGAGGTCGCTGTGGATGTCGGAGAAGACCAGCAGCTTCATCGGTTATCCTCTTAGTTTACTCACATGAGCTTGGAACAGGATCGACAACGCTTGGCCGGGATTTTGACGAAATACTCGGTGCGCCGCGGCGGCGAGTACAAGTTGGCGAGCGGACGCGTCAGCGACGTTTACTGCGACGCCCGCGTCACCACCTGCCGCGCCGAGGCGATGCCGCTGGTGGGCCGTCTGTTTCTGGCGGCCATGGCCGAGCGCGGCTGGCGTCCCCACGCCGTGGGCGGGCTCACCATGGGCGCCGATCCGATCGTGATCGCGGTGGCGCGGGAAAGCATCGAAACCGCCACGCCGATGAATGCATTCCTGGTCCGCAAAGAAGCCAAGGGGCACGGGAAAGGGAAGCAAATCGAGGGGCTGGCCGAGGACGAGACGGCGCTCGATGTGGTGATCGTGGAGGATACCAGCACGACGGGAGGGTCTGCCGTGAAGGCGATGGAGGCGGCGCGCGAGGCCGGTCACCGCGTGCTCGGGGTGATCACGCTGGTGGATCGGGAAGAGGGGGCTCGTGAAGCGGTGGAAGCGGCGGGGTGTCCGTACGTGGCGGTGTTTCGAATCGGGGAATTGTAGGCTTTTGCCCACCAGACGCGTCTGCCTCGCACGATAACCTCCAAATCAACATTATTTTTGCCCGATGTAGTTGTTTCGGCATCTTTCCTGCTCTATTAAGGGAGTATGCCCGCCACAGCAGCCGCCCTCCCCCTGTTTTGCGCGACTCTGTTCGTCGCGCCACTGGCCGCCGCGCCGGTCCATAGCGTCTGGTTCGAGGAAAACCAAGGCCAGACGACCCGTGCCGCACGATTCCTTGCCCGCGGTCCGGGTTACCACTTCTACCTGAGTCCGGCCTCGGCCACCGCGGTGTTCGTGGGTGAAACGGCCCGCCATCCCCGCGTCGAGCCGCGTGAGCTGACGATGGAATTGGTCAATGCACGCAGCGACGCCGCGATGGAAGGCGACGAACCCAACGGCGACACCAGCAACTACTTCACCGGCAACGATCGTTCCCGGTGGCGGCGAGGGTTGGCCCACTATCGGTCGGTGGTGGCGCGCCGTGTCTGGCCCGGCGTGGATGTCCGTTACTACCAGAACGGCCGCGGCGTGATGGAACACGACTTTGTCGTGATGCCCGGAGCCGACGCCGGCGCCATCGGCGTCCGCTTCTCCGGCGCCAAGGCGGAGTTGCTCGACGATGGCGCGTTGCGCGTGGGCGAAATGCGTTGGGAACGGCCGGAGGTCTATCAGATGGCCGGCGGGGAAAAGCGCCCGGTCGACGGCAGCTACCGTATCGATGAATCCGGCGTGGTCAGCTTCGCACTCGGCGAATATGACCCGGCGCTCGAGATAACGATCGATCCCGAGATGGTGTATGCGCGGTTCTTGGGTGGGTCGGGCAACGATCGGGTCGCCGATATGGCGTATCGCCCGGGGACCGATGAAGTGGTGATCGCCGGATTCACCAACTCGGTGGACGTTCCGGTCCGCAATGCGCATCAGGCCACGCCTGGCGGCCGCATCGACGCTTTTCTGCTGCGGACGACCCAGGCAGGTCCCAGCAGCTACACCTATTTCGGCGGAACCGGTGACGAATACACCGCCTCGGTGGCGCTCGATGCGGCTGGAAACGCATATGTCGCCGGATCGACCGATTCCAGCGACTTTCCGGTCACCGGACTCTCGACCGGGAACGGCGGCTTTGTGTTCAAGATGGCGCCCGACGGGACGCTGCTCTATTCGGCCAAGATCCGCGGCGAGGGGTTTCGCGCCATTGCCATAGACCCGGCCGGCGCCGCTTACGTGACCGGGCCGGCCACCGCTAACAGCTTCACGCCAACTCCGGGCGCTCTGCAAACGGTGTGGAACGGCGTTACCGACGTTGTGGTGGCGAAACTGAATCCAGCCGGCACGGCACTGGTCTACGGGACCTATCTCGGCGGCGCCGGCAACGACGTCCCGGCTGCGATCGCGGTGAACGCGGCCGGTGAGGCCTTCGTGGCGGGAACCACCGATTCGCCAGGGCTCGCCACGGCGGGCGCATTCCGTCAGGCCAACCAGGGGCAGGACGGCTTCGTGACGCGGCTCAACGCGGCTGGCTCCGCCCGGATCTACTTCACCTACTACGGCGGGGCCGCCGCCGAAACCATGGGCGGCCTGGCGCTGGATGGCGACGCCGCGATCATCGGCGGCAGCACCTCCTCGGCGAATCTGCCCGTGGTGAACGCGGTACAGGGAACGTTCGGAGGTGACTCCGACGGGTTTCTTGCCGTGCTCAACGCATCGGGGTCGGCCTTGACCATGTCCACCTACCTCGGCGGCGCCGGGTCCGAGACGGTGCGGGATGTGGCCGCGGCCGGCGCGCAGACCATCGTCGCGCTGGGAAGCCATCTCTTCGGTTCCTTCCCGTTGGTGAACCCGCTGTACTCCAATGACAACGGCGCGCATTTCCTGACGCTGCTCCGGGCCAGCCCGAACTACGCCATCGAGTTTTCCACCCTGCTGCCGCTGGGTATCTCAGCCACGGGCGACGAAGCCGTCGCTGTTGCGCTGGACCCGAACGACCCGGCCAATCGAATGTATGTGGCCGGCTCGGTGTCGAGCAACCGGTTTCCCGCGGATCGGCGCGGCGCCCCCGAGGCTGTGGGCCAGGTGAATCCGGAGGCGTACAACGAAGGGTTCTTCGCGCGCTTCGCCACCTCCACCGGGCCGTGCACGCCGGTATTCTGGGCTGACCCCTCCCGCGACGGGCGATCGGTGGTGCTTCCGCCGGGAAATGCAAGCATCGCCCGATTGAAGGTGCGGAGCCCCCACAACTGCAATTGGACTCTCTCGGCTACCCCCGCGTCGGCCTCCTGGCTCGCGCTCGAACGCTCGAGCGGCTTCGGGATCGACAGCGTGTTCGCCAATATTCCTCCCAACCCGGGCGCGGCCACGCGGAGCGCCGCCATCACGATTTCGCCCGGGGGTGAGAGCATCGAGATTACCCAGGCAGGCACGGATTGCCAGTACACCTTTACGCCGCCTTCGGTGACCCTTGGCCAGCAAGGCGCCGTCGAAACCGTCACGCTCACCACCGCGCCGGGATGTCCCTGGCGGTACCCGTCGGAGACGACGCCTTTGTGGTTCGCGCTGCAACAAACCGCCGGCACCCCGGGACAGGGGCCGGCGGTGTTCTCGCTGACCAGCGTGGGGGTGAGTTCGGTCCCGAACGAGTACGACTTGAGCTTCGGCATCAGCGGTTACCGCGTCCGCCGCGCGGCCTGCGGCATCCGCCTTCAGCCCGCTTTCCTGAGCGCCCCCGGCGCCGGTGGAACCTTCCCCGTGCTGGTGGACGCGCAGCCCGGGTGCGCCTGGAGCGGCGCTTCCCCTCCGGACTGGGTGACAGTCGTGCCTTCTCAGGGTGTGGGCCCCACCACGGTGAACGTGGTGGTGGCGCCGGCGATAACCGGCGGAAGAGGCGGTCAATTCGTCATCGCCGGCGCCACCATTTCCGTGCAGCAATTCGAGACCTTTCAGCCGGCCTCCTGCACGTACCGCGTGGAGCCGGGCGTGCGGAGTTACGACTATTTCGGCGGCACGGGCCGCTTCTCCGTGGTTACCGAGTTCGGATGCCCATGGCGGGCCGAGAGCCTGGAAGCCGATCTTACTGCTGGAACCGGATCGAGGGCCGGGCCGGGCGAAGTGGGATACATCCTTGGATTCAACGATCGGTCCTCGCCCATCAGCCGGCGAATCTTTGTCCGCGGGGTCAACAATGAGGTTGTCTCTACGTTCACCGTGCTGCAGCGGGGCGTGCATCCCCGCCTGCCCCAGATGCTCCCGATGACCCCCAGCGGGCTCTTCGCGCAGCCTTGGACTTTCCGTTTCGCCGATGGAGAAGGCGGGGCCGATCTGGAGGAAATGCGAGTCCGGCTGGGCTCTCACCGCGACGATCCGAACGGTTGCGAGTTCGCGTACCGGCGCAGCACGAACCTGTTGTCAGCCGGCGGGCAATCGGCCTCTCCGGGGACGCCGGGTCAGCTCAGCGGACCAATCTGCCTGATCGATCCACAGCGATCACGAGTTATTACGCAAGGCAATCGGGTGGATCTCGAGATCTACATCAACCTGACCGCGATCAAGCGTCTGGCGGTGTATCAAAGCGCGACCGACCGCGCCGGTAACGCATGGTCGTGGACGCCGGTGGGCACCGCGGGGTCCGAACTAACGGTGCCCGGCAAGCCACGGGTACTCAGTCTTTCGCCGAGATCGGCGGGGTTTGACCGGGAGACGTTCGCGTTCACCGTGAGCGACGACGATGGCTATGCCGATATCGAGTCCATTTCGGTACTGATCAACGACGCCCTCAACCCCAATCGAGCTTGCTATTTCGGTTATCACCGGCCCACCAATACCGTGTTACTGCTGAACGATGCCGGCACGGCGTACGTGGACCCGTTGCCGTTGGGCGGCGGCGGCGCCATCCAGAATAGCCAGTGCCGGATCGAGGCCGCCGGATCGGGCGATTCCGGAACATCGAACCAGCTAACCCTCGAGTTACGGATTCTGTTCCGTCCGGGCTTCTCCGGCAGCCGCATCGTCCACGTCTCCGCGCAGGATGGGGAATCGACCTCGGGATGGGTTCCGGCGGGATTTTATCGCGTCCAGCCGCAATAAGCTGACCTATTTTGCTGCCGCGGATGTAGAATAAAAGCACCGTAGGAGGTCTTTCTGAGGATCGCCGTCGCTGCCTTTTTCCTGGTGGCCTGCACGCCGCTATGCCCTGCACAATCCACAACGCTCGCGTTTCGGCCCATCGACGCACAATACAGCACGCCCCTGGACCGAATCGTGATGATTTCGCAGGATCCGAATCAACTGCATATCTTTAACCCGGCCATCGGCTCCGGCGCGATCGTACCTTTGTCCAAGGCGCCGCTTTCGATGTCACTGAGCACCGATGGTCTCGGCGCTGCCGTTGGTTTCGCTGACTCCGTAGCGCTGGTCAACTTATCGAACGCCACCGTGGAAAAGACCCTTCCCTCGCAAGCGCCGGGGCGCAATGTCGTTCTCGCCGCCGAGTGGGTCCACATCGTGAATTCCCCGGGAGGGTCCATTCGTATCTCGGACGGGACTTACGTGCCCGTTACCATCATCCTTGGGAATTCCCGCGGAGCAAGGCTGTCCGCGGATGGAAAAACGATCTACTCCGCGACGGAATTCTCGACTTATCTGCAGGTATACAACGTGTCGACGGGACCGATCACCGCGGCGGACGGGTTGTTCGGCATCACGAGCATATGCACACCGTTCTCTCTGTCTTCAGACAAGACGCGCGTCCACACAGGCTGTAACATTCAGGAATTCATCTCCGCCCAACCGGGGATCCGGTATGTTTCTTCTTTGTTCAGCGATACTCGTGCGCGGGTGCGCGGGGTGGCGGAATCGGCTAAAGCGGCTGGCCGTCATATCGGGTCCTTACTTCACCGAGCCGGATAGCGACGTCAAGCTGTTCGACAGCCAGTACTTCAACCAAGTTGCCCGGTTCGCGTTGCGAGATTTTCAGGTCTCCGGTGACAGTTACCCGCGTACCCGCGCTGGGTGTTCTTCAACGCGGCGTCAACCGCCATCCATGTCGTCGTGCCGGCTCCCGACGGGCCTGCGCTGGCCCACCCCTTCGCGCTCGAGACGATTTCCCTGGCAAACCCGGCGCCCTGTGCGGTGTCCCTTTCCGCGAACGTGATCGAACCGATCGGCGAAGGCGGATACTCTGAGGTTGGCGTCACCGCCTCTCCGGCCTGCGTGTATCAGTCCTCGGCGAATGCCGGCTGGATCACCATCGTATCGGGGGGCTATGGGGGCGGAAACGGAACCCTTCGATTGATGGTCCGCCCCAACGCCGGCGCGGCCCGGTCCGGGACGGTGACCATAGCGGGCCAGACCATCACGGTAAATCAGGCGGCCGCTCCGGCAGTAGTCACCAATCTGCGAAAGCTTGCCTTCAACGTCGTGGATACCGAGTACGACAAACCCTTGGATCGCTTCGTCATGGTGTCCGCCGCCCCGAACGAATTGCATCTATTTGACCCGCTTACTCATACCGATCGCGTGGCCGCTTTGGCCGCGCGGCCGTCGAGCGTGTCGGTGCGCCCCGATGGCCTTTCCGCGGCGGTGGGCCATGACGGTTTCGTTTCGATCGTGAACCTGCAGACCATGGCCGTCGAATCGGTGATCCGTTCCGCCACCGACGCATTCGACATCGTCTACGCGGGTAATGGCTATTCTTATGTCCTCCCCTTGGCCGGACAGGGACTTACTTCGGTTCATGTCGCCACCGGAACCACCACGTTTACCAGCTCTCCCGGAGGGGACGCGCGCCGCAAGGCCAGACTGCGATCTCCGAAGTTCCTGTACCTCACCGGTGTACACAACAGAAGATTCCGGATTGACGCCGGAGTTGCCCAGTTCGAGGACAGGTCACTCGGCCCCGGGTGCAGCGATCATTGGCTGAGCGAATTCGGTGACCTCCTGTTCACCGGTTGCGGCCAGGTCCTGTATACCGACGACGACCCGGCGCTCGACATGGATCTGGCGGCAACCTTTTCGGGTAATGCCCGATTCGTTTGGCTTGACGAGTCAGACTGGCTGCTGTCGCTGATAACGATTCCCGCCGAGGACAATTTCACGGCTCCGGTGGAGGAAACCACCCTGCGCGTGTACGGGGAGGTCCTGCTGCGCTCGGCCGGCGACTATTCCCTTCCGCGTTTCCCGCACGGATCGACGGACTCGCCGAGCTTCGGCCGCTTCGTTTTCTGGAACCGCGCGGCGGACAGGATCTTCGCTCTCGTCCAGGCCGATCCCGCCGCGAACCTACCCTCCAACTACGCGATGGTCACCGTCAGCCCCGGCGGGTGCCCCGTCACCACGGGGACGGCCAATGTCACACTCGGCCCCGGGATCGACTTCGCATTCCTGCCCGTAACCGCGGCGCCGCAGTGCGTGTGGACCGCCGATTCCTCCGCCTCCTGGTTGATCGTTCTCAACGGCGCTTTCTCCTTCGGGAGCACGACCGCGATCGCCGGATCCCTCGAAAACTCGACGACGCAGCCGCGAACCGCCACCCTCACCCTCGGGGACAAAGCGATCGCCGTCACCCAGCAGGGCCGCTGCGAATTCGCTCTCAATCCGGCCGCGGCCACCTTCGGAAACCTGGGCGGATCCGGGTCGATCACGGTAACTCCCACCGCGCAGACCTGCTCATGGTCGGCCACCAGCGACGTACCTTGGATCACGCGGACCTCGAGCCAAACCGTAACCGGGAGTGGGACGCTCACCTACGCTGTGGGCGCCAACAATGGGGGAACGCGCACGGGAACGATCACGGTAGGCGCGCAAACATTCACCGTGACTCAACTGAGTACCACCAACAGCGCTCCTTTTGTATCCGGCAGCCCCACGAGCGGAACCGGACTGAGCCGGGCATTCACGTTCACCTTCACCGACAATGACGGCGCCGCGGATCTCGACGTCGTCAATGTCCTCATCAACAATGCGATCGATGGCCGCAATGCCTGCTATCTGGCTTTCGTTCGCTCCACCTCGACCCTCGTTCTAGTCAACGATGCCGGCGCCGCCGGCGGGCCGTTCGCCGGTTCGCTGCCCATTCCCGGCTCCGGCGTCATCGCCAACGGGCAGTGCGCGATCAGCGGCGCGGGATCATCCGCGAGCGTCAGCGGCAATACGCTCACCCTGGTCCTGAACGTCACCTTCCAGGGCGCGTTCGCCGGCAACAGGATCGTTCACCTGGCCGCGCGCGACGTCGCGGGAAACAACACCGGCTGGCTCGCCAAAGGCGTCTGGACGGTTCCCGGTGGAGCCGCGGCGGCTTCGGCGCTCACGGTCAATCCCGCCCGCGCCACTGCCTCGGCAGCCACCATGACCTTGAACTTTCCCGATGTGCCTGGCTTTGGCGAGTACGCGATTCTCAACGTCCTGATCAACAACGCGATCGACGGCCGCAACGCCTGCTACCTGGCTTTCATTCGCGATTCCAGCACGCTGGTTCTCGTCAATGACGCCGGATTCGCGGGCGGGCCCTTCGCCGGCTCGGTCACGGTTCCGGGCGCGGGCGCAATCGCGAACAGCCAGTGCACCGTAACCCCGGCTTCGTTCACCGACAGTGGCGCGGCGATGACGCTTACGCTCGGCCTCGCGTTCCACCCGCCCATCCGCGGCAGCCGTATCGTTTACACCGCTGCCCGCGACGCCAACGGAAACAATACGGGTTGGCAGGCGGTCGGGACGATCGACATTCCTTGAATCCGGAAGGGCTCGTCACGCGAGCTTTGGCTGGCTCGCATCCCGGTGCACCCACCGGTACGCCGCCACCGAATTCTTCCAGAAGTATTTCTCCGCCACCGCCCGGCTCTTGGTGGCGAAATACTTCTGCACGATCGACAGAATGTCCGGATACGGCCCGAGCGGCTCACTGTTGGGCCAGTCGCTGCCGTACACAACGCGATCCTCGCCGAACACGCCGAATAACTCGTCGAGCTTGGGACGGTAGTCGGCCAGGTCATGCGACACGCGTCCGCTTTTCTCGGTCAGCACCGCGGAAAGCTTGACATAGACCTGCTTCCGCTTCCCGATCTCGGCGAGCGCCTGGTCATAGGCCTTGCGCGCCGGGCCAGGAGGCGGGGTGGGGAGCTTCGGCAGATGGTCCAACACGACGCGGAGCGTGGGCACCTGATCGCTGATGCGGATCACATCCTCCAGCACGCGGACGCTCGGGTTCGCGGTGTCGAGAGTGAGATTGGCTTGCGCCATCCGCTTCAGACCGTCGATGAAGGCGGGCTTGGCGACCGAGGCGCGCAGGTCGCGATCCCACAAATACCCGTAGCGGATGCCCAGAAACAGCGGGTTCTTGTGAAAGCGCTCCAGGTGCTTGGGGAAATCGGGATCGGCGGGTTCGAGGTCGCCGATGGTGCCGACCATAATCTTGTCCTTGGCCATCACGTCGAGCACCCATTGGTTGTCGTCGAACCACGGGCTGCACTCCACTTCGATGGCGCCGCGGACGTTGAGGCCCTTCGAAACTTCGCGAAAGCGCGAAGGCAACGACGTCTTGTACCGGATCGGGTCGTTCTTCGGTGGCCACGGAATGCCCTGCGGACGTGCGGTATCGAAGAGATGGATATGCGTGTCGATGATCGGGATCGGGCTGGTGTCGGCGGCAGTCATGGAGAGCGCGGCGGCGGGCGCGGCAAGCAGCGTGCGTCGGGTCACGGGGTCAGTATAACGCCTACACCGTTTGCCCTGCGGTCTTGCCGTTACACGACGCCGTCGAGGCGGATGGTGAACGCATACTGCACCGGGGACCCATTGGGCGCCACGGCGGGGAGATCGAGAACGAGGTCCTGCCCGGCGGCGCGATGCTTCACCGGAGCGCCCGCGCCAAGCAGCCGGGCCCGGCCATTGGGGCCGAGCTGCACGCCCTTCAGCGTCATCGACGCTCCCGGCCATCCCGGGACTATGGCGTACACCGTTCCGGGTCCCTTGGCCGTGAAGAACGTTTCGATGGTGGCGCTGCCCGGCCTCGGATTGGCGATGTAATCGTCGATCTCGTAGCGCGACATATAGGTGGATGCGGTGAACTCGGGCACGCGTCCGGCGCTCCACTGCCGTGTGCGCTTCCAGGGCCGGGTGCCATAGATCGCTTCGCCGTTCACGGCCAGCCATTCGCCGATCTGCAGCAGCTTTTCTTCCTGTAACTCCGGAATGCGCCCGTCGGCGGCGGGGCCGATGTCGAGCAGCAAGTTCCCGCCGCGGCTTACCAGGTCAACGAGCATCAGGATCATCTCGCGCGTGCTGCGGTAGTCGCGGGCGCGTTCCATGCGGTTGTAACCGTAGGAATGGCCCATGCCGCGATTCTCCTCCCACGGGTGCGAGGCATCCTGCAGGCCCGCCGTGTACTCGGTGGTGTAGTAGCCCCCGTGCTTGTGACGCGTCTCCTTGCCCCAGCGATCGTTGACGATTACCTCGTCGCGGCACGGGGATTCGTTGTAGAGCCATGCCAGCAGTTCTTCGGTGCCCCAGTCCGCGCTTGGCATGTCCCATTCCCCGTCGCTGAAGATGATCGCCGGTTTGTAGCGCGTCACCAGCTCCTTGAACTGTGGGACCATGTGTTCGGCGATGAACCGCTTGCGGTCCGCCAGCCACAGCGGGTTGTACCATTCGTACAGCGAATAGTAGTAACCCATTCGCAGGCCTTCCGCCCGCACCGCGTCCGTCAGATCGCCGAGCAAGTCCCGACTTGGACCGATGCTCGCCGCGTTCCACGCCTGTCCCCAGGATCGATTGGCGTGCTCGTTCGGCCATAGGCAAAAGCCGTCATGGTGTTTCGACGTCAACGCGACATACTTGGCGCCGGACTTGCGAAACGTCTCCGCCCAGTGATCGGGCCGGAACAGCTCCGCTTTGAACATCGGCGCGAACTCCTGATACCGGAAGTCCGCCCCGTAAACCCGTTTATGGAACTCCCACGTGGCGAGCTGGTTCGGATCGTTGGATTTGCCGGACCGCCCCGCCGTCAACGCGTTCCAGTACCATTCCGAATACTTTCCGGGATCGGCAAACGACGGTACGGCGTAGACCCCCCAGTGAATGAAGATGCCGAATTTGGCATCCTGATACCAAGCCGGAGCGGGACGGCTATCGAGCGAGGTCCAGTTTGCTTCGTACCGGGTCTGGGCGAGCGCCGGAGCAGCAAGCATCGGGAGAAAGTGTCTTCGCTTCACGGCAGCTAGTATAACTCCGCAGCGGGGCGGGTTCGGTTTCCGGGGTGTAGAATTGCGAGGGAGGCCAAGAAAGCCATGTCACTACGCATCAACAGCACCGCGCCGGACTTCACGGCGCAGACCACCCAGGGCGAGGTCCGGTTTCACGACTGGATCGGCGACGGATGGGCCATCCTGTTCTCGCACCCCAAGGATTTCACGCCGGTATGCACCACCGAGCTCGGCTACATGGCCAAGCTGCAACCCGAGTTCGAACGCCGGAACACCAAAGTGATCGGCCTCAGCGTGGATCCCGTGGATAACCACAGCCGCTGGGCCGCCGACATCGAAGAAACGCAAGGCGCCGCCGTTACCTACCCCATGATCGGCGACCCCAATCTCGAAGTGGCCAAGCTCTACGACATGCTGCCGGCCGAGGCCGGGGAGACCTGCGAAGGTAGAACCGCCGTCGACAACGCCACCGTCCGCACCGTGTTCGTGATTGGACCGGACAAGAAGATCAAGTTGATGCTCAGCTATCCCATGAGCACCGGCCGCAACTTCGACGAGGTGCTGCGCGTGCTGGACTCGATGCAGCTCACCGCCAGCCACCAGGTGGCCACGCCGGTGAACTGGAAGCCGGGTGACGACGTCATCATCGCGCCGGCCGTCTCCAACGAAGACGCCGCGAAGAAGTATCCCGATGGCTGGAAAACCGTGAAGCCCTATCTGCGCGTGGTCCCGCAGCCCAAGTAGACCTTCGGTGTCGCACCGCCTCGTCGAACGCTATCCGGAGTACGCCGCCACGGCCGAACTCGATCGCCTGCGCGCGTCCCAGTACAGCCGGCTGGACCAGCAGGGCCAAGTCTACCTCGACTATACGGGCGGCTCGCTCCACGCCGATTCCCAACTCGACGCGCACCTCGCGCTGCTTCGGACCGGCGTCTACGGCAACCCGCATTCGGCCAACCCGGCCTCCACCGCTATGACGGATTTGGTGGAGCGCGCACGCCGGTACGTTGTGCAGTACTTCCGAGCCGACGGCTACATCCCGGTGTTCACCGTGAACGCCTCGGGCGCGCTGAAGCACGTGGGCGAGTCATTTCCCTTCGCCTCTGGCGGGCGCTTCCTGGCCGCCGCCGACAACCACAATTCCGTGAACGGCATTCGGGAGTTCGCGCTCGCCAAGGGGGCCACGGTGGACTACGCGCCACTCACCCCGCCGTCGCTGCGGATGGACCTCGACGCGCTGGACGCGCGGCTCGCCGAAGCCGATCCGGCTCAGGAAAATCTATTCGCATTCCCCGCACAGTCGAATTTCTCCGGCGTGAAACATCCTTTGGACCTCGTGGAGAAGGCGCGCGGCAAAGGCTGGCGGGTGCTGCTGGACGCCGCCGCCTTCGTCCCCACGAATCCCTTGGACCTTACCGCGGTACAACCCGACTTCGTCACCATCTCGTTCTATAAGATGTTCGGCTACCCCACCGGCGTCGGGGCGCTTTTGATCCGGCGTTCCGCCCTGGATGTCCTGCACCGGCCGTGGTTTGCCGGAGGCACGGTCAACTTCGCCACCGTGCAGGGGCGCGCGCATGTGCTGTCGGCGGGCGAAGCCGGCTTCGAGGACGGCACGCTCAACTACCTGTCGATACCGGCGGTGGAGATTGGGTTGCGGCACATCGAGTCCATTGGCATCGGCGTGATCGGCGAACGGGTCCGCTGCCTCACCGGCTGGCTGCTCAGCGAACTGCTCGAGCTCCGCCACGGAAATGGAAGAGCCATGGTGCGCATCTACGGCCCCGTGACCACGCAGGACCGCGGCGGTACAGTCACCTTCAACCTCTATGATCCGGAAGGGCATCTGGTGGACTATCGCCGCGTCGAAGAACTGGCCGGCGCGGAGAATATTTCCCTCCGCACGGGCTGCTTCTGCAACCCCGGCGCCGGGGAAACCGCCGAGGGGCTCACCGCCGACGACATGCGCGCCGGCTACGAACTCGGCGCCGCCGCCAGTTTGCAGGGCTTCGTCCGCCTGATGCAAAGCCGCGGCGTGAACAAGAGCGCGGGCGCGATCCGGGCCTCGCTCGGCATCGCATCGAACGCCGCCGACGTGGAGCGCCTTCTCGCCTTTCTCGCCACCTTCCGCGATCAGACGCGCCATGCCATCGGCGCCGTCACCTTCGATATCGAGTCCTGCCGCGTGATTCGCGATGGAAGCTGAATCGCCCTCCTCGTAGTACAATACCCTTTCCTCATACAATCCCCTTCCAGGAGAACTCGAAACCTATGGCAAAACTAGGATTCCTCGGACTCGGCATCATGGGCTACCCCATGGCCCGTAATCTGGCGCGCGCCGGCAATGAGGTGGCGGTCTGGTCCCACACCGCTTCCAAGGCGCAGCAGCTCGCCGCGGAAGAAAAAGGCGTCACCGCGTGCGCCCAACCCCGTGACGTGGCCGCTGTATCGGCGTGCACGTTCCTTTGTGTGGGCGACAACAAGATGTCGGAAGAAACCATTCTGGGCCCCGGAGGCTTGATCGAGACCGCCGCGGCGGGCACCGTCATCGTGGATACTTCCACCGTGGGGCCGTCCTCGAGCGTCGCCGTCGGCGAGAAACTGGCCGCCAAGGGGGTTCATTTTCTGGGCGCGCCCTGCACCGGGTCCAAACCCGGCGCCGAGGGTGGGACGCTCACGTTCATGATTGGCGGCGACAAGGAAGTGTTCGAACGGGTCCGGCCGTACTTTGAGGCGATGGGCAAGCGGCTCTACTATTGCGGCGGCCCTGGCATGGGCCTGCACGCGAAGCTGTCGCAGAATCTGATCCTATCGAACTTGCTCCAGGCCTTCAACGAGGGAATGGTGCTCGCCACCAAGGCCGGCGTCGAACCCGAACTGATGCTCGACATCCTGGACAACTCCGCGGCCAAGAGCGGCCTCATCGCCTTCAAGGCACCCTTTGTGTTCCGCCGGGACTTCTCCACCAACTTCTCCGTCAAGTGGATGCACAAGGATATCGGGCTGATGCTCCAATCGGCGGAGGAGCTCGGCGTTCCGGTTCCGCTCACCGCCCTCACCCGCCAGATGTTTCAGGCCGCCATCGCGTCCGGCCATGGCGAAGAGGATATCTGCGCCACGATCAAGGTGTTGGAGGGGATGACAGGCGCCGAAGTCAAGGGCGGGGCAAGAAAATGAAAAAAAATTAGTCATTCCCACTTGCAATCCACAAAATCATATCCTAGAATTGAAAGTAAGCCGGGGAGGCAACTCCCACCAAAGCGAGACTAACCTCACTTTAATAGACCCCTGAAGCAATTCCTCCCCGGCGCCCTTCGGGGTTCCTCATGTGAACCCGGAAGACAGGGGCGAGGCAATGATCGCAATTTCCTTCCACCAGTGCTAAGATAGTCGAGCGGAAGCTTCGCAATGAAGTCGATAACGCTTTTAGGATCAACGGGTTCCATTGGAACCAGCACACTCGATGTCGTCCGGGCCAAGCCTGATCTTTTCCACATCTTCGCCTTAGCGGCCGGATCCAATACCGACACCCTCGCTCTCCAGATACTGGAATTTCGTCCCCGGATTGCGATTCTAGAAACGGAAGACGCCCGCGTGCGTCTAATACGGAACTTGGAAGATTCTCCGATGCCACGCTCGGACTGGCCACAAATCGAGATCGGTTCCAGTGCGCGAGTCCAGGCAGCCACCGCCACGGAAACGGATTTCGTACTTTCCGCCATTGTCGGCGTGGCCGGGCTCGAGGCCACCTATCAGGCCGCGCGCGTAGGAAAATCCATCGGTTTGGCCAACAAAGAGACCATGGTCGCCTCCGGCGACCTCGTGATGGCAGCCGCCCGGGACTCCGGCGCCGAGGTCATTCCTGTCGACAGCGAGCACAACGGCGCTCATCAATGCTTCCGGTGCGGAACCCGCCAGGAGGTCACGCGCCTGATCCTGACCGCCTCGGGTGGCCCGTTTCGCAATACCCCCGCCCGAGAACTTGCCGCCGTGACGCCAGAACAGGCTTTGCGGCATCCAACATGGAAGATGGGTCCGCGCATCACGATCGATTCGGCCACGATGATGAACAAAGGCCTCGAGGTGATCGAAGCCTGCCGTCTGTTCGATCTCGCGCCGGGGGAAGTGGACGTGGTGGTGCATCCGCAGTCTTCCGTCCACGCGATGGTAGAGTTCGACGATGGCAGCGTGATGGCGCAACTGTCCACCACGGACATGCGGATGCCCATCCAATATGCCCTCACATGGCCCGACAGGCTCTCCGCCGCCGTGCCGCGCATGGATTGGACCGCCGCCCGCACCCTCGAGTTCTTCCCGCCCGAGCCGGACAAGTTCCCGCTGCTGGGCTTGGCCTATCAGGCTCTGCGCGCCGGTGGAACTGCGGCGTGTACGCTCAACGCGGCCGATGAGATTGCCGTGGAGGCATTCTTACAGGGAGCGATTTCGTTTCCGGGCATCGCCGAGCTTGTAGAGGAAACCCTCACCCGCGTGGCGGTTCGAACGCCGGGCTCGGTGGATGAGATACTAGCGGTAGACTCGGAATCCCGCGCCGCGGCGCGCAAGATTCTTTCGGAACGGTCACGCACCGTCTCCGCGTCCTAGATGATGGGATCGTCGTAACGGAAGGGAAATAGAGATCATGTTGCACAGCCTATGGTGGATGCTCGTCCTGATCGGGGTCATGATCATGATCCACGAACTGGGGCATTATTGGGCGGCGCGCTACTTCGACGTGAAGGTGGAGGCGTTCAGCTTCGGGTTCGGTCCGCGGCTGATCGGGTTCCGGCGCGGCGAAACCGACTTCCGCATCTCGGCGATCCTGTTCGGCGGTTACGTCAAGATGGCCGGCGAGCAACCCGGCGATCCGCAATCGGACGACCCGCGCTCGTTCCTCAACAAACCGCGCTGGCAAAGGTTGATTATTGCCTTCGCCGGACCTTTCATGAACATCGTGCTGGCGGTGGCGCTGCTCACCGGTCTCTATATGGTGAAGTATCCCAAGCTGCCCGATAGCAGCCAGCCCGGCACCATCGGCGTTGTGCTGGCCGATTCCGCCGCCGCGGCTGCGGGTCTGCGCGAAGGCGACCGCGTGATCGCGTTCGACGGCCAGAACAATCCCACCTGGGAAGACATCCTATTGAAAGAGATCGCTAGCGCCAATCGCCAGATTCCGGTTACCGTGCTGCGCGACGGTAAGGAAATCAATCTCACCGTCACACCCAAACTCGACGAGCGCAACGGGATCGGCACCCTTGGATGGGCCGAACAATCCGACGTGATGATCAGCGGCGTGGAGCCCGGCATGGATGCCGAGCGGCAAGGGCTTCGCGGCGGTGACATGATGGTGAGCGTCAATGGAATTCCCATCCGCTCGGCCTATCGCCTGCGGGAAGTGATCAAGGCGAGCAAGGGCGCGCCGGTGGAAGTGGCCTTCCTGCGCGACGGCAAGGAACAGACAGTCACCGTCACGCCCACCGAAAAGACGCTCGATGATCAATCGAAAGCGTGGATGATCGGCGTCGCGCTGCAGCCGCGAGTCACCTACGTGAAACTCGGATTCGGCGAAGCGCTCACCGAGTCGGTGAGCCGGAACCTCAAGAGCGCCACACTTATCTTCCAGATGATCAAGGGGATCGTCGAACAGCGGATGTCGGCCAAGTCGCTGGAGGGGCCCATCCGCATCGCGCAGATTTCCGGCGAAGCCGCCAAGGAAGGGCCGGCCGCGTTTCTGGACCTGATGTCGGTGGTGAGCCTGAACCTAGCCGTGCTCAACCTGCTTCCGATCCCGATCCTCGACGGCGGTATGATCCTGCTGCTGCTTATCGAGATGCTCTATCGCCGGGACCTGAGCCTGCAGTTCAAGGAAAACGTGATGAAGTTCGGCTTCGTGTTCCTGATGATGCTGGTGGTCTTCGTTCTCTATAACGACATCACCAAGGTCCTGACGCGGGGCTGATCGGGCGGCTGGTTCGCGCGGTGTTCGGAGCGGGTTCGGCCGGAGTTGCTCGCGGGCATTTCTGCGGCGGCGCGACCCGGGAGCGACCTCATCGGAAGGCTGCCATACCGAATCTTGTTGAATGTAAGAGTGGACTCTGATAGCATGTCCGTATGTCGGACCACGAAACGTTGCCGCCGCTCCCGGCCACCGAGCGCATCATTCTAGAACTCCTCCTTGAAGGCGGCAATGAGATGTTCGGACTCGAATTGATCGAAGCCTCTGCCGGCCGTCTGAAGCGCGGATCGATCTACGTCACGCTGCAACGGATGTCCAAAAAGGGTCTCGTCGAATCGCACGAAGAGCCCCGGCCCGCGCCCGAAATCGGCATTCCCCGGCGGCTCTACAACGCCAGCGGTTACGGCATCCGTGTCCTGCGCGCCTACGCCATGGCCGAATCGGCGCTTGCGCTGGAGGTAGGCGGATGAATCGCCGTGCGGCCGACTTCCCCCTTGCCAGAACTGTTGCCTCCGCTGCTGAACTACTAACAACCGGCGGCAACTACCTCGTTTTTGACCTCGGTATCGCTTCGGTCGTAGTGCCCTTCGTCGGCGGTCCCATCGTCAATCTCGTGGTCGGTATCGGCGACCTGCGCGTCGAATACTACGACGCCCTCCGGGAAGGCCGCAAAGTCAGGGCCGAATGGCTCGTCGTCCTCCACTACCTCGCTATTGCCCGCGCGGTGAGCATCGACCGAATCCTAAGCCGTATCGTCAATTCGTTCCTCGGAATTCTCGGTCCCGGAAAATGAGTACAGCGAAATGAAAACCATCGAAATTCCAGACCAACAACACGCAGCTCTCGAAGCGAAAGCCGCCGCGCTCGGTCTCAGCCTGGAAGCCTGGCTTAAGCAACTCGCCGACGTTCGCCCGCCCCGCAGAAGGCAGTATTCGCTCGACCAGCTTCTCGCCGCCTGCGACCCTAGCGCGCCGGCGTCGTCCGAAGATCAAGACTGGACCGCTGCTGCGGCAGCCGGGCGCGAGGCAATCTGACTCTTGGATCGCGGCGACATCTACCACGTCGACCTCAACCCCATCCAGGGCCGTGAACAGGCGGGCGCGCGGTACGTGGTCGTGGTTGCCCGAGAGCCATTCAACGCCTTGGGAACTCCGCTCGTCTGTCCGATCACCCAGGGCGGATCCTTCGCCCGTCACGCCGGGTTCGCAGTTTCGCTAGACGGCGCCGGCACGCGCACCCAGGGCGTGATCCTCTGCAACCAACCCCGAGTGCTTGACCTCCAAAATCGCGAGGCCCGGTTCGTCGAGCGGTTGCCGGACTTCATCATCGACGAGGTGCTGGCAAAATTGTCGACGATCCTCGACTGACGGGAGCGGTCTAATTCCAGTGCGACCCAATCCCAAGGCCCGGCCGACACCTTTGCCCATTCCCAGCTCAGCCAACTTAAGCCAGCGACGGCAGATGCGCCCGCGCATACGCGATACTGCGGTCATTCAGATCGTCCTCGAGCGCGAGCACCTGTTCCGGCGTCAACCCGGACGTCCTCGGCAGCGGACTCCGCGGCGGGTGGGAGCGGACCCATTCGATCAGCATCGCCAAGTCACGCGGCGGCACCGGGCTCTTGTCGTCGTAGATCTTCCAGTACTGCTCGGTGAAGATCGGCACCTTCAGCGGATCGCGCGTCAGCATTTCCAGTTGGAACAGCATCTTCGGATTGCGCTTCTGCATCATCGCCACGAACGACGGCAGATCCATGTGTCCTTCGCCCAATGGCACCTCCGAGAGCAGTAGACCCTGGTCATAGAAATCGACGCCGATATCCTTGAAGCTCACGAAAATCGTGTACGGCGCCAGAGTTTCGATGGTCTGCATCGGCGTCTCGATCAGCGAAACATTGTTGACCATGTCCATGCAGACGCCGACATACTCGCTGCCGGTGGACTTCACCCAATCCACCAGCTCCTGGGACCGCCAGCCCTTGTGATTCTCGATCGCCAGCGGCATCTTGTACTTCCGCAAAATCGGCTCAACGCGGCGAACCGCCGCCTTGCACGCGGTGTCGAACGTGTGAAACTCCGCGGCGGATTTGAATTGCTCGTAACGGCGCCCCGAGAACGGATCGTGCACGCACACCACGCGTCCGTCCATCTCCGAGCACGCCTTCACGGCGGCCTCATAGGCTCCGAGTTCGCTGTCGGCGCGCGCGGTGCGCAGCCCAACCGTGAGCCGCATATCGTACTTGTTGACCTGATCGCGGAGCGCCTTCATCTCACCGGGATCTACTTCGCCGCGCAGAGACGTGTGCGCGCCGCCCAGGCCCTTCTCATGACAGTACTCGACGATGTCCCACTTCTTGCCGGCGGCTTGGGTGGCGCGAATCCGGGCCGTCAGCCCAGGGCCCGCCGAACCCATGTTCTTCAGAACCTTGGGTGCTGCCGCCGCCGTGGGAGCCAGAGCCGCCGCGGGCACGAGCGCCGCTGCCGCGCGAATGAGATCTCGCCGTGTCGTCATAGCGGTGTTCCTTCCAACCTATACGCTCAGCTTGCTCAAGTAACCGTAGCTGATGCGGAGACTGGCCAGCGGATCGCCCGGCGTCTGATCCTGCTCCACGAAGAAATGCTTCACACCCAGCTTCCGCGCCGCGCTCAGCACCGCCGGGATCTTCACCGTACCTTGGCCCGCTTCGGCGAACTTGTCCCGTGGAATCCGTTCGTTGTATTGCACAGGCACGCCGGTGTGGACGTCTTTTACGTGCATCAGCGGCACCCTACCCTTGTATTGGCTCAGCAGCTTCACGGCGTCGCCGCCACCCACCGCCACCCACATGATGTCCATTTCCAGGTGCACCAGCCTCGGGTCTGACTCTGCCATCAGGATGTCGAGCAGAGTACGCCCGCCCCCGGCCGGCTCGAATTCGAACGCGTGATTGTGATACGCGAGTGTGAGGCCGGCGGCGCGGCACTTTTCGCCCGCCTTGGTGAGCGACGCGCCCAGCTTTTTCATGTTTTCGATGCGCGTGGGAAGGTCCGCCCCGCGGTCGCCGGGCGCCACGTAGGGACACACCGCATAGCGGAAACCCTTCTTGGCCACGTCGTCAATGGCTGCCGGCAGTTCGGCGAGCTTTTGCGTGAAAAGCGGCGTGTCGAGGTGGACGCTCACCGGCTTGAGCGCGGTCTGCTTCAGTGCGTCCCAGATTTGCGGGAGACTGGCGCGCACGGCCTCCACTTCCTGGAAGCCGATCTGCTCGATCGCCTTCAGAATCTCGAGCGGTTTTTCGCCCAACACGGAACGGACCGTGTAGAGCTGCACGCCGATGGTGGTGAGCGGTTTGGCCTGGAGAGCCGGCACGGCTGCGGCGGCCGCAAGTACATGGCGACGGGTGAGGGTTCGCATCAATGTTAGTGTACTCCCGGTATGAAAGAATAGCGTCATGTTTCGGCGCCACTTCCTGCGATCGGCCCTCGCGGCTTCGGCGGTTCAGAGCGTTCCCCTGCTCGCCGCTCCTCCCAAATTGAAGATCACCGGCATGAGCGTGCTGCGGATGCGCTTCCCCGGCAAAACGCCCCGCAAACGCAACTCGATCATCGAGAGCGGCGGCGGCGCACCCGGCATGAACCTCCTCGAGATCCAAACCGATGGCGGCATCGTCGGCCGCAGCACGCTCGAACGCGGCGACATCATCGAGCGCGAACTGCTGCCGCGCATCCGTGGAGAGAACCCCTTTCACATCGAGCGCTTGTGGGATCGCATGTACCGCCACAACCGCAAGCCTGTGGCCAAAGGCGAATACATCCGCGCCATGGGCAGCGTCGACATCGCGCTCTGGGACATTGTGGGCAAGGCCCTCGACATGCCCGTCTATCAGGTGTTGGGCGCTTATACGGAGAAGATCCGCGTCTACGCCGCCGGCGGCTACTACGAGGAGGGCAAGGGTCACAAAGAACTGGCGGCGGAAATGGAAGGCTACGTGGCCGAAGGCTTCCGCGCGGTGAAGATGAAGGTGGGTTGGGGACCGATGCGTGAAGATGCCGAGCGCGTCCGCGTGGTGCGCGAGACGGTGGGCAACAACGTGGACGTGCTGATCGACGCCAACAACGCCTGGAATGCTTACGACGCCATCCGATTCGGGCGCATGGTGGAAAAGTACGATTTGTTCTGGTTTGAAGAGCCGGTGGAACCCGACGATTTCAAGGGATGCGCCGAAGTGAAGCAGGCGCTCGATATCCCGATCACGGCGGGAGAGAATGAATTCACCCGGTGGGGGGCGCGGGAACTGATCGAGGCGAGGTCCGCCGACATTCTCAATCTCGACACGGTGTGGTCCGGCGGGATCACCGAATACCGCAAGATCGCCGCGCTCGCCTCGGCGAATCACATTCCCGTTTCGCCCCACGGCGATCCGTTCATGG
Source organism: Bryobacteraceae bacterium (assembly GCA_041394885.1). Taxonomy (GTDB): domain Bacteria; phylum Acidobacteriota; class Terriglobia; order Bryobacterales; family Bryobacteraceae; genus DSOI01. Next base: position 20,512 of record JAWKHI010000016.1, on the reverse strand, counting down.
CCGTGCACCTGCTGGCCGCGACGCCGAACGCCTTGATCATGGAAACCTATCCCGGCGTGACGAGCAAGTACAACCCGGCGCTGCCCCTGTTCCCGGTAAAGGAGGGCTACATCGCGCCGCCAGTGAAACCGGGGATCGGGATCGATCCGGACCCGGAGCTGGTGAGGAAGTACAGGGTTGGCGCGTAAGGACGTCCGCAGCCCCGGCCAATAACCGAAACTCAGCCAATTTGACAGGGTTCAACCCGGGACACAACCGAAATGCAACCTCGCAAGCAAGCCCTACTGGCGGCGGCCGTCCTGTTGGCGTGGTCGGCAAGCTCGCTTGCCCAGCGCCGCCGGGAACGCGCGCAAGACCCGTCCCATTCCGCGCTCACACAGATACTCGGCCGCCCGACCGCGCGCTCCATCGCCCTCAGCGTACTCTCGCCGGAAACCCGCGCGCTGCAGCTCGAATACGGAACGCGCGCCGGCGTGTACACGAACAAGACAAGGCCAGTCCGCGTCGAAGCGAACCAGCCCGTGGAGATCCTTGTCGACCGACTCCAGCCCGACACCGCCTACTTTTACCGCCTCAACGGCGGACCCGAATACACCTTCCACACCCAACGCGCCCCCGGCAGCACATTCACCTTCGGCGTTCAGGGCGACTCGCACCCTGAGCGTTTGAATCGCATGTATCATCCCGACCTCTACACGCGGACCATGAACCACGTCGCCGCGGATCGGCCCGATTTCTACATCACCCTCGGCGACGATTTCAATGTCGATCAGTTGCACAACCGCGGCATGTTAAACGCCGGGACCGTGTCCCACTTGTACGTACATCAGCGCGCCTTTCTCGGTATTGCCGGACGCACCGCTCCGTTGTTCCTGGTGAACGGAAATCATGAGCAGGCGGCGAAGCATATGCTTGACGGCACGCCGAATAGCGTGGCCGTACTGTCTGGCCGGGCACGGAACCTCTACTATCCGCTGCCGGCCCCCGACGGCTTCTATACGGGCGATTCCGAACCGGTGGAGTTTGTCGGACTGCCGCGCGATTACTATGCCTGGGAATGGGGTGATGCGCTGTTCGTCACGCTGGACCCCTACTGGCACTCACCGGTCCCGATCGACGCGGGAATCGGCGGGGGTGGTGGACAACGCGGCGGGCGGGAGCGCAAGGGCGTGCGAAACGAAGGCCGGAATCGCAAGCGCGACAATGGCGATCGTGGCCGAGGACGGCGCCGGGACGGCTGGGCAGCCACCATGGGGGACGCGCAGTATCGGTGGCTGAAGAAGACGCTCGAGACCAGCAAGGCGAAATACAAGTTCGTATTTGCGCATCACGTACTCGGCACCGGGCGAGGCGCCGTGGAAGTTGCCGATCTGTACGAATGGGGCGGACGGAACAGGAATGGCGAATGGGAATTCGATAAGATGCGTCCAGGTTGGGAGCTTCCCGTCCACCAGCTATTCGTGAAACATAAGGTCACGATATTCTTCCAGGGCCATGACCATCTTTTTGCACGGCAGGAGAAAGACGGTGTGATCTACCAGGAAACGCCAAATCCGGCCGACTCGACCTATACGGCCTTCAACCGGGAGGCCTATCGCACCGGTGACATACTTCCCAATTCGGGATATCTTCGGGTTACGGTCTCCGCGGATGAAGCAAAAGTGGACTATGTCAGGTCCTATCTCGAGAAGGATGAAACGCCCGAGCATCCAAACGGCGAGGTCGCGTTCTCTTATACGGTCCGGCCCCGATGAAGAGATTGGCGCCGGGAGGCCCGGCGTTGCTGCTCGCGCTCGGGGTCTGCGTTGTCCTGGCGGGACAACAGCGGCGCGGCGGCCGGCGCGCTTCCACGAGTGAGACGTTTCGGACGAATGTTCCCGCGCACTCGTTCGATCTGATCCTCGGGCGTCCGGAGGCGCGATCGATGACCGCCACCGTGCTCTCCTATGACGATCTCGAAGTTTACCTCAACAAAACGGTTCTGCCGCGTCGTACACCATTTCCCGCCACTGACATCGGCCGTGCCCGTGTGCGAAGATTGCAGCCATGACACAGGCAAAGACGAACCGGCGAGCTTGGTTGAAGGGACTGGTTGTGCCGGCGCTGGTGGGCGGCCTGGACGCCACCTTCACCGCTGAGCGCACCGATGCCGCCGCGGTCGGCCCCAACGACAGCATCAAGGTAACCAAGATCGAGACCTTCGTTTTGAAGAACTCGTGGGTCTTCGTGAAAATCTCCACCGACGCCGGCATCACCGGTTGGGGCGAGATGTTGAAAGACGATGCCAAGGCGTGCGCGGCCGGCGCGCTCGAAGTGGGCAACTATCTCATCGGCCAGGATCCCTGCCGTGTGGTGTACCACTGGCAGGCGATCCATCGCGGCGCCTTCTACCGCGGCGGACCCATCAAGACCGCTATCTCGAGCGGGATCGATCAGGCCCTCTGGGATATCAAAGGCAAGGTGTACGGCGTGCCCGTCCACAAACTGATGGGCGGACCCACGCGGGACCGCGTACGCGTCTACGGCACCGTCAGCGAAAAGACCGGCGTGAACGCGATGAAGGTGGGCCTGCGGGGCACGCGGCGCTCTCCGTTCAAGTACAACGAAGGCCAGAAGTTCGTGGACGAAGTAACCGAGCGGTTCAAGGCCCTGCGCGAGAAAGTGGGGTCTGGCGTCGATATCGGAGTCGAGTTCCACGGCGCGGTGCAGCCGCCCACCGCGATGGTGATGATGAAGGCGCTCGAACCGTATCATCCGTGGTTCTACGAAGAGATCGTCCAGGCTCTCAACGTGGACGTGATGGCGGAATTGGCGAAAAAGACCCACATTCCCATCGCCACGGGCGAGCGCATCTTCACCAAGTGGGGTTTCCGCGAAATCATCGAGAAGCGAGCCGCGTCGATCCTCCAGCCGGACGTCTGTTACGCCGGAGGCATCACGGAGCTGAAAATCATCGCCGGTATGGCGGAGGCTTACTACACGCCACTCGCGCCGCACAATCCGCAGGGCCCCTGTTCGCTCGCCGCCAGTCTGCAGATCGCCGCTTCGATTCCGAACTTCCTCATTCAGGAGCGCGGCGACAATGAATACGAGGATCTGCTGGCGAAGCCGCTCCCGCCCGTGAAAGACGGCCACCGGCCGCTGCTCACCGAACCCGGGCTTGGGATTACGATCGACGAGAACAAGCTGATGGCCCAGGTGGGCGAGCCGCGTCCCTATCGGACCCAGTTTGATCCCGACGACGGATCCGTCATCGACTGGTAGCGCCGGTTCGTACTTACCGTCACCCCTGGTGCCCGTACTCGCGAGCGCCATGCTAATCTACGCGTAAGCATGATTAGTGTCTATTCATTTTGGGGTCCTTTCGACATCGGATTCTTCACCATCCGCGCCTATCGCCTGTTGTGCGCCGCGATGCTTCTGGCCACACTCTTCCCGGCCGCTGCCCAGCAGGTGACGGGACGGATCGAGGGCGTCGTCTCCGATCCGGCCGGGGCGCGAATTCCCGGCGTCGCCCTCACCGCCACGCACGTGGAAACCAATGCCGTGTTCCGCGGCCAGTCGGGAGCCGACGGCGGCTTTGCCATTCCGAGCGTCCGCCTGGGCCGCTATCGCCTCGCGGCCGAAGCAGCCGGATTCCGCCGCGCCGTGATCGAAGACGTCATGGTGGAGGTGGGCGGCACGGCCGCGGTCGCGATCGCCATGCAAGTCGGGACGGTGCAGGAGGAGATCACCGTCAGCGCGGACCTGGCGCAAGTGCAGATCAACACCGTGGACGCCGAAATCGGCACCGTCGTCGACAACAAGCGCGTTCTCGAGCTTCCCCTCAATGGCCGCAACGCGGTAGAACTGGCGCTGCAGCAAACCGGCGTTTACTTCGAGCGCACTCCGGATGGACAAGGCGACAAGCTGATCGTTCACGGCCAACGCCACCGCGCCATCAACATGACGCTCGACGGCATCGACACCCAGGACAACCTCAATCGCGCCTCCTCGGTGATGATCGACCAGCCCTTACTCGCCATGGCTGCGGAGAACGTTCAGGAATTTCGTGTCGTCACCGGACTCGCCTCCGCCGAGTACAGCCGCGGCGGCGCGCAAATCAACGCGGTCACTCGCGGAGGCTCCAACCGAATCCACGGATCCCTCTTTTGGTTCAACCGCAACTCCGCCTTCAGCGCCAACGAGTTCTTCAACAACAGCGCCTCGCCGAAGGTGGAGACCCCGCCGCTCAACCGCAATCAGTTCGGCGGACGCATCGGGGGGCCGATTCTGAAGGACCGCACCTTTTTCTACCTGGGCTACCAGCAGACCCGTGAATCCCGCGGGACGCCAGTGAATCGCCTCGTATACACTCCGGAAGCGCGCCAAGGCATGTTCCGCTTCCTCGACGGCCTGCGCACCACACCCGAAAACGTCGCCGCCAACGCGGACCGCATCCGCGCCGTGGACCTGATGTCGTGCGGCGTCACCGCTCTCGGCCGCGATTGCCTCGACAGCCGCTTCACCGGCGGCGCCCGGCCGACGTTCGATCCTTTTATCCGTGACACGGTATTCGGTGTAATTCCACTTCCCAACAACACCGACATCGGCGATGGACTGAACACCGCGGGCTTCCGCTTCAACGCCAAGTCCATCACCGCGGAGCATTTGCCATCCATCCGGCTGGACCATCGCATCAACGACAAGCACAACTTCTACGCGACCCTCAATTATGTGGACCGCCGCATCGACGGCGACTACATCAATGACCGCGAACCGCCGTATCCCGCGCAGGGTCCGCTTGGGACGCGCGACACGCTGTCGAAAGGCGTCAGCGCGACGCTCACCTCCACGTTGACGCCCACGCTGGTCAACGAGTTCCGCTTCGGTTTCCTCGGCGGCGAGAACGCGTTCCTGTACAAGCAGCCCTTCGGCACTCCCTACATTCTGGACTTGAATACCATCTACGATCCCTACGACGTGGACGGCAATACCAACGCGCGCGACAATCGCGTGGTCCATGTCCGCAACGTAGCCAACTGGATGCGCGGTGGGCATCAACTGAAGTTCGGCGGCGAGTTCCGCAACCGGTATCTCACCGGCTACTCGTTCGCCGGCGTGAACGCGGCCGGAACCATCGGTTTGGATGACGATGACAACGCGCCCGGTTTTTCCAACACGGACCTGACGCGCACCGCCGGCGCGCGCGCGATCAACACCAATGACGCCGAGACCGCGCGGGACCTCATGAACAATCTCGTTGGAGCAGCCGGCGAAATCAGGCAGCGCTTCAACGTCAGTTCGCTGACGTCCGGCTTCGTACCGCTGTATCCGAACGTGCGGTCATGGGGGAACAACGAACTGGACCTCTTCTTCAACGACAGTTGGAGGCTGAGGCCGAACCTCACCCTGAATCTGGGTCTGCGGTGGGAGTACGCCGCCGTTCCGTATGAGTCCAACGGCTTGGCGCTGGCGCCGCAAGGCGGCCTGTCGTCGGTGTATGGGATCTCCGGCAGCCAGGGGTTCCACAATCCCGGCACGCTCTCCGGAACGCCCTGCCCGATGCTCGGCGGAGCACTCGCTCCGACCGCGGCCAACGCCACGCGGCTACTCGAAACCTGCGCTACGCAGTACTTTCCCGCCGCTTCCAAAAGCGGACCGCCGCTGTGGAACAACGACTGGAACAACTTCGGACCCGTGGTCAGCTTCGCATGGGACCCCTTCAAAGATGGGCGCACCAGCATCCGCGCGGGCTTCCGCATGAGCTACATGCAGGACGCCTACGCCGTTGTGGACGGCAACATCGACGACAACGAAGGGCTGGAGGTGAATCGCGCTTGTATCCCCATCGACGGCAATTGCGCCGGTGGGCGGGGCCCGTCGCTGCTGCGTGACATCAGTGGTTCGAATCCGGTGTTGCCCGCGACTCCCGAGTTCGCGCTGCCCAGTTCGCGCAGCGTGCTCGATTCGAGCACGATCGACTTTCGCGCGTTCGACCAGAACCTCGGCACGCCGTACTACAACGAATGGACCTTCGGAATCTCGCGTGAGATTTCGCCGGCATGGACGGCGGAAGTCCGCTACGTGGGCAATCGCGGCGTGGGGCTGCGGCGCGTGGCAGACTACAACGAGATCAACGTCGGCGCCCGCGACGGCGTCTCCGGACAGACATTCCTCGATTCGTTCCGCATCGCGCAGGCCAATCTTTCCTGCAACAACGGATCCGGCTTTTCCGGCCGTTTCGACGATGCCACCGGCGCCGCCTGCATCACCGCCAACCCTCTGATGACTACCCTGCTCGCCGGCGACCCCACCCGCCTGCGCAATCGCGCTGGTTTGGTGAGCGCGCTCGAGCGCAATGAAACCGGGCAGTTCGTCCATCGGCTCACACAAGTGGAAACGTCGAGGCCGAGCTCCGGCCAGGCGCTCATTCGCGGCGGCAGTTTCTGGGGGCAGGTGCTCCGCGGCCGGCTGCCAGCCAACTTCTTCATGGCGAATCCGTTCGTGGCCAGCGCCCGCGCGATGGTGAATTCGAGCTTTTCGAACTATCACGGGTTGGAAATCGAACTGCGGCGAAGGTTCGCGCGCGGACTCGCCGTCCAGGCCAATTACACATGGAACAAGGCGCTCAGTGACTTCGACGGCGACGAGAACACACTCGTCAACGACACCCGAGCCTCAGGCGTCGTGAATCCCACCTATAGCAAGCTCGAGTTCATGCCCCGCCACCAGTTCAACACCAACTGGTTGTACGAACTCCCACTCGGCAACGGCAGGCGCTGGAATCTGAAAGGCGCCGCCGATGCCTTGCTCGGCGGCTGGCAAATGGGAGGTCTGCTGACTTGGCGCAGCGGCCGCCCGCTTTCGGTGACATCCAACATCGGGACCTTCTACCGCACCGCGGTCTCCGACGACAACACGGTCAATCTCACGCAGAACGCCACCCGCGGCGACATCCGCGCGATGACCGGCACTCGCAGCGTGGGCGGAAGCCTCTTCTGGATCGACCCATGCACATCGGCGTTTCTCGGCGGACGTTGCACCGATTCCGGCGCGAAACAGGGACTGTTCGATCTGCCTGATTCCGGCAGCTTGGGCGCGCTCGGCCAGACGCCGTTGTTCGGTCCGCAACGGGTGATCCTCGACATGAGCCTGATGAAGCGGGCGCGGGTGGCCGAAGGTAAGGAACTCGAGTTCCGTTGGGAAGTCTTCAACGCACTCAACAAGACCAACTTCGCCGCGCCCGTGTTGGATATCACGAGTACGAATTTCGGTCAGATAACGCGAACAGTCACCAACGCGCGGCTGATGCAGTTTGCGGTGAAGGTCAACTTCTGAGGAGTCGGAGGTGGGCGGGGCCTGAGCCTCGCCCGTCCATCACGCTAATCTATCCAAACTCACTAGTTACGCAGATCGAAGCGGTCCAGCTCCATCACCTTCGTCCAGGCCTTGACGAAGTCCTGAACAAACTTCTCCTCTCCGTCATTCGAGGCGTAGACCTCCGCCACGGCCCGCAACTCGGAGTTTGACCCAAAGATCAGGTCGACTGGGGTCGCCGTCCACTTGACCTTCCCGGTCTTGAGATCCACTCCCTCGTAAATGCCATCCGTGGTCGAAGACTTGTTCCACTTGGTGGACATGTCGAGCAGATTCACGAAGAAGGCATTGTTCAGGGTTCCTGGCCGGTCAGTGAACACGCCGTGCGCGGCTTGGCCGGTATTGGCATTCAGGACCCTCATCCCACCGACGAGAACCGACATTTCCGGAACCGTCAGCGTCAGCAGCTTAGCCCGATCGACCAGCATTTCTGCCGGCGACAGACTCTGACCATTGCGGTAGTAATTGCGGAAACCGTCCGCGGCTGGTTCCAGAACGGCGAATGACGCTGCGTCGGTCTGGGCCTGCGACGTCAGCACGCCCCGGGTGGAAGGGAACCTGCACGTTGTGGCCGGCCGCTCTTCGCGGCCTGCTCGATGGCGGCCTCACCCAGGACGATCCAGGTCGGCCAGTGAGACCTTCTTGCCGCCGGATGCGCGCGATTGAAGCCCTGCTGGATGCCCTCCAGACATAACACCTTGCCCAGCTCGCCCAGTTATTGGCCTCCCAATCTTTCTGCGGCGCAAGCCAGTACGCGCCCCATTCGCCCCACCGCGCTGTCGGGCGCGGAACAAGCAGCCACGCCCAAGCCGTTCGAACCAGTTCGGGGATGGTCAGACCAGACGAAAGGATCTTGGACTTGAGCGCCGAAACGTCCTTCGCCTCCACCAGCTTGTGATCGACCTTGGGAAGTGGATCCTGCCAGATCAAATCTTCGCGCGGCACATCGGCGCGCCGATGTAGCGAGCACGCGGACCCATATCGCGATGGGTCAGCTTGAACCACACCTTCGCAAACGCCAGCCGGAACTCCTCCGGATTCTCCCGGAAGCGCATGGCAATCTTCCGGTAGCTCGGATCGGCCTTCAGGGCGAGGTCCGTGGTGAACATGATCGGCGCATGACGCTTTGACGGGTCGTGCGCATCCGGTACGAGCGTCGCGCCCTGATTGCTGCGGGAACCCGTGGGTTGCCCCGGCGAAGTCGCTCTTGGTTTCCCATTCGTAGGTGAACAGGTTGTCGAGGTATTGCGTGGACCACTGGATCGGCGTGGCGGACCAAGCGCCTTCCAAACCGCTTGTGACTGTGTCGCCGGCATTGCCTTTGCCGCATTTGTTCGCCCATCCGAGGCCCTGCTGTTCCACACCGCCGGCGCGCGCTCGGGTCCTACGCACTTGTCCGGAGGATGAGCGCCATGCGCCTTGCCGAAGGTGTGGCCACCCGCGATCAGCGCCAGAGTTTCCTCATCGTTCATCGCCATCCTGCCGAAGGTTTCGCGAATGTCCCTAGCGGCAGCCAACGGATCGGGGTTCCCGTTCGGACCCTCGGGATTCACATAGATCAGGCCCATTTGCACCGCTGCGAGCGGGTTTTGCAGCTTCCGGTCCCCGCTATAGCGCTCATCGGCGAGAAATTTCTTCTCAGGGCCCCAGTAGACCAATTCCGGCTCCCAATCGTCCGCCCGCCCGCCGGCGAAACCGAAGGATTTGAACCCCATCGATTCCATCGCCACGGTTCCGGCCAGGACCATCAGATCGCCCCAGGAGATGTTTCGGCCATACTTCTGCTTCACCGGCCAGAGAAGGCGACGCGCCTTGTCAGGAGTTTGCGTTATACAGCTATTGAGGGGATCAATCGCTGTTGGCCGCCATCGGCGCTACCGCCGCGTCCGTCGGCCACCCGACGAGTTCCACGCTGTGCCATGCCATTCGGATGAAGCGGACCATGGTTTCCGTAGTCGGCTGGCCACCAATCCTGAAAGTGGTCAGCACCTTCTGAAGATCCTGTTTGACGGCCTTCAGGTCAAGGCTCGCGAAAGCTTGGCGTAATTGAAGTCCTTGCCGAGCGGGTTGGACTCGGCGGAGTTCTGCCGAAGGAGCGAAGGTCTGTTTCTCCGGCCACCAGGGTGGTTCGCTGGCTGAGGCTGTTGAGCAGCGGCGGCAGTCACTAGGGCAAAGGTCCTGCGCAATCGCGGCAGCAGTGAGTAGCAAATTTATGTTTTTCCTCATTTGTAGTTCTCCTTGATCGAGCAGGGCGTACGTTCACGGCAGGTGTAGCGGCCGCTCCGCGATCAACTCGCCACTATAGGGCGCGGATTTCTCGCTACCCATCGTGGTAGCAGCTTGAGGGCGCCCGCTTTAGGACGCCAGTCAAGTGTTGCAGATGCGGATAGAACGGTTCGGATTTAATGATTGACGCGAACCCACCATGCCGGCGATCCGGCTCGGCATGTTGAAGCGGACGAAATCACACGCCCGTCGATTCCCGTTCTACCGTCGTCTCGGCTGGGAATCGGTCTACTCGATGGGCCCGCGCGGGATGAGTTGTCCAGTTCTGTTTCGGGACACTACACTAGGTGCCGACGGCGAATTCCTTGCTCTTGGCGAAGTACAGATCCACCGCACGCTCCAGATCGTCGTGGGTCATACGGATCGGCTTCCGCTCGTATTCGCTGATCGAGACAAGGATGTTGCAGATATCCATCGGATAGCAAGCGCGGAGTTCGCGTCGGCCGCCGGCGCCGCACAGTGTGCGGAGGTATTCGCAACTGTCTTTTTCCACCGGGACGCGCTTGGCGCTGACCACACGCTGGAAGATCTGGTCAAACGCTTGGGCGTCGACGGCATCAATGAGAATCTTGTTGTGGATACGGCGGAGGAAGGCTTCGTCGGCCAGATCGCTGGGGTCGAGGTTGGTGGAGAACACCACCATGAGTTCGAACGGGATCTGGAATTTAACGCCGTAGCGGAGCGTCAGGTAATCGACACGACGGTCCAGCGGGACGATCCAGCGATTGAGCAGGTCGCGCGGGGACATCAACTGGCGGCCGAAGTCGTCGATGATGAAGATGCCGTTGTTGGCCTTCATCTGGAGGGGCGCGGCGTAGATACCGGAGGTGTCGTCCAGACGCAGTTCGAGCATGCTGGGAATCAGCTCGCCGCCGACGACGATGCAGGGGCGGCGGCACAGCAGCCACCGGGGGTCGATCTCGGGGTTATCCATCTCGATGCGTTGATGAACCACGGGATCGTAGACGCTGATGACCTGGTTATCCACCTCGACGGCGTAGGGAATCAGCACAGCGTCCTGGTAAACACGCAGCATACGCTCGGCAATCGACGTTTTGCCGTTGCCGGAAGGCCCGTAGAGAAAGATCGAACTCTGCGAGATCAAAGCCGGGCCCAACGCGTCGAGCATGTTGTCGTTGATGACCAGATCCGACATGGCGTTCTTGAGCGCCTTACGGTCGATGCTCACCTTCGCCGATTGCGTCCGCGTCGCGGCCGAGTATTCCTTGAGCGAAACCGGAGCCGCGCCGGCGTACTGCGAAATCTGAAACCGGTCCGAGGCCAGGTTCTTGCCGCTCTGCGAAAGGACGAACGAGTAGTCGTTGCCGACCATGCCTTTCACTTCCACCAGTTGCTGGCCGCGGAGCTGCTGAAACGCCTTTTGGACGATGGGGATCGACAAACGCAAGGAGCGCGACAGCGTGCTCAGCGTGCTGAAACCTTCAATCAGGAGCCGGCGCAGGCACAAGTCGAGCACCAGGGAATCGGGAATCCCTAGCTCCTCGTTGGTCTGCGGAACGGGCGGAGCGAATGCGGTGCGAAAGCCGCCAATGGTAGACATGGGATGGGGTGAAATCCTCGTTTCCTTTATCGGCCAGACAGGCCGCCAGGAATAGGCTCGAATTGATATTCACACCCTCGTCCACAGGATAACGACCTGTACATAAACGAGTTATTGTGTATTGCACAATCGCGGGTACAGAGTGGGCACGACAATCCGCTTCCACGCGGAGGCGGGATAAGCCGTCATCATTACAGGTGCCTGTCCTCAACCGGTTGCGGCGTTCGGTCTGTCTCCCGCTGGCGATTCTGGCGGCGATGGCTGTCCCAATGGGCGCCCAGGATGCGCCGCGCCCGAGCAAGATCGGCCGGGCGCTTCGATGGTTCGCCGGAGCGCCGGCGCCCCTAACCACCCCGCAGCCGCCCCGCGCGCTTCCCCCACCGGCCCCGGTGGATCTTCCCACCGTGGCGCCCGAGGATCTGCATGAGGCGAAGCGGGCGCTAGGCCCGGTGCGCCTGAGCCCCAAAGACGGCCGCCACACTTTCCATCTGCGGACCGATTCCAAGTTGCTTTGCGAAAGGGTGCTCGAGGCCTACGGCATCGCCACCGTTTTCGACGCCGACTATCAGCCGTCGCCGGATCTGCGGTTCGACCTCGAAGTGGTTGAGTTCGCCGAAGCGGTGGACGCGCTGCAGGCCGCCACCGGTACGTTCCTGATTCCGGTGAGCGAGAAGATGGCGATGGTCGCCAAGGACACCCAGCAGAAGCGCCAGGAGTTGGAGCATTCGATCGCGGTGGCGGTGCCTCTCCCCACCACTCTTTCCACGCAGGAGGCGCAGGAACTCGCCCGCAGCGTCCAGCAGTTGATGGAGCTGCGGAAGTTCGGCATCGACTCTTCCAATCGCGTGGCCGTGGCGCGCGATCAGGTTTCCAAGGTGATTCCCGCCGTTGCGTTGTTTCGCGAGCTGTTGCGGCACCGGGGCGAGGTGATGATCGAGGTGGAGCTGATCGAAACCGCGCGGAACTCGACGCTCGACCTGGGACTGCAGTGGCCCACGCGCTTTCCCCTGGTACGGCTGGCGGAACTGTTGAATTCCCCGCCCGACATCGCCAGCGGCCTTCGGCTTCTCACGTTCGGCGGAGGCAAGACGCTGCTCGGTATCGGAATGACGGACTTGCAGATGTTCGCGGCGTTCACGAAAGGAACCTCGCGGGCGAGCCAGAGGGCGGAGATGCGGGCCGCCGATGGGCAGGTGGTGAACTTCCACATCGGCGACAAATACCCGATCCTTTCGGCCGGCTACTTCGGCGCCACCGTCGGGCCTGGGGAGACTGCCTATACGCCGCCGCCGACGTTCAACTTCGAGGATTTGGGCGTGGTGTTGAAGATCACGCCGCACGTGCACACGTCGGAGGAGGTGACGCTCGACATCGAAGCCGAATACAAGGTGCTTTCCGGTCAATCGGCGAACGGGATTCCAGTGATCGCCAACCGCAAGATCACCTCGACGGGGCGGATGCGGATGGGCGAGGCGGCGGTGGTAGCGGGGCTGGCGCGGTCCAACATCGGGCGGTCCGTCACAGGAGTGGCTGGCTTGGCCAGCATCCCGGTGCTGGGGTACTTGTTCCGGCAGGAGAACCGGAGCGAGGAGGCCGGCGAGGCTTTGCTGGTGATCCGCCCGCGCATTCTGTCTGGTCCACCGGGGGAAATGGGGACGCGGGAGATCCCGACCGGTCCAGAGGGGCGGCTGCGGATTCCGCTGTAAGGCTCGCGGGCTACTGAGGACTCGCCGGCACAACGGAGCTGGGGCGGCGAGTCTTTTCCTGCTTTTAGGGCGCCCCGCCCTGTGCCGGCTGGCTACCTGGCCCGCTTTACTGCTCCCCGTTCGCCATGCGCCGATACCGGTTCGACATCGACAGTGTGTAGTTGCGCGCGGGCGCATTGAAGGTACGCTCACCGAGCAGCGCCAGCGCGTCGGCCATCAGGATCTTCGGCTCGCGCGCATCCGGACGCAGGCGGATCACGTGCTGCGCGAGTTGGGCCGCTCCGAGCGGGTCATCCTTGGCCAGCGCTTCCTGCGCCTTCGCGAGCAGCGCATCGGCGCCGCCGGCCAACCCGGCAATCCGTTCGGACTGCTTGCGCGGCGATTCGCGATGCAGGTTCAACACGTCGCCGTCGAACCACCCCAGATCCTGCGCATAGATGTCACGGACGGTCCCCTCCACCGAGCCGTAGTAGTCAGCGAGGTAGTCGAGCTTGGCGAACCGTTCCGGCAGGGCGGCGTATTCGACGAGCTCGTCCGGCGTGAGGAATTTCTTCGCGCCTTCGATGGTGCGGTCCAGCACCCATTGCATCGCATCGCGATAGTTCGTCAGCACTTCCGTGGCGTTGCCGAGCATCGGGCGCGTGTGTCCGCCCACCACATGAAGTGGCTTCTCGCGGACCATCTTGTCCACGCTTTCAATCCAGTCCCGCGCGGACCGTCGCGCCCAGCCGCGTAGCGGATAAACATTGGGCCACGACTGATAGAAGTTGTCCCCGGCGAAGACCACCTTCTGCTCCGGCAGCCACACATAGAGTTGGTCAGCGGTCTCCCCGGGCGCTGCCACCAGCTCCAGCTTCACGCCGGCGATCTCGATGCTCTTGCGCGGTTCCGAGAACATGTGGGTAGGCTTCACCGCGGCGCCGCTTGGCGGCGTCGCCGCCGGACGCAACCCATCCCGCATCCCGCCCGCGGCCGGGCGGCTGGGTGGAATGCCGACACCGATTCCGATCTTCTGCTCCGGCAGCAGATCGAAGCCCTGTGTATTGGCCGGACGCGCCCCTTCTCCAAGCCCCGCATCGGCGGCGGCCTTTGCCTCGGAACCGAAGTTCGATCGCGCCCAGACCTGAATGTCTTTGCCCGGTTCGAAGAAGGCGGGCGCGCCACCGGTATGGTCGCCATGGCCGTGAGTGAATATGATCGCCTTCACAGGCTTGGTGGTGATCTTTCCGAATTCGGAGCGAACCCGCGCGGCCGCCGGAGGCATTTGCCCCGGATCGATGATGATCACGCCGTCCGCGCCCACGATCATCGTGTTGGCCGAAACCTGATAACCGATCGCGGTATAGACGTTGTCGGCTACTCGAATCACCTCCGGACGAAACATCTCATTCCGTTCGAGCAGACGCCGCGTCGCCGGGCTTTGTTGCGCCGACGCGCACACTATGATCGTCACGAACAGGCCTAGTCGATACAACATAGGAAAGAGTCCCTACCCGAAAATCTGAAGGATCGCCGCCACTTCGGCCCGGATCTCGTCGGGCACGCGGCGCGAGGGCGCGGCCTCGCCGAACAAGCCCCCTTGCGAAGGTGCGGGCGGGGGTGCGGCCGAGGCGGGCTTAACCGGTGTGACCTTCGCTCCACCCTTCTTGCGGTTCTGCTCGAAGTACAGCCGCGCGCCCTCGATGGTGAACTTTTTCTCGTAGAGAAGTCGCTTCACTTCCAGCAGCAACTCCACTTCCTTCCGGCGATAAAGACGATGCCCAGTGCCCGATTTCTTCGGATTGAGTTGAGGGAATTCGGTTTCCCAGAACCGGAGGACATACGGCTCAACGCCGACAAGCTGCGCGGCTTCGCCGATGCGGAAATAGAGCTTGTCGGGGATGAACGGACCGTCGCCCGGCCCAGCCCCGGTGTTGGGAGCAGGTCTTGCTGGCTTCATTGTCGAATATCCTCGCGAAGGCGGACGGCAATCCAAACGCGGCCGGCTCCGCTTCGCTCTTTCGTGCCGGGGGAGTTAGTTCCTATGGTACGGTTTGCGGTGAGCGCCGTCAACCGCGGACCTTGCGGCTAGTCGTACTTCTCTGTGATGATCTGACGCCGTTCGAAGCCCAGTTCCTTCAATCGGGCCCGCATGTCGTCCACCATCAACTTCAATCCGCAGATGTAGATGTCGAGATCGCGGCGGCCGCCGATGGTCTCGATGGCGTGGCTCTGAACGTGGCCGGCGCGTCCGGTCCATTCCGGACCCGGCCGGCTCAGCGTCGGCCGGAAGTCGAAGCACGGATGCTCCAACGCCCATCGTTCGAATTCGTCGCGATAGAGAATGGTTTCCGCGTAGCGCACACCGAACACCAGCGTGACCGGCGTGCCCGCCCCGGTAGCGAACTGCTGCTCCAGCATCGAGCGGAAGGGCGCCACGCCGGTTCCCGTGGCTACGTACACGCGTTCACGATCCGGATTCCGGATTGTGAACCCCCCGAGTGGGCCCTTGAATTCCACCGCGCCGCCCACGTTCATGGCGAACAGGTGCGGGGACATGTGACCGTCGGAAACACGGTTCAAGCAAAGAGAGAACCGGCTGCCGTCTGGGGCCGATGCGAGCGAGTAGGCGCGCGTGATGGCCAGCCCCTCCAACTCGGCGGTCAGCGAGATGAACTGCCCGGGCAGGAATTCCACGGGAGCTTCGGCCTCGAATTCGAAATGGCGAACCGCCGGAGCCAGATCCCGCCAACCCGTGAGTGTAGCGCGCATTTATGAGGCCAGGGCCGCGCGGGCCCGCTCCGCCAGGATTTGGGACAAGGCCGGATGGCCGTCCAGGGGTTCGGTCACCTTGATCTCCACCCCTGTATGGATGCGCGCGATCTCCTCCACGATTCTCGGCAGGTCCCGCTGGAGGTGCTTGCCGAGCGTGAGGAAATAGGGCACCACCACGATCCGCGTGGCGCCTCGCGCAATGAGCGTCTCCACGGCGCCGGCCAGGTCTGGCTGCCCGAGTTCGAGAAACGAAGCTTCCACCAGTTCGAATCCACCCACGCGGGCGAACTCCCGCACCACCGCGCGCACGGCTTCGTTTGCCGATTCCACCGCGGAGCCGTGTGCAAAGATGGCGATCCCGGTCATGGCACCACGATCGACGGTGCCTGTTCGTCGCCGCCGTTGTGCGCCGGCATCGCTCCGAAGCTTTCATAGAGCGAACTGAGGAACGCCCGCCCACGCCGACGGCCATTATCGTGAGACAACGCGATGCGATCCAGGAACACGAGCAGCCCCAGAACGTCTGCGTCCCGGATCGAATGGACCCCGGATTGTTCGAACATCCTCTGCTTCAATTGCTCCACCGAAGCGCGCAGGCGTTGCTGAATGGAGTCGGCGTACGGATTGGCGGGGCGTGTTTCGTAGATCAGGCCGCTGTCGAGCGTCTTGTAGGTCTTGATCATAGCGGCTAACGCTTCGCGCGTGTCGCCATCGGTGGCGCCCGGCGTTTGCATCGCGGCTTCAAACAGCGAATAGCCGAGGAAGGTCATCAACTCCTTGTTGCGCTCGAGAAAGGCCTCGGTCACACGGATGTCCGGGTGAGGCACCATGTCCTCGGTGACCGGCACGGGCTTTTCGTGCTTCCGCCCCTCGATCAAATACTCGCAATCGAGCGGACAATCCACCGTGGCTTCACGCTCGGTTCCACAGCACTGGGAGCAAATGTCGCCCCGTGTAGCCGGACAGAAGCGCTTCGGCTTGCGCGTTTCGCAGAGTAGGCAGAGTTCCAAGCGGGTTCCTCAGGAGAACTGATCGGCTTCGCGATACGCGTTGAAGCACTTGTGCATGCCGGGCTCACCGGCCACCGACAAGCCGTGTTCCATGCCGAGGATGCCCTTGTATCCCTTGGCATGGATGGCCTGGAAAACGTTCTTCCAGTTCACCTCGCCGGTTCCCGGCTCTTTGCGGCCCGGCACGTCGCCGATCTGAAAATACCCGATCCAATCCCAGTGCTTGCGCAGATGATTGATCAGGTTCCCTTCCGAGATCTGCTGATGATACATGTCGAACAGGATGCGAACCTGCGGATGGTTGACGCGCTCCATGATCTCGCGGGCATGGTCAGAGAAGACGACGAAGTAGCCGGCGTGGTCCACCCGGATGTTAAGCGGCTCGAGCACCAGCACCAGCTTGGTTTTCTCCACGATGCCGGCGGCCCGCTTCAGCGCCTCCACACAATTATTGGTCTGTTCGGTGAAGCTCAGGTTGGGAACTTCGATGCCGCTGGTGACGGTGGCGCATTCGTTCCCCACGATCTTGTGGATCTCGACGGCGCGCTTGCAGTCTTCGAAGAACGTGGCGTGGAATTGCTTGTCCACCATCGCCGACGCCTTCCATCCACCGCGATTGACGACGAACACGCCCATGCTCATCCCGAGCTGATCCATCTTCTTGCGGATGTCGCCGATCTCGGCGTCGGAGTGGCGGGGAAGTCCGTTATACTCGAAGGCCTTGAATCCCCACTCGGCGTACTTTTCAAGCTGCTGCGGCACGGGAAGGTTCAGCCAGCCGATGCGCGGCGCGTAGCGAAGGTGATAGTTGTACGGCGCGGCGCTCGAAACGGCCGCCGCCAGGGGAGCGCCCAGCGCTGCCCGGAGCATCGTTCTGCGATTCATGACGTTCTCATCGTAGCATCCGGCCCAGCGACTCCAGCGCGCGTTGCGCCGCCGCGCGGACCTCGCCGTCGCCGAGTTCCGCGGCTTTACGCAGATGCCCGGTCACCTCGGCCGGAGAGCCACCGGCCGCCGACAGCGACACCGCCAGATTCAAGTGCGCCGATGCGAGCGACGGGTCCGCTGCGAGCGCCCGCCGGAAGTGGCCAGCGGCCTCGGCGTGCCGCCCGGCCATGCCGGACAGGTTGCCGAGGTTGTTGTGCGCGGCGGCCAGTTTCGGTTGCGCGGCGACGGCGGCTTTCAACTGGGCCTCGGCTTCCCGCACCCGGCCCGCGCCGGCGAGCGCGCTGCCATAGTTGAACCGCGCCTCGGCATATTGGGGACGGACGGCAATGGCTGCGCGGTAGTGGGGCTCGGCGGCGGCGAAGTCACCCGATGCGGCAAGCGCATTCGCGAGGTTGTTGTGCGCCACCGGATGCGACGGGTCAATCCGCAGGGCTTCGCGTAACTCTTTCATCGATTCATCCTGGCGGCCGAGCGTGGCGAGCGCTTGGGCATGGTTGGCGCGGGCATCGGGATCTCCGGGGTCCAGTTCGACAGCGGCCCGCAGCACGGGCTCGGCCTCGTTGGCCTTTCCGGAAAGCAACAGCGCCTCCCCGCGAAGCACTGCCGCGCCGGCGTCGTTGTTCACGCCCGCCAGTATGGCGGCGGCCTGCGCCGGCGATCCCAGATCTTTGTGCGCCGCGGCCAAGCCCCTGCGCGCCGCCGCGTAGTCCGGTTTCCTTCGCAGCGCCTCTTCGTACGGTGAGATCGCTTTGGCCGGATCGCCCGAGGCGGCGTAGGCTTCGGCGAGGTCGAAATAGAACTGCGGTTCGGCGGGCTCATGCTTCGCGATGGCGGCTTCGAGTTGCCCAATCCCCTCCGCGCGATTGGACCCTTCCACAACCTGCGCCGCGGCCGTGTACAGTTCGCCCGCGTCCCGGGGATAGTAAGCCTCCACACGGCCACGGTAGGCGGTCTGTGCGGAGTCGTGCGTTTCCGAGAGCGGCGCGAGCAGGTCCCCAGCCGGCTTGCGGCGCTGGATGAAATGATCGGTCATCGCCACATGCACCACGTCGGTGGTGCGCCGCTTCGGCATGTGGCACGACGCGCAATCGCGATCCTGGTTGTGGGCGGAGGGGTGGCAGCCCTGACAGGCCGCAGGGCGGGCGCGCGCCGCGTGCGGATCGTGACAGGTAGTGCAGGTGAGCGTGGCGCTTTTCCGGAAGCACGCCGACATGCGCAGGCGGTAGGCGGCGTGCGCGATCTCGAACCGGTCATCCTTGGCGTTCGCCCTGTCAAAGTGGAGCACGTATGCGCTGAGCGGTTCGTCCGGTCGATACGAGAATGGACGCCGGTCGTACCGCGTGATGGCGTACGGAAGCGTGCGGCTGGTGGTTTCGAGATGACACTGCATGCAGACCTCGAGTTGCCGGTCGCGCGGCAGCCGCGCCGGATTCAGGATCGACTCGCGGATCCGGTTCTTGTCGCCGCCGGCAACGGCTTCGATGTGCGTACGGCCGGGTCCATGGCACCGCTGGCAATCGATTCCTTGGGGGAGCTCGGCCGGAAACCGCGGCGCGCCGGTGGCTTCCGGCGGACTGTCGAATCGCGGGTAGCCGTTGTGGCAGGCCATGCACTCGTAGCTGATAGCCCGGCGGAAACCGCGATGATCGGGCCTGTCGAAGCCCGGATTCATCGCCCAGAAGGGTTGGCCCCCTCCTACCGGCGCATACCACGCGAGGGGCAATTGCAGTAACCGTCCGTCGCGGGCGCGATGGAGGAAGGTACGGCTATGATTGCCGGATCCCATGACGTAGTGTGCTTCCATCTCATAGACGTTGCTCTCGGCGCCGGAAGCGTCGCGCTGGAAGCGCCGCTGCACGAGCTTTCCGCCGCGCAACACCATCTCGTAATAACGATCGGACGCGCGATGGTAGTAGGGCTTCGCGGTAGTGAACTCGACCTGTGCGGTTACGTCACTAAACGCGCGCGCCATGCCGGTGGCGGCGAACTGCCGCGCGATCGCGGCGTGGCATCCGGCGCATTGGCGGGCGTCCACGTAGGCGCTTGCGGCAGGCTTTGGGGCGCGTTCGGTACCGCTGCAGGAAACCAGCACGGCAGCGAGGATCGCCGCGCATGCCGTGATTCGGACCATGCCAACTATGACAACACGTTCATCGTCCGAGTTCCACTGAAGCGAATATGCCCGCCGACGCCCATTCCCGGAACCACTCGGCCAGCATCGCCGGGCTTCTGCGTCCGATGGCTTCTCCGAGTGTGCGGCCTGCGATCAGCCCAGCCAGAAGCTTGTAGCCGGGTTGGGTCAGCTCCATCCAGTTCACCGCATAGTCGCGACGCACCACCGCGATCCAGCTTTTCCGCCGGTGGAGGGCTTTGCCTTTCCAACGGTGCGCTGGATACTGCAAGGCAAGCAGCCGTAGCGCGGGAACCGTAATCAGACGCGCCTCGGGCCAGGCGTCTGTGGGCACTTCGGCGAATCGCGCGGCGTCGAGCGGCGGGACTTGTTCCTCGTCGAACACTAGCGTCGTCGCGAGCTCATAACGAGCCAGATCATGCAAGAAGTCAGGATTTGGCAGCCCTTCCACGTCGGGGAGAAAGCCGGGGAGATGATCGCCGAGACGGTTTAGGGTGTAGCTGCGCGATGGATGTTCGCGCAGATAGAGATGAAGCAGGTCCTCGAACAGTTCGCCTCCGAGCGCTTGCGCGAGGAGCGGATAGTCGGCGCGCAGGGCTTCGATGAGGCGCGCCTCGTACATATCGCGGTAGATGTCGAGACGCTGGCTGGGTGCGAGAGTCCGCGAAGGCCTTACGCGGCGCCGGACCGCTGCTGGCGACACCGGCTGTTCGGCGATGAGTGCGCCCTGCATCCATTTCTGCAGCGCCGCCAGTTC
>JAWKHI010000015.1:0-147428 GCA_041394885.1 Bryobacteraceae bacterium | reverse complement strand
CCCGTCCACGGCGCCGCGTACCAGCGCCGCCATCTCTTCGATCTGTGCGGAGATGCGCGGCTGGAAGTTCGTCACTTTCGCCAGCACTTCCGCCGTCGCCCGTCCATTGTCCGGACCCGCCATCTCACACGCGAAGCGTTTCAGCGCCCGGATCGACACCGGCCGGTCCGTTCCAACGAAGCGTCCGTCGTCGTCCACGCGCGGCACCTTGCCCCGCCGGCACGCCGTTTCACATGGCGCCCCGCAGATCCGTCCGCAGATCGAGGCGAACGGATTCGGTCCCCGCGCGATGAGATAGGCTTCCTCAAAGCGCCCCTCGGCAATCGCCCTTACATACCCGCGCGCATCGGTGTGGACCGGACACGCCACCTGGCAGGAAATCAATCCTGCGTGATAGCCTTCTCCCGGAATTTCGACGCGCATCGGCAACATGGCCGGCTCACCTCACTGCTGCAAGATTGTTGGCTGCCCGCCCGCCATCAGGCAGACCAGTCCCCCAAGACTCTCCGGTACCCGCGAAATCGGACGCTGCATCAGTTGTTCCAGCGTCCAGGCCGATAAAACGCCCACAATGGCTACGCGAAGCTGCTCGGCGGCCACATGATAGGAGCAGACCTTGCGCTTGTCGCAGTCCGGCCGACAATAGTCACCGACGATGGTTCCCTGGCACGCTTCGACGATCTGCAGCAAGGTGATGTCGGCGGGAAGCTGGCACAGATAGACTCCTCCGTGAGCGCCCTTCTCCGCCCGGAGGATGCCGGCCTTTACCATCATCCGGGCAACTTTGGCCAGGTATGTGGGCGATTCCTCCAGCGCCTCGGCGATCTGGCGGGGGGATCGGATGACCCTGTCCTCCCGGCGCCCCAGGTGAATCAAAGTGCGGATTGCCAGAAGGGTTGTTTTGGTAATCATCTAAAGAGGATATCAGTTATCCGCTTTGTGCTAGAGCAATCCAAGGACCTATCCGAAATCCAGAAAAAACCTCCACACAAGCGCCTGGTGAGAGACCGCCTGGGGCTTTCCACGCAGGCGATATCACCCAGTGCACCCAATACCGGCACGCCTCCGCGTCCGCCCTCCCGAGACCAGTTCGAGACCGCAGCAACGTCCGCTGCGGCCGTCCTGGGCGCACCGCGGGCACTGGAAAGCGTTTGCGCCACATCGAAGTCAGCGACTACGGAAGTTAGGAGTGTTGATCACCTGCGACCCAAAGTTACACCGCTGATTTTTGTTAATTGATTTTAATTGCACAAGCCAGACAAAACTGAATTCTCCGGATTGACTTTGGTCCATTTACGAAGATAAAGTACCCCTAGATCACACCGCGACCTAGGGGGCCTAAACATGCGTCACAGCACTATCTGGTTAGCTCTTCTTCTCTCGTGTTCCGCCGCGTTCGCTCAAGGCGATCGCGGATCAATCACCGGCGTAATAACAGACTCCACGGGCGCCGCAGTCCCTGGAGTCGTGATTGAGGCAACTCAAAAGGAAACCAACTTCCGCGCCGAGACTGTATCGACCAATACCGGCGCCTACCGTCTGGTGGGACTCCCGATCGGCCGCTACAGCCTGAGCGCGAAAGCCGCCGGCTTCCAAGGCTACAGCCAGACCGGAATTCAGATCCAGGTAAACCAGACCGCCACCATCGATATTTCCCTCAGGGTGGGCGAGGTGACGGAAACCATCACCGTGGAAGGAGGGGTCCCGCTGATCCAGACGGAAAGCTCCGACGTCGGTATGGTCGTCGAATCGAAGCAGTTCCTGGACCTGCCGCTCACTCTTGGCGGAGGCATTCGCAACCCGTCGAGTTTCGTGAAGCTCTCCCCGGGTGTCGACCCCCGGTCCACCTGGAACAAGTCCATCTCCGGCGGCGGGTCCTTCCAGGACATGACTTACTACGACGGAATCGCCCTCTCCCGCGGAGACCTCAGCAACGACGGGGAGGTGAACCCGTCGGTGGACGCCATCGCTGAGTTCAAGCTGATCACCAACAATTATTCGGCCGAGTACGCCCACGCGCTGGGCGGCATCACCAGTTTCACGATGAAAAGCGGCACCAACGATCTTCACGGCACCGCGTTTCACTTCCTGCGAAACGAGAAGTTGGATGCCCGGGGCTTCTTCCCCTCCTCCCGCGCACCATCGAAACAAAACGAATGGGGCGGCACCATCGGCGGCCCGCTCTGGATTCCAAAGCTCTACAACGGCAAGGACCGCACGTTCTGGTTCTTCTCCTTCGACCAGTTCTACCGCCGCGGCGGCCAACTCGCCGGCCTCAACACCATTCCCACCGCCCTGATGCAGGAAGGGAACTTCAACGAGATCGCCTCCGTCGGCCGCCGCACCATTTACGACCCGGCTACCAACTTCGCCGACGCCAACGGCCGGGTGCAGCGCATGCCCTTCCCCGGCCAGGTGATTCCGCGTAACCGGTGGAGCAGCGTCGCCTCGGCGATGCTGGGATTCCACCCGAAACCGGAACTGCCCGGCATCGCCAACAACAGCATCGCTCCCTTGGCCAGCCCGCTGACCGATCAGCGCACCCTCGGCTTCAAGCTGGACCATATGATCTCCAACGCCCATCGCGTCTCCGGCGTGTTCAACTATACCGACCGCCCGTCGATCAAGAGTCCGGCGCCCTCGCGGCTTGTCCCGGTCGGCGACACCACCGCGCTCGCGAACTATAACTTCCAGGTCGTCACCACCCGCGTCATTCACGTCAACTTCGACAGCAACCTCACGCCAACCACCCTGAACCACGTGGGGTTGGGTTTCTCGAGATTCCGAAACCCGAACTTCTCCCAGAGCTTCAATCAGGGCTGGCTCCAGCCGAACGGCGGCAAGCTCGGTCTCCGCGGCCTCCAGTTCGACTTGTTCCCCACCGTTCAGTTCGACACCGAAGGCTATACCCGGTACGGCGACGACGTCGCTTCGGATAACTTCTTCAACACCTACACGCTGATGGACACAATGACCGCCATCCGCGGCAATCACACCTTCAAGGCCGGCTTCGAGGTGCAGCACCACCAGGATAACTACCGGAATTTCGGCAACGGCGGCGGCACGTTCCGCTTCCGGCGCGAGTCCACCGGGCAACCCGGTGTCGGAGCCTCAGGCGACGCCTGGGCCAGTTTCCTGCTCGGCGAGGTTTTCACCGGCAGCGCGTTCTTCCGGGATTCACTCCCGGGCGGCCGCTATACCAATTACGGCTTCTTCGTCGACGACACCTGGAAGGTCAGCCAGCGCCTCACGCTGAATCTCGGCTTCCGATACGAAGTGATCGTGCCCCACAGCGATCCGCTGGGCCGGCTCTCCTACGCCGACATCACAAAGCCCAATCCCGCCGCCGGCAATCTGCCTGGCGTGATGGTCTACGGGGGCCCCAACGGTTTTGGAAACCGGCTGCTGAACGTTCTCAAGTTCAACCCGGCGCCGCGCATCGGCTTCGCCTACCGGCTGAATGACAAAACCGTCCTCCGTGGGGGCACCGGCATCTTCTATTCCAACTACATCAACCAGGGCCTTGGCCTTCCAGCCTTCGGCTTCTCGACAACCGCTGCGTTCTCCTCGGCCGACAATGGCATCACTCCTGCATTCAACTGGGACCGCGGATTCCCCCAGGACTTCCGCCGGCCTCCGGTCACGGACCCAACCGCCGCCAACGGCCAGTCGGTCACCGTCGTTCTTCCCACCGAGTACGATCTGCCTCGGAAGCTCCAGTGGAATCTCACGCTCGAACGCCAGTTCACACAGGATCTCTCGATGAGCTTCGCCTACGTTGCCAACAAGGGATCGCACCTGTACGAGAACCAGCAGCTGAATCAGGTGCCGTCGCAATACTTCAACATGCCAACCGCCCTGTTGCGCGCTCACATCAACTCCCCGCAGGCCCGTGCTGCCGGTCTCTCGGAACCGTTCCCCGGCTTCGCCGATTTGTGGGGGACACGCGCCACGGTCAATCAGGCACTGCGGCCTTTCCCTCAGTTCAACGGCGCGGGCATCTACGGCTCCACCTACGGGAACTCGAGCTATCACTCCTTCCAGTACAAGCTGGATAAGCGCTACGCGCGCGGACTTACCGGAACGGTTGCTTACACATGGTCCAAGTTCCTGACCGATGCGGCACAGTTCGACGCCTACGCCGGCGAGCAGGATCACCTGAAGCGTGAGAAATCCTACCACCCCACGGACCTTACCCACATCTTCACCTTCAGCCTGGTCTACGACCTGCCGTTCGGCGACGGCAAACAGTGGACGGCGGGATCGGCCGCCGCGCGCAAACTGCTGGGCGGGTGGCAACTGGCGGTAGTGAGCTCTTACAACAGCGGTGTGCGGCTTAACGTCAGCATCAACAACACGCTGCCGTTTTTCAACGCCGGCCAGCGTCCGAACCTGCTCTCCGGCGATATTCGGACCAACACCGGGCTCGGCTCGTTCGACCCCGCCCGCGACCTCTTCCTCAACGCGGACGCTTTTGCCCGTCCCGCCGACGGCCAGTTCGGCACCGCCCCCCGCTATCTCGAGACACGCGGTCCGGGGCGGCTCGACGAGTCCTTCGCCGTCCTCAAGAACACGCGCTTCGGCGAACGCGTCACCCACCAGTTCCGCATGGAGATTCTCAATCCCCTCAACCGAACCGTGTTCGGGGACCCGAACACCAATCTCGCATCGAACGCGTTCGGGCGCATCGCTTCCACCCAGATCGGGCCGCGCAATATCCAGTTCGGGATGAAGCTGATTTTCTGAGAACTCACTCCGGCTCAACAACTGCGAATACCTGACGCGGCGCCACATCCCGGAACTCCTGGGTGGCGCCGCTCGGCCATAGGATAGAGATACGGCCTGCCCGGGCACTCCCACCGAGACCGAAGTGCAACGGCCCGAGCATCGAAGACGCATAGCCCTGGGCCGAACTCATCCACTGGCAGTGCGCATCCACGCACACCCGGGCACCGAACGCGTCGAAATTGGACTTGCTCCCCCGCAGCCGTACGGCGATCCAGTTCGCTTTCGGAGACTCGTTGCTCCAGATCTCGGCCGCCCCGCCCAGCACGGTGACCACGGCGTCCAAATCCCCGTCGCCGTCAAGATCCGCCAGCGCTGCCCCACGATGCGCCCGCGGCTGCTGAAATTGCCGGCCGGCCCTCGCCCCCGCATCTGTGAACGTGCCGTCGCCCCGCCCCAGGAACAACCCGTTCGCCTGCAGGTAACGGTAGTGGGAGAACGCGTCGATGTTGTCGGTCACGTGTGCATTCGCGGTGAACAGGTCCGGAATCCCATCGTTGTTGAAGTCGCCCGAGACAATCCCCCAGCCGGATTGCTGCGCCGACGCCACGGCCATACCGCTTGCGGCCGTCGCATCCCGGAAAAAACCGCCGCCCTGATTCCGGAACATCGGGAACCATTCTCCGGAAAGCGCCGTCACCGCAAGGTCCGGCAAGCCGTCGGCGTCGTAGTCGGCAACCGCCACGCCCATGCTCGAAACGGCCTTGCCGTCATCTTTGAGCGCGGCGCCAGCCTCCATGCCGGACTCCGCAAACCGCCCGCCGCCGAGATTGCGAAACAGGAAATTGGGCGCCGTGTCATTGGTCACGAACAGGTCCTGCCGCCCGTCGCCGTCGTAGTCAATCGCGGCCGCGCTCATGCCCTTTCCCGTATGGGCGCCGATTCCCGATGCATCGGTGACATCTTCGAACGTCCCGTTGCGGCGATTCCGGTAGAGTTGGTTCGTGGTTCCCGGGATGTCTCGCGGGTCGCAGTAGACCCGCAGCCCCGCAGCGCGGTCGCCGCAATACTTGTCGTATGCCGGCGTCCAGTTGAGATAGTTGACGACGAACAGGTCCAGCCAGCCGTCATTGTCATAGTCGAGCCAGACGGCGGCGACGGGCCAGGTCCCGCCGGTAATGCCGGCCGCCCGGGTCACGTCGGCGAATCGGCCGCCTCGATTTTCGTACAAGACAGTGGCCCCCATGCCGGGCACGAACAAGTCGGCATCGCCGTCGTTGTCATAGTCGGCCGCCGCGGCTCCCATCGAGTAGCCCCTCCCCTCGAGTCCGGCCGCGAGAGTAACATCCTGGAACCGCATCCCGCCGAGGTTGCGGTACAGGCGGTTGCGATAGCGGGGATCGGTTTTGACAAAGGAGGGCAGCGCGGCGCCGTTGGCGAAGAAGAGGTCCGGCCGCCGGTCACCGTCGTAGTCGAACACCGCGAGCCCCCCGGGCATCGTCTCGATGAGGTGCTTACGGGCCGTGGGGCTGTTGCGAAGCGTGAAATCGACGCCGGCCTCGCGGGCAATTTCGGTGAACCGAACCGGAGCCGGCTCCCGCCCCTGCCCGGTAGCCGGAGTTGGGGCCACACCGCCAGACCGCAATTGGCGCAACAATCGGACAGCGCTTTCGTGGCCGGGGGCAGCGGCAAGGTCCGCCTCGGCGCCCTCCCTGTCGCCCAGCGCCAGTAGCGCCCGCGCCCGGTGATACCGCGCCTCTCCGGATTCCGGCTGGAGCTTCACGGCCCGATCAAGCATCGTCACTGCGTCCTTCTCGCGCCGCACAGCGATCAGCACTTCTCCCGCGCCCAGTGCGGCAGGCCCGAATTGTGGATCCGCTTCGAGCGCTTCTTGAAACGCCGTAACAGCATCCGCCATGCGATTCTGCTCCACGCGGATCAGTCCAAGGAGATGAAGGACCGCGGCCGGCGGGTGACCGCGTCTCCGCGCCTCCGCCGCATCCCGCTCCGCATCGGCAAGGCGCCCGCGTAAGTACTCCACGCGCGCCAGGTAGAATCGCGCCGCGGCGTGGGTGGGGTTCATCCCGACGGCGCGCTGGAAGACTCGTTCCGCTTCATCCCGCTCGCCGTTGAGCTGCCGCGAAAGGCCGAGCAATAGCAGTGACCCGAAGTCCTTCCGATCCGCCTCCACCTGCTGCTGGAGCAGATCCGCCGCCTCGGCAAAACGCCGCTGCCGGTACGCCTCGGCAGCGCGTTCCCGAAGCGATTGCGCCGCGAGTATCGAAATCAGCGTTGCCGCCACCACCCAACGCATCACCGCCGCGCCTCCAGTTTCCCGAGCGGCGACTCGCGCCTCCATCGCTCCCGCACCTGCCGGGCCTTGTCCGATTCCCCGGCATCCGCATATATCCGCTCGAGCAGAGCCCAGGCCTCCTCGAGTGCCGGGTCGCGCAGGATCGCAGTTTCCGCTTCATCGATCGCTGCTTCAATCTTTCCCGAAGCAGCCAGCGCTGCGGCGAGGTTCAACCGGCGCACGGCATCCCGCGGCCGCAGCCGCACAGCGCGCTCCAGAGCCTGAACGGCTTCGCCAGGACGTTGCTTACGCAGCAGCACCAACCCGATGCCGGTCTGCACGTCCGCATCGTTGGACATTTCTCGCGGCAGCGTGGCCAGCAGCCGGAAGCCCTCGTTCAACTGAAACGCAGATTGCTTACTTTCACCCGCGCTCACGTAGGCAAGTCCCAGATTCCGCACCCTCACGCCTGCCGCAGGCTGGCGCCAGGGCCGGAGGCGTTCCTGCTGCCCCAGCGAGGAATCCGGCTCTGGACGGGCAAGAATCCGGTGATCGGTGAAGGCTGTGTGGGGAACGTCGGAGGGGCCGCGCGCCGGCATATGACAGCCCGTGCATCCGGCGGACGGCTCGCTGTGCCCCGCCGGAAGCGTCTGCGCGTGGCACCCCAGGCACCGGTCGCGATACCAGGACACGGCGTTCGCCGGCCGCTGGTGCGGATCGTGACAGGCGCCGCACCACATCTTGTCTCCGCTCCCGATCGCGCAGCGGCTCGTCGCCAGTTGTTCGGCGTGGCTCACAACCTTGGGACTCCCCGCGCCGGCCACGTAGACCGAAAAGGTCGATTCCAGTGCTTGACCGGGCCGGAAGTCAAAAATCGTCTTGTCGGGATTCGGGATGCGCGCCTCGCCGCTCAAATGGCACTGCTCGCACACCGAGTCTCGCCGCGCGGCATCCAGGCGCACTGGATTCACAATGTTGCCCCGGGCCGGGCTCGCCAGGTGCGCGGCCGGATCACCGTGGCAGCGGGCGCAGCCGATCGCCTCGGACACGAAGGGCGGCGATCCGTAACGGTTCTGCGTGCCGGAAACGGGATCGGCTTGCCCAGAATGACAAAACAAACACTCGGGCGTTACCGGCCGGGAAAAGTCCACAACAACATCGTGCTGGTAGCCGGGGGAAAGCCGCCAACCTCCACCGCCGGCGTAGTAGGAGACCGGCGACTGAAACAGATAGCCGTCCAACTCCACAAGGTAGCTGCGTCCCTGCTTGCCGGAGCCGACGAAATAGGAAACCGGCAATTCGACCCGGCGCCCGCCCCGCTCCACTCCGTGCAGCAATTCGGCCCCGCGCCGCCGCACGCTCAGCCGCGTCGAGTCCCGGTGCGAAAACGAGCGGGGCGGGTACTCGGCCGCGTCGGGGCGTCCCAAGGATCGTCCCATGCCAGTTGCCAAGAACGCCGCCGCTTGCCCGGGATGGCATCCCGAGCAAGGCCCGCCGGGAGCCGCCAAGGCGAGCAGAATCGAGGCGATGACTGTCATCTTCCTGAGCACCATAGTACAGCGGGAAGGCGCTTGACACGTGCGCCTTGTTCATGTATAAAACGCAATGTTTGTACAAACATCAATTATTGTGAAGGGGCAAACATGAACGCATATCGAATCCTTGCACTGTCGGCGCTCACCGCGGCGGCGGCCTTTGGCCAGGGTGACCGCGGGTCAATCTCAGGCGTGATCGTCGATGCAAGCGGCGCCGCCGTTCCAGGCGTCGCCGTGGATGCCGTAAACCAAGCCACCAACTACCGCGCCGAGACGGTTTCCACCAACACCGGCGCCTATCGACTCGTAGCGCTCCCCGTCGGCATCTACATCGTTACGGCCAAAGCTCCTGGATTTCAGGCCTTCTCGCAAACCGGAGTCCAGATCCAGGTCAACCAGACCGCGGCCATCGACATAGCGCTCCGGGTCGGTGAGGTCACCGAAACGGTGACCGTCGAAGGCGGGGTGCCGCTGATCCAGACCGAAAGCTCGGACGTTGGCATGGTGGTGGATTCCAAACAATTCCTCGATCTCCCGCTAACTCTGGGCGGAGGGATTCGAAACCCGTCGAGTTTCATCAAGCTCTCGCCCGGAGTCGATCCGCGGTCCACCTGGAACAAGTCGATCTCGGGCGGCGGGTCGTTTCAGGACATGACCTACTACGACGGGATCGCACTCTCGCGGGGCGACCTTGGCAATGACGGCGAGGTCAATCCCTCAGTGGACGCCATCGCGGAATTCAAGTTGATCACCAACAACTACTCCGCCGAGTACGCGCACGCGCTCGGTGGCATCACCAGTTTCACGATGAAAAGCGGCACCAATGATGCGCACGGTACGGCCTTCTACTTCGTCCGCAACGAGAAGCTCGACGCCCGCGGCTTCTTCCCCGCCTCGCGCGCCCCGGCAAAGCAGAACGAATGGGGCGGCACCATCGGCGGCCCGTTGGCCATTCCCAAGCTCTACAACGGTAAGGACCGTACCTTCTGGTTCTTCTCCTTCGACCAGTTCTACCGCCGCGGCGGCCAACTCGCCGGATTGAATACGCTGCCCACCGCCAACATGCAGAACGGCGACTTCAACGAAATCGCCTCCATCGGCCGGCGGACCATCTACGATCCCGAAACCAACTTCACGGCGCCGAACGGGCGCGTGCAGCGGCTGCCGTTTCCCGGCCAGCTCATTCCGCGCAACCGCTGGAGCGCCGTCAGCACCAAGATGCTCGAGCTCCACCCGAAACCGGAACTGCCCGGCATCGTGAACAACAGCATCGCGCCGTTGGCCAGTCCGTTTGCCGACCAGCGGACACTGGGCTTCAAGCTCGACCATATGATCTCCAACGCCCACCGCGTGTCCGGCGTCTTCAACTATACCGACCGTCCATCGGTGAAGAGCCCTGGTCCCTCGCGTCTCATCCCGGTGGGCGATACCACCGGGCTCGAGAACTACAACTTCCAGGTCGTGACCACCCGGGTTGCGCACTTGAACTTCGACAGTACGTTGACACCCACCACCCTGAACCACCTCGGCCTCGGAGTATCCCGGTTCCGCAATCCCAACTTTTCGCGGAGTTTCAACCAGGGGTGGCTGCAGCCCAATGGCGGAAAACTGGGTCTGCGCGGACTGCAATTCGATCTGTTCCCGACAGTCCAGTTCAGCACCGAGGGTTATACCCGATACGGTGACAACGTCGCTTCTGACAACTTCTTCAATACGTTCACCGTGCTGGATAACATCACGATGATTCGAGGCAACCACACCTTCAAGGCCGGCTTCGAAGTGCAGCATCACCAGGACAACTACCGGAACTTCGGAACGGGCGGCGGGGATTTCCGGTTCAGCCGCCTGTCCACCGGGCAGCCCGGCACAGGCTCGTCGGGCGACGCCTGGGCCAGTTTCCTGCTCGGCGAGGTGATCTCCGGCAGCGCGTTCTTCCGCGACTCGCTGCCCGGCGGGCGCTACACCAACTGGGGCTTCTTTATCGATGACACCTGGAAAGTAAATCAGCGGCTGACGCTCAACCTCGGGTTCCGTTACGAGTTGATCGTCCCGCACAGCGACCCGTTGGGGCGGCTCTCCTACGCCGACATCTCCAAGCCCAATCCGGCCGCGGGCAACCTTCCGGGTGTGATGGTCTATGGAGGCCCCAACGGCTTTGGGAACCGGTTGTTAAACATCCTGAAATTCAATCCCGCTCCGCGCATCGGCTTCGCCTACCGGCTCAACGACAAAACCGTGCTGCGCGGGGGAACCGGTATCTTCTACTCCAATTACATCAACCAGGGCCTTGGCCTTCCGGCCTTCGGCTTCTCGACCACAGCCGCCTTCGCCACCGCCGATAACGGCATCACGCCGGCCTTCCGCTGGGACAATGGTTTCCCGCAGGATTTCCGGCGTCCTCCCGTCATCGATCCGGTCGCAGCCAACGGCCAGAACGTTACAGTGGTCCTGCCCACCGATTATGACCTGCCGCGAAAGCTGCAGTGGAACCTGACTCTCGAGCGTCAGTTCACCCAGGACTTGTCGATGAGCTTCGCCTACGTCGCCAACAAGGGCACCCATCTCTACGAAAACCAGCAACTAAATCAGGTGCCCTCGCAGTACTTCAATATGCCGACATCGCTGCTTCGCGCCAACATCAATTCGGCCGCGGCCCGCAACGCGGGAATCGCCGCTCCGTTCGCCGGTTTCTCAGACCTGTGGGGATCGCGCGCCACCGTGGCCCAGGCTCTGCGCCCATTTCCGCAGTTCAACGGCGTAGGAATTTACGGATCCACTTACGGAAACTCCCACTATCATTCGTTCCAGTACAAACTCGACAAGCGGTACGGCCGGGGGCTGATGGGGACGGTTGCATATACGTGGTCTAAGTTCCTTACAGACGCCCGCCAGTTCGATGGCTATGCTGGCGAGCAGGACAATAACCTGCGCGAGAAATCCTACCATCCGACTGACCTCACGCACATCCTGACCTTCAGCCTCGTCTACCAGCTCCCGTTCGGCCAGGGGCAGCGCTGGCTCTCCGATGCACCGGTGGCGCGAAAGTTACTCGGGGGATGGCAGCTTGCCATCGTCAACGCCTACAACAGCGGGACACGCCTCAACGTCAGCCTCAACAACACGCTGCCCTACTTTACAGCCGGCCAGCGGCCCAACCTGCTGTCGTCCGGCATCCGGTCCAACGCTGGACTGGGCAGTTTCGACCCTGCCCGCGACGTCTTTCTCAACGCGTCCGCTTTCGCCCGGCCGGGCGACGGTCAGTTCGGTACCGCACCACGTTATCTCGAAGAACGCGGACCCGGACGGCTCGACGAATCGTTTGCCGTTCTCAAGGACACCAAAATCGGCGAGCGTCTGACTCATCAATTCCGGATGGAAATCCTGAACCCGCTAAACCGGGTCGTGTTTGGCAATCCGAACACCAACCTGGCGTCGAACGCCTTCGGACGGATCGGATCGACGCAAATCGGCCCGCGCAACATTCAGTTTGGGATGAAGCTTATCTTTTGATCGGTGAGCGGACAGGACAACCACGGGCACGCCCGGAGCAAAGCAGTCAACGCCCCGCTCCGGGCATGCCTGGTCCGATTCCCCTAGGCGACACCGAAGCGAATCTGCCACTGCCTGTCCTGATCAAAACCGGGTTCCACGCCGGTCAACTCTCTGACCGGCGTGAGTTCGATCTCCCCCGGCAGGCCTCGATAGGATTTGCGAACTCGATTCTGGTGTGGGAAGAGTCGGAAAGCAGGAGGTTTTACTAGCGCTTCCGGCGTTTTCCACATCGATCGGAATCGTGCGATTCAGCGACGGATTCGGAGGGACGGAAGGCAGAGCATGCGTGCGCGCGAGGATGTCGTCAACTCGTTCCATCCGCTAGCCCAAGCCTCAGCTGGATCGAAATTGGTTACAAAATTGGTTACAGTGCGCCCGAAACAGGCCGTTGAAGAGGGAGTATCGAGGGAAGGCTAACCGATTGGGAGCAGGACCCTTGTGGGTTGGTTGCGGGGGAAGGATTTGAACCTTCGACCTTTGGGTTATGAGCCCAACGAGCTACCAGACTGCTCCACCCCGCACTTGAATTCTATCGCGCCCGCACCACCCCGGTCAACAACCTCGAAACAATTCTTTTGACATACCATCGAGAGAAGTGCCCACCTGGAAACTGACTCTCGAATACGACGGATCCCGATACAGCGGATGGCAGGAGCAGCACAACGCCCGCACCGTCATGGGCGAACTCCGCGTCGCCCTGGAACGCTTCCTCGGTGAGCGCGTCGAGCTCATGGGTTCCGGACGCACCGACGCCGGAGTCCATGCCACCGGACAGGTCGCCCATCTCCGCTCGTCGCGGCAGAATGTCGACCCGGCCAACCTCCTCGCCCGCGTCAACGACGCGTTGCCCCACGACATCGCCGTCCTCGACATCGCATCCGCCCCCGCCTCCTTCCACGCCCGTCACGACGCCGCCAGCCGGACCTACCTCTACCGGATCTCCCGGCGCAAAACTGCGTTCGAGAAAAAGTTTGTCTGGTGGATCAAGGACCCCCTCGACCTTGCCGCCATGGAACACGCCGCCAAACTGCTCGAAGGACGGCATGACTTCGCGCGCTTCCGCCAAGCCGACCCGCGCAAGGAGGATGAATCCTCAGTCGTCGACATCGAAGCCGTCACCATCGAGGAACAACCCGCTCGGGGTCTCATCCTAGTCCGCATCACGGCATCCCACTACGTGTGGCGGATGGTGCGCCGTCTGGTCGGTGCGCTCGTCCAGGTGGGCAAAGGAGCGCTGACGCCGGCAGCCCTGGAGGCGCTCCTACAGCCCGAGGCACCCGAAGTGCCGGTCGCCGAGTGGACTGCACCCGCTGCCGGTCTTTTCCTCGAGTCCGTACGCTACCGGACCGCCGCGCGCCCCAAACGGCGCCCCTAGAGCCCGCCATGCCACGTACTGACTGGGGCTGGATGATCACTCCCGAAGAACTACGATCCTGGTTCGTGTTCCACGATCACGGCATCCTCGCCATCGATAAGCCCGCCCATGTGCTGTGCCACCGGTCCAAGCATGGCCCGTGGTCCAGCCTCATCTCGGCGTGCCGCGAACTCACGGGCGCCCCTCGCATGCACATGCCATCGCGGCTCGACCGCGAGACCAGCGGCGCCCTGGTCATCGTCAGTTCCCGCGCCGCACTCGACGCAGTCAACCTCGCCGTCCGCCGCGGCTATTTCGCCAAGACCTACCATGCCATCGTCACCGGCGTGTTAACCGGGCCCGTGCTGGTGGATCAACCGATCGGAGTGGCCGAAGCGTCCGTGGTCGGCGTACGCCGTGCGGTGAGGCCAGACGGGCAACCCGCGCGCACACTGTTTGAGCCCCTCGCCGCCACCGCTTCCCATACCTTCGTCCGCGCCACGCCGCTCACCGGACGCACCCACCAGATCCGCGTGCATGCTTCATGGCTCGGGCACGCCGTGGCGGGCGACAAGATCTACGGTCCGGACGAAAACCTCTTCGTCGAGTTCCTGCGGACCGGGTGGACACCCGGTCTCCAGGAGTCGCTCAGCATCGAACGCCATGCGCTTCATTGCAGCACGTTCCACTGGAACGATCCCGCCGCCCCTCGACGCTTCTTTGCTCCGCTACCACTCGACTGGCGTGAGTTCGCCGGGTCCCTCGGGTTCGATTGGAGTGACCTCGAACGATTGTCGCGCGACGGCGTCACAGCCCCCGGCGCGGTCACGCCCCCCAACGCTGTCACAAGCGGGACAGTTGTCTCGTCTCATGAGCAGACATGAAACCGATCGCACCACGCCCAATCCCCCTCCCCATCGATCCGCACGACGCTCCCATGTGGATGCGCATGATATTCGCTTACGCCCGCCGCATCGCGGCCAGGCTCACCGGCAAGGCCATTGTCCCGGCGCCGGTTCGGATGATGGCCCATCAACCACGCCTACTGCTCGGCGCCGCTGCGATGGAAACCGCGCTCAGCCGCATGGATAGCGTTCCCAAACGTGCCAAGCTACTCGCCGAAATGCAGGTGGCGCGCCTCGCCGGATGCCGCTATTGCATCGACATCGGATCCGCGATCGCCGCCCGCGCCGGCGTGCGCGAACACGAAATCCTCGCCCTCCCGGATTTCGAAGGCGATCCTCATTTCGACGCGATGGACCGCGCCGTGCTCCGCTACGCCACCGGCATGTCCCGCACTCCCGCCGCCGTCTCGCCCGCGGACCTACACGACCTGCGCCGTTACTGCGACGACCGGCAAATCATCGAATTGACCGCCGTCATCGCGTGGGAAAATCAACGGGTGCGTTTCAATCAAGCGCTCCACATCGCGCCGGACGGTTTTCGCGCCGGCCTGCCGGAACCCGAGCATGCCGCCGCTCGATGACTCCGCCGGGCCCTTCGAGGCGCACCGCGCGCTCATCCTCGGCATTGCCTATCGCATGCTGGGATCCTGGAGCGACGCCGAAGACATCGCCCAGGAGGCATGGCTGCGTTGGTCGGACTCCTCCGCCGCCGAGGTTCGTTCGCCTCGCGCCTATCTCACAACGCTGACCGCCCGCCTTTGCCTGGACCATATAAAATCGGCACGCGTCCGCCGCGAGAAATACGTGGGGCCCTGGCTACCGGAGCCGGTAGCCGAGCCCACGCCCGATCCTGTGGAACGGGCTGAAACCATCTCCTACGCCTTTCTCGTCCTGCTCGAAACACTCACTCCCACCGAACGCGCGGTCTTCATCCTGCGTGAAGCCTTCGACACCGGCTACACCGAGATCGCGGGTCTGCTCGAACTTTCCGAATCCAACTGCCGCCAATTATTCAAACGAGCCAAGGATCACCTCGCCGCCAACCGGCCACGATTCGCCCCCGAGCCCGAACGCCGCCAGGCCCTCATGGCCGCGTTCTTCCGCGCCTCGGCGCAAGGCGATCTGGACGCCATCGCCAGTATGTTGAAGCACGGCGCGGTACTGATCGGAGACGGTGGTGGCAAGGTGGCGGCGGCGGGCCGTCCCATCGAAGGCGCGGCGGCGATCGCGAAATTCATGGCCAGCCTCGGGCGCCTGGCCCCACCCGGACTCTCGCTGGAGTGGATCACAGTCAATGGCGGCGACCCCGCGCTGCTCGCCACTGACGGTGGAACGGTGGTGACGCTGGCCATCTGCGAGTTCGACGGTGAGCAGATCCGGCGCATCTTCATGGTCCGCAATCCGGACAAGTTACGCCGCTTCGTCCGCGGTTGACGGGCCGCCTCGGAGCACGCCCGGCGCCGGCCATGCTAAC
Source organism: Bryobacteraceae bacterium (assembly GCA_041394885.1). Taxonomy (GTDB): domain Bacteria; phylum Acidobacteriota; class Terriglobia; order Bryobacterales; family Bryobacteraceae; genus DSOI01. The sequence continues at coordinate 131,590 of JAWKHI010000015.1, read as the reverse complement.
GTAGTCGATTCTCTTGATTCCTGAACTCAGCGCGTGGCAGTGGATGTTGGGGGCGATATCGGCGGTGGCGCTGGGCTTGGCGAAAACCGGACTCCCCGGCGTGGGTCTCATGTCAGTGCCCTTGATGGTGTTGATGGTGGGCGATGCGCGACTATCGGCCGGATGGCTGCTCCCGATGATCTGCATCGGCGACCTGTGGGCGCTCGCCTATTGGCGCAAACAGGCCTCGTTTCCCACCATTCGAGAACTGGCGCCCTGGGCCCTGGCCGGGATGGGGGCCGGAGCGATTGCGCTCGGGTTGCCGGAGCGGATCATACGGCCCTCGGTGGGCGTCATCATTCTCGGGATGCTCGCCGTCTATTTGCGCCGCCGCTTCTTCGGCGGCGGCCTCACCGGTGCGCCCCCGCCCATTTATGGGACCGCGGCCGGGTTCGCCTCCACGGTGGCCAACGCGGCAGGTCCGGTGATGAATCTCTTCCTGTTCAGCCGCGGACTAGCCAAGGAGCGATTCGTCGGCACCAGCGCCTGGTTCTTTTTCGTCGTCAACGCCATTAAGCTCCCCATCTATGGCTGGCACGGCCTGATCAGCCGCGAGTCCTTGCTGTTTGACGCGTGGATGGCGCCGCTGCTCGGCCTGGGAGCGGTCACAGGGAAATGGGTGCTGCACCGGATCTCGCCGAAATGGTTCGAAATCGTCGTGCTGGTCCTCACCGTCGCCTCCACGATGCTGCTGTTCCGGCGGTAGCCGTTTTGCGCTCCAACAGGTGCACTTGGACGACTAGGCCTCGGCGCTCGAACGCCGTCGCTCCGACACCCGCCCGGACGCGGGCGCATAGAGGTGCCGCCGGTGATAGTCGCCGCGGGCGAGGCTGCGCTCCAGCCACAAGTACAGCACGATAAAGAGATACCGGCTCCCCATTTCCTTGATCTTCAGCTTGGAGATGCCGGTCTTGCGATTGGTCCAACTGATGGGGAGCGTGGCAAAGGTGTAGCCCCGAATGATCGCCTTCAACGGCATCTCCACGGTCAGATTGAAGTGCGGTGCGATCAGCGGCTGCATGCCGTCGATCACTTCGCGGCGGTAAAGCTTGAAGGCGTTGGTAAAGTCGTTGAACGGGACGCCAAAAAGAAGGCGGATGAACAGGTTTGCCATCCGGTTCAACATCAGTTTGTGCCGCGGGTAGTCAATCACGCGGCCGCCCTTGACGAACCGGGACCCAAACACGCAGTCGTAGCCCTCTTGCAGCTTTCGGAAGCAGGCCACCAGATCCTCGGGACTGTCGGAGCAATCGGCCATCATGATCGCCACCGCCTCACCCCGCGTCTCTTCGATCCCACGGCGAATCGCCATCCCGAACCCGTTCCGGCCCGCATTGTGCACCAGGCGAATCTCGGGGTAGCTCTCCGAGAGGTCCTCCACACGCGCCGCCGTTTCGTCCGTGCTTGCGTCGTTGACGACGATCAATTCGAACGAAATCGCTTCCCGCCGCAAGGTGGCGGACACGTCCAGCAGCGTGGAGGCTACCGAGCCCTCTTCGTTGCGGGCCGGAATCACCACCGAGAGCGACGGGGTCATGCGGTCTCGTTCACCGGAACTTCGTCCGCCAATTCCGTTCCGGCGGGCCGCGGTTGCGGCGTCACGGCGAGGAAGGCGCCGGGCTCTTCCTCACGCGCTTGTTGCTCGTAGCGAGCGACAATTTCGTCGAGGATCCGCGGCAGGCCATAGCTGAGGTTCCAATCCGGAAAGTGAGACTTGATCTTGGTCAGATCGGAAATGTAGCAGATGTGGTCGCCGGTGCGGTTCTTATCCTCGTAACGGTATTCGAGCTTGTGCCCGCGGTCGGCGAGCGCCGCCACCGTCTCCAACACCGAAAGCGAATTGCTACGCCCTCCGCCCATGTTGTAGACCTCGCCGCAGCGCGGACGCCGGAAAAATTCCAGAAACAGCGAGTTCACGTCGGCGGTATGAATCTGGTCGCGGACCTGCTTGCCCTTGTACCCGAAGATCGTGTACGGCTTGCCCAGCACACCGCATCGAACGATGTAGTTGAGGTAGCCGTGCAACTCGACACCCGCATGTTGCGGACCTGTGAGGCATCCGCCCCGGAATACACCCACCGGCATCTGGAAATAGCGGCCGAACTCCTGGCACATGACGTCGGCGGCCACCTTGGACGCGCCGAAGATCGAGTGCAGGCACTGGTCGATCGACATATCCTCCCCGATGCCGTCCAAACCTCCGGCGTAGTCGAATCGCGATTCCTTTTCCTCGAGCGGCAGATAGTTGGGACGGTCTCCGTAAACCTTGTTGGTGCTGGTGAAGCAAAAGGGCGAGTCCCGCGCATAGTCTCGCGCCGCCACCAGGAGGTTCATCGTGCCAACCGCGTTGACGTCGAAGTCCTCGTAAGGGATGGACGCGGCTTTGTCGTGCGAAGGCTGCGCGGCGGTGTGGATGATGAAGTCCGGACGTTCGGCTTCCACCAGTTCGCGAACGCGGCGGCGGTCCCGGATGTCGAGCGTGATGTGCCGGTAGCCGCGATAGGTTTCGCAGAGCTGGTCCACGACAGGCGTGGTAGTGCCGTCGGGGCCGAAAAACCAGGAGCGCATGTCGTTGTCGACGCCCGCCACCTCCCAGCCTTGCGCGCACAGCGTTCGCGCGCATTCCGATCCGATCAAACCACCCGAGCCCGTGACAAGAGCCTTCATAATCTCCCTTTCAGAAAACGGCCTGCCTTGCGTATCAGGCAGCGCCGGGATAAAACAACGGCCGCAGACGGGTCTCCTCCGCCCGCAACCAGCCACAGATGTCGGCCACAATGGTCCGCGCATCTCTGCGCGGCTGCCACCCGCTGGCGGCCGACAGCGACCGGTGATCGGTGACGTAGCTGCGCACATCGGCCGGACGGTTCTCGGCCACCGACGCGATTTCGATTCGGTTTCCGGTCACTTCTTCGCACAAACGCGTGGTTTCCCGCAGCGACAAACTGTTGGCCAACCCGCCGCCTGCGTTGAACCGCTTGCCGGCGTAAAGATCGAAATTGCGCGCCTGATGAACGATCAGGTCGCAGAAGTCGTCGACATGCAGTGCGTCGCGCACCTGCTTGCCCGATCCACCGAACCCGATGTAGGCAAGCGGCTTTTTGAAGTAATGCGCGGCAGCCCATAGAGCGATCACACCCTGGTCGGATTTCGCCATCTGCCATGGCCCGCTCAGCAGGCCGAACCGGTCAATGATCGTCGGCAGACCATAGGCATCGGCGTATTCCTCCACGATCAACTCCGAGGCCAGCTTGGTCATCCCATAGAGCGAACGGGGTCCCTGCAGCGGGAACTCCTCGGCAATACCCTGTCCCGATGCCCCCGGTACGCTCTGATCCTCCAAAAGTGTGAACCGCGTGGAATCCTCTCGCGCGTATAGCCTGTTCAGCGTGGGAAACGGGTAGACGCGGCTGGTGGAAACGAAAACGAAGCGCGTACCGTGACGCCGTGCCAATTCGAGCAGGTGGACGCAGCCGGTGAGATTGGTGTGGATCAGGTACCCAGGCGATCCGCCATAGCCGGCCTGCGCGGAGGGCTCGGCCGAACAGTCGATCATCAATTCCGGCGGCGGGACCGCCGCCAAATCGTCCGCCGACCTTACGTCGCCGTGCGCGAACTCGACGCCGGCCTCGGCCAACCGCGGCAGGTTCAGTTCCGAACCCCGCCGATGAAGGTTGTCGAGCGAGGTCACTCGCGCCGAGGGAAATTCCGCCTTCAGACGAATCGCCAGAGTCGAGCCGACGAAGCCGGCGCCACCGGTAATCAGAATATCGCCATACATGCCGCTACCAAGCCTCACTTCTCCATCGACAGTGGGCGCGATCCGCTGTAGGCTGTGCCCGTCCAGGCTTGCCATCCGCCGGCATGGCGCGTATGGTGACCATAGGAGTGCCAATCATGCTCCAAAGGGCTGCGATCCTGCTTGCCGCCATGGCCTTCGCGCAGCAGACCTCTTTGGAATCGCTCCGTAGGTCGATGGTTCACGATCAGATCGAAAAACGCGGCGTTACCCAGCCGGACGTGCTCCGGGCCATGCGAAAGGTGCCGCGCCACCTGTTCATCCCGGAGTCCCTCCAGGAGCACGCCTACGCCGACCATCCCCTTCCCATCGGCGAAGGCCAGACCATCTCACAGCCCTATATCGTCGCGTTCATGACCGAATTGCTCCGCCCGTCCCCAACCGCCAGCGTGCTTGAAATCGGCACCGGCTCCGGCTATCAGTGCGCGGTGCTCGCTGAGATCTTCGACGAGGTCTATTCGATCGAAATCATCCCGGAACTGGCCCGGCTGGCAAAGTCGCGGCTGGCTTCTCTCGGTTACCGCAACGTCCACCTGCGCACTGGAGACGGGTACGAAGGCTGGCAGGAGAAGGCGCCGTTTGACCGGATCGTGCTCACCGCGGCGCCTCCCGAAGTGCCTGCCGCGCTGATCGATCAGTTGGCCAAGGGCGGACGGTTGGTGGCGCCGGTTGGGCCCACATCGGAGACGCAATACCTGGTAGTGATTGACCGGCGGCGCGATGGGACGCTAGTGCGCCGCACGCTCGACGCGGTCCGGTTCGTGCCCATGGTGGAAGCCCGGTAGCCCTAGGCGCGCATCCTTCGAGGCCGTGAGCCTTCAACTGGTTCTCAAAGGTGCACGCCCGCTAGCTTCTGCGGGGAAACCGGCCATTGCTCTACAGGTTGGTAGCGTAACTAAGCCACGATATGGAAGCTCAAATCGCATCTCTTTCAACTCTGTGGCGTCCAATTCGGCGATTCGATTCGAACTGCCCTGCACTGCTCATTGCAGCCCGGCTATCGGGCTGGCAACCCCGGTGCGAGCGAGCCATGAACGGACGCAACGACGGAGCTACAATGCTGTCACGAGTGCATCCTATGAAAACTGTCGTCGTTCGCACAGCGATCCTGGCCAGCGCCGGTCTTCTTGTTTCAGTTGCCTGGGGCGCCTATTTTGCGAGTACAGACCGAGCGCTCAGGATCGAGCCCGTTGTCCTGGCTCTGGCCGGGTGGTCCCAACCAGCTACTGCGGTCGCCTTACACCTTGAGCCAAGCCGGTCCCTGAGTCTTGCCTGGGCTGTGGTTGCGAATGCGACGACGTATGCGCTGTTCGGCCTGATTGCTGAAACGATCCGACGAATTTATCGGTCTCGGCGCATTCCAAACTGAACCACCACTTGCGCCGCGCTGACACGCAGCACTTCATCGAAATACCTCCGTCCATCGGAACCTCGGTCCGAATCCGCCGCGGTTGCGGCTAGGGCCGCTGGGTTCACGCAACCTGGGATTGAACTTCGGAGTGCGAGGATCTGCGTCGACCTTCAATTTCGGATACCGTAGGGTGGGAGAGCGAAACGCTTCCACACACGTAAGCAGTTCTTGTTCGCGGAAAGGAGAGTACATGTCCACGAAAGAAAACGCAATGGCGCGACGTTCGCTTCTGGGACGGGGCGCGGCGGCCATGGGGCTCGGCCTCCTGGCTGATCTCGAAGCTTATCCCCAGAATGTCAACCGGAATTCAAATCCTTCGAATTTGAAAATCACCGACGTGCGCCTCGCCATTCTAAGAGGGCCGGGGGGCCAGGCGCCCTCGGGCCGAGCCGGTGGACGCGGCGGTGTCAGGCAACCGCCGCCTCCCGCGACTCCCGGCACGGGCGGGGCCTCGGGCGGCACGATCATCGTCCGAATCGATACCAATCAGGGGATTTCGGGATACGGCCAAACGATTGGCGACGGTCCCCAGCCCAATTACGTGCTGACGCACAAAACCCGGCTGGTCGGCGAGAACCCGTGCAATGTTGACAAGATCTTCCGCAAGATCAAGATTCATGGCGCGTACAACCGTCGCGGGAGCGGCGTCAACGCGATTGAGAACGCGCTGTGGGATCTGGCCGGCAAAGCCTATGGCGTGCCGATCTTCCAAATGCTCGGCGGGAAGTTTCGAGACAAGATCCGCATGTACACCGAGAGCAGCTTGCGCTCGAGCGACATCAAAGAGATCGCCGCCGATTACAAGGCGAGAGTCGCCGAAGGATTCACGATGCTCAAGATGGACTTAAACGTACCTCGCATCCTCCAAGGCAAGCGGGGCACGGTTTTTGCGCCGGCAGGCTATGAAGGGGAACCGGGCGAAGATCCCGAGAACTACTATCAGGGACTGGAGATCAGCGACAAGGGTTGTGAACTCGTAGCCGACTACGTCGCTTCGATCAAGGAGGCCATGGGCGACGCCGCCGACATTCCCATGGGTCACGACCATTTCGGACACCTCACCACCAAGAGTTGCATCAAGTTGGCTAACGCGCTCGAAAGGGTCACTCCGTCGTATTTGGAGGATATGGTCCCGTGGTTCCGGGTGGAGGAGTGGAAACAAATCAGCACTTCGATCCGGGTGCCTACCTTGACCGGGGAAGACGCCTACCTGGTGGAATCGCTCGAACCGCTTTGTCAGGCGCGTGCGGTCGACTACATCCACCCCGATCATCTGGTGATCGGCGGCTGCCTCGAATTGAAGAAGACCGCCGATATGGCGGCCAAATACGCGGTGGGGATGATGGTCCACGCCAACGCCACCCCAATCGGATACGCAGCCGGCGCGCACGCGGTCGCCGCCTGCCAAAATTTCCTCGCCATGGAATGGCACCAGCCGCAGCCTGCCTGGCACAAAGACATAACCGATGCGGGGGACCTCGTGGTCAAGGGCTACATCCCCGTTCCCACGGGGCCCGGCTTGGGTATCAAAGTCAATGAAGAAGCGATGCGCCCTCTCTGCAGACAGGGTGAGTTCTTCACCGATCCCACGACCTATTGGGACTCGCAGAGCGGCGGAGACAAGGCCTACACGTAGGAACGTGGAGACGACGAGGTGCGGCTCATACCGTTCGATCATGACTGAAGGTATGTAGGTTCAATTGACAGTTAGCCTGGTGAGCCACGGCGGGCCGGAATCGCGCACGATTTCGGTTCGCCGGGTGCCTTCGCGGTGGAAGACCTAAACGCCGCGCTTCGTCCGAAGCGAAGCGCCCCGGTCAATGGAAATTGTCAACCAGCATCAAATCCTTGCCAGCTTGTTGGAGAGCGAAAAGCGGATTCTGTTGCGGTCCGGCGAGACCGTTAGTGGTAAGCGGGTTCGCTGGCGAACCTCGAACTTGTGGCCCTGGTCGTGCGGGATTACGACCCGGCGATTCGATTCTTCGTGGATGTGCCTCAGTTCGAGTTGGTGGAAGATACACCGTCGGTGACCAATAACGGCAGGTCCAAGCGGTGGGTTGTCGTCAGGCCGGTTGGCGCCAGGACAGGTATCCTGCTAGTCCTCGCAGACGGCGAGGATCAAGCTAGAGCGATCGGGCAGCAGTTCGCCGGCCGCGTGGGGATGTTCCTCCGTGTCGATGACTTCGATGCTTCTTACCAGCGAATGGTGGCCGTCGGCGTCGAGTTCGTGTCATCTCCGCGAGTCGAGCCGTCTGGCAAGGTTCCGGTGTTCCTGGACTTGGAAGGGAACCGTTGGGACTTGCTCGGTCCGCCCCCTCGGAGCGCGGACGGCTAGTGACGCGTCGCAGTGAGTTCGCTGGCATGCGATGCGCCGTGATGGGTCATTGCATTTCCACCTGATCGCAGCGCTCCCACAGAAACAATGGATCCGGGCGGCTGTCAATGACCACCTGGAAATCGAGCCACCGGCAAAAGGCCACCGTGAGGCCAGCTAACGGATAGGCGTAAAGCACAGCGAACGGACCGATATCGCTCCACGGACAGTCACGCTCGTTACAACCAGAGTGCAGATGATGGCGAGAGCGAATCCTGCTCCAATCCGCCGTCACCCTTTGGGATTGCCGAGCAGTGAAATGAGATAGACTTGCGCCAGCGGCTCCTTGCGGATCGCCCTCCAACTGGCAAATGCTCCTTGGACGAGCGTAACCTGTGTCAACGCCTCGGTGCGAGTCCATTGCTTCGAGTTGTCGTAATCCGCGGTGTGCCGTTGCTGCTGGGCCTGAAAGAATGCGTCAGAAATGCTGTGCAGGTGACGATAGCAATCCAGTTCCGGGCCGGCTGGTGGATTGGAATTGATGAAGCGGTTGCACTCCGCGCGCTGCTTGTCGGACGCGGCTCTCATTTTGCCGTGCTCGAAGAACCGCGCCAGGGTCGCGCGTTGATTGACTCGTCTCCAGTTCAGCGTGGCTTCGTGGATCAGAAGATGAAAGGGCGCGTAATATGCCGTGGAAACAGCGCGGCGCAAGCTGGCCTGCCGGGGACGTTTCTTTTCACGGTTGGCAAGGTGCTGGGCCTGTTCCAGCAAGTGGTCGGGGAATGGCATCGGCTCAGGCCCACGCGGGTTCGTTTAGCTTGTCCTGCTCAGACTTGCTGCGAAAGTTGAGGTAAGCGTGCAGGCCAAAGCTCTCGACGTCCACCTCACGCGCGAGTTTCATGGCGACGCTTTGCGCGACCTTCTGGAGGCGCTTGGGCTTGGCGGCTTCATCGGAGAGCAGCACGCGGAAAAAGATGGAGGGATCGCCGGCCCAATCCGATCCCAGGCTATAGCGAATGAGCACCACATCGGGATGCAGGGCTTCCTCGACGCTGCGAATCGCGTTGGCTAATTCGTGCTGGTCAACGAAACCTCTGGGGACCATAGGCACGCCTAAATTATCGCGCAACCCGGATGCTGGGGTGTCCATCCCTCGGTAGGACCCCATCGGCGATTCTCATCGAACCGGCGCCCCCCGCGCCGCACCTGCTGCCTTCGCACCGCGGTATTCGCTCAGACAGGCATTCAGCGGATTGCCCTGCTCATAAATACAGGCACAGAAAAGTTGGCAGGCCTCGGGGCTGTCACTGCCCACACACCCATTCGTGCATTCTGCTTCCTCATTGCCGGGCCGGATGTCGAACAGAAAATCATTGAAGACGATCACGGACATGGCAGTCGCGAAAACGCACGCGAAGAACAGGAACGGGAACTCGCTGGTCTCGGCGAGGCGATCTTCGCTCGGCCGGTGGAACGGCAACGCGGACTTCAGACGGTCGTAGTCCCAAACCAGTAGGAACACGTTCGCCAATAACATCAGCGTGACGATACGGGTCCCGTTGAACCGCGTTGCATGGGTCAGAACAAAAATGTTGAGGATGATTGGGAAGTAACAGATCGCCCCCAGAAGCGCTGTCCTCGGAATGAGCAACAGCACCGCCGCAATCAATTGGGCGACGCCGATGAAAGTATAGTAGAAACCCGTCAGGAGCAGGGCGTCAAAATAGTGGCCCAAAGGATTGTTCGATGGCAACCCAGTGAACCGCTCTCCGGTCACCTTTACGATTCCTGCCGGAATGAAGCCGAGAGCAATCGCGACACGGCAAAATATGGCAAACCACCGCAGCCACTGGTTCCGCCTCAACTCACGGTAGACACGTTCCAGGTCCCCAAGTAAGTGCATCGGCTTGAAATCAAGCGCGGACCACTTCCGCCTTCGCCAGATACGCCGGGTCGATTTCTATGCCCAGCCCTGGCGTTTCCGGCACTGCGATATGCCCGTCCTTTATGGCAAAGTTCGGCGTGTACCAGGATTCTTTCTTCGGCATCGCGCGGTGCGGATATTCCATGAAGCCCCCGATGTTTTCCACCGCCGAGGCGAACTGCAGGATGTTCACCGATGTCGCTCCCGTCTGCGTGTTGTGGGGAATGATGGGAATTCCGGCCTGCCGGGCCATCCGCGCCACGCGCAGCGCCCGGATGAAACCGCCGTTGTAGTTGAGATCCGGCTGCACGATGTTGACCACCTTGTTGTCGATCATCCACTGGAACCGCCACAGGGAAGCATCCTGCTCGCCCGCGGCCACGGCCATCTCGAGCGCATCCGCCACCCGCTTGGTTTCGCCCAGTTCTTCCCACGGACACGGCTCTTCGAAGAACTTCACGCCCAACGATTCGAGCATACGGCCCACCTCGATCGCCTTCGGGGCGTTGTAGGATCCGTTGGCGTCGGCGAACAGAAGCATGCCATCGCCCAGCCGCTTGCGCGCCAACTCCATCAGCGTTTCCGTTCGCCCGGGATAGGTGTCGAGATTCCGGCTCATACGCCCGCCGATTTTGAACTTGACGGCCTTGGCGCCGGTCTCGGCCACGCCACGGACGTAGACGGCCACTTCCTCCTCAGCCGTGGTCTCGCGTCCGGAGCCGCTTAGGTAGACGGGCACCCTTCTGCGAATTACGCCGCCGAGCAGCGCCCCAACGGGTTTGCCGGCCGTCCGGCCAAGCAGGTCGAACGTCGCCTGCTCCACGTAGGCGAGAGGAGCCCAGAACGCCTGCCCGGCCATCTTGTAGTTCTTGACGTAGACCTCGTCGATGAGCGTCTCCAGATCCCGCGCGTCCTTGCCCACGAACTCGGGTGCGATGCGGCGCAGCAGGATCGGAATGTAGTCGTCCACCTGCTTGGTCTTGCAGACACCCTCGACGCCCGCGGCGGAGCGGACGCGGACAAAATAGTCTTTGTCGCGCCGCAGCAATTCCACCGAGGCGATCTTGACCGGCGTGGCGGACCACTGGTGCAGATTCAAAAAAGGCTCTTCGCAGTAGGGGATCACTCGTTGCGCCGCGGCGGGTAGGGCAAGGCCGGCCATGAGCATCTGTCTTCGGCTGATCGAGGGTTGGCTGATTCGCTTCGTGCTTCCGGGCATCACTTCGTCATTATCTGCTACCGTGCTAGGTAAAGATGTGGACCCGACGGGACTTGCTCGCCGCGCCTGCGGCGTCCCTGCTTACCGATTCCGCCCAAGCCGCCCCCGCCGCCCTGATTCCCGAGGCGGTCACACGCACATGGATCTGCCCCCAGATGTGGGCGAACCGGCTCGCGGACTGGCGTATTCGTGACGGCTGGGTCGAGTGCCTGGACGCGAGCGAATTGCGGACCGCCATGCTGCTCACGCGGGAGTGCAAAGCCGGTCCGGGTGAGGTGCACCTCCGCGTGCGGATTCGCCGCGATCCCGGACTGCTGGGATTCGCCGGCTTCCTGATCGGCGGCGGATCGGGGCAACTGGACTGGCGCGCGGCCGCGCTGATGCTGCCTCCCTCCGGCGCTAATGGCGGGTTCTTCGCCGTCATGTCGGCCGACGGGACGCTCGAATTCCGCGAGCACACCAACGAGGAACGGCCGCTCGCCTACGCCCGCATTCCATCGGTGACGGCGCAGACGCCGCCGGCCCTCGAACTCGAGCTGCGCCTGGACATCCGGCCAGGGGCCAAGGCCGGCACCTATGACGTGAGCCTGTCAGCGGGCCGGTCCACTGCGATCCGCCGGGCCGTGCCCGAGGCCGAGATTCTCGGCTCGATCGGGCTGGTATGCTACGGCGCCACCGCCGCTTTCCGGGACTTCACCGCCGAGGGGTCCAAGCTCCTGGTGGAGGAATCGCGCGCCACCGGACCCATTCTCGGTGCACTGCACTCCCTCAACGGCCGGACACTGAAACTGACGGCGCAACTGTTTCCGGTGGAGGCGGCGGCCAATGAGGCGCGGCTCGAGATTCGCGGCGCGGGCGAGGCTTGGCGTTTCGCCGCGGCGGTGCCAATCGATCCTGGCTACACCGCGCGGTTCCGCCTGCCGGACTGGGATTCGACGCGTGACTGGGAGTATCGCATCACCGCGGCCGGCGGAAGCTACTCCGGCAAGATCCGGAAGGAACCGCCGGCCGGAGAAACACTGGTGGTGGGTCTGTTCAGTTGCCACATGCCGATGGCGCGCAACGGCCGTGACACCAAGCCACAGGAGTTCCCCGACGGCGAATACCTCGGACGCTACACCCACAAGTGCATCTACTTCCCGCATGCCCCGGTGATCGAGGCCGCTGCCTCCCATAAGCCCCATCTGCTGCTGTTCACCGGAGACCAGATCTATCAAAACGTTCCCACACCGGCGGACCCCAGCGACAATCCCAGGCTCGACTATCTGTACAAGTGGTACCTGTGGGTGTGGGCTTTCCGCGATCTGGCGCGCGACACCCCGGCCATCGTCCTGGTGGACGATCACGACGTCTATCACGGAAACATCTGGGGCGAAGGCGGGCGGATGGCCCCGGACAAGGATCAGAACCAGGGCGGATACGTCCGGTCCGCCGAGTTCGTGAATCTGGTGCAGCGCACCCAGACCTCGCACAATCCGGACCCGTTTGACCCCACCCCGGTTGACCAGAACATCGGTGTCTACTACGGCGCGTTCGAATACGGCGGCGCCAGTTTCGCCGTGCTCGAAGACCGGAAGTTCAAAGTCGCCCGGCCATCGGCGCGGCGCCGCAATCCGCCGTCTGTGCTGTTGGGCGCGAGGCAGGAACGGTTCCTCGAGCAATGGGCGCAGGACCGGACCAAGCCGAAGATCTGCGTGACGCAAACAGTGTGGGCCTGCGCACACACCACCGAGACCGGGGCGCCCGCCCAGGACTATGACGCCAACGGCTACCCGAAGGCGGGACGGGACCGTGCCATCCGCCTCCTGAAGAAGGCCGGCGCCCTGCTTCTCTCGGGAGACCAGCACCTCGGGATGCTCATCCGCCACGGGTTGGACACCTTCACCGATGGCATCGTGCAGTTTTCCGCGCCGTCCACCGGCACCAGCTTCCAGCGTTGGTTCGAGCCGGCCGGGCGCGCATCGCCCACCGGCAACGCGACGGACTTTTTCGGGAACAGATTCAGAATGCTCGCGGTGGCCAATCCGCCGGTGAGCTTCGCGGCATTCCGGAAGGTGAAACCGCGTGGCAATGGCCTGGCCGACAAGACGAAGAAGCGAGACGGTTTCGGGATCGTGCGGGTGGACTACAAGCAGAAACGCTTCGTGCTCGAGTGTTGGGACGACCGGGGAACGGCACAGCATCCCGGATGGCCTTACACGCTGCCGTTCAATCAGACCTGAGGTGGTCCTCTCTTGCCGATGAGCGCGGCGCAAGCCTACGGAATGCTGGTGGCGGGGATCCTGTTGGTTTATCTGGAGTGCTGCCGGCCAGGATGGGTGATTCCGGGCGCGGCGGGCAGCGTGCTCATGCTTCTGGCGGCGGCACGGATGTGGGAATGGGGAGTAACCGGAGCTGGACTGGGATTGATCGCGCTGGGGGCGGCCCTGCTGGCGGCGGAAGCGCTCCTCCGTTGGCCCGGAATTCCCGGCGCGGCGGGCGCCGCGGTGATGGCGTGGGGCGCCACCCGGCTTATCGAAGGGCGCCCCATGGGATGGATGCCCGCGGTCGCCCTCTCCTACGCCGTGGCACTGGCGACGGTGCTTCTGGGTTCTCTCGCCTGGAAGGGATATTGGGCCAAGCGGGCGGGCTAGAGACAGATTCGAGGCCGCCCCCCGCCGGGTCGCCCGCCGCTCATATGGCCCTCCCTATCGCAGGAACGCCTCGGGCAATCCACCATCCACCGGAATCACGTGGCCGGTGGTTTTGGCGCTGCGGTCACTAGTCAGATAAAGGATCGCCTGGGCGCAATCGGCTGGGGTGATCGGGAGTTTCGTAAGGGTCCGCTGGGCGTAGAACTGGGCCAGCTTGTGACGCAATTCGTCGGTGGACTCGGACTCCTCGAAGGCGATCTTGTACTTGGCGAGCGAAGCCATCACACGATCCCGTGGGAACATCGTCGAGCCCTCCACGACGGTGGCCGGCGCGATCGCGTTCACGCGGATACGGGGCGACAGATCGATGGCGTACTCCCGCACCATGTGATTCACGGCGCTCTTCGACACATCGTAGGCCTCGCTGCCGCGCTTGGGGACCACTGCATTGGCGGAACTGGTCAACACGATGGTGGATGGAAGATTCTGCTGGCGCAGCACGATCGCCGCTTCGTCGAGCAGGAAGTGATTACCGGTCACGTTGACGCTGAGCGTGAGGGCCCACTTTTCGTCGGTGAGTTTTCCGTTCAGATCGGGTGCGATGAACACCGCCGCGGTGTTCACAACGCCGTCGAGCCCGCCGAAGGCGAGCACCGCCCGGTCGATGGCGTCGTCGATGGATTTCCGGTCGGTAAGGTCGATGTAGCAGGAGGCGACGGCTTCCTTGGAAGTCAACTGCGCGGCTTCAACGGCCACCGCGCGCGCGGCCTCCTCGTTCTTGTCGGCGATCATGACGTTCGCGCCGCCTCGGGCGAGGTCGAGCGCGGTGTTGCGTCCGATGCCCGCACCGCCGCCTACCACCAGCACGATGCGCCGGCTGAATTCCTGCTCGGGTGGCATCCGCCGGAGCTTGGCTTCCTCGAGCGCCCAGTATTCGATGCGGAAGGCTTCGCGCTGCGGCAGAGCGACGTAGTTGTGCAGGCTGGAAAACGCCTTGCTGTCTTCGGCGTTCTTGGCTTGGGGAAGCACGGCGGGAGGCGCCGCGCCGTTACCCAGTGCGATGGCCCCCGCCATCACGTGGATGGCGTTGACATAGAATTCGCCGCTGATACGGGCTTCGGGCTTGTTCTTACCGAAGGTGAACATGCCGATACCCGGTATCAGCACCACCGACGGGTTCGGATCGCGCACGGCGGGTGAATCAGGCTCGGCGAACGCGGCGTGGTAGGCTTTGTACGACTCGCGATAGGCGGCCAGCCCGGCGTCGAGCTTGGCCTGGAGTGCGGGAATGTCTTCGGTTTCCGGATTCCAGTCCACGTAGAGGGGTGAGATCTTGGTGCGCAGGAAATGGTCCGGACAACTGGTTCCCAGACGGGCCAACTCTTCGGCGCGCTGCGAGTTGGCGAACTCCTGCACGTCTCCCGAATCGTTATAATGTCCCACCGAACGCCGGCTCTGGCCCACCGCGCCGCGCAGGTACGGGAAAATGGCGGCGGCAAGGGACTGAGCCTTGGGGCTTTGCGAATACTTCGCGCCCCCGAAGGCGGGCCCCGATAGCCGCTGCTCATGTTCGTTCAGGAACTTGCCCATGTCGTCGATCATGCGGACCGAGTTGATATAGCAATCCCGCTGCGTGCCGCCCCATGTGAACAGGCCATGCGAGCCGAGCAGGATGCCATCGCAATCGGGGTTGTCCGTGACCGCTTTGGCCAGCATCAACCCCAGTTCGAAGCCGGGACGCTGCCACGGCAGCCAAACAACCTTGTGGCCGTACTTGGCATTGAACTCGTCGAGCTTCTCCTTGCCGTTGGCGGCGGCGGCGATGGCGATGGCCCAATCCGGATGCAGGTGATCCACGTGCGGGTACGGCAAAAAGCCATGTAGGGGCGTGTCGATTGAGGCAGCCACCCGGCTGTCGCCGAACGCCGCCAGCGGATAGTAGCCCACCATCTCATCCTCATGAGCTTCCCCGCGGTAGATGCCGCGGAGGTCATTGAGGCGATCCATGTAGAGGAGGGCGAAACCGGTCTTCTTGATGGAACCGAGGTCGCCGCCGGACCCCTTCACGGCCAGAACTTGCGTGTCCTTCCGCGTGAACGGATCCGGAAGCGCGAGTTTGGAACTGGTGTTTCCCCCGCCGAAATTGGTGATGCGGAGATCGGCGCCCAGAAGGTTCGAGCGATAGGTCAGAAGCGCGAGGCCGTCGGCTTCGAGGGACGTCGCCACGGACGGGTCCCAAAGGTCTTTGAGGAATTGGAGCATGAACACCTAGTATAAGATGGGGTGTATCTGGAATTCACTGACAGATATAATGCGGCCATGCGCCGCCGACACTTCCTCGCCCTCCCCGCCGCCGCGCTCGGAGCCGTCGCCGCCCCGGGCGAGTCTTTCCATACCCGTCAAGTCAAGGTGGACATCGCCTTTCGCGCCCCCTGCCCGGTCCCAAACGGGCTCCAGGCCACCGAAGAAGGGCTCTGGATCCTCAACCAGGGCGGTGACAACGCCCTATACTTGGTCGACTGGGACGGGAACCTCAAAGAGAAGCTGAATACGGATTCGGTGGCCGGGTCCGGCGTCGGCTGGGACGGCGCGCATCTATGGATCGCTTCGACCTATGACCACAAGGTTCTGAAGGTGGACCGGATATCGGGCAAGACCCTGGCCGCCTACGAGACGCCGGGCGCGGGCGTTGTCAACTGGCCGAACCCCAGGAAGAGCCCGCTGGTGCGGCGGGAGCCCGCGGCGGCCCGCCCGGAGACGAGAGAATCCGCCGCCCCAGCGCCGCCGCCCCCGGATCCAAACGCGCCCCGTCCGGTAACCGGCGCGCATGGAGTGGAGTTCAAATACGGCAAGTTGTACCTGGCGGTTCCGCCCTCGGCGAGCATCTACCGAATCAACCCGGCGAACTTCCAAGTGGAATTTCAATGGAAGACCGCCGGAGACCGTCCGCATGGTCTCGGCTGGGAAGGCAAGGATCTTTGGTGTGTGGATTCCAACGCCAACGCGATCTTCAAGTACGACGTGAGCGATGGCAATGTGATCGGGAAGATCCAACTCGGCGATCGCGACCCGCTTCCGCACGGCATGACGATCCGCAATGGCGTCCTGTGGTACTGCGACGACGTCGGGGTGGTCTGCCGCCTGAATCTGTAAGGGGCATCAGCGTTCCGGCACGGCAACACGCCGGATGGCCGGAGTGAAATCGTCCAGCAACAGGTAGGACGGGCGCGGATCGCCATCGTGCGGCAAACCCACGCTTCCCGAATTGGCCACCACCAGCGCCGCGCCGTCGCGGCCGGCAAGGCGGCGCACGAACGGATGGTGGATGTGCCCGTAAACGACCATCGCCTGTCCGATCGGCGCATAGGTGCGCTCCAGTTCCTCATCCGTGGCGGCGGGGCCGGGTGACCGCCAGGGATCGCCGGGGCTGGCATGGATCAGTACGAGCTGCTCGTGAATGAACTCGAGCGGAAGACCCGAGAGCCACTGGACCCGATCGTTGCCGAGAGCCTCCCGCGTGACTTTTGCCATCGCACGGATCGAGTCCCAAAGCGCGCGCGGCTGCGTCGATTGCCGGGCGAAATCTTCGAGCGACTCCGGCCGCGTATGCATCTCGTCGGTGTTGCCGAGCACGCCCGGCCAGCCGAGATCGCGAATGCGGTCCACCACCTCGGCGGGGTTGGGGCCGCCGTCGGCGAGGTCGCCTCCGTGAACGACGAGATCCGGCGCGGTCTCGCGCAAATCGGCCACAACGGCCTCCAGAGCAGCAAGATGGCCGTGAATATCGGAGACGATGGCGATTCGCACGCCCACTCCCCTCGGGATCAGCCTTTGCGTTCGGGTATCGTCCAGAAGTAGATTCGGCGCCCGTCGATCTGATCTTCTTTCTCGGGCTTCCAATCGCCCATGTCGAAAGCGTGGGAGACGAGCCGTGTACCGGGTTTCAACTCCCGCAGCAACTTTGGCCGGAGCCGCAGATTGACAGACGGCAGCAGATACATGGTGATCACGGATGCCGCGGAAAGATCCGCCTCGAAGAGATCCTGCTTCACGAACCTGACCTTACCGGTGACGCCTTCGTGCCTGGCGTTCTCAGTGGCTTCCTTGATGCGCTCGGGGTCGATGTCGAAGCCGGTGCCGGTGGCGCCGTACTTTTTCGCCGCGGCGATCACGATCCGTCCGTCGCCGCAGCCGAGGTCGTAGACGACGTCGGAGCTCTTGACGGCAGCCATTGCGAGCATCGCGTCCACCACCTCGGGAGGAGTGGGAACGTAGGGTACTTCCGGGAACAGGTCGTCCTGAGCCAACAATCGCCCGGCGCCGGCCATCGACGCCAAGCCCAAAATCGCGCGTCGCGAAACGTGCGATGCTTCCGCATTGTTACAAGGCATAGTGTTACAAGGCATAGTCCGGAACTCCAATCGGGTTCAGGGTAGCACGTCAGGAGTCTGATATCATGCTCTACCGATGAGACTACTGCTGACCGCTTTCTGCATGGTGGCCCCGCTCTGCGCGCAGCCGATCGTCACCGCGGATCCCTCGTTCTCTCAACTGGTGCCCTCCGGCGCCAAGATCGAAAAGCTGGCGGGAGACATGATGTTCACCGAGGGGCCGGTCTGGATCGAGGACCATCTCCTGTTCACCGACATTCCAGCTAACGCCATCCGCAAATGGACCCCCGCCGGCGGCGTCACCGTATTCCGCCACCCTGTGTTTCCGGGCAAGTTCGCGCAAGGGCAATTCGTCGGCGCCAATGGACTCACCCTCGACGCCCAGGGGCGCCTGGTGTCCTGCGAGCATGCCAACCGGCGTGTGGCTCGCACGGAAACCGATGGCAAGATAACGGTTCTGGCGGACCGCTACCAGGGCAAGCGGCTCAACAGCCCCAATGACGGCGTGTTTCATCCCAACGGCGATTTCTATTTCACTGACCCGCCGTATGGATTCGCCAAGGAAGACGCCGATCCGGCCAAGGAACTGGCCTTCAATGGCGTCTACCGGCTGCGTGTCAACGGAAAACTGGACCTGCTCACAAGCGAGCTGAGCCGGCCCAACGGCATCGCGTTTTCCCCGGACCGCAAAAAGATGTGGATCGCCAATTCCGACCCCGCGCGCAAGATCTGGATGATTTACGATGTCGCGGCCGATGGATCTCTGGCGAACGGAAAGGTGTTCCGGGACGTAACGAAGGAAACCGCCGACGGCTCTCCGGACGGCCTGAAGGTGGATCGGAAAGGAAACCTTTGGGCCACCGGACCCGGCGGCATCTGGGTGTTTGCACCGTCGGGCAAGCTGCTCGGCAAGATCCGGCCCCCGGAGGTCCCAGCCAATTGCACGTTTGGGGACTCTGACGGCAAGACCCTGTACATGACGGCGCGAACCGGCTTATATCGAATCAAAACCAATGTGGAGGGCATCCGGCCATGACAACGCGAAGAACCGTTCTCGGCGCTTTGGCGGCGGCGCCGTTCATCAATGCGAGCCGCAAGAAAGCAACCGCGTTCGCCCTGATTGGCGACCGCTATCACAACAGTGACTACATCCGGACAGGCCTCGGCCGCACGATCGGCAAGGAGTCCGGTGTTTCGATCGATTTCTGCGACGAAACGAAGATGCTCGACGCCGAAACGCTCGACGGCTACAAAATGCTGATCATTCTGCGCGACGGGATGGTCTGGCCCGACGGCTACCCGGACGAACGGACCAACGCCGCGTGGGTGGCTACGGGTTCGCCGAAGCTGGTGTTCGAGCCCGAAGTCCCCAAGACCGCGGCAAAGCCGGCCATGTGGATGACGCCGGCGCAGGGCAAGGCAGTGAAGGACTTCGTCAACCGCGGCGGGAACGCGCTGTTCCTCCACAACGTGACGCATGTAGGCCTGAGCGACCCCAGCTTCCGCGACGTGCTTGGCGCGGCCTACGAGGGACATCCGCCGATACGCACGTTCAAAGTGAAGGTGACCGATCCTCATCACCCGATCACGCGCGGCGTCAAGGACTTCGTGGTCACCGATGAGCAGCACTACATGACCTACGACAAGGATCCGAAATTCAAGTTCCTGGAAAGCGTGAACGAGGAGGGGCTCACCTACCGGCATCTGGGAGCCACCGCACCGGCGGGATGGGCGTACGACTACGGCAAGGGCCGCGTCTGCTACATGTCGCCGGGCCACTTGTTGATGGCGCTCTGGAATCCGGAGTATGTGAAGCTGCAGCACAACGCCGTGCGATGGCTGATGCGGGCCTGAAGCCGGACAAACCGTCCGGGCGCCAGACACATTGGCGGCTCCTCAAAACCCTAGAACGCGGGCAAGCACCTGAAAGGACGCGATCTGCCATTTGGCAGCGCGCATGCCTCTCCAGAAGGCATGAGACTGACGAAGCTAGCCTTCGCGATACTGCTGGGAACGAGTTGGCTGTCGGCGGGACGGAAGTCGAGCGACGTGAAGACGCCGCAGCCCAACAAAACCGAGCGTGTGATCGTTCTTTATCGACGACAGCCCAACGACAGTGACGACGACAAAGTACGCCGCAAGCGCGGCAACGTCCACCGCAAATTCAATCATGTTCCGGTCACCGTCTACGATGTGACCAAGGACGCCCTCGACGATCTCGACAACAATCCCGACGTCGAGTCGATCGTCCCGGACCGGCCGGTGAAAAGCTTCGGGCAGGGTGAGGTCCTGAACGCGGCCAACTACTGGAGCGTCAACGGCTGGTACGCCGCCAGCGGGACCAATTGCAAAGGATGCACCAACGGATCGATCGGCATCGCGATCCTCGATAGCGGCGTCCGGACCAGCCACTCTGACTTCAACTGGTGGAACTCGAACACCTCCCGCGTGGTCTACAACGAGAGCTTCGTGGATAACAATCCCAACGACACCTACGGTCACGGCACACACGTCGCCGGGATCGCCGCCGGTGAGGGCAACGTGTCCTGCCTCCAGGGCGGGCTCGACAACACAGGCAACTGCCGCGCCGCCGATTCGTTCTGGGGCATCGCCGCCGGCGCTTCGATCATCAATCTGAAGGTGCTCGACGGCAATGGCAACGGCAGTGACAGCGCCGTGATCGCGGCCATCGATCGCGCCATACAGCTCAAAAACACCTACAACATCCGCGTGATGAACCTGTCGTTGGGGCGCGCCGTACGCGAGTCCTACAAGACCGATCCGCTCTGCCAGGCCGTGGAGCGGGCCTGGAACGCGGGCATCGTGGTGGTGGTGGCGGCCGGCAACCTCGGCCGCGTGAACGAGTACTCCACATCGGGCTACGGGACCATCACCGCGCCCGGTAACGATCCTCTGGTGATCACCGTCGGCGCGGCCAATACTCTCAACAACTGGTGGAACGAAGACGACCGGATCACCACCTATAGCTCGAAGGGTCCCACCGCCATTGATCAGGTGGTGAAGCCGGATCTGGTGGCGCCGGGCAATCGCATTATCGCCCCCCAGGCAACCAGTTCGACGCTGGTGTCGCAGAACCCGGGCAATCGCCCATTGGTGGCGTCCTACTGGCCCTGGGCCAGCGGAAACTCGCCCTACTACTTCACGCTCAGCGGAACCAGCATGGCGGCTCCAATGGTGGCCGGAACGGCGGCCCTGATGATCGACCGCGATCATTCCCTCACCCCGAACATCGTGAAGGCCCGGCTGATGAAGACCGCGCGGCGGGGCTTCGCGCAGACCGCGGCGATCTTCGAACCCACGACCAACCAGTGGTACAACGTCACCCACGATATCTTCACCGTTGGCGCCGGGATGCTCGACGTGGGCGCCGCGTTCAGCAGTTCGGACCGGCCGAGCGGCTCAGCGGCGTCGCCGAAAGCGGTCTACAACAACTCGACCAGGAAGGTCAGTCTGAACTTCACCTCCACCGGCGGCAGCAACGTCGTCTGGGGCACCAACGGGACCTTCTCTACCAACGTGGTCTGGGGCACCAATGTGGTGTGGGGAACCAACGTCGTTTGGGGCACCAACGTCGTTTGGGGCACCTCGGGCACCAACGGCTTCAACGTAGTTTGGGGGACATCGAGCCCCTTCGCCAACTACTCCAATCAAGCGCAGGCGATGTCGATCGCCATCGCCGGAGATCAATAGACGAGTCCGGCTTCACACAACTCCCCGGCAGTCCGTGGGCGCCCGGCCGTATGCGGGCGCCCGATCTTTTCCCCGCCTCGATCTTGGAATTGTCCTCTCCGACATGGAGCGGCGCGTTCTCGGCATTCTGAGCCAGCATCGTCAGCACCTGCCCGGTCCGGCCTAGCGTTCGAGGGACCCCCAACGTTCCCGCATCAGACGCCCCCATAAATACCGCGCCAGTTCCTCCGCGTCTTCATCGTCGAGCGGCATCACTTGCACGTGCAATCCGGCCATCTCGTCGGTGGAGTCCGGACCCCACTGCACGCGCTGAGGCGGAGAGAATGGATTCTGCGGATTCGCGGCCGAGTTGTCATACACGAACTCCATTTCGATCCGCGTTTCCGCCGGCAGCACAAACGGCTCGGCATAGCGGTATTGCTGCTGCCAATTGAAGTTCCATTGCGGGATGTCGATCAGCTCCACGCGGCTCCCATCGGGAAGCGTGGCCCACCCCCTCATCGTCTGTGCCAGAAAATGCGCATGCGGAATGATGCCCGTTACTTCGAGCGCCACCGGAATGGTGAAGTGGTCCCGGACGATGTAGCCGCTTTCGCCCGGCGCAATGTCGATGCGCCGCGAGCCGAGCGCGACGTCCATCATCCGCCGCGCCGGAGGCTCGTCCTGGAAATACAGCGCGATCTCGGGCATGGCGGTCGAAGAGGGCATTGCGCCGTCGGGATGGATGTGGATCTGCATCACCAGGTCCGCGCCGGAGCGGAAACGAACGGCGGCGCCCGCGGGATAGGCCAGAGCCGTGTTCCCGGGCGTCCAGCCGCCCAGGCTCGCCGAGGGAAGAAATCCCGGCGTGCCGAAGCAAGGGTAACCTGCGCCGGCGTGCTCGGCGTCGCGGCGGCGGGCGGCCTGAGTGGAATCGAGAAACAGCAGCGCGTGATGCAGCGCGCTCGACCCCGGACGAAAGTCGAAGGCGCGCACGTACCGGGTCCCGTTGAGTGGCGCGGCTACCACGAAGCACAAATACTGATCCGGCCCCGCCCCCGCGATGGGGATCGGCGCGGTGGGCCGGAGAATCGCATCGGGTGGCCCGAGCGGCCATTGGGCAGGCGGGGGCGGCGGCGGCGGCTCGAGGGCGGAGTCGCCTCGCGGAGCGCCTCCCGCGGCCCATTGCTCGAGCAGACGGATCTCTTCCCCAGTGAGGGCGCGCCGGCCCGCAAAGGGATGATCGGCATTGGGCGCCGGCAGCCACGGCGGCATCAGGCGCGCCGAGGCAACCCGCGCGATCGTCGAAGCGCGGGCGGCAGCATCCTGGTAGCGCAGCAGCGAAAACGGTCCCGATTGCCCGGGGCGATGGCACTCAACGCAATGACGGTGCAGGATCGGCGCGATCTGGCGCGAATAGGTGGGCGCGCTGTCCGAGGCAGGAGCCGGGAATTCGATGGTGCAGCCCACTGCCCGCGTCCGCTTCGGATCGGGGTCAGCACCGGCGAGCACCTGCTCCAGGGCCAAGCGCAGGTCGCGCCGGGTGGGCGCCGGACGGGTACGAGTGAGCGACTCAGCCCGATCGTCGACCCGTCCGGTGTAAAGGATCTCGCCACGCCCGGAAACGACCACGGCCTGGGGCGTGATGGAGGCTTCGAGCTGGCGCGCGATCGAGTGGGTCGGATCGGCGAGGTCTGGAAACCCCGAGGGCAAATGGCCGTTCACCGTGAAGAAGCCGATCCCTCGTGAGGAAAATCGCCGGTGGAGATCCCGGAGTTCAGGGATCACCGCTCTCGACAACGGACATTGCGGAGCTAGAAAGACAAAAACGGTGGCTTTGGATCGTGGCAAAGCATCGCTCGAATGGATGTGTCCCGACGAATCCGGCAGGGAGAACGTGAGCGCCAATGCGATCCAGGGCAGCACTGGGTCCAGGATAACGCGCGTGCGGAACCGGGCTCCGAACCCTGAAAAAAATGGAGTACTAAGACGGCTTACCGATGTAACAATTTCCGGTCCCGGGCGGCCTGCGAAACGTAAGTCATTGGTATCGTGTACTGGCCATCGACTTGCAAAAGGGATCGGCATGCGAGCGAACAGCACGGTGTCGAAATTATCGCTCTCGATTACCTTGACGGTTGCGGCGATTTGGGTGACTGCCGGGTGCAGCCGAGAGGCGGCGCCCGGACCCACCGGGCAGACCTCCCCGGACACTCCAGCCCGTGATCTTCCTGTTCCGCCAGCAGCCGCCGTTCCGGCGGTGGTGACCGAGGCACAACCGGCACACTCCTCCGCGCCTCAGCCAGTTGTCATCGCCGCCGGGACAAGGATTTCCGTCCGGACCGCCGCATCGGTCTCTACAAAGACAGCCCGGAGCGGAGACGCCGTGGAAGCGAGCTTGGCTGCCCCCCTGATGGCCGGCGGCAGGCAGGTAGCCGCGCAGGGATCTCGTGTGCTTCTACGCGTGGTCGAGTCCGGCGAGGGTGGAAGGGTGCGGGGACGCGCCCGCCTGGCCTTGCGCGTGGCTGAGATCGATGGCATCGCGGTGCAGACCGGAGCGTACCGCGTGGAAGCTCCCGCCACCAAGAAGCAGGACGCAATGAAGATAGGCATCGGTAGCGGGCTCGGAGCCGCGATCGGCGCCATCTCGGGAGGTGGTAAGGGAGCGGCGATCGGCGCAGCGGCGGGAGGCGGGGCCGGAACGGGGGTGGTGCTGGCAACCCACGGAGCGCCGGCGGTGATCCCGGCCGAGGCCCGTCTGGTCTTCCGTCTCACGGCCCCGATGCACGTGATTTGACGCCAGTTCCGGTGCCGTTCGCCCCCGGCGGTTGGAGGCCTGTCCATCCCGGCCGCGGGCGTGCACCTATAATGAAATCTGGCGTTCTCAATGAAGAAGTTCTATATCGAAACCTTCGGCTGCCAGATGAATGTTCATGACTCGGAGAAAGTCATCGGAACTCTGGTGAGCCAGGGTTACGGCCAAGTGGAGTCTGCCGAGGAAGCCGATCTCGTCTTCTACAACACCTGCAGCATTCGCGACAAAGCCGAGCAGAAGGTCTTCTCGCGCCTGCAGCAGTTCAAGCGCAACGCGGGCGTCGGACCCTCCGGCGAGAAAAAAATCTTCGCCGTGCTCGGGTGTGTCGCCCAACAGGAAGGCGAAAACATCTTCGAGCGTGCCCCGCACGTAAGCCTGGTCTGCGGATCGGCCAGTTACACCAAACTGCCGGATCTCCTGGTCCAGATTGAATCGGGCGAAAAGCGTGTCACGGGCCTGAGCCTGGACACCAGCGATACCTTCGAAACGCCGTTCACGCGCCGCGACAATCCACACCGCGCCTATATCACCATCATCGAGGGATGCGACAAATCCTGCGCCTATTGCGTGGTGCCGTTCACTCGAGGGCCCGAGCGCAGCCGGACGGCGGAATCGGTAATGAAGGAAGCCCGCGAGTTGGCCGCGATGGGATACACCGAGATCCAGTTGCTGGGCCAGAACGTGAACAGCTACCGCGACCCTTCGCCGGAAGCCTGGAACTTCGCCACCCTGCTACGCAACATAGCCACGGTCCCCGGCCTCGAGCGTGTCCGCTTCACCACCTCCCACCCACGCGACTTCGGCAAGGATATCGTCGACGCCATCGACGAAAATCCAGTCCTGTGTAACCACGTCCATCTTCCCGTCCAGGCGGGCTCGGACGAAGTGCTCGCGCGGATGCAGAGGCTCTACACGAGGGCAGACTATATGCGCCGCATCGAATGGATGAAGGCGTCCAAGCGCAACATCGCGCTCACCACCGACATCATCGTGGGTTTCCCGGGCGAGACCGGCAAGGACTTCGAGCAGACGCTCGACCTCATCGAACAGGTCGAATATGACTCGATGTTCAGCTTCAAGTACTCGCCGCGTCCCAACACCGGCGCCATCTCGCTAGACGGAGCGCTCGAGGAAACGGAAAAGGGCCGGCGCCTTTCGATTCTGCAGGAAAAGCAGCGGGCGATCCAGCTACGGCGAAACTCGGAACTCATCGGCAATGTGGAGCGCGTGATGATCGAGGGGTTCAACAAGGCGACCGGGCAATGGATCGGACGCACGTCGCAACACCGGACGCTCAACTTCGCGGCCGTGGACGAACTGGCGCAGGGCAGCTATTGCGATGTGCGCGTGACCCGGGCCGGTCCAAACTCGCTGGTGGGGGAAATGGCCGCCGCCAGGACAAACTAGACTGGAAGAAGGAGGATGTGATGGAAGTGGAAATGAAAATCCGAGGACTGATGATGGACCCGGTAACCAATATGCCCATCGTCATCCTCAAGGATGCGGGCGGGAGTAACATCCTCCCGATCTGGGTGGGTGTGTATGAGGCCAACGCGATCGCCCTCGAGATCGAGAAAGTTAGCACGCAGCGTCCGATGACGCACGATCTCATCAAAACCCTTCTGCATGGGCTCGAGACAGGAGTGCGGAAGGTTGTGGTGAATGAACTTCGCGACGACGTCTTCTACGCGGTGATCTGGCTCGAGCGCGAAGGGTCTCTCATCAGCGTGGATTCGCGTCCGAGCGATGCGCTCGCGATCGCGCTGCGACTCGATTGTCCGATCTTCGTCGATGATTCCGTACTGCACAACTCGAAGATGGCCTCCGCCATTTCCGATAAAGTGAACAACGAAGACCTGCGGCGGTGGCTCGAGAATCTCGGCGACGAGGATCTCGGCCGCTACAAGATGTGATCTCGCCGTGACTCCGGAACAATTGCAGCGCTTGGCCGGGCAGGGCTTCGAAGCCTTCCCGCTCGGCCACAGCGGCCGCCATATCTGCTTTGCCCGAGACCCTTTTGCCGCCCTGGTGGAGGTGGGAGAGATTTCGTGCCGTGTCGGAGCAGCCGGCCGTATCACCCCGCAAGGCATTGCCGTCCTGATGTGGCGCGAAGGCGCCGCTTGGTTCACCGCGAAGGGCTACCAACAAGCCGCGTCGGAGGAAGACGTCGAACTTCTCCGGAAGTTTCAGTCGGACCTCGAGCAGTCGCTGCTCGATCGCGCGTAATCCCCACCTGCCCCAGCGAGATTCCGGACGGCTGGCTGCCATACTGAGAACCGATGACCAGACGCAGTCTCCTCGCCGGCTTCCTCACCCAGACCGGAGCCCCAACCCGGCTCCACGAATTCAGCATCGCCCAAGCGTCCGCGCTCATCGCCCGCCGCAAACTCTCGCCCGTCGATTTGACGCGGGCCCACCTGGATCGTATTGACCGGCTGAACCCGCGGCTCAACGCATTCATCACCGTCACCCCCGAATCCGCGCTGGAGCAGGCCAGGCGGCTCGAATCGGAACCGCGCCCGCGGGGGCCGTTGCACGGAGTGCCCATCGCCATCAAGGATCTCTACGACACAGCCGGCGTGAGAACCACCGCGGCCAGCCGATTCTTCCGTGACCGCGTCCCCGGGACAACCGCCGCCGTGGTGGCCGCCCTCGAGCGCGCGGGCGCTGTCGTGCTGGGCAAGCTCAACATGGATGAGTTCGCCTACAACTTCACCTCGGAAACGTCCGCGTTCGGCCCGATCCAGAACCCGTGGAAACGCGGCTACTCGCCCGGCGGCAGTTCGGGAGGATCGGCGGCGGCGCTCGCGGCCGGGCTGTGCATGGGCGCGCTCGGGTCCGACACCGGCGGCTCCATCCGTTTGCCCGCCGCGCTCTGCGGCGTCGCCGGGTTCAAGCCAGGATTCGGGAGGCTTTCCTCCGAGGGCGTGCTTCCGTTGGCATGGTCACTGGACCACCCCGGACCCATGGCCAGGACTCCGGAAGATTGCCGCCTCCTGGCGCAGGCCATGGGACTCGGCTCGTCCCCCGCCCCGCCCCCATTGCGCAAGGTCCGCCTGGGTCTGCCCATGGAACCCTACTGGCGGGGACTCGACGAGCAGGTGAAGTCTCTCACCCTTGCCGCCGCGAACACGCTGGCGCGGCGATGCGCCGGCATGGCGGAGGTCCGCCTTCCCGAAATCGCCCGCGCGAACGATGCAGCCGCCTTCCCCAACGCCTACTCCACCGTTATTTTCGCGGAGGCCTACGCCTACCATCGCGATCGCCTGCGCGCTAATCCCCAAGGCTTTCATCCGGGAACGCGCGCCAGCATCGAATTGGGCTCGGGAATCCTGGCGGCCGGCTACATCCAGGCGCACCGGGAACTCGAGCGGCTCCGAGCCGCGTCGGAGTCCTTATTCACCGGCGCCGATCTCTTGCTGATGCCCACCGCACCGGGCCCCGCGTTTCCACTCACCGGAACCGGCGATCTGATTTACCTGCGCAACACCGCGCCGTGGAATCTGTACGGGCTCCCCGCCATTTCGATTCCCTGCGGGCTTACGGACCAGGGTCTGCCCGTCGGGCTCCAGATCGTTGGCCGCATGGGTCACGACGCCGGCGTATTGGCCGCCGCCGATGCCTACCGGCGGGAAACGAGTTGGCCGGCCCTGGCGCCCGGGAATTAACCCCGGCCGCCGGCAGATCGATCCGTTCAATCGAGCATCGTTCGAGTGCCCGCGAGCGTGCTCTCCAGGCTCTCCCTGGGCAGGTCCCGAACGATTGGCGAAACCAGCCAGCCGAAGCCCGTGGGGATGCCCCGGGTGAGAGAGATCGCCTCGCATTCCACGTAAACGCCGCCGTCGCGCTCCTGAAATCGCCAGTACGAATTCAGCCGCCAGAGAAATCCGTGATCTTCGCCTGGCGGAAGCGCCATCTCCTTGGACGTGCCCGCATCTTCTACTTCGCTGATGCGCGTGGAGTAGGATCGGCTGTGAACCTTGGTGGCGTCAAGCGGGAAATACCGGACTCTGTGCTCGGTGTCGAGCGTCACGGTCAGCACTTTCTTCTTCACCAGGCGCAGAAAGATCCCGAATTCGTTCTCCTTGCGCCAGAGCAGCTTTGACTCCACCACTTCGGGCTTGAAATACTGCTGGTGCCGGTTGTAGTCCTGCACGGTGGCGATGGCTTTTGATAGCGAGGTCCCTTCGATGAACGTGGCGCCGATCCAGTCATGGACGAGGCCGCCCTTGACATCGATGAGTCCGCGGCCCTGCAACGGCTCGACCACCACGCCGCCGGACCGGACGCGCTTCCGCCGCTGATCGGATTCATCCACCCACAGAAAATTCCGGCCCTGCACCCGTTCCCGTTCGATGGCGCTCTCCCGCGCTCGGACGTGACGCTGAAACGCGGCAAGCGTCTCCGGCCGCACGTCCTCGCGCGAAGGCTGCTGCGCCCACAACGCCAGCAGGACCATCGCCGCCGCGGGCACAACCGGGGCGATTACTGCGCTCCCGGCCACGTCACCTCGATATTGACGATCTGCTGATCCTGCACGTCGAGCTCACGCGAATGATCGGGCAGCCCGGGTAGTTTCAGTTCCACTTTGTGCCGTCCGATGGACGTCTTGATGGAAGCCGGCGTAGTCCCCTTCGGTTCACCGTCCACGAAAACGCGCGCGCCCGGCGGCGTACTGATCAGCAGCAGCGTTCCGCTGGCGGGATCGAGCCGCGTGGAGGCCTTGGCTTCCTGCGGCACCAGCACCACGCTCACTCCTGGCCGGTGCCCTTCGAGCGTGTAGCGAATCACATGCCGGCCTGCGGGAAGTTCCATCGAGCACGGCGTCACGCAGCCTTCCTGCGTGTCGTCGATGCGAACGCGGGCCCCCGGGGGAGTCGAGACCATTTCCACCATGGCCGATAGCGGCTCAGCCGTCCCCGGACTGGTCCGGAAGCCGGGCGCCGTGCTCGTTGCCGCAGCCGAAGTTCCGCCCGTGGACGAAGGCGCTTCGCCCGAGCCGGTCGCCGTCCCCGGGGGCACAGGCGCTGCCGGCGCCGGTTCGACCGGTTGCGAAGCGGTGGGTTTGGCTGGATCCGCCGGAGGAGCTGTCACCGGAGGGGCAGTGCCAGGAGTCGAAGGCGAGGAATCCGCCGCGGCCGGATCGGCCGGCCCCTCGGCGGCCAGACCTATTCCGAGAGATTGCGCCAGATTTCCGATCGGATATACGCCCAGAAAATGTGCGGCCGCGAGCCCGCCCGCGATCAGCACTAACGCCACACCCGCTCCGATGGCCGCCGACTTGCCGATGCTGGAGCCCGCTGGCTCGGCGTCTTCCATTACTCGCCGGGAGGCGCGAAACGGCTCTACCGTTCCCGTCATTCCGCCTGGAACGCCGGTCGAGCCGGAACCCATCCCCGTATCCGATGCCGTCCCGGCGGGTGCGGCGAAACCGCCCCGCTGAGCGGTTCCCGATGTAGTTTGCGGAGGCGCGAAACCTCGGCCGGTTTCTGTGCCCGGCCCTGTAGCGGCGAGCAACGGCGCCCCCGTGCCGGCGCCGGTGCCGCGAATCGGAGTCGCCTCGGTCATGGTCGGGCCCAGCGTCGGCATTTCCGTGGCAACGCCCCGCGCCAGCGGTGACCAGTTCGGGCATCCGATCAATGCCTCGTTCAAGGCGTTGATGAAATCCGTGCAGGTCGCGTACCGGTCCGCGCTTTGCTTGGCCATGGCGCGGCGGAACACGGCATCGACGTTCTCATCCAGCGTCGCGTTCACCATCTGGATCGGCGGCGCCTGCTCGCGCGCGATCTTGAACAGCAGGGAAGGCAGCGAGTCGCCCGTGAAGGGCTTTTCGCCGCTCAGCATTTCATAAGCGAGCACGGACAACGAAAATTGGTCAGCCCGCCCGTCAACACCGCGCGATCCCTCGATCTGCTCCGGCGACATGTAGCTCGGCGTCCCGAGCACCATATCGGTCTTGGTCATCTGGTGCGACGTGATTTTCGCGACCCCGAAATCGGTCACCTTCACGGACCCGTTGTCGGTGAGCATGACGTTGCCGGGCTTGATGTCGCGATGCACGATGCCCCGCGCGTGCGCGTAGTCGAGCGCCGCCGCGGTTTCCGCCAGTACGTTGGTGACGGCCTGCCGGTCCAGCTTTTCCTTGTCCCGCATCAGCACGTCGAGCGTCGCCCCAGCGACGTATTCCATCGCGATGTAGGCGAGGTCGCCGTCCTGGCCGATGTCGTAAATGGTGACGATATGGGGGTGCGAAAGCATGCCCGCCGACCGTGCCTCGCGGAACAAGCGGTCACGCAAACGCTGCTGGTCCTCGGGGTCATCGACACCCTCGAACCGGATGGTCTTGATCGCGATGGTGCGGCCGATGACAGGGTCCATCGCCCTGAGAACGACACCCATGGCGCCGCGTCCGAGTTCACCGAGAATTTCGTAGCGGCCTACCCGCTGCATGTTGGCAATCCGGCTCCATTGTAGCATCCGGGTTCGGGCGGTCCGGTTGAGCCAATGTGACATAATTGCCGGAATGCGCTATCGCCACGGTGTGCTCGGGCTTCTGTTTTTCCTGTCGATCATCACATACATCGATCGGGTTTGCATTTCGGTCGCCGGGCCGGCGATGCAAGCCGATCTGGATATGAGTCCCGAACAGTGGGGATACGTGGTGAGCGCGTTCGCACTCGCCTATGCCATTTTCGAAATACCGACCGGGTCCATGGGCGATCGCATCGGTCCGCGCAAGGTGCTGACGCGGATTGTCCTTTGGTGGTCGGTGTTCACCTCGCTCACGGGCGCCGTGTCGAACTTTTTCGTCCTGCTGACCACCCGGTTTTTGTTTGGGATTGGAGAAGCCGGGGCATATCCGAACAGCTCGGCGAGCATCTCGCGGTGGTTTCCGGCCGCCGAACGTGCGCGGGCGCACGGGCTGGTCTGGATGGCGTCCCGCATCGGCGGTGCGATTTCGCCGCTCTTGGTCGTACCGATTCAGATCGCCTACGGGTGGCGGGCTTCGTTTTATGCGTTCGGGATTCTGGGCGTGATTTGGGCCGCCGTCTGGTACTGGTGGTTCCGCGACAGTCCGGCGGAGAAAGAAGGCGTCACCCAGCTCGAAGTAGACGAAATCGGCGCCCCGGGCAAGAGCGCGCACGGGCTGCCGTGGCGTCGCGTGCTCCGGGAACCGAATCTGTGGTGGATCATGCTGATGTATCACACCTACTGCTGGGGTTCATTCTTCTACCTGTCCTGGCTGCACACCTATTTGGTGAAGGGCCGCGGGTTCGACAACGCGGATCTGGTGAAGATGTCGTGGCTGCCGTTTGCCTTCGGCGGGACGGCGAATTTGCTGGGCGGAATCGTCAGCGACGTCTTGGTGAAGAGGTGGGGATTGCGCTGGGGCCGCAGGGCTGTGGGAATGATCGGACTGGGCGCCTCGGCCCTCTTTATCACCGCTACGATGATGACCCAGGACAAGTTTCTTTCGGTGTTGTTCCTCGCCCTCGGCTACGCGGGATCGGACTTCATGCTGCCGGTGGCCTGGGCGGTGTGCCTGGACGTGGGCCGCAAGCATGCCGGCGCGGTAACCGGGGCGATGAACACGGCGGGGCAGGTAGGATCGTTCCTCACCGCGGCGGCTTTCGGCAAGATCGTGGCCGCCTACAATAGCTACGACGCGCCGCTGGTGCCGATGGCGGTGATGACGGCCATCAGCGCCCTGCTGTGGCTAAAGATCGATCCGGAGATCGAACTCGTTCCCGAGACGAACGCCCAGCCCGAGGAGAGACTCGCCGCCTGAGTGCTCCGGGCACGGGCACGGTAGCCACGGCCGCCAGCAACCACACCCACGCGGCCATTCCCGCGCGCTGCATCGGATAGTCAACGAGCGAATGCAGCAGGACGAAGGCCGCGCCGCAGGACCACAATCGCACCCGCCTCGCCCACGCGATCCAGGGGACAGCGAGGAGGATCGCAAATCCAATCCCCTCCGCCGCCCACTCGACCCAGTCGTTATGGGCGTGGTTGACCACCTTCCCGACATCGAAGGTGGCAAAGCGCGGGTAGGCGTCCTGAAAGGAGCCGAGCCCAAATCCAGTGGCGGGGCGTTGTTTCGCCATGGCCGCCGCCGAGGCGATCATCTGCGAGCGGTAGCGCATCGGGTCGTCCTGTTTGGCGCGCCATCGGAGCGTCTCCCATCCGGCCGCGGCCACCATCAGCGCCGCCAACGCGCCACCCAACACAATCTGTCTTCGCTGCTTGGACAGCACCAGGAGCAGCCCGAACTCCACCGCCACCAGCGCTCCGCCCGCGCGCGACCCCGTCGCGATGGCGCTCGCCACCATCGCCGCCGCGGCCATCCACCACGCCCACTCGGCCGCGGGTTCCTTCCCGGCCCGCCAGACCGCCACCGGGAGCAGCAATTCGACGAACGAACAGTAGGTGTTCCTGTTTTGGAAGGGACCGGCCATCGTGTCATAGCCGATCCCGGTGGCAAAGGGCTGCGCCAGGCAGACGATCGCGGTAAGGCCGCCGGTCATGGCCGCGGCGCGAAGAAAGCGGGCGCGGTTTTCCGCCTCCCCGAGGAGGTTCTCCGCCGCCAGAGCGAGCGCACCGAGAGCCGCCCATTGCGTCACCGCCGCCGCGGTCCCTTCCGGCGAAACCGTCCAACCGGCGCCCCACTGGACGGCGCCCCAAGCCGCCGCGGCAACCAGAACGCCGCTCACAATGCCGATCCGTACCGCCCCGCGCGACAGCAGGCAGACCGCGATTGCCAAAACGAAGGCGCCGATCTCCCATCCCTGGGCTAGCATCCGTTCGGGCCGGGACATCGGTGCCGTCGCCCCGCACGCTATCGCGAAGACAATCCAGGGAAGTACACGCCAGGAAAGGTGACGATGCATCGGTGGAGCCCTATTCCTCTCGCAAGCTGGATGAAGGGGCGCCGATCGCCGCCACAGTTTGCGGCCAGGTACCCACGTTCGACGCCAACCGAAGCAATTCCGCCGAGTGCGAGGGGTCGCCGTGGTGCGCCGCTCCCCAACCCGCCAAACGCGGACCAAGGTCGTGGTGGAGCACCTCCACCAGCGGACCGACGGCCGTGCACTCGCGCCCCTGCTCCACCGGGCGGATGAGGTCGACGAAGTCCCCGCCGGGCAGCGTCACGCGGAGTTGCCAGCAGGCCTGATCCCGCGACGGTTGACTCCATTGGAAGGCCCGCAGATGCAGACGCGCCTGGACGCCGGTGAAGCCGAACTCCCGCGCGGACTCGGTAAGGCTGCACCAACAATCGGCGACATCCCGCGAATCCTGGATGGCGCGCCGCAATCCCTGCAGCACAATCTGTTGGTGGAGCATGCGGCGCAGCCCTCCGCCGAAGAAGGCCCATCCGGCCAGACCGAATTCGACGTAGTCCAGGTGCCGGATCCCCACCCACGTCACCGCGCAGAACAACACCAGAATCAACCCCGGAGAGCGGAGGCCGGTGACGCTCGCCAGGAGAGACAGCATGGCGTAGACGCCGCCAACCAGATAAAGCACGATCACCACGTTGCGATGGGTAAGCCCTTTGTCGAGCAGTTTGTGATGAATGTGGTTGCGGTCGGCGTGGAAGATCGGCTGGCCGCGCAACCACCGGCGCAGCACCGACAGCGCCACCTCGATCAACGGAATCGCCATGGCCAGTAATGGCGCTGTCATGCCGAGCAGCGTCGCCGATTTCTGGCTCCAGATCGCGCCGTAGCAGCCAAGCAGAAATCCAATGAGCAGGCTGCCCGAGTCGCCGAGAAACACCGACGCCGGATTGAAGTTGTACCGCAGAAATCCGAGCAGCGATCCGCACAGCGGAAGGGCCGCCAGCATGAGCGCGCCGTCTTGCTGCAGCAGCGCCGCGATGAAGATGGTGAGCGTGGAAAACAGTCCCATCCCGGCCGCCAGGCCGTCCAGCCCGTCAATGAGATTGAACGCGTTGGTGCAGCCAACCAGCCACCCCACGGTGACAACCGTGGAAAGCGGTTCCTCGATGGCGAACCCAGCGACTTTGGTCACACCCACTCCCGCCCACACCGCCGCCAGGGCGCCCCCCAGTTGTCCGGCCAATTTCTGCCACGGAGCCAGGCCCGCCAGATCGTCGAGCAGACCCGTGGCAAAGATGAGCCCCGCCGCCGGCAGCAACCGCACCACGAACGGCGCCCGGTCATCCGGCACCAGCCCGTCTCCCGGCATGATCGCCATCCACGCCGCGTAGGCCAGCACGTAGGAGAAAGCGAGCGGGATGCCGCCCACCCGCGGCACCGCGTGTGCGTGCAGTTTGCGCCACCCATCGGGGGCGTCCACCAGCTTCAGACGCGCGAACAGATCCCGCACCAGCGGCGTTAGGATGAGGGCCGCGAGAAAGGAAACCAGCGTGATCCAGTAAACAGCGCCGCCCGTGCCCCATTGCGCGGCCCGCAAAGATTCTCCCGTCATCGTTGGGCCTCCTTTGCCACCATTTCACCCACCCTCCAACCGCCACCGGATGCCCCGGCCCCGGAGACCCCCATGGTTTGCGGGATCGCCGCGGCATGACCCGCCTCGCGCAGCACACGGGCATAGAGCGCCTCGATCCGCCGGCCCATCACCTCGCGGCTGAAACAGGCCATCGCGCGCCGGCGCCCCGCCTCGCCCATCCGCCTTCGCAGCCCGGCGTCAGCACACAAACGGGCGAGCGCCAGGCCGAGCGCGGGCGCATCGTGCGGCGGCGCCACCAGACCGGTCACGCCATCGACGTTGATCGCGCGCACCCCAGTGGGCAGATCCGTGCTGACGATCGGCAAGCCCGCGCCCATTGCCTCCAGTTGCACCAGCCCGAACGCCTCGCTACGCTCGCACGAGGACAGGCAAAAGACATCGGCGCGCCGGTAGTAGTCGAGGAGCGACGCCTCGTCCACCCGGCCCGCCAGCCGGACCGAGTCCCCAACCCCGCATTCGCGGATTCGTGCTTCCAGTTCCGCCCGCATTTCGCCCTCACCGACAATCACCAAACGCGCCTCCAGCCCTCGCATCGCCTCGATTAGGTACTGGAATCCCTTGTAGTAGCTCAACCGCCCGACAGCGAGAATGCACGGCACCTGCGACGGGATCCGCTGCAGTTGGAGGAACGGATCCAAACGGATGCCGAACGGGATCACCTCGCACTTATCGCGCCATGCCGACAACTCCGTCGAGGATTCGATCAGTTCGCCGCTCCCGGCCACGATCGCCGCCGCGCGCGCCAGCCCCCGCTGTTGCAGCGGCCGGTAGAACCGCATCGCCGTCTTCTGACGCACGACATCGCTGTGGTAGTGGATGATCGCCGGAATCGGTCGTCCCCGGCCCCGTGAGGCAAGCCAACTCGCGACGGCAATCGGGTTGGGCTCATGGATGTGCAGCAGGTCCGCGCGAATACCCCGCAGGTAGCCCGGCAGCGTCCAGGTCAACGGCTGCGACAGCAGCACCGCCGGGGCAGCCAGCCGGGTCACGCGGACCCCATTGCGTTCTTCGCGGAGCGTGCGCGGCCCGCGATGCGCTACCACCGCCTCTACCTCTGCCCACCGGGCGGTGGTCTCGCACAGGTCCTGGACGGCCGTCTCCATGCCTCCCCAGCGGGGCGGATAGTATTTGCCGACGTGTACCACTCTCATGCCCGGACCTCTTTGGCGTCTTCCTCGCTTGGCCCGCCTTGGATAGCCGCACCCGTAATGCCCCCGGTTCCAGCCGCCTGCGCCTGGTGCCGCAGCAGCAGAAACGCCATGTGGCGGTTGACCGCCTCATCGGCGGCCATGCAGACTCCCACGGCAAGATAAAAGCTGCCCATCACCCGCCAGTTGTAGGGAACCTCACCGAACATCGACGCGACCGCCAACGCCCACAGCGCCGCGCACAGACCGGAGGCAAGCGCGGCTACTTCCCGGTCCGGCGACGAGTCGCGGATCCGGCGCAAGCGCCTCCCGAGCTGGCGGAAAAGGACGATCCACAACAACAGCCCCAGCGGGCCGCCGTCGTACCATGCCGTGAGCGGAAAGCTATAGAGGCTGCGGCTGAGGCCGCCGTTGAATCGCGCCAGGTGTTCCTCAGCGATGAAGCGGTAGGTAGAGTGGCCGTGCCCGATCAGCCAGTACTGGTCGATCTCGAATACGGGCGAATTCATCGCCACCTGCAACCGCGCCACCGCCGAGCTCTCCTCCGCCTGATCCCACTCGAGCAAGGCGGAAAAACGGCCCGTCGCCCGCATCCACAGCTCGGGCACCATCAGGAAGCCGATGCCGCCGAGCACCGTCAGAGCCGCCATCGTCAAGACCAACCGGCTCGAGTTCAGTTTCTGGAGCCGGCTGTAGGCCGCCGCCGCCGCCAGAACCGGCGCGCGGGAGGCCGATGCCAGCAGCGCGAATCCCATCGACAACAGCGCGCCAAAACGCAGGACCCCGTGCCGGCGGGACCCCGACATCATCGCCGCCAAAACCACCGATCCCATGAGAACGGACCATACGCCAAAATTGACCGGGTCCTCCGAGGCTCCGTACAGATTCGGGTCGAGCGAACCGAAAAAGGAGGAGATTCTCGGAAAAGCCGCCGCCTTGGTGTAGGACTGCGTTCGTACGGACATCAACAATTCGTACACCCCGAACCCGGCCGTAAGCAGGCACACGACATAGGCAGCTTTGAGATAGCGGGCGATGAGCCGCGAGCGGTCCGCGCCACGAACCGTTTGAGGCACAAGCACCAGCAGGCTCGCATACTGCAGCCATTTGAGAAAATAGAGAGCGCTCACGATCACCTGATTGGTGTCGAGCCGAATCGCATTCAGGGCGATGACTACCGGATAGAGAATTGCCAGCCCGGCGGCGGCTCCAGGGAACAGGTCGCGCCGTTCGCCGGGGAACCGCAGCCGCGAGGCCACCCAAGCCACCCCGAGCGCGAGAATCAGTGGGTCATCGGCGGAAAAAAACAGCCCCTTGGACGAGACCTTGGCCGCGCCCACCGCATCGCCCGCCAGCCGGAGCACCGGGAATACCGGTGTGGTCAGCGCGATCGACGCCACCAGGCTCGCCGGATCGATCAACCCCAGCACCACGGCCGGAACCAGCGCCGACCACAGCAGGAGCGGCTGCCCGAGCCACCATCCCGCCAGAGGCAGCGAAAGCGCGAGCAACAGAAGTGGCTTCCGCAGCGCCACACCCGGGGTTGCCCCGGTGTGACCCGGAAACCAGAAGCCAGCGTCTTGCCTCACGTATGGGCCCTCCTTAGGCTCTCTTCCACCTGCCATCGCGAATAGTGAATCCACCCGAAGGCCACGATCAGGCCGTTGCCGAGCGCGAGAGGAAGCCACGGCAAGGCCGGTCCTTTCCAACCCGGCAGCAGGCCGGCCGCGGCGATCACCCCCAGACCGAGCAACAGGTGCCTCAGCCGGAGCGCTCCGCTGCCCGCCCGCGCCGCCGTGAGCAGGCCCGCCACCTGTCCGCTCATCGCCCCCGCCGCCAACCCCGCCGGACCCCAAAGTGCGCCGAGGATCGCTCCACTCATCCCGCCGACACCGGCCGAAGAAGCCGACACGGCGAACCGTGACTGCGCCTTGCCGAACAACAGGATGTCCAACTGCGTCAACTCCAGCAGAAAGAAGGTGACCGCGGACCCGGCAAACACCACCAGCAGGAGACGGCTATCGGAATATCCCGCGCCCGCGACCGCGTCCACCAGCCGGGGCCCGTTGGCCGCCAGCGCCGCGCCGCCGATGGTGCCGCCATAGAGAGTCAGCCGGATCCAGCCGTTCAACTGCGCGCGTGCGCCGGCCGCGTCCTCCGAGGCCCGCTTGGAGAGTTCCGGCAGCCGCGCATCGAAAAACGAATCCATCGTCATGACGGCGATCGAGTAAAGCCGCCGCAGCACGTAGTAGACCGCCAGACTCTCCGGTTCGCACAGCGCGACGACGAGCAACTGGTCCGCTTGCACGGCCAGGAATCGCAATATCGCCGAACCGTAGTAATGCCTGCTTTGATTCCAGAATGCCGCCACTGGCATACAGTGCAGCCCGTTGCGCCGCAACAGGCCGCCGATGGGGAACAGCGCGGGCGCTAACGCTGCAGTTGAAAATGCGAGAACTGCCAACAGGAAGTGCCAGAGGGAAACCGGTAGCAGCAGGAGTGCGCACGGCGCCATTCGCTGGAGAAGGCTCGCCGACGACGACAACGCCGCCCATGCCGTAAATTCCCGGGCCGTCATCAACACCGTCAGGTTCGTGTTGGTGGCCACCATGGCGAGCCCGGCGGCAAGTCCCAGGCGAAGTTCGCCTTGGTAGATCTCGCTACCGAACCAGTAGCGCGACAGAACCGGCGCCGCCATGGCCCCCAACGCCGCGAGGATCGCGGGCGGAATCAGGGAGTAAAACAGGCACGAGGTGATCAGAGCGCCGGCCTCGGGATCGCCGGTGCCCATCAACCCAGGCAGCCGTTTCATCATCAGCGGACCCAGCCCGAGCCCCTTGGACACCTCCATGATCGAGGCGAGGATGGCGCTCACCGCGAGCACGGCCACTTCCTGCTTGGTGAACGCTCTCGTCGTGACCCCGATGAAGCACAGGCTCGACAATACACCCACCGCTTTCACCAGCATGGACACGCCCACGCGTCCGGCCATGCGCGCGGCCGCGGCCGGTTGCGGCCGCTCATCTTCGCAGCAGTCGCTCATAGAGTCCTGTCACCTCCTCGGCGCTTTGCCGCCAACTGAA
This sequence comes from Bryobacteraceae bacterium, assembly GCA_041394885.1. GTDB lineage: Bacteria > Acidobacteriota > Terriglobia > Bryobacterales > Bryobacteraceae > DSOI01. Next base: position 92,627 of record JAWKHI010000015.1, on the reverse strand, counting down.
TCGCGAAGCGAATTGAATGGCTCGCTCCGACATCCGCGCGCGCAGCGCCTCGTCCCGGTAGAGCGTGAGACAGTGTGCGCGAAACGCCCCCTCATCGCCCGGTTCGAAAAGGAATCCGTTGCTCCCGTGGTCGATCTGCATGGGGAAGCCTCCGAGCCGCGGCGCCACGATCGGCAGCCCGGCCGACATGGCTTCGAGCACTGCGTTGGAATAGTTCTCATACGCCGAGCACAGCGAAAATACGTCGGAGACGCCCAACAGCCGCGCCACCGCGGAGGTATCGACTTGTCCCAAAAAGGTAACCCTTCCGCTCACCCCCACTTGCCGCGCGACGCCCTCCAGTTGTCCACGTAATGGACCATCCCCGGCGATGGCCAGCCGGACTCCGGGCGTTTCTTGCTGCAACCGCGCGAGCGCTCGGATCAGGAACTCCTGTCCTTTGCCAGGCACCAGCCGGCCGACGGTCGCCAGCAGGAACTCCTGGTCATCCCACCCGAAAGCTTCCCGCTCGCGCCGCCGCTCGGCGGGAGCGAGGGGCCGGAACAGATCTCCGCGAATTCCGGGGCGCACCTCGTTGACCGGCACCTCCCAGCCTTGCCGTAGAAAGCGCACCGTGTCGCCATGACTGAACACACCGACTCCGCTGCGTCGCGCCAACTCGCCGAATCGCCGCCTTTGAAACCACGCCGGCGGCCCGGGAAGGCGAACCGCCACCGGCCACCCTCGGTCGGCCACCCATCGCGCCAACTCGGGCAGTCCCAGAACCTGCACCAGATCGACGCCCCGCCTTCTCTTCCACTCGCAGACTTTCTCGAAGGCAGCGCGTTGAAACATCCGCAAATCAGCCTCGGCGATGGCGCCGGGCAGCAATTGAATCCGTCCGCCCAGCCGGTACATCCAGTGCCGCCAGTACGGCGTTTCGATCCATTCGGTTTCGAGGTCCAGCCGGCGCCCGGCCTCCCCCCGCCGCCGGCCGCCGAGAAATGACACCTCGTGGCCCTGGTCGGCCAATGCGCGCGCGAGATTGTAGTCGAAGTTCTCGCCGCCTCCCCAGGCGATGCCGAGCATCCGGTTGACGAACAGGATCCTCATAGCTCGACATGCCCCTTCCAGCCGCGATGCGGTTGGAAGCGCAGCGAATGGCCGGACCTGGATACCGCGAGCCCTCGCCAGCGCTCCGATTCACTCATCACCTCGATTTCGCTTGGGTCGAAGGCGGCCAATCGGCCCGGGCCGCGATCGCCAAAGGCATGCCGGAGCGTCGGGATGCGGTCCCAACGGTAGCCCATGCACCGCGCCATCACCGCGTCGACAGCGGCCGGGGTCTCACCGGCGATCAGCAGCCCGGCCGCCCGCGGCGAAGGCGCCAACGGACCATCCTTTTCGCCCGCAATCACCCCGTCGACAAAGGTCACCACGGCCCGCTGCGGCTCGTCGTGCAGTCGCCCGCCGCAATCGGCATAGCGGACAATCCGGTTCAAATCGATCGTCGTGCGGCTGATCGTGTCGTTCCCGTGCCAACTACCCTCCCAGTAGCTGTCCTCGCGTTGATTCATGTGGATGGCGTACAAGAGCCGGTGCGCCACGGCGGCCGTCTTCTGCGCCAGCACACCACGGCTGGTCTCCTTACGGTCGAGCAGCCAACTGTCGGCGCGCTTGGTCAAACTCGAGCGGCTGTATTCGTCCCCGCCCTCCTCGGCGGCGCCCTTGGCGTGGTGCGGAAGGCAGTCTTTGTGGCCGTTGATACCGATGAAGTTCTTCATCGCCCCCGTGATGCCGGCCTTGTGATGGGTTTTCATCTTGGGCAGGTTGAGCACGACATCGGCTTCGAGCAGCGTATTGGCGATGACGTAGCTGTGCCGCCCGTCGCCATGATAGGCGCTCATTTTGGCAGGGTCGTAGCAGGTCACCCGGTACCGCCCATCCGCCATCGGACGGGCCGCATGGCAACTCGCGGCTCCCAGATCGACGGTCGTGTATCCGCGCGGGTCGCCTTCGTTTTCTTCCTGCACGAGCACCCTGCCGTAGACCGAACTCGCGTCCACCACCGCCCGCACCAATCGCAAGTCCCTCACCTCGGTGTGGAGGCCGCGCGCCTGATAGTAGGCAGCCACCGCGTCGACGCCCGCCAGCCGCATCACCTCCTGGAACAGGCAGGATTGCAGCGGCGCATCGGCAATCACCACCTTGCCCGAGGGACCAGTGGCCTTCCAGGCGTAGTCGCAAACGGCCCGGATCACCGATCCATGCGTCACGAGCGACGCGGGATCGAATCCGTAAGGATGATAGTGCCGCACGAGGTTCGGTTTGATGAGCACATTGGCGCCTGGCCGGATCCATTCTCCGAGTGGATTCCATTCCGGCGTGCCGATCCGCTCGCGGTCGAGGCCAAGCCCCGCCAGTAGGTCCCGCACGCCGCTATACACGGCGTTTGGCTCGTAGGCCAGATCGTGGAAGGAGTACTCGGGAAAGCGCCGGTCTGGGCTGTAGGGCGGAGCCGGGTAACGGGCCTCGCCGACGTCGGCCACCGCGACCCTTCTGCTGCGTTCGACGCTCATACGCCCTCTCCGATTCCGGGCTCAACCGCGGCGAGGGCGGCATTCACATCCACATGCGAGATGGTGAACCGGTATTTCCCGGATACGGTCTGCGGAATCTGCTCCCGCAATTCAACCCGGAACTCCGCCGTCGGGCCCACAACCTCGCGCATCTCGTTCTCCAGTTGATCCGCCACGCCGGGGCTGTAGTCGGCCGCGGGCACGATGCGAAGCAGAAACTTGTCGACACGCTCTTGCACGAACTGAAACTGGGCGATCCCAGCGCGTCCGTAGAAGGCGTGCGTGAAATACTCCCCGTGGACCAATCGGCCATCTGGCATCAGGAAGTTGTCCGAAGTGCGTCCGACGATTTCTTCCAGACGGTCAAATACACTGCCGCAGCCGCAGCGCTCGCGATTCAAAATGGCCATGTCGCCGATCCTGTACCGGATCATCGGCATGGCCAGATTGGACAGTGCGGTGAGCACGATCTCGCCGGGGACACCGGTCACATTTCGCCCTGTGCGCGGGTCGATCGTCTCGATCACATAGGACGGCATATGCACATGCAATCCGGTGTGCAGCGAGCACTCGGCGCCGATCGCCGAGGCTTCGCGGCTTCCGTAGCGATCGAAGACTGGGGCGGGAAATACGCTTCCGATCGCCGAGCGCATGTGCGGAAACAGCTTTTCCGCCGAGCAGATCACGGCGCGGCGCGGGTAGGTAGGCCGAATCCCCCGCGCGCGCAGGAAGGTCGCCAGCATGTAGGCCGAGGAGGCGTACGCCTGGATGAAGTCGGGCTGGAAGGCTTCCATCGAGCGGTGATAGGCCAGCATCCGCTCGGCGCCCATGTCGAAGGTGTCGTAGTAACGCATGTTCAGGGCCCACAACCGGAGTGAGCCGCGCCAGCCTTCGATCTGTTTCCGGTCCTGCGGTGCGCCCCACAATTTAGCCATGCGTGCCCCGGGAAACACCCCCGCCCGTTGGTTGGCGCGTTTGGTCGCCGCGCCCATCTCAATGCGGCACTCACGGTCCTGCCAAAATCGGACCGGCACCCCGGTCGACCCGCCGCTGTAGTTCTCGCGAACCTCGAGCGCGCCGTCGATGCGCAGTGCCTCACCCGCCTCCCGCAACGTGTCCTTAGTCAACAACGGCAGCCGGCGCAGATCGTCCAGGTCTGCCTTCGCCGGGTCGACGCCGCTATCGAGCAGCACGCCGGCATAGTAGGGGGATCGGGCCGCGGCCGAGAGCAAAGCGCGCAGTCTCGAGATCTGATAGGCCGCCAGATCGTCCCTGCTGCCGTACTCGAGCTCGGCGTGCCGGCGGCCGATCGACTCCATCTGACGGCGCTCTCCCGGCCAGTGCGTGGCAATCCCACACTTCAGGCGGTTTTGCGTGACGAAATCCTGAAACCGCTTCATCGCGCCGGGGTCCCTTCGCCCTGTCGCGCGGCGCCGCCGGTCACCGGCGGTATCCGGACACTGGCGGTCCGTTTCCCTTCCGTCTCCGCGAACAACTCGTCGCAGGAACAGAACCGGCATCCGATCGATGCTGCCTTTTCAAGCAGCTTCTGCAGCGTGTCCGCCACCGGACCCCGGATTTCCCAATAGTGCACGCCGGCGACGAAGTTCGTTCCCAGGCGCTTGCACAGCATCAACTGCCGCTCGAGATCGGGCCACCTCGTCGAGGCCGTCAGGGGAAACGATGGAAGCAGACGAAGACCAGCCAGCGTCCCGGAGAAAGGATCGACGATCCCATGCCGCAGTTGAAAGTAGACGCGCCGCACCGCCAGGGCCGCCGCATCGGCTCCACTAAGAAATTCCGCAACGCGGCGCAGCGAAACCGAGGCCAAGAGGCGCCGAAAGTGAGGGCGGATGGCCATCATTGAACCGAGTGAGATGCCGTTGCCCGGCGGCACGAACGCCGTTACCGGAATGGCGAGCGTCTGCTCGAGGTGGCGGCGGGCCCGCCCGGTTTCCTCGCCGATACGATGGGCCGGCTTCCAGAGACACTCGGGCACCAAGGTCCGCGGGCCTGTCCGAATGTACTCGTGCGTCGCGCCATGACACATCACCGAGACCCGCCCGGCGACGATACGCTCGCACAACCAGGCGACCAGATCGCCGTTGTCCGCCAACGCGCCCGAGTCCGGTCCCTGATAGAAACGGACCGGATCGCCCAGGTGCGCGGCCCGCAAAGCGAACGGCGTCACTGCGAGCGACACCGGAGCATAAGGAAGGATCCGCCCCCACACCTGTTCGAGTTGTTCCGGTTTGGTGTAGTAGCAGGTGTCATCGTCTCTGATTGCGAATTTCATCTGGTTCTCCCCCTACGCAACCGCGCAACCCGGTGCGGCGCCCTCGAGCACCTTCTGCTCGAGCACCTCCTGGTAGATGAGGCCCATCTTCTCGGCTTGCGAGGCGACCGAGAACATGCGTTCACAGCGTTCGCGACCGTTCCTGCCCATCGCGCCGCGGGCGATGGGATCACTCAAGACCCGGTTGAGCAGCGACGCCAGTTCGCCCCGATCGCCGGGCCGGAACAACAGCCCCGTCACGCCCGGATCGATAGCCTCGGGGATCCCGCCGGTGGCGCTTCCGATCACGGGCTTGCCCCATGACATCGCCTCGATAACCGAGCGCGGAAACGGATCGGGCTCGGTCGACGGCACGACGGCGATGTCGATGCGAGGCCAAACGGCGCTCAGATCCTTTTGGAACGGCAGCCGCTCGACGCCCTCGCCTACCACCCGGGAAGCTTCCGGCCCGTCGCCGGCCACGAGCAGCCGCGCCGTCGGGTGATGGGTCCTCACCTTGGCGAAGGCGTCGAGAAGAACGGGCAGCCCTTTCCAGTGGTCCAACCGCCCGATGAATCCAATTGTCGGCGGCCGGTCGGCCCAGTCGACCGTATGCGGACGGGCTGGCAGATCGGGCAGATCGACGGCGTTGTACAGCACACGGTTTTTGACGCCGGGGGGCAGATGCGAGGCAACGGCCCGGGATACGCTCACTACGCGCGTCGACAGCCGCGCGGCGATCGCGAGGATGGATTGCACCGCCGGCTTCGCGGGGAAGATGTCTCGGACATGCCAGAATCGGGGTAAACGGGGACAGGCCGCCGCAGCCAACAAAAGCATTTTGAGGTTGTTGGCGTGAATGAGCGCCACTCGTTGCTCCCGCACCAGACGCCGGACCAAGCGCACCGCCGGCCACGCCGAGAATGCGGCCGCAGGCAACCGCGACCAACCCGCCTCATCCCGCGATAGAGCGCGGAACGAGGAGCCGAGAGGGAGTTCGAAGCGCCGGACATCCTCGCCGATCAGCTCGAGCATCCTCTCGCCCGGCGGCGCGGCGATGAGCGGCTCGTACCGCTCCCGGTCGAGATTTCGCACCAACAGCGAAAGGCTCCGCTGGCCGCCCCCGAGTCCGATGTTATTGGTGTAGTCCAGGTACAGGATCCGTGTTGCTGACTTCATGTGTCACCACCTGTTCGTAAATCCGAAGCGTACGTTCCACCATGGCCGGAACCGTGTAACGGCCGGCGGCGCGGCGCGCGGCGGCGCTCATTGAACTCCAGCCCGCGAGCATCTCGCGCATCGCCGGACCCATCCGGTCCGGCGACCCAATCCACCCCGACACTCCGTGCTCGACGATTCTCGCGTTGTCTCCGGCGGGCGTCGCCACTGGCACGCACCCGGCCTGCATGGCCTCGAGCAATGCGTTCGAGGTTCCCTCGCGCTCCGAGGTCAGGATGAAGAAGTCCGAGCTCGCAAACAGCCAGGCGGGATCCTCCTGCGGTCCGACCAGCTTGACGTTCGCACCGGCCTCCCGCTCCAGTTGCTCGCGCATCGGTCCATCCCCGGCTATCAGGAAGTCCGCCTCCGGCAACGCCCGCGCGACGTCGAGAACCAGATCCACCCGCTTTTGAGGCACGAGCCGGCTCGCGGCGCACACCGTCGTCCGTGCGCGATGCAACCTCGTCAAAGGAGTACGCGGCTCGATGCCGTTGGGTACGACATGAACCTTTTCCGCGGCCACTCCCTGCGACAGTGTGTGGGCGGCGCCGGCGAAGGAGTTCACTACCACCGCGCTCCAAAACCGCTCTGCGGCCCGGTCGGCCAACCGATAGATCCACGGCTTCCAGGCGTCCACATTGCGGACCGAGGCCACCACCGGATGCCCCGCCGCCACCAGCGCACCCAACAGATTCGCCGAGGGCAGCCAGCAGTGCACGACATCCGGCTGCGCTCTCCGGACCGCCGACGCTAGCCGCCACACCACCCGGGGGTCCTTGAGTGGCGTGTGCAGACACTCCACTTCGACCCCGGCCTCTCGGAGCGGCGCCGCCCAGCGGCCCTCAGACGCAATCGCAGTCACGCGGTTGGAAACCCGCCCTTCCGTTTCCCGGCACAGCAGATACAGTTGCCGCTCTGCGCCTCCCATGCCCAGAGAAGGCACCAGGTGCAAGACTCTCATTTCGTATTACCTCGTCGGCTTTGGCGTCCTAAACGTTCTTGGGCTGCTGGTAGTAGCGGCTGTAGTAGCTGTAGTAGTGGTAGCTGTCGCTCATCTCCCGATGGACCTCGTTGAGAACGACCCCCACCACCGTCGCCCGCAGGCGGCGAAGCGTCGACAACACCGTGCCCACAGACTTCCGATTGGTCGACCCCGCGCGAGCAACCACCACCACTCCATCGACGATGGTCGCCATCTGCAGCGGCTCGGCGAACCCAAGCAGAGGCGGTCCATCGAGAATGACGAGATCGTATTCCGGAGCTGCCTGTTCGAGCAGTTCCTCCATGCCTCGGGCGATCAGGTCCGGGGCGCGCCGTGAGGGAGGTCCGGCCGGCAGGATGTGCAACTCAGGCAGGTTTTCCGGCGACACCAGGAGTTCGCGCCAATCGCACCCCTCCACCAGGACGTTCGACAGGCCCCGTGCCGCATTGATGCTGAACCGCTTGTGGACGGAAGGCTTGCGCAAATCCCCGTCGATCAGCAAGGTACGCTTCCCCTGCTCGGCGTGGGTCAGAGCGAGGTGGGCGCCGGTGGTCGATTTGCCCTCGCTCGGCGACGCGCTCGTCACCAGCAGGCTGCGCAGGCGCCGGTCGACGTCGGACAGCAGAATCGAATTCCGCAGCGTGCGAATCGCCTCCTCGAATCCGGTAATCGCGCTCTCGGGCGCATCCTTGGCCTTAGTCAGCGCACCCGCCGCCGAAGGCAAGGCCGGCATAGCAAGGGTCCCAAGGCGGCCGCGCCAGCTCTTCACCGACGGCAGCGTGCCGATCACCTCCGTGTTGAACGCCCGGCTCACCTGCTCGGGGTCGCGGATGGTGGTGTCGAGCAAGTCGCTCATGATCGCGCCGCCTACCGCCAGAAACGCGGCAAGCAGGAAAGCAATCAGGACATTCAGGCGAATATTGGGAAACACGGGCAGGATCGCCGGCCGGGCGTAGTCGGCCAGCCGAATCGCGCTATTCTGAAACCCCGCATTGATCCCCGCTTCCCGGATCTTCCGCACCAGTTCCTCGTAGAGCTTCTTGTCCGCCTCGGCCTCGCGCTTGAGGGACTGGTACTCGAACGACCGCGAATTGATCCGGTCGAATTCGCCCTTGGTCTCCGAGACGGCTCGCTGGAGCATCGTCTCACGCGCAGCCGCCTGTTGATACTCCACTTCGACTCGACTGGCTATGTCGGTCTGCATCGAGTTCATGGCCCGTTCGATTTCGGCCACCTGGGCCGACGATTTCCGGTACTCGGGGTGGTTCACTCCGAAGTGCGACCGGATCTGCACGAACTTCTCCCGCGCTTCATTGAGGCGCTCGGCGAGTCGGCGCAGTTCCTCCGCCTGGCCCGAGGCCTGCACCGCTTGCCTCGCGCCGCCGGCCACCGAATTGCGCACCGATTCCCGGCGTACACGGTCGGCTTGGGCATTGGTGTACTCGGTATTGAGCTGCAGCAATCGCGCCGACAGGATGTTGGTTTTCTCTTCCGGATTGATGACGTTCAGTTCGCGTTCGAACCGCATCAGCGCTTCCGAGGACTGCTCCATCTTCGCTCTCAGTTCGTCGAGTTGTTTCTCCATGAACGACGAAAGGCTCGCCGAGGAACGGATGCGCAGATTGTAAGTGTGCTCGAGGTAGGACTGGGCGACGGCGTTGGATACGTTGGCGGCCATCCGGGGATCCGGCGAACGGTAGCTGATCTTCAGCAGATAGGTATTCGCCGGGCGGCTGACGCGGAGCTTCTTCAGCAGCACCGGAGCATCTTCCTGCCGCGTGGGTGAGTTTCCGCGATCGGCCTCGGTGAACCCTTCATGTTCGAGGAGGCTGTATTTCTCCGCCACCGGGCGCAACACCGAGTCGGACTGAATCAGCGAGATCTGGGTAGCCAGAAACTGATCGCTGTCGTTCAGCGCCGTCCGCGCCGCCTCCTGCCCGATGACCCCCTGCGGTGACTGCCGGTCGATGTCTACGGTGGCAGTCGACTCATACACAGGAGTAATCCGCGAGGAGACCAACCACGTCGCCGCTGTGACAGCGGCCACGAACGCAAATATCTTCCAGCGGTGCCGCTTGATGATCCAAAGATAGTGGGACAGCGGCACGGCGGCCGCATCTCCTTCCACTCCCTCCGGCGGGGCGAATCCCCCCAGCGGCATCGGCGGAAACACCGGCGACAACCGGTGCTCGATCGGCGCCATCAACGCGTTATTTGGTTCCTTGGGCATACCTATCCTCGTTTCGAATTTCCTCTGATCGGGCTCGACCTTGTAGGCGTGAATTGTGTGGCGACGCCATCCGCCCGACCGGACCGGCTCACCCTCTCCGCCCGCGGTCGGGCCGGCGGCGGGTTGTTGCGCGCGGCTACCGAACCAACGCTACATCTTCCAGATCAGGATGCCGCTCGCCGTAGCCGCGCCGAACGACACGATCTTTTCGAGTGCCGTCAACCCCACCCTTCGCCCCCGGTTGTCTGGCACATACAGGATGTCGTTGGGTTGTAGTGGCACGTCGGGAGACTTCCGGTCCATGATCTTCTTCAACTCGATCGGAATCTCGTTTTTCGCCCCCGAAGCGGACTCTCTCCGGTAGATGAACGCCTGCTTGTTGGCAAACGGCATCAGTCCTTCCGAAAGCGCCAGCATCTTTAGGACCGTCGTGTCGGAAGCATCCTGCACCGGGTAGGACCCAGGCTTACGAACATTGCCGACGACGAAGATCTTGCTCACCTCCGGAACGCGTATCTCTTCCCCGCCCGCCAAGGCAACATTCAATTCCGGATCGGCAGCATCGATCAGCCCCTTCACCGGGATTCGCTGCACAAGGCTGATCGCCTCCCCATCCGGCCCCTTCTGCTTCCGGGTCACCAGGATCTCGGGGCCGGCCAATTCGCCCAACCCCTCGGCCCTTGTCAACGCGTCGAGCAGCGTCGTCGCCCCTACGGCTTGAAACGTCGTCGGCTTCTTTACAGCTCCCGCCACGCTGATCGGACGGCTCGCATATTCGAGGATGTTCACCGTGACCACCGGATCGACAAGGAGCTGCTCGTCTCCGAGCGCTTTGGCCACGTTAGCCTCCAGTTGCTCGGGGAACGTGCCCTGCGCCGTGATCGCCTGCTTCAACATCGGCAGACGGATCTTGCCGTCGGCGCTCACCCGGATGCTGCGCGATAATTCCGGCGCTCCATACACCGATAGCTCGATCAAATCGTGCGGACCCAACTTCTGCACCGGCAGATTCGCCCGCACCGGTGCCGGCGGTTGCTGGGCCATCGCCGTCATCGCTGCCACCATGGCCGTCAATATCAGTAAGCGCATATCTCCTCCTGTTGATTTCCTTCGCCTGGCGGATTGGTCAGACCCGTCCGTGCATGGCGGGCACCCCGGCTAGGCCTGCGGCGGCCAAACCCATCTCGCCTCTCTGGACCTCGATCGCGCCGCCGTCGCTTCTGTCCACCCCTAGCGTGCCGACCTCGTCGTTGTCGATCTCAATCGCCTCTGTGGCCCTCACTCCGGACTCGGCTTCTTCCGCCGTCGCCTGCAGCAGATTCAGGATCTGCCCCACCCGCATTTCCAACTCCGCCACCTTCGTTCCCAACTGACCCACGGGGTTCTCCCCCCTTGCGTTGCCCACAGGACTATTCCCTTCCACGCTGCCGTCGCGCTGCGACAGGCGCTCCAGCACCGATGTCCGCGCAAAATCGGAAATGCTCCGCGCGCCAAACAGCTCGCAGGAGTCTCGCAATAATTCAAATTCGTCTTCACTCAGCCGGAAATTGACCAGCCGGTTCCTTGGACGCAATACGCTCATGCCATGCCCTCCCGTTCTTGTTTGTGTTCTCCGGATCTGTGCCGCATCGTCACGCGCAGTCACACTGGACCCGGTGTGCGCAAAGGCAATTGCGCGATCCATGACGGCTCGAGACCCCCATGGCTGCCCAAGTTTTCTCTGTGATTCCCCGCGCCAGTCGCACGGGACTAATCCCCACGAGGCCGTGGGGTCTGCCTCAAACCGGTTCTCAACCGGGGCCGGATCCTTCGCGTCCGGACACACTTCACCCGCCGCGTATGTTTCTGGGGTTCGCGATGGCTTGGTGCAAGCCTCGCTTTGCGCCCGGCTGCGAACGCTTCCGGCACGCAAGCATACTATCGACTGACATCAGTGGGCTCTATAGGAAAACGAATGTCTTCATTCGTCGTCCCCTCCTACATAGTCGTTCCCTCATCTCGAAAATCTCATCCCCGCGCTCCAGTACTTCTACAAATCGAGACTGGAGTATTCGATGCACCTACCCTAAACTGGTTGTATGAGTGCAAGACTGGCCATTTTTCTGTGGGCCGCTCTCATGCCGGCTGCCGCGCAACCAACGCGTTCGTCGGAACTCGAAAAGGCTGTCAGCGAATTTCAGATCCAGACTCGCAACCTCGGCTTGCGTGCGGACTCGCCGCGGGCAGCTCGCAAAACCCGCTCCAGCCCGCGATGGCATGGCCGGCTATACGAAAATCTTCGTAACGATTTTCTCGACGCCATCCCACACGAAATCGCGCAACGTGGCGGCCAGAAGCGCCTGTTGCGCCGCAATCAGTTTGGCTTCCACGTCACAGGACCGGTTGTAATCCCGAAGCTGTACAACGGAGACAGGGCCACTTTCTTCAGCTTCACCTACGAGGGAGTACGAGAGAAGATCGAGCGCACCTATCTGCGCACCATCCCCACCCTGCTCGAGCGCACCGGGGACTGGGCCCACGTCGTCGACGCGGCCGGCAACCCGCTCCCCATCTTTGACCCGGCCAGTACCGCCCCCAATCCCGCGTTCTCGGCTTCGCAGCCGGTCTCGCGCGATAACCTCCAATTCAACCGCGCCGCGTTTCCCGCGAACCGGATTCCCGCATCGCGGCTGGACAAACTGGCGCAGGAACAGCTCCAGCAGTACCCGGCGCCCAACACTGACGCGGGTCCGTTCTTCCGGAACAACTTCTTCATCATCGCGCCGGAGCAGAACGCCGCCGACGGGATCATCGCCCGCGTGGACCACACCATGCGCGAGCGCCATCGCATCGGCTTTGGGCTCAGTTTCTCCAATGGGCTCGACGGCGCCGCGCCTTGGTTTCCCACAGCCGCCAACCCGGGTTCGGTGCCACGGGACCGGCGCAGCCGCCGCGCCTCGCTCGAACATGTGCTCACCCTGTCGGCGCGCAGCGTAAACACCGTCACGTTCGAAGCCGCCACGGACCGTTCGGAAAATCTCCCCCTGCTCGGCGCCGATGGGGCTCCGTTTCCCCGCTACCAGTTTCAGCCTTATCTGTCGATGGGCCGTTCCTATCCACAGTCGAGAACCGCGCGGAACACATTCGTGCTCAGCGATGGCTTTTCCACCCGATGGCAGACGCACCGGTTCCGTGTAAGTGGCCAGTTGGTCCGCGAACAGGTGAATTCGTTCTGGCCGCAGTATCCCTCAGGTAGTTTCCAGTTTTCAGCGGGCCTCACCAGTCTGCCCGGAATCGTCAACACCGGCCACGCCTTCGCGAGCTTCCTGCTGGGCCTTGCCGACTACGCCGAGCAAAGCGTCGTGCAATCGCCTTCCTATTTCCGGCGCACTCGATTCCAGGTCTCGCTGCGGGACCAGTGGGAAGTCCAGCCCGGGCTCACCCTCAGCGCCGGCATGAACCTCGACACCAGCGGACCGCGAATCGAGAAATACGATCGCCAGTCGACTGTCTCCCTCTCCGCCACCAATCCAGTCAACGGCCGCCCTGGCGCTCTCGTCGTAGCCGGGCGCAACGGCCAGGGGCGAGGCTTCCAGCCGTTCCTGGTCAAAGCCGAGCCGAGCGCCGGTATTTCCTGGAACATCCGCGGTAGTGCGAAAACGGTCGCCCGTGCCTCCTACGCGCGCTCATATTCGCAGATTCCGGTCTATTCCGGGCAGTGGGGAACACAGGCATTCAATGGAACGCCCACCTGGGTGTCGCCGAATCCGCAACTCGAACCCGCCGTCAAATTAGCCGATGGACTCACGGGCTCGCGCACATTCCCGGATCTTCGGCCCGAAGCCGCCAACGATACGCAAGCGGACCTGATCGAACCCACCGGCCGGCAGCCCACCTATCAATCCATGTCGGCTTCCATCGAGCGTGAAATGCCGGAATCGATCACGCTAACCCTTGGGTACGGCCATGCAGACGGACGCAATCTCCTACTTGGCAACTCCGGCTCCAATCCGAACGCCATTCATCTGGACGCACTGTCGTTCCGGGACCGGCTCAATGACCTGCAATTCAACCGCTCCCTCCGCCCGTTCCCTCAGTACCAGAAGTTCGAGGTCTATAGTTCGTGGCCGGAGGGGCGTTACCGCCGCGACGTCGGATACTTGCGGCTGGAAAAGCGAACCTCGGGAGGACTGTCGCTTTCGGCCGGATATGACTTTTCCAAGCAGATGGACAATTACTCCGGACCCTACGGAGTGCAGGATTACTACAATCGCGCCAACGAGTGGTCTCTTACCTCGAGCAACAGCCCACACCGGATCTCACTCACCTATGCTTATGAGCTGCCTTTCGGTCCCAATAGGCGGTTCCTACAGAACGGAGACTGGCTGCGCTTTCTCGTCCAGGGATGGTCGGTAAGCGGCGTCACCACGGTGGCCAGCGGCGCGCCCGTGGCGCCTAGGCCCCAATTCAACAACACCGGCGGCGTGGTGGACGCCCTGCGCGTCAGCACAGTACCCGGCGTGGATCCCGCCGTGGCGAGCCCCGGTCCTGACCTTTGGTTCAATCCCGCCGCCTTCACCCAGCCAGCCGATTTCACCATCGGCGACGCCGCGCGCACCCATCCTTCGCTCCGCCTTCCCGGAAACCAGAACCATGACCTTTCCCTCAACAAGCGCTTCCCGTTGACCGCCGAGCAAAGCCTTGAGTTCAGCGCCGTCGGACTCAACTTCGTGAACCACGCCGTCTGGAACGATCCGGACATGGTCATCGGTTCCGCGGCGGCGCCCAACGTCAACGCCGGCAAGATTGTAGGCTCTACGGGAGGGCGGATCATACAACTCGGTCTGAGGTTCAGCTTTTGAGGAACTCGCGCACAACAGGCACGCCGGGCGCTTTGGAATGCGCGAGTTTCTCTCCAGGATCGGCGTCGCGCCCGGCGGCTTGTGCGCTTTTGAGGAACTCGCGCGGAACGCACTGGCCCTCTCAGCCGCCGGCGGCCATTCGCCTTCCAGCGGCCCGGAATCCCATCGTCGCCGCGATGGTCTCGGTTGCGATTCTCACGGCCATAGCCGGTGCTGCTCCGCCCCCTCCCAAGGTCAACAAGTCAGCCGGACCAACAGCCATTCACGTGCCCTTCTGGCCGGAACAGGCGCGCGAGGCATCCAAGGAAGCGCTCACCGCCACCCTCAATGGAAAGCCCACTCCGATAGCGAAGCTACTATCGCCGGATGACGATTTGCTGCTGCTCACCGTGCTCGACCTCACCGGAGACCTCTCGCTGGCCGATCCAGCCCGGGAAGCGCTGATTGAACAATGGAACCGCCTGCCGGCGAATGTCGAAGTGGGCGTAATGCGCGCGCAGGATGGTCTCTCGGTGATCGCCGATCCCGGATCCGCGCCGGACAAACTCGCCGAGGCCATTCGTGCGGTTCCCGTCAACGGCTTCGCCGGTCTGCTGGATACCGTGGAAACGACGGTGAATCTGGCCGATGGAATCCTGCGCAAAGCCAACGTCCGCGTAGCCGTGCTCTACGTCACCGATAGCAGCATTCAAAACTATCGCGCCGATTACACCAATCCCGTGGTGAACTCGAGTGACTCGCGCGACATGAGCCGCCGCTTCCCGGAGGGCCTCGTGAAAGAGCAGATCGGCAAGATCCTCGGAAAACTCGCCCGCACCCAGGCGCCCTTGTTTATCGTGCATCTGGCCTATCGCAATGACCGGCTGAACGAAGCCTACCAGACCGGCCTCATCGACATCGCGGCCGCCACCGGAGGCGCCACACAGTATTGCCGTACGCCTGCCGATGTGCCCGGCGCCATCGGCGGCGCAATGGCACGCATCCTCGCGCATCAGTCGGCTGAGATACAATTACCGGCGAAAGCTGGGTCCGGCCCCCTGGAAGTCATTCTCTCGGCCAAGGGGCTCGTGCTCCGTCATCGAACCCGGTTTGAGTTGGAGAAGAGGTAGTTGGAGAACCACCAGCACCGGAGAACAACTGGAAATGGGTAAACGCTGGCCAGTTCTGATCGCCTTCGCCGCTGGATTGGGCGCAGGCCTTTTTCTTTACTGGCAGGACCGTCAACGCGCCGCGAACTTGTCCGCCGAACTCGGCCGCGAAAAGCAACTCGTTCTCGAGTTGCGCGGCAAATTGGCGGCCGCCGAACAGGACCGCCTGGCCGAAAGTGCTGCCCCGCCGGAGCCCGCCGGAATCGCGCCGCCCACTCCCGTCTCACGCCCCAAGGTACAAGCCCCGGACGATCCGGTTACCCGCGCCGAACTGGTCCGCATGCTGGATGAGAAGAGCCAGAAGCTCAGCGCCGCCGAAGCCGCCCTCGCCGAGTTGCGAGAAAAGCTGCTCACCGCCGAAAGCCGCGCCGCGGACCTCCTTACCCAGCGCGAACAGATGGCCGCCGAGCTGAGCGAAATTCGCGAACGGCTCGAAGCGTCCACCAGACTCACCCAGGCCCTGCAATCGGAGGCGCAGTCCCGCAACAGCCGCGTCGCTCAGGTGGAAGAGGGCAATCGCGAACTCCGGCGCAAGAGCGAGGAAGCCAGCCAGAAGCTCACCCGGTTGGACGCCCTGGTTACGGAAATGGAAGACGTCGCGCGGCGCCGCGAATCCTACATTACCGACATTCTGCGGCGCTATCGCGAAGCCACCGATCAATTTCGCGCCTTCACACTGCGGGTGGATGCGTCCACGGACCCGGCCAATCCGGGCGGTAACTATCTATCCCGCATTCAGAGCGCCATCGCGCAGGCCGACGAGGATCTTCGCCAACTCCGGACGCTCAACACGCGGGCCGGACAGTTGCAGAAACAACTCGCCACGCTTCGACGCTAAGGCCCGCCGACAACCTGTCAGGCACGCCCGACACATCGTCCGCCCTCGAGTCCGCCTGCTCTCTTTGCTTTCAACAACTTCACTCTGGCAAGCTGCGTGCACCCTCCATCGTGCCATGACCCCGATCGACAGAACCGAAACCAAAGCATCGAACCACGACGCTTCCCGGCGAACCGCAAGAGGGACGGCGCGGCCGCAGTGCCGCCCGGCGACAGTCCGCCGTGAACGGGGGGGATCCAGCGTCCGGAACCTCCCCTCCCGCTTCCGTGAAAACACCGGCTTCGGCGGACGCGTGGAGTGGAGCCTGCTCCACTTCTTCGGCATGTCCCTGCTGCCGGAAATGCCCGATCGCAAGAAGTAGCCGTCGCCTTGCCGCTGATTCCCGGCGCCCGCCGACTGCGAAAGACAGGCTAAGGCTAAGCTGGGTGCGATGGAGAGTCCCTGGCTCGGCGTCCCGCTGGATGACTATGAGGGCCACATGAATGCGCCCGAAGTCGCCCAACTGGGAGCCCTCGCGGCATTATTTGCGATGGCCCTGGAGCTTGCCAAGCCACGCTCGGTCGCGATCCTCGGTGTGGCTGGCGGCAACGGCCTCTCCGCGCTCGATCCCGCTCGCGCCATTCGCCCCTTGGATCGCCCCCTGGATCGCATTGTTGGAATCGACATTCACCCGCAGTACCTCGATGCCGTTGCGCGCCGCTACCCGAATCTCCCTGGCCTGGAACTTCATCGTGTCGACTTGGCCAATGCCCGCCTCGAAATTCCCCCCGTGGAACTCGTGCACGCAGCACTCATTTTCGAACATGCCGGAACGCGCCAGTGCCTCGACAACGCGATCGCCCTGGTGCAACCCGCCGGTCGCCTTTCTGTCGTGCTGCAGGTTGCCTCCGGCTCCCACCCGAACGTGAGCGCCACGCCATTCGCATCGCTTCAGGCGCTCAGTGCGGACTTCCGGCTCGTCGAGCCCTCCCATTTCTGCGACACGCTGGCGGACCGCGGCTTTGTGCTCGACAACGGGATGCATCAACCGCTCCCCGCCGGCAAAGCCTTCTGGTTCGGTATGTTCACGCGCTCGTCTGTGTGAGCGCCACCCACACCGCTCCCGTATGGTTCAATAAAGGAACCGTATGGCGCAAGTTCAACCCAAATCCGAAGTCTATGATGCGGTCGTCGTAGGCTCGGGCGCGGGCGGAGGCACCGCCGCCCACGTTCTCACTGCCAAAGGCATTCGCGTCGCGCTCCTGGAAGCCGGCCCCATGCTCGACGTTGCCAAAGAGTACAAGGAACACAAGTGGCCGTATGACTACGATCATCGCGGCGCCGACGAAGGCGGCAAGTACTACTTCGGCCAAGGCAAGCCATTCGGCTTTTTCTCCACCACCAGCGGCGGATGGCAACTGGAAGGCGAGCCCTACACCGTCGCCCCGGGAAGCCAGTTCGAATGGTTTCGCTCCCGCATCGTCGGCGGACGCACCAACCACTACGGCCGCATGTCGTTCCGCTTCGCCGACTACGATTTTGCGCCTTACACCAAAGACGGCCTGGGCTTTGACTGGCCCATCACCTACGACGACATCGCGCCCTACTACGACAAGGCCGAGGAGTTCATCGGCGTCGTCGGATCGAGCCACGGCATCCGTAGCGCGCCGGACGGTAAGTTCCACACTCCGCCGCCGCCCAAAGTCCATGAGCTTCTCATCAAGAGCGCTTGCGACAAGCTCGGCATTCCATGCATCCCCAATCGCCGCGCCGTGATCACCAAGGGCATCAACGGACGCCCGCCGTGCCACTACTGCGGACAGTGCGGGCGCGGATGTGTCACCGCGTCCAACTACTCGTCGAGCCAGGTGCAGATCTTTCCCGCCATGAAGACCGGCAAGCTTACCGTGCTCGATATGGCGATGGCGCGCGAGGTCCTCACCGATTCCTCTGGCAAGCCCACCGGCGTGCTCTACGTCGACAAACGCACCCGCGAACACAAGGTCATCCGCGGACGCAGCATCATCCTCGCCGCCAGCGCATGCGAATCGGCCCGCATTCTGCTCAATTCGAAATCGAAAGTTTTCCCCAACGGCTTGGCCAACGGATCGGGCCTGGTGGGCCGCTATCTCATGGACACGGTCGGGTTCGGATTGAGTGGCTACGTTCCAGCCATGGAGGGCATGCCGCACTACGATACCGACGGCGCCGGCGGCGCCCACCTCTATATGCCCTGGTGGCTCTGGGACAAACACGACAAGCTCGATTTCCCGCGCGGCTATCACATCGAAATCGGCGGCGGCTATGGCATGCCGCAAGTTGGTTCCATGCACGGATCGGCGCGACGCTACGGGTACGGCGCCGGCATGAAGCAGAAGATCCGCGATTCCTACGGCTGCGGGGTCGGCTTCGCCGGTCGCGGCGAGATGATCCCCAATATCCATAGCTATTGCGAACTCGATCCCCAAGTAGTCGATCAGTGGGGCATCCCCGTGCTCCGCTTCCATTTCAAATGGAGTGACTACGAGTGGAAGCAGGCGCGGCACATGGAGAAGATCTTCGCCCAGATCATCGAAACCATGGGTGGACGCGTCACCGGGCTCAGCGCCGCACAGCGCGAAAGCGACGGCATCTCCATCCCCGGCACCATCATTCATGAGGTGGGCACCGCCCGCATGGGCAAGTCGCCCAAGGATTCCGTTCTCAACGGCTACTGTCAGGCCCACGAAGCCAGGAATCTGTTCGTCATGGACGGCGCTTCCTTCGTCGGCAACCCCGACAAGAATCCCACCCTCACCATCAACGCGCTCGCCTGGCGGGCTTGCGATTACCTCGCCGAAGAAATGAGGAAAGGCAATGTCTGAGTTGGTCTCCATCGCGTCCCCCACCACCCGCCGCGACCTCATCCGCGCCATCGCTTTCGCACTCACCTCGGCCGGAATGCTGGACCTCGACGCCGCTCAGCACGTCCACAACGCCGCGGCCGCGGAAAAGAAAGGAGGCCCCTACACTCCGAAAGCCTTCGTGGCCAATGAGTACAAGACCATTCAGCGGCTCGCGCTCCTGATCGTGCCCGCCGACGAGGTGTCTGGCAGCGCGGTGGACGCCGGCGCTCCCGAGTTCATCGATCTGCTGGCGAGCGAGAACGAAAAGCTCGCTGAAATCTTCCACGGCGGCCTCGCTTGGCTCGACGCGGAAATGCTGCGGCGCCACGGCACCACCTTCGTCGAATCCCCGGAAACCGCGCAGACAGCCATGCTCGACACTCTCGTCGAAGCCGAGCAGGAAGAGCGCGCCCGCCGGAACGAAGAGCTCGTCTACCGCCGTTCCGATGACTACAAGGGCTTTTCCGGCTACACCACCGATCGCCAGAATCCGCTCGCCGCCGGAGCGCTGTTCTTCGATTGGGTCCGCAAGATGACCGTCGACGCCTTTTACACCAGCCCCATCGGCGTCAAGGACATCGGCTACGTCGGCAATCGCGCTTGGTCCAAGTACGAAGTTCCGAAGGAAGCCATCGACTACGCGATGCGCCGCAGCCCCTTCCCCACGGCCTGATACCCGAATTCCGTGGCCGCACTTCTGCTCACCGGCGCATCCGGCTGGATCGGCGGCGAAGTCCTTCGGCAGATGCTGCCCCTCCGTCCCGGCTGGCGTTTCTTTCTCCTCGTCCGAGATCCCGAACGCCTTGACCCTGACCTCCGTACTCCCCAAATCACCGTTCTACAAGGCGACCTCACTCTGCCCGATCTCGGCATCGGCGAGCGCCAGCGGTTCGTTCTGCGGCAATCGGTCACCGAAATCATTCACGCCGCCGGCGGCCAGGATCCCGAGCTTTCGCTCGACCAGCTCCGCCGCCTCAACGTCTCCGGTACTGACCATCTGCTCCGCCTCGCCGCCACCCTGCCCCGCCTCATCAAGTTTCTGCACCTGAGCACCACCTATGTTGCCGGCCGGTCACAGGGCCTGGTGCCCGAGGCAGTCGTCGAACATCGCGCCCGCTTCTGCAACGCCTGCGAGCATTCCCGCTACGAAGCCGAGTTGCTCGTCTCCTCCCACGCCTGGAATCTGCCGGTGGCCATCGCCCGCCTCAGCACCGTCCTCGGGGACTCGCGAACCGGCGCCGTCCGTCGCTTCGGCTACGCGCACCAGCTCCTGCGTCTGTTCCCCCGCATGCAGGTGCCGCAGATTCCCTTCGATTCGGAAGCGGTGGCGGACCTCATCGCCAGCGACTGGGCCGCGCGCGCCGTCGCCGCCTTGATCACCCATCACTTCGAAGCCGGCGCCGTCTTCCACGTCTGCGCCGGCCCTGCCCACAGCCTCACCGCCACTGAGCTCGTGAGCGAAACGCAGCGCCTGTTCGCGCATCATCCCCGCGCTCAGAAATGGATGCCCTTCCGCGCGCCCCGCCGTGTCACGCTTGCCGAATGGGATGAGTTTCTCATCCGCATGCGCCGCGATGGATCGTTCTCCATGAACCAGTTGCTGCGTGCCCTCGATTCCTACCTGCCGCACCTGGCCATCCGGCAGGAGTTCGATAACACCCGCACCCTCGCGCTCCTCGAGTCCAGCGGAGTCGAACTGCCCCCTCCCAAACGCGCCCTGTACGCCGGCGTCGTTCGCTGGCTGCTCGATAATGACTGGAGCCACCCGCAATGACCGCCCTCCGCGTCGCTGCCTTCCTCTACTGGGCGGTGGTGTATTTCTTGTTCCTGATTACCATCGTCTGGTTCGGTGGTTTCATCGCCAACCGGTATGTCTTCTCCACCATTGACTCGGGGCTCCAGATTCCGGCCCGCGAAGCCGCCGTGGTCGATCTTGTCCTGCTCGCCGCGTTCGGTCTGCAGCACAGCCTGATGGCGCGTAAGGGTTGGAAGCGGCTTCTGCCGTGGCCCGTCGAACGGACTACCTACATGCTCGCGTCCTGCATCGCGCTGGCCGCGATCTTCCGGTTCTGGGAACCGATTCCCGAGCTCGTCTGGCGGATGGAGAGCGCACGATGGCCCCCCGCGCTGCTCTCACTCGCCGGCGCCATCCTCGTCGTTTGGTCCTCACTCGCCATGGACCACTGGGATACCTTCGGATTCAAACAAGCATGGGCGTTTCTTCGCGGCAGGACCTATGAACCGCCGCCGTTCCGCGCTCCAGGGCCCTACCGCTGGTCCCGCCACCCGATGATGCTCGGTGTGATCCTACTGCTCTGGGCGACGCCGGAGATGTCGCAAGGGCATCTCCTGTTCTCCGCTGTGCTCACCGTCTACATCCTGCTGGCCACCGTTTTCGAAGAAAGAGACCTCGCCCGCCGCTACCCGCAAGCCTACGAGCAGTACCGCCGTCGCGTCCGCCGCCTGCTGTAAACGCCGCCGCACGGAACCCTACCGCGCGATCGTCCCCACGCAGGTCAACTGCAGATCCCGCGGCAGCAAAGACGACGGAGCACCCTTCATGTCCAACTGCAGCCGCAGTGGAACCGTCCGCTCTTCCGACGTCACCTTCCCGAACGAAGTCGTGTTCCGCAAATCGTACTCGAGCGTTGCCTGCGATCCCTGTCCGCTCACCCGGTCTGCCCGCCCGAAAAACTGCACCACGCTCCAAACGCCCCCGCTCACAACCATCTCGGCAGGCGAAAGATCCTTCGCCCGCGCACGCAGCCGGACCCCGCCGCCTCCATCCGGCCACGAGAACTCCGCGCGCCCGCCCTTCCCGGACCCCTTCAGCGACTGTTGGTCCATCTGCAGATTCACCTCTTCGATGTCCGCGCTCGGAATCACCTGCAGTGCATAGCTCACCTTAGGCGCCATCGCCCCGGCCGGAAAGAACATGTTCCCGATTGCCGTCGCCTTGTTGTAGAACGCAACAAAGCCCGGATTTACCCGCACCGGGCCATCCGTCTTCGCCGAGTACCGCTGCCCGACGGGAGTCAGCAAGTCCTGCAGCCCTTCCTGATAGAACGTGAAGATCCGTCCCGTGCCCGGCTGGAAGATTGCCGCCAGCTCGTCGGGACGCACCGGCGTTCCGGACCGTGCGCTGAACGGATAACGCGACAACACCGGCGAAAGTTCCCGGCAAAACGCCGCACCCTTGCCGTTCAACGAGGCCACCGGCACGCCCTTCATCATTGACTCCACGTAAAGGATCGGATCCTGCAAAAGCTGCGACGCCTTTGCCGGAAGGTTCAGTTTCTGCGCCGTCGTCATCGCCGCCGTCTTGGCCATATCGGCCTCTCCCAATCGCTCGGCGTCGCGATTGGCCGAATTGACAATCCGGTCCACGCCCACCTTCAAGGCGGCCATCTGCTGCATGTATTCCTGATTGTTCGGCCCGATCGGAGCGGATGCGCAAGCCGCCGGAGCCGTCAGCCCCTGCACCGCTTCGAACGCCTTCTTGATCGAAGGATTGTCCACATCCGTATTGGTGGAAATCAGGCAAAACAGCCGCAAAAGTGGCGATCCCGGCGACGCCGTGGCGTTCAGCTTCGCCGCCGCGTCGTT
The DNA here is from genome assembly GCA_041394885.1 of Bryobacteraceae bacterium. Taxonomy (GTDB): domain Bacteria; phylum Acidobacteriota; class Terriglobia; order Bryobacterales; family Bryobacteraceae; genus DSOI01. Next base: position 70,067 of record JAWKHI010000015.1, on the reverse strand, counting down.
GAAACTCCCATACCGCTCCACCCTGCCCGCCTCCAGGAACTGGTTCCACTGCTCCACGAAATCGGCTTGGTAGCGATCCCGCAGTTGCGAAATGATCTCACCCGGAGACGCGTTGCTAACCACTTGGCCTTCGCCCAGCACCCAAGGTTCGCGATTCACATAGTCCGGCGCTTTTTGGATCGCCGCCTGCATCCGCACATACCCGGGCGCCGTGAATGCGTGCGACACCTCCCGCGGATCCGATACCGCCCCCGCCGGATCCTGGAACCGTACCGGCGGACCCTGCTGGGAGACATCGTCGATCATGTTCCGGTACACACGATCCACCAGCTTGAACTGCCACAGGTAGGCCTGCGTTTGCCGGATCGCGTCTTCGTCCGGCCGCGCCGGGCAAAAGTTATCCTTGCGCCCGGAACTGTAGAAGCGAAACTGTTCGCGCGCCAGCCGGACCTGATCGGGCGCCAAATCCGGCCGCGACGCCCACAGTTCGGTCAGCACGCGCGTCAGGTACGCCGGATCGGCTTTGTCGGGATGCCGCGTGGTCATCAGGTACGCCTTCAGGTAGCTGTACGGCCGGTCATAGTCGTCTCGCGGACCCGGCGTTTGTGGCACGGACCGCAATCGCCGCACCAACTGCTCCTGAATATCGCCCAACACCACGTTTCGCGCGCTCAGGCAATAGGCGTTCCGGATCGCATCGTGCATCGGAAGCCCCGGATACACGCCCCAACGGTGCGACATCGGCGGCCGATCCGCCTGCCACGCCGTCACATTGGCCGCCGGCTCCCGCAGCCGCTCCAGCCGCTGCAGCGCGTCGATCGACGCCGCTTGCCCCTGCGCCGTCTTCACCGCCGCCAATGACGCCGCCGCGTCGCGCGCTTCGCCGATCATCGCCCGGTTGTTGAGATAGGAGAACGTGGCGCCGCCGAACCAAAGCAGGCACGCCGCCGCCGCCGTACCCAGCAAAACCCGCTGCACCAGCCCCGCTTCCTGATTGGCGCCGCTGGCGTTCAACGCCGCACGGTCCCCGAGCAGCGCTTCGCTGAAGAACTTCTCGAGGAATACCCATTGCGGAACCCGCCGCGGCGCCGCTCCGGACCGGTCCTCCAGCACCACCGGACGCACCCCGGTGAAGTACACCCCGCGCAAAAACGGGCTTGTCCGCAATTGGCTCGGCCGTCCGATCTCGAGCAGACACCGCACCGCGTTGTCGCGCCGCTTCCGGAACTCCCGCGGAAACTCATACACGTTCGGCGTCAGAGACGGATCGTTCTCCCGCCGTAAATGCTCGGACCGCTTTCCCGCCAGGCCCGAAAACAGCGTCTCCCAAACCGAGTTCAGTTGCGCGGTTTGCTCCTGGTTGTAGATGCCCGCCCCGGCCGTCGCCTGCATCGGCAGCGTCATGCCGAACACCTGCGTGGCTTCCTCGCGCGTAAGCGGACGCACGAAATCGGCAAAGTACGGGATGCGGTCCATGCGCGTGAACAGCGCGTACACCGGCAGCCGCGATCCCCATGCCTGCGCAATCGCGCCCAGCAGCGCGTTGAACTTCTTCCCCATCGCCGGCAGCGCCGTCGCCGCATCCGGACGCGTCAACGCTTCCGCGTCCAGGCAGATCACCACCGCCCGCGGCGGCTGACGTTTTCCGAACACACTTGCCGCGCGCGCCGGACGGATCTGGTCCGCCAACCCGCGTAGCGCCTCGGCATTCAATATCGTTCCCGCCGCTTCCACCACCACGCAGCCCGCGCCCAGCCATAGATTGGCGCTCCGCGTCGGCGGAATCTGCCCCGCATCGGTCCGGTCACTCCCCGCGAGCAATTCCGGCTGCAGACCCGAATTCACCACCACGCTCGTCTTTGTGGACCCTGTCTCGCCGAGCAGAAGCACCAGCGGAAGATCCGCCACGTTGCCCGCGCCGTGACGCAGCTTGGAAGACGCTGCGAGGCGCTGATTCGCTCCACGCACGAGGAACGAAATCTCTTCCGGAGCGTCGGAGGCCGCCGCGGGAGCGCGCTTCCTTCGCCGCAAAATCAGAAACACCGTCACGATCGTGATCGCCAGCCCGATCACCCACAACCCGATGCGCAACAGCATCAGGTCGCTCCCCGTCATCGAGGACCGGCCCGTGAGTAGCCACACCAGCAAGGCGTAGACCAGAAACGCCAGCCCCGCTACCACATAGGTCAGCATGCGAAAATCCCCGGCTGCGTTACTCCGGTCGAAGCCGTGATCGACGCCACGCTCGACCGTAGTAACAGGAAGTAAACCGCCAGACTCAACACCAACAGACCCGCGCTTCCCACCGCGATCCATTGCAGACGCCGGTTCCAGATGTTCGATTCCCGCGGCGCCGTCTCACCGGCCGGCATCCAGTAAGGCACCAGCCACGGTGACGCGCCCCGGATCCTCGCGATCTTTTCCATGATCCGGTCCGTGATCGCACGCACGTCTCCCTCGCGGCCGCCGAACCGTCCTCGATACCCGAGCAGCAGGCACTGCAGATACACCTCGAGCAGATCCGCCGCCTGCTCGGAATCCTCTCCGCCCAACAGATCCCGGATATTCAGAAAGAATACTTCGCCCGCCACGTGCTGCTGGAAAAACTCCGGCCCCAACGGCTGCCGCGCCCAATCCCGGTACGCCGCGTTCGGCGAGTTCAGCACCGTCTCGTCCAGAAACGCCGTCACGGCCTGCGCCGCACGGAATGCCTGGTCCCGCGCATAGCCGGCCCGCACCGCTTCTTCCTGCGCCGCCAGCAACGCGTTCCTCACCTGATTGCGGAAATGATCCACTTGCTGGATCGGCTGCCGGTCTGCGCGGACGCGCACGATCACCGTCAGTAGCTCTTGAAACACGATCGCCAGGCGGTCCGATCGTGGCGGCGTCAGATTCGTATATGCGGGCTGCATCGATTCTCAGCTTTCCAGCAGAACCACTAGCTCCATTTGTGGCGCCGGCAACTCGCCCGGCACATAGATTCCCACTCGCCGCGTCTGGACGATATGCTCCCAGCAGGGCCCGGCCTTGGTGATGCCGAAATACTGCGATTCCACACGCGCCGGGACTTGCGGCGGCGGCACCGGCAGATGCGTCAACGGGAGCCCAGGCACCGCGCGCCGCACCAGTTCCCGCACGAACGCCTCGGAACACAGTTTCGCCAGCTTTGGCGTTCCCACGATCACACGCGCTTCGCCCGCCGCGCTCTGGATGCCGAGCATCCACCGCGACCGGTCGATCAAACGCGGGTCCTTGATCTCGGCCGCCCAGAAGTAGGGCTCCACCGGTTCCAGCGGAATCACCACGCAGTTGGTGGGCACCACCAAATCCAGATGCACCCGGATGTGTTTTTCCAGCGCGTGGAAACATTCGCTCAGCTGCTGATGATCGTACAGCGGTAGATCCCGCGGATGGGTTTGCGTGGAAAACGAACACAACGCTCCCGCCAGCCGCGACAACTCTCGATACAGTTCCTCCGGATGCCCGCGCCGCGTCAGCGACAAATGCCGCAGCAGCCCCAGGCTTGAATGGATGGTATGCAGAAACCAGAACGACGCCAGATCCCGCCTCACCTGATCCGCCAACGCCTGCGCATCCTGCTTGAACGCCGCCGCCAGCAGCGAACTCTTCTCATCCAGCGCCCCGATCAGGTTGCGGATCAACAGCAGCAAATGCCCGCTCGCGGCGATATCCAGGCACGGCGGGATGTAGCTCTCGTCGTAGGCGAATCGCCCGCTGCCGTCGCGGCGAATACGCGCCAACGGCAGCGTGGTCATCCGCTCATCCACTTCGCTGTCGAGCAGCAGCCGGAAATTCTTTCGCCCGATCCGCACCGGACGCTCGTCCCGTCCATTGGTCTCGTCCCGCAGCACGCACGTCTCGGCGACGAAGCGCGCATCCGGCACGGTTGTCGCCGGGTCCAAACGAAAGTTCGGCGCATCGGGGGATCGCTTCGGAATCGCCAGCAGCAACAGGTGCTCGTCCCGCGCCGGCGAGAACGCCTCGCCGATCTGCCTGGCCGGCGGAATCGCATCGGAATCCGGGATATGGAACGAAAGTCCATCCGGCAGCACGCCCGCCGCGTGGATCACGCGCACCGTGCCGTTTTTCAGCGCTTCCGAATCCATCTCGCACGCCGACAATCCGTAAGGCCGGAACCACAATGCCGACGCGGCGAACTGGATCGAGTCCTCCACGAATCGGCTCTGCGCCTGGAAATGATGGGGCGCCAGATGCATCCCTTCTTGCCAGACGATGCGCGACAGCGATTTCATAGAAGCCCTATTTCGCCGCTCCCATCATTTCCTGGACGCCGGCGCGGAATGGATCCACCACTTCGCTCACCGCCGCCGCGTCGATCAGTTCGATGAACGCCGCCACGCCGGAAAATCGCGTCGCCGTCTGTATCAGGTTGTCCGGCGGCCGCATTGACGTCAATGGCGATCGCACCACCACCATCGGCAGCTTCCCCAATCCGATCGGCGTCTCTTGCGCGATGCTGTAACGCAGATCCTCCAGTAGCCCTCTCGCGCCCGCCGCGCGATCCAGCACGATCTGTGCCGCCAGCGCATTCACCACGAACTGCCGCATCGCCGACACCCGCCGCTCGCCCTTGCCTCCCAACAGATTCCGCATCTCCGCCGGCGTGTAGTCGGACCGGAATGTCAGCCACCACTGGAACGGCTGCGAGATCGCGATCTGCTTCCCCTCGATGTCATGGGCGTACTCGCACGGATAGATCTCCATCCCGTGCTCCATCGCGGACAACGCGTCGTCGTCCAAATCGCTCCGCAAATCGAACGGTTTGCCGCATGCCATTTTGTAGCGCTCGGTCAATTGGGCATAGGCGTCATCGGCGCGCGCCACTGCCTCCTTCGATCCCACATACTTCCCAAATACGCGCCGCGGAGCCAGAATCGGCGCCAGTGCGTTCAAGTGCCCGCGCAAACGTTGCGCCAGATGCTCCGATACGCGATCGGTCTGCTCGCGCAGATCGGCCAGTTGATCGAGAGTGATCGTCGAGGTTGCTTTAGTTTTCATGGGCCTGCCGGGAATGCGCCGTCTTTCGGATTTCTTTTGCTGTCACTACGTTACCAGCGTTCCCTCCATTCTACATGCGTGGCGGCGTGCGTCACTCCTCTTCCGAGACGGGCGGAACCGTCGGGCGTCTTTCCGGCAGCCTCACTGCGGCCATCGGCCGGCCCACATAAATATCGGAGTTCGGAATCTCGTGCGTCGATCGCGCCGTGTTGGTTCCCTCCCCCTCCGCATCGCCTTCCAGAAACATCCGGATCGGCGCACGCGTCGTCGATATCACCTTCCGCCGGTACGCCTGCACCTGGACGCCGAAGTCCGACGCCATCTCGTCCACGAACGCCTCCGCATTCGCCACGTTGCACGTCAGCAGCACCACCCGCGACACCGGGTTCGCCTGGAACGCCGCCACGATCCGGTCATAAAATCCCTGCGCTGTTGCCCGCCCCGATACGCTGCGCACCGCGATCCGCCGCAATGCCCGCCTCTCCGCCGCCGGGGCATCCGGATCGTCCACGAAATACTGCCCGTACCACGTACGGATCGCTGCCTCCCGCCGCGAGGATCTGCGGATCGCCTGCGCGGCCGACAGCTCAGTCTCCATGTCCGCGATCGAGCTGCCATGCCACGCCGTCGTCACATCGTAAAACACCACGAACTGCGTGACCCGCAATCGAAGCCGCGGCGCGAAATCGGCCTGCCCGGCCTGATCGCCTCCCTCCCCTTCGGCGTCCGATCCCCCACCGTGCCCCACCGCATAAATCACTTTCCCGGTGCGCCCCGCCGCCAGCGCCGCCCGTTCGGTCGCCGTCACCGCATCCTCGGCCGTGTTCACCTCGATCAGGCTTCGATTTTCCGGATCGTGATCCACGAACTGCTGCGCCCAGCGGCGATTGTCCCTGTAAATTCCGCCCAGATCCGGCGATGTCAGTACCACATCCATGGCTTCTACCGTCCCTCCGGTATCACCGTCTCCGCTACCGGCAAATCGATCCGCACCCGCTCCGATTCGGCCAGACCGAATTCGATCGCGGACCCCGGTGGTGTCACCGGAAACACCACCTCAGTCCCCTGAATGGACCGCTCCTGTTCCACCGTGCCCTCCGGCCGCCAGTAGTACCCCACCGAAAACCGCGCATACGAATACATCCGCGGGCCATGATTCTCCACCGGCTTGTACTCCCGATACTCCTCCCACGGCTGCACCGGCAACCCCAGCACGATCTTCTCGCGAAACACTCCTCCCGCACGCACCGGCGACACATACGGCGCCACCGGCCCCGTCGGGTTCGGCCGCGGCGGAAGGTCCGCCAGCTTCTTATAGAACCAGACTTCGCCCGTTTCCGGATTGGGCTGTATGTACACGACATCGGGCGTGAACATCCACTCCGGCGTTGTCCGGTAGAGCCGGTTCAGCAGATATGCGTCACGAGAATCCTGGTTGGTCACCTGGTACCGGATCACCAGCTTCCCTGCCTCGATCGCGAAATTCGTCTGGAGTTGTATTGCGCCCATCGGTTGCCGTCCTTGTTTCCCTGTCCCTGGCTCGCGCCGCTGGCAGTACAGCAGACCCGCCTGAAGGGCCGCCGTCAGCCACTGCCGCCGCGGCAGCACTCCTACCATGGCGGTCCGCCAGGCCAATTCGACGGATAGTAGGTCGGCCGGCGGGGTATTCCCAGATCGTCCCGGAACGAATTCTCCGTCGGTACGTTGCCGCTGTAGTCGGGCGGATTCGCCTGCGGACCCGTCGGCGTGTTGATTGGGGACCCACCCGTGCCCACCGTGCTCCGCTCCTCGTTTCGCGCCGAAGTCCCCGATTGTCCCGGAAAGTTGTCGTTCGGCCCGTTGCTCTCGTTCCCATTGGCGTTGTGCAGCGCGTGCACCATCTCATGCGCCAGAATCACGTTCGCCCCCGGCGTGCCTTGCGCCCCCGGCAGTCCCGAATCGGTCACGTTGTGAGTCGGATTCCAGTCGATCGTGCTGTTGGTGCCGGTTCCGTTCCCCGCATTGGCGCCATTGGCCGGCGTGCAGAAACCGTTGGCGGTGGCGGTCTCCTGGAACGTCACCGTTCTTCCGTTCACCCCCATCTGCCGCAGCCACTCCACGCCGGACCGCGTCGGCAGAATCGTCGACAACGCCGCCTGCAGAGCCGCCACGAATGCCGGCGTCTGTCCCGGCGCCACCGCCAGTGTCACCGGCGGACCACCCACCAGCACCGTCGGAGCACCCACCACCAACGCCCCACCGTGTGAGGTCGCATCTCCCATCCGGCTCGTTGGCATCCCTCCCACCAGCACCGTCGACGATCCCTGTGAGATCGGATCCGGCGGACCCACGCACGTGCACATATCCATGATTCGCGCGTCCGGCGGCCCCATCGTCATCACCGTTACGAAACACGGCGGCAGCACCGGGCCTCCGACGTGGGGCACCGGCGGCGTGCCCGGCGTCACCATCGGACAAACATGCATATCTCCTACCCGCGAAGAAGGTTGCATCGGTGCCTCCCTAGCAGTTCAGCTTGATCACCGGGCTGGTGATCGTGATCGAAGCCGGCGTCATGTTGATGCTGCTCGCCCCGCAAATGATCTTGATGCCCGTCAGCGCAAGGATCTGCACTTCCTTGGCCATCACGTCTTCCTTCCCAAGAGGCGTCTTGCGTTCCGTGTTTCCCTTGGTCACCGTCGTTTGGTGGTTGCCCATCGCCACCATGAAGGTGTGGTCCTTCTTCAGCACCTTGACTTCGTAATTGCCTTCTTCCACAGTCAACTTATCGTCCTTGTGGATCGTCGTCGACCGCGATCCGCCCACGCTCCGGCTCTCGCTCGCCTCCACCGTCGTTGACAGATTCCGCTCCGCGTGGACGTGAATCTCTTCCTTGCCCTTTTTATCCTCGAACCGGATCTCGTTGAAGTTGGCTCCGCTGCCCCCTTTCGAACTCCGCGTCTTCACCCCGCTCTGGGTCTTGTTGGCCGGCAGATCGTAGGGCGGCAGGTTGTCGGCGTTGTAGACACTGTTGGTGATCAGCGGCTGATCCGGATCGCCCTCGAGGAAGTCCACCACCACCTCTTGCCCCACGCGTGGAATGTGCACCATGCCCCACTGCTGCCCCGCCCATGGCGTCGCCACACGGATGAAACACGTGCTCTTGTCGTCGCCGTTGCCCAGCCGGTCCCAGAAAAACTGGACTTTCACACGGCCGAACTTGTCGACGAAGATCTCCTCTCCGGGAGGTCCCACCACCACCGCCGTTTGCGGACCCCGCACAAAGGGCTTCGGCGTTCGCCGCGCCGGCCGGAACGGGATCTTGTGCGGTATGCACGTGAAATTCGCCGCGTAGGGCCGGGGCACCTTCGTATCGGCGTCGTAGGTTGGCGTCTGTTCCGCCGTGTGTTGCACCGACGTCACTACGTACTTCGCGTTCAGGGCTTTGTTGAAGTGCTTCTGCAGTTCGAAGGTGTGGCCCGACACCAGCACGCCGAACTGCGTCGATCCCGCCGATACATTGTGAGCCGCCTCTTCCTGCTCCATCCGTATGCGAACGATCCGCTCGCCTTCTTTCTCTACATCGCCCAGACGCGCTTCGGGCTCCTGGAAAAGTTGCGCATACTCGCCCGGGTAGTCGTAGATCTCGAGGTTGGAGTTGTCCCCGATCTGCACCGTGGACACCTCCATCACATCCAACATCTTCGACGGAAGCTGAAAATTGTGATCCCGTTGCGAGAACGCCCCCGGTCTCAATTCCTCACTCGTCTCCCAGGAAATGATGTGCCCCTTCTTGCCCGCCTCCGGAATGTACTCGAGCTTCGTTTCGAAAGGACAGTCCTTGTGCCCGTTCGGATTGTCCGAAAGGATCATCTCATGCCCGGACTGATCGTGCGCGAAGAAAAAGTAGATCCCCTCCTGCTCGCACAGCCGGTTCACGAACTGCCAGTCGGACTCCCGGTACTGCACGCAGTAATCCCATGCCAGATGCGGCTTCTGCAGGCTGAAGGTGAACTTCGACATCCCGGCTTCCTGGAACACCGTCTCCACGATCTCCGGAATCGTCTTCTTCTGGAAAATCCGGCAGTTGTGCCGCGCCGTCAGCCGCCAGAACGTCGGCACGATCTCCAACCGGTACAGGTCAGACTGTTCTTCCCGCCCGCTCTGCACCAGACGCCGCACGATGCCGTGAAAGAAGCGCGTCTTCCCCTTCTCCACCTCCATCGTGATTGCTACCGCCTTGCCCACGATTGCGTCCGCCTTCACCTTCGCCGCATTTTCTTTTTCAACCATCACGTGCGCTTTGATCGTGAATAGATCCGAGATCCGTTCCGCGCACGTGAAGTGCAGCAGCAGCATCACGTCTTCGCCGAGAGGCGTATGAATGGCCAGCATCCGGCCCTTCTGCGTGTGTATCATGACCCGGCCTCCTTATTTGGTCCGCTTCACCCGTAGATGAAACTGCCGCTTTCGTCCACGTCCACCTTCACCGCGCTCACGCTGATCCCCTCCGCCATCGCCGTCAGCAATTGACGCGACATCGCCGGCAGCATCGTGTTCGTCAGGATGTTATCCACGTTCCGCGCTCCGCTTTCCACTTCCGTGCATCGCGCCGCCACCTGATCCACCACCGCATCGGTCCACGTCAGCTCCACACGGTGGTTCTCCATCAAACGCCGCTTGATCTTGCCGAGCTTCAGCCGGATGATCTGCTTCAAGTTCTCGTCCCGCACCGGATAGTACGGGATCACTACCAGCCGCCCGAGAAACGCCGGCTTGAACACCTTATCGAGCTCAGGCTTGATCGTCTTCGCCAGACCCTCCGCGCTCGGCATCGTCTCCGGATCCGCCGTCAGCTTCATAATCGTCTCGGTGGACGCGTTCGATGTCAAAATGATGATCGTGTTCTTGAAGTCGATCTCACGGCCTTCGCCGTCTTCCATCTGCCCCTTATCGAACACCTGGAAAAACAGCTCCAATACGTCCGGATGCGCCTTCTCCACTTCATCGAGCAGCACCACCGAGTACGGCTTCCTCCGCACCGCCTCGGTCAACACTCCGCCCTCGCCGTAACCCACATACCCGGGAGGCGATCCCTTCAGCGTCGACACCGTATGCGCTTCCTGAAATTCCGACATGTTGATCGAAATCATGTTCCGCTCGCCGCCGTACATCAGGTCCGACAACGCCAGCGCCGTCTCCGTCTTGCCCACCCCCGACGGGCCCACCAACAGGAACACGCCCACCGGCTTGATCGGATCGTCCAGGCTCGCGCGCGACGTGCGGATCCGCTGGCTGATCGATTCGAGCGCGTGGGACTGCCCGATCACCCGCGCGTTCAAGTGTTTCTCCAACTCGAGCACCACGCCGATTTCGTCCTTCAGCATCTTGCCCACCGGAATGCCCGTCCAGCCCGAAATCACCTCGCCCACCACCTGCGCATCCACGCAGACGTTGATCAGCGGCTGTTCGCCCTGCAGCGTTTCCAGTTCCTGATTCAGCTTGTCCAATTCGGCGCGCAGTTCCGCCGCATCGGCCGCGTCTCCCGTCTCGAGCTTCCCGCGGATCTCGCGGATCTTTTCCACCAGGCCGCGCTCCTGCTCCCAACGCCCACGCAGCGCCGCCAATTCGTCTTCTACTTTTTTCTGCTTCGCCGCGATCTGCTCCAGCCGCTCGGTGTGATCGGCGCCCACCGCCGCTTCCCGGTCGAGCACGCGTTTCTGCACCGCCAAATCCTCGAGCGTCCGCACCGCGTCTTCGATCGCCGGAGGCGTCGCCGCCTGTCCCAGCGCCAGACGCGCGCACGCCGTATCCAACACGCTCACCGCTTTGTCCGGCAACTGCCGGTCCGCGATGTAGCGATGCGACAGCCGCACCGCCGCCGCCACGCCTTCATCCAAAATTCGGACCTTGTGGTGATTCTCGAGCGAACTCACCACCCCCCGCAGCATCAGCGCGCATTGCTCCTCGCTCGGCTCGCCCACCTTCACCGGCTGGAACCGCCGCGCTAACGCCGGATCCTTTTCGAAGTACTTCTTGTACTCGCTCCACGTCGTCGCCGCAATCGTCCGCATCTCACCGCGCGCCAGCGCCGGCTTCAGCAGGTTCGCCGCGTCGTTCTGCCCCGCTTGGCCCCCGGCCCCGATCATCGTGTGCGCCTCGTCGATGAACAGGATGATCGGAATCTCTGAGCGCTTCACCTCCTCGATCAGCCCCTTCAGCCGGTTCTCGAACTCGCCCTTCACCCCCGCCCCAGCCTGCAGCAGCGCCAGGTCGAGCGTCCGCACCATCACGTTCTTCAGCGGCCCCGGTACGTCGCCCTGCGCCACTCGCATCGCGAAGCCTTCCACCACGGCCGTCTTGCCCACGCCAGCTTCGCCCACCAGAATCGGATTGTTCTGCCGCCGCCGCGTCAGGATGTCGATGATCTGCCGGATCTCGAAATCGCGCGCCAGCACCGGATCGATCTTCCCGATGCGCGCATTCTCGGTCAGGTTCACCGTGTATTGATCGAGAAACGGCGTTTTCGAGTTCGCCGCCGCCGCTCCCGGGCCGCCCGCCGCTCCCTCGCCGCCACCCGCGTCAATCCCCGCCGCCGCCGCCACCTCGCCCGAGTTGGCCACCAGCGACGCGAAATTGGACTTTAGCGTCTCCGGGTTGATCTTCGCCCACTCCTTCGTGATCCCATTCATCATCCGGTTCAACTCCGGAGTCACCGCCAGCGCCAGGATCGTGAACCCGCTACGGATCTGCCCCGCCCCGAAGTTCAATGACCCGAGCGACCATGCCTCGATCAGCATCTTCACGAGCGACGGCGATAGCTCCGGCGTCCGCGCATTGCCCGTCTTCAGCTTGTCCAGACTCCGCCCCAGATCCCCGGCCAGTCGCGACATGTCGATCTCGAAATACCGCGCGATCGCCTGAAAATCCCCATCCGTTTCGTCCTTCAGCTTGGACAGGTAATGCTCCACTTCGACGTCATACTGACGCCGCGACATACACAGCGCCGCCGCGCCGTTCAAAGCCGTTCGCGTTTCCTCGTTCAGCTTCCCGATCAGGCTTTTCAAACTGACGGACATTTCGCAGATCTCCTTTGGTCTTTCACTGCAGCATCATCACGGTATCGTCGGGATGCCGCGAGAACTCGGGTTTCACTTTCATCCACGTCGTCCAGCCGAGCTGGATCGAGTCGTTGTCTTCCAATTCGCACTGCGGAACATCGTCCCGGCGCAGCACCAGCTGCAACTCGAAATCGTACTGATCCCGCGAAAAAAATCGCGTGATCGTCCGCAGCCGCTCATATCCGGTCTCCCCAGGCAGGAATTGCCGGTATTGCTCCATCGTCAGCGGACCCAGCCGCACACGCACCCGCGACTGCTGATCCCACACCGCATCGCCCACCACCGTCCCCGATCCCAGTTCCGCCGATTCGTCGAACTCGTTCTCGAACCGGCACATCTCGTTCGGAGCCAGCTCATACCACGCCCCCACGAACTGTATCACTTCCGCCGCAACTCCAAAGTAATCCCCGATCATCTGCTCCAGCGCCACCGCCGAGCGGCTCTCCGGTCCCAGCAGTCCGGCATAGTAGAGCATCGTGTCGTCGTCCACGTTCTGGCGGTCCCGCAGCGACGGCGAATTCAGCCCCACCAGGCTCTCCATGTACGCCGTCATCCGCGCGTCGGAATACCGCACCGGCAATCGCGGCTTCTTCCACGCCCGGTAGAACAACGACAGCAGCCGGTGATGGAACAGATCCAAAAAATCGCGTAGCGTCCCGTCTTTCTTCCGGTCCCGCTCCGCCACCAGTTCGCTGTAGAAGTGCGGCAGCACGCCGGAACTTCCCGTCAGACCCAACACGTTCACCGTCATGCGCCACGGACCCTCGCCCGCCTGCAGCGCCTGGATGTCGCTCGGCGGAAATCCCAGCGACGGGTTCATCCCGAAGCGCACCGCCTCCTTCGCTGGATCGCCGAACGTGCCCACCTTGCTGCGATTGGGGAAGATCTCCTCCAACGCCCAAACCGCTTCGAAAAACTCGAACGCCCATGGATCGTTCCGCAGACGCCGCGCCAGTTCCGCCATCCGGTCGTCAAAGGCCTCTCGCGGATGGTCCGCGGCCGGACGCGGCCGCTCCACCGCCTGCAGCTCCGCTTGTACTCCCGTGCTCTCGGGCAAGGAGTTGTCGTCTACACCAGGACCCTGCGGCCCGATCGGGGTGCCCATCGGCGTAGGACCTCCTTCCTTTGCTGTGTCCGGACGCTAAGCTGCGTGAAACTGTTGATCGAGGTGTACATCCCGAAGAACCGGTCCAGTACATTGCTGAACAGATACACTCCAGCGCCTACGAAATTTTCCTCGTTCAATTCGAGATCGATCTGCATGCCGCGCGCGAAGCTGATCCCGTGGTCCGACGCCACCCGCGCGAACTTGGGCGCGCTCGACAGCCCCTGGATCCCATTGATCTGCCGGTCGGCGTGGTCTCCGCTCGACGATTCGTACAGCCGCAGCAGTTCCTGCAGCGCTTCCTTGTTCTTTGCCGGCGCTCCGCCGCCCTCGCCCGCTAGCGACAAATGATTCAGCGATAGATGCGAGATCAATCGCCAAAACGCCGCCATGCCGCCCGGTGGCGGAACCCACTTGGTCGGGCGCACCAGCGCGCGCACTCCCTGGATCGGCCCGCCGCCTTCCAGCTCGAAATCGTCGTCGTCGCCCGCGAACGGCAGCTTCGACGGCAGATCCCGGTTGGTGCAGGTCAGACGGCACGTCACCGCATCGGCATCGGGAACCATCGGGCTTCCCGACAAGTCCACCAGCGACAAATACGTCTCCGAGCTTCCATCGCTCCGCCACGGCGTCGGCCTTCGCGTCGCGTACCAGAACGTTTTCCGCTGATGATGGTCGGCGTGACGCACCGAGTATAACGGCTCGAACTCCACCACATTGTCCGATCCCGGATTCGCCGTCACCACCGATTCCACCGAAAAAATATCCATCGACTGCTGCCGCCGCGCGTCCGGCACTACCCGGTACTCGTGCCGCGTCCGCGATAGCAGGATCGGCTCGCCCACTTGCGGGAACAGATTCACCGCCGGCGTCGCCGCCAACCGGAACAGCCGCTCGTTCACGCCCGTCTCGAACATCTGTGTCCGGTCCGCCCGCTCGAAAGGCGACACGAAAAACAGGATCTCCACCTTCGATTCGAACGTCGCCAGCGCCGCGTCCAGGCCCGTCAAATCCAAGAACAAGAATTTCTGCGGAAACGCGAAGTATTCACGCAGCAGGCGGTACCCGTCGAAAGAACGCTTCGGATAGGGCAGCAGAGCCTCGTCTTCCCCAAACCCGCCCGCCTCGATCCGGGACGGGCTCAGCCGCACCGGAGCGCGGCGGTGGTCCCCCGGATCCCGCAACAGGATCTGCGTGCAGTTGTTCAGCAGCAGCTCATAGACCGCCGCCGGCAATTCGTCGGAGCCGTTCAGATAGAACCGCAGACGGTCCATCTCCAGCTTCGGGAACTGCACGTCCGGCTGGCAGCTCAACTCCAACCGGATCACCGCCGCCGCCCCCCCGCTGCGCACCGGCGGGTCCAGGCGATCCGGCGTGTACCAGCCCGCCGCCGACACCTCCACCGGCCACAGCGTCGTATCGAAACAGGTCCGGAAACGGCACGTCACTCCGTGCGCGCTCCGCGCGTACAATACCGATTCCCGCGGAATCTCGTACCCCGACGTCAACTTGTTTTGCATCGGCGATAGGACGAACTCCACGATCGAACAAGACGGCCAAGGCCGCAGGTAGTGCGGGTACACCACGTTGAGCATGGCGTCGGTGATCTCCGGAAAATCGTCGTCGATCTTCCGGTGTACCCGCGCCGCCAGAAACGCAAACCCTTCGAGCAGCCGCTCCACGTGCGGATCCTTGCTCTCGTTTTCATCGAGTAGCAGCCGGTCCGCCACTTTCGGATACTTCGCCTTGAACTCGGCGCCCAGCTTGCGCAGATACGCCAACTCGTCGCGGTAGTAGTTGAGGAGTTCGTCCCGCATTCTGAATCAGTCGCTCCGCACCTGATACCGTCCGTGCATGGACTCGAGAATCGTGTCGAACACCACCTGCTCGGCCACCGGCTCGCTCAGCAGCAGCGCCGAAATCGAGAATCGCAGTTCCAGCTTCGTGGCTGTCTCGTCACCGGCCTCCACCTCGACGTTCGCCAGGCGCGGTTCGAACCGCTCGATCGCCACTCGCACCGCCTGCATCAACTTCGCCCGGTCCTGCGCCGATCCCGCCGTGAACGACGACAGGTCTGGAAGACCGTACGTGTACACCGAGTTGCCGACCTCTTCCATATCCGGCGGCATGTCCGGAACCGTGCACCGCGTGTTCAATAGCGCTTCCAGATCGCGCCGCACCGCCGCGCGAAAGTTCTGCAGGGACTGTGCCCGGCTGATCACCGCATCCCGCGTGTTGCCCGGAGCATCGTCGAGCAAACGGTCGAGCACCGACGCCTGCGCCCGCAGGTCCCGGCTCACCGTCGACGTTCCCGAAAACTTAGCCATTCCCGCCCCCGGCCCATCGCGCAAAAGTCAGCTCGCGGCGCCTCGCGGCCCGCCTCGCCAACACCTACCCACCCTCCTGGATCTGCTTCAACCAGGCCGCCGTTTCCGGATTCGCCGCGCCCGTATCATCGGTCAGCGTCGCCGAACCGAGCGCCGGATAGTCCGCCAACAATCGCTTGATCAGAGACCGGATCGCCGCCGCGGCCCGCTTGTGCCCCAACTCCTCGCACGCCCGCACCGCATACCGCTGCAGGTCCAGCCAGCCCCGGCCATAATCCATCGCCATTGCACCTTCGGCCGTATCCAGCACGCCCCGCCAATCGGCGCGGGCCGCCAGATTCCGCAGCTTGGTCCGGATCTCGGTCGGCGGCGCCGAAAGCAATGCCGGTGGAATTTCGCCTTCCGCCGCGTACAGTTCTCCCCAGCGCACACCCCGCATCGCCAGATACGATGCCGGATTGGCCGGATCCGTCCGGCGCAAATAGTTGGCCGCCGCCGCGATCCGGAAAAACGCCTCTTCCCGGCTTCCCGGCTCGATCCCCGTCAGGTCGCCGAATTGCGCGCCCATCGACAGCGCCGCGCCGCCGCTCGCCGGCGCCTCGCCATCTTCACCCGCCGGGCCCTCGGCCGCCGGAGCTTCCGGCACTTCCACGATCTCCGGCGGATCCGGGTCCTGCTCGAGCTTCCGCCGCAGCAAAATCGCCAATCCGTTCTGCAACTCCTCCAGTCCGGTCCGCAATCGCAGGAACCCCGGCGGATCGTCGCTGAACTTCTCCCTGCAAAGTTGGTCCAGTGCCGCCAGCGACTGCAGACATCCTTCCGCCTCCGCCGCCCACTTCTTGTAGACCGCCTTGGGCGTCGCCGCCAGCCCGTCCTCGAAATCCTCCGGCGGTGTCTTTCCATCCGCCAGCGCCGCTTTCCGCTTCTCAGCCGCCTTCCCGGATTCCTTCTCCCCGGGCACGTCGCGCGACTCCTTGAACTGATTCCACGTCAGCCCGCCCTGCGTGAACGGCACGAACCCCAGGGCCAACGGCGGGGACGACTCTTTCACGCTCTCCGTCATCCCCATCCACTCCAGATGGCGGATCCGCAAATATTGATCGCCTTCGTCGGGCAGCGGATGCAGCGTGTCCCAATACCGCTCCAGCATTTCGCGGACCATGTCGAGCCCCTCGCGAAATCCGCCCAGGCCCTCTTTCCACAGCATCGCCTCGGCCAGCCACACCGCCACCTGCAGGTCTTTGCTCTTGGTCGCCAGCAGCGTCCCCGCGATCTCGATCACCCGGTTGATCTCACGCGGCATCCACAGATCCGCCGTCATGATCCGTGGACCGCTTCCGCTCTTCGGCGCGTAGAACGCCTCGATGGCCTGCTCGTTCGGTTTGCGCAGATCTTTCAGCCGCTCGAACGTGGCGTCATTGACCAGCGCCTTCCCGCACGGCTCGGCTTCCGAGATCGGATCGAGGATTCCCTCCCGCAAAGGCATATGGCTCCTACTCGCTCGCCTCCGGATTCCCGATTTCCAGCCGCCTCATCTCGAGGAACGGAATCTCTTCCCCATCGATGTCGAGCATCTTTTGCCCATACGGATTTTCATTGCCCGCTTCATCGGCGCACCACTCGGTCACCTTGCCCATCCGCACTGCCCCTTCCGGATGCAGGAACGTGAGTGGCGCCAATGCCGGCAGCAATACCTCGCCCAATTCCCGGTCTCCGAATCCGGGGCCGGTTACCAGCCGCGCCGGAGCCCACATCAGATCCCGCAGCTTCTTCGGCGCCTCCATCTCGATGAGACGCACGTGCTCGAGCGGCACCCACAGGTAGTCCCCCGCGGCGAACACCTCCAGCCGCGCGCCGATCCGTGGATCGAAGTCCGAGATCGAGCCGAACGGCTTGCCGTTGAACTTCCCGCTCAATGCCGCCGATCCCTCGGCAACGGCCCCGGGTGCGATTCTTCCTCGAACATCTTCCGCCGCAGCCGCTCGGCATGTAACGCGCCGTGATAGAGATCGCGCCGATCTGCGTTTCCTTGGTCCCTTGGCTCAGCACGCTGAGATGCTTCTCCGCCCGGTCATAGTCGCCGTTGAAACACAGCAGTTCAAACAGCACCGTCCGATTCTTCGCATCGCCCGGATTGTCCCGCAAATAGGCCGTCAGCGCATCCACCGCCTCATCGAGCTTCGCTTCGCGGATCAGCTTTTCTGGATTCATCGTTTCTCCCGGATTTCCATCCACCCGCCCGTATCATCGACAACGGCGCAAAGTGCGCTTTGAGATAGCAACCCCTCCACCGGCGCGATCGCCGGTGGAGGAGCTGCAAAACCGCCGTCGTGACCCGGTTAGGACACGTCCGTCGAGCTGTTGTTCTTCTTCACGCTCCACTGAATCGGCCCGTGCTTGGTCGCGCTGCCGTCGGCCTTCTGTTCGTTGTAGGTCAACTCCACCGCGCCTACGTTCAGACTCAGCGACACCGTCGGCTTCCCGCCGCCGCCCGCACCGGAAAACTGCACCGAGTCCACGAACACAAGATGCATCTCCTGCTTCCAGTAAACCACCGGGCTCGCGCCGCCGGCTTCGCGCATCTCGAGCGTCGCCTTGGTGAAGTGCGTGCCCTCGCAGCTCTTCTTCATCAGGAAGACCGTCGCGGCGTCCATGTTGCACATCACGCTCAGGGTCGAGAAATCAGCCATTCCCGCGCCGGCGCCCGCGCCCGCCGAGATCGTGCTCGGGTTCATCACGCCCCATCCGGCGCTCAGAACCTCGATCCATCCCTCGTACCCAGCCTTGGTGGATTCACCCTTCACTTCCGGGTCAAACTTCAGATACATTTCGCTAGCCATATCGATTCATCCTCTCGTTGTTATTTTTTAGACACGTCTCCCGGTGTGACTCCGCGCACGGAGTCAGCCGGCCATCCCGACTACACCCTATTTCGCGGGCGGAGGCAGATCTGCCACCAGCCGCAAAGAAACCGAAAGCTCATCGAGCTGGAAGTGCGGCCGCAAGAACGCTACGGACCGGTAGGCCCCGGGCTTGCCTGGCACTTCCGACACATCGATGCGCGCCTCGCGCAGCGGATACTTCGATTTCACCGCCGCCGATGCATCGTCGTCGCTCACCACGTAATTCTGAATCCACTGATTCAGAAACGCCTCGCACTGGCTGCGCGACATGAAGCTGCCGATCTTGTCGCGCATCATCGACTTCAAGTAGTGCGCGAATCGCGACACAGCCATGATGTATGGCAGTTGTGCCGACAACCGCGCGCTCGCATTCGCCGAATCCTTGTCGTACAGCTTCGGCTTCTGTGCCGACTGTACACTGAAAAACGCCGCGTAATCGGTCCCTTTGCAGTGAACCAGCGGGATCAACCCCTGATCCGCCAGTTCCTTCTCGCGCCGGTCCGTGATCGCGATCTCGGTCGGGCACTTCAGCGCCGCATCGCCCTCGTCTGTCTTGAACGTGTGCGAAGGAAGTCCTTCCACCAATCCGCCGCCTTCCACGCCGCGGATCGCCGCGCACCATCCGAATTGCGCGAACGCATTCGTCAGCCGTGTTCCCAACGCGTACGCCGCGTTGCCCCACAGATACTTGCTGTGATCGGTCCCGTCCACGCCTTCCTCGTAGTTGAACGCTTCCACGGGAGCCGTATCGGCGCCATACGGCAGCCGCATCAGGATGTGGGGCAGCGCCAGACCCACGTACCGCGAATCTTCGCTCTGCCGGAAGCTCTTCCACTTCACGTACTCGGTGGTGTCGAACACTTTCCCCAAGTCCCGCGGGGCGCCCAGGTCCGCGTAGCTCTCCAGACTCAACAGGTCCGGCGACGCCGCCGACAGGAACGGCGCGTGCGCCGCGGCGGCCACGTTCGAGATCTTCTCGAGCAGCTCCATGTCTTCCGGATGCTTGCCGAATTCGTAGTCCCCGATCAGCGCCGCGAACGGATCGCCGCCGAAAACACCGTACTCTTCCTCGTACACCTTCTTGAACAATGCGCTCTGATCGAACTCCGGGGCGCGCCGCAAATCCCGCAGCAAATCTTTCTTCGACGCGTTCAGCACCCGGATCTTCAGCTTGTCGCTCGTCTCGCTCTTGTCCATCAGGTACTTCAGCCCGCGCCAGCTTCCCTCGAGCTTTTGGAAGTCCGGATGATGCAAAATCTCGTTCAACTGCAGCGAGAGCAGGTTGTCGATCTGGGCGATGCGAGAATTGATCATCGCTTCGGTGTCGTGCGACACCGTCATCGCGCCTTCCATCACCTGCGACATGAACTCGCGGATCAGATCCTTGCCGCGCTGCTTGCCTTCGCTATCCTTGCCGAGCTTCGTTTTCTCGACGATCTGGTCGAGCAGGCCAACCTCCTGCGTGACCTCCTGTCCGGCTTGCTGCTGCGCCGCACGTGCCTCGCTACTCATTGCCGCCCTCCTCGCCCGTCTTCACTTCGCCCTTCAGCGCTTCCATCTTCTCCATGCTGTTGATCACGTCCTGGAGTTCCTTGTCCAGCGCCTCGTTGGTCTGCAGGCTGCCGCGCAAATCGGCCAGCTTCCGCCTCAGGTCCAGCAGCTTCTTCAACGGAGGCACCTGCGCCGCCACGGCATCCGGTTCGAAGTCGTCCAGGCTCCGGAAATGCAGATCCACTTTCAGCTTCGCCGCCTCGGGATTGTCGCTCAGCTTATCCTCCACCGAGTAGGCCAGGTGCGGCTTCATCTTCGCCAGCACATCGTTGAAGTTGTCCGGGTTCACCTCGACGAACTTCCTTTTCTTCAGCTCTTCCAGCGGTTCGGTCGGATGGCCCGTGAAATCCCCGAGCACTCCCATCACGAACGGTATCTCTTTGATCTCGATGGCGTCTCCCACGTTCACTTCGTAGCTGATCTGAACTCGGGGCGGCCGTACGCGCGACAGTTTGGTTTGTGTGCTTTCTCTTGCCATGGCTCTCTCTATATTACGTTACTGTGAGTAATGGTCCTTGACGACTCTCGGGAATTATGTATCACCCCACCTGGGGATGTCAAGCTAACTCGTTGTTCCGTCAGGATCTTTCTGCTTTCCTTCGATCGCTGCGTACGCCCTCTATAGTGCATCGCGAGTGCCAAACCGCCCTCGCCGTCCGCGTACGCCCCATAACTTCTCCAAACTACTGAAATGAGTATAGTTCTCTTTGAAGACTCCTGGGGGCGCCCCTCTCCTCCGGCCATCTGCTTCCTATCCGTTTCGATAATCGCCGCCAAGACTGCCATCTCTCGCGATAGTGCCGCTGCCGCGCCGAACGTTTCCCGGAAAAAATATCGCTACCACCACCCCGCCAGCGGACTCAACGGGGACCCGGCCGATTGCCAGCGCACCAGCCACAGCTCATCCCCGCCCCGCGACGCCGTCAACGGCATCAACCCCGCCTCCAGCAATTCCTCGATCCGGTCATCGTCGAGTACACGCTCGGCGCACGCCTGCATCTCCGTTTCGCCCTCGCGCTGGAATACATGCACCGGCCGGCCGCTCACCCGTCCGTTGCCGCGCGGACGCAGTTCCCATCCATACTCCACGAAGCCCTCCCCCATCATCGCCAGACACGCCCACACCGGATGCCCCCACGCGTACGCTCCGCCTTCCCCCGCCATCTCCTCGAACTCCCGGCCCTCCACTGGACTCGTATCCCGCCCATACGGCAGCCGCATCAACATCCGTGTCACCGCCAACCCCACGTACCGCGCCACCGGACGCTTCCGGAACTCTTCCCACTCTTCGCCCGGATGTTCCGTCTCGAGCGTGCCGTCGGCCCCCGCCAACAGCGGCGCCCTTTCCGCCGACGCCAATTCCGCCCAACGCGACAACGCCGCGACGTCCCGCTTCCCCGCTCCGAACTCGCACAACAACGCGATCGCGCCCCATCCATCGTTGGCTGGCCGCCGGATCCGCCCCACCAATCCTTCCGGATCTTCCAGCATCTCTTCCCGGCTCGCGTCCAAAATATAGAACCGCACCGGCGACGACGGCTCCACCGCCCGCAGCAGAAAATCCAAACCCCGCCACGCCGATTCCACCGCCGCGAAAGCCGGATGATGCAACACCTGACGCAATCGCCGGGACTCGGCGGCGTTCCGCTCCTCCTCCCGCGCCACCTCTTCCGCCCCGGGCTTGCGTTCACGATGGGGCGCCACGATCTCTTCGATGAACCCCGACAATCCGCCGCGCGCCACTGCTTCTTCCCGCTCCGCCGTTCGCCCCACGATCGCATCCAGCAGATTCCCGCCATCGTCCGGCGGCGCCGCCGCCGGCGCCGGAGCCTCCGATACATCCGTGGCCAGATCCAAAAACAAATCCGGATGCGCCACCAGACGCTCCGGATGAAAGTCATCGAGCGTCGAGAACTTCAGCCCGATGCCGGCCACATCCACGAACGGCTTGTGCCACCCGAGCACCGCGTCGAAGTTGTCGATGTCTACCGCCACCGGTTTGGCGCGCTCGGCCAGCGGACCCTTCCGCCATCCCCGCCCGCTGAAGTCGCCGATCACCAGCATCCGCAGCGGCCGGTCCGGATCCACCTCACCCGCCCGGCGCTCATCCTCGATCCCCAATCGCACCTCGCCCCATTCGCCGCGTTGTGCCATCACGCCTCCTATTCCAACGATCTCATCCGTTCCAGCCGGTCCGCTTTGCTCCCGGACCCGCCTTTCTGGTAATTGTAGGCCATGCGTCATCTTCAGCCGGTGCTTTGGACCAAGGGCACCCTTCTGAGCCCCCAGCACCTGCAGCTTCAGGATCGCTTCCTCGAGGACTCTCTCCGCTTCCGCCTTGACTCCCTCGCCTATTGCCCCTGGGGCTTTCGCCAGATCAAACTCGATCACGACGCGCTCGCCGCCGGTATGATGAGCGTCACCGCCGCCTCCGGCATTTTTCCGGACGGCTTGCTGTTCGATATCCCTGCCTCCGACACCCATCCCCCGCAGCGCGCCCTCGAGCAGCACTTCACTCCCGAAACCCAGTCGGTGGACGTGTTCCTCGCCGTTCCCAACTATCGCGATCAGGGCATCAACGTTTCCGTCGCCAAGAACGGCTCCCTGGGCGACACTCGCTTCGTCGCCGAAGTGGTTGCCGTCCGCGACGAAGTCAAGGACGATGGCGAGCGCCAGGTCCAGGTGGCTCGCAAAGGATTCCGCTATCTCTTCGAAGGCGAGAGCCGCCAGGGTTACTCCACCCTCCGCGTCGCCCGCGTGCTCCGCGGCGCCTCCGGCGAGTTTCAGTTCGACGAGAGCTTCGTACCCCCGCTACTCGACTTCCGTGTCAGCGAACCCCTCGTCACCATCGCCCGCCGTCTCGTTGAAATCCTCGGCGCCAAAAGCACCGAACTCGCCTCGCTGCGCCGCCACAAGAACCAAAGCCTCGCCGACTTCACATCCTCCGACATCGCCAGCTTCTGGCTCCTCTACACCATCAACGCCTTTTTCCCCGACGTCCGCCATTTGTTCGAAGTCCGCGGCGGCCATCCCGAGGAGTTATTCGCCACCCTCGCCGCGCTCGCCGGTTCGCTCACCACGTTTTCCCCCACCGTCCACCCGAGGGATCTTCCCGTCTACGATCATGACCGTCTCTCGGAGTGCTTTCCCCATCTCGACGTCACCCTGCGCGAACTGCTCGAAACCGTCGTCCCCAAGAACTTCGTGTCGCTTTCGTTCAAGCAGATTCAGCCCTCCATCTATGCCGTCCCCCTCGCCGACGAGCGCTTCTTCACCAACACCCGCTTTTACCTCGCTCTCCGCGCCGACATGGATCATGGCGAAATGATTGCCCGTGGACCGCAAATGCTGAAGGTCAGTTCCGCCAACCAGATCGATGGCTTGGTGCGCCAAGCCGTCTCCGGGCTCGGCCTCGCCCACGTCGTACGCCCCCCGGCATCGCTCCCGGTTCGCTTGAATTATGAGTATTTCGCCCTTTCCCAATCAGGGCCGCATTGGGATTCGATCGTGCGCTCCCGCAATCTCGCCGCCTACGTGCCGGCCAGTTTCCCCAGCGCCGAACTCGAGCTGATTATCCTGCTCCCCGAGGCTCGCTAACCCGAGCCTCGCTACTTCTTGAACACCACGTAGATCACCAGCAGCAATCCCGCCGTTAGCAAACACGCAAGCACCGCAACCAGCGCCATCGTCGCACCGGACGACTTTGGACGCGCCGCCCCCGCCGCCGGAACAGCCGAGCTCGCGCTCGGAACCGAAGGAGGCGGAGGCACCGGAGGAAGGGATGGAGCCGAAGGCATCGAAGGCGCCGAGTACGACACCGAAGGAGCGAAACCGACGCTCCGCTTACAGAAGGCCCGCTCACCGATGCACTCGGCATCGACGGTGCACTCGGCATCGACGGTGCGCTCGGCATCGAAAACCCAGGCATCGGCGTCGTCCCGGGAAACGGAGTCGCCCCGCCCGACCCTACACTTGGCTCAGCCGGCAGGGACCTTGTCCCGCCGCGGATCACCACCGTGAAGTCGCTCGGGCCCACCGGAGCCGGCGGCGGCTGCGGACCCTTCGGCGACAGGTCCGGCACACGGAACGCATCGGTCGCATTCGTCCATCCATCGCTCACCGGAGCCGGACGCAGCGGAGGAACCGGAGCCACGGGAGGAGCCGAATGGATCGGCGGCGGCGGTGGCGCATTCCGTCCTCCGCCCCCCCTCGGCGGATCCCCTCGCAGCATCTCCAATGTATCGCTCGAAGCAGCCCCTTGGGTCGGCGGAAGCGACGGCGACGGCGATGGCCCTGGACCCGACGGACTCTTTCCGAACAGCATCGTAAACTCACCCTGACCGCCACCGCGTGCTCCCGCCGGAACGTGGCTCGGCGCCGGCGGCGCTGGATAGGAGGGCGCCGGAGGGGTGTAGGACGGAGCCGGTGGCGAGTAAGACGGAGCCGGCGTCCAAGGCTTCGGCGGCTCGCTCGCGCCAACCCCGGCTTCGCCCAAGCCGGAATCCAGTTGCGACTCGCCCACCCGCCCGAAAAATTGCGTGAACTCCCCCGCCGCGGGCTTCGACGCCGGTGGAGCCGGAGGCGGTAGGATCGGATCCGGATCCGCCGCGGGCGGCGCCTCTGGTGCGGCCCCGCCGGCCAATCCCGCCCCGAACATCATCGTGAATTCACCCACCGGCTTTTTCGCCTCAATGGGCGCCGGCGCCGGAGGCCTCGAAGCCGGCGGCTTCGATACCGGTGCCGCCGTTACCGGAGGCGGCGCGGCTGCCACCGGAGGCGGCGGAGCCGGCACTACCGGAGGAGGAGCCGTCACCGGAGGAGGAACCGCCGTAGGAAGGTCGCGCATCGGCGGTAGACGCTCCGTCTTCGCCAGGTCGTCGCTTCCGCCGAACGAAGCCGGCGCCAGCGGCGGAACCGCCGGCACGGGACGCGCAGCCGCCGGAGCCGGAACCACCGGAGTAGATGCGACCGGAGTCGGCGCTGGCTTTGACGCCGGCGGCCCGGAAGAAATCTTCGATCCCCCGCTCGTTCGCTCCACCTGCGTCGTGGCTCGAACGGGAGCAGCCGCCGGGGCGGCCGGTCCAGCCGCCCCCAGCCGGTCTTCGATCCACTGCCGCAAACTCGAAAAATTGTCCAGCACCTCGCTCACGAAGTACGGTACGCCCTCGTGATCGCCGGCATCCACGAACAGTGCCTTGGCGTCGCTCGGCAATCGCGCCATCAGACCCAGCAGGTCATGATTGTTTCCATCTTCCGGATCCAGGAAGTGGAGCATGATGGACCGCCCGGACGTAATGTCCCGGCTGTGAAAACTCTGGAACCGGCTCGACGGAATCGGCCGGTTCAACTCGTACTTTCCGCTGAGGATCATAGTTTCGCGACGGGTTGGTCACCCGCGGGCGGTACTCCTTTGGCTATCATGACAGCCGCTCTGCCCGGATTCAACCCTTCGCCTCCTCTCTCCCATCGTCGGTCGCGCCCCCAAACACCACCCCGGACGCGCCCAAAACGCCTGTCAATAAGCCCCGTTGCCCCGCACCACTGCCATCATCGTCCGGCAAAGCACCCGCACATCCAGCCAAATCGACCATTCCCCCAAGTACGCCGTATCCAGTTCCTGCTGCCGCTGCAAATCCCCGTCTGACCGCCCCGACACCTGCCACAGTCCCGTCAGTCCCGGCCGTACCCTATGCCGCATCGCCCGGAACCCCGCCGAGTATTTCGCCAGATGATACTCCGGCAGCGGCCGCGGACCCACCATGCTCATATCCCCCCGCAGCACGTTCCACAATTGCGGCAACTCGTCCACGCTCGTCCGCCGCAGCACCCAGCCCACTCCCGCAATCACCCGCGGATCCTTACGCAGCTTGCACGTCCGCTCCCATTCCTCCCGCGCCGCTGCTGATTCCGCCAGATGACGCTCCAACCTCTCCTCGGCGTCCGGATACATCGTCCGCAGTTTCCACAGACAAAACCGCCGTCCCCCTTGCCCTTCCCGCCATTGGCTATAAAACGCGGTCCCGCCCGTGGTCATCCGGATCACTGCCGCCGCCAAAGCCACCACCGGCAATGACAGAATTCCCAGCAAACCCGCCACCATGACGTCCAGCAATCGCTTCGCCGCCTGCCGCCATCCGGACCAACCCGCCTCACTCCGCCCCGCGCCCGCCTTCTCCACCGCCGCCGCGCAGCTGTGAAACCGGACCGGCGCCGCCTCCCCCAACGTCCGCTTTCGCGCCGGACTCGGGGAAAGGCCGGCTTGGCTGGGCAACATCGCTTCCCTCCTCCTGATCGCTTACATTCTAATCGTTGATATCCGCGCTATCGTAGTCGGCTACGGCCACGGCCGCTCCCGCCGGGTTCAACCGCCGGCCCAGTTCCTCCTCGAACGCGCCCAGCACCCGATCGGAATCGAATTGCCGGACGGCCACCTCCCGCGCCCGCGCTCCCAACTCCTGCCGCCGCCCCGGATCGTTCGCCAACGCCAGGATCGCCTCCGCGAACGCCTGCGGCTGCGAAGGCGGCGCCACCGCCCCGCATTGCGACACGAACCGGTACAACTCGGATCCGCGCGCCGCCGTCGCCACCACAGGCCGCCCGCTCGCCAACATAGCCAGCAGCTTCGATGGCATCACCAGATCCGCGAACACCGCCCGCTGCGTCAGCAGGTGCAGATCCGCCGCGTTCATCAAATCGTTCAACCGTTCCACCGGCTGCAGCGGCAGGAACTTGATGTTGTTCAGGTGACGCGCCATCTGCCGGACATGGTCCAGACGCACCCCGGCGCCCGCCACCACGAACACGATCCCCGTCTCGTTCCGCAAGATGCCCGCTGCGTCCACCAGGCAATCCAACCCTTGCTTCTCGTTGATCGTCCCGGAAAACAGCGCCACAATCGCATCGGAAGAAATTCCCAACTCCTCCCGAATCGGATTCTCCGCCGTCTTCTTGGGAAAAATCGTTTCCGTGTGGACCCAGTTCGGCAAGTACGCAACCCGCGACGCCGGTATCCCCTTCTCGCCAAACCGGTGGCACATTCGCCGCGAGATCGTCGACACCACATCGAACCGCGCGCGGATCGTCCGGTCCACCCACCGCGCCAACCGCCGCAGAATCGGTCTCTGGATCTGGTGCGTCTCGAGCGCGATGTCGATTTCGAAATCCTGCACGTGCAGCCACGTCAACGCACCCGTCAGCTTCCCCAACACCAGCATCGGAATCGCGCTCAACAATGTCGGCTCCACCGCGATCACCACGTCCGGGGGACGCAGCACCCGCAGCGCCACCACCGGCAGACTCGATATCAGAAAGCTCAGCATGTACAGCATCCGGCGCCATCCCACCGGTCGCGACGGCAGCCACACCGGGCAACGCGTCACTCGCACCCCGTTGATCTTCTCTCGCAAGTACTGGTACTGGCGGTAGGGTGCCGCCACTCGCCAGTCCGGAAAATACGGCGGCGGGCAGATCACACGAACGTCATATCCCGAACCAGCGAGCCTTTCGCACAGTTCCGCCGTGTACGGGGCGGTACCGGTTGGTTCGGGCTTGTAGAACAAATGGTGGACAACAGCACGCATTGGAGTTCTGCTTTTTTAACGATCAGTCCTACATTGTGCCACCGTTTGACCCCCGCCGGGAAACCCCTCCCGCTTCACCCCGAAAACACGTAGCTGCAATCGTCCTGCAACACAGCACTAGAGCCACCGTCGATCGCTTGAACGAAGGTACTATAGCCGCACTGGGACAATAGTTCCAGGATTAGACCACGGTCTACACCCGCGTGAAACTCCACCACCAACCGAGGCCTCTGTACCCGCAACAGGTCCTGCATCCCCCCCAAAACTTCGAGTTCCATCCCCTGGACATCGATCTTGATCCCAGCCACTTCCCCTCGCCCCTCCGCGATCTCGGGCCACAACGTATCGAGCGACTGATGCGCGATCGTCTCATGGCGCTCGGCATCCAACTCGCTCACCGTCCGGTCCGCCATGCCCCGCGTCTGCGGCAACCGCAACGCCCCTCGCCCCGCCGCGTCCGACAACGCCACCGGTACGATCCGCAACTGCCCAAGCCCGTTCACCGCCCGCGTCCGCTCGAGGCAAGCCACCGTCTCCGCCACCGGCTCGAATGCGAACACCCGCCCCTCCGCGCCCGTCAACCGGCTTAGTGCGAGCGACGTGTATCCGTAATGCGCGCCCACGTCGAGCCACGTCTCGCCAGGCTTCACATGACGGGCGAACCAATCGAGCAGTGGACGCTCCGTCGTCCCAAGCAGCGCACCCGGATAGTCATGCCATGACGTACATAACCAGGCTCCACGCAAAGGGCCGGCCAGAATCCGGTGCACTCGCACCGTCCGCGGCAGCATCCGCCGTATCGCTTCTTTTACGGAACGCGTCATTGGGAGACGCTGCGCGCGGAAATTGGCGGAGCCGTGCTCCCAGCTTCAGCCTGGCAATCGGGACCCCAACCCAAGTCCCCCCGCAGCAATTCCAGAAAGGCCTCTGCAGTCCTCTCAATATGGAACCTCTCTTCGAAACAGCGTCGCGCATCCGCTCGCTGCCGGCCCCGGTCGTCCTGCTTCCCCAGCCATCTTCGCAGCCCTTCGCACACGCTGGCTTCGGTATCCGCGACGACTACCGCGCACTCTCTCCCTATGAGTTCGCGGAAAATATTTACCTTGTCCGTGATCAGCACTGGAGTCGAGCACCCCAACGACTCCATCGTCGAATACGACGCCGACTCGCAATGAGACGGCAGCACGAACAAGTCCGCGCCGCGCAATGCGGACCACTTCTCCGCCCCGCCCAGCGGACCCGTGAACGTAACGCGGCCCTCCAACCCCAGGCCCTTCGCAATCGCCTCCAGTTCCGGACGCCACCCCACCGAGTCCGGACCAGCCAAAATCAACTGCGCGTCCGCATCCTCGCTGTCCGCATTTCCAAACGCGCGGATCAACAAATCGCAGCCCTTCATCGGATGCAGACGCCCCAAAAACAACAATCGGCGCTTCTTCCGCAAGTGTGGAAACCGGTCGAGGAATACCTCCTCATCGGCAGGCGCCGGATCGCCGGTGCCGAATGGCGTCACTGCCTCCCGGCAGCGATACGGCCAAAACGACCCGGCCGCCTCCGTCCGTTCCTGCTCGGAACTGAACACCACCGCGTGCGCGTCGCGAAGCGTCCGGTGCTCCAACGCCCACCAGTACAGGGTCTTTCGGAACTGCTTGAATCGATCGCTTTCGTTGAACCATGGATTCAGCATCGAATGTGCAATCAAGTATCGCGGCGTGGCCGTCCGCCGGGACGCCAGCCAGACCCCGGCGTTATGGTGACGCCACAACCCATGCACGATCACCGCGTCGAACCGGCCCAGATTCCCCACCAGCCACCGCGAGAGCTTTGCGCAGTACCGGTAGAAGGTCACCGGCGGACCGACGCGATGAATCGCCTCGTCAGCAATGAAACTCTGCCGCCACTGGTCCGAAGGCGAGTCCAGCGTCACCATTTCATTCGTCACGCCGCGGGCTTCCAGCGCTCCCGCCAATTGCAGCGCCGATTCCACCGTGCCCCCATAGGCTGGATTCAAACTCTCGATCGCGTGCAGCAACCGCGGCATCGGCTCACCCTACCCGCGACGCCGTCGCCGCGAATCGCGGCACGGCGCGCATGCCCCGCAAGCTTACCCTTTCCGGCGATTGCATGAACAATAGCACCCACACAATCACCGAGGTCGGGTTCCCCACGTTCACCAGATACCGCTCGAAGATCGCCAGAAAGCAATATCCGGCAATGAACGGCACACCGATCATCGCCACCCTGTTCCGCGCCATCGCATCCCGCGCCACCATCCGGATCGTCAAGCCAAACAGCAGCACCACACCCGCGATCCCGGTCACGCCCGTCTCCGCCAGCATCGACAGATACCCGTTGTGCGCCGAACTCAGGCTTGTCATGTATCGCTCATGCATCCGGAACCCTACGCCAAAAAACGGATTCTCGCGGAACATCGCCAGCGCCTCCTCCCATGCCTCGATCCGTCCGGTGAAACCGGTCCCAACACCCCGGTACCGGTCATCAAGCAACAGCAGCCCGTTGATCGCCGCCGACAGTTCATCGAAATTCACGAGCGCAATCACACACGCGCCCACCACCGCGAAGGTGTAGGCGAACACCCGAACCGTCCTTGCCTTCCGATCGGTCACCAGCGATAGACCCATATGCGCGCCTAGCGCCAAGCCCCCCGCCAGCAGCGCCCCGCGGGATTGGCAGCCCACAATACCCAGAAAATTCACCACCATCAGCACGGATCGCAACAGCAGGTTCTCGACACCCAGGCAGCTCACCAGAACGCCGAACGCGATCAGCCCCAGATGGTTGGGGTGACTGGTCGCGCTAAAGCTCAGCCGCCCCTGAAAGACCGCCGTGTACTCGGGCGCATTCCAATAAACCCACGCGATCAAGGCGGACCCCAACAGCGCATAGTTCCGGATCGCCGCCTGCATTCCATCGCCGATCACCTCCCACAGCCCCGCGCAGATCACCAGCACCATCATCGTCACCCCCGTGTAGCTCATCGATAGCAGCGGATCCTCCGAAAGCATCCCGCTCAGCATCAGAAAGCCGCCCATCCCAACCAGCGAAAACATCACCCAGGGCCACCGTCGGAATACCGGTGCGTACACGAAGTCCATCCCCGCCGCCGCCACGCCGAACGGCAGGATCCACGCCGCGCTCACCACTTGCAGCAGGTTCTGATACTCGGTGTCGAGCGTCGGCGGAAAGATCAGGCCCAACAGCCAGACCGGAATCAGCCATTGGAAGATCGCGCTCCTCACCACAAGCCTCGCAGGATTTCCACCGCCCGCTCCCCACGCCACGCCTCCGCTGCGCTTCGCGCTCCGCGCACCATCCTCATCCGCTCCGGCTCGGTCATCGCCGCCAGACGCCCTAGGGCTGCCGCCAATCCCTCCGCGCTACATTCGGCCACAAACCCGGACTCTCCATCCACTAACCGATCCCTCGCCGCCGCAGTGGTCCGCGTCGCCACCACAACGCATCCCGACGCCATCGCTTCCAGCACCGCGATTCCGTAAGGCTCAAATCGCGCTGGATGCAGCAGTGCCTGCACGCTTCGATAAAACTCCGGAAGCTCGTCGGGCTCCAGCCATCCCGCGAACTCCACCGATTCCCCCAAACCCAGCCGGTGCACAAGGCCCTGGAGCGCCCCTTTTGCCGGTCCCTCGCCCACGATCCGGTACCGGAATGCCCGCTTCTCCCGATCCCGAAAACGCGCCAGGGCCTCCAATCCCACATCCAGCCCCTTTTCCTCCGACAATCGCGCTACCGTCCCCAGTTCCAGCACAGCGCCGCGCCGCGCCGGCCGAAACGGGAACCCGTCCACATCGATGAAGTAGGGAAAATTCACCAGCTTCCCCGCCGGACACCCCATCGCCTGAAATGCCTCCAGAGCCATCGGACCCGTCCCCATCACCGCCCGCGCATGCCGGAACGCAAATCGCAAAAAAGTTCCGCGCACCGCCGCCTTCCACCACGTCCGCCGTTTGCGCAAATCCGGCGCGTCGTTCCAAATCAGATACGGCCGGCCCGCTCGCGCCAGCCCAACCATGCACAACTCGCTCGTCGCGTCCTGCCACGCCCCGGTCACCAGCAACGCCCGCGCATTCCCCAACACGCTCCGCAGCAACTCCCCATCCACCAAACCCCGCCCATACACCCGCCACCGATACCCCTTCCCGAACTCCGTCCGCCACGGATGCGTCCCACTCGCCGCATGCAAATAATGGACCCGGAACCCATCCCCGAACTCCCGCGCCAACGTCCCGAACAGATAATCGTTGTAAGGGCTTGGAGAATGACAAACCCACTCGATCGCGTCAAACGGCATTCCCCTCTTCGCCGTCCGCTCCGTTCGGCCCGTCACTGCATCCTGCAAAGCCATTCTCCGGCCCATTCTAGCCCGGATCCCACGCCGCCTCTCTCCCGGTTGGCCGCGCCCTTGTTGGCGAGGTGCGTTTTGCGGGAAAGTGGAAGTGACACATGAGAATCCGGATCACGGCCGCGATGCTGCTGGCGGCAGCAGCGTGGGCGGAGGAACCCGTTCGGTTCAGCCGAGAAATATTGCCGATACTGTCGGACCGGTGCCTGAGTTGCCACGGGCAGGACGAGCGGGGGAGGATGGCCGGGTTGCGGCTGGATCGCCGCGAAGACGCCACGGCTCCCCAAAAAACTGGCGCGGCCATCGTGCCGGGAAATCCCGCCGAAAGCCGGATGATGGCGCGAATTGCACCGGCGGATCCCAAGCGATTGATGCCTCCGCCTTACTCGCACAAGAAGCCGCTGGACGAAAAGCAGGTCGCGTTGATTCGGACGTGGATTGCACAGGGGGCCGATTGGGGGCGGCATTGGTCTTTCGAGCCTCCCGTGCGCCCCGCGGTAGGGGAGGGACATCCAGTGGATGTCCTGGTCCGCCGCCGTCTGAGCCATGACAAGCTGGCCCTGTCGCCGGAAGCACCGCGCCTCTCCCTGGCGCGCCGTGTGTCGTTCGATCTCACCGGGTTGCCGCCCAGCCCGGAAATACTGGCCGCTTTCCGGAATGATTCTTCGCCCGGCGCCTATGAGCGTCTGGTGGATAGCCTCCTGGGCAGCGAGCGTTTCGGGGAGCGAATGGCGATGTGGTGGCTGGACGCGGCGCGCTATGCCGACACCGACGGGTTCCAAGCCGATGAAACCCGCACCAACTGGCCCTGGCGCGATTGGGTGGTGGACGCCTTCAACCGGAATATGCCGTTTGACCGGTTTACGATCGAGCAGTTCGCGGGCGATTTGCTCCCCAACGCCACCCCGGAACAAATCATCGCCACCGCGTTTCACCGGAATCACATGACCAACGGGGAAGGCGGGCGGGATCCGGAAGAGTCCCGCATTGATTACGTCATCGATCGCGTGAACACCACTGGCACCGTTTGGCTGGGGCTCACCCTTGGCTGCACCCAGTGTCACAGCCACAAGTTCGATCCGATCTCGCACCGGGACTACTATTCTCTGGCCGCATTCTTCCAGAGCGTGGACGAAGATGGCAGGGCGGGAAAGCGCGCCAAGCCCTATTTCAAATATGAGTCGCCCTATGCGGCGCGTGCGATCGCGGAAGCGGCTGCCCTGTTGGAGGAACGCAAGCGGGGGGAAGCAGCCGTCCGGAGTGCTTCCGGGCAGCCTTCTGCAATCTGGCTGGCAGCACGGGAGAAGGAGATCGGCCCTGGTTACAAGGCTTGGCGTCCGCTCACTGGAACCACGCTCGAATCGGTGGAGGGAACGAAACTGGTGCATGAACCGGCGGGGGTGATCGCCGCCACCGGACCCAATCCAAAACAGGATGACTATCGCGTGGCGGCGCCTGTCCGCGGATCCGTCACCGGGATAAAGCTGGAAGTCTTTCCGCACGCCAGCCATAGCGAGGGCCGGTTGTCGCGGGGGGCCTCCGGCGAGTTCCTCCTCACCGACGTCAAGGTGCAGGTGCGGCGCCAGGGAGACTCGCAGGTACGCGACATCAAGGTGGCCGGAGCGGTAGCCGATTACTCCGCCGACAAGAAAGCCAACGGTAACTATGGCGACGTGAAGGATACTCTTGACGACGACCCGCGCAACGGCTGGACCACCAAGGGAAGCGATCCGCGCGCCACTCACACCGCCGTTTTCGCCCTCGCCGAGCCTCTGATGCTTGCCGCCGGAGAGCAGTTGGTTTTCGAGATGCGGCATCGTTCCACCGCTGGCGACGCCAACATTGGCCGCTTTCGCGTGTCGGTGACCGATCAGCCCGGGCCGGCCGTCGAGAGCCTCGAAACAGCGCCGCTCGAGCAATTGGCGCGGGCGGGCGGGGCGGACCGGATTGGCGGCGCCGTCCGCCAACTGCTTCTTGCTCAGTTCCTCACCGGACATCCCCCGTATGTGGCGGCCAAGCAGGCTCTCGACCGCGCGCAAAACCAGTTCGACCTCGTGAAGGATTCCGCGTCGGTGAACGTGATGGTGCTTGCCGAGCGCCCAGAGCCTCGGGAGAGTCACGTCTTGCTCCGGGGCATTTGGGATAAGAAAGGCGAAACGGTGACGCCGGCCGTTCTTCCCTCGATCGCGCCGATGCCGCCGGGCGCGCCCGCCAACCGGTTGGGTCTCGCGCAGTGGCTGGTGTCCCGCGGCAATCCCCTTACGGCCCGCGTGGTGGTGAATCAACTGTGGCAGCTACTGTTCGGAGCGGGCCTGGTTCGGACCACCGAAGACTTCGGCCTCCAGGGCGAGCAGCCCCTGCACGGCGAACTGCTGGACTGGTTGGCCGTGGAGTTCATGGAGAGCGGCTGGGACCTGAAGCACATGCTCCGGTTGATGGTGTCGAGCGCGGTCTACAAGCAGCAGTCCGTTGTGAGCGCGGAGATGCTGGCGCGCGATCCCGAGAATCGTCTGCTGGCGCGCGGCGCCCGTTATCGGCTGCCGAGCTGGATGCTTCGCGACGCTGCCCTTGCCTATGCCGGTTTGCTCAACCCCGCCATCGGTGGACCTCCCATGAGACCGTATCAGCCGGACGGAGTTTGGGAAGAGTTGTTCATGGGGAGATTCCAGTATCTGCCCAGCGAGGGTCCGGCGCAGTACCGGCGGACGTTGTACGCATTCTGGCGCAGGTCAATCGCGCCGGTCTTCCTGTTCGATACCGCGCAAAGGCGCTCCTGCGAGGTGCGTGTCTCGCGGACCAACACGCCGCTGCAGGCGTTGACGCTAATGAACGACGAAACCTACCTCGAGGCGTCGCGGGTGATTGGCGAGAAAGCAATGGGCCGCGGCGGGGATCGCGTGGCCGCTATCTTCGAACGGATCCTGGGCCGCGCCCCTTCCGAGCCTGAACTTGAGGTGGTGTCGAGAGAGTATGAGCGGGCGCTCGCATTCTACCGGTCCGATCCGGGAGAAGCGGCGAAGTTTCTCGCCGTGGGCCAACAAAAGAACGCACCCAGGGATCCGGAACTGGCCGCGTCGATGTTCGCCGCGAGCCTCATTCTAAACCTGGACGAGGCGATCACTCATGAGTAACTTCCCACGCCGCGCTCTGCTGGCGGGCCTCGCGGCGCCGGCGGTGTTCAGCCAGAGCAAGACACAGCCCCTGCAGGGCGTCACCACTGGCCATGGCGGCTTCCGGTATCGCGTGGACTTGAACTGGAGCAAGGCGGATCCGGCCAAACACCCGGTACGCGATTGCCACGAGATGGTCCAGTCGGCGGACGGGCGCCTGTTCCTCCTCACCAACCACAAGCAGAACAACGTTCTGATTTACGGCACCAACGGGAAGCTGCTGGACTCCTGGACGCTCGCGTTCGGTGGCGCGCACGGCCTCTCCATAAACAGTGAGGCGAATGGCAAGGAGTATCTGTACATCACCGACACCGGGACCGGCCGGGTGGTGAAGACGACACTCGGCGGCGAAATCGTTCTCGAACTGCCACATCCGCTCACGTGTGGCGCATACACCGCCCGTGACGTCTACAGCCCAACGGAAACGGCGGTGGGGCCCAACGGCGATATCTACGTGGCCGACGGATATGGGTCCCAATGGATCCTGCGCTTCGATCGAACCGGCAAGTATCTGAGTAAGTTCGGCGGCCGCAGCTCCCAGCCGGTCAACAAGGGCAAGTTCCTGCAGGCTCATGGCGTGGCCATCGACACTCGCGGGCCTGAGCCGCTGGTGGTTTGTACGGCTCGCATCCGCAACGAATTTGCCTGGTTCAACCTCGAGGGCGTGCATCGAAGAACGGTGTACCTTCCCGGCGCCTATGTGAGCCGGCCGGTGATTGCGGGGCGCCATCTGTATTCCGGGGTCTGCTTTGGTATGTTCGCCAACGACTTTCGCATGTGGCAGAACCGGGGCTTCGTCACGATTCTGGACGACACCGATCGGGTGGTTTCCAACCCCGGCGGTCTGGCGCCCACGTATGAAAACGGGAAACTACACGTCATGTTGCAAGATCAGCCGTTGTTCCGGAATTGCCATGACGTATGCGTCGATAGCGCGGGCGACCTGTATGTCTGCCAGTGGAACAGCGGGCAAGTGTATCCATATAAACTGCGGCGGGAAGGATAGCCATGCGGCCGAGCGAAAATAAGGACGAATTGCGAACCGCGCGGCGCTACTTCCTGGGCCAGGGAGCGGGCGTCGCACTGGGCGCGATGGCGCTCGAGACCCTGCTTGCCGGTGAGCAGGCAACGATCGGCCTGCCCGGTTTGCCGCACTTCGCGCCCAAGGCCAAACGTGTCATCTTTCTCACCCAGTCCGGCGGACCGTCGCAAATCGAACTGTTCGATCACAAGCCCGGGCTCATCCAGTGGGCCGGCAAGGAACTGCCGGATTCGGTCCGGCAAGGCCAACGTGTAACGACGATGACGGCGAATCAGAAGCAGTTGATCATGCCGGGGGTGACCAGGTTCGCGCGCCACGGAAGGAGCGGCGCCACCATCAGCGAATGGCTGCCCTACTTGGCGAAAGTGGCCGACGATCTGTGCTTCGTGAAATCCATGCACACGGACCAGATCAACCACGCGCCGGCCATGACACAGTTCCTCACCGGACACCAGATACCCGGCCGCCCCAGCATGGGCGCCTGGGTCAGCTATGGGCTGGGCAGCGTGAATCGCAATCTGCCGGACTATCTGGTGATGCTTTCGAAAATGCAACGTCCCAGTGACCAGCCCCTTTACGATCACTATTGGGGCAGCGGATTTCTGCCTTCCCGCTACCAGGGCGTGAAACTGCGCAGTGCCAAGGACGCCGTCCTGTACTTGCAGGACCCGCCCGGTTTGCCCCGCCAACTGCGGCGCGGGATGCTTGACGGCTTGGCCGGCCTCAACAACCGGCGCATGGAGGAAACCGGTGACCCCGAGATCGGCACCCGCATCCGGCAATACGAAATGGCCTACCGGATGCAATCGAGCGTCCCAGCGTTAACGGACCTGTCGGGTGAGCCCGAGGAGGTCTTTGAGCTGTATGGTCCCGACTCGCGGCGTCCCGGAAGTTATGCGGCAAACTGCATACTCGCGCGGAGGCTTGCCGAAAGAGGCGTTCGATTCATTCAGTTATTCCACCCGGATTGGGATCATCACAGCCGCCTTCCATCCTGGTGTACGGCGCGTTGCCGCGACACCGATCAGCCGAGTGCGGCACTCATCGTGGACCTGAAACGGCGCGGATTGCTGGACGATACACTCGTGATTTGGGGCGGCGAATTCGGTCGCGGCGTCGCCGGGCAGGGCCAATGGGACAGCATTGAAGCCGGGCGCGACCATCACCCCCGGTGCTTCACGATCTGGATGGCGGGCGGCGGAGTGAAACCGGGCGTCACCTACGGCGCCACCGACGAATTCAGCTTCAACGTAGCGGAGAATCCCGTGCATGTGCGGGACCTGCACGCCACAGTGATGCATCTGTTGGGCGTCAGGCACGAGAGTTTCACGTATCGCTTCCAGGGCTTGGACTTTCGGCTTACCGGGGTAGAGGCGGCTCGAGTGGTGAAGGATATTGTCAGCTAGCCCCGCACCCGGCGTCGTGGGGCTTTGGCGGCCTCGCGCCGGTCACTCCAGCGCCTTGCCGATCGCACCCCGCATTGTCGCCTCCGACGTCTCCATATCCACCCAGCAATAATGGTCGTTGTAGCCCTCTGCCACGTCCCTCGCGGTCGGTATGTAACCCGGCGCGCATTCCCCGTATCCAAGCGTGATTACGAACGGGCCATGCTGCTGCGCCCATAGCTGGTACTGTACGAACGCTTCCGCCGGCAGCAGCACCAGTTTGGCCGCGCCCAAATCCACCGCGGGCACATCGATCGGGCGGCCCTCGCCCAGCCGGTCGAGCCAACTTAGCCCCAACGCCGCATTGTGGCGATCGCGCCACGGAGCGTTTCGATTCTCCACCACCGCTCGCATTTGCTCAGTCCGGAAACCGTCGCTTCCCCGAGCCTTCATTCGCATTTCCACGTTGCGGAAACCTACTGTGGAAAGGCGCGTCTTCCGTGTCGCGGCCAACGACGCCCGCATCGCCCCATACATACGGCCTGCAAGGACCGCGCGATTGGAAACGGCTCCGTCGTTGTACTTGCCGGCCATCGTGTCGCCGCTCGCCCCGCTCGCGTACACGTGGAAGGTGCCCGGGTCCTCGGCCTGCAGTCGATTCCGCGCCAGCCCCGGAAAGTCCGGCGTGACTTCTCCCCTGCCGTAGTAACTCATCGGGTGGGTCGAGTAGACCGACAACGCGGCCACCCGGCGGCGGCCGTCCCAGAAGGTAAGAGTGCGCAGCCATGGGTCGATCAGCCCCTCTGGCATCGCCCGTATCGCAGCGTCACGGGTCGCGCTGGTGCGCCCGAACGATACCGTCCCGTCCGGTTTGACGTAACGCCGGTTGGAGGCCACCCGCGACACCCGCGCCCGCCCCACGCCGATGTGCGTCACCGCTTCCGGGTTCGACTGCCGGATCGCGTCCGCCACTCGCCCGATCGTGGTTGCCTCCCACGCCGGATCGCACAAGCTCCCCTTCAACCCGGCGTCGTCCAGATAACGGTGCGCGCCGGAGTCCGTGTAGGGAGCGTCGTGTGGATGCACCGCGCTCAGCAGCACCCGCTCCCGTGTCGTTCCCGCCGCCGATGCCAGGCGCGCCCGCCACAGATCGTACGAATCGTTGCGGATCTCGCACCAGTCGATGCTCGCGATCACCACCGGCGCCTGTGCCGAATAAATCACCAGTCCGCGGATGTCCAGCCGGTCGGCAACGGCGGTGGCGGGTCCGGTAAAAAGCGGTGCGCCGATCGGTGGGGTCACATCCGCCCGAAATGTCGCCACCCCCGAGGACGGTCGTGGCGCGAACGGCGCCAGAAGCAGGTCCCGGCGGCGGGGTGGGCAATTTTTATTAAACATATTTAATTAACTTGTTGATATCTTGCGCGGGGCAGCTTCCGGATCTATACTTTCGTTAATCTATTATAGCCTCGTTAAGCACCGTCAATCTCAGAATCGAAGGACTAACATGACTCGGATAACCCTCCTCGCGGGCGTTCTCTGCCTTGCCTTCTCTACCCAACAAGCTTACTCCCAGCTCCTCTATGGTTCGGTGGTGGGCAACGTGAAGGATCCCTCCCAGGCTGCCATCGCCGGGGCCAACGTGGCGCTTACCAATCTCGCCACCAACGAAACCCGTGAAACCGTCACCTCGGAGACCGGGTCCTATAGCTTCCCGACGCTCAACCCAGGCACCTATGATATCCGTGTCACGCGCGACGGCTTTCGCACCTCCCAGACGCAGGTTATCGTAACCATCAACTCCGTCACTCGCGCCGACCTCGCCCTCCAACTCGGCACCGTCGCCGAGTCCGTCATGGTCGAGGCCACCGCAGCCACGCTCCAGACGGATCGTTCCGAGGTCCGTCAGGAGATTACCTCCAAACAATTCGAAAACCTGCCCGTGGCCACCGGACGTAACTATCAGCAACTGTTCCGGACGCTGCCCGGCTTCCGCCCGCCCACCAACGCGCACTCGGTTCCCACCAATCCCTCCCGCGCTCTCACGACCAATGTCAACGGCGTCAGCCAGTCCATCAACAACACCAAGATCGACGGCGCTTCCTCGATCCAGCCCTGGCTCCCACACGCCTCCGCGTTCATCCCTACTCTCGAATCGCTCGAAACCGTAAACGTGGTGACCAACTCGTTCGACGCCGAACAAGGGCTCGCTGGCGGCGCCGCCGTCAATGTCCAGATCAAGTCCGGCACCAACGACATTCACGGTTCGGCCTTCGAATACTACACCGGCAACAGGCTGAAGGCCAAGCCGTTCTTCCTTCCTCAGGGCCAGGACAATCCAAAGCTCGTCTACAACGAGTACGGCGGCACTCTCGGTGGCCCGATCAAGAAGGACAAGCTGTTCTACTTCATGAGCTACGAAGGCACCGCGGACCATCAGTTTGCCTCCCGCTTCGCCACCGTGCCTACCGCCGCCATGAAGCGCGGCGATTTCTCCGAGTCGCCCCGCGGCTTGTTTGACCCCGCTACCGGTGACGGCAACGGCCTCAACCGTATGCCGTTTGCCAACAAGACCGTCCCGGCATCCCGCATGAGCCCGATCACCCTGAAGCTGAATGCGCTCATTCCGGATCAGAACCTCAGCGGGATCTCCAACAACTACTTCAAGGGCGGCTCCTACGCCTTTGACCGGCATCGCGCCGACACCAAGGTCAACTACATCCACTCCCAGAAAACAACCGCCTTCGGCCGCTTCAGCCTGCTCCACTACGACATGAACAACCCGCAGGTGTTCGGCGATCTCGGTGGCGATCAGCTTTCCGGCGCTGGCGGCAATCCCGGCTACGGCTTCGGCAACACCTATTCGTTCACCGGCGCGGTGACACACGTGTTCAAACCCACCTTCATCATGGACGCCTATTACGGCTACACCCGGATCGACACCGCCGTAGAGCAGTCTCGCCTCGATGAGAAGCTCGGGCTGGACTTCCTGGGTATTCCCGGCACCAACGGTTCGCGGCAAATCGAAGGCGGCTGGCCCCGCTTCAACATCGACGGCTTCAGCGTGCTCGGCGTGCCCAACGCCTTCCAGCCCTACTACCGCCGCGACCCCCAGTACCAGTACGTCGCCAACTTCAATTGGACCAAAGGCGCTCACGAAATCCGCTTCGGCACGGACCTCTATTCCACCCACATGAATCACAATCAGCCGGAAGCCCCCGGCGCCTTCCACGGGGCCCAGGGCGGGTTCACCTTCTCCGGCGGACTTACCCTCCTGCGCGTCCGCAATGCCAACGGTGGCCTCGGCGTGTTCGAGTCCTCCAATCAGTACAACGCCTACGCGGCGTTCCTTCTCGGCATGCCGCGGCTTGCCGGCAAGATCACCCAGCGTGACGATGAATATTCCACTCGATCGTTCCAGCACAGTTACTACATTCGCGACCGGTGGAACGTCAACCGCAAACTGACTCTTTCTTATGGCTTGCGGTGGGAATACTTCCCGTTCCCCACTCGCAAGAACGGCGGCCTCGAAGTTTATGATCCGGCCACCAACAAGATGCGGCTCTGCGGTGTCGGCGTGGTCCCGCTCGATTGCGGCATTCAGGAGAGTAAAACCAAATTCGCCCCGCGCTTCGGGTTTGCCTACCGCGCCACGGACACCCTCGTGATTCGCGCCGGTTACGGCCTCACCAATGACCCCTTCTCCTTGGCTCGCCCCTTCCGTACCAACTACCCGATGTTGCTTGTGGATAATCTCCAGGGCGCCAATGACTTCGTCGCCTACAATCCCCAAGGTATCTCTGCCGGCATCCCCCGCGTGGTGCCGCCCGATTCCGGCAACGGTATCATCGATATCCCCGGCAGCTTCGCCGCTTTTACAGTCGCCGATAAGTTCCGCCGCGGCTATGTCCAGAGCTGGAACCTTACCATCCAGAAACAGCTCCCCAGCGGTTTCATCGCCCAGGCCGGGTATGTAGCTACTCGTTCCACTTCCGCGATGGGATGGATCAACATCAACGCCGGACAAGTCATCGGCGCCGGCACCGCCGGACAACCCCTGCGCGCGAAGTTCGGCCGCAACGCCACCACCACCGCGGTGGAGCCCTTCGGCACCAATATGTACGATTCACTACAAGCCACGCTCTCGCGGCGCTTCTCCAAGGGTATGTCGTTGAACGTCGCCTACACTTGGTCTAAAGTGATCGGCTATCAGGATAATAACGATAGCGGCCCCGCCGTCCATGCCCGCGCCTACTTCGATCGCAACCGCACGGTGCGCGGTTACGACATACCTCATAACCTTGCTATCACCAATATCTGGGAACTGCCGTTCGGTGACGGACAGCGGTTTGCCAACTCCGGACCCGCCAAGTGGATCCTCGGCGGCTGGCAGATTAACAACGTGTTCGCCATCTATAGCGGTACTCCCTTCAGCGTCGGCTCCGGCGGTGCATCGCTCAACATGGCCAACGCATCCCAGACTGCCGACCAGGTGAAACCGAACGTCGCCATCCTCGGCGGCGTCGGACGCGGCCAGGCGTACTTCGATCCCTTCGCCTTCGCGCCGGTCACCGAGGCGCGCTTCGGCAATACCGGCTACAACATCCTCCGCGGACCCGGCGTCTTCAACTGGGACTTCGGTCTGCACCGCCGCTTCAAGATCAGCGAGCGTTTCGACCTCCAGTTCCGCGGCGAGGCGTTCAACTTCACCAACACCCCGCACTTCAACAATCCCGGCACAAACGTATCGAACTTCAATCCCAATCAGGCCGATCCGCTGCGCCGCTTCGGTGGTTACAGCGAAATCACTTCCACCCGGAACCTCGGCCGCGACGGGTTTGACGAGCGTCAAGTGCGCATCGGATTGCGGCTAGGCTGGTAATCTTTGCCCCGGTAAGCACTGCCTAACTCGAGAGCGGGCGCCCTTGCGGCTCCCGCTCTTATTTCTTTCACGCCACGTCAAACCCGTAATCTCGCGGAAAGAATTCCGAAATCACCATCAAAGGCCGGCCGCCGCAGAAAATCCGGTAAGTCCTCTTGATCAGGCCGCCGGTGCATCCGGGAAAGTGAACGGCAAGGCCGCCCGCCTCCACTGGCCCCGCATACAACAGTTCCTTCCAGGTCTCCATGCGATGCTCGGACCATAGCCGGCCCATCGGCGTGTTCGTCACCAGCAAACCCTCGCGGAATCCCTCTGGCAGCCGATCCAGCATCAGTTCGGACTCCGCATAGACGTAGTTGCGGCCCGTCGCTTCGCCTTTCAGCAGGATCTCGCGATGCATGATCCCGGACCCGGGCGCAGCTTCGAGCGCTCCGGAATCACCATCGCTCGGGGCAATGCGGGAGCCCAGCTTGCGAAGCCCGATCGGTTCGCCAAACAAGGCTTCCACCGCGTCGGTGAGCGTGCCGTCGGTCACCAGCAGCACGCGCTGCACCATGCCGAGGTCCGCCATCCGGATGGATTGGGTGAGTTGCCGTAGGAATGCCAATTCCTATTTTGCCAGCACCCGGTTCTCGAACCAAACCACGTTCCGGCTTTCCTGCCCCGCCACGACCGCGTCCAGGTCGCCATCGCCATCCATGTCCACCAGCTTGATGTCGTACGCGGCTTGATTCTCCCAGATGTGATGCGTGGTGAAGTTGCCCCGCCCATCGTTTTCAAACCAGGCAGCCGTCGCCGAGTCCTTCGCGCACGTCACCGCGTCCAGGTCGCCATCTCCGTCGATGTCGCCCATCGCCAGCGAGTGCGGACCCACGATCCTCGTATTCACCTCGTGTGCTTTCCAGTCTGGCGCTTCGTACCAAACGATGCCGCGCCCGTGTCCCCGTGAAGCGAAGAAGTCCGCCTTGCCGTCGCCGTTCAGATCCGCGATGTGGATGTTGGTCGCGCCCGGTTGCCCCGTTGCGATCACGTGCTTGCGGAACGGCTTTCGTGCATCGGTGCCCTGTTCCCACCACGCAAACCAATTCCCACCGTCGGCGATCTTGGCACCGGAGGCCATATCCGCGCGCCCGTCCCCGTTCACATCGCCGAACCCCAGATAGTGGCTCAGGCCCGGAGCGTCTTTGTCGGCGAAGATGGAGCGCTCCCAGCGCGCCGCCTTGCGCGGATCCTTCGGAATGCGGAACCATGCCAGCGAGTTCGGGAACGCGCCGTTCGGTTGCGCGCTGTTGCCGATCAGGTCCAGCTTTCCATCGCCATCCACGTCGCCGGTGATGAGCCCGTGAATGCCGTTCACGCCGCCTTGCGCGAAGTCGTCCACCACGTGATAGGTCCACTTCGCCGTGGCGCCGTTTT
The DNA here is from genome assembly GCA_041394885.1 of Bryobacteraceae bacterium. GTDB lineage: Bacteria > Acidobacteriota > Terriglobia > Bryobacterales > Bryobacteraceae > DSOI01. The sequence continues at coordinate 26,185 of JAWKHI010000015.1, read as the reverse complement.
TCGGTTGCTCCAGCCAGAAGATCAACCCCGGCGAATAACGCGCGCCGATATAGTCCGTATCGCCGTCCCCATCCACGTCCATCACTTCGCTGTGGATCGCATTCACGCCTTCGAGCAGCGTGACGCTCTTCCACGCCTCGCCCCTGTTTTTCGGGTGCACGAACAGCACGGTGCGCTTTCCCGGACCGTCATTCGCGATGATGTCGGGCAACCCGTCGCCGGTGAAGTCGGCGGCGGCAGCGGTGGCGTTGGCGAACCCGCTACCCACCTCGTGCCGCGTCCACAGGGGATTCGATTCGTTCCAATAGATGCGGACGTTCGCGGTGGCGCGCCCCACGGCAATGATCTCGGGCTTGCCGTCGCCGTTCAGGTCATCCACGGTCAGATCCTCGACCGCCACGCCATCGTCCACCATCCGCTTCGCCCAGGTGCCGTCGGGCGTTCGTGTGTACCAAGCCACGCCCCAGGGCTTGCCGCGCCACCCCACCGCCAAATCGTCGGACCCGTTGCCGTCGAAATCACCCCATCCAAGCGCGTGCGCCTGCGACAGTCCGGTTTCGATCTCGGTGCGCTTCCACTCCGCGCCCGCGATCACAGGCGGCGCGATCTTCGTGCCTGCCTGCGGATCCGGCGCCTCGGTGGGCTCCTCGTAGATCACAACCTTGTTCCCGTGCCACGGCTCAACCGTAGCCAAATGGCGGATGCGGTTCACCGAACCGAGCTTGATCTCGCCGGGAGCGCCTGCTCCGATCTTGCGCTTGGACCATGTCCCATCGCTTGCCCGCTTGATCGCATGAATGCCTTCGCGGGACGCCGTCCAGATCTCGCCGTTCACCACGATCAGGTTATGCACGATGTGCAGTGAATCGTCGGCCACCTCCATGCGCCAAGTCTCCGACGCGGGATTGGCCCCGGGCCAGTAAACCAGCACCCGCGCCCCTTGCCCTTCCCACTCCGGCCCCTTGTTGCCGCGCCCGTGCAGCGGCATCACGATCAGTTCGTTTTTGCCGTCGCCATCCACGTCGCCCCATCGCATCCGGTGCAGCGTCGGCTCTTCGCCCAGCGCGCGAAGCTGCCCCGGTCCATTCGGATTGGATGCATCGCGGCGGACCCACTGCAGGCTGCCGCCCGATTGCGTGTTGGACGGCTGCCAGTCCGCGCCCAGCGCCAGGTCCAGATGGCCGTCGCCGTCGATATCCTCCACCCCCATGCAGACGTTGTCTTTCTTCGTTCCGCCGTCGAGCAGCACATGCTTGGTCCATGTGGGGTTCTCGAACCAGACCGCCTGCGTCGGATTGATCGCGACGATATCGGGCTTGCCGTCTTTGTTCATGTCCGCGGTGGCGACAGCGTAGACCACTCCGAAGTTCGATTGAATCTCTTGCGATCGGAATTTCACCTGACCAGAGGCGGCCGCGGCCAGCAGGACGAAAGCGAGGATGGTACGCATCAGGAGCATGATATCGCCCGGTCAGAATCGGAACAGCCGCTTCGCGTTTCCGCCCCGTATCCGCGCGCGATCGTCCTCGGAGGCGAAGGCGAACTGGAATTCGAACAGCTCCCGCGCCGCCTTGTTTTCGGTCATGTTGTGACCGAGGCCGCCCCAAAGAATCCGTTCGGAGCCGAACGAGTCGAAGGCCCGCTTCACAAACCCCTGTACGTCTTTGTGCGGCGGGTCCTGTTTGGAGGAGTAGCGCACGCCGGAGAACTTGAAGAAGGTGAGCGGATGATCGGCGAGGCGCAGCACCTGCTCGAAGCCCTCCGCGCCGCCCATGCCGGCGCGGCCCATGTGATCGAGAATCACCGGAACGTCCTTGAACTCGGCGGCGAGAGCGCCGATCTCCGGCGAGTGATGCGGCAGAAAATGCATCTGGATCGACATCCCCAAACGCCCAGCTTCACGAAAGACATCTTTGATGCGCGGGTCGCGTAGATCGCGGTTCTTGATGGGCCCAGTGGCGAGCGGGGCCTCGCCCGGGCCGTTCATGGCGTGGATGCGCATGGCCACGATGCGCCCGGGAAATTGCCGCGCGATCTCCCGCATCCGCACCGGCGTCCGCCCATCCACGGGATCGAACAGGCATGTGCCCTTGAACAGCTTCGCCGGCGATTCATGGGCGAAGCAGTGCTCGAGGTAGCGATGGTCGTCCTGATAGGGCTCCGGGTGAACGATGACCGTGTGCGTGATGCCGGCCTGTTTCGCGAAGGCGAGATAAGGCTCGAGCGGCGAAGCCTCCGGCTTGTAGGTGGCCCGCGGATGATACGGGAACGCCGCGGGGTCAAACAGGTGAATATGAGTATCGATCACCGGGCCGGCGGGAGCGGCCGCCGCGGCGAGGGGCAGCATCAGGAATTGGCGTCTTCCAACCATGCCGACAAGAATATCTCACCTGCGTGAGCGGAGAAGCCTCCATGCTAAAATCAGGTTCTTCCCCCACCGCCAGCCGGCCAAATGAAACGCGCGATTCAACTGCTGACCAAATCCAAGGTGGCGGACCGCTGCCTGACGCCGGAGCAGCGTATCGTCGCCGCCTGGCCGCTCTCGGTGAGTCCGGTGATCGCGCGCCACACCTTGGCCGCCACCGTCGCCGATGGCGTCCTGATCGTGGAGGTGGAAGACAAGCTGTGGCAGCGGCAGTTGGAAAAGTTCCGGCATCAGATCGTGGCTGCGATACACAAAACCACCGGCGGCGATCAGCCCAAGGAAATCAAGTTCCGGTTACGCGCGCAGCGACTCGGCCCGATGCGCGAGGAAAAACCGGTGCGGGACGCCGCTCCGGCCGACGAGGCCGACGCCATCGCGGACCCGTTTCTGGGCCGCATCTACAAAGCAAATCGTAAGAGGGCAACCGGTTGAAGATCACTGCCGAACAGGTTCGCAACGTGGCCGAGCTCGCCAATCTTCGCCTGACCGAAGGCGAACTGGAGCGCATGCGGAACGAGATGGATTCGATCCTCGAGCACATGGACAAGCTCAACGAACTCGATACGTCCGGCGTGGAGCCGATGGCGCAGGTGCTGTATGACGCCGGTGGCGCCTCGGCCATGCGCGACGACGTGGAGCGCCAGTGCCTCAGCAACGAAGAAGCGCTGGCCAACGCGCCGCTTTCCGGATCCGGGATGTTCAAGGTGCCCCTGGTGCTGGAACGATGAGCGTCGCCACTCTCACGATTGCGCAAGTCCGTGAAGGGCTGCTCGCGAAGAAGTTCAGCGCCCGTGAACTGGCCGCCGAAGCGCTCCAGTTCGCCGAAGCCGAGAATCCGAAAACCAACGCTTATCTGCATTTCTGCAACGCCAAGGCGTTGGCGGCGGCCGATGCCGTGGACGCCAAGATCGCGGCGGGCGAGGATCCGGGTGCGCTCGGCGGAGTGCCGGTGGCGGTGAAGGACGTGATTCTGGTGAAGGGCGAACGCAACACCTGCGGATCCCGCCTGCTTGCCGATTACACCGCGCCCTACGATGCCACCGCGGTGACGCGCATGGAACAGGCCGGCGCGGTGATCCTCGGCAAGGCCAACTGCGACGAGTTCGCGATGGGCTCGTCGAACGAGAACTCAGCGTTCGGGCCGGTGCGCAATCCGGTGGATCTCGATCGCGTGCCCGGCGGGTCGAGCGGCGGCTCGGCGGCGGTGGTGGCGCAAGGCACGGCCGTGGTTTCGCTCGGCTCCGATACCGGCGGGTCTATCCGGCAGCCGGCGTCATTTTGTGGCGTGGTGGGTGTAACGCCCACCTATGGACGCGTGTCACGTTATGGCCTGGTGGCGTTCGCCAGTTCGCTCGATCACATCGGCCCGTTCAGCCGCAATGTGGAAGACTCCGCGCGTCTGCTGCGGGTAATCGCCGGGCGCGACGAAATGGATTCCACTTCGGCGTTTGCCCCGGTGGATGACTACGCCGCCGCTCTCGACGGCAACGTGAAGGGCATGAAGATCGGGCTGCCAAAGGAATACTTCGACGGGCTTTCGAGCGAAACGGGAGATCGCATCGCTGAGGCGATCGGCGTGCTGCGCAAGCTCGGTTGCGAGTTCGTCGATATCAGCCTTCCGCACACCGAATACGCGATCTCCACCTACTACATCATCTGCACCGCCGAGGCGAGTTCCAACCTGGCGCGGTATGACGGCGTGCGTTATACCTCACGCGCGGCCGATGCCGATTCACTCTCGGGGATGTATAAGGCGACGCGCGGCGAGGGCTTCGGCGCCGAGTGCAAGCGCCGCATCATGCTCGGCACCTATGTGCTGTGTCATGGCTATTACGATGCGTACTATCTGAAGGCGCAGCGCGTGCGCGCGTTGATCGCCAAGGATTATGCCGGGGCGTTCGCGCAAGTGGACGCCATTGTCACGCCGGTGTCACCGTTCCCGGCCTTCAAGCTGGGTGAGAAGCTCGACGATCCGATGCAGATGTACCTTTCCGATATCTACACCATCACCGGCGATCTGGCCGGCATCCCCTGCATGAGCGTCCCGTGCGGGCGCACCTCGTCCGGGTTGCCCGTGGGCATGCAGATTTTGACGAATCATTTTCAGGAGTCCGCAATGTTTCGTCTAGCCGGTGCTTTCGAACAAAAACAAGGAGAATAGAGATATGGCTTTTGAACTACCCGCTCTTCCGTACGCGCACGATGCGCTCGAACCCTCCATCGACAAGATGACCATGGAAATCCATCACGGCAAGCACCACGCCGCGTATGTGACCAATCTGAACAAGGCTCTCGAATCGGCCCCGGATCTCGCCGGGAAGTCCCTGGAAGAACTGCTGGCTGACAATTGCGCCGCGGTTCCGGAAGCGATCCGCACCGCGGTCCGCAACAACGGCGGCGGGCATGCCAACCACGCGATGTTCTGGAGCATCATGGGTCCGAACGCGGGAGGCGCTCCGTCGGGTGCGCTGGGCGATGCCATTGCCAGCGCGTTCGGGAGCTTCGACAACTTCAAAGAGAAGTTCGCCGCCGCCGGCATGGGCCGCTTCGGTTCGGGCTGGGCGTGGCTGGTGGCCGACGGATCGTCGCTCTCGATCGCGTCGACGCCGAATCAGGACACACCGCTGATGGAAGGCAAGTCCGCCGTGATGGGCGTCGATGTTTGGGAACACGCCTACTACCTGAAATATCAAAACCGCCGCGCTGAGTATTTGGGCGCGTGGTGGAACGTCGTCGACTGGTCCAAGGTGGCCGCGCGTTTCGCTGCCGCCAAGTAAGTAATTCCCGTGAGTATCGACCGGCGCGGCGGAGAGCACCTTCGCCGCGCCATTTCTATTGCGGTGGAGAATGTCCGCTCGGGGAACGGCGGTCCGTTCGGAGCCGTGATCGTTCGCGAAGGGGTGGCGATCGCCGAAGCGGTGAACCGGGTGACGGCTTCGCATGACCCGACCGCGCATGCCGAGATCGGGGCCATTCGAGCCGCCTGCGCCCAACTCGGCACGCACGATCTATCGGGTTGTGAGATCTACGCAAGCTGCGAACCCTGCCCGATGTGCCTGGGCGCGATCTATTGGGCGCGGCTGTCACGGCTCTACTTCGCCGCTTCGCACGAAGACGCAACGCGCGCGGGCTTCGACGATTCGTTCCTCTACGGCCAGATCGGGCTCGCGCCTCGCGAACGGTCCATCGCCACCGTGCGAGCGCTGGCGCGGGAAGGGCTTGCGCCGTTCCGCGCGTGGCGCGAATCCGCGGTGAAGATCCCCTATTGAGAGTCAGCGTTTGGATTTAGCGGCGTGGCGTTCGCGCATCTCCGCGGCGAGGTATTTGATCTCGGTGAGGTCCCGCTGCATCTCGCTCCAGCCATACCAGATGGCGTAGTCAGGGTTGGCGTGGAAAGTGCCCTGGAAGGCGCGCATGCGATGCTCGAGGTGCATCACGAACAGCTTCTGCTCAATGGGCGTGGGAGCGTCGTGGAACGTGAGCAGGTCCGGATACGCGTAGGCGTATTCCTTGGGCTTGGCGAGGACGCCGTCTTTGTAGAGGCCGGCTATGATTTCGATAGCCTGGGCGAGCAGACGGTCTGTCTGTTTGATCATGTCGTCACCCTTGGCCAACTGATCCTTGGCGAAATTGCCGGAGTGGCATTGGCGGCAGGTGGCGATCATCTTGTCGCGCTCGCGCTGCCAGTCTTCCTGGGTGAGACGGGCGACGCCGGCGGCCTTGACGACTTCCAGTCGCGCGGTGGGCTTGCCGTCGGGGTCCAGCACGCCGAGTCCTTTGAGGATGGTGGCTCGGTCAGCGGCCCATTGTTGGTCTTCGGGCATGGGGAGGCGGACGGCGAGGAATCCCCACGCGGTACCGACGGTGTGGTTACCCTCCTGCATATGGCATGTCTGGCAGGTGGGCGCGGCGGTGGATTCCGGCAGGACGCCGCTTTGCTTGAGCAGGGCGCGCACGCCGTGCTTGGAGGCCGAGTACATCTCCCACTGCGGATGGTCAAAACCCATGTGGCAGGTCTGGCAGGCTTGCGGCTGCTTAGCCTCGACGGTGGAGAAGGTGTGGCGGGTGTGGCAGGCGTCGCAGGAGGCGACCCCGAAGCCAGCGCCGGCTTTTTTGAGATCCCTCATTTCCGAGTCTGTCTTCAGGCCGAGCTTGTGGCAGCCGCCACAGCCTTTCATGCCATCGGTGAGAGCCATGGGCTGCCAATGGAAGGTCGGCATGGCCTTCATGGCGGCCCACGCCGAGGCGTGCTTGCCGCCCTTGAACTGGGCGACCTGGGTAGGGTGGCACATCGAGCAGGTGTCGGGCGTGGGGAGGGTGACTTTGTCAGTGTCGGCGGCGGAGGTGTGGCCGTCACCGTGACATACGGCGCAGTCAATGCCGTTCTTGCTGTGCTTGCTCAACTGCCAGTCAGAGACGATACCTGGGGTGGTGTTCTTGTGGCACTCGATGCAGGTTTCGGCGGCCAGAGGAAGTGCGATCAGGACGAGGATCAACTTGCGCATCGCAAGCAGTATTGCGCGAGTACGGCTGAGGCGCGGTGACCGTAGTCACAGCCGCACGCCTAGCCTACTAGCGGCTTTTGTTGTCGCCGCCGAGAGCAAGGGCAGCGCCGACCGCTCCGGCTCCGGCGCCTGCCACGATGACGCCGATGACGGCTCCGCTGACCTTGGAGCCACCGGCTTCGGCCACCGGCGGACGAGGTGTGGAGGCCGCGGGCGATGGCGTCTGGGAGGGCGTGGTTGTGGCAGCCGCAGGCGGTGTGCAGGGGTCGCCTTCCACGGGCGCGGCTGTGGAGACGCGGATGACCTGCGACGCGCCTTCAATCGGGGTGGCGGTGCGGAAGACAGTGCCCTCCACTTTGATCCGCTTGCCGACCTGCGGTTCGAGGCTGCCGCCGCGCAGCTCGACTGTGACGCCTGTCGTCGCGTCGGTGAGCACGTAGCGGCCATCGCGCTTCACCAGGCAGCCGGTGAGGGAAGAGCCTTCGGCTTGGGCGGCCAGCGGGGGCAGGACGCTCAAGGCCGAGCCGGCGCGGACGTTGGCGAGGAGTTCGCCGAGGTGGTTGTAGATGCGGACCGGTCCATTGGCGGCGGCGACGAGAACGGTGCGCTCGCCTTCGAGGGTCACCTTGGCCACAGCGCTCGCGGCGGGGGCGATGCGGAGGGTGCGGGCTTCGATGGTGAAACCGGAAGAGGCGCTGACGTCGCTGGCGCCTTTTTCAAGGTTCAGATGGCCGGGCGAGATGCGAGCCTTGGAAGCGGGCCCGAGCTCGATGCGGGCGCCGCTCGAGAGCCGGAGGCGGGAAGAAGCGCGATCGGTTTCGATGGTGGCGCCGTCGAACAGCGTGGCATTGCCAGTAACGCGCGCGCCGTTGAGGGCGAACCCGCCGGTGGCTTGGGCGACACCGATCGAATCCGCCGCGGAGGCAATGCCGAGCGCGGCACAGAGCAGCAAAAGGAATCCGGTATTGGGCATAGTTCCAGTACTCCGAGACCCTTATAATAGCACTGAATATTCGACGATCCATGCGTTTGCTACAGGCGATGGCGGCAGTGGTGCTGGCCGCGTCCGGAGGGCTATCGCTCTATCGGGCGTGGGCGGCAAGCCACATGAGCGCGAACACGCTCGAAGGGGCGCGGGAGGCCGCGCGGCTGGACCCTGGGAATGCGGCGGCGCGGCTGTGGCTGGCCGAGCATCTCGATCGCGAAGGGCACGATCCCGGGGAAGCTCTCAGTGACGCGATCGCCTTGCGCGAGGCCGATTCGGGCGCATGGATCCGGCGCGGGCTGGCTCATGAGTCAGGAGGGCGTCCGGACGAGGCGGAACGGGATTTGCTCCACGCGGCCGCGATCGATGGGCTATGGGAGCCTCGCTGGTCCCTGGTGAACTTCTACTTCCGCCAGGGGCGGGAGGAAGAGTTTTGGAATTGGGTTCGTTCCGCGATTTCGATTACTGGACCCGACAGCGCCCGGGACTTGGAACCCCTTTGGAATCTGTGCTGGCGATGGCCAGAGGGGGGGGAGAAGTCGGCTTTGCTCGCAAAAACAAAGCCAATTTCGTCGGCCTCGTTCCTCGCTTTTCTGGAACACGCCGATCCGGCCGATCGCGCACTCCAGGCCGCGGAAGCGATCCTCATGGAGGATAGCACGGGTGTCAAGCTGGACCGGTTGCCGCTGTGGTCCACCCGGCTGCTGGAAGGAGGGCGTGTCGCGGCGGCGCGGGCAGTGTGGCGGCGTCTGGCGGAGGCGGGCGTGGTGGTGGCCGACGATGAGCGTTTCGAAAAGAAGCCCGCCGGCGACGGTTTCGGGTGGCGGGTGCAGACACCGTACACGTTCACCGATCCGGGGTTGGCGTTGCGGTTCGACGGCAAACAAGCCGAGACCATGGACGTGCTGTGGCGGTATTCGACTCGCGGGGGAACGGTGACGGCGGACTGGGATGGCGAGGAAAGCGCGGGGTTCACCTGGCGAGTGGAACCCACTGGGAAGGGTGTGTGGCGGGTGGTGTTGGGATACCGGCGGCCGTTGGGCGTGGCGCGATTTCAGGGAGTGGTCCGGCTGCGTGCGGTGCGGGTGGGGGGAGGGTAGGAAATGCAAGCCTTTACCCTTGGCGGCGTGAGAAACGGTGCGGCGATGCGGCTCACTACGGTTCGTAGAGAACCAGTGAAAGGAGCTTTCGATGGCAGCCGATGTCGTAATTCCCGTGGTTTTTCCCGATTATTTGATTCATGTAGACACCCCGCCGGTGCGCTTTGAGGTGCCGGACCTTCCGCTGATCGATATTCCGGGCATTCCGGACCGGATCTCGGTGCCGGGGTCCGCGCACCGCGTGCCCTACTTGGGCCATGCGGGAGTGGCGTATTTCGACGGAGCGACTGGGACGACCAAATACTATGAATATGGCCGGTACGACCCGGCGGCGCTGGGGATCGTGCGCAAGGTAAGCATGCCGAACGTAACCCTGATCAACGGCAAGCCAACCGAGGGGACGCTGATGGAATTGCTGCGCACCGTTTCCAGGAAGAGCGGGCAGAATGGCGCCATCCTGGGTTGCTACATCGAACTGCCTACGGGCAGTTACGCCAAGATGCTGAAATACAGCCAGCGGCGATTGCTCGACAACAGCAACGCGTCGCGGGCACCCTACAGCCTGATGACGAACAGTTGCTGCCACTTCATGCGCGACGTGGCGGTGGCCGGGGGTGCGACGATGCCATGGGTGGCGCCGCCGAATCCATCGGGCTACATCCGTGTTGTGCGCGCGATGCATCCGGAGCTCGACTATGCGCGCGGCCAGATTACGGTTCCGGCCTTGGGGTACCCCGCGGTGCTGGCGGGTGCGCGCCGATGATGGTGAGAGCGGTGCTAGTGGCCCTTGCGGCGCTGGCGTTGTGGAGTTGTGGGAGCGGAAGTACAGCGCGGCCTCCGGCTGGAGTTCCCTCGGATGCGGTCTGGGTGGGCGGTCCGGATGGGGGAGTGTGGGCGAGCGTGCGGCATTCGGGGGAGAGTGAGGCGGAGGTGTCGGCGGAGATCTATACGGAGGGCGGAGAGCCGCTCTACCGGGGCCGGCTGCGGCTGGAGCCGCCGGAGCCGGCGTTGGGCCGGCTGGACGATGCGGAGCTCTATTCGGCGTGGGACGGAGAGAAGCTGCATTTGCGCGACGGGCGGGCGCTCGAGGTTGCGGGCGGCCGTTGACGGGACTTGCCGGACGAGGAGGCTTCGAGCATCCCATCCAGCCGGCGACCGGTGAGAGGCCGTAGGGGCACGCATCGGGGCCTGAGGCTGGAGAAAATGCGTCTGATCCTTCCCACCGCGCCGTGACGTGTTTTCGGAGATTTCGACGGCGCGAAAGCGCCGGTTAAGAGAAGCCGAAAACCGCGCCCCCGATGAAGTAGACCATCACCGGCACAAGCAACAACGCGAACAGATCGAGCACCACGCCCGCGCGGAACATCTGCGGAATCGTGATCCATCCACTGGCGAATACGATCGCATTGGGAGGCGTGGCCACCGGAAGCATGAAGGCGAACGACGTCATGATGGTGGTGGGTATCAACAGCAGATACGGGTTGATGCCCAAGCCGAGAGCCGCTTCCGCCAGCACCGGCGCCAGCATCAGCACCGTGGCGACGTTGGAAGTGATCTCGGTCATGATCACCGCCAACAGGCACGCGGAAGGCACAAGGATCCAGACCGGCGTCCCACGCAGCATGCCCAATTGGCTGCCTGCGTAGGCGGCCAATCCGCTTTCCTCGATGCCGGCCGCCATGGCGAATCCGCCGCCCAGCAACAGAATTACGCCCCACGGCAGGCCGTTCTGAATCGTGTCCCAATCGAGCAACGCGCGCCGCGGTCCTTTCCTCGGGCTCCAACTCTCCGGCAGCACGAACAACATCGAAGCCATCAGCACGCCCACCGTCGTATCGTGAACGCCCTTCGGATCGGCGAACAGGCTGCTCCACCCAGGCACATGCAGCCAGCCGATATCCAGCGGCTGGCGGAATACCCAGCCGAGAGCGGTGAGCACGGCGACAACCGTCACTGTGATCTCGGCGTCGCTCATCGCGCCCAACTTGTCCCGCTCCGCGCGGATCACCGAGGGCCCCGTGTCGAAGCTCACCCGGCTCAAACGCAGCATGCTTCCGAACCGGCACAGATACAGCCACATCAGAGGAAGGGCCACGGCCGCGACCGGCACGCCGACCATGGCCCAATCGGAAAACGAGATCGGAGGCTTGTCCGGAAACCGTTCCTGGAGAAATCCGAGAAATGCCACCGTAGTGCCGGTCCCGATCACGGTGCCCACCCCTCCGACGCTCGCCGAAAAAGCCAGGCCCAGCAAGAGCACGGATCCGAATCCCTGGAAGATGCGCTCACCCCCGTCATCCACCCGAATCCCGTCGATGCGCGCCGCCGGCGCCAATTGCCGGATCACAGCCAGTGCGATGGGCAGCATCACCAGCGTGGTCGCCGTATTGGAGACCCACATCGATAGAAACGCAGTCGAGACCATGAATCCGAGTACCAAGCGCCGGGGACTGGCGCCGATCGCATCGATAGTGAACAACGCCACGCGGCGGTGGAGGTTCACGCGCTCCATCCCCAGCGCCAACATGAAGCCGCCCATATAAAGGAAGACCAGGTGGTTGCCGTAGCTCAGAGCGATCCGCGCCGAAGGCATCACGCCCAGCAGCGGCGCCAAAGCCAGCGGCAGCAGCGCCGTGGCGGCGATGGGAATGGCTTCGGTGATCCACCAAACCGCCATCAACGCCGCGATGGCGGCCATACGCTGCGCTTTCCACTCCAGGCCCGCCGGCGTGGGCAGCAGTAGGATCGCAATGAAAAGCGCCGGTCCCGCGATGCGTCCAATGCGCTCGCGTAGCGGCGAGGAATTACCCCCTGGCAACGGCATGGATTCGATACCCACCGACGGATAATGCCGCGTTTGCCACCGGCAACGCAACTGGCAGCGTAGGGCGCCCGGATTTCTAGTGCGCCGTCGCCGCCGCCCGCTGGATGCCAGCCGGGCGCGAGGGCACTTCCGCCACGCGCCCCGATCGAACCACCCAATCCGCCGCTGCTTCCGCGATCCGGCCGATGTCTCCCTCGAAGACACGCCCGGCACCCCGTGCTCGTCCGCTGCGGCCATCCACTACCCACAACGTCGCCGCCAATCCATCTCCGCGCCTACGCACCGATCCTTCCACAACACAGTCGGCGCCGCACTCGGCGGCTACGGTCCGCACGTCGGACGCGAGCCCCGCGTAGGAAAGGGCGGTGGTGAGCGATATCTGATCCACGCCGCCGGCCAACCCCGTCAGCACTTGTATCTGCTCATGCAGTTCCATCGTTTCCACCGCCAGGTCGGCGGCATGCCGCGGCGGCAGCATCAGCAGGCACGGGCGCACGCTCCCGTCGCGTACAACGATGGGGCGGGAAGTCCATTCGAACGTAAGGCGGTAACCGCCGCTCGCGCGGATGCGTACCTCATCGTCCAAGCCCTCTGTCGCGTAGTATCTGGTCAGCTTCTCGCGAAGCCGGCTCATCTCTTTTCTCACCAACGAATCGCTCTGCGGGTCGAAATCCGGCCGGCAGAGCACCGTCACGCCGAGTTCGTGCTCGGTGGGCGCAGCCGCCTCGCTTTCGGAACGTTCCGCCAGCCACTGCAACATGCGGCGTAACTGCGCGGCTCGATGGAAGGTCGCGCTCCGGGCCACCTTTTCAACGAAATGTAACTTGACGTCAGCCGGAACCGGCCGAGTCGGCATCTTGGCAACTACCATGCTCGATTGCATCTCTCTCCCCTTGGCTCGCCCCAACCTGTCCTCATTTCGCTATGCGTAAATTATCCTCTCAAACTGTCTGCCTGGCTCGGATAAGTTCACTTCTGATCACAAGTAGGGGATAATGACGGCATTAACCCACCATGGCCGGACTGAAACAGTTCGATGTGACTCACGCGCTGGACTGCATCCGCCGCCAGAGCCGGCTGTCGCCCAATGAACTTCGCCTGCTGACCCACGTTGTGGAGCAAGCGCTCGCCGGCGAAGCCGACTCCCTGACACAGAAAACCCTTGCCGCGGACGTATTCGGGCGGGACCTCGCCAGTTTCGATCCGCGCGCGGACTCCATCGTGCGGACCACCGCGGCCAACCTTCGCGAGCGCTTGCTCGAGTATTACGCCTCGGCTGGCCGTACGGACCCGGTTATCATTGAACTCCCCAAAGGCTCCTACCAGCCGCGGTTCTCTCAACGGCAGCAACTGTCGGCCGCAGGCTCGTCCCGTTTGTGGAGCGCGCGTCTGGCCATGGAAGGCCGCACTCCCACGCTCTACAAAACGGCAGTCCGCCACCTGGACCGCGTGCTCTCCGAATCGCCCGACCTCGCGCTTGCTCTCGCGCTCAAGGCAGAGGCACTGGCCTCGTGGGCCATCCACGGCGCAGAACCCAAGCCCGCGTTGACGGAGGCGCGCGCCCTCGCCGACCGCGCCTTGGAGTCCGATCCCGCCGTATGGCAGGCGTCGCTGGCTCGCGGCGCCGTTGCCAGCGCGCTCGAGTGGGACTGGCCCGCCGCGGGCAGGCATTTCGAGAAAGCTGTCGAACTCAGCGGCGGCGACGCGGGAACGCACCCCTGGTACACGGCGTACCTGGTCACCCAGGGACGACCGTCGGAAGCCGTCGCCAACCTCCAACGATCGGTGGATCATCACGGGTTCGGCAACCCGGCCTGCCTGGCGGATCTCGCGATGATGCAGATCCTCGCGCGGGACTACAAGGCCGCCACGGAAACCGCGCGAGCCGCACTGGAAGCCGCCCCAGACAACTACCAGCACTACATGACGCACGCGGTGCTGCTGGAAGCGCAGGACGATCCCGCCGCCGCGCTCCGGGTGCTGGACCAAAGCCCCATCCGCCTTCAGGATCGTCCGGTTACCTGGGGATTTCGCGCCTTCCTTTCCGGACGCAGCGCCGGACCGTCGGTGGCCCGCCGCCGACTTTCGTGGTTCCGCGCCGTCCAACGCACCGGCGTGTGGATTCCAAACACGCAGCTTTGCCTTTGCTGGATGGGCATCGGTGACCATGACAAGGCCATGTATCATTTGGAACTGGCGGCGGAAGATCGCGAGCCTCTGGTCATTTGGTATCATGCGTATCCGTTTTTCCGTCATCTGCGGGACCATCCGCGTTTCGAGGTCCTACTGGCCCGCGTTGGCGCCACCCGGTATCTTCCAGGGCAGGAACCGCCCGCGGGATCGCATGTACCTCCGATAGCGCCCGGCAATGGGTCCGGCGAGCAGCGCGCGCTCCTCTAGGATGGCCGCGCGGGCGTAGAACGCCGACATCAGCACTCCCGAAGCCGCAAGCGGCCACCATCCGCTGGCAACCACACCGGCCGCCCACGCGATCATGTAGGCCGTGTAGAAAGGATGCCGGATCCATCGATACGGGCCTTCCGCCGCCAACGTCACCGGTGCGCCGGCGTCGTAGCAGGCCCGCAACCCGCAGTGCCTGGATGCTCGAAGCGCCGCGCGGAATAGGCCGAGCGACGCGCCGTACATCGCCACCGCCGCCCACGGCCGGCAGAGCGCCCATCCATATAGCGTCCCGGGCTGTGTGCCGGCCATTGTCCAAATCCCAAACAGGTGCAGCACCGCCGAGGCCGCCCCACAGACCGCCGCCGCCGCGGTCATCGGCGCCAGTGGACGCTCCGCCGCGAAGTGGCGCCGCATCGCGCGCGCGAAGCTTCCGAAACAGATCGACGCCGCCATCAGGCACATCCAGGATTCTGTATTTCCGCTCATGACTACGGGAGCGGAATTCACGCTTCGGTTTGGTCAACATCAGCCCAACGCCGCGGTCAGGTTCGTGTACCCGCAAAGGTGCATCTCGATGCCGTCCTTGACGAGCGGCCCCGCTCCGGCGAATTCCTGGAACCCCACCCCGGCTCGCCGTGCGTGCCTCCGGTTGATCACCATCGTCGGCTTCGGACTGATGCTGAACGCGATCTCGACCCCGCGCACAGCCGACGCGCGAAAAAGATGCAAGGCCAACCCGTGGGATACCGCCATCCGGTTTTCTGACTTCGCATCCACCACGTGCCGCGAATACTCCGCATAGACGTGACGGTCCAGATCCGGAAGAAAGGTCCGCAATTCGAACTCCGGACCCTCGAGTGGCATCGGCAGGCGCCACCCCGGCCACGACATCGTCAGACGCCCGCCTCCAACCACTCGTCCGGCGTCCAGCGCCACCACGATCTCGCCCGACTCATCGAACTGGTCAGGGCTACCTAGGCCGGGGACACCCCAGATACGCAGATATTCGCGCTCGCGCAGCGCGAAGTATAGAGACAACAGGGCCGGGTCCGACGTAATTTCAAATCGTAAGTTAGTGCTGGTGTTCATGCCCGCCTAAGCGCGGCGGACAGGCGGTTTTGTTCAACGTTCACGCGGCCGGACGTGGCGCCTTGCCCCTAATTCATCACGATTGGACACATTTCCTCACATTAACGTGAGTAACGTTACCCCACTTCCCAAACCATCCCCCCCGTTCACATACTTATGTATCCCAATCGCGGGGAAACGCACCCGCGAATTCTGTAGAGCGTTTGCGGGCGGGAGCGGCCCATTTCGCCTCCCTGCCCGCACCGCCTCGTCCGGCCGCCGAGCCGGCATGCAATCAAAAAAAAGGGAGCAGGATGCCGGAAGCTTCGTTGCATACTCACGAAATCACACGCCTCCTGAATGAGGTCCGGTCAGGCAACTCCACCTGCGCCGGGAGACTCATGAACCTCGTCTACTCGGACCTGCGAGGTGTCGCCCGTTCCTACATGTCCCGCGAGCGAGTGGATCACACGCTGCAACCGACGGCGCTGGTCCATGAGGCCTACATCCGCGTTTTCGAAGGCGCACCAGTGACTTGGCAAGATCGTATTCACTTTTTCGCCGTGGCAGCCTCCCAAATGCGGCGCGTTCTCGTCGACCACGCCCGCCAACATCGCGCCGAAAAGCGCGGCGGCGGCCTGAACGTTTCCCTGGATGAAAATCTCGCCGCGGCCCCGGCCATTTCCGGCAACGTCGAATTGATCGATGACCTTCTGCATCGCCTGGAACGGACCGACCCGGACGCGGCGCGCGTGGTGGAGTTGAAGTTTTTCTCCGGTTTGGCGGACCGCGAAGTGGCGGAAACGCTCGGTGTTTCTCACTCCACGGTACGGCGCCATTGGGCCTTCGCCCGCGCCTGGCTGGTCCGGCAACTGGCTTCCGGCCAATCCTCGGAGAAATCAGGATGACCATTTTCGCCGACCCATTCCGCTTTCGTGGGTGGCAGTAGCTGATCCAGATAGAAAGGACACACCACGATGATTCACCGAATCGTTTCACACTCCGCATTCACGCTCGCCTGCGTCTGCGCCTTAGGACTGATCGCCGCGCCCACGGCTTTGCCGCAGGCAAAACCGCGTCCCCGCGCCGCCGCTCCCTCGATGATCGATACCGTCATCGAACTGGTCAAAGGCGGGATGTCGGAGGAACTCATCGTCAAGATGATCGCCAAGGAAGGCAAAGCCTCCAAACTCGGCCCGGCCGAAATGCTCAAGCTGAGCAAGGCCGGCGTCTCGGAGAACATCATCACGGTCCTGATGGATCCTTCCGCGACCGGTTCCGCTCCCGCACCGGCCGCCGCCGGCGCGGCTCCCGCCGCCAAGGCGGCCGCCGCTCCAGTAGCCGTCACCGGCAAAGCCACGGACTTTCCGCCGGACCTGGCCAACAAACCCACAGGCCCCCGCAAACGACGCGTCGCCGTCGAAGCCTTTGACTACTCGGCCGTTCGGCAGTGGGTGACCTACTGGTTCCAGAATGACGTGAATATCGGCGAGGGCATCCGTTCCATGCTCGTCGCCCGGATGCATCAGTCGAAGAACGTCACCCTGCTCGAGCGCAAGAAGATCGACAACATCATGAAGGAGCAGGATTTCGGCGCCACAAACCGCGTCAATCAGGGCACCAAGGCCAAGATCGGCCGTATCACCGGGGCCGACGCCATACTCATGGGCGACATCGTCATCTTCGGACGTGACGATCAGAAGAAGGGAGGCGGCGTCGCTGCGGTGATCGGCGGACGCTTCGGAGGGCTCGCGGGATTCAAGAAGGAAGAAAAAGCAGTCGTCGGCATCAACCTCCGCATCGTCGACGCCGAAACGGGCGAAGTGATCGAGACGGCCGAAGCGCGCGGGGAGTCCAGCCGCTCCAGCAAAGATTGGAGTGCGGTCGGCAATGCGCTCGGCCATCGCACCGCCGGCGCCGCCAACGCAAGCATGACCAGTTCCAACTTCGAAGCCACCATCATCGGCGAGGCCACCTCCGACGCCGTCAACAAGATCCTAGTCCTGCTGGACGAACGCATTCCCAAACTCGCCGGCCAGGCCCGCGCCATCGAAGGACGCGTCGCCAACGTCTCCAACGGCACCATGTACCTCACCATCGGCGCCAATGATGGCGTCCAACCGGGCGATCGTTTCGAGATCCACCGCATCGACAACGAGGTGATCGACCCCGACACCAAGGAAGTGCTGGACAAAGTTACGGTCAAAGTGGGCGAATTCGTCGTCCACAACGTCCGCGAGAAAGTTGCCACCGGTCAATACGGCGGGCAGCCCGTCTCGATGTCGTATCCGAAAGGATACGCCGCGAGACGGATGACGGCCGAAGCCGCGCAGTAACGGCCACCATGCGTTGGCTTCTCACCCTGCTCCTCCTGGCGGCGCTCCCGATCCTTTCTCAGGTTCGGGAGCGCCGCGATTTTCCCGGAGCGCTTGCCCGCGAATTCGACGAAGTGACCGCCAAAACCACTGCCTGGCTGGAAGTATTGGACAACCTCCAGCACAGGGCCAAGCAGGACGGTCTCTCCCTGCACCCCCAACTCACCGCGCGCCGCGCCATGCTTGAAGCCGCCATGGACCAGGCCGAGGCCGCCCTCCGGCGACGCGACTGGAAGGCGGCCGCCGACCATATCCGCGAGGTTCGTGGACACCTCGCCAAACTCACCGCCGCACTCTAGGAGCCACCCAAATGGAAACCGAGCGATTCCTGCGTCTTCGCCAGATCTTTGACCAAGCCAGCGCGCTCCCGGGTCCCACGCGCGACGCATGGCTGGTTCGCGAGTGCGGACAGGACGCAGACTTGCTCGCCGAGGCCCGCGAGTTGCTCGCCGCCGCCGAGGCCGCGCAGTCCCGCCCCCAAACCGTTCCCACCCAAACTACCCCCGGCAAGGGACACCATCCCACGCCCGGTAGCCCCACCCACATCGTGGGCCCTTACCGGATCCTTCATCCCATCGGCGAAGGCGGCATGGGCTCCGTCTACCTCGCCGTTCGCGACGATGGCGCGTTCCGGAAACACGTCGCGCTCAAACTGCTTCGCCGCGATCAGGTTTCCGACGACCTGTTCCGCCGTTTCCATCAGGAACGCCAGGTGCTCGCCGGCCTCGACCATCCCAACATCGCCCGCATCCTCGACGGCGGTCAAACCAGCGACGGCCTCCCCTATTACGTCATGGAGTTTGTCGAGGGCCTCCCCCTCGATCGCTACTGCGATGAACGCAGGCTCGACCTCGCCGCCCGAGTCCGCATCTTTCAGCAGTTGTGCCGCGCCATTCAGTACCTGCACGAGCACCTTGTCGTCCACCGGGACCTCAAGCCATCCAACATCCTCGTCACCGCCGACGGCACGGTGAAACTGCTCGACTTCGGAATCGCCAAGCTGCAATCGCCAGCCGAAAGTTTCGATATCACCAGCCCCTACGGCCGCCTCCTGACCCCCGGGTACGCCAGCCCGGAACAGATTTCCGGAGCACCCATTACCAAGGCCTCCGACATTTATTCGCTCGGCGTCATCCTCTATCTGCTGCTCACGGGCCGCCTTCCCCATGCCGACCCGGCCGCCAAGCTCACCAATGACCCGCCGGTCCCTAGCGCCAACATCCGCGAGGATATCCAGCGCACGCCGGAAACCACCGCCAATCTGCGCCGCCGCATCGCCGGAGATCTCGACAACATCGTTCTACTGTGCCTGCGGACGCAGCCCCAACACCGCTACTCGTCCGCCGTAGACCTGGCCGAGGACTTGACCCGCTTCCTCGAGGGCCGCTCCGTGCTGGCCCGGCGCGATCCGGTCACAGAAAGGGCGTTCAAATTCGTGAAACGCAATCGCATCCCCGTCGCCGTGGCGACTCTTCTCCTGCTGCTGTGCGGATTCGGAGCCTGGCAGGCCGTCGACGCGCAGATCCAGAATCGGCGCGCCAGCAACAGTGAGGCCGAGGTGGCGCGGCTGCTCGACATGCTCGGCTCGGGCGGCGCCGGAGCGGCACTTCAAAACAACGCCCGCCTGGAGAACGTCCGCCGGGTCCGCCGTGCCTTCGAAAACGAGTTCAACACCGCTTGGAATGCCCGCCCAGGATTCACACCCGAACGGCGGCAGTTGCTCGATCGCGGCGTCCGCTACCTCGATGGCATGCGCCCCTACGCGGCCCAAGATCCGGGCCTTGCCTCCGAACTCGCCGGCGCCTACCAACAAATCGGCGGCTTCTATGAGCGCGGCCCCCGGGACCATGCGCTCAACGTCTATAACAGCGCCGCAGTGGTGCTCAACGGCGCGGCCGGCGGAAACCCGGTACAGGGCCAATACCGCGAACAGTGGCTCTTTCTCGTCGGACGCATTCAGGGTCTGGGCGGAACCGTCCCGGTCTATCTGTCGGCGCCTCTCGGAGGGGCGCCGGCCGATCCCGGGCCCCAAACCGGCAGTTACAGCAGGCCGTTGGCGCCGCGGGACTCCGCGCCACGAGCCGAATCGCGGATTCCCCGCGATGCCCCGCCCGCGATCACCGATTCCGAATCCTACCGCAAAGCCAAATCGCGCCTCATCTCGGTTTCCGCCAAGGCGCGGATCGCCGAAGAAACCATGGACGAACTCAAGCGCAATTCCGAACGTCTGGGCCAACTCGTGCATCCGGAAACTACGTCCGCGTTTACTCGCATGCGCATCTCGCTTGAACTAGCCCAAAAAGAAATCGAGGCCGGCGACGTGGAGCAGGCCCTGGAGTCGCTCGGCATCGCCGAAGCCAATGCCAACAGGGTCCTGAAAACCGGTGGACGCTAACTCTTCTTACTACTGACACCGCGAGCCGTCCAGGTAGACTGGGGAGGAATGGACCGAGTCTGCACCGCCCTCGTTCACGGCATCGCCGTAGTCGCCCTCTCTTGCGCCGACGCACGCGGGCAGACGCCCCCCGAATCGCGCTGGACACAGCATCGGGTTACCAGCCGGAACAGCCCCGCCCCCGAGCCGGGCGCAGAGGAACAGTTGATTCCTTCGCTGGTGGAAGGCGTGCGCGACGCAAAACAATGGTCCACGCGGAAGCGTCCGGAATTGATGAAGCTCTGGATGAAGATTCTCGGCGGCGTGGATCCGCCGCCCGCCGGCCGCAAATGGTTCGGGGACATCCGCAAAGCGCGCGTGCTCGACACCGAGGACAGGGGCACCTACCAGCGTATCCACCTCGAACTGCCCATGGAGACCGATTTCTGGCAGCCGCACCTGCTTCTGGTGCCCAAGGGGCAGGGCGAGGGTCCTTTTCCGGCCGTCATCGCCTGGACGTCGTCCACGCCCGACTACACGCAGCCCGAGCAGTGGTGGGGCGCATGGCTCGCATCGCGCGGATATGTAGTGCTGACCGGATGGTCTTTTATCCGCAACTACCGCGACGGGTCAAAGGTCCGCAACGGCATACCAGAAAAGCTGTATGAACGCTTCGGACGCTGGCTGCCAATGGGCAAGATGGTCCACGACGCGCGCCGGGAAGCCGAATTCCTGGGCTCGCGCAAAGACGTCGACTCGAGCCGCATCGGCTTCATCGGGTTTTCCCTCGGCGCCAAGGCCGCCGTCTACGTGGCCGCTTTCGCGCCCGAAATCGCCGTTACTGTCGCGCTCGATCCCCACATCGCCGTCAACGGCGGCACCAACTGGTACGCTCCCTGGTATCTGGACTGGATGCACGAGTGGCCCGGCCATCCCCGCGTGCTCGACATGCTCAATCCGGATCCCGCGCGGCCCGGCTTCGAGCATGACCATCATGAGCTGATGGCCCTCGCCGCCCCGCGGCCCTTCCTACTCATTGGAAACAGCCGTAAGGAGGACACCGGCGGTGACTCCGACGATCTGCAAAGCTGGGGTTATTTCAATCGCGCTCGCGAAGTCTACAGACTGCTCGGCGTGGAACAGCGGCTGACTTTCGCATCCACCGAGGACGGCCACAAAGCCACCGGTCCCGCCATTGACTCCGCCTGGCAGTCTTTCTTCGAACGATGGTTGAAAAAATGAGAACGTCCATACACCGGCTCGCCGCTGCCGCCGGACTCCTCGCCACCGCCTTGTCCGCTCAGGATATCGCCGCCGAACGATTGCGCGCCCACGTCCGGTTCCTTTCCAGCGATCTTTTGGAGGGCCGCGCCCCGGGCACCCGCGGCGGTGAGCTGACCGTCGAGTACCTGGCGTCGCAACTCGCCGTGGCTGGCGCCAAACCGGCCGGCGCATCACCGGCGTCGTGGTTCCAACCCGTCCCCTTGCTCGGCGTAACGGCGTCGCCGGAAACGTCGCTCCAACTCGGCGGCATCCAATTTCGCTGGCTGGAGGACTTCGCCGGCGGGACGCTTCGCCAAACGCCCGATGTCCAGTTCACCGGCGATGCCGTCTTCGCCGGATTCGGAATTCACGCTCCCGAATTCGGTTGGGATGACTACGGCTCCACCGACGTCCGCGGAAAGTTGGTGCTGCTGTTTGCCAACGAACCAGCTTCAGAGTCCGGCGATTTCTTCGGCGGACGCGCTCTCACCTACTACGGCCGGTGGACATACAAGTACGAAGAAGCTGCACGGCGCGGCGCCGCCGCCGTGCTCATCATGCACACCGATGCCACGGCCGGCTACGGGTGGGACGTGGTACGCAACTCGTGGGGACGGGAAGACGCGCAGGTCAGAAACGCCGCCCCGGGCGCAGGACTCGCCTTCGCCGGGTGGATCTCGGAAGCCGCTTCCCGCCGCGTCGCCGCCGCCGCCGGGACCACCCTCGCAAGACTTCTGGAGCGCGCGGGAACGAAGGGTTTTCGCGCCGTCTCGCTCGGCGGGCTCAGTGGGAGCGGCAAGGTGTTCTCGCGCATCCGCGCAATCGCCGCCAGCAACGTGCTCGGCCGCATAGAGGGTAGCCGGCCGGAGTGGGCCGCCGCTCCCGTCCTGTTCACCGCACATTGGGATCACCTCGGGAAAACCGGACAGGAAGATGGCGACGCCGTCTACAACGGGGCGGTGGATAACGCCACCGGCTGCGCTCTGCTACTCGAAATCGCCCGAGCATGGGGCCAACTGCCCGTAAAACCGGGGCGTCCCGCGCTGTTCCTTTTCACGACGGCGGAAGAGGCTGGATTGCGTGGCGCTGAGTATTTCGTCCAGCACCCTGTGGCCGGGGGCGAAAAGGTCGCGCTGGACCGTGTGGCCCTAGTCCTGAACTTCGACTCCTTTTTCCCGTTCGGGCCGACGCGGGACCTCGTTTTGGCAGGCGCCGAGCGCACCACTTGGGCCGAAGCCATCATTGCGCTCGGCGAACGGTACGCTGTCTCGATCGAGCCGGACCCGAGACCGGAACAGGGTGGGTTCTTTCGCTCGGATCATTTCCCGTTCGCCCAGGCTGGCGTGGCTGCCCTCAGCATCAAGGGAGGACGCGACTTCATGGCGGACCCCGAGAATGCGCGCGCCGCTATCGCCCAGTACGGGTCCAGACACTATCATCGTGTATCGGATGAGTTCCGCCAGGAGTGGGATTTCAGCGGGATGGAGCAGGTGGGAAGATTCGGTATGGCGCTGGGGCTGGAAGCAGCCAATTCAGGCGAACCAGTCCGGTGGCGGCCCAAATGAGAATCAGGTTCGGCGCACGGTCGGCCTGTCAGCCGCACCAATGAGAAAAGGGCCGGCGCTTGGTGCCAGCGCCGGCTCCCGTCATGGTTCGTAGTATGCGAATCGGCCTAAGCCCACCGGCGGCGCAGGAGACCCACGCCAAGGAAAGCCAACCCGATCATCGCGGCCGTACCCGGCTCCGGAATGGTGGTGGCCGTGAATCGGCCTGAATAGGAACTCTGCAACGTGAAATTGGGATTCGGCACGCAACCAGGCCCGCGCCGCAGAATCCTTTGTTGAATCTGCAACGGCGTCAGTCCAATCTGGGTCGTGAAAGAGCCGATCCAGTAGCTGGGCGCAGGCGTGTTGTCCGTCGCCTTACCGAATGCGCGCAGCGTAACCGTCGAGTTGCCGAACCCATCCGCGGTCAGCACAAACGGCGAACCCGGAAAGACCGAACAGGACTGCCCGTTGAGGACGGCCGTGGCGCAATTGGTGTTCCCCGATCCTGGCCCCAGACCCGTCAAGTCGAAACTCAATCCAGCGTGCGTCACGAATGTCATGAACCCGATCCCACCCGCTCCCGGCGTTGCCGGCGGAAGGTCGCGGATCACACCATCGTCAAACTGCGCGACGGGCGTGCCCGCGTCGTAGGTCAGAGTGGTCCCCGAACCGACTTCGAACGACCCCGTCCCACCTCCCAGGGGTTCCCAGTCGATCGACATGAATCCGACGATGACACCTTGTCCGCCTGACGAGATGTTTAGTTGGCCAATCACACCAGCGGTCGCGGGCACTCCAGAAATCCCGAGTGCGACGACCAGCAGGAACAGGCTTCTCCGTATTTGTTTCATTTGTTTTCCTCCTGGAGCTAATCCACAGTCAGTCTTAAGGTAGACTACCAAGTACAGGGGATAAAACGCCCCAGTACCATAAACAGTATACCCCAAATGGCCGATAGCACAAGCCCTAGTCAACTTGTAACGCCGAAATCCTGCTTGACATACCCCCAAAAGGAGGTTCAGGTACGTAACCGGTTAAGAATTCTAGAAGAAGAGGTACCAGTACCCGATAAAGAGGGGTACCAGGTCCGCGCCAAGTGGACTCACTTTTGATCCTGCGCCACGCCCTGCCCGCCAATGTGGGGTGGCTGTAGGGTACTATTTTTCCGGGGCGGTGCCGATAGCCCCCTTGGACTATCGACAACTTACCCCCGCCGTGGACGAGGCTATGTTTCACGAATTTCAGCAGATACTGGGTGAGGACGCCGTGGACCTGCGGCCCGAGCGCCTGCAAGTCGCGTCCACCGCACTTTTCCACACCACGCAGACCGTCCCCGCTATTCTTCGCCCCGCCACCCGCGAGCAGGTCCAGCAGTGTGTGCGGTTGGCCAACCGGTTGGGCATCCGGCTCTACCCTCTCAGTACAGGACGAAATTGGGGGTACGGATCGACCGTTCCGCCGGTCTCCGACACGGCAATCGTCGACCTCGGGCGAATGCGGAAGATCCTCGACTATAGCGAGGAAAATGCATACGTCACCGTGGAGCCGGGCGTCACCCAACAACAGCTCTTCGATTTCCTCGCAGAACGTGGATCGCGCCTATGGATGGACTGCACCGGAGCCAGTCCCAAGGCCAGCGTGGTTGCCAACGCACTCGAGCGCGGGTTCGGTCATTCCCCGTACGCCGACCACTTTGCCCACGCCTGCAACCTCGAGGTGGTGCTACCCGACGGCGACTGCATCGAGACCGGACATGGGCGCTTCGGCGCTGCGTCCTCTCCCACCTATCGGTGGGGCTCCGGAGCCGTGCTCGACGGCCTGTTCTCTCAGTCAAATCTCGGCATCGTCACCCGCTGCACGCTTTGGCTCATGCCCAAGCCGGATCATTTCGAGGCGTTCTTCTTCCGCTGTGACGACGAACAGGGGCTCGCTTCGATCATCGACGCGCTCCGGCCACTCCGGCTCGATGGATCGCTCAAAAGCGGTGTCCACATCGGCAACGCCTACAAGGTTCTTGCCGGCCTGCGCCAGTATCCATGGGAGGAAACCGGCGGGCGGACGCCACTGCGGCCTGAGGTACTCGCGCGGCTGTCGGGCAAGATGCAGTTCGGCGCCTGGAATGCCAGCGGCGGCCTCTACGGAACCCGGGCTCAGGTCGCCGAGAGCAGACGCCTCCTGCGGCGCGCCCTCCGCGGCAAGGTCCGCAAGCTCACCTTCGTCAATGAGCGATTACTGACCTTGGCCGAACGCATCGCCCCGCTGTTTCACTTGGTGGCCCGCTGGGATCTGCGCCGCACCATCGACCTGGTTCGCCCCTTGTTCGGGCTCCTGCAGGGCGTGCCCACGGACTATCCTCTGCGAAGCGTCTACTGGAGAAAGCGCACACCGCCACCAGACGACATGGACCCCAATCGCGATCGCTGCGGCCTCATCTGGTGCGCGCCGGTCGCCCCCACCCGCGGTGAGCACGCCACGCGGCTGGCCTCCATCGCCACCGAGGTTCTCCTTCGTCATGGCTTCGAGCCGATGATCTCGATCACCCTGCTCACCGAACGCACTCTCGCCTGCATCGTTTCGATCAGCTACGATCGCGACGTGGCCGGTGAGGACGAACGCGCCATGGCTTGCCACGACGCAGCCATGGCCGCCTTCCGCGCCGCGGGTTATCATTTCTACCGTCTCGGCATCCAGTCCATGAGCCATGCGGCGAGCCCAGGCGACTACAGCGCCCTGATGGCGAAGCTCAAAAACGCGATGGACCCGGCCGGTATCCTCGCCCCCGGACGCTACGAAGGCCCTTGAGCGCCATCGCCGGGTTCGCGGACCGGCGCGTGCCCAAGCAATTCCTGAAGGATCCGCTCCCGCTCCGGGCCCGACAAATCCGTCTCCAAGCGCCGTAACGCCAGCCCCACGATATCCCTGTGGTGCAGTTGCGAACCCACTCGCGGATCGTTGGACGCCTCCAGCCACAGCTCATGCACCCGCTCCACATCCTCAGGCCACAGACGCGGGGGGTGAGGGCCCAGGTTGAAATATTTCGAGGGCCGGTCCGGCGCGAGGATCTCGAGCGAAAACCCATGCCGGGGCTCCGGCAACCGTTCCCACGCCCGCCCGATGCGGTGGGCCAACTCGTCGCTCGTCATCGTATTCGACACACCGGTCACCAACCGCGACGCGTGGAGGCTCTGCGCCGCCTGCACCATCGCCGCGAAGGGATCCACGCCCGGCACCACCAGTAATTCGACGTGCTTGCCATGCTTTTCCGCCATCGACACCACGTGGCTGAACAACTCCCGTTCATATTGGGAGAAAAGCT
>JAWKHI010000014.1:0-157327 GCA_041394885.1 Bryobacteraceae bacterium | reverse complement strand
CGAGGGCGACCTGACACCCAGTGAGCACGTGGGGCATGGCCCCAACCGCTCTCACCTCGGCCTCACCTGTCGTGTTTCCGTCGCCATCGCGCAGTAGCAAGGTGACCGTAAATGCGGACGGCACTAACAGGCCGATGAGCTTGTAAGGCACCTGTAACGTAACCGCCACCATGCGCCCACAGGGCCGAAAGTTAATGGTAGGACATGTCGAGAGCGGTTCTACTTGGCCAATCGGCGCCTTCCAGCCCAAGGGTGCCAACTCAGCCGAGATTCCCGCCAACTCGGTCGGCCAGGGCACGGTAGTTGCCTTGACTCGCTGTGTGACAGCAGAGCCGATGCCGGCTACATACACCGTTGTTACCTGGCCGGGCATCAGAGACAGGGGCTCGGGATGTTCGTAGCCAGCCCCAAAGATAACGCCCTTGGTCGGCTGTGCCAAACCGGTGACGCCTGCGAGAAAGAGAATCACTGCCAGCCGACTCACGCGACCATTCCTGATCATTGCACACCTCTGACCGAATTCGACGCGCGCCCTTGTGTTCGAGTCCCTGGTGCTGGAGCGACCTGAGAGTGGGGTGGTCCGACTGCGGGAAACGGCGCGCCGGATGACAAGAACGTCCACTCACTGTCGGTTCCGGGCGGCAAACGGGATTCCGGCGCGGACCCACTTCCCGGAAAGCGGACGAACTTCTGCCATATCTCATTTCCTTCAGTACCGCACTTCAACAGCGGCTCGACATCGCAATCCATTGCAGTAGAGTCAGCAGGGGCAACCCATACAGGTTTGAAATACGGCACGCTTATATTCACGCTGGCCGCGGTCGAAAAAAGGGCCCCCATCGTCATGAAGTCACCAGCAGCCCAACATGTCTGGGAGCACCGATTCTCTTTGGCAGTGAATCCCCTCGGATTGAGCCGTTCCTCCAGCACCTTTCCGATTGGCTGTTGCAACGGTGGAATGACCCAAGAATGAAGGTCGACAGTATAGCCAGACGTCGCTGCGGAGCCTCGAATGACATGATAAGACACCCAATAAGTCGGACTCCCCGTTCCCCCAGGCGATATCCCGACGCTTGGCAAGAAGAGATCCCCAAAAAAGGCATGGTCTACGGTCAAGTAGCCGCATGGGCGATCTTCGGAGCAAACCCCGATCGTATTGTAACCGTTGAGGAGAAATTGAAACGCTATCACCCATCGCCCGTTCGCCTGCGGATCTCCGGCCGCCGCGATTTGTACCGGCGCGAAAAACGTCGACTCCTCTGTGGGCGAGGTGACGGAGTTGAGCCGAGGCGTCAGGAAAGGTGTCGTAGTTTGTATAGGTCCGAGCGGTGTCCAACTTAATCCGTCAAGGGAACTCCAGTGATCCACGCCATTCGGTAAGTTGTTGCCGGCCAGCAAGGGAACAAACGCGTGGAATTGTGTTCCCGCCGCGACAATCCGTCCCCCCGGGCCGTAGCCCGTGCTGCCGAGCAACCCCGGAGCTGGTGTCGTAGGCGGAACTCCCACTGCCTGAGATGCAGTGAACTTCTTGTACCCGTAGCCCGCGGCAGGGGGCGCTATTCCCGAACCGAACGCGACGGCGCCGATGAGTACGTCACCATTGGCTGCGACCGTTATTGACGGATAGTCCCATTGGCCAGCCGCAGGCGGTGAACCCGGTATGAACACCGGCCAGGGGCCAAGCCAGCTACTACCTGCGGAGTCGCTGGAGTGTCCGTACCAGACTGTCCGATCATTCATTGCCACGTAGACCCACCATTTCTTCTCGGGATTCCATGCGACGTTTAGGTCGTCGAAGGGAAACAACTCTTTCGGCGCCGAAAACGTAGTTCCGTCCCACACCGAAACATACGAAGCTGCCCGCTCGTTGACAAACCAACCGTGGGCCCAGCGCTCGTTCGCACCGTCCAAACCCGCCGCCCCGGTAGCCTCCCATCTCGTATGGCTGCAATTCGCAGCCAGTCCTGGCAAGCACGGTAGTTCGTTTGTGGATACCACGAACGGCTGAACGTCCGCAGTGCGGAACTGCCCGGACCGGATCGTCAGATTGTTGAACTGGTCGCGCGAGTACGCGTTGTATGAATAGGTCGTGCCAGCCGACAGTCCGCTGGAAATGTTTGCGCTGTGCGAAGTCCGTAGCGTCGAATCGAACGGCGACGAGGGCCCGCCGGAAATGAAGACTTGAGTATCCGCCAGTTCGTTCGTAAGCCATTCGAACTTCGCCGACGACGACGTAACATTGATAAGTGGTTGCGATATCCGCGAGCGCGATCGAGTCCGGCGGAAGTTTGATATCCACGTGGCGCCGGGGTGCCAGCCGGTATTCCCGGACCCCCTGGGTGGCCACGTAGGCCAGTTTCGGACCCGAAAATGAGTTCGTTGCGCTTACTTTTACCGTTAGAATCAAATAGCCGCTATTACCACGGCGGAACTGCCTGCCGCATAGACGGTACACTGATTGTTTGATTTGGAGACGCTGCCTCCCAGTGGGATGGTTTGGAATCCCTGGACCGCCATTGTTATCCACCAAATGCAACTCACCCGGCGACCGTAGCGACGAAGCACGCGTTCGCTCCGTCGACATAGCCAGTATTCATCAGAATTTGTGCGGCAGAAAAATGGCCCCCTCCGACGCGCTTGATAAGTCGCACGAATTACCTGGCTTGCAAGCGCGGCCGTATTGCTCTGACCAGGTTCAACAGAGAGCACCTGTAGCTGAGGCGGAAGGACGCTCTCCGGCCGAGGAGTACCACATGGGCACCGGTGGCCGGTGCCCCGTGTTTCCGCCGTTGCTGTCGAGCGCTGCCATGTACATGGCGCGGCGGCCCCAAAAGCTCTTCAAAGGGCTACTATTCAGGGGCTTAAAGGCGATCTTGACGTTCAGCGTAAACTGAGTGCCGGACCCCGTTGCCGAAGTGCCTGCGTTAGAGATAATACACTGAGAATTCTGCAGTTGCGAGGCGATCCCCGAGAACCATCAGGTCGTATGGGCACCGTCGTCTCTCACTAGGTACATTGTGTTGGTGCCAGGAAAATAGGTGAAGAAGCAAGCGTCTCTCCCATCCAAAGCGTCATTAATGAGCATCTCGAATTTGAAGAGATTCGTCCATCCGTCGCCATCGGAGAAGACATACGAGAATGTCTGATTGAGCGAAGCGCCACTACCGGGAGAAACGGAAACCACCACCGGAGGGGCAGCTGGCATAACCTGGAGACTCGGGAAATGCAAGCAGCCAAGGAAGACGACCCCGACAGGGTTTGTCTTGTCTTGTCATCGTAGTTGTAGCCAGTATAATCCAGCCCAACCCAAGCAAGCCCTAAATTCTAAACAAAAAGAACTCTATTTCGCCGACCTCTCGCCCTACGCCCCCCACACGATCTCCCCCACCCCGCCGCGACGCCGTCGGAGACGTCCCCAACCCGGCCCCCAAAATATCATCCGCCACCGTCAAGTAAAGATCCCCGGCCGTCCCCGTCGTCCGCGTATGCTCGCCGTCTTCAACTGGCCCACATGACCCGCCACGATCATGGATAGCCCGTTGTTCGCTGTGATCGTTCGCCTCGGCATGCTCATGCACGTAAAGCAAACAGGTCCGGTCCAGCAGCGTCGGCCACCCTCCGGAATCGAACGCAGCTTGCCCATCAAATACGCGAACTCTTCCACGTGCCACTTACAGATATCACGCTGATCCGCTGCCCGTCGGACCGTCGGACCCCAGCGCCTTCCCGTCCCGATGCGTGTAATCATGGTGCCGCGCCGCCGTGTAACCGAGCCACGGGAACCGCGACAAGCCCTGGCACTTGGTCAACATGTACGACGCCACCCGGGTCTGATGCGTCGCAACGTGCCAGCAGGTCCGATTACGGCTTCGCGATGCGCGGCCGATCCTTCATGTCTCCGTCATGCTGCGGCTCGTCACCTTGTAATACTGCGGCAGCAGGCTCGCGATGGACCGCTCCACGTCGCGGATCGAATCCAGATGCTCGCCCATCCGCATCCGGTCACTCTTGCCTAGCCGCCCCTCCATTTTGCTTGGCGTCCTCGCGCACAGCGTCGAGCACACGCTCTTCTTCCGGTTGATCCACCCGATCTCGCGCTGCCCGAACAGACGGTCAAACAGCTTGTGAGGCAGCATCTCCGGCGGCAGCGGGCGATCGTACGCCGCCCAGCTCATGTTGCGCTGCACGCTCTCGCCGAACGATTCCTGCGACACGCCGATCTGCAGCGAACGGAAGCGCGAGTCGCCGCCCAACTTCGCCGCAATCGCCTGATCAAGCGACGCACCGCCCGCCCCACGTCCCGTGAACTGCGTGCCGGAAACCAGCGCGCTCATCGAGCGGTGATGATCGTTGCCAGGCCCCGGCAAACGCGCCGCCGGCGAATCGATCCCCGTCACCACATGGATGTCGTTGCGAAACGGAGCCAACGGCGCCAGACACGGCGTCAGCACAAAGTCCTTACCCGTCTCCGATGGGATCCAATACTTCTCCGGGATGCCGTTGCCATTGAACCAGAATACGAACCGGCTCTCCGGCTTCTCGCCGGCCGCGTAGGCTGTCCCCATCGAATTGAACATGGCCTCGAGCGGCGGCAGCGCGATCAATGCCGGCCGCGCAAACGACAAGCCCTTCAGCAAAGCCCGGCGGGATAAAGGTTGGCTCACAGTCGTCGATCTCCTCACTGGTATTTTATCGGACAGATTTTCCCTGGGCGATCACCTGGCTCGACGTCTCGGGGAATTCCGTCCACCGCACGAACGACGCCAGCATTTTCCGGAATCGGAATCCCGATCCACGGAACTCACCCACCACGCGATCGAGCACCGGCTTGTCCGCCGGCGTCTCATGACGCCCAAGCGCAAACCGGAAGAAGCTCTTCACCACACATTCCTGGCACTGCGGATTCGCCGCCAACACCTTCCCCAACTCACGAGGCGTCGCGAAGTTGGACTCGCGGATGCCCGTCACCCAACCCGCCGAATCGATCGGGATGTCCACCGTCTTCCGCTCTTCCCGCCGGTTGTACTGCGGGATGTCCACCCGCACCTTCGTCCGGTGCGCGCCTACGCCGTCGAAATTCTCCAGCCCGTACCCGATCGGGTCGATCAGATTGTGGCAGCTCGCGCAGGACGGATTCGACAGATGCGTCTGCAGACGCTCGCGATTGGTCATGGGCTTATCCGCCGTCTGCACGGGCAGGTTCGCGTTCACGCCCGGCGGCGGCTGCGGCACCTGCTGACACAGGAAATGTTCGCGAATGAACAGGCCTCGCGCCGTAATCGACGTATCGGCCGGCTTGCTCGTCATCGACAGAAACGACGCATGCCCGAGGATTCCGGCCCGCCCCGAATCGGCCGGGAGTTCCACGCGTCCGAATTCCTCGGCCGGCGCGGGCAGCTTGTAGAGCGACGCCAGGTCCGGATTGAGGAACGTGTACCCGGCCGTGTAGAGATCCATGAAGTTCCCGTCGTTCCACACCAGATCGGCCACCAGGCGGCGCGTCTCTTCCGTCATCGCCAGCGCCAGTTCGCGCGTAAATTGCGGATACGCCCGGCGCTCTTTCACCATGCCGAGCACCGTGTCGAAGCGGAACCACTGGCCGATGAATTCGTCCACCGCCTGCCGCGCCTTGGCGTCGTCGAGCATCCGCGCCACCTGCTTTTCCACGCCGGCCGGCGTCGATAGCTCGCCGCGATCGGCCGCCCGGAACAGCTCCTCATCCGGCATCGTGTCCCACAGCGTGTAGGACAGCCGCGACGCCCGCGCATACGGAGCATGCTCTTTCACCGTCGTGGACTCCAGCCGGTACAGAAACGCCGGCGACTGCAGCATCGCCTCGATCACCAGTCGCGCGCGGCCCTGCTGATACAAAGCCCCGTAGCGATCAAGCTCCGCTTTCGTCAACGGACGCCGGAACGCACGCTTGCCGAATTCGCTCACGAATCGCGGACCCGTATCCTCGCCCCGCCAATTCGACGCCAGCGTCTCCGCGGCCGCCAGATAGGCTTCGGCCAAGATCGGTGAGACGCTCTGCCCTTCGTACTGTGTCTTGAAACCCTCGATGAAATCCTCGGGCGGAAATTGCTTCGACGGATTGGTGAAGTCGCCCATCAGGTCGCGCACGGTGCGGTCATACTGCGAATGCGTCAGCCGCCGCAGGGCCTTCTTCTCGCCGGCCTCGCGCGCGAAGCTCCGCGCCG
Organism: Bryobacteraceae bacterium; assembly: GCA_041394885.1. Lineage (GTDB taxonomy): Bacteria > Acidobacteriota > Terriglobia > Bryobacterales > Bryobacteraceae > DSOI01. The sequence continues at coordinate 151,127 of JAWKHI010000014.1, read as the reverse complement.
CCTTCGCCTCCGTCGTCGCCAGGTGCCGCACCCAACCCATCCAGACCGTCTCCTCCGCGCTGCCTGGCTTGATCACACTCCACCCGCATGCGCCGTACGATTGGTCGGCTTCATCGCCAGCAGCGATTTTCCGGATCGTACGATCCACGAACGTCCATAATGAATCACACCGAACGCTTCCCATTCCCGGCCGACGTCAGGATCCGGAAACACCAGCCGGGTCGTCGACGCCACTCCGTTCCCCTGATGACACCCCATGCACCCTGCCTTGGTCAGCATCGGCTTCACGTCATTCACGAAAGACTGCGCGCCAAGGGCGGCGGCGAAGATCGACAAGTACGCCAGGAAGCGGTGCATAGTCGTCTATCATTTTATATCCAGTCCGATTCCGACGGATGCCCTTCTCATGACCCTCAGCCACCTGTTTGACCTATCGCTCCTCGCCCGCCGCGACGTTCCCGCCCTCGAATGGCAGGGCCAGACCTGGACCTTCGGCGAGATCGACGCACGCTCCAATCGCCTCGCCCATCTTTTTCTCCACCTGGGCCTCGCCGCCGGCGACCGGCTCTGCGTCTACCTCGCCAATTGCCCCGCCCTGATCGACATCTATCTCGCCTGCGTCAAGACCGGCATCATTTTCGTCCCCATCAACATCCTGTACCGCGAACGCGAGATCGTCCACATCGTAGGCGACGCCGAACCTCGCCTCATCGTCACCCGCGCGGAAATGCCGGCCCTTTCGGCGCCCCTCCACACTCCGGAAGATCTTGTGCTCCAGGCGGAGAACATGCCCGCCGGCCGTCCCCCCGGGCCCATCGACGGCGACACCCCAGCCGCTCTCGTATACACCTCCGGAACCACCGGTGTCTCCAAAGGCGCCATCCTCACCCACAACAATCTCGCCGCCAACGCCATCAACCTGGCCGTCTGCTGGCAAATCACCCACCAGGACCGGATGCTGCTCGGCCTGCCTCTGTTCCATGTCCACGCACTCGGCAACGGCCTCCACACCTGGCTCGCCGCCGGATACCGCATGCGCCTCCTCGAACGGTTCGAGCATCGCCGCGCGGCCGCCGAGTTCGAACAATTCCAGCCGACTCTGTTTTTTGGGGTGCCCACCGTCTACGTGCGCCTCCTCGACACTCCGCCCGCCGCCGCCGCCCGCATGGCCGCCCGCATGCGCCTGTTCGTCTCCGGTTCCGCTCCACTGCCTCCGCAAGTGCTTGACGATTTCCGCGATCTGTTCGGCCACACCATTCTCGAGCGCTACGGCATGACGGAGACGCTCATGAACATCTCCAATCCCTACGCCGGCGAACGACGCCCAGGCACCGTCGGCTTCCCTCTGCCCGGCATCTCGATGCGCATCGTCAACGCCCAGGGCACGGAGGTGACCACCGGCGAACAAGGCGAAATCGAGCTGCGTGGACCCAACGTGTTCGCCGGCTACTGGCGCCGCCCCGACGCAACCGAGGCCGCCTTCCGGAACGGCTGGTTCAGGACCGGCGATGTCGCCTCCCGCGCCGCCGACGGCTACGTCACCCTTCACGGCCGCAAGTCAGACCTCATCATTTCCGGCGGCTTCAACATCTATCCCCGCGAGATCGAAGAGTTCCTCCTCGAACAAGACGGCGTCGCCGAAGCCGCCGTCGTCGGTGTGCCGGACTCACTCCGTGGCGAAGTCCCCGTCGCGTATCTGGTCACGCCCGATCCCCTCGACGAGCACAGGCTCGAACAGGCGTGCCGCGCGAGCCTGGCTTCGTTCAAGGTGCCGCGCGCCTTCATTCGCGTCGACGCTCTGCCACGCACCGCCCTCGGAAAAGTCCAGAAGCACCTGCTGCCGCCGCCCGGCAAATCGTAGCCCGAGCCTGCGCCCGGATTCCGGGAAAGGCAACGCTTGGAGCTACACTCGGTAATGAATGCCTCTCCGACTCTTGCTGTGCGCGATACTGGCTCCGGCCGCCGTCTTTTCGCAGGCAATTCCAATCGATTGGCAAGCGGTGCTCAACCGCGTCAGTGAACAATCGATCCGCGGTCACCTGGAGTTCCTGTCCTCGGACCTGCTGCGAGGGCGGGCGACGCCGTCGCCGGGTCTCGACATTGCCGCTGCCTACATTGCGGCACAGATGGGGCGGGCGGGGCTAGAGCCTTTGGTCAACGGCTCCTACTATCAGGACACGCCGGCGACGGTGCGGCAGCCGGCCGGTTATTCTTTTTCGCTGCGCGTGGCCGACAAAGTGTGGCGGCCGCGGCCGGTGCAGGTGCGCTACTACGCCACGAAGGATGTGGACTACCGGAGGATCCCGGCCCCGGTGATTCTCTTGTCGGAAAACGGCGCGCTACCGGACATCGACAAGGGGCGCGCAGTGATCCTGGTGCTGCCCGACGGTGCGTCGTACGAGGCGCTGGGGCTGGTGCGGAAGGCCATCGAAAAGCTGGAACCGGCGATGAGCATCGTGGTGGATCCGGCTGGCGCGTTCACCGCGAGCGGCATCCTCAATCGTCCCATCACCGGCGATAGGCCGGACCGGCCCGCGACGCGGCTGATCGTGAACGATCATGACCTGGCCGATGCACTGCGCGCGCTTCCTCCGAACGCGATCGCCGATTTGAATCTGGAGGCCCGGCCGGCGGCGCGGCGAACATTCGCGCTTAGGAACGTGATGGGCGTGCTGCGGGGGTCTGACCCCAGGCTGCGCGACACCTATGTGTTGGTCTCGGCCCACTACGATCATGTGGGGTGGCTGGGGCCGGGCAAGGGCGATCGGGTATTCAACGGCGCCAACGACGATGCCAGCGGGACGGCGGCGATGCTCGAACTGGCGGATACGGTTCGGACGGCTGCCGGTGCGTCCAGAAGCGGTCAATCGTATTCTGCGCGTTTGCCGGTGAGGAGCGGGGCTATTGGGATCGCGGGCGTTGGCTGCGCATCCGCCGATGCCGCTGACGTCGATTGTGGCGAGGATCAATCTGTAAGAGTGCTGGGGCGCGTGGATGCGCCGGAGGGCTCTGGGAAGGAAAGCGGCCGTCACCGGTTTTTTGACTTTTCCAGTATCGGCGCGGTGTTGGCGCGGGCGGGTACCGACACCGGGATGGAGATCCACCGTCCTCCGAATTCTCCGACGCCTTCTTCGATCGGTCCGACAACCTGTCCCTGGCGGAGAAGGGCATTCCGGCGCACTCGATGCGTCGCCTTCATTTATCCGGACTACCACACTCCGCCGACGAAGCCGCGAAGATCGATTATCGTCAAATCGCGCGTGTCACGGGCGGTGGCGCTGGCGGTGCTGCGTATCAGCGACGATCCGGCGGCCCCGGAATGGAATCGTGACAACGCGGCGGCGGACAAGTACCGGAAGGCGCGGGAGGCGTCGCCCAAGGTCAGTTCATTGATCGGCCCCGTCGCCGGCTCGATGAGTGCGCTCATCGAACCTTTGGAACGCTCCCATGCGCGGGTCCTGCCGTAACAACCGTGGACTAATCGTCACGGATTCGGCCTGGCAGTTCGCTAAGTGGCTGACGACGACATCCATGGTGCTCCCTCGACGGCGTGGCGTGAAAGCCTCTACAGCCGATTTCATGAATAGTTTGGAGAGCATCTCCATCACGCCGTCATAGGTGTGATCGTCGTCATTCCGGTAGGACGACGACGTTGTACTACGGAGTCAGCTTATCCTGCTGCTCCGTGTCCGTTCCGGTGTCGACACCTGGAAGTGAAATCGTCGCCATAGTTGTAGTTTCCGGATGGCGGTGACCGTGGTCCGTCAACCTCTCTCTATTGCATTGTAGATTTGCTCGATGTTCATCTTCACGGCGTCGGCGATAACGGCGCGACTGAAGGGGGCTGGCGGCGCGAGCCTGCGGTATTTCTTGGGATGGCTTCCGCCGATTGGACGCCGTAGTTGCCGTCGGCGATGGTGCAGGTTTGTCCGGCGTGATCTCGTCCCAGAGACGCGCCAGCGGACGCCAGTGCCGATCCCCGCGAGACGGCTTCGGTGAGCTCTTCAATGTGGTTGCCCATCTGATACAGTCGATCGCGGGAGCGAATACGCGCACGTGCCCGCCGGCGATGTTGCTGAACTCGGGCATCGGCCACCGAGAGCAGCGTGCGGCCATTCGAGCAGGAAACCATCGCCGATGAAAGGGAAGAATCACCGTGCAGCAGATCGCCGGTGACTACGGTGGCTTTGGAGGAATGTGTACGGTGACGTCGCCGGCGGTGTGACCGCGCCCGCAGGCAGGTGCAGATCATGCGCTGTCGTGGAGAATGAGGTCGCGATCGAGGGTGAGTTGAGGATTCGGGCTCAAACGCTCCATCTCGCGGATGTAGTCCTGCGTTTCGCCGCGTAGCTTCAGTTCGGCTCGCTGTTCTGGACGCTTCGCCGCGGCGGCCTTCTGTTTCAGGGAATCAGCGGGCGGGACAGTTCGTGAAGATGCCTTGAGCAGGGTACAGTTTGCTCGCTGATGAGCTTGCGGGTGACTTCTGTGGAGATGAGATCGGCGCGCGGGGCAAGTCGGCGATACGCGGGCAGGCCTTGAGAATGGTCCCAGTGGAAGTGCGAGGCGACGACGTAGCGGACGGGCTTTTTCGACACCGTGTCGCGGAGTTGGCGAACCAGCGAGGCGACGGCGGAGGGCTTCGAGTGAGTGTCGACGATCATGAGATCCTCGGCGTTCTCAATGATGACGGCGTTGGAATTGAGGAGAGTCTGTGGTTTGGCGATAGCGGCGTAGATGCCCTCGGCGACGCGCTCGATATCGAACAGGATGGGGAGCGTGTAGGAAGACTGAGCGCGGGCGCGCACGGCGCGAAGCAGCGCTTGGTCGAGCACGGCGCCGCCAACCCAAGCCGTTCGAAGGACCGTGGACAGAAATCCGCGCCTGGATGCCATCCTACCTATCGTAGCGGAAACTCCACCGCGGTCCGCCGCATCTACTACACTGGAAGAAGCGATCCACGAAAGGGGGCGTAACGGCTTCGACGGGATTGAATCGACGTGGGAAGGCGTGCCGGGTTCCGAGCTCCCGTAAAACGATCGGAAAACCATAACTGCCAACACGCAGTTTGCATACGCTGCTTAATTAAGTGGCGCGTCCGCCGGCCTTAGGCCCGCATGGGGCCGGTTGGATGTCATTATGGCGGGCTTGGCTGAAGGCTTCGGTCCGGAGCTGGAAAGCTGAAATCCAATCGGACTAGGCGGTTGTCGTTCTTGCCGATTCTGAGGCGGCCGCTGAAGACACTGAATTGGATACGCACGTAGTCTTCTCATCTTGGGCTTTCTCGGACGCGGGTTCGACTCCCGCCGCCTCCACCATGCTTGTCCTCGTGGTCCAACCGGGACCGTGGGGCTTGCGTGCTTTCGCCTGGGATCTTCGCCGGTCGACGCGTTCCTCTGGGACGCTAAAGCTCGCCAGCCTTGGGACTCAATGAGCTCCCGATACCAGCCAACTACTCACACACTTACGGGTCTCGGCCCGCCCAAGCTCCTCACCAGTGGAGTCCAACTGGAGTCCAAACCCAATGGATTTAGGGGCAGCCCAGGGCACCGTGTGCATTTCGAAGCCTGCCCACAGTCAGGTCTTCATCTTCAACGCGGTCGGCCGGTGCAACGCAGAGTGCTCCGAGGCGTACATCCCGATGAACGCCCTCGCATGGGCAAGCACAGAGCCAACAAATCCATCCTGCCGCTCGAACCGGGCGACTGGGAACGAATCATGCCGAAGTCAACGGCCGATCCGCGCGACGGCTGCCCGCCCGAGGCCGTGTCGCCGGCCCTCGAACGCCACGACTCGATCGGCGAGGTCGGGTAGATGTGTGGATTGAGCTTCCGGACGGTCAAAAAGATGTTCGCCAACGAACCGGGCGTGATCCGGCGGGGCCGCGAAGAGAGCCGCTTCCAGCGGCCGTACATCACGCTTCGGATTCCCGAGAGCGTGCTATTTCGCGTCCACCGGCGGCTGCGTCAAACCGGCTAGTTCGGAGACCCCGCCCGGTTGCGGTCTCTGGGGCGAGTCGCGTATCGGTAGAGATGTCGTTGCGCCTCGATCCTCAGTACTGGAAAGACGGCGACTGGTTCGTCGGCCGCCTGCCGCAAGTGCCCGGGGTGTTCAGCAAGGGATCCACACTGGAAGAACTCGAAGAAAACGTCCGGGACGCCTATCGGATGATGCTCGAAGAACAGGATGCGATTCCGGCGACCGGTACCGTCCATCACAAGGAAATCGAAGTCCCCGCGTGAAGCGAAAGGCCCTGGTTCGAGAACTCGAACGTTCCGGGTGCGTCCTTAAGAGATCCGGCGCGGCACGACACCTACCACCCGCGACCAAGCGATCGGCGCCGGTTCCCCGGCACTCCGAGGTCCCGGACTCCCTTTGCACTGAAACAGGCGCCAATTCAGCGGCGAAACCATGGGGCTGCGAGCATCGCAGAGGTTTCCTCGGAAGTTGGGAGCGCTTGCGCCCGCCCTCGGGCGGTCTTGCAGCGATAGCCTGCGGCGCTCACCAGAACTGACTCATTGGCGCTGAGATAGAGTTGCCCACGGGCTGCACTGGGATTGAACACTGCCGGGGGACAACATCATCCACGTCGCAAGCGTGCGACTGACTGCTGCGGCTATCTCGAACGTTGCGCAGCGCGCCGCTGCTGCAGCCGCAGACGGAGACAGCGGTAGTAGTCCGGACCGGCGTTGGAGGCAAGCACTTCCTCGATCACTGGGCCGGAGTAGGCCAACGAGCGGATGACGCCGAGGGGCGGAGCCTCCTGAGATCGCGCGAGTCGGCGGGACCATCCGCTCTTTCGCAAGACCGTGCGAGACCACGGCAGCCACCGCGCCGTGGAAGAAGTAAAAGATCCGGCGGCGAACGTCTCCCAGGCTGACCCGCAGTTCGTAGATGCCGGCTCGCAGAAAGTCCGCTTCGGGCCGGCGCACTCCGCGACCCCATCTCTCGCAGTCGCTCCAACCGGAGGTTGCATTTGTCCTGCACCTTCGCCGGCAACTCGTCGAATCATTCCACGATCGGACATGATCCGTCTTCCTCCCGGTACAGGGCGACTCTGGTCGTAGGTACTGGATTCCAGTCTATTCGCAATAATGCGGAACATCAGTTTGCCTTCAAAGCTGCGACGGCGGTCGCGTTCACCGCCTGCCGTTGGCCCGCGCCGATGCGCGGCGATACTGCGGAACATGGCGACGGAGTGGAGGCCGGGTGAATGTTTCAGTTGGTCCGGAAGGGCTCGCTGAGTGCAACGAGTTCGACGAGGTCCCGCAGGCCAGTTCCCTTCCCTGCCAAAGCGGCGGTGACGGCGTCGAGGTGGGGGCGATCGGCGGGGCCGAAGTTGCGGCCGCAGGCGTAGGTGAGCAGGCGGCTGGTGAGGAATCGCGTGAACTCGGGCTTCCTGGCGGCGACGGCCTCGCGCAGGCCAGCGATGTCACTGAATTTCTCGCCCGTCGGCAGTTGGCCCGAGGAGTCAATGGGTGCGCCGTTGGGATATTGGGACCGCCAGCGTCCGATGGGGTCGAAGTTCTCCAGCGCGAAGCCGGGCGGATCGATCGAGCGGTGACAGGACATGCAGGCGGGGCTGTCGCGGTGCTTGGTGAGCAGGTCGCGGACGCTTTTGGCTCCGCGAGCGTCGGGCTCGAGAGCCGGGACATCATCAGGGGGCGGAGGCGGGGGAGCGCCGAAAATATTTTCGAGCACCCAAACGCCGCGCGTCACCGGCGAGGTTTCTATGCCGTTCGCCGATACCGTGAGAATGCTGCCGTGGCCGAGCAGCCCTCCACGGCGGGGATCGGTGAGTTCGACGCGGCGGAAGGCATGGCCGCCCACGCTCGGAATCGCGCCGTCCATTCCGTAGAGGCGGGCGAGCGGCTTGTTGAGGAACGAATACCGGGCATCGAGGAAATCGTGGAGGCTTTTGTTTTCCTCGAGGAGGTGCCGCATGAGCATCCTGGTTTCGGTCTTCATGGACGCTTGCAGATCGTCCCAATAGTAGGCGCCGAACTGCTCGCGGTCCGGCGGCATGTCGCCGAGGCTGCGCAAGTTGAGCCAGCTATCGAGGAAACCGTCGACGAATGCGCTGGCGCGCGGGCTGGCCAGGAGGCGGCGGGTTTGGGTGCGCAGGACGGGGTCCGTAAGGATCGCACCGGTCGCAGCGTGATCGAGCAGTTCCTGGTCCGGCATGGTCGACCAAAGGAAGTAGGACAGGCGGGTTGCGAGGGCGTAGGGATCGAGGCGGTCTTTTTGCTGTGCAGCGGAGAGGTAGAGAAACGACGGCGAACACAGCGCGGCTTTGAGCGCGTCTTTAAGGGCATCTTCCGGAGAGGCTCCGGCGGCGCGACGCTTGTCGGCGATCGCGACGAGGCGATCGATTTCTTCGCCCGACGCCGGACGGCGGTAAGCGCGGGTGGCAAAGCGGGCGACGATCTCGCGGATGCGTTCCGGTGCAAAGGGGCGGTTGCCGTAGATCAGGCGTCGGCTATCAGGGATGGCGGGCGCGTCGACCGGGCCGTAAATCTCCACCTGGTGGATGCGGATCTGGGGAATGCGACCGTACTTCATCATGGCGATGCGGCCTGGCACAATGCCGGGGGCGACGCTGCGCTGGCCTTCGGGCAGGAGTTCCGGGAACTGCCGGGCGAAGCGGGAGAAGACTTTGCGCACGTCGTTCATGCCGTTGGGGAAGATGAAGCGGGGCTGGTAGCCGGCATCCAGGCGGACCTCGAAGGTAAGCCAATACGGCCCGCCGTCTTCGAGCACGGTTTCGGCGAGCAGCGGCTGGATGGGCTGTTCGTGGTGCAGATAGCCGGCGCGGGAGTTGCCGGCGACGATCCCGAACCGGAATGGGGCATCGGGATCCATGCCGAGCAGTTTGGGATCATAGGGATGGCTGCGATGCAGGGCCTCCACCTGCACTTTCACCCTGTAGAAACCGTCGTAGGGTACGCCTTCGGGAAACGCCAACAACGGGGCGTAGGCGCCTTCGTAGTGCGGCGTGCGCGGGTGCTCGAACAGTGACATGTACTGGGTGAGTTTATTGGCCCGGCGCGCGCCATCGAGTTCCTTCTGCTGGCGGAACTCATCCTTGAACAGCCAGGCGCGCGGCGCCGGCGGCGGGTTCTCCGGCAGGACCTTGGCGATGACGGCTTCGGCGGCTTCGAGATATTGCTCTAGCAGGTACCCGGAGGTCACCAACGCGGCGCCGATGTTATCCATGTGGGCGTATTGCTGGTCACGGGGGAAGCGGCTGGTGGGATCGAACTGATCCATCGGGATACCGAACAAGTCACCGATGGTGTTGAGGTACTCGCGACGGTTCAAGCGGCGGAGAGCGATGTGTCCGGGCCCCTGTTTGGCGAGGTGGGCGAGGAAAGCCTGGCGTTCGGCGGCGGAGGGCTGCCTGGCGGCTTTGGGCGGCATGGTTCCTGATTCGATGCGGCGCGCGGCGGCGTCAAGATCCACCGGCGGGCGATCGAACCGGCGATTGCCCATCTGGGCTTTTTCGCCGTGACAGGAAACACAGAATGCGTTCAGGAAACCGGCGGCCGGATCTGCGGCAAGAGCGAACGCCAACACAGCGGCAGTCATTGCTCAAATTCCGCGGAGGGTTCCGGTGGAGAGAGCGAACCGTTGCTGCTCTACGCCAAAGCGCTGCAACATGCTGAGGTACAGGTTCGAGAGCGGCTGGCGATTCAAGCCCGCGGCGGGGAACGCGTGATACTGGCCGTGCCGGAACCCGCCGCCGGCGAGGACCAAGGGCAGGTTGAGGTTGGTGTGCGCGTTGCCGTTGCCCATGCCGCTGCCGAACAGAACCATGGTGTGGTCCAGTAGCGAACCGTCGCCGTCTTCAATGGACTTCAGCCTGGTAAGGAAACGGGCAAACTGCTCGGTCTGATGGCGCTCGAGCTTGACCAGCATGTCAATCGACTGCTGCACTTGGCCATGATGGGAGAGCGCGTGGTACTCTTTGCGCACGCCCAGGACGGCGGCTTCAAAACCGCCGGCGATTTCGAGGGTGGCGATCCGGGTGGAGTCGGTTTGGAGGGCCAGCGCGATGAGATCGTAGAGGACGGGAATATCGTTGACCAGCCCGCGATTTTCGGGCTCGGGCATCGGAGCCGGCGGCTTGGGGATCCCGGCCCACTGCTGGCGGAGTTCGAGCACCTTTTCGACGTCGCGGACGGAGGTGAAGTACTCTTCGAGTTTCCGCCGGTCACTGGAGCCAAGGCGGCCTTTCAACGAATTGGCGTCGCCGTTGACGGCATCGAGAATGGAGCCCTGGAGGGTAAGGCGATCCCTGGTGCGCGCCTGTTCCGCTTCACTCTCGCTGACGAAGAGCTTGCGGAACAATTCCCGCGGCCCCTGGATCGGGTTGACGCGCGTGCCGCTGCGCGTCCAACACATCATGCATCCGCCGTGGAGGCCCTCCTCGGAGCCGAGGGTGAGAGAGGGGAAGCGTGTGGCGCCACCGACGGTTTCCGCGGCGCGCTGATCGACGCTGATGTTGCCGTCGGGCATGCCCTTGGCGTCGACCTGGCGTACGCCACTGAGAAAGGAGTGGACCGCGAAGTGGCCGCCTTTCACGCCGTGGTCAAGACCGGAAAAAACGCTGATGTCGGCGCGATGATCGCGAGCGATGGGTTCAAGGAGAGGGGGCGCGTCGTAGGCGGCGCCGGATTCGGCGGGAAAGAACTGGGGAGGGTAGAAGCCGAACGCGTTGCCGACGGCGACCATGCGCATGGGGCGGGCAGTGGCGGCATGTGCGGTGAGAGCAGAGACGGCGAGTCCGGACCCGAGGACGTTGGCGGTGAGGGAATCGAGGACAGGGAGAGCGAACCGGACACCTGTGGCGCGCAGGAAAAAGCGACGACCGGGGAGGTCGGGTCGGCGAGTCGGCATGGCGATTATCATATCGCAAGCGTCGCGGGGCGGCATCCGGTCCGGGGGTGGGTTGGCGGGAGACTGGCCCGGCGCAGAGGGAAATAAAAAAGTTAAGAAATTAAGTTGACAAAACTATGTTTTCATGAAAATATCTCTATGGTTTGGGCCTGGGGTCTAACTTATGAAGCGAACATGCACTATCACAAGAGTACTCACACTGGGCGTCATCTTGGGCGCGTTTGTCCCGGCGGCGCACTCCCAGGAACTTAGGGGGTCCGTGCGCGGATCGGTAACGGATTCCACCGGCGGGGTTGTCCTCGGGGCCAAAGTTACCCTGCGCAACACCGGAACTTCGGTGGAGACGCAGCGGGAGACCAACGCCAATGGCCAGTACTTGTTTGACTTCGTTTCCCCCGGAGCCTACACGATTTCGGTTTCGCTGGAAGGGTTTCGGAGTTTCGTACAGGAGAACATCCTGGTTCAGACGCGATCGGATGTAACCGTGGATGCCCGGTTGGAGGTGGGCGCGGTGACCGAGAGCGTCCGGGTGGTGGAGGCGCCCATCGCCGTCCAGTTCAACAAGACAACGATGGAGACGACGCTCGACACGAAGATGTCGAACTCGCTGCCGGTGATTCACCGCAACCCGTTTCTTTTGTTGATGCTCGACCCGCAGGTGACGTTCACCTCGACGTCGCAGGAACAGAGTCCGTTTCACCACTGGGCGGGGTCCCGGCTGGATGTCGGGGGCGGCACGGAGCTGAAGAATGACATTCTGATCGACGGGACGCCGAACACGTGGGGGCCAAAGACGAATTACGTGCCCGCGATGGACGCGGTATCGGAAGTTAACGTGCAACAGAACGCCACCGACGCGGAGTTCGGCCATTCGGCGGGGGGGATCGTGTCTGTGCAAATGAAGTCTGGTTCGAACGAATGGCACGGCACGGCGTATTACTTCGGGCGCAACCCGGCGTTGAATGCGCGTCCCAACTCCACCAACCCGACGCCCTCCAACGTCCGGCACAATGTTTGGGGCCTTACGTCGGGAAATCCGATCGTGCGCAACAAGGTATTCAACTATCTGGCGTACGAAGGTCAGAATCTGCGGGAGCCGGTGGGACTGAACCGGACGCTGCCGCGCGAGTTGGAGCGAAACGGAGACTTCTCGCAATCCTTGAACATCAACGGTGGGGTTCGGACAATTTTCGATCCCTGGACGACGCTGGTGAACGGAAACACGGTGACGCGCACGGCGTTTCCGGGCAACGTGATCCCGCGGTCGCGAATCGACCCGACGGCGGCGCGATTTCTGCAGGACTTATGGCAGCCGAACAACCCGGGAGACAATATCACGGGCGTGAACAACTATCGCCTTACATTCCCGCGGGTTTACGAATACTACAACTTGTCGGACCGGGTGGACTGGAACATCGGCGAGCGATGGAAGGTCTTCGGACGGGTATCGCGTTTCCACACCAACGTGGTGTCGCCGAACCCGGCGGGGACTCCGGCGGGGTCGACGGGTGGGTCTGAGCGGAACTCCTTGACGGTGTCGGGGGACACGGTCTGGACGATCAGCCCGACGACGGTTTTCAACATTCGCGGTTCGTATGGGAAGCCGGTGGACCGGTTCATCGACCCGGTGGCGGAGATCCCGTCGGTGGCTGAATTCTGGCCGCAGAACCCGAAGTGGTACGACACCTATGCCAAAGAACTGCCGGTGATCTATTACCCTGGGATCACGATCGGCGGCTCTGGGTTCGGGCGTGGCGGATACTGGTTCTCGGCGCCGGATTTCTGGAACATGCAGAGTAAGTTATCCAAGCAGGCCGGCGCCCACTATCTCAAAGTGGGCGGCGAGTTCCGGGCATATCGGGGGAATTCATCGCTACCGCAGCCGATCCGGTTCACTTTTCCCGCCTCCTACACGGCCAACACGTTCGTCAACCCGAACACACGGGTGGTGGGTCACGAGTATGCGACGTTTCTGTTGGGCGTGATCGGAAGCGACTCGCGGGTGCGAAACGTCGCCAACCTGAAGTCGCGGAATCAGTTCTGGGGTTTTTATCTGCAGGATGATTGGAAAGTGAGCCAGAACCTGACGGTGAACATGGGGCTGCGGTGGGAATACGACAGTCCGATCGTGGACCCGGAACGGCGGTTTTCGCGGACGCTCGACCTGACCAATCCGATTCCGGAGTTTCAGGGATCGCAAGCGCCGCGGCTGCCGGCGCCGGTGCTGGCGATCCGAGGGTCGAATCCGTCCTACAACGGTGCCTGGATTCATACCGACGACTCGCATCCGGGAGCATACAACTCGCCATGGAACACGTTTCTGCCGCGCTTTGGAATGGCCTACCGGCTCAATGACCGGACCGCGGTGCGGGCCGGCTATTCGATCTACTCGATTCAGCCTTCGGTGGACTTCGAGGGTGGCATCAATCTGAACGACAACGTGCCGTACCCGGGGTTTGGGCAGGACTCGTTTCCATTGCCGCTGCTGCAGGGAGTTCCGCAGGCGAGGCTGTCGGATCCGTTTCCGAGCAACGTCAACCCGCTGGTGGCGCCGGTGGCGAAGTCGTTAGGGCGGTACACCGAACTCGGATCAACGGCCGAATCCATCGTATGGAATCAGGACCTGGGTCTGGCGCTCAACCACCGTTTCAACTTCTCAGTGCAGCGGCAGATCTGGAGCCAGATTGTGGTGGACTTCACCTATTTCATGAATTACGGATTCAATCACCGGTACCAGAAGCAACTGAATAACATCGATCCCAGATACGGATACGAGTACCAGAACGCCGTGAACCAGCGGGTGGACAATCCGTTCTTCAATATTCTGACGCCGCAGCAGTTCCCTGGCGGCCTACGGAACCAGCGGCAAGTGACGGTGAACACGCTGTTACGGCCGAACCCGCAGTATGGAGCACTGAGGCAGTGGTTCGCGGAAGGGATTCACCGGCGCTATCAGGCGTTTCAGTTGAAGCTGCAGCGGCCGTTTGTGAATGGGGCCAATTTCCTGGTGGGTTACAACTACAACCGGTCTCGCAATGACGAGTACTTCGACGCCGTGGATACTTTCCTGGACAACCTCACGATGCAGCCGGACAACAACCCGCGCCACAAGTTCAATATCGGGGGTATCTATCAAATCCCGCTCGGCCGCGGGCGCAGATACGGGGCGAACTTGAGCCGGGTGGCGAATGGGGTATTCGGCGGTTGGGAGATGAGTGGCATCTTTCAATACGTGAGCGGGGAAGCGCTGCGGCTGCCTGCCGCGATCGTTTCCGGCAATCCTGCAATCGGCAATCCGACGCGGGACAAATGGTTCGACACCTCGAAGGTAGTGCGGCAGCCGGCGTTCACGCGCCGCGCCAATCCACTCCAGTGGGACGGCTTCCGAGGACCGGACATCCGGTCGCTCGACCTGACGCTGGCGAAGATGTTCCAGGTAACTGAGCGTTTCAGTTTCGAAGTGAGGCTGGAGTCCTACAACCTGCCGAACACCTTCGTCGGCGCGAATCCGCAGCTCAATCCGGACAGCTCTCTGTTCGGACGTGTGACGGCGCCGCGCAATACGTATCTGGGGCGGCAGTTCCAATACACGGGCCGGATCCGCTGGTAGGGGCGCTGGACAACTATATCGCTATCAAGTATAGTGTCTGAGAGTATACCCTCTCATGACACAATCTGGCGCATCCGCGCTGCTTCCACTTCCCGCAGCCGTCTTTCACATTCTTGTCGCCCTGGCCGACCGGGACCGGCACGGCTATTCGATCATGAAGGACGTGGCGGCGCGCACCAGAGGCGAGGTGGCATTGAGCCCGGGAACGCTCTACAGCTCGATCCGGCGGATGTTGGAGCAGGGGCTGATCGAGGAACTCGCAGAGAGTCCTGACCCGGCGTCGACCGATGAGCGGAGGCGGTACTACCGTCTGACCCGGTTCGGGCGGACGGCAGCGGCCGCGGAGGCGCAGCGGCTGGAATCGATGCTGCAGCAGGCGCGCGCCACGGGATTGCTGCAGGCCAAGTGACAATGCGCGGCGGGGCACTCTACCGGGTCCTGTTGTACGCTTACCCGGCCGAGTTCCGCCAGGAGTACGGACGGGAGATGACGGAGATTTTCGCGCTGCAAATGGGCGAGGCGCGCGGGAATGCGGGTCGCGTGGCGCGACTGTGGCTGGCAGCGATAAAAGATCTGGGAACGGTCGCCCCAAGGGAGCACATGCACATGGTGGCGAGAGACATACGTTACGCCTTGCGGATGCTGGCGGGGAGCCGGGGGTTTACGGCGGTGGCGATCCTGTCGCTGGGGCTCGGTATCGGAGCGACAACAGCGATCTTCAGTTTGTGGCGGAGCATCGCCGATCAGGCGCTGCCGGTGGCGGAACCGGAGCGTCTGGTGATGCTCACCAACCCAAACCACCGCGGTGTGTCGATCGGGATGCAGGGAGGAGAACGGGGTCTGTTGACCTATGCCGAGTTCGAGAGCCTGCGGGATGAGTCCGGCGTGTTTTCGGGATTGATGGCGGCGCAGAGCAGCCTGGAGCGGTACGACGCGCGAGTGAGCGGACGGGGAGGAGTGGAGGAGGTCCGGGCGCGTCTGGTTTCGGGGAGCTACTTCCAGGTGCTTGGAGTGACGCCGCTGCTCGGACGCGTGTTCTCGCCGGCCGACGATCGGGCCGCCGGCGCGGCGCCGTATGCGGTGCTGAGCTACGACTATTGGCAGCGGCGCTTCGGGGGCCGCGAGGAGGCCATCGGGGCGACGGTGACGATTCATAAAGCGGTGCTAACGATAGTGGGAGTCATGCCGCGGTCGTTTTTCGGCGAGACGGTGGGAGAACGGCCGGACCTGTGGGCGCCGCTGCAGATGCAGGCGGGCGTACTACCGGGCCGGGATTGGCTGCACGACACGACGGCGGACAAGGTGATGTGGCTGCACGCGTTCGGGAGGCTGCAGCCGGGGGTGACGATGGCGCAGGCGCAGGCCAAGGTCAACGTTGTGTTCCAGAACGGGCTGCGGCGGCTATACGGTGCGGTGCTGTCGACCGAGGCGTCGCGGGGATTTCTTGACCAACGGCTGGTGATCCGTCCGGCGGCGACGGGCGCTTCCGCGATCCGGAGCCGCTTCGCCGATCCGCTGCAGATCCTGCTCGCGGCGGTGGCGATGCTCCTGCTGATCGCGTGCGCGAACGTGGCGAATCTGCTGATGGCGCGGGGGGCGGCGCGGCAGCGCGAGATGGCACTGCGGCTGACGCTGGGAGCGGGACGGGGGCGGCTGATCCGGCAATTGCTCACCGAGAGCGCGGTGTTGGCGGCGGCGGGGGGCCTGGCGGGGATGGCGATCGCGTATGTGCTACATCGGGCGCTGGTGTTTTTGGTTTCCGGCGCGGTGGATGCATTCACGACGCCGTTCGCGCTCGACACACGGATGCTGATGTTCGGATTTGCGGTGACGGCGGCGGCGTCGATGGTGTTCGGGCTGCTGCCGGCATGGCTCGCAGCACGGGTGGAACCGGGTGCAAGTTTGCATGGGCGGGGCCGGGGCGCCACCGGATCGGCAGGGCAGATGCGTTT
Organism: Bryobacteraceae bacterium; assembly: GCA_041394885.1. Lineage (GTDB taxonomy): Bacteria > Acidobacteriota > Terriglobia > Bryobacterales > Bryobacteraceae > DSOI01. The sequence continues at coordinate 134,669 of JAWKHI010000014.1, read as the reverse complement.
CGGCAGGCTGCTGGTGGCGGCGCAACTGGCGCTCTCACTACCGCTGATTGTGGGCGCGGGATTGCTGGCCCGGACGCTGCACAACCTGCAGATCGCCGATCTCGGCTATTCGCGGGACGGACTGATCACGGCGCGCCTGGACGCACAGACGGGCAGCTATGCGGAGGATCGGCGTGCGGCTGTGTATCTGGCGGCGCTGGACGAGATCCGGCGCGTGCCGGGCGTGCGGGCGGCGAGTTTTTCCGAGAACGGATTGTTCACCGGACGGAACTCTGGCGATGAAATCGAGGTGGAGGGATATACGCGGAAGGGAGACAACGACCGCGGGTCGTCCTGGGACCAGGGGGGGCCGGAATTGTTCACGACGCTCGGAATACCGATCCTGCTGGGCCGGGATTTCAATGAACGGGACAACGCGTCGGCTCCGAAGGTCTGCATCATCAACGAGGCGTTCGCAGCGCAATTCTTCGCGGGGCGCAACCCGCTGGGCATGCGGATTACAGCGATTTATGGCGACTCGCGGCGGGTGCATCACGTGGTGGGTGTGGCGCGGGACGCGCGAGTGACGTCGCTGCGGCGGGCGGTGGGTCCGAAATACTGGGTGCCGGTGACGCAGCCGCTGGCGAGCTTCGGGGACGTCACGTTCGCGATGCGGGTGACGGGCGATCGGGGAACGGCGATAGCGGGTGTACGGCGCGCGGTGGAACGGGTGGATGCGAATCTGCCGCTAAGCGACGTCCGGACCCTAGAGGAACGGCTGGAGCGCAGCACGGGCCAGGATCGGCTGATGGCATGGCTGGCCGGGGCGTTCGCGGCGGCGGCACTGATCTTGGCCGCAATCGGGCTGTATGGCGTGCTCTCCTATGGCGTCGCGCGGCGGCGTTCCGAGATCGGGATCCGGATGGCGCTGGGGGCGCAAACGGGGCAGGTGACGCGGATGATCCTGCGGGAAACGGCGGTAGTAACCGCGATGGGATTGGCGGCCGGGGCGGGATTGGCTTACGCAGCAACGCGTCTGGTGAAGAGCCAGTTGTATGGGATTGCGCCGGAGGATCCGCTGACCCTGGCGGCGGCATTCGGGTTACTGGGCGCGGTGGCGCTGGGCGCCGGGTATTTGCCGGCGCGCCGTGCGGCGGGGTTGGACCCAGTTACGGCGCTGCGTCAGGACTAGCGTCCGGCGGGCGCGAAGCTTAAGGCTCCTGCTTCTGGACGACCTCGGTCTGGCCGAGCCGGTTTTCGATGTCGGTCAATTGCTTTTTGACCATGTCGGCGTCCTGCGCCTGCGGAGCGAACTGGAGGTAGCCGCGCATGTTTTCGGCGGCTCCGTTGAGATCGTTCTTCATTGCCAGCAGCACACCGAGGATGTGCTGGGCCTTCGGCATGCGGTGTTGCGTGTCCAGCTTGACGGCTTCGCGGGCGCTGGACTCGGCGTCCTCGAATTTCTGGAGGTTGTAGTTGGCCACCGAGTTGTAGAAGAACGCCTGCGGGAAGTCCATGGGATTGAGCTTGGTGACCTTGGCGGTCATGTCGGCGACGTCTTCCCACTTCTGGTCATTGGCCGCCATGAGCGCCAATTGCAGGTAGGGACTCACGTACTTGTCGTCAGCCTCGATCGATTTCTGATACGCGGCGCGAGCCTCATCGGCGCGGCCGCCCTGTTGGTGCAACTGGCCGAGGAGGTGCCATGCGACGGCGTACTTGGGATAGACGGTGACGGCTTTGTCGAGTTCCTTTTGAGCGTCGTCCCACTTCTTCTTCTTGATGCTGTTGGCGGCCTTTTCATACGCCTTCTTGGCGTCCTTGGGCGCCTGTAGAGTCGTCATGCTGATGGTTGTGCCCTCGACACCCGCGAGACGGCGGATAACGATGGTGCCGACGTCGGGGTTATCCATGAAGCGCCGTCCGGAAAGGTTGACGACGTCGGAGCGATAGCCGGGGAGCGAGGCGCGAATCTCGCAGCCCATCAGGTCGCGCTCGGTGAGTCCGCCACCGGCTGCGCCGCCGAAGGGACTGTTACCGCGCTGCTGCTGGCCGCCGAAGCCGCCGAAGCCGTCGCCGGTGTTAGAGACGCTGGCATCCTGCATCATGTTCTGATTGCGGCCGAGTTCGAAACTGAACCGGCCTTTGGAATCCGTGTAGCCTTCCGGCCGCACTTGCCCATTGCAAATGCGTTCGATGGTGACCGAATCCGGGGGAGGTGTACCATCGGAGGTCACCACTTTGCCAGAGAGGAAAATCGGCCGTTGCATGTCTGGGAAACGCTGCTGCTGATTGCGGCCGAAGGGATCGTCCTGCCCAGGCTGCTGCCCACGGCCAGGAATGTTGCCCGGAGTATTATTGCCCGGAAAACCACCGGGATCGCGACCTGTGCCACCAGCCGCTCCGCCGGTATTGCCACCCGCCGCCGCTCCGCCACCGCCGCCTTGCGCCGCGCCGCCGCCCTGCCCTTGTGAAAATGCCACACTCACACTGAGCACGGCGATCAAAACTCGGCTCTTGGCCGTCCAAAAATCGGACATACTGCGCCCCCTTCTCAGGTTTGACTGACGCCCACATTGTATGCCATCCGGCCGGGGTGCGCCACCCTTAGGCCGGGCGGGATTTGTAAAATGACCTTTCGCCTCCGGTTCTGTAAAATAAAGGGTCATGCATCGATCAGCCCAACTCTCCACGCTTGCTTCTTTCTCCTTGTTAGTGATGGCCGCGGCCTGCACCTCAGAGCCGCCCAAACCGAAGGAGAAGAAGGCGCCGCCGGAGATGGTGGGCGGCCAGTCCGCGTTCTTCAAGATGTACGGCCAGGCGCGGGTGTGGGCGCAAGACGTGCAGGGGTATCAGTGCATTCCGATTCCACTGGCCGCCCATCCGGCGGCCGACGGCAAGTGGCCGGCGTGGCGTTGCCAATATGCCTCGGCTGCCAAGGGCGCGGTGAAATCGTGGTCATTTTCGATCGCGGAAGAGGAAGGCATCCACGAAGGGGTTTTTGGCGGACCGGAGGAGCGTCTGAACACCGCCGGACAGATGCAGCCGTGGCCGATTCAGGCTTTGAAGGTCGACTCGGCGGCCGCCATCGAAACGGCGAAGGATCTGAAGGAAGCCAAGGCATACATGGCGAAGCACCCCGACACCCCGATCACGGTGGAACTGGCCCGCACCAAGCGGCATCCCAATTTGCGCTGGCGCGTGATTTGGGGCACGAGCGCGTCGACGAGCAACTTCTCCGTGATTGTGGACGCCACCACCGGGCAGTACGTCGAGATCCTGCACTAGCGTGAGCCTGCTCACCGTCGTCCGTCACGGGCAGGCGTCGTTCCTGGCAGAAAACTACGACCGGCTGTCTCCGCTGGGCGAGGAGCAGGCGCGGCTTCTTGGACGGTATTGGGTGGCGGCGGGCACGACGTTCGATCGCATCTTTACGGGCCCAGCCGAACGCCAGATCCGGACGGCCGCCATCGCCGGCGAGGAACTGCGCGCGGCTGGGCGGCAGTGGCCTGAACCCGAGTGTCTGCCAGACCTCGACGAGTTTCCGGCCGAGCCGGTTGTCCGCGCGTTTCTCCCCGGATTGATGGAGCAACACGAACATCTGCGCCAGTGGGTGGACCAATTGCAGAACGGAGCCGATCGCGCCGTCAAGCAGCGGGCGTTCGATTCCATCCTGCGCGACGTTTCCCAACGCTGGCTGCGGGGCGAGGTGGGCTCAGCCGAGATCCCCAGTTGGCAGGACTTCTGCCACCGCGTGGAGTCGGCCATCGCCGCGATCACCGAAGGCGCGCCGAAGTCCACTCGCGCCGCCGTGTTCACATCCGCCGGGCCTATGGCCGCCACGGCTCGCGTGGCGCTTCGGCTCTCCTACGAGGCTACGCTCGAGCTGACCTGGAGCCCTCGCAACGCGTCGGTGAGCGATTTCCTGTTCACGCCCGGCCGATTTTCGCTGAGTTGCTTCAACACGACACCGCATCTGGCCGAGCCGCGCCTCATCACGTACCGTTGATAGGGTAGGCTACCGTTGATGGCGCCTGCACACGATCCCACTGCCCCGCCCCGCCCAGGCGAGGAACTCGACGCGGGTCCGCTTGCCGATTGGCTTCGCCCGCGTGTGGCCGGCGCGGTTGGCGAGCTCACCGTGGAACAGTTTCCCTCGGGGCACTCCAACCTCACCTACCTGATCCGGATGGGGAATGAGGAATGGGTGCTGCGGCGTCCGCCGTTCGGGTCACAGGTGAAGTCCGCCCACGATATGGGCCGCGAGTACCAGATACTTTCGCGGCTGTGCCGCGTCTATGCGCCCGCGCCGGAACCGGTATTGTTCTGCGACGACGCGAGCGTATTGGGTGCGCCGTTCTATTTGATGCGACGGCTGCATGGCGTTCTAATCCGAAAAACACTGCCACCATCGATTCCGCCGCTACCGGACTTATTGGGCCGCATCGCCGCGGCGTTCATCGGAAATCTGGCGACTCTGCACGCAGTGGACCTTCGCGCGGCCGGGCTGGACACGTTCGGCAAACCCGCCGGATACTCCGCTCGGCAAATCGAGGGCTGGACGCGGCGCTGGGATGCGGCGGCCACCGAACCGGTGGCGGACATGCAGTCACTGGCTGGTTGGCTCGCCGCGCATTTGCCGCAACAACCCACCGCGGCGCCAGCGGTGATTCACAACGACTATAAGTTCGACAACGTCCTTCTGGACGCCTCGGAGCCGACGCGGATCGCGGGCGTGTTCGATTGGGAAATGGCCACCGTCGGCGATCCGTGGATGGATCTCGGCACCGCGCTCAGCTACTGGATCGACCCGACGGATCCGCCCGAGTTCCAGGCGCTCACGTTTTCGCCCACGAACCTACCCGGGTTCCCAACGCGCGCCGGCATTCTAGCTCTCTATGAAGAAGCATCCGGTCGCAAGGTGCCCAATCCGGTTTTCTACTACGCCTACGGGCTTTTCAAACTGGCGGTGATCCTGCAGCAGATCTACTATCGGTACGCGCAGGGGCTTACCGATGATCCGCGGTTTGCGGAGTTTCCGCCAGTGGTGCGGGGCTTGGCCCGGCAGGGATGGGCGGCCGCGGAGAGCGGATCGCTACAGCCGGGTGGGGGTGGGTAGGTCCACGCTTGGGCCACTTTGAGCGTCTGTTCTGCAGAATCCATTTCTGCGCGGAGGGCTCAATGGTCCGATGGCTGATCGCACTGACGTTGGCGATGGTGGAATCCGCCGCTTTGGCGTGCCAGTGCTCCAAGTGGCCCTCGGCGCCGGAAGCGTGGCAGTCTGCTTCGGCCGTATTTCTCGGGCACGTGGTGCTCGCCATCCCGGGTAAATCTTGGCCGGGTACCCAGGCATTGCTGGTGCGAGTAGAGGAACCGTTCAAGGGTGTGCGGCGGCACGAACTCCTGTTCTTTCTGCAACCCGACGAGGGGTGCACCCCGAAGTACAGTTCCGGAGAAAGGGCCATGTTCTACGCTGGCGAGTCAGGCCCAGGTATTTGGGAATCACCAGGATGCTTCCGGTCTAGGACTTTGGAACTCGCTGCCGATGACCTGCTTTTTCTGCGAGCGCTGCCCGGTTCGGCAACGCGGAGCCGAATCGCGGGCACGGTAGCGCTGATGTTGCCGGGTCGAAACGGAGAGTATCGCGGAATACCGGGAGTCCAGGTCACTATTGCCGGTGGATCCCGAAGGCTAAAGACGATGACGAATGCGGACGGGGTCTACGAGCTTTACGATGTTCCGCCGGGCCGGTACACAGCCGCGATTGAGGCTCCAAACGGGCTAGGGGTAGCGCTTGCGATCCCGATGGGTGTGTCTAGGATGGACCCTGATTACAGACAGAAAGCCCTTACGATTGGCCCGAGCATGGGACTCGGCGTCGATTTCTATCTGAGGACTGCCACCGGGGCAGCGCAAGAATGAGGGAGGACTTCAGACGCGAGGCGATGATCCGTTTCGCCTGTCTGCTCTCGCAGTTGCAGGCAGTTCGCGGCTCCAGCGGGTGAGGAGGCTTTCCAGGGGGCATCGTCGCGGTGCCAGACCTTCCGGTTGAGGCAGCAACTCGAGACTCGATGGCACCGGGATGAGGCCTCCGGGATCGATCACCGGGGCCGCCGAGTTTTGCGGGCGTTGCCAATTTAAAATTTGGAAGCCCCCTGAGCTATTCCTCGACGGCCATCCCGGCTTCCAGCCAGGCGCGCCATCCGCCTTCGAGCGAACTGACCGCCACGTACCCCATCCGGCCGAGCGCGTCGGCGGCCAAGGCAGACCGGTATCCACCGCCACAGTAGAGCACCACGCGCGCCGCCTTGTTCGGGACACGCACCTCAATGTCGCGCTCGATGATCCCTTTGCCGAGATGCACGGCGCCGGCGGCGTGTCCGGCCTTCCACTCGCTTTCTTCCCGGACGTCGATGAGCACGTGCTCCACTTCGTCGTCGCGGAGCGCGGCGTACTCGACAACGTCAATGCAATGGACGCGCGTTTTGGCGTCCTGCACAATGGCCAGAAAACCGTCTGAGTGTTTCACGCACCTTCTCCCGCGGTCTTGCTCTTCAATCGTTCCACCCGCGCGCCGAGACGAGCCAGCTTCTCCACGATCAGCTCATAGCCGCGGTCAATATGATATACGCGGTCCACCGTCGTTGTCCCCTGCGCCACCAGCGCTGCCAGCACCAGCGATGCGCTGGCGCGCAGATCGGAGGCGATCACCGACGCGCCGCTCAACTGGCGCGGACCAGCTACGATCGCCTGCCGGCCTTCAATGCGGATGTTGGCGCCCATGCGGACCAGTTCCGGCGCATGCATGTAGCGATTCTCGAAGATCGTTTCGGTGATGAACGAGATGCCTTCGGCCTGGGTCATCAGGGCCATGAACTGGGCTTGGAGATCCGTGGCGAAGCCGGGATGCTCTTCGGTGGTCATGTCGACGGAGCGGGGCCGGCGCTCGGCTCGCACGAGCAGACGATCTCCGCCGTTTTCGCGTACCGTGATCCCGGCGAGGCGAAGCTTGGCGATCAAAGCACCCAGATGTTCGGGAACGCAACCGGTGACGGTTACTTCGCCGCCGGTAATGGCGCCGGCGATGAGGAATGTACCGGCTTCGATGCGATCGGGAATGATGGTGTGTTCGGCGCCATGCAGCCGGTCCACGCCCCGGACGCGGATGGTTGAGGTACCTGCCCCTTCGATTTGGGCTCCCATGGCCGTGAGCAGGGCTGCAAGGTCAGAAACCTCAGGTTCACGCGCGGCGTTCTCGAGAATGGTTTCGCCTTGGGCGAGAGTGGCGGCCATCAACAGATCTTCGGTGCCGGTGACGGTGATGCGCTCGAACAGGACGTGGTTGGCGCGGAGGCCATTCCCGGCGCGGGCTTCGATGTAGCCGTGTTCCTGATGAATGGTGGCGCCCAGTTGCTCGAGCCCCATTACGTGCAGGTTGATCGGCCGGGCGCCGATGGCGCAGCCGCCGGGAAGCGACACGCGGGCGCGACCCGTGCGCGCCGCCAGCGGGCCCAACACGAGGCTGGATGCGCGCATGGTCTTGACGATGTCGTAGGGCGCTTCCGGGCGGAGCAATTCCGCCGCATGGACGCGCAGGGATCCGTCGCCGAGGTCTTCGATCGTGGCGCCGCAGTATTCGATCACCTTGCGCATGGTGGCGATGTCGCGCACGGAAGGGATGCGGTGCAGCGTCACCGGCTCGGCGGTCAACAGGCAGGCCGCCAAGGCCGGCAGAGCGGAGTTCTTCGCGCCGCTTACGGCAACGGCGCCCTGCAGCGGCACGCCGCCTTCAATCCGAAACTGATCCATGGGTTGTCTGGGTCCTATGCAAAACTTGGGAAACTCGGTTGCCGGCCTCCGATAGCAGTTGCTCGGCGTGGAGACGGTCCACCCCGAGCCGCGCCATCACGATGGCAGTGCGGACGCTGCCGCCGGCGTCGTCGAGCAACTGGGCCGCGGTGGCCTGGTCCACGCCGGCGGCGTCGCCGACGATGCGCCGCGCGCGATGCCGGAGTTTTTCGTTGGTGGGCTGGACGTTCACCATGAGGTTGCCGTAGACAGCGCCGCGGCGAATCATGACCGCCGTCGAAATCATGTTGAGCACCAGTTTGGTCGCCGTGCCGGCCTTCATGCGGGTGGATCCGGTGACGATCTCAGGGCCGGGCAATGGGGTGATGGCGATTTCGGCGCGCGAAGCCAACTCGGAATGCGGGGTGCAACTGATCGCAGCCGTGAGCGCACCCATCGCGCGCGCCCAATCGATGGCGCCCAGGACGTAGGGAGTGCGGCCGCTGGCGGCGATACCGACGAGAACGTCACCCGGACCGAACCCGCGCGCCTCGAGATCGCGGATGCCGGCGGAAGGATCGTCTTCGCTGGCCTCGGTGGCTCTGGCGAGCGCCCCCTCACCACCGGCGATAACACCCTGCACAAGATCGGCAGGCGCGTTGAACGTCGGCCGGCACTCGGCGGCGTCGAGCACGCCCAACCGGCCGCTGGTTCCAGCGCCGATATAGAACAGCCGGCCGGCCTTTTCCATACGTTCGACGATGCCATCCACCAGCGCGCCGATCGCCGGGATTTCGCTTGCGACGGAGGCAGCCACTTTCCGATCCTCGTCGTTGATGATGCGTAGGATCTCGGCAGTGGGACGCGCGTCGATCCGGTCCGAGGCAGGGTTTCGCTGTTCGGTCAGCAAATGGTCCAATTGCATTCGATCAGACAACGCCAGCCTTTTTCATGACGGCCAGAGTCGTTTCCAACCCGAGCTTGGCGCCGGCCTTGGGGTCCATCTCTTTCAAGCCCCGCCCGAAAACCTCCGGACTGACTCCGCCGGCGTAGCCGATCTTGCGCAGGGCCTGGAAGAAACCGGTCAGATCGGCCACCCCTTCGCCGGGCATCAGCCGTTCACTGTCGACGATTTTTTCCGGCGGCAGATCCTGCGAGTCCGCCACCTGCACGTGAACGATACGTGCTTCCGGCGTGGATTCGATATCCTTGGCCGTTCCACCGGCATGATGCCAATGCCAGGAGTCCAGCAGTACGCCCACGTTGGGGCCGCAATCGGCGGCAAAAGCGAGCATCTCATCCATGCGCCATATGAATTCGTGCGGACCGCGCCGGCGTAGGTGGAGCGGACCGAGAAATTCGAGGCCGAACCGGACGTTCGAGCGCGCCAGGATACCGGCGCACCGTTTGAATCGCTCGAGCCATATCTTGCGCTGCTCGGCCTTGGGGAGTTCGCACCAGGAGGGGATCCAGGTGGTCATGCGCGGACAGCCAATGGCGGCGGAAAACTGGGCCGCGGCTTCCAACTGCTCGAGGCCCTTCCGGAAAGTCTCTTCGTCCCTGCGGAATTCGACGGGGAGGCCGGTGACGGCGGGCTTCAAGTGCAGATCGGTGAGCAGCTTGCGGGTCGGCGAGAGCCCTTGCTCCATGGCCGGGGCGATGGCCACATCGACGCCGGGGAACTTCTCGGCCGCGGCCAATTGGGCGAATTCCGGCCAGGGGACGCGACCGGCGACCAGGGTCCCGTTGAGCGATACATACATCCGCTACCCAGTTTCGCATTTTTTTGTCATACCGCCTGGTTGACGCGTTGAACTTAATATGGCATACTTGTGGCATATGAGAACCACGGTAGAGCTTCCTGATGATCTCATGGGGCGCGTCCGCGTCCAGGTGGAGACTTCGGGCGTCACAATGCGGACTTTGATCATCGAAGCTCTGGAGATGCGCCTGGCGCTACCGAATAAGGTGCGGCGGCCCCCTCCGGTGGTGGGGAAAGCCGATGTGGCGCCGATGGGTGCGCTGACGCGCGAGCAGATTGACGAAGCTTCGTTGTAAGGATGGCTGCCAGCCCCCGACTGGTCGACGTGAACGTTTGGCTCGCGCTGCTCGCAGCCCACCATGAACATCGGCCCCGCGCGCTCGCTTGGTTCGATTCTCTCCAGGCGGGAGAAGCCGGGCTTTGCCGTTTGGTTCAGTTGAGTCTGGTGCGATTACTTTCGAATGCGAAGGTGATGGGGCAGAACGCCATTGCCACGCGCGACGCCCTGGACGTGGTGGACAGCCTGATGGAAGACGAGCGGGTGGTTTTCTGGACCGAGCCGGTGGGGATGATGACGCTGCTGCCGCGCCTTCTGCGCTACACATCGCCCACGCCGAACCTGGTCACCGATGCCTACCTGGCCGCGTTCGCCATGGCCAAGCAGTGCCCGGTGACCACCATCGATGCGGGCTTTCGCCAATTCACCGGCTTGGCTATCGAGCCCCTCAGCCCTACCTCGGAATAACCGGCAGCACGAGGTGCGAAGGATGCTGGGCGGAATGGTGAATGGTCTGAGTGGCAACCTTCACCTTCGTTCCCCGGCCGAACTCTTCGCCGGTATTGGGATTACGGTCAAACTGCGGGAAGTGGCTGGAGGTTACATCCACGCGAATGCGATGCCCCTTCTGAAACTCCACGCTGGTGCCCACCATGTCGATCTCGAACGGATAGACCTTGCCGGGCTCGAGCATCTTCGCCGTTGACAGGCCTTCGCGGTAGCGTGCGCGGACGATGCCTTCGGCCATGTTGAGGGAACGGCCATCGGGATAGACGTCGATGAGCTTGGCGACGAAATCGGTGTCGAGAGCGTCGGAGGAAGCATGGAGCATCAGCTTCACCGGACCGGTGACCTCGACCGGCCGCTCGAGAAAATCCGATGTGTAGACAAGGACATCGCCTCGATTCTCGATGGACCGCTGGTCCCGGGGCCCGGCCGGGGTGGGTGTGCCGCAGCAATTGTTTCCACCGAGACTCGGAACTGGGTTGGCGGGATCGTATCGATACTGATCCGTGCCCGCGCCGGAAGGAGCATCCCAAGAGAGACCATGATCCTCGCGCAGGTACATCTTCGTGTACCGGGCTCGGGCGAGCGGGTACTCGTTCTCCTCGCGCCATTCGTTGCGCCCCATGACGTAGAGGCGCACGGGGGCCTCTCGGTTGACGCCGTTATCGACGCCCTTCAGCCAATGATCGAACCAGCGAAGCTCGACGGCATGCATGTCGACGAAGGCGTGCTCGCCGAAATCGAGTTCGCCGAACTTGCGTGACGCGCCGTGTCCCCAGGGGCCGATGATCAAATGAGAGCCTTTGCGGGCGGTCTCAGTCTTGCCTTTCTTGCTCAGCAGGGAGTAGCCGCGCAGGGTCCCTTGGCTAAAGATATCGAACCATCCGCCAAAGGTGTGGGCCGGAATCGCGATGCGATCCATGACCTCCTCGGCGTTGAGCTTCTTCCAATAGTCGTCGTAATCGGGATGGGCGATCCAGTCGCGATAGAACTGCGCGTTGCGGCCGGCGAGTCGCTGCATGTCGTTCAGCGGGAGATGCCAGAGCATCTTGTCGAAGGTGAGGCTTTCGGGGCCACCGATATGCGGACCGGTGTTCTGCATGATGCGCGACTCCTGGCGCACGGGTCCCCAACCGAAGTTGAATGATAGGCGCCAGCCGCCGTTCAGGGTGATCCAGTCGTGATAGAGACTGGTGGCGGCGACGGCGGGAAAGATCGCGGTGAGGTGCGGAGGAGCGGACATGGCAGCGCGCCATTGGACGTGACCGAGATATGACCCGCCCTGCATTCCGACCTTTCCGTTTGACCATGGCTGGGCGGCGGACCACTCGATGGTGTCGTAACCGTCTTCGATGTCGTTGCGGAACGGTTCCCATTTGCCGTCGGACTCGTGGCGTCCGCGGACGTCCTGGTAGACGTAAACGTAGCCGCGCTGGGCGAAGAAAACAGCTGCGGCGTAGGCGTTGGGAGTACGCTCGGTGGAGTAGGGCGTGCGGCTGACGATGACGGGATAGCGGCCAGGCTTGGCGGGACGATAGATGTCGGCGTAAAGGTTCACGCCGTCACGCATCGGGATCGCGACGCGGTTTTCCATGGCGACGTCGTTGGAGGGCGGATAGACTTCAGGGAACCGGACGGCCGCACACAGCGGAATGAGGGAAACCAGGGGTAGAAGAAAACGTCTCATCGTCAGCGATTATATACTGCCTCTTATGGTTCATACTCCTTTTCGGAACGCGCGCCAGGCGGGCTCGCTGCGGCTGCCGATACTCCGCGAACTGGCGGCGGTTTGGAGTCGCGCCGGCGCGGCCATTGCGCTCCGAGCCGCCGTCATGGCATGGCTGATCGCCTCCGCACACGCGCAGACATACGATATCGTGCTGAAGGGCGGCCACGTGATTGACCCCGCCAACGGCATCGACGCGGTGCGCGACGTGGCGATCGCGGGCGGCAAGATCGCCCGTGTGGCCGAAAACATCCCGGCCACGGAAGCTCGCAAAGCGATCGACGTGAAGGATCGCTACGTGGTGCCCGGATTGATCGATCTGCATTTCCACACCTATGGATACTCCGGTGCGATTTTTCCCGACGACACGGCGTTGGTGACCGGCGCGACGACGGTGGTGGATGCGGGCGGCCCCGGCTACCGCACCTACGCGGACTTCAAGAAAAAGATCGTCGGCCCGTCGGCAACCCGGGTTCTCGCGCTGATCAACATCGCGGGCTACGGGATGACGGGCTCGGTATCGGAAGACAACGTGGAGGATATGTTACCCGACAAGACCGCCGCGGTGATCAAGGCAAATCGCGACGTGATCGTCGGCATCAAAGTCGCACACTTCGGCAAACCGGGATGGGATGCGCTGAAACGCGGGATCGAAGCCGGCAGGCTGGCGGAAGTACCCGTAATGGTGGACGACAAGATCTTCACCAACACCGGCCGGACGTCGCGGGAAAAGCTGCTCGACGTGATGCGTCCGGGCGACATGCACACGCACATGTTCAATGACAGGCAGGTGGAGATCGTCAGCCGCTTCAACGGCAAGGTTCAGGATTACGCGCTCGAGGCCCGTCGCCGCGGTGTCCTGTTTGACCTGGGCCACGGCGGCGGGAGCTTCCTTTGGCCTGTGGCGACCGCGGCTGCGCGCCAGGGCTTCTGGCCCGACACCATTTCGACGGACCTGCATTCGTCAAGCATCATGATCCAGCAATCGGATATGCCGAACTGCATGTCGAAGCTGATGCTGCTCGGCATGAAGCTGCAGGACGCCGTCCGCAAATCGACGGAAGCACCGGCGAAAGCGATCAAACGCTTTCCCGACATCGGAACGCTCGGAGAGGGGCGCGAGGCCGACGTGGCCGTGCTCGCGATGCGAGACGGCGTGTTCGCTTTCAAGGATGCATGGGGCAAGAAGAAGCTGGGAACGAAGAAGCTTGAAAATGTTCTCACAATCCGCGCCGGCAAGCTGGTGTACGATCTCGAGGGCCGCGGTTTTCCGGACTGGAAGACCGCGGGCGAATACGAGGTGATCCAATGAGAATGCTCCTGCTGATCCTGATGGCGGCCTGCCTGCCAGCCGCGGAACTGTACGACATTCTCATCAAGAACGGCCGGGTGATCGACCCTGCGTCGAACCGAAACGGACGCATCGATGTGGCGATCACCGCGGGCAAGATCGCGCGGGTGGCGCCAGAACTGCCAGCATCGCAAGCCCGCATCGTCATCGAGGCGGGCGAGTACATCGTGACACCCGGCTTGATCGACATTCATACGCATTTCGACGCGCAAGGGGCGTCACTCAATCTCAACCCCGATCACAACGCGCTGCGGTCCGGGGTGACTACGGCGGTGGACGCCGGATCGTCGGGCGCGGATACTTTTGAGAACTTCCGGCGCACCGTGATCGATCATGCGGTGACACGCGTGCTCGCCTTCGTCAACATCGTGGCGGCGGGGATGTACGGCGGCGACGTGGAGAACGATCCCAAGCAGATGGACGTACAGAAGGCAGCGGCCACGGTGATGAAGCATCGCGACGTGGTGGTCGGCATCAAGACGGCGCACTACCAGCCGCCGGACTGGATCGCGGTGGACAATGCCGTGAAGGCCGCCGAAGCCTCCAACAGCGTGGTCATGGTGGACTTCCATCCCAAGCCGGGACGGGGCTACCGCGAATTGATTCTCGAGCACATGCGGCCGGGCGACATCCATACACATTTCTATGGCCGGCTCACGCCTCAGTTGGACGCCAACAAGAAGGTGGAGCCTTACATGCGCGAGGCGCGCAAACGCGGCGTGCTGTTCGATGTCGGCCATGGCTCCGGCAGCTTCTGGTTCCGCATCGCGAAGCCGATGATCGAGCAAGGCTTTCTGCCCGACACCATCTCCACCGACATACACAAGAGCAGCATTATGCTGCCGCGGGCCACGATGATCGTGACGATGTCGAAGTTCCTGAACCTCGGTGTTTCGCTCGAACACATCATCGAACGGTCGACGGTGAATCCGGCGAAAGCGATCCGCCGTCCGGAATTGGGCACATTGAAAGAGGGAAGCGTGGCCGACGTGGCGATCCTGAAACTGGAGCGCGGCCAATTCGTCTACCTCGATTCCGGCCGCGCGAAGATGACGGGCAATCAGCAACTGCGGTGCGCCGCCACCATCCGCGCCGGCAAGGTGGTTTGGGACGAAGATGGACTGAGCCTGGGCGACGTCTCCCAGGCGGGGCCGTACAGCAACTTCAAGTAGGCGAGGCTCAGAGAGTGCGCAGGAAGGCGATGAGGTCGCGTTTGTCGGACGGATTCAATCGCAAACCGAACTCATGGCCGGGCACGGGGCGGCGGCCGGCGGCGGATCCATTGAACCCGGTGGGGACGTAATCGGGCTGGAGCCGGGCGGGATCGAACCAGTCTTCGAGGGCAGCGACGGAGCCGTTGTGTTCGAGGGGTCCCCGGTACCAGACCCCTTTGAGCGATGGCACCTTATAGTAGCCGGTGCCCTTCTTGCTTTGGAGCGCATAGCGGGGATCGGTGCCGACGCGGCGCTGCATGACGTCGAAGCGCTTGCGGTCCGCCGGGGAGGGCTCAAAGCCATCGACGGCCACCAGCTTGTTGTTCGTGTAGAGTGGAGCGGGATGGCATCCGGCGCAGCGCGCGGCGGCAAATACCTTTTTTCCCCGCTCAGCGCTTTCGTCGAACGGGTTGGGATTGGGCGGAGGCGCGAGCGAGTACAGATAGGTGGCGAGGGCGAACAACTGAGCGTCGCTGAACCGGGACGCGTTTTTCGGAAGCGACGTTTCCTGTAGCGCCGATGGCGTTGGGCCGTAGCGAGCGAAGCCCATCAAGTCCTGGACCAGAGCGGTGTAGCGCATGAGATCGCCGATGGAGCGTTGGCGGACCAGCCCGGTGTGATCGAGGTACCGGCGCTCGGCGACTCCGATGAGATCGGGAACCTGCGGCGGCACGATCATGCTGGTGTGGGCGCGGGCATTGACACCGGGAGGGATGGCTTCGCCAGCGGCCATCAATTGTTCCAGCGACATGGTGCGTGCGATGCGGTTGGGATCGTTCCGGAGCCACGGCACTTCGAACTGGAGCGCGAATCGGCGAGCCTGCTCGAGCACCTTTTCCTCACCAAAGGCGCGAGCCATGTGGCGAAGCATCCAAGCGCCCTGGCGGTCTCCGGGATTGTTGCCCTGGGCCCCGGGGACCACGCGTCCGCCGTCGAGGATGCGGGTATGGCAGGTGGCGCAGCCCATCGACCCCAGTTCGACGTTGCCCTTCTTTCGAATCACCCATCGGGCAAACGGCATCACGCCATCGGCGCCTACAGGAGTCCCGGTGGCGCGATAAAACTCGCGATCGCGCACCTGGTCCGCGCCGAAGAAGACGGGGCCGAACGATGCGGGAGATTGAAAAACAATCTCGCCGGCGCGGATCCAGTCGTCTTTGGATTCGATAGCGGACGGATCGAAGGCCACCTGGGGTTCCTGCTGCTTCAGCCAATCCATGTAGCCAGCGGGCTCGCGATCGGGATGGTAGACGGGATAGCTCTTGTAGATGGTCCGCTCGGGTAGGCGGTAGTAGAGCTGTTCGGAAATGTGAATGGGCGAATAGCGCGGATCGGCGAGCGGCACTTCGAGGACGGCGACCTCATCGGCGTCCCAGGTGCGCGGAATGCCGGCGGCCATGAGGGCGCCGGCCGCGAAAAACACAACGAATCGCATCACTACCTATTGTTATACTGATCGCTGTCACCGACCATGAAAACCGCGTTCGTATCCGCAATCGTACTGACTCTCGCCGCCTGTTCCGGGGTCGAGAACAAAACCGCCACCCCATCGGCGGACAATACGCTCACAGAACAAGAGAAGGAGGCCGGGTGGAAGCTGTTGTTCGACGGCTCCACGCTGGAGGCCTGGGACGACCCTGGGCAGCGGACACCGCCGGCCGACTCGTGGACGATCGCGGACGGCAGCATCCAATCGCGCGCCCATCCCAAGATCCGCGAGGACTTAATGACGAAAGAGGCGTTCGGTGACTTCGAAATGGTCTTCGACTGGAAGATCTCGCCCGGCGGCAACAGCGGGGTCAAGTACCAGATTCAGGATCGCATCCTGCTCGACCGTGGCAAGCTGAACAAGAAGCTCAAAACGTTCGAGGAACAACTGGGGTATGAGATCGACCATCCCGTGGCGGACCGCGCCAACCTGATCGGGCAAGGCGAGGAATACGTGGTGGCATTCGAGTATCAGGTGATTGACGACACCGGCCATGCCGATGCGCGGCGGGGCGCCAAATATCAGGCCGGTGCGCTCTACAGCATGGTTCCCGCCGCCAAACCGATGGCCAAGCCCGTGGGCGAGTTCAATCACAGCCGCATTGTGAAGCGCGGCGCGCAGGTGGAGCATTGGCTGAACGGCGAGAAGGTGGTGGATTCGTCACTGGACGCACCGGAAATCAAGGAAGGCGCCGACAAGCGGTGGAAAGGTGTGCCTCGCGTCCACGACGGGTTGACCAAGCGGCCAAAGGCGGAGACTCCGGTGGGTTTGCAGAACCACGGCGACGAGGCATGGTTCCGAAACATCAAAATCCGGCGGCTGTAGGAATCCGGGCTCAATGCCCGGCGAAATCCGGCTTGCTCCTCGAAACGGCAGATCGTTGACTCCGAGAAGTGGCTGAATCCAAATTGCCTGAATCCAATGCCGGGCGGATCGCATTGGAAATGATAGATGACCCGCGCTCCGGGTATGAAGATTCGCTAGTATGGGAACGAGCACCCTCGTTTTGAATCCGACCCAAATCAATCCCGTGCCTCCGGGAACTGTCGACGGTGACGCCGGCTTGGTTGAGCAGTCGCGCGCGGGCGACGCAGCCGCATTTGGACGCCTGGTGGCAAAGTACGAGCGGAAGATCTTCCGGCTTGCCCGCCACATCACTCAGAACCAGGAGGACGCCGAAGATGTCCTACAGGATGCGTTCCTGAAGGCCTACACGCACCTGGATTCGTTCGAGGGCACAGCCAAGTTCTATACATGGCTGGTGCGGATCGCGGTAAATGAATCCCTCATGAGGCTTCGCAAGCGGCGCACGTCGAAGGAGGTGTCCCTCGACGAGCCGCTCGATACCGGCGAGGAGACGGTGGTGCGGGAAATCGCGGTATGGGAGGCGACGCCGGAGCAGCGCTTCTCCCAACAGGAACTGAGGGGAATCCTGGACGAGGCGATCGATTCACTATCCCCGATTTACCGGACTGTTTTTCTACTTCGCGACGTGGAAGAGTTGTCCACCGAGGAGACCGCGGAGGCATTGGAACTATCCATACCCGCGGTGAAGAGCCGCCTTCTGCGCGCCCGGCTGCAGTTGCGCGAAAGGCTGACTCGCCAATTCAGGCACAAGGGGGATGATTTCTTTGCTGTCGTGTAAGGACTTTCTCGGCTGGTTGAACGACTATCTCGACGATACGGCCGATCCCGGAATTCGAGAGCATCTGCAGGAGCACGTGACGTCTTGCCCGAATTGCTGGGTGATCTTCGATACGACCAAGAAGACGATCCAGGTTTACAAGGGAATGGAGCCGCGGCCGCTGCCCGAGGCCCTGCATGACCGCCTGATCGCCGCAATCGAGAAGACATGCACTGCGAAGAAAGCCGCCGGGAACGAGTCTTGCGACCCGCCTCCAACGCGGCCCCTGTAGCCGTCGCCGTGGCTTAGAAAATCGCTTTCAAACCCAATTGGAGACGGCGGGGCGATTGCGCGGATGAGACACGGCCGAAGGTGGGGGAGCCGACGAACAGATCCGGCAAGTCGAAGTTCGTGTGGTTGAACAGATTGAAGAACTCCGCCCGAAACTGAAGGCGGAAGTTCTCGCGAAGGGCGAAGTTCTTGACCACCGAGGCGTTGACCGACTGCAATCCGGGGCCATCGACGATGTTGCGGCCAGCGTTGCCGAAGGTGCCTCGCGCGGGAATAGCGAAGGCCTCGGTGTCGAACCAGCGGTCCGGCGTGGGGCTGGAGACACGGGGGTCATGCAGAGCATGCGGCCGGTCATTGGCGCCGAAACCGAGCACGGACCGTCCGGTGCCGCTATTGTCTAGCTCGGAAAGAAGCGCAACCGTAAAGGGACGGCCGGTTTGGAACGTCCAGATCCCGAAGGTCTGCCAGCCGCCGCGCCAAAGCCCCTGACCAAACGGAAGATCGTAGGCGTAGCTGAGGGCCAGGCGCTGGCGAACGTCGAAATTGGAGCGGGCACGCTCGAGAGCTACGTTGCGCGAATCCTGCGGGAAGTTGGGGTCGCCGGCGGAGGCGAAGAAGTTGCTGGCGTCATCGATGGACTTGGACCAGGTGTAGGAAGCGAGGGCCGACAACCCATGCGAGAAGCGCTGCTGGAAGCGGGTTTGGAGGGCGTGGTAGTTTGAATTGGCGCGCGATTCGAGGATATTGATGTCGTCGAAACGCTGGTTCGGCCTCGGGTTTTGCGGCGCCGCGCTCGGGGCCGGCTGATTGATGTCGCGGGCCGAGTACAGTCCGGTTCCCTTGGAGCCGGTGTAGCCCATTTCGAACACCCGCGAGGAGCCGAGGTTCTGTTGCAGGTTGAAGTTCCAGTGCTGCATGTACGGCGTGCGGAGGTTGCGCTGGAAGGCCGTGGCGGAACTGGGCAGCGGGAACGGATAACTGGCCGGGAAGGGATCGTGAAGGAGCAAGGGAAATTGCTGGAGCGCGACGAAGATGCGGAAGTCGAAATACGGCGCGCTGAAATAAAGCCCTTCGCCGGGTGCGAGGGAAGACTGGTCAAAGTACAAGCCGTAGCCTCCGCGGACGACGGTGCTGTTGCCTACCAGATACGACACACCGATGCGAGGCGCGATGTTGTTCTTGTCGGGCAGATAGGCGGAACGGGGAGTGCCGTCCTGACCGACGGGGACGAGCGAGCCACGGGCAGTGTCAAAGACATTGGCGCGATCGAAGCGATCCACCGGCGGGCTGTTGTACTCATAACGCAGCCCGAGATTGACGGTGAGACGGGGCGTCACGCGCCAGGCGTCGTTAGCGAAAAAGTTGTAGCTCGACGTCCGCAGGTATTGGGGATTGTCGAGCCGAGCGACTCCGGTGGCAACGGGTAGGCCCTGGAGCACTTCCGCCAGCGCGTTGCCGGTGAATCCGAAGAAGTTGATGAAGCCGCGCGACTGCACGTCGCGAAAGGCGTTCTGCTGGAGGCGGCGATAGTCGAGACCGAATTTGACGAGGTGCCCGGCGCGAGCCCAGGTGGCCGTGTCGAGCAACTGGTAGGTATTGGTGGCCGATTGCTGCGGGGCGTTGAAGTCGTCACCGAGCGCGGAATAACCGGGCACTGTGATGTAGGTGAGTCCGGCGTCGCGGGCGTTGGCCGAGATCACCGGCAAGCCGACCTGAGCATTGGTGACACCGTTGCGGCCCTCGGCGAGGACACCCGAGGAAACGCGGGTGAAAGCGGCGCGAAATTCGTTCAGCAGGGTGGCCGTGAAGGCACGTGTTTCGCCGATGGTCAGATTCTGGCCGCGCCGCAGCACATCGTTGCCGTAGCCCGCGACGGCGGGAAACGACGGGCCCGCGAAGGGATCGAACAGACCACGGTCTCCGAAGCTGTAGCGGAAGAAGAGGTCCGAGCGGGCGGCGATCTGATGATCGAGCCGCAGGTCGAACTGGTCGTTGCGGTCCTGCTGGTTGGGCGAGGAGACGTAGTTCTGCCGCGGCACGGCGCGATTGGGCAGGGGATAGAGGCTGGCGAGCGCCCCGCCGATGGGATGGATGCGTTGGGCGGGGATGCGGCTACCTGGGAATGGCTGCTGGGTGAACGGATCGATTAAAAACGGCAGACCGGACTGGGAGAAGTCACCGGCGCGCTCGGCCGCCGTGGGCACGTTAGTGACGCGGGTGATGCCGTCGCGGACGCGGCGCCCTTCGTAGTCGCCGAACAGGAAAGTCCGGTTGCGGCGAACCGGGCCTCCCAGGGAGAAGCCGAACTGGTTGCGCTGGTAGCGGGGGTCAGGTTCACCGGCGGGAGCGAAGTAGTTGCGTGAGTCCATCGCTCCGTTGCGGAAGAACTGATACGCCGTCCCATGGATATCGTTGCCGCCGGAGCGGGTGACGACGTTGACCTGGCCGCCGCCGTTGCGCCCGAAGGAAGCGTCGTAGGTGCTGGAGACGACTTCAAACTCGCGAATGGCGTCGACGGCGGAGACGACGCCGGCGGTGTTGAGCTTGGGGTCGCCGTTGTAGACGCCGTCGAGGACGAAGTTGTTGCCGTCCTCGCGCGCGCCGTTGATATTGAGAGCAAAGTCACCGCGGGTGGATCCGGCCGAGCCCTGGGCGGCGGGGACGGCGCCGGGCGTGAGCAGCGAAAGCTCGAGGAAATTGCGGCCGTCGAGCGGGAGCCCCTGAATCATGCGCGTATCGACGGTAGCGCCAAGGTGGGCCGACTGGAGCTTCAGCAGTTCACGCGTGCCTGTGACATCCACCGACGTGGCGGAGGTGGGGGAGAGCTCGACATCGATGCGGATCTCCTGATTGACGGGCAATGTGAATTCGCGGACCTGCGTATGGAAACCGGCCGCGGCGATCTCGAGTTTGTAACGGCCTGGGGGCAGCAACGTAAAAATGAAGTCTCGGCCGGAGTTCGATTCCCGCACGCGGCCGTTCTCGACATGGGTTAGCCGGACGGGATCCGGGGAGGCGTTGACCACAGTTCCCCGCACCGTGCCGAGTGTGGTTTGCGCGGATGCGGCACAGGCTAGAAGTACTATGTAGAGCAGCAGAGATGAAAACGGCACAGGACCTCGCATGAGCGGTTTAGACGAACCCCAATCTCGTATGGTAACGTGGCCGCCCTCGACGTCGCTAATCGGGGGATGGCCTATTGCGGCGGATAGCTGAAATGAACCTCGATGGGGATGATCGAGCCTATCGGATCGACGTGGATCTGCGCGCGGAAGTCGGACTTCTTGGCCCTGCTCCACGGCTTGAAGTCGAAGGTCAGCTTGGCGGTTTCCCCGGTCTTGAGTTCTGCCTTATCGAGATTGACGGTGATGCCGGGGTAGTCAATCGCGTCGAGCCGGAGCTTCACGGGCCCCGCGAACACGCTCTTGATATTGACCTCGGCGTGGGAAACCTCATGGCTCGAAAGCGTGACCTCGCCTTTGTCGGCCCGAACGGTGTTGCGGATCTGATCGGGAGTGACGGCGTTATCGCGCCACACGTCTTCCGGCTTGGCTGACTTGGCAGCGTCGGGACCGGGGGACATGGCGCCGAACGGCGATTCGCGGGTGTCGAACTTGGGCACGTACCACCACCACTGGCCCGCGTCGCTCATCCAGAACGAAGTGAGAGGCCGGTGGACGGCGATCTTGCCGAAGCCGGGAAAGAAGAAGTCGGAATCCATGTCGACGACGACGCGCGCCTTGGTGTAGTTGTCCTCCCAGGTGACACTCACGACCTTGAAGTCGCGGAAGGAAAACTTCTCGGCGCCAAAAAAGACGTCCTTGGCGGACTCGTGGACCACTTCATCGGCCTTACGGTATTTCGATTCCTTGAGGCTCAGGTAGAAGTGATCGACCCGGGCGCGCAACGCCTGTTCAACGTCTGGGGATGCCTTGTCAAAGATACCGCCAAAACCCTGGCCCAAAGCCAGCACGGGCAAAAGAAGGGCAAGCGACATACGCAACATGGTTATTCTATTGTGACGCATGGGCGGCGGTTTGGTTAGCGTCGCCTACCCGGCGGCGGTTTCGCCGCCGTCCACTTCGGCTGCATCTGTTCCGGTCTCCTCAGAGCCATCGGCGGCGACGGTTTCCGGGGCTACCTTTCTCGCCCGTTCGAATAAGAAATTGAGCACCTTGTCGGTGACGATGCGGCTGACGATGCGCCCTAGAGTCCCGTCCTTTTCAAGCTTCATCCGGACGGCGGCCACGGGCTCGCGCATCTGCCGGGCGGCGCGTTGCACTTCCCGATCCAGTTCCTCCTGGGTCACCGAGATCGACTCACGGTCAGCAACCTTCCCAAGCAGGAGCGATGCCCTCACGTCGCGGGCGGCCTTCTCCGCTTGGCTCTTGCGAAGCTCTTCCCAATCGATCTTGAGCTTGCGCGGATCGACCCCCTGGGCGGCTAGCTCGCGCAGCCGGCTTTCCAGGTTGGATTCGATCTGGCGGTCGACATAGGCATCGGGGATGGCGAAGTCATGGGTATCGACGAGGGTTTCGACGAGGCTGTTTTTCGCGGCCGCCTGCGCCATGGTCTCTCCTTCGCGGAGAAGGGTCTTTCGGACCTCAGCGCGAAGTTCTTCCATGTTCTGGAAGTCACCCACATCTTGAGCGAACTCATCGTTGAGTTCCGGCAGTTCCTTCTTGCGGATCGCGTTCAACTGCAGATGGAAGGTAACCTTGCGTCCGGCCAACTGATCGTGGCCATAGTCTTCGGGATACTCGAGCTCGGCGTCGATTTCCTCACCGGGGGAAAGTCCACGCAGGGCATCGCTGAAGGCAGGCATGGTTTCGGGGTCACCCACGTGCAGGATCATCTCGTCGTTCTCGATGGGCTTGCCTTCGACACCGGCGGTGGACTTCATGGCGACGACGGCGTAGTCCCCGTCCTGGGCCGGGCGGGGATCGATGTTGACGTACTCGGCCTTTTGCTCGCGGAGGCCGGCCAGACGCTTTTCCACATCGTCGTCGCTGACCGATGGTTCCTCGTAGGCGACAGTGAGATCGGTGTACTCGCCGAGTTCGAACTCGGGAGCCACTTCGAAGTCCGCGGAGAAAGTGAGGGGCTTGCCCTTGTGGAAGTGGACGTCCTTGATGTTCGGCGTCCCGACCACATTCAGCTCTTCCTGTTTGGCTCGCTCATTGAATACGCGCGAAATGAGGCTCTGCAGAGCCTCGTTGTAGACGTCGCCTTCGTAGCGCTTCCGGATGACGGCGGGCGGAATCTTGCCAGGGCGGAAGCCGGGCAGCTTCACTTTCTTCTGGAGGTTCCCTACTACCTTGTCGGCTTCTGCCTCCACTTCGGCGAAAGGAATCGAGAAATCGAGGGTGCGTTTACAGGTTGGTGTTTCTTCGGCCATCATTTCTTCCCAACGGGTCTTGCGAACGGGTCTTGCCAACGGGCGAAGCTGGTCAGGTGGCTTCCAGCCAGTTCCCGAGATATCGTTCTTGTTCGAGCGTCAAACGATCGATCTTGACGCCCATCGAATCGAGTTTCATGCGCGCCACTTCTCGATCGATGTGGTCCGGCACGGGGTAGACGCGGGGCTCGAGCCGGCCATGCTGCTCCACCAGGTGATGGACGCACAGGGCTTGATTGGAGTAGCTCATGTCCATGACGGAGGCGGGATGGCCTTCCGCGGACGCGAGGTTGATCAACCGGCCCTCGCCGAGAACGAAAATACGGCGGCCATCGCGGAGCGCGTATTCCTCGACGAAGTCCCGAACCTGGCGGCGGGTGGAGGCCATGCGTCCGAGACCGTCGAGATCGATCTCTACATTGAAGTGCCCCGAGTTGCACAAAATGGCGCCGCTTTTCATCTTTTCGAAATGGTCCTTCGAGATGACGCTCTTGTTACCGGTGACTGTGATGAACACGTCACCGATGGGCGACGCCTCGGTCATCGACATCACACGGTAACCGTCCATGAGGGCCTCGAGCGCCTTGATAGGGTCCACTTCGGTGACGATCACGTTGGCGCCGAGCCCGCGCGCGCGGGTGGCGATGCCGCGCCCGCACCAGCCATAGCCGCTGACGACGACGTTCATGCCGGCCAGCAGGATATTGGTGGCGCGCAGGACGCCGTCGATGGTGGATTGACCGGTGCCGTAGCGATTATCGAAAAAATGCTTGGTCATGGCGTCGTTGACATCGATGACCGGATAGCGGAGCAGCCCGTCCTTACTCAAGGCGCGGAGGCGCACGACGCCGGAGGTTGTTTCTTCGGTGCCGCCCAAAACACCATCGAGGAGATCCTGGCGGTCCGTATGGAGCAGGGCCGCCAAATCCCCGCCATCGTCCATGGTGATACGGGGCGGCACCTGAAGCACGGCGGCTACGTGAGCGTGAAAGGCTTCCTTGGACTCACCCTTGACCGCAAAGGTGGAAATGCGGAAGTCACGGACAAGGCTGGCAGCCACGTCGTCCTGGGTGGAGAGCGGATTAGAGGCGCAGAGACCGATCTCGGCGCCGGCATCGCGGAGCGTGATGAGCAGGTTTGCCGTTTCGGTGGTGACGCTCATCCGCGCCGCGACGCGAATATTGGCGAGCGGCTGGCCTTTGATAAACTGCTTTCGGATCGTCTGTAGGACGGGCATCGACTGGAAGGCCCATTCGATGCGCCGCCGCCCGGCGTCGGCCAGGGTCAGATCCTTGATTTCGCAGTCCACTGTGGTCGCCGCCATTTTGGATCGGCAGTCGTGCTCTTTCCAGCGGCCTAGCGCGCCGCTTTGCGAAGCGCAGCCGCCTTGTTGGTGGCTTCCCAGGAAAACGTTTTTTCGGTACGGCCGAAATGGCCGAACGCCGAGGTTGCGCGATAGATGGGACGGCGGAGCTTCAAATAATCGATCATGCCCTTTGGGGTAAGCGGGAACGTCTTGCGGACAAGGTCAACGATGCGGGAGTCTTCGATAGTGCCCGTACCGAAGCTGTTCACCATGACCGAAACGGGTTCTGCGACGCCGATGGCGTACGCCAATTGCACCTCGCACCGCGCGGCGAGGCCCGCGGCGACGATGTTCTTGGCGACGTGCCGGGCCATATAGCAGGCCGAGCGATCAACCTTTGTGGGATCCTTACCGGAGAACGCACCGCCGCCATGACGTCCCATCCCGCCGTAGGTGTCGACGATGATCTTACGGCCGGTAAGGCCGGTATCGCCGTGGGGGCCGCCGATCACGAAACGTCCGGTGGGGTTGATGTGGTACTTGGTCTCGCCGTCGGTCATCCGCTTGGGGACAACCGGGTCAATGACGTGCTTGCGGACCTCCGCGCGCACTGTTTCGATATCCATATCGGCGTGCTGGGTGGAGACGACCACGGCATCGATACGCTTGGGAACATTGTCTACATACTCTACGCTGACCTGGCTCTTGCCGTCGGGCCGGAGGAACTTTAGCGTACCCTTGCGGCGGACATCGCTCAGGCGGCGAACGAGCTTGTGAGCGAGCATGATGGGCAGGGGCATCAGTTCGGGGGTTTCGTCACAGGCATACCCGAACATGAGACCCTGATCGCCGGCGCCGCCGGTATCGACGCCCATGGCGATATCGGGCGATTGGGTCTGAACCGCGTCGACGATGCCGCAGGTATGGCCATCGAAGCCGTAAGAGGCGTCATCGTAGCCGATGTCGCAGATGACGCGGCGAACGAGCGATTTGACATCGATCTTCGCTCGTGTGGTGATCTCACCAGCAACAACGCAAAGTCCGGTTGTGACGAGGGTCTCGCAGGCAACGCGAGATCGCGAATCCTGACGAAGGACATCGTCGAGGATTGCATCGGAGACCTGATCCGCGATCTTATCGGGATGCCCTTCGGTAACCGATTCCGACGTGAAAAGATGGCGCATGCCGTCTGGCAAAGTCTGTACCTCCACGGTGAGCCCCGTCAAACACAGCATGACCGCGACCAGCTTTCGCTCCGGCAGCAGTCACTGCGAGTTTATCCGGGATAGTTAATGTCGTGGGTTCCGTAGGGACCCAATCTGTCAGTGTAGCGTTTGGCCGGGTGCGGACGCAACAGGGAGGGTTGAGCAAGAGATTGGGTGGTCGGAATTGACAGAAAGCTCACGAATCTGCTTCACTGGAGATGACTGCTCCTCAGTAGCTCAATGGTAGAGCATTCGGCTGTTAACCGAAGGGTTGTAGGTTCGAGTCCTACCTGAGGAGCCAATTCTTTCAGTAGTTTACCTATGGCTCTAGGCTCTACGCCAAACTCGGCGCCGAGCCAACCCAGCTCAACCGCACAATACCGTTCCAGAGTCTCGCTGCCCACTCGTGCGCAAGCCGGATTCGCCCCACCGCGGAATGACAAGCGAGTCTCGCATGCCGCATGCAAGACGCTGTGCCGGGTAGATAGGACCGGTGCCGCCCGATGGTTCTCCGTACGAGCCCCGATTTCCGGACAGCCGCGGCGTCTGTCTCCCACCCCTGACTGTTGCGGTGGCCAGCTAAGGTTGGCGGCGGGCCTGAAAGTCCGGCGCGCCAAGCTCAGCCGGCGCCGTTTGCGAAGGGAGCACGAGTTCAATTCGTGGCGACGATGGCGCGCTCTCGGGTGCCGAAATTCAGAGTCTGAAACCCCCGCTCGGAGTAGCCACGGCCGCCGCGTAGTCATCTGGGGTGTCGATATCGATCTCCGCCTCCGGGCAATCCACAAGCATCGCGTCGTCCGGGTGACCGAGGATCACGCCCTTGCAACCTTGGCGCGCGGGCAGCGCATCGAGCAGGGGGAACCTGTCCCTGGCGAAGAACACCGGCACGCCGGCGGTTCCGGCATAGCGCGCCGCGATAATCGGCTTGCCCGACAAACGATGTAAATATGCCAGCCGCCGCAGGAAACCGGCGTCGACGAGTGGTTGGTCGGCGAGAGCGAGGATCGCTCCCCGCACCGTGGCGCGATCCAAGGCGCGGAGGCCGGTCTGGATCGAGGTACCCATGCCTTCGGCCCACCGCGCGTTCACTCGAATGTCCACCGGCAAGCCATCGAGCACGGATCGCAGCGGTTCCGAGTTCGCGCCGAGCACTACCACGACCGGCGAGCACCCGGCCTCCAACGCGGTTTCCGCGGCGTGCCGCAGCAACGGCTGTCCCCGAAACGACAGCAGTTGTTTGGGGCAACCCATTCGCGACGAACTCCCGGCGGCAAGAAGGACCAGAGCAGTTTTCGATGCTGATTCAGGCATGCGACCCCACGAGTGTTTCGCAATAGGCGGGCCGCGCGACATCGGCGGCGCGCATTGCGGCAGGAGTACCGGTTTCGAGCACCGGCGAGTGGATCGAAGTGGACCGTCCGTTGAGCATGCCGCCCCGCCGTCCGTGCACCACTGCCTGGATTTCGGCGATGATCGCCACGGCGATGGCTGCCGGCGTCTCGCAGCCGATGTCCAACCCGACCGGTGCATAGAGCGAGGCAGGACGCGGTATTCCGGTCTCGCGAAGGAGCCGTTCGGCGCGCGCGGACGGGCCGAGCAAACCGATGTAGCGGGGTTGCCGCGCGACGACGACGGGGAGCACGCCGCGGTCGAACGGGTAGCTGTGCGTCATCATCACGACGGCCGTTTCCGGCGTAATGGCAATCCCGTCCAAAGGGTCGGACGGCCGGACTACCGTGACGCGAGTGGCACGAGGGAAACGCTGCGGCGTCGCGTAGTCAGGCCGGCCGTCGGCCACCGTGACACGCCAGCCGAGGGCTGCCGCCATCTCCACGACAGGGATCGCATCGTGCCCGGCGCCAAAAACTACCAGATCCTGCGGGCGGGGCACGAACTCGACGAATACTTCGGCGCCGGCAAGACCCGGCTCACTCGGATGGACATAACAGCTCTGTCTGGTTCTTGCCGCATCCCGGATGTGCGGGGAGAGGGCAGCCG
Organism: Bryobacteraceae bacterium; assembly: GCA_041394885.1. Lineage (GTDB taxonomy): Bacteria > Acidobacteriota > Terriglobia > Bryobacterales > Bryobacteraceae > DSOI01. Next base: position 106,754 of record JAWKHI010000014.1, on the reverse strand, counting down.
CGGCGAGGGAGTGAGCCAGGTCTCCGCCCACCGGTTCACCATCTCGCATCAACAAGCGCTGGCCGGTTCGGACGATAGTCTCCGGCCGGCACCGCACCACTGTTGCCACCACCGCGTTCCCGGCACTGCGGCGCGCACGGTCGAGAAACTCGAGCATTTCCCTACTGGACGGATTGGCGATGCGCTCCAGAAGTACATGGACGACACCGTTGCAACCGAGGCCGAATTCCCAGACCGCTTCGTCATCGGAAGTGGTGTCGTAAACCTTGACCACCGGTTCGCCGCTCCCGGTGAACCACCAAGCCTTCCTGGCGATGTCACCCTCCAGGCATCCCCCGCTTACCGTGCCGATGCGGCGGCCATCGGGTACGAGCAACATGCGCGCCCCGGGCCGGCGGTAGGCGGATCCGGTGACGTGCACGACAGTAGCAAGAACGGCTTCGCGGTCAGGACCGCGAAACTCACGCCAAGCTTCGAGAATCGCGCCGAGTTCGTCCATCGCCCGCCCCTTAGAGCCCGCCCATCCGCGAGCCAGGGAATAGCGGCAGCGAACGGCGCCGCGTTCGAGTGGCCTGGAAGTAGGCGTTGGCGAGCGCTGGAGCGAAGGTGGGTACACCGAGTTCGCCCGCGCCACCGATGTTAGCCGCGCGGTCAGCGGAAGCAGGCGCGGGCATGATCCGGACCGCGACCTGCGGAGCCTCGTTCGCGCGGATCATGCGGCTGTTGCGGAAGTTTGTGGCCTGCGCCTTGCCGCCGGAAAACGTCTGCTGGCCGTAGAGGGCCGCGTTGAGCCCGTGAATGATACCGCCCTGCATCTGCGCTTCGATCTGGCCGGGATTCACCGGCATGTACAGGTCAATGGCTAGCCACACGCGGTCGACGCGGAGGCTGGACGACGTCACCGAGGATACCTCCACCACCTGGGCTACGATGCTGTTGAACGCCGCACCGATCGCGATCCCGCGATACCTTCCCGGCGAAGATGCGCTCCAGTTGGAAAGGTCGGCCGCGGCGTCGAGTACGGAGATCCACCGCGGATCGGTGAGCCTCGACCGGCGGAACAGGTAGGGATCCTGGTTGGCCGCGAAGGCAAGTTCGTCGATCATACTCTCGACGCAGAAGGTATTGATCGATGCCCCCACCGATCGCCAGAAGCCCACGGGAATCGGCGACGGATGCCATGCCCATTCCGTGAGCCGGGCTCCGATGTTGTACGGCAAATCTTGCGACGCTTCGTAGCCCTGGCTGTCTCCGCGCGCGCCCAGATTCGAGCCGCGCTGTCCCAGGATCGACGGCGAAACGTTGCGATACTTCCAGCCGGTGATATTGCCCGAATTGTCAATGCCTGCGCTCACGCCCACCACGGCCATCGGCCGGTATTGGTCGCGCGTGAAATCCTCCTCCCTCGGCCACATCAGCTTCACCGGCTTGCCGACGGCCATTGCCACCTGGATCGCCTGGCTCACGAAGTCCTGTTCAGCCTTCCGTCCGAGGCCGCCTCCCAGGTAGGTGGTGATCACCTTGATCTTGCTCTCAGGGAGGCCGGTCAATTGCATCGCCAAGCTGAGCACGCCTCGGCCGTTCTGCGTCGGCGCGTAGATGTTGCACCTGTTGCCGGCGACATAGTCGACCGTGCAATTGAGCACCTCCATGGTCGCGTGCGCCACATACGGCAGGGTGTACTCGGCATTGACCGTCTTGGCCGAAGCCGCCAATCCAGCGCCGGCCGACGCGGCGTCACCCTCGACGGTAAACACCGTTCCCGGGCCGTTGGCGCCTCCCGCCTGATACGGTTGGCCGCCATTCAGAAGCGCGCGGCCATCGGTGAGAAACTGCGCGTCGTTCCAGGAGGAGGCTGCCGCCGGAGTTTTCCACGACACGCTCAGCCGCCGGGCTGCCTGCCATGTGTCCCAAGTATTCGGGCCCACCACGGCCACGGCGTTCACCGCCCCGGTCACCTCAGTGCCGCGACCTGTTCCCGCGACAACGGATGTCGGCACCACCTGCATCCCCGACGGGGCCCGTGGCGGCGACTTCAGCGTCGACCCGAATGTCGGCCCGTGTTTGATGATCGCGTACAGCATGCCGGGAATCCGGATGTCCATGCCAAAGACGGCGCTGCCGTCCACCTTCGACGGGATGTCAAACCGCGGCTGGGTCCGCCCGATCAGCCGGAACTGACTGTCTGGTACCAGCGGCGGGTTGGATGGAACCGGCAGCGCCGAAGCCGCGCCGGCCAGCGAGCCATAGGTCCAAGTGACCCCGGAACTATGGCGCACCACCCCATCGGCGACGGTGTAATTCGCCCGAGTGAGATCGCCCTTCAGATTCATCGCGGCCGTGACGAGCATCTCGCGCGCGGCCGCGCCGGCGTCTCGCATTGTCCAGAAATTCCGTCGCGTGATGCTGCTGCCCACCGTGTTCAGAGAGGCGCCCACCGGTTGCGGATTCGCCATCGCCGGCGAGCCCTGCACCGTGCGTACGCGCGAATAGTTGACCATCAGTTCCTCGGCAAGAATCTGGGCGAGCGTCGAGAACGAGCCCTGGCCCATTTCGGATGCGCCGACCGTGAGCGTTACTGAGCCATCGGCGGCGATGTTGAGCCAGGCGTTCACTTGGCCGGGAACGGTGGCCGCCTGGAGTTCGGCGACACGCGAGACCTCCGGCAGCAGAAAAGCGAGCGACAGCCCACCGGTCAGGAATGCGCGCCGCTCTACTCCTTTCGGTTCTGTCTCGAGACGAGCGTCGGGTTTGCAGATCGTGTTTTCCATGGTTTTCTCCGGACTCGATTCAGCTACAGGCTACCGACGCACTCCTTGATGCGTTGGTAGGTGCCGCACACGCAGAGATTCTTCACCTCGCTCATGATCTCGTTTCCGTGGTGGCCAGCCTTCATCGCGCCCGCCACCGACATCAACATGCCGGATTGGCAGAAGCCGCATTGCGGCACCTGGTTCTGGATCCACGCCTGTTGAGCGGGATGGCTCCGGTCCGGTGAGAGGCCTTCGATGGTAACGACCTTCTTGCCCACAGCGGAAGTCGCGTTGACCACGCAAGAATGTTCGGGCTGGCCGTCCATGAGCACGGTGCAGGCGCCGCAAACCTCGATGCCGCAGCCGTATTTCGTACCCGTCAGCCCGATCAGGTCCCGCAGGACCCAAAGCAGAGGCATCTCCTCGCTATTGATCGAGACGGTGTAATCTTTACCGTTGACGTTGAGCTTGATTGTCTTTGCCAAGTGCGCTCCTTCACATCGTCAGGGGGAGCGCAACGGGTGGAAATATAGAGGCTGGCGAAAAAATGTTTTTAATAACGGAGGCAATAAGTGAGAATTCGCATCAGCTCGATCCGGCCATCCCCCATCTCCTGGCGGATCCGGATACCATGGTCAAACGCCTTCTTGACAAATTCACTCCGCATTTGCGGGTAAAGTGACCGCATAAGCGACGCCGAGCCGGAGGCAAGTGCCGAACTGAAACTGGTTCCCCAGACGGCTGCGTAGTGGCCGCCGGGAAACAGCGTGACGAGCGCCTCTCCGGGCGCGGCCGTCAGCGTCGAATCGCCATAATTGCTGAAGGGGCTGCGGCGGTCTGAGAAATTCGTGGAGCCTACGCCCACCACATACTTGTAGGAGGCGGGGTAGACCCTCATCTCGCGGCCGCGGTTGCCCGCCGAGGCAACACAGATAGCACCTTTGCCTTGAGCGTACTCGAGTGCCGAGCGTAGGATCTCCGAAGGAGTGGTGTAGCTGAGGCTCATGTTGATCACTCCGGCGCCATGGTCGGCGGCGTAGCGGATCGCGCGGGCAATGTCGTAGATCGTCGCTGTGCCGTCGGAACGGAACGCCTTGAGCGGCATGATCTTCGCCTGCGGCGCAACCAGGTGAACCAACCCGGCCACCATCGTGCCGTGGCCAAATGCCTTCGGCAGCTTGCCATCGAGGATCTCCACCGTAGACTGGTCGAGAATTTCCACCGTCGATTGGTCGAGCATCGCGACGAAGAACCGCGAATCGAGGATCTCCACGGTCGATTGATCCAGGATCTCGACCGTGGACTGCGTCAACCCTTCCCGCTGCGACGCGTCCAGATCGTATAGTTCGGAAACCGTGTCGGGACGGTCGCGCGTGAAGTCGTAGCCCGGAACGAGCGCCCCGCGAAGGGCCGGATGCGCCGTATCGACTCCCGTGTCGATGATCGCCACCACGCCCCCGCCCGCGCCAAAGGTGCGGAGAGCCTCCGGAAGCGCGATGATTTGTGCCGCCCGCTGGCCGGAATAACTCGCACGCACGCGGTTTCCGTAGTAGTCGACCGCGGCTTTGGAGGCGAATGCGTTACCGAGAGGTTCGAGAGCGGCCGGACGCCGGGAGCCACTCTCCTCCCACTCGGCCGACTCCAGTTCATGATTGGCTTCGACTTCGGTGATGCCTTTTTCGTGGGACAACCGCTTCAAAGCGTCCGCAGTGAGGGGTTCCGCGGTAGCGATCGTGTAGATGTCCTCGGTGGACTCTTTCGCCGTTGCAACGATGGAAAAGCCGTAGCGCGGCCCCAGCACGGCCACGTTGGTGCCGGGTGCCGCTTCCACCACGTACCGGGTTTCCGCCCACGAGGGGATGGCGGCAGACAGCACTACCGCCCACGCCGCCAAGGCGTATCGTTTGGTTCGTTTCCTCATTTTTTCACCAGATGAGATCAGCGCTTCCGGTTCTGGCGGCCAGTCTGAAGTGGTAGTTCGATCAGCCTGCCAGCGTCCTTGAGCGCTATGCGAAGGGTAGCGGCCTTTCCCTTGGGGAGGGGAAGAACGAATTCGCCGAACCGGTTGGCCGGCGTCTCCTCGCGTGTGCGGCCCGCGATGACTAGTTGAACCAGCGCGCCGTCGAAACTCTCACGCTGATCGTCTCCATCGGCCGAAATCTGGCCGACCAACTCACCCGCGCCGATGGGTTTCGGCGGGTCAAGGTTGAGGTCTATCCAATACCCGCCTGCGCGGTATAGCCGCCGCTCTCCACCGACTTGCACGTCGAGGGCCATAGAACGGACTCCCGCCGGACGCCACTCGAGCTGGGTATTCGATACAAGTTCTGCAACTACAGTTTCCAACCGTTCCAGCCACCCCCGGTCCGCGGCGTGCGGGAAGATCGCGATAGCCCGCTCCACAACTTCTAGGGGTGCCTCCGCCATCTGCCCCACTCGAAACACATCGCACAACTTGCGGAAAATACCGACACACGGCTGGCACCCGGAATCGAGATGCGCCTGCATCGCCAGCCGCTGAGCGGCGGTCCCTAAGCCCCGGGCGAAATCCGCCCAGGCGATTTCGGTGAAGTGGATGCATTGACGCTTCATACGGCGAGAGGGCAGAAGAACCCCGACTCTAATACTCTAGGGTAACCATCCTCGATCGAAATATAGTAATTCTTACCGGCATCGGAAATATTTTCCACTCCTTTCGCCCTGAGTCCCACCGGGCGCTCCAGGATCGCCGAAAACCAAGAACGGCGCCCAGTAGTACGGGTGCGCCTGTACCGCCCGCCGCTCGATCGCCGCCCGGCGTGCTGCCGAGGCCCAGTCCGCGCCGGCTCCCACCTCCTGGTAAAACACCCGCATGAAAGCAAGCGCCGATTCGTCGTCGACCTCCCACAAACTCGCCAGCACGCTTCGGACCCCAGCCAGCAGGAAACCCCGCAGCACCCCGATCCGCTCATCGCCGCCGATACTCACTCCCGCTCCGCTGTGGCATGCGCTGAGTGTGACGAGATCGACGTTGAGCGATAGTTGCTGGAGGTCGAAGAGGCTGAGCCTGGCGCCGGCGAGCTCGACACCCGAGAAAAAGGGGTTGTCGCCACGATGGATCCCGTGCGAGGCGATGTGGACGATCCGGCGCCCCGGCGCCCTCTCCGTAAACGCCTCGAGCGAGGCATCCTTCCCCAACAGCAGTTCCGAATCCCACAGTGCCTCGTGGACGAGCCGGGCCTCATGTTCGATACCCGGGTTGGCGGAGTCCGGCACGGCCATCACCAGCGAACCAGACGCCGCGGTGCGCGGCCGGGTGCGTCCCAGTGCGAACACGGTGGCGCTCGGCGCAATCGAAACGGCGAACCGGTCGATCAGCGCCTGGCTGCCATCGTGAAGCGCCCCGAACGGCAGTTCGTGGAGCCCGTGGCACGGGGCGATCAACAGTGTTGTGCACCCATCCAGGTGTGGGTCGAGCGGGGCGATCAGCATGCGATGCAAATCGAAGAGATGGCTTTGCACGGCGCCCATGGTGTCTCTGCGCAGCAGATCGAACCGGCCTGCCCACCGGTACTTGCCGATCTGGAATCGGACCAGGCGGAGCACGGCCAGAACCGTCGCCACCGGACCCAAGGGGACCGCACTCACCCCGGCCGGGCTGAGTACGAAGGCGTGGAATCGCCCGCGGATCTCCACCAGTTCCACGAATCTCTCATGGGGTTCCAGCACGCCGGAGAGGGACAGCGCCGCAGCCTTGCCCGGCTGCGCGGCTGGTTCGCTCAGCCCCCGCAAACGCCGCTCGATCTCGGCCGCACGCGTCCGCAGTGTCGCGGCGCGATTGGCGCCTGTCAGCAGATCCAGGGCGGAATTCAGTTCCACCTGCCGGTAGATCCAGTTCAACTCGCCGCGCAGGTCGCGCGCGGCTTCCGGCTCCGAGCAGGCTTCGGCTCCGGCGATGCGCTCGGCGAGGGTTCGGGATTTCGCTTCCTGGACGAGCGCCAAAGCGCGTTCCACCCCGCCGATCTCCGCGCTCGCCGGCGACTCCATGCACAGCGCGGCCAGCGACGTGTAGACCGCCAGTTTGTCGCTCAGGATCGAGATGCGGAGATCTTCCGAGTGCAACCGGTTCCGCAGTTCTTCGATGTTGGCTCGCGCCGCCTCGTAGCTGTCACAGGCCTCCAACCACAACCCGCGCAGCTCCGCGATCTCTCCCCGAAGAAGATCGGCATGGAATCGCAAAGAGGGCGAAGCTGCGTTGCCGGCGTATCCCATGGCGTCCCGGCTCTCGGCGATTGCTCGCTCCCAATCGCCGCCGGCCAGCCACACTCTCGCGAGCAGAATCTGGGCGTGCGCGGCGCGTCCCGGAAACGGAGCTTCGAGCAGAGTCCGCCATGCCGATGACGCCAGCCGCCGGGCGCGAGAAACGCGGCTGGAGCGGAACGCCGCCACCGCCCGGAGTTGATCCACCATGGCCGGCCACAGCGCATTCTTTTCAGCGACGAACAGCCGGCGCGCCGCCCGCAGCGCCTTCTCAGCGTCGTCGAACGCCTGGTACTGGCTGTTGGCTACAGCGATGTTGACTAGCGCTTTCGCCCGCTCATACCGCATTCCGAGGGCGACGAAGCCATCCCGGGCGCGCTTGGCCAGCCGCAGCCCTTCGCCCGTGAGGTTGAGGTCAAGACTCATCTCGGCCTCATCCAGATCGCAGAGGGCTTCGTGATAGCGGTCGCCGGTCCGGCGGGCCAACTCCCGCGCGCGGCGATAGAGCTCGAAGGCCTCGCGGTAGTCGCCGCGGAGATAGTGCAGGTACGCGACGTTGTAGTCGGCTCGTGCCGCCAGATTGTCGAGGCCATGTTCCCGGCAGTGATCACGGGCGCGCTCGTAGTAGCCCATGGCTGCCGAAAACTCGCCCAGGCTGATGCTGCACACGGCCAGATTGCTCAAAGCGGCGGCGAGATCGCGGGGCTGGCCGTTGGCGGCGAAGCCCTCGATAGCCCGCAGATAGCAGGCTTTGGCTTGTTCGAGCCGGTCCTGCCGGTAGTAGATGTTGCCGGCGTTGGAGGCGAGCCGCGCCAGCCGCAGCGCATCGCCGTTCTCCCGAAAGATCGCTTCCGCGCGCGCCGCCCAGCGGTGCGCACGATCGTACTCACCGCGATAAATCAGTGCCTGCAGCCCGCTCAACAGCGTGCGCCCGACTTCGATGGCGGCGCCCTCCACTTCGAACCCGGCGACTGCTCTCTGGTAGGCATCGGCCGCCCCGGCGTAGTCGCCGCCGGTGTGGGCGAGGTGGCCGTCGATGCGATCCGCCCAAGCCGCCGAAAGCCGGTCGCCGCTCAGGCGCGCGAACTCCCTGGCCTTCGCGGCGAGCGCGATGGCGTGATCCCGGTCGTCGAAGACAACCGCGAGCACTTCGGCGTGTAATCGAGCGGGAGTCTCGTCGCTCACAGACCTCTCTCCTCGAGAATCGCCCGCAATTTCTTGAGACAGCGCCCGCGGATGAACCCGATCGACCCCTCGGCGAGCCCCAACTCCGCCGCCAATTCCTGGTAGGGGCGCGGCGGGTTCCGGAAGAAGAGCATCTCGATGATTTTGCGGCAACGCGGCGGAAGTTCAGCCACCGCGTCGCGGATCAATTGCTCCCGTTCGGTCTCGGCATAGATCGCTCCAGCGTCCGGAGAGTCCGCCGGGACGTCGAGATTCCCCAACTCCGCGGTACGCGCCAGCCGCTTCTTCTGGTGCAGGGAACGGCGCGCGGTGGCGGTGATCAGCCACCCGCGGAGCGCGCCCGCGTTTTGGAGGCGATCGAGGTCGCGATACAGGTCCGTCCAAACGGCCTGAAAGACATCGGCACTCTCCTCGGGCGGTAGTCCATACTTGCCGGGGATCGAGTAGACGAGTTTCTTGTACCTGTCGACGAGCACCTGCCAGGCCGCCTGGCTGCCCCCGCGGCATTCGCAAACGAGATCTTCGTCGGACCACGACGGGCCTGGCCCTTTGCTGATCATGGATGGGGTGCGGCGCTCCCTTGCAGGAAAAGCTCCTGCGAGTTCCACAAGACGTGATGTCCGAACAGCGCCGGACGGAAATTGCCCACGCGCCCACTCCGCGCCACGACGATGTTCGGACTGGCGAGAAAGATCATTGGCTGCTCAGCCGCCAGAATCCTTTGAACACGGTGGTAGAGCTTCTTCCTCGCAGCGGGCTCGATGGTGTACATCTGCTGCCGCATCAGCCGGTCGATCTCGGCCTCCCACTCCGCGGCCGGCCGCGCCTGACCCGGATTCCACAGATGCATCCCGCCCGAGGAGAGCCACACGTTCATCTCCGGATTCGGATCGGGGTCCGCACCGCCTAACCCAAGCAGCACGGTGTCGAACTGCCGCGTCTTCAATACCCGATCGAGCAGCGAACGGAATTCGAGTTGCGCCACAGTCACGCCGATCCCCAACTCGCGAAAGTCGGCTTGGAGCACCGTGGCCATCCGTACCCGTTCCGCGCTCGACGCGGAGACGAGGATTGACAACTCCACCGGTTGTCCGGAAATGTCCTCCAGCCGACCGCTACTGTTCCATCGAAAGCCCGCCTGGCGCAGCAATTGTCTCGCTGCGGCGACGGAACGCGCGGGGCGGGGCAGCGCGGCGTCGTACCAGAGACGGTTGCCCGGACTCACCGGACCCCACAACGGTACCCCGCGCCCATCGTAGGCCACGCGGACGAGTCCCTCGCGATCGACCGCCTGCGAGAGCGCGTTCCGGAAGTCGCGCGACCCGAACCATGCCATCTTCGGGTGCCCTGGCGACAAGTTGAAGCACAGGAAGTTGTATTCGAGCCCGGCGCCGAGGTCGATGATGCGCGCGCCTTGCTTCTCCAGGTACCCGGCGGCTTTCAGGTTCAGTCTGCCAAGCACGTCGAGTTCCCCGGCAACGAACCGCGCCAACTGCGTGTCTTCGTCTGCGAGCAGACGGAACTCGATGCCGTCGAGGTAGGGCAGACTCTCGCCCGAGGCGCCTTTGCGCCAGTAGTACGGATTTCGTTCGAGCACCACCGCCTCGCCCGGATGGTAGGCCTTCAGGCGGAACGGCCCGAGCCCTGCAATCGACGCCGGGTCCGCATTCGCCGTCCATTGCTCGGCGAGCTTACCCGCCTTCCACGCCGTCTCCAGCCGGTGCCGTGGCAGGATCGCGATCGAATCGAACAATCTCTCCGCCGCCGCGTAGGGCTTCGGCAGGATGAATTCCACCGTCTCTGCATCGGTCTGCACGGCACGAATCGGCTGGCCGTCAATTACTAGCAAATCGCGTTGGGGCGATCCCACCGCCGGGTCAAGATAGACACTCCATGAGAACAGAACGTCGCTGGCGGTGAACGGCGTACCGTCGGAGAACTTTACCCCCCGCCGCAGGTGGAGAACGTATCGAGTCCCATCTTTCGATGCGGACCACCGCTCGGCCAACCCCGGAACGGAGCGCTGAGTAACTCCGTCGATCGAGATCAAATCCGAGTGCATCCTGCGGATAATCTCGCGCGACGGCGCATCCAGAGCGGTCACCGGGTTCCAGGTCTTTGGTTCCGCGCGCTGCGCTACGCGGAGAATTCCTCCACGCCGCGGAGCCTCTTTTTGATCCCCCAAAATTGCCGGCTGGAAAAGAACAATTGCCGCGGCCGCAAAACGGAGGGCCCTCACGTGCATTACCCCTATCTTGTTACGCCACTTCGCCGAACTGCAAGCTGAGCCCCCCAGGCGCAGGCGGCGAACACGGGTAGCATGAGGACTGCCGGGAGCACGCGCCACCATTCCCTTCCAAGCAGGTAGGTCTGCTTCAAGCCGAGGAGCAACCCGCCCCAGGAAGGGTCCTGCTCACCCGCACCGAGGCCCAGGAAGCTGAGCGTCACCTCAGCCAGCACGAATCGTGGGAAGAGAATGAGCGCCTGGGCGGCCACCACGGCGGCGGTGTCGCCGAGGATGTGGCGCGTGAAGATGTGCCACTCGCCGGCGCCGAATCCGCGGGCGGCTTCGACGGAGCCGCGGTTCGCCGCGCTTAGCACCACCCCGCGGATCAGCCGCGCGGGACGCGCCCAGCTGATCGCGGCGATCACGGCCAGTGTCAAGGCGACCACCACCCGCGGGCGCACGTCGAGCGGCAGCGCCGCCCGAATGCCGATCAGCAGGTAGAGCCAGGGGACGGAAAGGAACACATCGGCGAGCGCCATAATGCCCCAGTCCCACCAGCCCCCCCGGAAGCCCGCCAGGCAGCCAAGCGTCCAGGCCAGCCCGAGCGCCAGCGCCGTTGCCGCGGCGCCAGTAACGAGAGACCAGCTTCCGCCGGCGAGGAAACGCGAGAACACGTCGCGGCCGTAGTCGTCAGTGCCCATCCAGTGGGCCGCGTTCGGACCTTGCGAGACCGCTTCGCGGTTCTGCGCCAGGGGATCGTAGGGCGTCGCGAAAAACCCCGCCGCCGCGAGCAGGACGATGACCGCCGCGAGGGCGGCAGGCAGTCTAGACATGCGGAGTCCGGATTCGCGGGTCAAGGCGGTACAGCAACACGTCCGCGGCGAAGTTGCAGAGCGCCAGCAGCGCGGCCAGCCCGGCGATCACTGTCTGCACCACCGGATAATCGCGCGCCTGGACGGCGTCCAGAAAGAACGGACCGAGCCCCGGCCAGCCGGTGATCACCTCGACGAGAAACGAGGCGCCGATGGCTCCGGCCGCCGTGAGCGCCGCCAACGAGATCAGCGGATTCGCCGCTGCCGGAAGAATGTATCGCAGCCACAACCGCGCGCCGCCGAGGCCTCGCGAACGGGCGAGCCCGACAAACTCGAGCCGAATGGCCGCACGCAAGCTGGACGCAGCGTGGAGAAAAATTCCAGGCAGGAGAGCGAACGCTAGCGCGACAACCGGCAGCGTCATTGTCCCCGTCGGCAATCCCGCCCATACGGCTACCCACAAAAGAAGACTCACGGCAACGACATCGGGAATCAGCGCGACCGCCGCAGCGCCCGGCTCCCATGAACCGAACCCGAACCGCACCGCGGCGAACGCCAGCAGCAATCCCATAACCCATGCAGCGGCCAGCGCCGGGAGCGCCACTCGAAGTGTCGCCCGAATGCGCGGCCCGAGCAATGCACGCAGCGGCAGGTGGTAGGCGATCGACTCGCCGAACTCGCCCGAGGCCACCGATCCGAGCCAGGCCGCGTAGCGCGCCGGTAGTGGCCGGTCAAGCCCGGCCCGCCGTCGAAGGGCGTTCACCGAGCCTTCGCGCAACCGCGGATCGGCCGCCGTCGCCGCCGAATAGAAATCGCCCGCGGCCGCGGAAAACATCGCGAACGATAGGCAAGAGACGGCCAGCACTTGGGCGGTGGCGAGCAGGAATCGGCGAAACAGGAAAACCATGGCGATCTAGGCGGCGATGCGCCCGTCCTCCATCTCGATCACGCGCGCGCCGAGTTCACCGATCAGGCCACGGTCGTGCGTGATGGCGACGAGCGTGGTGCCGAGCCGCGACTGACGGCCGGCGAGGTACGCGACGACATCGTTGCGCGTGCCGCGGTCCAGACTCGCGAGCGATTCGTCGAGAATCAGCATTCCGCTACCGGTATGCTCGGCCGCGCGCAAAATCGCAACGCGCGCGCGCTGGCCCTCACTCAGTTCCGCCGTCGCTCGATGGATCCACTCGGGCGGCAGATTCACCTCCGCGAGCAGCGACGGATCCGGTTGCACTCGAGCCTCGGCGAGCGCTTCCGCGATCGTCGCCCGAGGGTTCAGTGACTCCGATGGCGCTTGGGGAACGATCTGAACCGGAACAGGGATGGTCCACTCGATGGAGCCCGCCTCGGCCGGTTCCCGCCCGGCGATGCAGCGGGCCAGGGTCGACTTGCCCGCGCCAGATGGGCCTGTCAACGCCACCGTCTCCCCACGCGCAACCTCGAGGGACACACCGTCCAGCGCCTTGCACAAAGCGTGCAAGCGCATCCACGCATCGCGGCGGAAGTAGGTCTTCGACAGATCGCGTATGGTGACGAGTAAGGGACCGCCGGACGCAGCCGGCTCGCGGGCGATCACGCGGACCGGAGCAGGCGTCAGCCGGATCACACGGCATCCGAGCCGATCGATGAGGTCTTCGTCGTGCGTGGCGATCACCACCGCGGCCCGCTCGCGGCGCGCGTATTCCGCGATCGCTTCGATCACAGATTCGGCGCTTGCGGAGTCGAGGTTCGCCGTCGGCTCGTCGGCCAGAATCACGCGCGGGCCGGTTGCGAGGGCGAGCGCCGTAAGGACCCTCTGCCGTTCGCCGCCGCTCAGTTGATGCGGGTAGGCCGAGGGGAATCGCGGATCGCCGAGGCCCAGCCGGGCCAGCAACTCTCGCCCATGTGCCCCATCGGCCAGACCCTCGAAGTGGGTCGCGATCCGCAGATACGGTGACAGGCTCACCAGGCTTTCCTGCGGGATGTAGCCGGCAGGACGAGCGGCCCACACGCGTCCATCCACCTGTACGCTGTCGTCGGTGACTCCCGCGATCGCCCGCAGCAGCGTCGTCTTCCCACAGCCGGACTCTCCGGTGAGCACGGCGATCTCGCCTGCGTCGAGACGAAGCTGGAACCCTGCGACGGCCGCCGGACGATCTCCGTAGCGGACCGAGAGCGCGTCGCACTCGATGGCTGGCACCTTCTCACAGTACAAGGGAACCGGGCTGGCGGACAAGATTTCAGAGACAGGAGAAAATCGATCGCGGGGTATATTTCCGGCCCGCGTGGATGCCCCTACCCGAATAGGTTTCGTGCAGTTCGACGACCATCGACGGAGGAGGGTAGTGGCGTGGGTGCTGGTGGCCACCGCGTTAGCTGTCGTTTGTGCGCCCGCGCTCGGACAGATCTCGCCCGGGCCGATGTCGGCGCCTCACCAGTCGCTCGAAGGCGCCACCAAGTGCACTACCTGCCACACCCTCGCCGTGGGTGCGCCGCGATTCAAGTGCCTAGGCTGTCATGGCGAAATCGCCGCCCGGCTGCGAGCCAACCGCGGTTTCCATGCCCGCGTCGTCAAGATCCGTTCGAACGAAGGATCCCGCGAACAGTGTGTGAAGTGCCACACGGAGCACTTCGGCCGTCAGTTCTACATCATCAAGTGGAAAACCAGCGCTGAGGAGTTCGACCATCGCGAGGCCGGTTACACGCTACAGGGCAAGCACGCGCGCCTCGCCTGCAATCGCTGTCACAAGCCCGCCAACATATCGCCCGAAGACCGCAAGCTGATCCGCACGCGCGATCCGAACCGCACTTACCTCGGTGTCTCGCCTGCCTGCAAGACCTGCCACGATGACGTCCATCGCGGGCAGTTCACCGCCGAGTGCTCGACCTGCCACATCAACTTCGACGCCTGGAAGCCGGTGGCCGGGTTCGATCACGGCAAGGCGCGCTTTCTGCTCACCGGACTCCACCAGCGCGTCGCCTGCGCCCATTGCCACAAGGCGGCGCCCGGCGCGGACACCTTGGACGCCAAACCCACGATTCAATTCCGGGGGATCGCCTTCTCCTCCTGCCGCGATTGCCACAAGGACCCGCACAACGGGGCCTTCCCCGGCGCCTGCGAGAGCTGCCACACCACTGACGGTTGGAAGCGCGTCCGCATGTCCAGCACCTTCGACCATTCGAAAACCCCCTTCCCGCTGGCAGGCAAGCACTCCCGCGTCGAGTGCTTCGAATGCCACCGCTCGGTGAACTTCAAGGAGCCGGTGGCCCACGAGCGCTGCGCCGACTGCCATCGCAAGGATCCGCACAGAGGCCAGTTTCAGAATCAGGACTGCGCTTCCTGCCACAACGAGCAGGATTTCAAACCCTCGCTCTTCGACCTCTCGCGTCATCAGAAAAGCACCTACCCGCTGGAGGGCAAGCACACCGCCGTGGAATGCGCGAAGTGCCATACGCCGGCCGGCGCGGAAACGCAATACCGGATCGCGCACGGCGTGTGCGCCGATTGCCACAGGGACGCCCACGGTGGCCAGTTCGCCTCGCGCGCCGATGGCGGCAAGTGCGAGTCCTGCCACAACGAGCATGGATTCAAACCGTCGAGCTACACCATGCGCGAGCACCGCCAGACGCGTTTCGCCCTGGAAGGCGGCCACGCCGCCACCGTTTGTTCGGACTGCCACAAGCCAGACGCCGGCACCTTTCCAGCGCCGCCGGCGCGCTTCCGGTTCCCCGACCTCGACTGTACCGGATGCCATGCCGATCCCCATACTGGACCGTCCAGCGTGGCCACCAAAGTCACCGGGAACAAGGCGGACTGCAAGAGCTGCCACACCACGCGTTCCTGGAAACAAACCTCGCCCTTCGATCACGACCGTACCGGCTTCACGCTCTCCGGCGCCCATCGCGCCGTGGCCTGCTCCGCATGCCACAAGGTGGAAGGGCTCGGTGTGGCGCGGGTGGTCTTCGCAGGCGCCCCGCGGGTGTGCGCCGGATGCCATCGGGACATTCATGGCGGACAATTCAGCCGCGCTCGTGCGGAAGAGCCCCGTTCCTCCGCGGCGCCCTCGAAGGCAGAGGCGCGGCGCGGCGCGCTCCGCGAGAACACCCCGGCCGCCGGCGCCGCCGATTGCCAGGCCTGTCACGGACTGCTCGCCTGGAAGCCGACGCAGTTCGATCACGAGACCAACGCTCGCTTCTCACTCGCGGGAGCACATCGGGAGGTCGCCTGCTCCAAGTGCCATGTGGAGCGCGAAGAGATCCGCGGGGAGAGCGTCGTGATTTATTCGCGAACTCCCTCGACTTGCGCTGCGTGCCATGCCGATAAACAAACTGCCGGACTCCGTGGCCAGGTAATTGCAACTCGCTACGCAGGTAATCGCCGACTAACTCTGTACTAGCTTGGTACTGCCCAGGTATCAGATTCATTCTTACCGTCGCTGCAAGTTATAGCTACACAATTTCACCCCGGCCTATATCGAGGGATCCTTCCGTGAACCCTTAATGAGGGGTACCGCATTTTCGAGTGCCCCGGATTGGCCGGAGGAAAATATTACGTACCGGGTTGCAAAATTTGCCATGGCGCTGCCGCTGCTGGCCGTGATCGCCGCGGCGCAACCCGACACGCAGACCCGCAATCCGCACGGTCCGATCAAGATTCCCTGTCAAAACTGCCATACGACGACAGCTTGGCGCCCTATCCGAGCCGCCGTCGAGTTCGATCACAATACGGAAACTCCATACCCATTGCACGGCATGCACGAGAAGGTGCCCTGCAGTTCCTGCCACACCCAGATGGTGTTCGCCAACGTCGGCAAAGAGTGCGGCGCCTGCCACGCCGACTTCCACCGCCGCCAGATGGGTGGCGCCTGCCAGGACTGTCACACCGTCCGTGGCTGGAAGGTGGCTGTCAGTTCGATACGCGCCCACCAGAACCGCTTTCCTCTCATCGGCGCACACGCCGCGGCGACCTGCGAATCCTGCCATACAGGCGCAGGCACCGGCGTTTTCCGCGGCCTCAGCACTGAGTGCGTCACCTGCCACCGCACCGACTACGAGCGCGCCCGGAGTGTCGACCATCGCGCAGCCAGTCTCCCCGTGCAATGCGAGTCCTGCCACTCGATGGACCGCTGGACTGGCGCCCGCTTCGATCACAACCAGTTCACGCGCTTCGCGCTCACGGGCGCCCACGTGAAGATGGAGTGCACCGCCTGCCACCGCGGCGGCAGGTTCGCCGGCATCTCCTCGGCCTGCTTCGACTGTCACGCAAAGCAATTCAACGCGACCACCAAACCCAACCACGCCGCGGCCGGCTTCCCGCGCCAATGCGAGACCTGCCACAACGACTCCACCTGGCTCGGCGCCACATTCGACCACAACACCGCTACCCGGTTCGCCCTCGTTGGCGCGCACTCAACCGTGGAGTGCGCTTCGTGTCACGTCGACGGGCGCTTCGCCGGCACTCCGCAACAATGTTCCGGCTGCCACCTCGCTGACTTCGACAAGACCACAAATCCCAACCATCGCGCGAGTAACTTTTCCACCCAGTGCGAGACCTGTCACGCCGCCGCGTCCTGGCAAGGTGCGCGGTTCGACCACAATCTGAGCCGGTTCCGCCTCACCGGTGCGCACGCCAAGGCCGATTGCGCCGGATGCCACGTCGGCGGTCGGTTTACGGGCACGCCGTCCAACTGCGTCGGCTGCCACCGGAAAGACTTCGCGGCCACAGTGAGCCCGAATCACGCCGCTTCCGGCTTCCCGGAGGATTGTACGCAATGCCACGTCGCCGAACAGTGGCGCGGCGCAACCTTTGATCACAACCGCAGAACTACGTTCGCGCTGACCGGGGCGCATTCGAACGTCGCGTGCGCGAGCTGTCACGTGGGCGACCGCTTCGGTGGCACACCAAAGTCCTGCGTCGGATGCCACATGACGGATTTCCGCATGACGTCGAGTCCGGCTCACGAGGCGGCCGGGTTTTCGCACGACTGCACCGGGTGCCATACCACGGCGCAGTGGAAGGGCGCGGTCTTCGATCACGCTAAGACGCGGTTCCCGTTGAACGGCGGCCACGCGGGCCGCGACTGTGCGTCGTGCCACGCCAACGGTATTTTCGCTGGGACATCCACCCAGTGCTTCGATTGCCACCGTAAGGACTTCGACCACCCGGTTGAGCCCAACCACGTGACGGCGAAGTTCCCGCAGGACTGCACCCTCTGCCACACGACCTCCCAATGGAAAGGCGCGACCTTCGATCACAACAAGACAAAGTTCCCGCTCACCGGAGGACACACCGGCAAGGACTGCGCGTCCTGCCACGTCAACGGCATCTACACCGGCACCCCGACGCAGTGCTCATCCTGCCACCTCAAGGACTTCCAAAAGACCACCAATCCGAACCACGTCACCGCCAAGTTCCCGCAGGACTGCACCCAATGCCACACGACGTCGCAGTGGAAGGGAGCGACCTTCAATCACTCCACCACGCGATTCCCGCTCACCGGAAAGCACACCTCCACCGCCTGCGCCCAGTGCCACACTAACGGCCAGTACACAGGCACTCCGTCGACCTGCTCGGTCTGCCACATGGCCGCCTACAACGCAACCACCAACCCCAACCACAAGACGGCCGGTTTCCCCACCGACTGCACCCTCTGCCACAGCACAGCGCAGTGGAAGGGCGCCACTTTCAACCACTCCGCCACCCGCTTCCCCCTTACCGGAAAGCACGCCTCCACCACCTGCGCGCAATGTCACAAGAACGGTCAGTTCACAGGCACCCCAACCCAATGCTCGGCCTGCCACCTGACCGCCTACAACGCCACAACAAATCCGAACCATATCAACGCCAAGTTCCCCACCGATTGCCAAGTCTGCCACTCGACCACGCAGTGGAACGGTGCGACGTTCAATCACTCCACCACCCCGTTCCCCCTCACGGGCAAACACACCACCGTCCCCTGCTCCTCCTGCCACATCAACGGCCAGTACGCCGGTACGAAGTCCGACTGCTACTCCTGCCACACCACCGCATACAACACCGTCACCAACCCGAACCACAAAGCCGCCGGCTTCCCAACCGCATGCCAGAGCTGCCACACCACCTCAACGTGGACCGGCGCCACTTTCAACCACAGATTTCCGATCTACTCGGGAGCGCACAGGGGTAAATGGACCACCTGCAACGAGTGCCACACGAACCCGGCCAACTATGCCGTGTTCACTTGCACCAGCTGCCACCAACACAACCAGACTGACACCAACAAAGACCACAGGGGCGTCCGCAACTACGTCTACAACAGCATCAACTGCTACCAATGCCACCCGCAGGGGAGACACTGATGCGCTTTGCCGCCCTGATCCTCCTCCCCGCGATCGCCATCGCACAACCGCAGCCGCGGACATCGTTCCAAGTCCGCTACGTCGCCGCTGATGCCGTCTACCTCGACGGCGGCCGCGACGCCGGCCTGGCCGAAGGGTTCCGGCTCGTCGTTCGCCGACTCAAGCCCGGGGCCCCCGATCTCTCCGCCCCGCCGATCGCCGAACTAATCGTCGTTTCGATCGCCGCCACCTCAGCGGTCTGCGAAGTCAGGTCGGCGCAGTCGCCGCTCGCGGTAGGCGATACGGCCTTCCTGAACGCGGAGGACGCCGAACTCCTCAAAATGCTCCACGCCTCCCGGACCGCCCGGAAGTACGCACAGGTGGTTAGTTTCACCGAAGGCGACCCGATCGAGGAGGAGGCCCGCGAATACGTTCCCCGGCCGCCGCTTCCGGAGATCAATCGAGTCCGGGGCCGCATCGGTTTCGAACATAACTCCATTTCTGACCACATCACCCGAGGCCCCGCCACCAGCCAGCAAGGTGTAGTGTTGCGCGCCGACATGACCCGTATCGGCGGCTCCTACTGGAACTTCACCGGCTATTGGCGCGGTCGGTTCACCTCTCGCAGCCGTTCGGCCTCCACCGATACAATTTCCAACCTGATCAACCGCACCTACCACATCGGGTTCTACTACAACAACCCCAACTCCCGCTACACCGCCGGCTTCGGCCGGTTGCTCGTACCCTGGGCGAGTAGCCTCAGCACCATCGACGGAGGATACTTCGCCCGCCGCCTGAATCGCCATGCCACCACAGGCGTGTTCGCCGGCTCCACGCCGGACCCCACGGCGTGGAATTACAATCCCAACCGGCAACTCGCTGGAAGCTTCCTCAATTTCGAAGCGGGCAACTTCGAGCGCCTCCGCTACACGGGCACCACCGGACTCGCCATCAGCCGCCTCGGCTGGAAAGCCGAGCGCGAGTACGCCTTCTTCGAAAACTCGCTCATGTATAAGAGCACGCTCTCCCTGTTCCACAACATGGAAGTCGACCGCCGCACGCGAGGGCGTTTCGATTCCAACGTGAGCGGCGCGGTGATCTCGCGAAGCTTCTTCACCGCCCGCTACCAGCCCGCCCGCTTCCTCTCGCTTGACCTCAACCACAACTACTTCCGCGGCATCCCCACTTTCGACACACGCCTCCTCGGCACCGGACTCCTCGATCAGCTACTCTTTCAAGGCCTCAGTGCGGGCGCCCGTTTCGACTTCCCCGGCGGTGTCAGCTTCTACGGCACGCTCGGCCGCAACCGCCGCGACACCGAACAACGAGCTTCCTGGAACCACATGGCGGGCATCACCGTGCGTGACGTGGGCGGCAGTGGCATCCGTGTCGACGCGCGCCGCTCGCGTTTCGACAGTTCCTTCGGCACCGGCGAGTACTACACGGTTTCGTTCGTCCGCAACCTTACAGACCGCCTCCGCGTCGAGTCGCAAATCGGCAAGCAGACCTTCCAATCGCCGCTCAGCGACCAGCGCCGCGCCATCTTCTTCGCTACCAACGCGGACTGGCTCTTCGGCGATCACTACTTCATCGGCCTGGGACACGCGATGTATCGCGGCAGGGTTCAGAACTATGACCAGATCTACGGCAATGTCGGCTACCGTTTCTAGACACAGCACCTCGCTGCTGGCGGGCCTGTGTTTGATCGCTATTGCCGCACCCGCGGCCCAGCGCGACTCGCTCATCCTGCGCGCCGGCGAAAGCGTCGAGCGGTTCTGGGACCAGTACTCCGCGTTCACGTGCGTCGAAGAAGTAGTCCAGCGCAAGACAGAACCAAACGGAAAGGTGATCGTTCAAAGAAAGACCACCTACGACTACTTGATCCTGCTCCAGAACAGCGGCGGCGAGCTCCTCGTTGAAGAATCGCGCCTCCTGCAGGGAAAAGCGCCGAAGGAGACGGACCGTGCTCTGCTCGCGACCTCCGGATTCTCAACCCTCCTGCTGATTCTCCACCCGATTTTTCGAGAGAGCTTCGCGTTCTCCATCGAGCCCCATTTCGAGATGGCTCCCGGAAATACGGTACCCGTGCGCTTCCGGCACATCAAAGGCCGGCCGTCACCATCCGCCCTGCAACTCCGCACGCGCACCTACCCCATCGAATGGCAAGGCACGGCGTGGATCGATCCAGAGTCGGGCCGGATTGCACGCATCCAGGCAGAACTGCCTGGTCCCATGGAGGACGTCGGCATGCAAAAACTGTCGAGCGACGTCCGCTACGCACCCCTAACCGCGGACCGTGGCTCTATCTGGCTTCCCCAGACCGCCGTGATCGAAGCCGCCACCCGCCGCCAGCGCTGGAACAACCTCCACAGTTTCTCGCGGTACCGCAAGTTTACGGTGGATACCGAAGTCAAAATCGAGGAGCCTCCGAAACCGTAAGATGTCCACCACTGCTACCACCGCCCCATCGGCCCGAAGCTCGGGATCGTTTCTCGGCCTCGACCACGCCGCGCGCCACCGCCTTCGGCTCCGTCTCGCCTGGGCCGCTGTCGTCTGTTTCATCGCCGCCATGATCGTCAACGGCTATTCCTACTACACGCTACCGATCGCCGAACGTGCTTATTCGCCGCTCCACCCCGCGCTTCGCCCGAGCGGCTACGTCGGAATCCGTCTCGGCCTGCTCGGCCTCGCGTTGTTCGCGATGCTGTTCCTCTACCCGATCCGCAAGCGCTGGCCATGGCTCTCCCGCATCGGGAAGACGAAACACTGGCTCGATTTCCACGTCCTCTTCGGCATCAGCGCACCCATCGTGATCACGCTGCACTCCTCCCTGAAACTTCAGGGCCTCGCAGGCCTCTCATACTGGATCATGATAGCGGTGGCCGTCAGCGGTTTCGTCGGACGCTATCTCTACTCACAGATCCCGCGGACCCTCACAGCCGCCGAACTGTCATTCAAGGAACTCGAGGCCGAATCGGCCCGGCTGGCCGAACAACTCGACCGGCAGCCACTTCTCAAGTGGTCTGAAATCGCGCCTCTGCTGGCCCTGCCAAGCCGTGAGAAGTCTCGCACCTGTCCACGCCGGCTGCTTTGCTGATGGCTTCACATCAGCTCGACGTGATCCGCCCGTTCCGCTGAGCAACTGCCTCCACCGCGGTTCCTTTCGGAGCCGACCTCGTGTCTTCCTCGGGCTGGCCTCGCGCCTCCTCGAACAGAGAACTCCAGAGACGTCATCGCCGCGGTCGCGCCTCCAGTGCGGCTTCGGCGGGCGCCTGCCCCGATGCAGGAAGTCTTTGCATCTGTGGCATGTCGTGCATCGCCCGTTCGATTCTTCTTTCATCGTTGCTCTTTGATCCCATCCACCGGTCGCGCGATGCTGTTCGGATACCGCACAAGTCTCAATGGATACTCTCGTTTCGTTTCTGATTTACTCGTCTGGGGTGGTGTTCTTCTTCTCCGCCGCCTACACTCGCGCGCTCACCGCTGCCAAGCGTTCTCCTTCGCCCACGCCGGCGCTCCAGGTCCACACTACCGCTCCGTGTCCGCGGTGCACCGCCTGTCCCGAACCGGTTCGGCCTTCTGCCGACATTGCGGCGCCCGCTCTCGCCGATGTGGTGATACGCCTTTAAGGTTCAAACGGGCAACGGACTCCGGGAAGAAAGGCGACCATAATCCAGTCATCAACGCCTCGCTGTGCATCGGCTGCGGCGGGTGCGTCGATGCCTGCCCGAGCAGGGAACGCTCGAACTGGTGGGCAGCAGAGCGATACTCACGCCCATCCCGAACGTAGCCAGGGCCATGAAAATGCGTCTCCGCGTGCCCCACATCGGCCCCTCGCCAGCATCGCCTACGGCAATGTGCTCCAGTCAAGGTGCCGAGGCGTCAACGAGTTGTTCGAGACCAATGTCGCTGGCTTGTTCATCGTCGGCGAACTCAGGAAACGTGGGCCTCATCAAGACGGCGATCAACAGGGCCGCATGGTGATCGACAACATCCGGCGGCGGCTGGAGGCAGTTGGGCGCCTCAACGCGACGAGCACGGCGCCATCCTCTCCCGCCAACCTCGACACGCCCGGGGTCTACGACGTCATCCGCAGCGGGCTCTGGTCCGGCCGGTCTCTGGCCGCGTCCGGCTCGCGCCATCAGCGAGCTTGCGCTACATCACACTCGACAGGGCGAGACCATCCACCATCCGCAACTACCCGCGCTGGTTCCTGATGGCCGAACCGGTGGAGATGCCCTCTACGGGAGCCTCTATCGGCGACGGCACCAAGAGGAAACCTGCTCTCCGTGTGGGAACAGTCATCGCAAATACCGGGTAATCGGATTCACACGGGCAGAGATTGTGAGTGGAAGTCCGACGCGAAGGCGACTTTCTTGGCGTTGGTGCCGCCCAAGGCCGCTACAAGGGCCACCAACGTCGTCCTCGCCCTCGGCAAACGTGGCACGCCACGAAGCTCAGTGTGCCCGGCGAAGACCTCGCGAAGGTTGCCTACCGTCTGATCCCGAGGCAAGAGAGCTATTCGGACAACGATGTATACGTCGTAGGCGGTGGCGATTCCGCCATCGACCGCGCTCGCCGTCGGCAAGCGCGGGCGCAACCGGGTCACGCTCTCCTACCGCGGCGCCGATTTCGGCTGGCTCCGCCTTGCCTGGCGCCAGCAGTTCCTCGAGGAGGCCGAATCAGAGCAGCTCATTCGAGTGTTGCGCGAGACCATCATCACTCACATCATGGCGGGCTCAGTCGCTCGACACGCGCGACGGCCCCTCACCATCCCCAACCAGTTCGTCTTTGTTCTCGTGGCGGCGAATCCCCCGAGGCGTTTCTCCGCAAAACTGGCATCGAAATCGTCGAAAAGGCTCTCGCACTATGACCAACCGCAATCGCACCATTTTAGGTAGTACCCTCGCCGCCGGTGTAGCTCTGATGATCCTGTGGAAGACCGCACCCGCGCCAGCTCCGACTGGCGGACCGAGCCGCGTGGCTGCGCCCGCCGTCGCCGATGGCGCAGCCCCACCGTCAACGCCGGTGCACGAAATTGCATCCCTCGAAGAACAACTGAAAACCTCCCCTGACCACGCGCCGATTCTCCTCCGCCTCGCCGATCTCAAACGGCAGACGGGAAAACCCGAAGAGGCAGTCAAACATCTGCGCGAGGCGCTGAAGACCGATCCTGGCAATTCCGAGGCGCGCCTCGAACTCGGCCGTTCGCTCTATGAATCGGGCGACATCCCGGGCGCGATCGCCGAAACGCAGGCGATACTTGAAAGGAATCCCGACCATGTCGACGCACTCTACAACATCGGCGCCATCTATGGAAACGCCGGCAAGGATGACATGGCACGTCAGTTCTGGACCCGCGCCGTCGCCGCAGATGCGAACTCCGATAGCGGCCAAAAGGCCAAGGCCGGCCTCGCCCAATTGGCTGTCCCGGGCGAGCACCCTCCCGCTCTCCCCGCGAATCACCCGCCGATGGCCCGGTAGCAGCTGTGCCTCTGCCGCGCCGCGCTGCCCCCCACAACGCGGAGTGCCCTGCTCGATGCCTGATCCGCAACCGGGTGGCTGCGCGATTTGGCTAATCCTTGCCTATTCTGCGCACCAACAGACTGCAAAATGGCGCACGGATGGGCCAGTCCGGTTTACCGAGGAGCCGGCTTCCATTTGCCCTTCTGAACGATCGTGCGATGCTCGTGCGGAATCACCACCTGCTTGGGTTGCAGCGCAGCCTCGGGGATGTCGTCGAGGTCACCTGCGATGGCTTTCGGCGCCGCGATCCGGGAAGTTGGAATCCGGCTGGAGTGGATCAAGCCGACGATGTCCGCGTTGCTCCCTGCGTTCCTCGCGATGGCCCCGGGCTCGAGTCCAGACCGGGAAACGACGTGCATGCCGCAGTGAGCGGACGTGGCTCACCGGGCATACGGCCGTTGGATTTTCGCGCCGCTCAGACCAGCACCTCTTTCACAACACGGCCAAAGACATCGGTGAGGCGGTAGTCTCGGCCGGTGTAGCGATAGGTGAGCCGTTCGTGATCGATGCCGAGCAGGTGGAGCATGGTCGCGTGCAGGTCGTGGATATGCACTTTGCCTTGCACCGCGTCCCAGCCAAAGTCGTCGGTTGCGCCGTAAGCGATGCCCCGTTTGACGCCGCCGCCGGCCAGGAACATGGTGAAGCCGCGCGGATTGTGTTCGCGGCCGCGGGCATCGGCCGGGGCCTTTCCTTGGGAGAGATCCTGGTCGAACGGCGTGCGGCCGAACTCGCCGCCCCATATCACGAGGGTATCGTCCAGCAGTCCGCGGCTCTTCAGATCCGAAATCAGTCCGGCGATCGGCTTGTCCACGGCCTTGCAACGCTCGGGCAGTAAGGCGCGGAGCCTTCCGTGATGATCCCATCCTCCGTCGGAGATCTGGACGAAGCGGACGCCGGATTCGACGAACCGCCGCGCAAGCAGGCACTGGCGGCCAAAGTTGTCCGTCTCCTTCTCGCCGATGCCGTAGAGCTTCCGCGTCGCTTCGGTTTCGCGCGCGAGATCGAGCACCGGAGGAGCCTCCATCTGCATGCGGAAGGCAAGCTCGTACGAAGCGATGCGAGCGTCGAACTCGGCTTCGGCGCCCGCCCGTTCGGCGTCCGAGCGATTCACCGCGGCCAGGAAGTCGAGTTGGCGGCGCTGTTGCTCGCCCCGGGCGGAGGCATCGCCCAGATAGCCAAAGCGCGCATTTTTCGCATCGCCGGCGCGGCCGAGCGGCGTCCCTTGAAACGACGCCGGAAGAAAGCCGCTGCCATAGAGTTGCGGCGTACCGCCGTCGCCGTTCAGCACCGGGCAGATGGTGATGTAGCCGGGCAGGTTCTGGTTTTCGCTGCCGAGACCATAAAGCACCCACGAACCCATGGACGGGCGCACCTGCACGCTGTGGCCGGTGTGCAACTGGCGAATAGCGGGAGCGTGTGCTTCGCTATCGGCGTGCATGCCGTGGAGGAAGCACAAATGGTCGGCGACGCTACCCAGGTGCGGCAGCATCTCCGTCATCAGCATGCCGCCCTCACCCTGCCGCACAAACTTGCTGATGGGCCCGAAAAACCTGGTACCGCGGATTCCGGGCGCCTCATAGTTCTTCGGCAGCGCGAGCGAGAAGGACTGGCCGTGGCGTTGTTCGAGCTGCGGCTTGTAGTCGAACAGGTCCATCTGCGACGGACCGCCCTGCATGAAGAGGAAGATCACGCGCTTGGCGCGGGCGGGGTGGTGGGTGCGGGCCGGGCTATCGGCAGCCATCAACGATTGCAGCGCGGCCAGGCCGAACCCGTTGGCCGACAGGCGGAGAAATTCGTGACGGGTCATTGGGTTTTCATCTCCGGTAAAGAAATTCGTTCGAGATCAGCAGCGTATGGCAAAGGCGCTCCCACGCGGCGCCCCGGCCATCCTGGTTTGCGCCGGCCGCCGACGCCGTGTAGCTGAGCATACGGTCCACTTCTCCGGATTCCGGCGGGCGCGCATAGACGCGGCGGATCAATTCGCGTATCCGATCGGAGTCCGGCACTTCGCCAGCGAGGGCGATCCTCGCCAGAGCCGCGGCCTGTTCCTTCACGAACGGCGCATTCATCAGATACAGGGCCTGCGTGGGCACCGTGGTGGCGGAACGCGCTCCGGTGATCTGATTGGTGTCGGGAAAATCGAAGAGGTTCAGAATGTCGAGCTCTTCCACCTGTCCCTTGCGCAGCGTGGGTTGATAGACCGAGCGTCGACGGCTGTGGGCGGGGTCGAGTTTCGCCGTGTCGGAAAGGAACTCCGGCTTGCCCGTGACATTCATGTTGCCCTCCACCCAGAAAGGCAAAGTGGGCCCGCCGCCGCTCGAGTCGAGTTGGCCGCTCACTGCGAGCATGGCGTCGCGAATGGTGCCGGCTTCCCAGCGCCTCCGGTTCGCCCGCCAGAGGAGGCGATTCTCCGGATCGGCCTGCATGCCCTCTGCGCGCGGCGTTGACGCCTGGCGATAAGTCTGGCTCAATACGAGCCGCCGGATCAGCTTCTTCACAGACCAGCCATCGGCGACGAAGGCCGCCGCGAGATGATCCAGCAGTTCCGGGTGACTGGGACTGGCGCCGCGCGTGCCGAAGTTGTCGATCGAGGTGACCAGCCCCGCACCAAACAAGTGATGCCAGATCCGGTTCACTGCCACTCGCGCCGTGAGCGGGTTGTCCTTGCGAACGATCCATTGCGCCAGTTGCTCGCGGCCGCTGGTGAAGTCCGGGATATCGAGCTTGTGCGCACCGGCGATGGCGACGGCGCGGCGCGGTGCTTCTTTACCGAGCTGATGCGCGTTGCCCCGGATGTTAACCCGGCAATCGGCGGGGGTGTCCACGTCCTGCACCGCGTGGGCCGTCGGAGGAACAACGGGGAGAAACTCATACAGCTTCACCGTCTGATTGGCTGCCTGAATCTCCTTGTCCAGCCGCTTGGCTTCGTCGCTGTCCTTCTTGACAGCCTTGCGTTGTGCGCGGAGGTCTTCAAGCCTGGCGCGGGCGCCGGTGAGTTTCGCCCAATAGGCGCGCGTCTCCTCGGCGCGCGCCACCATCTCGTCCGGTTCCTCGGGCAGCACCACGGAGTTGACGTTGCTGAATACGCCGAGGTTCAGGCGGCCGGAAAGAGTCCGGGTGCTCGAAAAGATGCCGGCCATGCCGTAGTAGTCGTCGAGCGTGATGGGGTCGAACTTGTGATCGTGACAGCGGGCGCAGCCGAGCGTGAGTCCGAGCATGGTGCGCCCGACCATGTCGAGTTGCAGGTCGACAACGTCCATTCGGAGCTGCTCTTTGTCGGCGTTGACAAGCGGCCAGGGCCCCAGCGCGAGCATGCCGGTAGCAACGATGTTGCGGCGGCGTTCGATGGAAGTGGTCCATTCGAGTTGATCGCCGGCCAGTTGCTCGGTAAGAAAGCGGTCGTAGGGGACATCGCGATTCAGTGCGTCGATGACGTAGTCGCGATATCGCCATGCGTGGCGGGCGGGGACGCGGCGGCCGATTTCGATGTTGTCGGCGAAGTAGGTCTGGTCGAGCCAATGGCGGCCCCATCGCTCTCCGAACGTCTTCGAGGCGAGTAGGCGATCGACGGCCTGCTCCCGCGACGGATTTTCGCCGAAGGCTCGCTGTTCGTCGAGCGTGGGAGGAAGACCGGTGAGATCGAGCGTGACGCGGCGGAGCCAGGCGGCGGGCGAGGCGGCGGGGTTCGGGGCGAGTCGCTTGGCTTCGAGTGCCGCGAGGACGAAGCGGTCGATGTCGTCGGTGGGCCAGGATTCGTTCTGAACCTTTGGTACGCCAGGATTCGCCACCGGCCGCCACGCCCAATGCTCGCTGGATTTCTCACCCGCCGATGCCGTGATCGTACTGGCATCGCCGGCTGGATCTTCGGGCCAAGGCGCACCTTCGGCGATCCACTGGCGGAAGTCGGCAATGACTTCATCGGAGAGCTTGCCTGAGGGCGGCATCCTGGTCGCGCCCGTGTAGAGCAGTGCCTGGTACAACCGGCTGGCTTCGGGATCGCCGGGAGCGATGACCGGCCCGGCGTCGGCGCCCTTGGCGAGGTTGGCCTTCGTATCCAGCCGCAAACCCGCGTACGCGATCTTCGCATTGTTGGAGTGGCAACTCCAGCACTTTTCGGCAAGAACCGGCCGGACCTTACGTTCGAAGAAAGCGGTGTCGACTGCCAAGGCCGGCAGTATCGAGGCGGCGAGCCACATTGAATTGACGATTCGACGCATCACTGTTACGACACCGGATCCGGCATCGCTGTCCTCCATCGCGTAAACTCGACTTCCAAGTCTTTCACAGTCTCGGAGTGTTCGGCGGCCAAGTCGTGCTGCTCGCCAGGATCGGCGGGCAGGTCGAAAAGCTCCCATTCCGCTTCATCGGCCAACAGGATCCGCTTCCATTTTCCCTTGTAAATGCCGCGGGTGTACTTGCCTGGAACGGGCCGCTGCTTGCCGCGCGGGCCAAGCCACGGCCGGTTGTCCCAACACAGAACCGTATGGGTACTGCCGCGTTGGCGCCTTCCCAGAGATCGAACTTGTAGCCGCCGAACGGCGCGTTGCGGGCGGTACGCAAAGGCTGCAATTGCCACCAATCGCCGCCCGAGCGCTTTTTTGACGACCACCGCTGACCGCGGTGCTCCCGCATGTGGATGTGATCCGGCGACACAGCGCCCCTCACAATCACCACTCCCCGCGCCTCGTAGCATTGCCGCAACAGATCCCGCGCACGCTCCGCAATCCGGCCTCGCAGAATCTTGTACCTGTATTTGGTGATCCAAACGACGTGGTATTTGACTCGTATACCGCATGGGCGCTCGTCCGATACTCGGCCATCTACCCATCCTGCAGCAGGGGGCTCGAAGATCACCGCCTGAAAGGTGGTGGGATTAGACCCGGCGGACGGAGCAAATGCACGCACCTCCCTGGGCTCCGCGATCGTGTCACCATGGACATCCAAACCGAGAAGTCGTATCGTGTTCATTGCGCCCAACTCCTTTCGCATGCGGCTCTGCGCCGCCGGCTTCACATTGCTTTCGCAGCTTTACCGGCGTCACTGCGAATTCACGCTGGTCGCTGCGTTATTACTGAGCGGCACTCAGGAGAATAGATGGTCATCACGCAAATCAAGTGCTATCAGGTTGATCTGCCCCTGCATGAAGGCAGCTACAAATGGTCCGGCGGCAACTCCGTCGAAGTCTTCGACTCCACTGTGGTCGAGGTCCGGACCGATGACGGGGTCACCGGCTATGGTGAAATCTGCCCGCTCGGCGCGGCTTATCTGCCGGCCTACGCCGCCGGGGCGCGGGCCGGAATCGCCGAACTCGCTCCGAGGTTGATCGGTCTTGATCCCACGCAGCTTGCGCTCATCAATCAGGCCATGGACGGCGCCATGCGCGGTCACCCGTACGTGAAGTCTGCGATCGACATGGCTTGCTGGGACATCCTCGGCAAGGTGTGCGGCCAGCCGGTGGTGGCGTTGTTGGGTGGGCGGTTTGGCGAGACTTTCGACCTATACCGCGCCATCTCGCAGGAGTCCCCCGAAAAGATGGCTGAGATGGTTGGCGTCTACCGGAGCCAGGGCTACACCAAGTTTCAACTGAAAGTGGGCGGCGATCCGGACACCGACATCGAGCGAATCCGCCTCGCATCCGCCCGGCTCGAGCGCGGAGATGTGCTTGTGGCCGACGCCAACACCGGTTGGACCCAGCACCAGGCAATCCGCGTCGCCGATGCCGTCCGCGCCGTCGACGTCTACATCGAACAGCCCTGCATGCGTTACGAGGAATGCATGGCTGTGCGCGAGCATACCGACCGCCCCTTCGTCCTCGACGAAGTCATCGACGACATCGGGGCTGTCCTGCGAGGCTATCAGGACCGCGCCATGGACGTCATCAATCTCAAGATTTCCAAGGTCGGCGGTCTGACTAAGGCGCGCCAGATCCGCGACCTGTGCGTTTCGCTCGGCATCGCGATGACCATCGAGGATACCTGGGGCGGCGACATCGTAACCGCGGCCATCGCTCATCTTGCGCATAGCACGCCGCCGGCGTTGCTCTTTTCCTCCACGGACTTCAACAGCTACGTTACGGTCAGCATCGCGCAGGGCGCGCCGCAGCGCAACGGCGGCCGGCTCGCCGCTCCGCTGCGCCCGGGCCTTGGCTTCACCCCCCGCATGGACGTCCTCGGAAGCGCGGTCTACGAATCATGAAATACCTGTCTTGTTTGTTCCTGCTGGCCGCGATGGCATCCGGCCAGCCCCACGGCATTGAGCAGACGGATTTCCCGGCCTCGGAATTTCAAGACCGCCGCGCCAAAGTTTTCGACGTGATCGGCCGCAACGCACTCGCGATTATCCCGGGCGCTTCGGCCATTGACTCGCCGCCCATTTTCCGGCAGTCGAACGAGTTCTACTATCTCACCGGCGTCGAATCGGCGAACTCGTACCTACTGCTGGACGGCCGGACCCGCCGCACTACCGTGTACCTGCAACACCGCAATCCAGCATGGGAGCGCCAGGTTGGTCCGGTGGTGAGCGCCGAAGATGTGGCGATCGTCAAAGAGCGGACCGGCGCCGATGACGTACACAGCGTCGAAATGCTGGCTCGCCATCTGGCTCCGATCCAGATTCACCACCCGGCGCCCGCGTTGTACGTGCCGTTCAGTCCGCAGGAAGGCGCGAGCGGAAGCCGCGACGAGATGCTCCGCGAGATCGCCGAAGCCGCCTCTGACCCTTGGGACGGCCGTTCCTCGCGAAACGGCCGTCTGCTGACGCTGCTGCGGGAGCGATTTCCAACCTTCGAATTGAAGGACCTCTCGCCGCTGCTCGATCCCATACGCCTGATCAAGAGTCCGCGCGAAATTTCGCTCATCCGCCGTGCCTCGCAGATCGCGGGACTCGCGCTCATGGAGGCAATGCGCAGCACCCGGCCTGGTGTCTACGAGTATCAGTTGGACGCCGTCGCGCGCTACGTCTTCCTCCTCAACGGCTCCACCTACACGGCATACCCCGCCATCATTGGCGGCGGCACGAACGCCTGGTTCGGCCACTACCATCGCAACTCGAGCGTGCTCAAGGACGGCGACCTTGTCCTGATGGACTACGCGCCGGATTATCGCTACTACGTGAGCGACGTCACGCGCCACTGGCCCGTTAATGGAAAATTCACCCCGGACCAGCGCGCGCTCTGCAATTTCGTCTTCGCCTATCGCCAGGCGTTTCTCAAACGCATCAAGCCGGGCGTGACGCCGGAACAGGTATTGGCGGGCGCCCGCGAAGAGATGGCCGCTTACCTGAAAACGCTCACCTTCGCCAGGGAGAGCTACCGCAAAGGCGCGGAGGATGCACTGGACTTTGCCGGCCACCTCCAGCACCCCGTCGGGATGACCGTTCATGACGTCGGCAACTACCGGCGGAAGGAGTTCGTGCCGGGCCTCGTTTTCTCCGTCGATCCCATGGTCTGGATCCCCGAAGAGAACCTGTATGTCCGCATGGAGGATGTCATTGTCGTGACCGGCACGGGCATCGAGAATTTCACGGACTTTCTGCCGGGCAAGCCTGACGAGATCGAGAAGCTGATGCGGGAAGAAGGAATCCTGCAACTCCGGGCGCCCATCAAACCATGACGCTGCGGTACCTGCTGTTGTTCATCGGCCTTGCTGCGAGCCTGCGGCCGGACCAGATCAATCTGGAGGCACGACCACGCCGCGTCGAGCGCGGCCATGATTTCGACGTGCTGCACTACCGCATCAAGCTCAGCTTCAATGAGACGGAGCGCTCCTTTCAGGGCGAGACCGATATCCGGCTCCGTCCCTTGCGGGATGGCTTCGACACCGTGGTGCTCGACGCGGAAACCTTTCGCGTCACCTCCGCTGGATCATTGCGCTTCGAGCAGGAGCCCGGCCAACTCACGATTCACCTCGGCCGTCCTTACCGCTACCACGAGGAACTCACCGTTACCGTCTCCTACAGCGCCGAAAACGTCGCGATCGACCCGGAACGCTACGGCATGCCGAAAGGCTACGGTCTCGGCCTCACCTTCAAGCCCGAAACCGCCACGCACCCGCGGCTGATCCACACGCTCTCGTTTCCCGAAGGCGCGCGGCATTGGTTCCCCTGCTACGATCATCCGAACGACAAGGCCACGCACGAGATCATCGCCACGGTGGATGCCAGCTATCAGGTGATCGCCAATGGCGTGCTGCGATCGGTAACCGCCAATCGAGCCAGGCGCGAGAAGACGTTTCACTGGGCGCAAGATCAGCCCCATTCGACCTATCTGTACGTCTTCGTCGCCGGGCCGTATGTCCGGGTGAAAGATAACAAGGGTGCATTGCCCATCTCCTACTGGGTCTATCCCAAGGATGCGCCCAACGCCGAGCGCACCTTCGGCAAGACGCGCGAGATCATCGAGTTCTTCAATGGCGAGTTCGGCTACCCGTATCCCTGGCCCAAGTACGATCAGATCACGCTTCCAGACTTTCGCGGCGGCGCCGAAAGCACCAGCGCCACGGTGGTCGGCGACAATACGCCCCATGACGCGCGGGCCGAGCAGGACTTTTCCACGCACTGGCTGGTGGCGCATGAGGCGGCGCATCAATGGTGGGGCAACCTGGTCACCATGCGCGACTGGAGCCACACATGGCTCAACGAAAGCTTTGCCACCTATTACGAACACGTCTACATGAAGCATCTGCTCGGCGAAGATGACGGGGCTCTGAATCTGCGCACCAAAAAGCGCGCCTACCTGAACGAGGCTCGCCAGAAATACGAACGTCCCATCGTTTTCGATCGCTGGAACCGCCCCAACGAGAACTTTGACCGCCACACCTATCAGAAGGGCGGCGTCGTCCTTGGTATGTTGCGCGCCCAGATGGGCGAGGTACCCTTCCGCCGCTCCGTTGCCCACTATTTGAGAAAGCACGCCTTCGGCTCGGCGGACACCCACGATCTTGTGATCGCGATTCGCGAAGCCTCGGGACAGGCACTCGACTGGTTCTTTGACCAATGGGTCTTCCGCGCGGGCCATCCCAAGCTGGAGGTGAGCTACACATGGGAATCCGGGGCTACGAAGCTGAGAGTCCGGCAGAAACAGCCCGATCTGTACATCTTGCCGGTCTCCATCGGAGTCACTACGCCGTCCGGCAAACAGGTCCACCGAATCCAGGTGCGCGATCGTGACGAAACGTTCTCGCTGCCATCGCGGGAAAAGCCGCTTCTGGTGCACTTCGATGATGAGGAATTGTTGCTGCTGGAACTCACCTTTGAGAAGTCGAAGAAGGAACTGCTCTATCAACTCGCTCACGACAACGCGATCGGCCGCATCGGCGCCGCTTCGGCCTTGCAGGCGGTGGCGGCGGATCCGGAAGTGGCTGCCGCGCTACGGAGGTCGGCAGCAGGCGATCCGTTCTGGGCCGTCAGGCGCGAAGCCCTGTTCCCGGCCGATGCAGGTTTCCTGCGATCACGTGCCACCGGCGACCGCTCGTCGGCCGTGCGTACGGCTGCCCTGACCGCGCTTGGCGAACTCCGTGACGCGGCGCTCGCAGGCTTCTTCGAGGAGCGATTCCGCGCCGACGACAGCTATCTTGCCCAAGCCGCGGCGGTGCGGGCGATCGGCAAACTGGGTGGGCACGGGGCCCTGTTGCGCGAGGCAGCCGCCATAAAATCGCCAAACGACGTCGTCGCCGCCGCCGCCCGAGCCGCGCTCGCTCAATAACAGCATGGTCACCGCAATCTACGCCGCACTGGCAGCCTTCACGGTATTCTACGGCGCCATCTTCCTTCGATCGCCGGAACGCGCTCGCCCCTCGCTCAGCCACATCCTCACCGGCTTCGTCACCAACTTCTTTGACACGCTGGGCATCGGCTCCTTCGCCACCACCACCGCACTGTTCAAGTTCCGCAACATGGTGCCTGACCATCTCATCCCCGGCACATTGAATGCCGGCCACACACTGCCCACCGTCTTCCAGGCTTTCATCTACATCACCGCGATCGCGGTGGATCCCCGCACGCTCGTCCTGCTGATTGGCGCCGCCGTGGCCGGAGCGTGGTTCGGAGCCGCCGCCGTGGCCGGGCTCTCGCGGGGTACCGTTCGTCTGTGCGTCGGAGGCGCGCTGTTGATCGCGGCGGCCGTGCTGCTCATGCGCCAGTTCGATCTCTTTCCGGCCGGGGGTGAGGCCCTTGGCTTGACGGGCTGGAAACTGTTCGCCGCCGCCGCCGGCAACCTCGTGTTCGGCGCCATCAGCACGCTCGGCATCGGTTTCTACGCCCCCTGCATGACCATGGTGAGCCTGCTCGGCATGAATCCGGCGGCCGCCTTTCCCATCATGATGGGTTCCTCGGCGTTTCTCATGCCCGTGGCCAGCACTCAGTTCGTCAGGCGCAGAGCCTACTCGGCGCCGGTAGCGTTCGGACTCGCCCTTGGCGGCTTGGCCGGTGTTCCACTGGCCGCTTTCGTCGTAAAATCCTTGCCGCTGGCAGGCCTGCGCTGGCTGGTGATCATTGCAGTGCTGTACGCTGCCATCCTGACGATCCGAGCAAATGAGCGCAAATGAGGTTGCCAAGGATCGACAGAATCGAAAGGCGGCGTAACTAGGTCGCGAGCTGTCTTCTTGCTTGGTTGGTGAGGCGAAATTCGATGGTGATCGACTCGTACCGTCCCGGATTCACGTCCTCCAGGCACGGGCCGACCTCGTTCAATACTGTCATTGGGAATTGTGGCCTGAACTGCTCCGGTGCCGGGGGTGCATCCTCGGGGGCAACCCGCTCGTTGCGTCGTCCGGCCGACCGGAGTGCGTAGACTTGCCTCGCGTCCTCGTCAACTCGCATGTCCAAAAAGGCTGCGGGCCAGCCTAATCGAGTGCATCGATCTCGCCCCCCTTATCAGCCCGCCCGCCCAACGCATCTCCGTTCAGCGCTGTTACGCTGTTCTTGTGAAGCTCGCCGCTCTGGCCATCCTGTGCGCCTCTCCCATTTGGGCGGAGGAGTTCGCCCCCTTCGACGTCGCTCAAGTGAAGACGTTCCATATAGGCGAGGTCACCGCGAAGTCGAAAACAACAGCCATCCAGGCGGAGCGGCTCATCCCGGTCCTCCGTGAACGCATCGCCGCGCGCCTTCGCGAACTCGGATTGTCGGAATCCGGCGGACCTGCCGACGTACGCATCACCGCAAGCCTCAATGTCGATAGTGACCGCCGCACCGCGGCCCGCAGACGGCCCCTTCACCAGTACGATTACCGAGGACGCCTGTTCATCTCGATCCGCGCAGGAAAAGCGAATGCCCTGGTTTGGCAAAAATTTCCTTCGTTCAGCGAAGATGAATCCAAGTGGTTTGAGGAACGCCTGCACCGTCACGTTGACCGCGCCATGTCCGGCTTCCCGCCCAAAAACTGATCCTCCGGCGCCGGCTCCCCGCCCACATCGGATCGGTTCACCCGTCCCTCGAATAATCAATACACCGCTGGCGCAGCCACCGTCGCCGTCACCGTGACCGGCCGGAATTGCAGGCAAATAGGCAGGCTGATTGCAGAAAAGCAGGTTGGGCTTGACTGGGCAACCGAGAGCAAGTACCGGCCATTCTTGTGTAGGCCATTCTTGTGTAGGATGATAGGCGCCTATGCCCGGCCTTCGTCTTCGCGCCTGCTTCCTTCCTCTCTCCCTTCTTGCACCGCCGCTATTCGCCCAGACTTTCACTGCCGAACAGGCTCTCGCCGGCCGCTCCGCCTACCTGGGCAATTGTGCAAGCTGCCATCTGCCCGACATGAGTGGCCGCAACGAGGCGCACCCGCTCACCGGCGGCAACTTTCAGAATGTGTGGCGGGACCGCACCGTCAACCAGCTCACCCGGTATGTGCAGCAGACGATGCCGCCCGGCAACGCCGGCGGCCTTGATGAGGAGACCTACGTTGCGATCTCCGCATTCATCCTCGAAGCCAACGGAGCTACGGCCGGGACCGGGGCGTTAACGCTCAATAGCCGCCTGCGCATCGGCTCGATCTCCAGCGGGCGGATGCCGGCGGCTCTCCGGGCGGATCTGAATGACCGCGCGAGTGATCAGGCCGGTCTTTCCACGCGGGCCCGGCCCAAGGGCCATACGGTGCGAGGAACGGTAAAGAATTACAGGCCGGTCACAGACGCGATGCTCCGCAATCCGGATCCCGCGGATTGGCTCATGATTCGGCGTAACTACCAGGCCTGGAGCTACAGTCCGCTCACGCAGATCACCAGTGCCAACGCGCGGAACCTGCGTCTGAAGTGGGTGTGGGCGATGAACGACGGCGGCGCCAACCAGCCGACCCCGATCGTTCACGACGGCATCATCTATCTTTCGAATACCAGCCATACCATGCAGGCGATCGATGGGAGCACGGGCGATCTGATTTGGGAGCACAATCTCGGGCCGGAGTCGACGCGCGCCTATGGCGCTACCCGCGGCATCTCCATCTGGGGCGACAAAGTATATCTCTCGGGTACCGATGCCCGGCTGCACGCTCTTGACGCCCGCACGGGCCGCGTCGTCTGGCAACGGGAGGTCGCTCCGCCCCAGCGCGGATTCAGCAGCACTTCCGGCACGATCGCGATTAACGGCAAGATCCTCCAGGGCCTCACCGGATGCGGGTCTTACAAGGAGGAGCGCTGCTACATCAGCGCATGGGATGCCCAGACAGGCGAGCCCGCCTGGAAGTTTTTCACGATCGCACGCGATGGCGAGCCCGGCGGTGACACCTGGGGTACGCTGGGCAACCTGTTTCGGGCCGGTGGCGACACTTGGATTGCCGGAAGCTTCGATCCGGAGTTGAATCGAACCTACTGGGGAGTCTCCCAGGCCAAGCCATGGATGCGCGTAAGCCGTGGCGCGAAGCTCGGCGACAAAGCGCTCTACACCAACTCCACGCTTGCGCTCGACGCCGACACCGGGCAGCTCGATTGGTACTTCCAGCATGTTCCACAGGAGTCCTTCGATCTGGACGAAGTCTTCGAGCGAGTTCTGGTGGACGTCGACGGGCGAAAGCTCGCCTTTTCCATCGGCAAGGCCGGTATCCTTTGGAAGCTCGACCGGCTGACCGGCAAGTATCTTGACCTGACGGAGACGGTCTTTCAGAACGTCTTCTCCAACGTGGACCGCAAGACCGGCGAGTTGACCTATCGCGCCGATATCCTGGAGCAGAAGATCGGCGAGTGGTACCACGTCTGCCCCAGCACGCAGGGCGGTCACAACTGGCAGCCGATGAGTTACCACGAACCGACTGCGCAGCTCATCATTCCGCTGAGCCAGAGCTGCATGGAAATGTCGGCCCGGGAGGTGGAGAGGAAGGCCGGTTCTGGCGGAGGCGGCGGCAATCGCCACTTCCTGCAGATGCCCGGCGCGAACGGCATGATCGGCAAACTCGCCGCCTACGACGTGCGAACCATGAAGCAAAAGTGGGCGGTGGAGCAACGCGCTCCCTTCCTAACCGGGGTTCTTTCCACGGCCGGCGGGGTCGCTTTTGCCGGCGACCTGGATCGCTATTTCAAGGCGTTCGACGTGAGGACGGGAAAGCTCCTGTGGCAAACGCGTCTCGGCACCTCGGTGCAGGGCCATCCGGTGTCTTTCGCGATCGAAGGAAAGCAATACGTGGCAGTGACCACGGGGCTCGGCGGCGGAAGTCCGCGCGACGTTCCTCATGTGATCGCCCCGGAGATCCACTTTCCCGGGAATGGGAATGCCCTCTATGTCTTCGAACTGCCGTGAGGCAAGGCCGGAACCGCCGTTGGGCCAGTGGGCTCAGAGATCGAGAAATCCGGTGCACATAACACCATGATCAGGGGCCGGTGGCAAAAGTCGCGCAGGCCACGTTGCGAGCGCCCCGTTGACCATGGGGCCGCCGCAACCCCCTCTGCCGGCAATGGGGCGGCCGGGGTTTGCGCCCGGAGGCCCCCACAGTGTCGCATTGGGCTCGGCGAGCGAGATGGCCCGCATCCCTGTTCTCCTCACTCCTCGCCTGCGGGCGCAGATCCCGTGCCGCGCGGCCCGCGGGACTTTTGGCAAGGGCCGTTAGGATCCCGGAACCTTATCGCCATGGCATTTGCCGCCATCTCGGCATGCTTCGCGCAAACGGGACCAGTCATCCTGAGCAATGACTTTACACCTCCCCAGGGCGCACAACCCGGACGTGGCCGTCCCGACGACGGCCCGTGGCAAAAACGGCTCATGACGGCGGTTTCCTCCGACGGCCTCGTCTTTACACGCACGAATCAGGTGATCGCAGACCAGGCGAATGTTCCGGACTTTATCCTTGCGCGGAACGGGATCTTGTACCTCTATTACACGGGCGGCGCGGTCGGAAGCCGCGAGAATGTGATTGCGGCGGCGGTCTCGCCGGACCAAGGCAAGACCTGGTTCTACAAATACGTCGACATCAGCGGCTTCAGCGGACCCAACCCTGGCGACCCCGACGTTCGCCTGCTCGAGGATGGCACGATCCGAATGTTCTTCACCGCTGGCCGCCCCGGTTCGCGATTTCCCGAGATCCACTACGCGGACTCGAGTGACGGACTGCGGTTTCAGTACCGCGGTTCTGCCTTTGCAATCGAAGGCGAAGCCGTGCTGGATTCGTTTACGGTCCCCATTGGCGGCATGTGGCACATGTACACATTGAGCGAGCATCCGGCTCAGCTTTGGCACGGCGTTTCCCTGGACGGCGAGAGCTTCCGTCCCGAAAACCCGGCGTCGTTTTCCATCTCCGGCCGCCCCTACATTGTCACGAACGAAATTGCGCTCGAGGATGGACGGATCCGCTTCTACGCATTCAGTGGCGGATCTGGGGGGGACATCCGTTCGTTTGTAACCAAAGACGGGTACGCCTGGGCACCCGAACCGGGCGTTCGCCTTGCTTGGGATCCCTCCTCCGGGATGGAGAGGGGTTTCGTCAAGGACGCCGCGGTTGTCCACTTGGCCGATGGAACGTACCTGATGGTATACGCAACGCTCATTCCGTTGGCATCCGAAGCGGAAGTGACCGTTGAACCCGATGTTACTGCTGTGGTTAATTCGGCCGGTTACGGTCCGGCGGTGGCGCCGGGCTCGTTGATTACGATATTCGGCGCCAGTCTGGCAGGAGCCGCGGTGGATGTAGGAGGGAGGCCCGCTCCGGTGTTCTACACAAGCCCCACCCAAATCAATAGCCAGGTTCCCTTCGAAATTGCGCCGGGGCCGGCTGCAGTCCGCGTAGGCAATCGGTCGTTCCCCATTCAGGTAACGCCCGCCGCGCCGGGTATCTTCAAGTTACAAGGAGAAGATGCGCTTGGTGCGCCGGTGCGTCCCGGCGACTATGCCACTCTCTATCTCACCGGACAGGGAGAGGTGACACCTCCGGTCGGAACCGGTCGTGCCGCACCCCAGAGCCCGCTCGCGCGCGCGACGCTGCCTGTGACGGTGACAGTCGGCGGTCTCGCCGCCGAGGTCCAGTTTGCCGGCCTTGCCCCCGGCTTCATCGGGTTGATGCAATTGAACCTGCGCGTACCTTCCCTCCCGGCGGGGATTCATCCGGTCACGGTTACCATCGGGGGCGCAACCAGCAACCAGGCGCTGATCACGGTACTGGCGTCGGCCGCGTGGCCAGCGGAATTGAAGGTTACGCCCACAGGAGAGTATGTCCACGCTGGCAGGACCTACTCATCCTCATCGTCCCTGCTGGTGGAATGGACACCGGCCGGCGGCGTAGTTCAGCACTACGTCGTGATGGCTGAGGAGAAGCAGTCCTCCACGCGGACCGTAGTCCAAGCCGGCGCATCGCGCGCGGTGCTGGAGAACCTGAAATCCGGAACTGAATATGCCGTGAGCGCGCGGGCTTGTCTCAACGCGTCTTGCACGGCTGCACTACAGTCGGAGCCGGCACAAGGCGCGACCGCGGAGGAATATTGGCGCATCCAGGGCCGCGGCAGTTCCTACGCGACTGCGGACCGAATCGTCCCCGACGGCAACGTCGGCGCCTATGCGTTCCGGTACGGCAGTTGGGCAGGGCCGTCTCTCGATGGCAAGATCCAGCTCTATTACAGCCCGTCGCAGGCCGAAGAAAAAGGGGTGAAGATCGGGGAACTGGTTGCCGCTCGAGCGGACACTGTCCAAGATGCTTTGGCCTTCCGCGGCGTTTCGGGCTATGGGCTTCTTCGGGTGTGTCAACCCATGCCGGCGCCGCCCGGCGGCTCACCTTCACTTCCGCCCGGGTGCGCGGGCTCCGGTGCGTTGGTGACCAACCTCAACCTGTTCCAAGCCGTCCCACTGGCCGGGGAAACAGATGGCAGGGTGCGGTTGTTCTTCGAGGCAGGCGGGAGCGACGGCAGAACCCGGATTCTTTACCTCGACAGCCAGGATGGCTACATTGGCCGTGATTTTAACTCGGGCCCCGCGACACGATGTGACTCGTTGGCCGACTATTCGTCGGGAGGCGGGTGTGAGCCGAAGGTCGCTGTCGGTGTCGATATCGACGGGCCGGATCCGAATCCCAACATTCGGAACGCCCGCCAATTCAAGATCGGCTATCCAACACAGCAATCCTGGGCCTGGGACATGAGGCCGGGCACGTTCATGTGGTTTACCACGGAGTGGCCGGATCGCCGTTGCTCGCCCTTCAACTTCAACGCGGCCTACGCCGTCTGGACCGGTGTGAAATGGAGGGTGGACTACGGCCGGGATGAGTGTCCGAAGCTGCTGGCCGGAGCGCAAGCGCCCGCGGTGGTACACCTGGGCGGCGGCAGCTACAAGATGTATTTCAATCAACACGCGTTGCCCAACGGACCGACGGATCCGCAGGTAGCGCTCAAGCCCATCCGCTTGCTTTACGCGGATGCCGTAGCCACCGGCGACCCCACCGTCGTTGATTTCGAGGACTGGGAGCCGCTGGCGTCGGCCCGGCAGGTTCACTACCTATGGCCGGACGGTGGAGTTCTCTCCGAGAATCAGGAGAGCCGCCTCGACGACTACGTTGTTTTCGCTCCCACCGTTGACCCGCGACGGCTGATCCTGTACTCCAACATGTCGGAGGACACGTCCCGGATTCCGCCTTTCATCGGTTCCGCGGTGCTGGTGAACCCGTAAGCGCCTCCGCGGCTCGGGCCGGGCGACCCCGGCGAAAAAGGCGTAAGCTTCCTCTATGCGAATCGCTCTGCTGGTTTTGGCCGTGCTGCCGGCGTCTGCCCAGGCACCTTCCGAACCGATTCAGACGCCGTGGCACGGAGTTCCGGAGGGCTTCCGGAAGCTGCCGATCGGCAGACTGAATATTCCTGGCGATCTCGCCACGTGGAAGTCACAGCGCGAGTTCTTGAAGCGAATCGTCATGGGCTCCCTGGGAGAGATGCCGCCGAGGCCTTCACCCTCTAGCGTCAAGGTTGTGAGTGTGGACAAGAGAGATGG
Organism: Bryobacteraceae bacterium; assembly: GCA_041394885.1. Classification (GTDB taxonomy): domain Bacteria; phylum Acidobacteriota; class Terriglobia; order Bryobacterales; family Bryobacteraceae; genus DSOI01. The sequence continues at coordinate 65,340 of JAWKHI010000014.1, read as the reverse complement.
GTGGCGAATCGAGAAATTCGTATTTCGGAACGGGGTCGATTCCTTGGTTCCGGGCTACATCGCAATTCCCGAAGACGGCAAGCGGCGGCACCCGGCGATCCTGACGATGCATGGCCACTCCAGCAGCAAGGAGAACATGTTCGGATACGAGCCTACGTCGCAAAACGTGGCGGAATTATTGGCGAAGAAGGGCTACGTCGTGCTGGGAATCGACAACTACTTCAACGGCGAGCGGAAGGGCTCGGGCCCTGCCGGTGAACTCGAAACCATGCAGCGCGGTTCGGATCAGGAGATGTCTCTTTTCAAGCTGAATCTCTGGCTTGGGCGTACACTCTGGGGAATGATGCTCAGAGATGAGTTGATCGCGCTGGACTACCTCTCATCCCGTCCCGAAGTGGATCCGGAGCGCATAGGCGCGCAGGGTATGAGCATGGGCAGCACCCGCGCCTGGTGGCTGGCCGCGATTGACGATCGAATCAAGGCCGTGGTCGGCGTTGCCTGTTTCACTCGCTATGAGGATCTGATCGCCACCCGGCAACTGCGCGCTCACGGCATCTACTACTTTGTTCCGGGTATTCTCAAGCATTTCGACAGCGAGGGGGTGATGGCTCTGATCGCGCCGCGGCCGTTCCTCGCGTTGACCGGCGACCGCGACCCCGGCTCGCCTCCCGAAGGTATGAAAAAACTCGAGGCGATCCTCGACCGCGTGTATCGGCTGTACGGCAAGCCCGAATCCTTTCGCAGTGTCATCTACCCCGAAACCGGCCACGTCTACAACGATGACCAAAAGCAGAAGATGGTCGACTGGTTCGCACGGCATCTCGAGACCGGGTGGCCATGACGAGCCGGCTTGAGGCTCTCGATGACTATAGCCACGAAAAAGCAGCCACGAGGAAAGTCGATGCACACAAAAATTGGCGGCGTCCTGCGCTGTCTGATTCTGGCTGGAATCACGGTGGCCCTCGCTGCCGGCCAAACCTCCGAGCCGTGTCAGGTAAAGCAGCCCACGGCGGCGTATTCGATTCCGCGGAGAAACCCGCCCAAGACGTTGAGCCTGGACCCACGCGCTCCGATGTGGCGGAAGGTTCCGGCGGCGTGGATCCTCGAGGACTGCACCAGGACTCTCGACTATCCGGATCTCAGGACAGAAGTCAAAGCGTTCTGGACCGGGACTGACATCTACTTTCTCTTTGCCTGTCCGTATCGCACATTGAACCTATTTTTTCCATCGGCAACCGATAGTGCCCGCCGCGGCATATGGGATCGCGATGTCGTCGAGATCTTTCTCGGCGACGACTGGGAAAACATCCGGCACTATCGCGAGTTCGAAATCGCGCCCACCGGCGACTGGATCGACCTTGCCATCGACCTCGACCGCCGTGGGCAGAACCGCGATTGGCGATCCGGCTGGGAGCACCGCGCGCGCATCGACGAGAAGTCAAAGACCTGGTACGCCGCCTGCCGGATTCCACTCGCGTCCGTCACCGCGGCCGAAGTCAAGGTGGGGACAAGGTGGCGCGCCAACCTCTATCGGATCGACGGCGAAGGTCCTGACTCGCAACGCCGCTTCCTGTGCTGGCAGCCGACATGTGTCCTGAACCGGGATCCCAACCACGTCCCGGAAAACTTCGGCACCCTGATATTCACGAAATAACGACGGCTGTTTCTATTGAGTGCCGCCGCTGCTGGCCGCTACTCCACCCAGATGGGCGAACTCCATGCAAGCCGGCCGTCTTCTTGCAAAACCCGAGTGTAGTAGTAGTTGAACCCGGGCTCGAAATCCCGGTCAACGAAGTCAATGTCGATGTCGCGCGTGTTAGGGCGGCCGACGTAGACGAACTGCTGATTCTTGACGATTACCACCTGCGTGATCCGGCTCGTGCCGCGGGCATGCACGGTCAGTGTCGGCGCGGTTCGCGATTGGATGCTGTCACCCATGATGTAGGTTGCCCCGCCGGCTCGAGCCTGAAAGTCAAGCACGATATTGTCGGTGGCTCCGTAGGCATGGCGTTTCTTGAGCGCCTCGAACATCCCGTCGCGCGAAAAGTCGTCCGTCACGATGCATGCGTAGGAAATATGGGTCGACCAATGGTCCGAGCTCGCCTGCACGCCAAGCTTGTAGCCCTTCTCCAGCGCCTTCCACCAGTATCCGGCAGCCTGAAAGCCGCTCCGCTGAGTGATCAGCTTCTCGCGGCTCGCGGCCGCCGGCGCGTTCTCGTACTCGTAGCTGGCGCGGTATCCCTGGTAGATTTCGATCAGCGGCTCCACCTCGGGATCGTTGTCCCGCCAGTCCGTGCCCTGATCGGTGCCGCTCGAATGCGGCATCGAGATGCCGTTGTTCTGGCGCAGGTACGCGTATAGCTTCGCCGCGCCCGTCTGGCCGCGTGCTTCCTCGGGAGGAATCGGCAGGGGACGCGTCCCGCGCTTCGGCAAGATCACATTGCGATGTCCGTTTGGGTAGTTCATGCTGCGCTCATATCCGAACATCGGCGTGAAGGTACCGGCCAGATGGAAGAGATCGGTCAGTTTCTCGTCCTGCCACCATGTGAATTCCTGGTCGTAACCCAATTGGTGGTCGGTGGGAACGATGTAGTCGAAAGCCGCTGCATCGAGCGCGTACCGGTAGATCTCGATCAGGGAGCCGTCGTATTTGAAGTCCTGGGAAACGTCGCTGTGGCGGTGCATGTCGCCGCGATAGATCTTGTAGTTGCGGTTGCCTGCTCGGATCGTATAGCCACGGATCTTGGCAAGATCCTCCTTTTCCGCGGCATGAATGGGAAGTTCTTCGGCGAACGGGTCCGCCAGAGGAACGAACTTCGCGGCATCGTAGGCGGGCGCCGCCGCCGATGATTTCAGGTTGGCGACGTAGATCTCTCCGTTCCGTGGAACCAGATCGGCGAATGTTCGCTCGTCAGTCATCCACGCCGCCCACACGTCGCCCGTGTTGTCTCGAACCAGCGCGGGTCGTTTTTCGATCGACCCGCGGCTGTGGTCGATCGGAACCGGGGTCGTCCAGGTCTCGCCGTCGAAGCGCGTCACGTAGTTTTCCCAGCCGAGTTTGCTGCCGATCGACCTCGCGTTCTGGCGCGTCCAGTGCCGAAAGACCATCGTCAGAGTTCCCCTCGAGTCGAACGAAATTCGGGGGTTCTCGAAATTGGGAAATAGCTGGTAGACGTAGAATGGCGTCAGCTTCGCCCGGGGCTCTTGCCACTGGCGTCCGTCCCATCGGGCCACACGAATGGATCGCTCCTGATGGAGCGGCGTGGAGACGGGCGGGTTGATCAGGAACCCCTGATCTTTGCCCCAATTGGCGCCGGATTCGTCCCAGGCCAACCACGGCCGGTTCCCCGCGTCCACCGCCACCGAGGTATGGGCCTGGAACCTTGCGTTCGAGGTAACCCGGTCGATCGCACCCAGCCTTCCATTCTCAAAGCTTCGGAAGAAGACATCGTAGTTACCCTTGTCGTAACTGTCCCAGGCGATGAAGCCCTTGCCTCCCGTTCCCGCGGCGATCGACGGCTCCCAGTCGTTAGCGGGCGATTCGCTCACGCGCATCTCCCCCGTCCATTCCCCCTTCACCAGACTTCGCACGTAAATATCGCTTTGCGCGCTACCGGCGGCGCCGCGAAAACTTTGCCACACCAGGAAGATCTGACCGCCTCCCGCCGCCGACCGGTGGAACATGTTCGAACCTTCCGTGGTCAACTTCACTGGAGCCTGCCACCCGCCATCACGTCTGTGCCTTCCCCAGAGGTGCCATTGCGTGCCCTCGCGCCGGCTCCAGATTACCCATGGGTCCCCGTTCTCGTCCGCGGAGATCGAGCAGCGGAAAATGTCGCCTGGGTCAACCGTGACCTCTTCGACCGCCGACCAGCCGCCACCGTTCCGCGCGCGGAAGAACACGCGGTCCGCCCGCTCCCGGTATGCCACCCAAGCCACCGCGATCGAGCCATCGCCGAGGCGCGCGATCTCCGGTTCGTCGTCTTCGTATTGTTCGGTTGTGATCTTCTCCACCGCCGGCGCCCACACCACAGTCGCGCTGCCATCCAGAAACGCTTTCGGATTGTGGCCGATCTCGGAGAGATTGAAAGCAAAGTCGCCTTGCGCCGTCCGCACCGAGACGCGAGCCGAAGGTCCGGCCCGCAGCGTGGCATACACGCCAACGGGGAAAAACATCACCGGCGGCAGGTGCGCGGGGCTCATCTCCGTATAGTTGATGCGGGCAAACCCGGTGATTTCATCCCGCCTGTTGCGCAGCTTCCACGAGTTCTGACCTTCAATGGAGTCTCCTCGGGCGAACTGATGCCCCCGCAGTGCTGTGATCTCGCCGCCGGAAAGACTGAGCGAACCGTCCCATCTTTGGTCCGCCTTCGCGTTCAGCCCGAACGTCATGAGAATCGTCACCGGCTCACCCGGCGCCGATCCTTGCGGAAGCGCGGGCCGCGGACCCAAAAGAACACCGGCTATCAGGAGAAGAATCCCTACACGCATCTTCATGGTTGGTCTCACTAGTACCATACCTTGATTCCCGCGTTGGCCTTAGAGACACTTCGGGCGGAATCGTCTACTGCTGCAGCCGTGTCAGCAGGAGTGTCACGAATCCGAAGATCAGTCCGAATCCCAGCAGGATTCCGCCAATGAGCCGCTCGTTGTGGAGTTGGAACCAGAGATAGATTCCGGAGACTCCGAGCAGCAGCAACCCGATCGAGGTGAGCAGAGCGATCGCCGCCCAGAAGTTCGAGGGCATGTATTCGTGCCACAGTCCATGATTGGTGTGCAAATGCACGAGAGTCTCGAGCGCCCCCTGCCTTCTGGTCTTGATCTTGGCTTCTCCCGAGGAAGGTTCGTAGACAACCTCCGCCATCTCACCCGGCCGCGCGATCTGGAAGTGGAAGCGTCCCGCTCTCTCCTGGGCTTGGCGCAGATCACCGCGTATTCCATGGCTGGTCATCAGCAATCGCGCGGCCGCGCGAGGGCTCGCAGCCGCATCCGGTGACAGTTTCACCGTCGTCTCGGTATCGACGGGCTTGGTGTTGAGTAGCGGGCGATAGATGATAACCATCGAACTGGCGGCGAATACGAGCGCCATCAGGACGAACACCAGCCCGAGGCCAAGATGGATATTTCTCATCAGTCGATACATAGGTTCACCGGATGACGAGCCACAAAACCAGGGTCAGCGCCGCCATCCCTGCGAGAGATAGCTGCGCCCAACGCAGGCTGGGACGCGTGGCCAGCCACAGGTAGACTCCCGATAGGGTCATGAACAGGAATGCCCAATTGGAGAATTCGTTGAAATAGCCCCAGGCGATCGCCGGCGCCGTCAGCCGGTGCCGGCCCGAGTGGGCCGTGTGCATTGACGAGAAGTAGCTCCAGATGCTGTTGGCGCGATGCGCGACCCGCACGATTCCCCGGTCCTCGACGAAGGTAACCTCACGGCCGCCATTGATCGTAAACACGTTGAACGCAAGATTGGACTGCTCGTCGCGGTGGATGTTATAGCGCCCGCCAGCCACCGGGATCTGGGCCGCGTCGAAGATCGCCTTGGCGGCCTGCCGGTCGTCCATGCCCCCCGGAGCTTTGAACGCAAACTCCCGGACCGATGTGATCGGAGGCGGCTGATATTCGCCCGGCGGCGGCAGGAAGACTGCATGGATTCCGGTCACCCCCCACACGACGAAGGCCGTGAAGGACAGTAGCCCGGAGTACATGTGGATCTTCTTGATCCAGCCATAGAGATCCCGTCTTGACATTCCTTGCAGGTGCCTCCGCTCGCGAAGAATCGCGCTTCCCAGTCGCGCGCTTCGAAGGGATTACTATATGCGAAAGCCGGAACAGGAAGCAACACTCGGAGAGGAGTCGGAAACAACGAAAACAGATCAGGGCAGGCCGAAAGCCATGATCGCCGTCCCCGCCGCCACCCCAATGTGCTGCCGCCCCCGCACCGTGTACGTCATCGGCCCAGCCTTCCAGCCCATCCCTGTCTGGAACGTCCACAACAACTTTCCGTTCCGCGCATCCGCGGCCATGAAGGCTCCGCTGCCGTCGCCGTAAAAAACCAATCCCCCCGCCGTCGTCATCAACCCGCTCTCGAGGATCCCTCCCTCCACAGGCGATTCCCAGGCGATCTTGCCTGTCTGGATGTCAAGTGCCCGAAGAAACTTCTGGCTCGGTTCATTCGGTGCGCGCCGCGTTGTGCCCCCGTAGAAAGACGATCCGCGTTCCCACTCCTGCGGCTGCTTCGTGTACACGTTGCACGATTCCTGGGCCATCAAATAGAAAAGTCCGGTATCTGGGTGGTAGGCGGTCGACGGCCAGTTGCTCGCCCCCGCCACAGCCGGGCACGTCAGGGCGCCTTCCGGAGTTGGCTGGTAGCCGGGTACCAGCTTCGGCCTGCCGTCCGGACGTATCCCGCTCGCCCACGTAAGCCGCTTCACAAATGGCTCACCCAGCAGGAACTCGCCGCTGATCCGGTCTAGCACATAGAAGAATCCATTCCGATTGCCCTGCAGCAGCAGCTTGCGGTCGCGACCGTGGAACCGCGCGTCCACCAACACCAGGGACTCAGTGGCGTCCCAATCATGCAGGTCGTGCGGTGTGAACTGAAAGTGCCACTTCTTCGCGCCGGTCGCCGGATCGAGCGCCAGCACCGAGTCCGAATAAAGGTTGTCGCCTTTGCGCTCGTCGCCGTTGTAATCCGGACACGGGTTTCCCGTCGGCCAGTACAACAGTCCGGAATTCGGATCGTAACTGCCAGTCAGCCACGTTGCCGCGCAACCGTGATTCCAGGCATTGCCTTGCCATGTCTCCGATCCCGGTTCCCCCGGAGCGGGCACCGTCCAGAACCGCCATACACGCTCGCCGTTTGACGCCTTGTACGCATCGAGGAACCCGCGCACGCCTTCGTCGCCGCCGGAGACACCGGCGATCACCAGATCGTTGACCACTAGCGGAGCACCGGTAGCGCCGTAATGGTCGCGTGACTCGGCCATCGCCGCCTCCCAGAGCAATGAACCCGTCAGCCGGTGGAGCGCCAGCAGATGAGCGTTGTCGGTCTGCACGAAAACCCGGTCCCCGAGCACCGCCACTCCGCGGTTGATCCCGCTAGCCGCGTCGCCCACCAGCCCCTTGGTCCGTGGCCTGCCGAAATGCCATACCTCTCGCCCCGTTCGCGCATCGAGAGCCCAAACCTCGTTGACCGCCGTCACATACATCAGCCCATCGGTGACCACCGGGGTGACTTGAAGCGCCCGCTGCTGTCCGCCGGGAATCGGAAAAATCCACTTCGGCGCCAGTTGCGCTACGTTCCCGGTGTCGATCTCCCGCAGCTGGCTGTGGCGGTTCCCACTGAGGTTGCCATGGTAGGTGGGCCACTCTCCCTCAGCCGGTTTCTCGATCGCCGTGAACTCTACGCCTTCGCCTACAGGCCCGGGGCTGGCTGGCTTCATTCCCGGCTCCAGCCGTGTGAGAAACGCCAGCAGATTGCGCATCTGTTCCTGCGAAACATCCACCGGCGGCATCACCGATCGGCTGCGGCTCTCGACGGTTGCTTCCGATTTCGCCACGGAATGAAACTTCCCGTCCAATCCATGCACGCCAAAATCCGCCGGGCCTTCGTAGCGCAATACGCCCTCCACGCGCGCGCCATCCCGAAGCCGTAGTGTCACCGCGCGATCTCCCCGCGCAAGCGACCCCGGTTGCCGCAAGGCCTGCTCGATCTGAGAAAGCCGTCGCCGCCGTGCGAGGCCCGAAAGTTCAGGCCCCAGGAATCCGCCGGCGCCGTTCACACGATGGCAAGCCATGCACTTCCCCTCGCCCGAAAAATAGCGAGCGCCTGCCTCGACATCGCCCTCATGGGGCTTGTCCCCAGCGGGTGCGCGCAGCCCGGTGACGTAGGCGGCGATGGCCGTGGCCTCTTCGGCGCCCATTGGGAACGGCGGCATCCCTGCTTCCGGAATCCCTTTGACGATCAGGTCCCGAACGGCTTCAATACTCACCGCCCGCGGCCGCCGCAAATCCAGAAAACCCGGACCATGGCCTCCGCCGGCTCCGTCTGCACCGTGACACCCGACGCAGCGAGCCTCGTACGCCTTCCGCCCATCCTGAGCCATCGCCGCCGCGGCGAGGCAGACCGCCATTGCCCAACACATCGTTCGGATCATTGCATCTTTCGGCCCTGTGGCGACCATTTGTACCCTTCCATTTCCGGCACTGAAGCCCGACCGCCGCCGAGCGCGACTGCCGGCGGCGTTTCCACCAGCGCGGCTCCGTCCACTCCATCGGGCTGGGGCTCTTCGTCTTGTTCCGGGGCCATCTCCTGAATTCTATGGCAATTGCTCCGGCAGCGCGTTCCCTGTCGCGCGGTCGATCCAGCCATGATCGGCGCCGGCGAGTTGGAATATATTGGACTCTGGGAGAAACGAAATGAGAAACACACTGTCCGGCGCGCTTGCTGTCATTGTCCTTGCTGGCTGTAGTAGTGGCCCCGCGCACCAGTCAAGCGAGAAATACTATCTCGTCTGCGCCAATCCGAAAATCCCCTACTGGCAGGAAGCTGGAGCCGGCTTGGCGAAGGCCGCCAGGGAGCTGCATGTTCAGGCCGAACTCGTTGGCCCCGATGTCTACGATGCAAAATCGGAACTGGCGGAGTTCAAGCGCATCATGGCCAAGAAGCCCTCCGGTGTTCTCGTCTCACCGGGCGATCCGGATGTCCTTCAGCCCGAGATCGACGCCGCCATGGCCGCCGGCGTTCCTGTTATCACGATCGACTCAGACGCTCCGCAAAGCCAACGGCTCTTCTTCATCGGCACCAACAACTATCAGGCCGGACAGATGGGAGGCGAGTTACTTGCCAAGCTCCTCAAGGGAAAGGGCAATGTCATCTTCTACACCATCGCCAACCAAAGAAACCTCCAGGAGCGCCTCGATGGCTACCGCGCGGCCCTGGAAGCTTCACCCGGAATCAAGGTGGCTCAGGTCATCGACATGAAAGGCGACGCTCGCGTGGCTTTCGACGCGACCAAGGAGATCTTGGACAAGAAGACTCCGGTGGATGCGTTCGTCTCCCTGGAATCGCTATCCGGCAGCGAGATTGCGGACGTGTTGGAGCGGGAGAAAGTGGAGGGCAAGGTTGTCTTCGCCATGGACACGGCTGCCAATACACTGGCATGGATCGAGAAGGGTAAAATTGCAGCCACTCTCATGCAGAAGCCATTCACCATGGGCTACTACGGCCTGAAGACTCTTGCCGCGATCGCCCTGGAGAAACAAGCCGCAACAGGCAAGCCGAACGCGTCCGACCCCGAAGCGCCCTTCCCCGTGTTCGTGGACACGGGTACCATGCTGGTGGACAAGTCGAATGTCGCCGAGGTGAAGCGGTAGCCATTCGCGATCCTGGCGGCCCGTCGGATTAGCAGCCGCCTCCGCCGTGTGAAGACCCCGATCTTTCATTTTCGAACCGCGGGAACCTGCGCGCTCTCCTGTGCCCGAATCACACCGGCATGGATCTCCGCGCGTTCCGGCTTGCCCGCATCCCGCCAAGCGCAACCAGTGGATCGCGGCGCCATTGCCTTCGTTGCGAAAGCGCAACCCTCGCGCGGAGTCGATGGCGGCGAAGATCTTTGGACCGCCGGCGAACCCCAGGTCGTAATTGTTGCGGAAATGGCCTTATCAGGCGGCAGCTTTTTCTACCGAATGTCGATTTCGGGGCGCAAAGCCTCTCCGGCCGGAGTTCTCCGGAAGTAGATTAGTATGGAGCCTCAATCAGAGGCTGTCAGCAAAGGAGAAGGTTCGATGTTCCGGCTGCGCATTCTGATCGTGGGCGCCGCTTTGCTCAATGGCGCATCGCCCGAGGAGTCTCGCTTGCGGCGGATCAATGAAGTCACCCGACTACCGGGTTTCGCTGCATTTTGGGACTTCGTTTTGCGTGATGAGGCGGGCCGCTTCGAAGCTTGGCTCCCGAACGGCAAACGAGGATTGCCTCTTGACGCACGCAACTACGTGAAGGACTACTGGGGGATTGGCCGCGACGCGACGTTGGAGGACTTCCCTCTACTCGGAAGCGGTCCTTTCGGCCAGGCCATCGAGATCCGTAACGAGTCTGACCCGAACTTTCGTCCCGTGCTGCTGCTGCCACGCTCGCAATTTCACGGTTCGGCAATCGACGTCTCCGGTCCAGGCAACTCGGTGTCGATGGTGGCGTGGGTGGTTCACAATGGCGGCAATCATGCAATAGCGGGCATTTGGCACGAAGGGACGGACTTGTCCCAACCCGGCGCCGCGGTGCAACGGATCGAGAACGGACGCCGCCAGTACGCCATCTTCGCCGGTCTGGCCGCGAACAACGGCGCCAGTGCGGCCCATGTGTCGGAGAACGGTGGGCCTTCCTTCGGTGACAAGTATGCACGCAATCTCGCCGTCACTTCTCACCGGATTGCGCCCGCCCCGGCGTGGAGCGTTGTCGGGTTTACCTTCGACAATGCGTCAAACACGGTGACCGCCTACATCGACGGCCGCGCCACACCGTATTGGATCGACAATCCGCAGCAGCATCCTTTCTTCAAGTGGCCAGCCGAGGCATGGCGACAGGGCAAGCTCCATTCTCGTCCTGGAACGCAGGACGGAGAAAATCCTTCGTTCCCGGCCGATCAATACTACCTCCCTCCCGAAACCAAGATTGTCCGCACAGAGACCATCTCTCGGGCGCGGACCGAGCGTGTCATTCTGCGAACGTTTCCGTTCACGAAGGTCCGTGTCACGTTGCGTCGCGACGAGGACGGCCGTTGGACCGTTTTCGGAGAAGAACTCGTGGCGCTCAAGGTCAATCCCTTTTGGTTTGCTCATGACCTCTTCTCACCGGGCGCAGCCGGAAACGGTGGTCCGTTTACAATCGGCCGCGTGATTCACTCCTCGCGCGGGGTTGGCTTCACCGGGTGGATTGGAGGCGTAGCTGTCTTTGACCGGGCATTGTCAGCCGCTCAGATGCGCCGCCTTGCCCGAAAAACAGTTTTGCCCATGCGTATCGACATGACGAAATCGGGAGTTCGTTCGCCGGCGCCACTGCGATGAACCACTGCGCGGCAAGCAGTGCGCCGGCCGTTGCCGGACAAGGCAATGTGGCGGTAAAGTTGGACCTGACCGGACTCCGCCAATGAGAATGCTCCCTTTCCCCCGTTTGTCAACCTCCCGAGCCAAAGCTCGACAATGAGACTCGCGTACTTCATCGTCGCCGTATGCGGTGTCGCCGCTGCACAGCAAGTTTCGGGCGAATTGAAGCAGTGGCATGATGTCACGCTCACTTTCGACGGCCCATCGACCAGTGAATACGCCGATCCGAATCCGTTCCTGGCGTACCGGCTGAACGTCACCTTCACCAAGGGCGCTTCGAAGTACGTCATTCCCGGCTATTTCGCTGCGGACGGAAATGCCGCGGAAACCAGCGCGAAGAGCGGAAACAGATGGCGCGTTCACTTTGTCCCAGACCAGACCGGTGTGTGGCGATACACGGTTTCGTTCCGGACCGGGCCCGAAATCGCGGCGAGCCTGCAGCCGAAGGCAGGCAAAGCGGTCGCGCCCGATGGCGTCAAGGGTACCTTGCACATCGGCCCCTCGGATAAGACCGGCCGCGACCATCGCGCGCAAGGCATGCTGGCCTACGCGGGCGAGCACTATGCGCGCTATCGCGGAACCGGCAAGTACTTCATTCAGACCGGGACCCAGAGCCCCGAAAATCTCCTTGCCTATTGGGAGTTTGACGACACCGTGGATCATGGCGGCGCCAGGAATCAGCTCAAGGATGGCCTGCACCGTTATGAGCCGCATATCAAAGACTGGAACCCGGGTGACCCGGTGTGGAAGGGCTCGCAAGGCAAGGGAATTATCGGAGCGTTGAATTACCTTGCAAGCAAGGGCATGAACACTTTCTACACCCTGACCATGAACGTGGATGGCGACGGCCGCGAAATCTACCCCTGGACCGGATATGACGAGCGTGCGCGCTACGACGTTTCGAAGCTTGCGCAGTGGGAAATCGTCATGTCGCACATGGACAAGCTCGGCCTTCAGTTGATGGTAATCACTCAGGAAGAGGAGAACGAACAAATCCTGGGTAAGATGACAGCGCTCCGCAAGGTATATTATCGCGAGCTGATCGCCCGCTTCGCCCACCATCATGCGCTGCTCTGGGATCTCTCGGAAGAGATGGACCGCTGGCGTTACTACAAGACCAAGGACATACAAGAGATCTGCAACTACCTCAAGGCCCTGGACCCGTGGAAGCATCCCATTCAATATGTGCAATGGAAGGGCGAATTGTTGCCCGACGACAAAACGTACGGCCGGCTCACCGGCTTTCCCAATTTCGATGGGACCGCCATGCAACACGACGCGGAGAACACACACGCGCAGACGCAGAAATGGGTGGACGCGTCGGCCGCCGCCAAGCACAAATGGCTCGTCGGAGTCATCGAAATCAACCCCATCAGCACCGGCGTGGTGCCGGATTCCGCTGACTATTGGCATGACCGGATCCGCAAGAACTCTATCTGGGGTAACCTGATGGCCGGCGGGTCGGGCAGCGTATTCTTCTTCGGATACCAGTATCCGAACAGCGACTTGGACATGGAAGACTGGCGTAGCCGCGATCACTTCTGGGACTTGCAACGTTACGCGCATGAGTTTTTCACCAGGCATCTTCCGTTTCATGAAATGCGCCACCACGACGAGCTCACGTCCCGGACAGACGACTGGGTCTTCGCCAAGCCCGGCGAAGTGTATGCCATCTATCTGGCCGAAGGCGGAACCGCGGAGTTGGATCTGACTACTGCGTCCGCCACGTTCGAAGTCAAGTGGTATGACGCCCGCAACGGTGGGGATTTGCAGGATGGCAGCGTCCGTGCAGTGCGGGGCGGCGGCAAACGGGAACTTGGAGAAGCTCCGAAGGACAAGGCCAAGGACTGGGCCGTATTAGTCCGCCGCAAGGCGAGCACCTCAGGGAGGAATTGATGATCAAGACGCTGGCGTTCATCCACACCAGTCCGGTTCTGGTTCCCACATTTACTCAACTGTCCACGGAGTTATTGCCCGGGCTGTCTATCTTCCACATGGTGGACGAATCGTTGATCAAAAATACGATTGCTGCGGGGAAGCTGACCAAGGTAACAACCAGACGCGTGCTGAGCCTGATCGAGTCCGCGGAACTCGCCGGCTCCGGGGCTGTCATGGTGACCTGTTCGTCCATCGGCGCGGCCGTGTCGCTGTCCCGGCCTTTTATCGACATTCCCGTGCTACGGATCGACGAGGCGATGGCGGAGGCCGCGGTCGCCAAGGGCGGTCGAATCGGTGTAGCGGCCACACTCCGAACCACTCTGGACCCGACGCTCGAACTTCTCCAGTCAACGGCGCGGCGTGGCGAAAAGAACATCGAGACGGTGCCTTGCCTTTGCGAAGGCGCCTTCGAAGCGGTGATTAGCGGACAGACGGAGCGCCACGATCTATTGGTCACCGAGGCATTGAAGAAACTGAGGAAGGACGTGGATGTAGTCGTGCTCGCGCAAGCATCCATGGCCCGCGCGCTGGGCTCCATCCCGGTGGACGGTACGCCGGTCCTTACCAGTCCCCGCCTCGCGATGGAAAGCGCCCGCGCCCTGCTTCTCGGAGAAGCCCAGTGATCCGCATTCTCTATCTACTGTTGCTTGCGGGAGCGATGGTGGCGCAGCCACCGAAAAGCTATCTCGTGAAGCTCGGAACGCCGGTGAACTCGAGAACCAGCAAAGCTGGCGCCCCAATTCGTGCGGCGATCATTTCACCGGAATCGCTGCTGGGCGGATACTTCGAAGGAACGGTGGAGAAAGCACAGTCGACGCCGAACGGTGCCCTGGTTCTGCGCTTCGACAAGCTTGTCTACCAGGGCAAAACGACGTCGATACGGACCGAAGTGATCGACTGGGTGAACTCGAAAGGCCACAAATCCGTTGACGACGACGAGCGTGCCGTCACGCTCGACAACGGCGAGTTGCGGACCGCGGGGCGCGAGCTATGGCTCGACGAAGGCTCGGAGATTCGAGTGCGTGTCGCTACTCGATAGCTTGGCGGCTGGGGCGTTGTCTTAGAATCCCGCCAACCGGGTTCCGGCGTCACCGAACTCGGCCAGTTCCACACCCATTCGATCCATGATGCCCAGGTACAGGCTGCACAACTTGCGATTCTCGTCGCCGGACTCGAAATAGTCGAGCGCTCTGCCGGTCTTCAACTTGCCGCCAAGTCCGCCGATGGTGATCACCGGCACCTTCTTGTTGTCATGCTTGGTGCCGGACCACATGTTCGACAGGAACAGCAGGCAACTGTTGTCCAACACGCTGCCCTCGCCTTCCCGCATCGCGTCCAGGCGCTGGGCCAAGTAGACCAATTGGCTCACATGGAACTGCACGATCTTTTGATAGTCTTGCTCGGTGTCGTAGTGCGACGCTCCGTGGTGCTGTTTGCTCACGCCGAGAAACGGATAGTAGAGCGCCGACAGGTCCCGGGCCAGTAGTAACGAAGCCACGCGAGTCTTGTCGGTCTGAAAACCGAGCGCGATGATATCGCACATCAGGCGAATGTGATCACGGATATCTTCGGGCAGCCCATCCTCCGGACGCTTCATCGCAAACAGCGGCCGTCCCGCGTCACGCGCCCGTTCTTCGGCCTTGTCCTTATCGGTTCGCATCCGCTCGATGCTTCGTTCCACCTCGCGGACGCTTGCCAAATACTCGTCGAGCTTGAGTTTGTCCGTGGCGCTGATACTGGCGTTCAGCGCCATAGCGTGGTCCTTCACCCGGTCCAACACGCTCGTATTGCGAAGCGTGCCGCCGTTCTCGAACAGGCTGTCGAAGGCCAGCGAGGGATACATCTCGTTGGGCACCGGCGAATCGCTGCTCTGCCAAGAAATGTGCGAACTATAAGCGTTGGAGAAGTTCGTTTCGTGGAACCCGGTCATGGCCCTCTCACAAGCCAACACCATGCTCGGCTGTAGCGTCTCCTGCCCGATGTGGTTGGCCAGCACTTGATCCAGGGTGATGCCGCCATGAATGATCGAACCCTTGCGGATCGGCACGCCCGACAACATGTTGCCGGTCATCGCGGGATGAATGCCCTGCCCGGTGGCCGCCTTGTTGAACAGGCCGTCAATGACGTTGACTTTGGCTTTGATCGGCTCGAGCGGCGCCAGCGATTCGCTCAGTTCCATCGTTGCGCCGGATCCTTTGGCCCACCAACGGCCGGGACTGATACCCGTGCCCATGAACAGCACGGCAAAACGCTGCGGCGGCGCGGTGGTGGCCGCCGAAGCGGAACCGGCGCCGAAGCCCGCCAGCGATTCGAGCCACGGCAAGGCCATGGTCACGCCGGCGCCGCGGAGAAAGGTCCTTCGAGGAAATACCTTGTTCTGCTGGTTCATCGGACTCGCCTCTCCCTGTCCGCCTGGGGATCGCGCCCCCGTTTGTTGAGAAACTGGCGGCTCGTAACGATGCTATCAACTACCGTCTCGAAGCAACAGCCGTTTTGACCGAGCTTGCCACGGACTTCCTCAATCAGGGGATCGTCGGAAATCGCGAGGCTGCGTCCGAGGGCGAATGCCAGTAGCTTGCTCGTGAAGCCGCGCACGAAGTCGTCCTGGCGGTGGGTCCGAATGTACTCACGGACTCCCTGCGGACCATCGCCTTCGGCCCCTCCAGGAAAAGTCGCGCGAGCGTCCACTGCGCGTCCGCCCAAATCGTGGCTTCGGCGCTTGCCCACCGGATCGAAGGTCTCGAACGCCAACCCGAACGAGTCGAATCGCGCATGACAGGCGGCGCAACCCGGGTTGACGCGGTGCCGCTCGAGCATTTGGCGCAACGGCAGCTCCATTTTGGCCTCGTCGGCCGGCAACTCGGGAACCACCGGAGGCGGTGGAGGAATCTGCTCGCCGAGGATGTTCTTCACTACCCAGTAGCCGCGCTTCACAGGGCTGGTCCGCAAACCCGGAGCGTTTTTCGTGAGAAACGCCGCCATGGGCAGCAGGCCGCCTCGTTCGTAGCGGTCGGCGTCCTGGACGGAAACCCAAGTGTCCTCATCGCCCTCTGATACGGGCATCCCGTAGTGCCGGGCGAGGACAGGATTCACGAACGTGTCTCTGGCATATAGCAGGTCGAGAATTGAACGGTTTTGTTGAAACACATCCAGGAGGAAGCGGATCGGCTCTTCGAACATCGCCTCTCTCAACTTGTCGCTGAAGGCCGGAAAGCGTTCGCGGTCCACGGTGCCGATTTGCTCGAAGTCGCGAAAGTCCAGCCAGTTGCCTCCGAATTCGACCGCTAGCGCACGGATCCGCGAGTCTTGCAGCATGCGCCGCACTTGGGCCTTCACGACTTCCGGCTTATGCAGATCTCCCGCCGCGGCGTGCCGTAGAAGCTCATCGTCGGGCATACTCGACCAAAGGAAATAGCTGAGCCGGCTGGCGAGATCGAAATCCGAGAGCGGCTGAATACCCGCGACGTTCTGGGCCTTGTCGACGCGATAGGAGAACTTCGGAGACGTCAGGACCAAAACGATCGATTCACGGATAGCGCCCTCGTGGTCCAGACCATAACGCTGCCGGGCCTCGCGATAGAAGGACTTTAAATCGTCGCGATCGGACGGCGACAGGGGCCTCCGATACGCGCGGGCCGCGAAGGTAAGCAATGCCTGTAAGTGGCTTGCCTCCGCGTTGCGGCGTGCTTGCTCCACCCAACGGATACTCTCATTGGCTTTGTCGAAGAAGTCTTTGACCGCCTGGATCGCCACGCCGCTGCCGTCCTTGGCGACCTGCAGATAGTCTGCCTCGAGTTTACGGATCTTCGCCTCCGAAACGATTTCGTCCACCTCGATCTCTTTGACCTCGGGCTCGCCGTCCTTGAAGTCGTCTCGTGTTCCACGGGTCCCCAGCTTCGCGAATTCGACGTACGTGCGGATATTGATGGAAGCGACGAAATCCATCTCTCGCCACATCGCGTCCAATGCCTTCTGCTGCTGCTCGTCGAGCAGTAACTCGTAGAGGGGCTGATCGTCACGAAAGTAGCCCATCACGTTGTGGAATCCCGCGCTCAGATAACGCCCTTCGTCCTTGCCCGTCTTGAAATAGTTCCGGCCGCGGGACTCCTTGTAGAACATGTCGGGAAAGACGCTGCAAAACCGGCCCCATGCCGACTCGTAACGCGCGCGCTCACCGGCGGGAACGAAGAGATCCGGATCGCCAGGCGCATTCTGAACCAGGATCGTCTTGCCAGGGCCGAACGCATTGTCCCATTCGGGCTCCACCACGTCGTCCTGATTGAACGGGGGCTCGCCTTCTACCTGCAACTGCCTGGGATCGAATCTTCGGCGATGGGTGGCGTATTGAGTATTCTTCCAGATCAACAACGGTTGCCAAGCCGTACCGATCGGGCCCGCCGTAATGTTGATAAACCGCGGCTCCACCTTTTTGCGCACCCTGGCGATGTAGGCGCGCATTGCTTCACAGCCGGCTCGCGCGCCGCCGGACTGGTCGGCCCGAGGCGCGGGCAAGGCTCGCCACATCGCTTGCAACCGCGTCATCGGACCCACTTCTTCCTTACTCTCCAGAGCGGACCAGACTGTCTTGAGGTACTTCGCGCTGACGCCGTGTTGCCGCGCAAGGCCGGCCAGCGTGGCGTCAGGCTGCCCGAGCGCCGCCCGATGCCGGAATCGCCACGCGGTTTGAAAATAGTCGGCGTAGTCGATATTCTGCTGGTGATAAAAATCGATGATCTGATGCACGGCGAACTTGTCGCGGTCGGTTTCCACCAGCATCGGATGCGGTGCAAAGCCGAATCCATCCTCCTTCAAATACATGTGGCCGGCCACTTCGCGCGCGGCGGCGAGGTATTTTTTCAGGAGAGTGGGTGACATCATTAGTGTTTCGCCCGAATTGTCGAAGCCCGCTGTGTTGGCCGGATCGATGGGAAACTCGCGCGCCGGCCGGATGTCGACGCCCGTCAGGTCTCGGATGGTGTAGTCGTACTCGGCGCTGCTGAGACGCCGCGCCAGCACCACTCCCGGGTCGCCGGCATTGCGGCGCGTTTCGTATTCGCGGACAGCACGGAACCATTCGACTGCCGCGCGGCGCTCCCGGGACGAGGGATGCCTTGCTCCTTTGGGTGGCATCTCCTCCGCTGCCAACCGATCCAGGATTTGGCTCCACCGCCGCCCGTCCTGCATCAGAGCTCTCATCGTCTTGAATGCGCTCAGATCCATCTGCGCCGCGGCCTGCTTGGGCCCGTGGCACCCAATGCAATAGGTAGCGAGGAAGGGCTGAACGGTCCGGGCGAATTCACGTTCCAGCGCGGATCGTTCCTGGCCGTGGGCGGCAATGAGTACTGAAGTTACCGCCAGAACCGCGAAATTACCCGCGCGACGCGCCGTCTGTTCGATCCGATGAGTCCTCCTGCGCATGCTGGTCCAGACTCGATTGTCAGCCAGTGGAGGCGTGACGTCAACCGGAGGGAAACGGCCGCGCACCCCGGCAAACAGCGGACGGCCAAGCCGTGCTAAAAGACCGTGGAACCGGCCCCGTGGATCGTCCCGTTTACGACCCGATCGATAAACTCGAGCTTCCGGATAACGGGCGATGAGAGGGTAAAGGGATAAAAAAACTCATTCCCCATCGCTGCGGAGATCTCATTGGCGGCGATGGTCAACTCAATCCACCGGTCGGTCATGTGGCGGAACCGCTCCGGCGCCACCGTGCCGGGTTCACCAACGGGCACGGCCGCCAGCCGAGGATGCGTCGTCACCGTCAGACCGTACCGATCCGCGGTTTCGAGTGTATCGGTCATATGAAGATAGTGGGCCCAACATTCCGCCCAGTCCTCCGCGGGATGTGCCGTGGCGTAAGCCGAGATGTAGCGATGCTCCCATCCGGCAGGCGGCCCGGAGTCATAGTGCCGGCGAAGGGCGCTCGAATAGTCCTGCTGTTCGTCGCCAAACAGAATTCGGAATTCATCGATGTTGCCACCGCCTTGCACTAGCACTTCCCAGTAGTAGTGTCCGGTTTCGTGGCGAAGGTGGCCGAGAATGGTGCGGTATCTTTCGCGCAGCCGCGCGCGAATCTGTTCTCGGGTAGCCGCCTCCGCTTCCTCGATGTTCAGCGTAATAAGGCCCTCACAATGCCCGGTCTGGATCGATGCGCTACTAGGAACAGGCTCCAGAAAATCAAAAGCGAGGCCACCGGCGGTATCCCCTTCGATCCGAGGACGGACAGGCAGGCCGAGCCGGATGAGAGAAGCCACCAACCGGCGCTTTGCGGTCTCGATCCGGAACCACTTCTCCGCATTTCCGGGAATCGAGAGATTCGGGATCGTACGATTGAGCCCGCAGGCCACGCAGAGGGTAGAGTAGGTTCCGGCTTGAGCGGGAATCAGCCAGTTGCACGCGGCCGGAGATTCGAGATTGTCGCAACGGAAGTAGATCTCCTGTTCGTCTCCCGGGTTTGCCCGCGCGCTCCAGCGCCTGTCACCCGCTGGATGGACGCGGCGCATCACGTCCCGGTAGGGAACGTAGCCCAGGCCGCCGCCGCAACCCAGGCAAGTGCTGTTGCGGAAGTAAATTGCCTGGCCGCACTCACATTGAAATGCGGATGGTTTGTTGCCAGTGACGGTCATCGGAATGATGTTTACCTGCGGGGAGACGGCCAGTCCCTCTAAGTTGTTACGAGCCCGGCGGCGCGGGCACGATCGATTTCAGATCCGCACCTCGATGCCCAAGCCAGGCCGGCCGGACACGGCGTAGGAGGATCCCTCCAGGCGAATCGGTTCATCCACGAAGCGATTGGCCACCTCCAACACCTTCGGGTTGTACTCGCACAATTCACACCCAGGCGCCGCGGCGGCAAAGTGGATCGCAGCCGCGATCTGCGGACCCATCGCGATACTGACGTGCGGCACAACGCGCACCCCGCACGTGGCCGCGCGTTCGGCGATGAGCATGCTTCCAGTAATTCCGGCGCGGCCGAGGTCAGGCTGCACCCAACCCATCACCCGGCGATCGAAAAAGGGCGCCAACTCATGCAACGTTCGATAACTCTCCCCCAATGCCAACGGCGTGCTCATGCGGCGGGCCAACTCCAGGTGCGCCTGAAACTCTTCCGGCATCAGCGGGCACTCGAGCCACAGCGCGTCGTGCGCATCCAGCCGGACCGCATCGGCAGGGTCTACGTGCCAAAGCGCGTCCACGGCCACTTCCACATCGCCGCTAAGCCGGTCATGCAGCGCATCCACCTCATCGAGAACGGCGCTCCAATCGGATCCGTGGTAGATCTTGAAAATATGGAAACCGTCCTGATGGTAGCGATCGGCGTAATGGATCTTTTCACGGAGGTCCGCGCCGGCGACGCCACTCAGGTAGGCGGGCACGGTCTTTTTCGGCGACGCCGCTAGCAGCGCCGAAACCGGGAGGCCGGCGATCTTGCCCGCCAAGTCCCACAAGGCCAGGTCCACGCCGCTGATGGCGTCGAGCATGAAACCGCCCGTCTGGCCGCGGACCCGCATCGCGGCGTACATACGGCTCCAGAGCCTCTCGATGGCCTCGCGCGATCCGTCGAACTCGTCGCCGGCTATGGCGGGACGCAAAAGCCGCTCCACGATCGTGCATGCCACTTCCGGGGCCAGCGGGGCCTGCGCTTCCCCCCACCCAATAAGCCCGGAGTCGAGCGTCACGCGAACGAGCGCGGTCTCGATATGAGTGGGGTAGAGGCAAGGATAGTCCGCGGACCAGCGATAATCGCCTTCGCCGCGTAGCAGAGCGTTCGGCGACCCCGCTGTCCCGGTGGCGGCATTCAGGTCGCGCGGCAGCCGGAACGGGATCGCTTCAATGGAGGCGATCTTCATGCGTAGCAGCGCACCTCGAAGACTCGCGCGTATTCGTCTCCATTGGTGGCTGTGATGCGGAGCCGGATTCGATCCGTCTCCACGGCATCGAACCGGTGCGCCCGCAGGCGCTGATGATTGCCGGCCACGCGCGCCAGTTCCTTCCAACCCCCACCCACGGACGCTTCCACGGCGTAGTCCCGCACCGTTTCCGGCTGGGCCTGCCGAAGGATGCCATGTTGAATCGTTGGGTTCGAACTCAGCGTCAGTTCGCGGTGGAATCCGCTATCGAAGGTGATCCGCACCTCGCGCAATTTCTGGGCCGACGGCCACCGGAACTCTACCCACACCCCGTCCCCCGCCACCTTGGCGGCCCAATGATGCTTCTGCCCTTTGGGGATGTCACGCACTTGACCGTCGAGCAAATTGACGGCGGGAGCATCGTCGCGCTCCACCGACGCAGTCACCTTGGCGCCGCGCCCCAGATCGAGCGGGTCATTGTTGGTGATCCCAGGCATGGACTGATCGTCACGTAACAGTGTCTGTTGCAACCGGGCCAGAAGGGTCTTGTCCTGGTACAGGGCGCGCGGTTTGATTTTCTTCTCAATACAAAGGGCGGCCGCGGTGCCGGTGGCCTGCCCCACCACCGCACACGTCGCCATCACCCGTGTGGAGGTGAACGCCACGTGCGAGCAACTGATGTTTCGTCCGGCCATCATCAGATTGGAGACGTTGCGGCTGTAGAGAGACCGGTAGGGGATCGGGAACACCTCCGGTGTCTTGATCTGGACGGTGGGCGGCAGATCGGCGCGATCGAAGCCGCCGGGCGGATGGTCGTCCATGGGCCACCCGCCCATCGCGATCGTGTCTTCGAAGCTCCCGCCCAGCAGGTCCTGTTGCGTGAGGAGGTGATCTCCCACCATACGGCGGCTGCCGCGTTTGCCGGGCATCATGCCCACCCAGTCGAGCGCGTAGTAATCGGCCTCGGGATGCTGTCCGCTGTTCTTGATGTAATCCCAGACGCCCATCACGATCGAGAGCAGTTCGAACCGGATGAGCTCGTTGTCGCGAATGATGTCGCGGTCGCCGCCCCACTCGATCCACCAATATCCATAGTCCCAATTGTTGATCTTGCGGAACTTGAGCGTTTCCGCCGTCACCTTGCGCGCCCACGAGGGAGGACGGAACGGCATCTTCTTCCGGTGCAGCTTCGAGGTGAACAGGATGCTCGAACCGAGCGTCTCGCCATCGGCGGCCAACGGCGCGAGTGACTCTCCGAGTTCCGCCCGAGACTCACGCCCGGAGCGCATCTCCGCCCCCGTCTCCAGTCCGAGACGCGAATCACCGGTGGCGTCAACGAACAGCTTCGCCTTGATGCGGTAAACATGCTCGGATTTGTCGCAGCGGACCATCACTTCCTCGATGGCCGTTTCCTTGGCGCCGCCCCGTGTCCGGGCGGCGAACAACGTGCTGTCGAGCAGCAGTGTGATGTTCGGCTCGCTCACAACCTTGTCGTAAAGCAGCAGATCCCACATCTCCCAGCACCATTGCGGGTTGTTCACCGCATCGTCGAGACGCAGTTCTTCGAGCAGCCCGCCCTCGCGCCACCCGGGCCGGGACTTGTGCGTATTGGCGCCCACCACGTGCATCTTCACTTCGCTTGACGAGTTTCCCCCAAGGCGGGAACGATCCTGCACCAGGATCACTTTCGCGCCGTGACGCGCCGCCGAGATCGCCGCGCACACCCCCGCCAGGCCGCCGCCGGCAACCAGCAGGTCCGCTTCGAGATCCACCAGCGTCATGTTGGGCTCCGGCCGCCACGCGCCGCGCCGCGCTTTGGGCGGAGCCAGTGCATCCAGCGCGCGCCGGATGTCGCCCGGTCCGGCGTCAGAGGTGCGCGGGGGCAGTTGATCGGCCATCACCGCCAACGAATAGGTGGATAGAATTAAATCGCGCCGTCGCATGATTCAAGAATACCGGACCGGCAATTGCCTGAGTAGCTTCGAAAGAGTGGCCACCGTCTGTGCCTGTGCCGGATTTTGCGCGAGGTTGCGCATCTCGTGCGGATCGGCATCGTGATCGAAGAGAGCCGATCCCCGCCGTCCCTGGTCCCACTCGGTGTAGCGCCACCGCTCGGTGCGCACGGACCGGCCAAGCGCCCATCCACGGGTCTGCACCGTGTAGGCCGGGCGCGTCCACTCCGCATCGGGCCGGTCCAGCAGTGGACGCAAGCTTGTTCCCGATAGCCAGGGCGCCTGGTTGAGGCCGCACAGATCGACCAGTGTGGGGAATAGATCCAGGTACTGCACCACACGCGCCGATACGCGCCCCTGGGTACGCCGCGGATCCGCGATCAGTAAAGGCCCGCGGGCCGAAGTCTCGAACAACGTTCCTTTGGCCCACATCCCTTTTTCACTCAGGTGCCAACCGTGGTCACCCCAAAGCACGACGATGGTGTCGTTGGCAAGACCCAGGTTGTCGACGGTATCGAGGAGCCTCCCGAGTTGCGCGTCCATATACGACACGCATGCGTAGTAGGCTCGCATGGCTTGGCGAGCTTCGCCGGTGGTGAAGGCGCGCCCGGCATACAGGTCGATATTGGCGCGAAACTCGTCAGGCGGCATGCCCTCGATAGGCTTGGCCTCGGTTTCGAAATCCGGGGGCAGAGGAATGGCCCGCGCGTCGTACATGTCGAAATACTTCTTCGGCGCCATCAATGGGACATGCGGCTTGTTGAATCCGGCCGCGAGGAAGAATGGCTTCCTTCCCGGCGCGAACTTCTTCATGGCGGCGATGGCTTGATCGGCCACGCGCGCATCGGCGCCCGGATCCCCATCATCCAAGGGACCGAACTTGTTCGCCCATTCATACTGTTCTGGATGGGCGAGGCGCAGGTTGCGGTAGGGAGAGTGGACGCGATCCCAATAGTCCGGCTCCTCACGGCGCTGCCGGTCTCTTTCCTCCGGGGTCGCCCAGGGCACCGTCACTCCCGTACGCGCATTGCGCTGCACCGGCTTCGCCCCGCCCGCCCGCATCCCGCGATTGGGCCCGTGCCAGACTTTGCCGAATTCCGCTACCTCGTACCCGCTATTGGCAAAATGACGCGGCATCGATTCATGGCCGGGTTCGAGCACGAGAAGAGTATTGTTGTCCAAGACGCCGGTTTGCGTCGGATAGCGGCCCGACAATACCGAGGACCGGGTGGGATTGCACAAAGGATACTGGCAGTAAGCACGATCGAAGCGGACGCCGCGGGCCGCCAGGCGATCGAGATTGGGAGTATTCGCCACCGGATCGCCATAGGGCCCGATCCTGCAATTCAGATCGTCGACGATCACGAAAAGCACGTTGGGGTGTTGGCCCCCCTGCGGCCCGGCGGCGTGCAGGGTGGCTGCGGTGAGTCCGGATGCCATGAACTGGCGGCGTGCGAGCATGGTTCAAACATACTCCTTTTTTTTCCCGATCCGGCCAGGCACGCCTTTCCCGCAGGAATCGGCGATACGCTGGAACAGAGATGCTGACACGCCGGCAATGGCTGGCCGCCGCCGCGGTTCCTCAGTGGCCAGACATCGCCACCATCAAGCCGGACTTGGTGACGCCGCCGATGACCCTGGGCGATCCACGCCCGGGAGCGCGTGCACGCCAGACCCTCGATGCCTGGAGGGGATCGGGCGTCTACCACGCGCTTTATCTTCCGCCGGATTGGACGCCGCGGAAGAGGCTGCCTGTGATTGTCGAGTACGCCGGCAACGGCAACTACTCCAACCGCTACGGTGACGTGTCAACGGGGGTGCCGGAAGGGTCGCATCTGGGCTACGGCATTTCCGGTGGCCGCGGCTTCGTTTGGATTTGCGTACCCTACATTGACAGCGCGTCCGGGCGCAATCAGACTTTATGGTGGGGTGACGCCGACGCCACCGCCCTTTACTGCCGGCAAGCGGTGCAGTTGGTGTGCGGCGAATACGGCGGCGACCCGCGGCGGGTGGTTTTGTCCGGATTCTCTCGGGGCGCCATCGCCTGCAACTACATCGGCCTTCGGGACGGCGAGATCGCCAGGCTCTGGAGAGCCTTTGTCTGCTACAGCCATTACGACGGCGTTCGCACTTGGCCCTACGCCGGAAGTGACCGCGAATCGGCTCTGGAACGGCTTCAGCGCCTGGGAAACCGGCCGCAGTTCATCTGTCATGAACAGTCAGTGGAAGACACACGGCGCTATCTGCTTTCCACCGGAATTCAGGGAAATTGGGATTTTCACGCCGTTCCCTTCCGGAACCATAATGACCGGTGGGTGCTGCGCGACACGCCGCTCAGAAGGCGTCTCCGGCGCTGGATCCGGGATGCAATCGGATGACGGCAGCGGAGGCGTAACCCGTTAACTCGCCAAAAGGACCTACAATGGAGACTTCGTATGGAGCTGCCACGCCTCGTCCGGAAACGCGCCACCGACGAAGTTTACGACGCAATCCGGAGCGCCATTCTCTCTCGGGCTTTTTTGCCCGGGCAACGCCTGAACGTGGAGGAAATCGCCGCCAAGTTGGGCGTCAGTCTCACGCCCGTGAGGCACGCCCTGCAGCAGTTGGCCAGCGAAGGCTTGATCGAGATCCATCCCCGGAGCGGCACCTACGTCACCAACGTATCGGCCAGGGATATCAAGGAGACCTTCGATATCCGGATGGCGCTCGAGTGCCTGGCGGGCGAGCTGGCGCTGCCGCTGGTGGGTCCGCAGGAAATCGCCCATTTCCAAAAACTGCTCACGGAATTGGCCGAGCCGGTGACGAATGAAGAATCGTTGCGTGAGCATGACAGGGCCAACTCGGAGTTGCATCAGGCGATCATCGAGGCATCCGGCAACAAGCGCCTGACGGAGATGTACGAGTCATTGAACGCGCATATCAAGATCGCCCGGATCCACGCCGTGGAAACCAACGCCGGCGAGCGCCGCAACTGGCCGGAGCGCCTCAAGGAAGAGCACGCCGAACACACATTGATTGTGGCCGCCATCGAAAACCGGGACTCCACCGCGCTCACCGCTTCGCTACGCAAACACATCACCCGGGCCAAAGAGGCGCTCGTGGAGGGGCTGAGTATCCGGGAAGGCGCCGCCGCGCGTTCCGCGCCGCTATGAGCCCACCAGAATTCGCCGGGCTTCCCCCACCAGGTAAAGCGACCCGGTCACGAACACCACGTCGTCGCCCGCCGCTGCCCGCCGCACCATCGACAAGGTGTCTTCGAGCCGGTTCGACTCGCTCACTCTCGCGTGCGTAAACAACGGCCGCAGGGCTTCCGGACGCACCGCCCGCGGGGAGTCGATCGGAACCAGAACCACGTCGGTGACCACACCCGACAGGACCTCGGCTATCTCGGCGAGCGATTTGTCCCGTACCGCGCCGTAGATCAGCCAGACACGCCGTCCGGCGTAGAATCGCTCCACGTAGGCCGCCAGCGCCCGAATCCCGGCCGGGTTATGGGCGCCGTCGAGTATGATCTCCGGACGCTCGCTCACTCGCTCCAGCCGCCCCGGCCACTTCGCGCGCCCGATGCCTTCGGGGCCCCAACTCCCGGGCCCCAGGCCAAGCTCACGAAGGGCAAGCGCGGCGGCCAGCGAGTTCTCGATCTGGTGCTCTCCCGCCAGTTGGCAAACCACGTTCATCGAGTCATCCCCGCGCCAAGCCGTGTAGCTGCTCCCCCGCGCATCCATGCGGACGTCATCCACACGCCAGTCGATGGTGGAAAGCACGGGCGCCCCTACCACGGCGGCACGCGCCGCAATCGCGTCCATCGCCTCGGGATGCTGGCGGGCGGCCAACACCGGAACACCCGGCTTGAGGATGCCGGCCTTTTCACTGGCAATCGCGGTCAGGCTGGAGCCGAGATACTGTTCATGATCGTAGTCGACCGGAGTGATCACGCATAGCTTGGGCACAATCACGTTGGTGGCATCGAGGCGCCCGCCCAAGCCAACCTCTACCACCGCCGTCTCGACGTTCTGGTCGCGAAACAGAAGAAATGCCATCGCGGTGACTGATTCGAAGTAAGTGGGATGGCCGTCGATGATACCTTCGTCGATCATCCGCAGCGCTTCTTCATGAACGGCGTGGAAGGCTTGGGCGAAAAGGTCTTCCGATACCGGTGACCCGGCAATCTGGACCCGCTCGGTCGGCTCGTTCAGGTGCGGCGAGGTGTAGAGACCGGTGCGGCGCCCCGCGGCGCGAAGCCCCGCCTCAATCATTGCCGCGGTGGATCCCTTGCCGTTGGTCCCCGCCACGTGAATCGAATCAAACTTGGCCTGCGGGTCGCCGAGCCCTCCCAGCAGCAAGCGGATCCGCTCCAGGCCGAGCTTGATCACCTTCGTCTCGTTGCCGAGCGAGTAGAGGAAGCGGACCGAATCGGGATACGTCACCCGCGGACACCTCTGCAAAACAGCCATCTCGCCCCGGCGGTAACCAACACGAGTCCGGCGGCGAGTTTTGCTTCAAACAGCCACACCGATCCGGCGCCACCGGGCGGCACGAACGAAAATGCCAGCGCGGCCAACGTCACAGCAAGTCCCGGCACTGCGCTGAGGCGGGCGCCGTGACGCCACGCCGTAAGAAAAAGATAAAAAAAAGGGATGAAGTAAGTAATGACGGTCATGTCCACCAATAGCTGATACGCCGTACGAAAATTTTCGCCCCACTGGGTCGCAAGCAGCAGCGCGATACAAGCGGCTGACTGCCCGGCGAGCACCTTCCGCGTGCTGGCGAACGAAGGCGGCAGGATTCGTTCCATGCCGAACACCACCGGAAGCCGCGCCGTACCGGTCATCCAGGCGCCTAGTTGTCCGGCGATGCCCAGCGTAACCAGCGCCGCGAGCAAGGGTCCCGCCGCGGGCAGGCCGAGCGCGATGCCGGCGGCCCGGCCCGCCTGCGCCAGTCCGGTTACTACACTCACACGCTCCGGCGGCAGCAGGGTGAGAATGGCGAGCGTGCCAGCCACATAGAATCCGGAAATCGCAAACCCGCTGATCCAGGCCGCGCGGCGGACCGTGCGCGACGGGTCGCGAATCTCGCCGCCCAGAATCGCCCCCAACTCCAGCCCTCCGAAGGCGAAGGCAATCTGCGGCCAGAAATTCAGCTTCTGCCAATCGACCTCCGGAACCGGATCGAACGGCGTTGCCGATCCCTGCAGCCAAAAAGCAGCACCGCCGCCGGCGATGAGCAGTAGGCCGGCCAGATACGTGGCCGCTCCTCCCGCGTTGCCGATCCACTTGCCGGTTCCGAGCCCGGGAAGGCTCAATGCGGTCACGGCCACAATCACCCCAATCGACGCCGGAACTGCGAATCCCGGGCTTTCCGCTTCGGCGATCCATTCCGGGCCGGCGATGTAGGCGGCCATCGTCACTCCGGCCAGAACAAGGCTAGGGAAGTAGAAGAAGTTGTTCAGCCAGTAACACCAGCCACAGAGAAATCCATGCCATTCCCCGAATGCGGAGCGAGTCCAGACGTAGATCCCTCCTTCCTCGGGCATCGCGCGAGATAGGCGTGTCACAACCAGAGCGCTGGGAACGAAGAACCCGACCGCCGCCGTGATCCAGAGTCCGATCGATCCAGGACCGGTGTGCGCGGCTGCCGCTAGCCAGCGTATGCCGGCAACGGCTGCGATATTGAAGAAAACGAGATCGCGGAGGCTGAGTTCGCGCCGTAGCGGCTCGGACATGCCAACCAGCTCAGGCGTGTTCCGGATGAGTGCATCCGTACGACTTGGGGACTCGCCCTCCCTTGTTCAACTCACGAAAACCGGATTCGGTGGCGTAGTAGATTCCCGCGATCGCGCCTTTGATTGCACGAAAATGGCTCCGCCCCAGACGTCCGTCCTCGGAGACGCCGTGATCCAACTCATCGAGGATGCCAGTCTGTTGCGCGGGCGTCAGGTCGGCCAGAGGTTTGTGATGCTCACGGATGGCGTAACCGTCGATCCATGCGAGCGAGGCGAGTAACTCACCGCGCCGCTCGGGGTCGCCGTCTGCCAGCAGCGTATCCAGATGTTGAACGACGCCGGCCTTCACCGCGCCCGGTGTGTCTGTGTCGGGCATGATCAGATCCGCAAGAAGAGTGATGGTTCTCACTTGATGAGGATCGAGCGCTCTGGCTTTCCATGAGGCAGCGCCGGCTTGCGGCATCGCGGCCAGATGGGCGGCGGGCGCCGCGGCAGCAACCGCACCGATTCGGAACACGTCCCTTCGATTCATGCTTGGCCCATCGTACCACCGGCGGAGCGGCTCGAACGCGGCGTGCCGCTAGCGGACACGCCGGCGATCCCGAAACTGGTCTACAATGAACAACTGCAAGGAGGCGATTGTCTCAGCCGACTGGTCCAGACCCTATCCCACCCGGGGAAGAATCCTTGTTTACCGGCCGTTTGACTGCACGCAATCAGGCGTGGCGGGAACTCGTGTCACGGATGGCGGCCGGTGACCAGCAGGCGCTCGGTGTACTGTACGACGAGAGCAGCACCCTTTTGTTTGCCCTCGCATTGCGAATACTCGGTCGTCGGGAAGACGCCGAGGAAGCCGTGCTCGACGCCTATAGCCGTGCGTGGAGACTGGCGGCCGGGTTCGATGGCGCGCGCGGGTCGGTCCTTACGTGGCTGATAATGATGACGCGCAGCATCTCGATTGACCGGCTTCGTTCCCGCAACGCAAAATCCGGACGCAGTGAGCCGATCGACGACTCTGTCGAACACAGCGACGGCGGACTGAGTCCGGAGTTGGCTGCGGTGTTCGCCGAGCAAAGGAGCCGGATCGGCGGCGCGCTTCAGCAACTCCCGGCCGAACAGCGGGATGCGATCGAACTCGCGTTTTTCGAGGGGCTGAGCCACTCGGAGTTGGCAGAGCGGATCGGCGTTCCGCTCGGAACGGTAAAGACACGCGTGCGCCTTGGACTGGCCCGTCTGCGTCACTTTCTACAAGCAGAGTAGACCGGTCCGTTGGCCCCCTGCGCTCAATACATGTATCCGCGCCACGTCACGCCGCGGTCGTCGCGCAGGGTGATTCCAAAACGATCGGACACTCCGGTAATCGTTCGGCCTCTGTCGTCTCGAAACCGGTAGCGGACCGTCTCATCGTCCTGAATGTCGGCGGTTCCTCGCCAGATCGTCCCGAACTCATCACGGAGCCGGATAAAGTCCCCGTCACCGAAGCCGGTCATGTGCCGCTGGTGAATGCTCTCGAGCTGCATGTAGCCGCTGGCCGCGGCTCGTTGCCTGGTTCGACGCCTCCGGATCATGGCTTATGTATCGTCTGCATTTCGCAGCCGCTCCATAGGCGAAAGCGTGGAGGGCGTGCCGACAGATACCTTATCAGCCAAATGCCGCTTCCGCGGCGCTATCAGATGACCTTGGGCTTCAGGACCGCCACTCCCGACGGCGCCATCGCCTCCTGCAAACGCCGGAACATGGGTTCGCTCCGGTAGCGGCCCACTATGGCTCCACCCGACCCGGCGAAGTTGGCCGATGCTCCCACTGATCGCGCCAGACGGATCATCTCCGCGTTGCCCTCGCCGATCTCATACAGTTGCGCGCGCAGGTCATAGTTGGCATCGATCAATTGGTCGAGCCGGTCATAGTCGCGCTCCATGAGCGCCTGGCGCCCTTGTTCCGCGTAGGAGGCCCAAGTGGCCATGGCTTCGAGTATTTCGGGATCTCCGCGCCTCCAGCGCTCGCGAATATTGTTGTGAAAGACTTCGGTTCCTTCGCTCAGCGAGGTGCGATAAGCCAAGTAGATATCCGGCAACAGCGATGGGTCTAACCGCGAGTATTGCCCGTGGCCGTTCTGCTCCATATAGTCACGAGAGAAATCCATGTAGACCATGCCCTCGTAGCTCTGGATCACCCGATCCTGCAGTCCAGCCGCGACGCCGAGTTCCTTCGTTTCCGTCTCGAGAACCAGATTCGCCTGCAACGGCAGCGGCACTTCGACTTCGTAGTATTGGCATAACGCGCGCAACGCCGCCGTAATGATCGCGCTCGATCCGCCCATCCCCAATCGCAGCGGAACATTCGTTTCGTACTCCAAGGTGAAGTTACGGTCCATGAGTTCGATTCCCCGGTCGCGGCAGTGGTCCATGAACCGCACTACAAGGGCCTGAATGATCCGGATCCCGCCATAATATCCACGCCAACGCGTGGTCTGATAGAGATCCTGAAGGTTCTCGAAGACGGGAGTGTCGGCCTTGGAAAGCTTGATCTCCAATCGTGCGCTGGGATATAGCAGCACCCGCGCCCGGAAATTCTTCACCAGCAGCGAGATTGTTTTTCCATAGTATCCGTCGCTTGGATTGCCGAGCAATCCCGCGCGCGCATAGGCAACGGTTTCAATCATTGAGCCAACTTTCGTTCGGGCAAACAAGTCATACTGACTATTTTATGCGTGCCGTGATTCAACGTGTTTCCCGCGCCAGCGTCTCGGTGGACGGCGCCGTCCGCGGCGAGATCGGCGCGGGGCTCCTGGTTTTGCTGGCGGTGGGCCGCGCGGACCGCGAGCACGACGCCAGCTATCTCGTCGAGAAGATCGCTCAGCTCCGTATCTTTTCCGACGACGAAGGCAAGATGAATCGCTCAGTGCTCGACACCGGCGGTTCCGTCCTGATTGTTAGCCAGTTCACCCTCTATGGAGATGTGCGCCGCGGACGCCGGCCCGCCTTTGACCGCTCCGCACCGCCAGAACAAGCTCGCCTGCTCTACGAGTACTTCGTGCGGCGATTCCGGGAAACCGGCCTGCGAGTGCGAGACAGGCGTATTTCAGGCATCGATGCGTATTGACTTAGTAAATGAAGGCCCGGTGACCATTCTCCTGGACTCGGAAAAGATCATCTGACTCCAGCACTCGACAACCATGGTTGCCTGCCCAACGTTAGAAGGGTTACACTGGTGAGCAATGGCAAACACTCTACAAGACCCCAGCATTCTCGCCGCCGCATTGGAAGGCCTGGAACTTCAGAAAGCGCGGATTGAAGAACAGATTCGTACCGTGAAGGCAATGCTCGGCGGTAAAGCCCCCAAGGCTGCCGCCGCCGAAGTATCCGCGCCTGCCGAGGCGCCCGCCGCGAAGGCGCCCAGGAAGCGCCGGCGCAATAAGTTGAGCGCCGAAGCCCGGGCTCGCATCGCCGAGGCGCAGAAGAAGCGCTGGGCGAACTTCCGGAAAGCCACGAAAAAGTAGTTAGCCTGAGACTCGTTTCTGCTCTGTTCAGTCTCGGAATACTCTCTCGCCGGGGGGCTACCCGCTACCGGGAAGCCTCCCGGTCCCGATAGGCTTCCCAATCGAAGCGGTTCAAGACGTCGGCCACTTCCCCGGATCCCGCCACACGCCCCGCCTCGAAAAAGACCGCTCTCGTACCTACTCCCCGCGCCAGACCGGTATCGTGTGTCGTAACGATTTTTGCCTGCGGCAACGTGCGCAGTAGCTCCACAAGTTCTCTCTGGCCGGGAGGGTCCAGCGATGTTGTCGGTTCATCCAACACCAGGATCTCGGGCTCCATCGCCAGCACGCCCGCAATCGCGGCGCGGCGCTTCTCCCCACCGCTGAGATGATACGGCGCGCGATGGGCGCAGTGTCCAATGCCAACCCGGTCCAACGCCGCCGACGCTCTTGATCGCGCCTCACCGCGGGAGTAGCCCAGGTTCAACAAGCCATACGCCGCGTCTTCGAGCACCGTAGGCATGAAAAGCTGCTCGTCGGCATCCTGGAAGACCACGCCCACCTTGCGGCGGATGCTAGCAAGATTCGTCTCCCCCATCGCCATCCCGCACACCCGGACTTCTCCTTCGCCCCGGAGTAGCCCGTTCAAGTGCAGCACGAAGGTCGTCTTGCCCGAACCGTTTCCCCCCAGGAGAATCACGGTCTCCCCAGGATCGAGGTCGAAGTCCACTCCGCGCAGCGCTTCCGTGCCGTCCTCGTAGCGATAGCGGAGTCCGCGAGCTTCGATCAGACTCCCCAAATCAACCTCATCGCCACCAACAAAGCCACCACGCCGGCCGTCATCGCAATCTCCGGCGCTCCGAAACGGGTGGCGTCGATCGCCGGAAAACTGCCTTGGAACCCGCGAGACAACATCGCCCGGTGAATTCCCTCCGCCCTCTGGTACGAAGAGGCAAACAGCACCGCGACCGCCCCGCCAGCCGCGTCCCAGCGGAATCCGCCGCGGCTTTGCGCCGCCCAACGCATCCTCGCCGCTTCGTCGAACAGGACGAACAGATACCGGTACAGAAATTGAGTTACCTGCACTAATAGCCGCGGCGCGCCCATGCGCTCCGCCGCGCGCAGCAGCGATGCGAATGGAGTTACCCCGATCGCCACCACCACCACTGTCGCGGAGAGCAAGCTGCGGGCAATAACAGCTTGCGCCCGTGCCCAGTCCCCTCCCAGGATGCTCACCGCCGCGAAGGTCATGGTGAATGGAAGCACCAGGGCCGCCCGCATGGCGATGCCGCGCAAGGGCAGGCGCGACACGAGAGCTAGCACACCCACGATCGCCGCGTATGCCGAGGGCGCGCTCGTAGTACCGATCCCGGCGAGCAACGCGATCAGCGCCAACAACTTCGCGCGTCCATCCCTCCGGTGCAGCCAACTGTCGCCCCGGCTCCAGGCGTCGGGATCGAGATGCATTTTGTCAGCCGCTCCTTCGGCGGCTGATCATTCCCCCCAGCGCCGCGCACAGTGCATAGATGAAGGCGAGCCCCAACACGCCGGCTGCTGCTTTCCGCATCCACGGGTTGTCGAACGACTGCAGTTCGTAGTCCGATAGCGGCGTCTCGAACAATGTGCGCGCGCGCCCGTCGATACCAAGGTTTTCCGCTAACTTCTCCAGGCCATCCGGGAAGCTCGACGCTAGGATCGCCCCCGCGGTGGCCATCAGGGCCGCCGCGGCGGCAATCAAACCCAATCCGCGGCCCGCGTTCTGCGGCGTATGCACCCAACGCGCGTTCATTCTCTCCACCGCCGAAAATACCGTCACTGTGATGGCACCTTCGAGCACGGCCGAGATAGCAAACAGCCCTGCCGACACACCCACCACGGCCGTGGGCATCGGCACTCCTGACAGCCGCAGTTCCAACAAAGCCAGGAACGAAGCCGTCAACACCGAGAGCACACCGCCGGCGAAGACTGCCGGACGGCGCCAACGATGGCCCCAGAGGTGGAACGGCAAGTAGCCGGACAGCACGCCCAGAATCGCCATATTGAAAACGTTCGCGCCTAGAGCCAGCAGGCCTCCGTCCTGAAACACCAGAGACTGCACGACCAGGATCGCCGTCATCACCACCGCCGCGGCCCATGGCCCCAGCGTGCACCCCAATAGCGCACCGCCCAACAGATGCCCGCTCGTTCCCAGGCCCACCGGAAAGTTGATCATCTGCGCCGCGAAGACAAAGGCTCCCATCACGCCGAGCAGTGGAACCGTCCCTTCCGCCATCCCGCGTTCGGCTCTGCGCGCCGCCATACCCACCGAGACCGCGCTGGTCGCGTTCAAGGCAGCCCACACTGGCGTCGAGAGAAAGCCGTCAGGGATGTGCATCGGTGCGCCTTACACGGTAGCACGATTGTTGCTTTCGTGCCACCGCATTGCGCATGCTAATCTGACATTCGCCATGAGCGAACTGAGCCGGATTGGCGTCGCCATTGACTCTGACCTTCTCGCGCGGTTCGATGCCCATATCGCCCGCCGCGGTTACACCAATCGGTCCGAGGCCTTTCGCGACCTCGTGCGCGACGAACTCGTCACCACAGCCGCCGAATCCCCCAGCACGCCGGTGGTGGGAACCGTCACGCTCGTCTACGATCATCATGTCCGCATGCTGAGCGATCGCCTCACAGACCTGCAGCACGATCATTTTCACAACGTGCTTTCCACTCTCCACGTTCATCTCGATCACGACAACTGCCTGGAGGTGCTGGTGGTCAAGGGCCCCGCCGAGCAGGTGCGCCGTATCGCCGACGCATTGATCGCCACCAAAGGCGTGAAGCATGGCCGGCTCACCATCACCGCCACCACCGGAGAAGCAGCATGATCGTGGGCACGGGCGTCGATCTTGCGGAGGTCCCCCGGATTCAATCCGCGATCGAACGCAACGGAGAGCGATTCCTCCGGCGCATCTATACGCCCGGCGAAATTGCCTATGTGGAGCGAAAAGCGAACCGGTTCGAGCGCTATGCCGCGCGGTTCGCCGCCAAGGAAGCGGGCATGAAAGCGATTGGAACCGGCTGGCGGCGCGGAGTCACGTTTCAGGATTTCGAAGTTACCAATCTCCCCTCCGGCCGGCCTTCCCTGCTCCTCCATGGCCGCGCCGCCGAGATCGCCGCCGGGCTGGGCGTCCGCAACATCTCCCTGTCAATGACCCACACCACGCAGAATGGCATGGCGTTCGTGATTCTCGAATCGTGACGAGCGAGCCCGCCGGGCTGCTACAATCCGCCCTATATGGCGCGTTTCCTTCCCTTTCTAATCGCAGCCGCTGTCGCGGCGCAGACCCCGGATCTCCCCGCCCTCAAGCAAGCCGCGCAGGAAATGGTGGACGCGCGCAAGAAGTTGGCCCAGGAGATCACAGACTCCATTTTCTCGTTCGCCGAACTCGGCTACCAGGAAGTGGAAACCTCCGCTTTTCTCACTGGGATGCTGGAGAAAGAAGGCTTCCGGATAACACGTGGCGTCGCCGGCATGCCCACCGCGTGGGTGGCCGAATGGGGTTCCGGCAAGCCGGTAATCGGCTTGATGGCCGACATCGACGGGCTCCCCGAAACCTCACAGAAGCCCGGTGTCGCCTTTCACTCTCCCCTCATCCCGAATGGACCCGGCCACGGGGAAGGCCATAACGCCGGCCAGGCCGTGAACGTGACCGCCGCATTGGTGGTGAAGAACCTGATGCAACGCAACCGGATCGCCGGCACCATCCGCCTCTATCCCGGGATCGCCGAAGAGTTGCTCGGTTCGCGCACTTACATGGTCAATGCGGGCCTTTTTCATGACCTCGACATCATGCTCTCCAGCCACATTTCCAATGGCTTCTCAACCGGATGGGGATTTCCATCCGGGTCCGGACTCGTTTCCACCCAGTATTCGTTCGAAGGCGTTTCGGCTCACGGCGCCGGATCGCCCTGGCGGGGCCGCAGTGCGCTCGACGCCGTGGAACTGATGAACGTCGGCTGGAACTACCGCCGCGAACATCTGCGCCCCGAACAGCGCTCGCATTATGTAATCGTCAACGGCGGCGATCAGCCCAATGTCGTCCCGCCGTTCGCCACCGTCTGGTATTTCTTCCGCGAGTGGGATTATGACCGCATCAACGAGATGCACGCCATCGGGACGCGCATCGCCGAAGCCGCGGCGAAAATGACCGACACCAAGATGACCGAGCGCGTGCTCGGCGCCGCATGGCCCGGCCACTTCAACAAACCGCTCGCCGAGGCGCTGCACGCCAATATCGCGCGCATCGGCATGCCGGCATGGAGCGAGGATGATCAAAAATTAGCCCGCGCCGCTCAGAAGATGATGGAGTCTAACGAGGAGGGTCTCAAGACCAAGATCGGAGAACTGGGCAAGGGCGGCATCAGCGGCGGCGGCTCGGACGATATCGCCGAGGTCTCCTGGAATCTGCCCACCGTGGTGCTGCGGTACCCGGGTAACATCCCCGGAATGGTGGGCCATCATTGGTCTAGCGGCATTGCGATGGCGACACCGATCGCTCACAAAGGCGCCGTGGCAGGCGCCAAGGCGCATGCAATGACGATCCTGGATCTGCTGCTTGATCCGAAACTCGTCGCCGCATGCAAGACTTACTTCGCCACCCAGACCGCCAAGACCCAGTGGAAGTCCCTGATTCCCCCCGATACGAAACCTCCGATCCATTTCAACAAAGAGAAGATGGATCGGGTGCGGCCGGAACTGAATAAGCTGCGCTACGATCCTTCCAAGTACTCCACCTATCTCGAACAACTCGGCATCCGCTATCCAGAGGTCGCACCGTGACTGCCGCGGTTGGCTCCAGTCTGCTCGTAGCCATTGCTCTGGCTGGTGCAGTGGCGCCGGCCGCCGAACGCTGGACACAGTTCCGTGGACCCAACGCCGCCGGCATCTCGCAGAGCACCGGCCTGCCGGAGCAATTCAATGACTCGACGCGGCTCTGGCGAACTGCGCTGCCGCCCGGCAAGTCCTCTCCCGTGTTCGCAGGTAACCGCATTTTCCTGACCGCGCACGAGGGAGGCCCTCAGGATGGAAAGTTACTCACCGTGTGCCTGGATCGCCGCGATGGCCGTATCCTGTGGAAGCGGGACGTCCCGCAGTCGCGTCAGGAGCGCCGGCACAAACTCAACGACGCCGCCGCGCCCACACCCGTAACCGACGGCCGCAACGTCTACTCTTTCTTTGCGGACTTCGGCTTGGTCTCCTACACCGCCGCCGGCAAGGAGCGCTGGCGGCTGCCATTGCCTCCCATGCCGAGCATGCAAGGCGTGGCCGGATCGCCAATCCTGTACGGGGACCGGTTGCTGCTGGTTGTCGATCAGGCCGAAGGCTCCTACATGGTCGCCGTCAATACCGCCAACGGAGAAGCGGTGTGGCGCAGGGACCGCCGCCCCGCTCCCGGTGGCGCGTACTCATCGCCGGTGCTATTTCATCCGGAGGGCGGCCAACCGCAGTTAGTCACCTTCTCGCCCAACGAACTGGCCGGGTTCTCAATCGCAACGGGGGAAAAGATTTGGTGGGTGGGCGGTTTGCCGCCGCAGCCCAAGTCGACTCCGGTCGTAGCGGGCGATATGATCTTCGCCTTCGCGCGTAGCTTCTACGGCGACGGCCTTCCGCCGATCGCGCCATGGGACAAGGCGCTCGCGGAAAACGACCGTGACGCCAACGGAAGCATCGAAAAGGCGGAGGCTCCCGAAGGCCCCGCCAAACGCTACTTCGGCGTGGTCGATCGCAATAAGGACGGCCATGTCGACGCCGTCGAGTGGGCCGGTATGATCGAAGCCGCCGCTCCTTCCAGCGTGCTCATGGCCATCCGACCGCCATGGGACGCGGCGAAGGGACACGGCGACCTCTCCGCCACCGCGGTCGCCTGGCGTTTCGATCGCAATATCCCGGACGTCCCTTCGCCCCTCTTTTACGAGGGCATCTTGTATATGGTTCAAAACGGCGGCATACTCACCGCGCTCGACGCAGCTACCGGCAAGGTGCATAAACAGGGCAGGCTCACGGGCGCGTTGGGTGACTACTACGCTTCTCCGGTAGCAGCGGCCGGCAACATCTATTTCGTCAACCAGGAAGGCAAACTCACAGTCGTGCGCGCCGGCCAGCATTGGGAAATCATCGCCGTCAGCGACTTGGGCGAAGACTGCTTCGCGACGCCCGCCCCAGTAGACAACGCGGTCTATGTCCGCACGGCGTCCGCGATCGCACGCTATCAGGCCGCGCCGTGACGGCGGACCCGCTCAGCTCTGCTGCGCAACCTGGATCAGCGCTTTGATATAGCCGTACGCCCAGGCGAACGCTTCATTTCCTCCCCGGTCGGCGGAATGGCGCGGCATGTGGTCCGGCATCATCATATACGGATAGCCGACTTCCTTGTATGTCAACATCGCCTTGTAAAAGTTGACATCGCCCTCGTCCGGATACGTCTCGATGAACTTATCCCGCTTACCCTTGATGTTGCGGAAGTGGACATTGAAAATCTTCTGCCTCTTCCCGAAGTACCGGATTACGTCGTAAATCTCTCTGCCCGGATCCTGCAGCATCTCTGACACGGTGCCCTGGCAGAAGTTCAAACCATGATAGGGGCTGTCGATAATCGAGATGAACTTCTTCAGCCCATCCACGGTACCCAGTACCCGATCCACGCCGCGGAAGCCCTGCGGTGGTACGCCAGGGTCGTGCGGATGGCACGCCAGGCGGACCTTGTACTCCTCGGCCACCGGAACCACGCGCTTCACGAAATACGTAATGCGCTCCCACATCACTTCCGCTGGCGCGGGACCCGCTTCGGTCAACGGCGGATCCTGCTTCGCCTTCGCCAGATCCCAGCTTCGTAGAATGAGCCCGCCGCGGCCCACCGCGGGCTCGGTGGAGAGTACACCGAGTAGCGTCATGTTGTATTTGATCGCCGGAATGCCGGCCTTCGCCGCGTTGCGTATGATCTGGCAGCAGTGCTCGATGTCGCGGTCACGGTCCGGCTTGCCCATCATGATCGACGGCGTGGCCGATCGCCCGATGTAAGCCGACGACAGCGGAAACTGAATCATATCCACCGAAACGCCATTCTTCAATCCGAGTTCGAGCAGCCGCTGCATGTGCTCCACTTCGAAGCCGCCCTCGGGCATCGTCTCCGGGTACCCGCAGACATGGTCCACGCCATGGCGCTTCAGGTGGTTCAGAAATTGGGGAGTGGTGGGGCCGCGCTGGCATCCCACGTGCATCACGGCCTTGCCCGGCTTGTAATGATTGCCGGGATGATTGGCGGGAAGCGCCTTCGATTGCGCCGCGACGGGCGCCGCGGCCGATAGAGCGACAAAATGTCGACGATTCATATGGACGCAAGCATACCAGACGCGGGCCGCTTTAAGATGCCCCGAAGTCAAACGCATACTGCGGCGGCATCGCCGGGGCGTACCCTGGCTCGCGGCCCTGCAATCCATGCCGCGCACGGACCCTGTCGATCCGCGCCGTGATCATCTCCACATACGCGCCGCGCAGAAAACCGCGCCCCTGAAACCGTTGCTCGTACTTCGCCGCCAGAGCCGGATATTCGCTCCGCAGCAGGTCCAGAAAGATACCGCGAGCCGGTTCGCGCAAAAACACGATGCCGCCACGGAGCCAACGCGCCCCCGCGTGTGACCCAGCCTTGGCAACCGCGTCCAGAGAGGCTTCCGAATCATTCAAGAGAGGCAATACCGGAGCACACGAAACCCCCGCCGGGATGCCGGCGCTCGCCACCGCCTTCAAGGCTCGCAACCGGAGATCGGGCCGCGGCGCCCGCGGCTCGATCCTGCGCGCCAGTTCCGCATCCATCGTCGTCACCGTGTGATTCACGCGAATCCCATTGTTCCGTGCGATCGCTTTCAACAGATCGAGATCGCGCATGATCAGATCGGACTTCGTTGTGATCAGCACCTGCAAGTCCCGGACCGCCGCCAGCTCAGCGAGAATCGATCGCATCAGACCGAATCGCCGTTCCGCCGGCTGATAGGGATCCGTGGCCGTGCCGATGGCGATCCGCTCTCCCGGCGCCACTCGCCGCAGCGACCTCCGGAACGATTCCGGATTCCATTGCTTCGCGAAGATCAGGTTGTCGAATTGATCGGGTTCGCGCAATTCCATGAACTCGTGCGTATACCGCGCATAGCAGTACCGGCACGCGAACTCGCAGCCACGGTACGGATTGATCGTCCACTCGAACGGAACGCGGCCGCCCACACTCCGGTTCAGCAGTTGGTAGGACGGCAATTGCCGATAGTCCACCACGCGCTTCGATTCCAAGGTCGGGGCGGACGCAGCCAGCCGCGCGATCCCGATCAACTCGCTCCGCATGGCCCATATTCGCTTTTTATTCGCCTCATGTCAAGAGGGGCCCTTTCGGCTAGGATAGTAGGATTGTCTAGAATCAGCTCATCAGAACCAGGGCCCGTCGTTCGATGGCCCTTGCTCTACCTCGGTGTGGCCTTCACCACGCTGGCAACGCTGATCGTGGAACTGGCTCTCACCCGCATCTTCTCTGTCGTCTTCTATTACCACCTCGCCTTCCTTGCGATCTCGATCGCACTGTTCGGGTTAGGTGCGGGCGGCGTCTTCTCCTACCTCGTGGCCGACTGGCGCGGCGGTCTTTATAACAAACTCGGAATCCTCGCCCTGGCGGATGCCGCCGCCGTGGTGCTGGCGCTGGGCTTTCTGCTCACCCGCACCGGCGATCTGTCCAACGCCACCCTGGCCGCGGTCTATCTGGCCAGCGCATTGCCGTTTTTTTTCTCTGGAGCCGTGATCTCGCTCGCCATCGGCGAGACAATTGACCGTGTCGATCGCGTCTACTTCTTTGACCTGATCGGCGCCGCCGCGGGCTGTTTGCTGCTGATTCCGCTTCTCAACTCTCTCAACGGCCCCAACACCGTGATCACTGCCGCCGTGCTCTTTTCAGTGGCCGGAGCGATCTGGTTCGAACTCGGAAAGTCTCTGCGCGGACGCATCATCGCGGTCCTGGTCGGGCTGGCCCTGGTGGGTCTGGTAGCCTACAACGCCAAGAATCGCGTGATCGATATCCGCTACGCCAAGGGTCAGCAATTGGGCGCCGAGACGTTCGTCAAGTGGAATAGTTACTCGCGCATCGCCCTGGCGCCGGAGCGCGGGTCCGATCGCATGGCGATCTATATCGATGCCGATGCCTCCACCGGAGTCGCCAACTTCGACACCTCCGCATGGACAGAGGAAGACCGCAGAAAACTGCTTGTCCAGGGTCCAGGGCTTGCCTATGCCATGCGCCCCGGCGCCAAGGCTCTCATCATCGGCCCAGGCGGCGGATGGGATGTAACTCGAGCCCTCGCCTCCGGCAGCAAGGACATCACCGGAGTCGAGATCAACGCCATTATCGCCGACACCATCATGCGCGAGAGATTCCCCAATCTCAGCCGGAATCTCTACCTGCGTCCCGATGTCCACATCTTTGTCGAAGACGGCCGCAGTTTCGTCCGGCGCAGTACGGAAAAGTATCAGGTGCTGCAGGCCACCCTGGTCGACACCTGGGCCTCCACCGCCGCCGGCGCCTTCGCCCTGTCGGAGAACAACCTCTACACCACGGACGCGTTCGAAGACTATCTCGAACACCTCACCGATGACGGTTTGATGGCCTTCACGCGTTGGGGCTTCGATCCGCCTCGCGAGTCGCTCCGTCTCGTCACTCTCGCCATTGACGCGCTCGAACGGATGGGCGAAACCGAAGTCTGGCGACACATCGTCGTGGCGCGAGAAAACGTCCAGTTGATCGACGCATGGGGAGCCACCGACACGGTCCTGATTTCTCGCAAACCGTTTTCTGACCAGGACACCGCCCACGCGCGCGAGGTGCTGCGGGAAGGCGGTATGAAGGCGGTTTACCTCCCCGGCGACGGCCAGGACTCGAGTCCCTTCGCCAAGCTCCTCCTGTCAAAAGACCGTTCCACATTCCTCGACGGCTATCCCTACGACGTCAGCGCGGTTTCCGACAACCGGCCCTTCTTCTTCTACACCGTACAGCCGCGCGACCTTTGGCAGTTCTTCACCGCTACAAAGAAAGATAGCGCCGACTATAAGATCAACCGGGCCGTGCCGCTCCTGTTCGGATTGGTGGGAGTAACTCTCGGTGCCATGGCCGTCATGCTCGCCTTGCCGCCCTTACTCCTCGGCAGCCGGCTGCCTCGCGAACCCGGCCTGCGCCTTTTTCTTCTTCTGTTCGTCTGTATCGGAACGGGTTACATACTCATCCAGGTGGCGCTCATCCAGAAGTTCGTACTCTTTCTCGGGCACCCCACCCGCGCCCTTTGGGTGATCATCTTCTCGATGCTCGTCTCGAGCGGCGCGGGCAGCTTCTACTCCCGCCGATTCGCCGGCTCGGGCGGCGGCGAACTCGGCCGCGTACTCATCGCCGTGGCCGCGCTCGTGGCCGTCTTGGCCTTTGCCGTTACGCCCCTCACCGGATGGGCCGTCGGTTGGCCCCTCGCGGCGCGCGTGATCACCACCATCGTTTTGATCGCGCCAGTGGGCTTCGCGATGGGAATGCCCTTTCCCACCGCGCTCGGTATGCTCGAATCGCGCCATCCGGCCAGCGTCCGCTGGGCCTGGTCCATCAACGCCGCGGCCAGCGTACTTGGATCCGCGCTCGCTATCTTTTTCGCGCTTTACCTCGGCCTGCGTGCGACTCTTCTGCTGGGTGGTCTTTTGTATGTTCTCGCGCTGCTGACTCTGGGCTCGCAAAGACCGGCGAGTTCAGCCGCGCGATAAGCAACAGGATCAACGCCGGCCAGATCTGCCCGATCACCCGCGCCGTCGACGCCAACATGAAAGTCAAATCGTTCGGCGTAACCACATAAGCCGCCAGGTAGCCGAGAAACTGGATCGCCAGGATCCCCATGCACCGGCTCCACATCGGCTGCGCCGTACGCGCGATCCCCAGGCCGAAGCCCAGCACCGCCAGCAGCAGCACCGGGTGCCCGATGCCCAGTCCGTAACCGTACAACTGCTGCCCCATCGCCCACAATGACGGCAGCAGATTCTCACCATGAATGGCCCCGCCCGCGAATTCCGAAGGCGGCGCGAGGAATAACTTGAATGCCGCCACAGTCACCAGACCCGGAGCAGCGCCAGTCAATGCCGGCAGCTTACGCACCAACACCAGATAAGCCAACGCAAACACCAGCCCCTCGTTCTTCGTAAACGCCGCCGCCGACGCCAGAAGCCCCCCTAGCTCGTACTGATCCAATAGCGCGCAGGCAATCGCGCCCAGCACGAACAGACTCAACGGTATGTCTGCGTACTGCGCCGGACCCTGCGAAAGATATCCCGCGCTTGCCGTTAGCACGCACAAACCCAACAACCCCGCGTTCGCATTCCTGACCCTGGCCAGCGTCCCGAACAAGACGCAAAAC
The DNA here is from genome assembly GCA_041394885.1 of Bryobacteraceae bacterium. GTDB lineage: Bacteria > Acidobacteriota > Terriglobia > Bryobacterales > Bryobacteraceae > DSOI01. Next base: position 21,843 of record JAWKHI010000014.1, on the reverse strand, counting down.
ACGGCCGCCAGAAACACGATCCCCAGTAACTTCGGCACGTCCGGATCGTGCTCTCCCTGAAACCGCCACGCCCGCGCCACCGCCGACGGCAAAAGCAGCGGGTAGTCCGGATGGGACCGGACCAAGTCCCGCGACACCGCATTCCGCCACTGGTCCCCATCCCCGGCCAGATAACGCGCCCGCAGGTTCCACTGGCTCCACGCATCCCACTCCCCATAGGGCAGCTGATCCGCCGACGAAGCCACCGCCCCCATCGCTACCGCCAGCGCTCCAGCCGATACAGCGGCCAGAATCAGATTCGGCCCCGCGCGCTCCTCCGGAACCGGTCGCCCCTCACGCCCTTTCCACCACAGCCACGCCACCGGAGCCAGCAGCATCAGGTCCACCGCCGCGATCCACGGTGCCCGCCCCAGCCCGATCCACGTCAGCACGAAATAGTTGAACGAAGTCACCCCGATCCCGGTCGCCACCCCGAGCCCCGCCGTCAGAACCCAATCGGCCCAGTGCCGCGGCCCCAATACATAGGCCACCCAAATCATTCCCAACGCGAACGCGAACAACAACGCGCCGATTCCCATTCCCTAGTCCTTCCGCCTTAACAAAACCAGACCATTGCCGAAGCTCTTGAACGTCTCGAGAGGATGGTCTCCCCCCCTTGCATCCACGTTCTTCTGCCAGTCCAGGATCGAGAAATTCCCCAGCACGTACTCCATGTCCGGACCCGCGTCCGCCGAGTAGACCAACTTGTGCGGCGCCACCGCATACAGCGCCGAAAAATACAGCACCTGACCCTTCACGTCGTCGAACGTCGTGTCCGACAGGTACCCCACCTTGCCCTTGGACGGAAGCATCTCCACCGCCGGCCCGTAGCGCGCCAGGAACTGCGTGACCTTGTACGGATCCCCGATCGTCCGCCCCATCGCCTGGAAAAAGTCCAGCGACGCCCACAGCGCCAGCACCGCCACAACAAGAGCGCTCAAAAATGATTTGGACAACGGCATCGGCACGAGTGTACAACACCCTTCGCCGCCACGCCATCGTCTTCGCTCTTGCTTGGCCAATGCCCGGCGGGTGCGCTATCATGAGGGTGCTGTATCGCCAATTCTGAATAAGGAGTCGCAATGGGTCCGCTGGGCTGGCAAGAAACGATCTTCATCTTCATCCTTGCCTTGCTCATATTCGGCCCGAAAAAGCTGCCGGAATTGGGCAAGACCATAGGCAAGGCGATGACAGAGTTCAGGCGCGCCTCGAGCGAGCTCAAGTCCACTTGGGATCGTGAGATGTCCGCGCTCGAACGTGAGAACGAGTCGCTGCAGAATGAAACGCGAAAGTTGGAGAGTGAGATCAACAGCTCCATCTCTCACGACGATAGCTACAACAATTCTTACTACGACTCAGGCTACGAATACGGCTACGGCGCGGACCCCGAAACGGGTGTCGTGTCAGACTCGGATTCCTCCACTGTAGGCGCTTCCGCAACTGAGGACGCCGAACAATCCGCCACAAAAGAAACGGTGGCGGCTGTAACCGATCCGGTTCCAGACGTCGTTGCCCCCGCGGAACCCGCGGCCGGACACCCGGAACCAGCCGCTTCCGCCGCTAACGGCGCGGGAGCCAAGGACGCGGTTCGCAGCTAGCCGTTTCATTCGGTCTCGGGCGCGCTGACGCGGTCGCCGCGCCCGTTCCTCACAGGCGGACTTCCCCAAAAGAGCAGGTATGGATTCCGATAAACACAAACAGGACCCGGCCGATCAAGCCGCGCCCTCCACCGGCGCGACCGCACCCGAAAACGAAACTACCCCCGCCGAGCAAGCCGCCGGACCCGCCGCCGGAGAATCCACAACAGAAGCACCCGGCGCCAAAAGGGACGACTACGCCGCGCCCGATGCCCCATCCCCGGACGCGCAGGTAAACGACGCCACCGATTCCTACTCCTACTACGACGACTACGGCTACGAGCAGCCCGGCGACGCCCCCCCTTCCACCGAACTCGCGCCCACACCCGTCGACCCCGCCCCGCCACCACCGCCGGTCACACCGCCCGCCGCCGATGACGAAGAGGAATCCGACCCCGACGAGGACGGCATGCTCCGCATGTCTTTCCTCGAGCACCTCGAAGAACTGCGCGCCCGCCTCATCGCCGCCCTCATGGGCATCGGCGTCGCCTTCGTCGCAGCCATCTACTTCACCAGCGAACTGTGGCAGCTTGTCCAGGCGCCCGCGCGCCGCGCCCTCGAGGAAGCCGGGTTCGCCCACGCCAAACTCGTCGTCAATAGCCCCACCGAAGCTTTTTCCATCGTCTGGGTCAAACTCCCCATCCTTTGCGCCATCTTCCTGTCTTCGCCCTGGCTCCTCTACCAGGTCTGGTCTTTTATCGCGCCCGGACTCTACAAGCGCGAACGCCGATGGGCCGCCCCCTTCGTCATCTCCTCCGCCGGCCTGTTCGTGCTCGGCGGACTCTTCGCCTACTTCGTCGCCTTCCGCTTCGGCCTTACCTTCCTCCTCGGCATCGCCTACGGCCAGGACCTCGACGCGCTCATCTCCATCACCCAGTACTTTGACCTGTTCGTCAACGTCACCCTCGGCATGGGTCTCGTCTTCGAGCTCCCCATCCTCATCTTCTTCCTCGCCCTGCTCCGGCTCGTCACGCCCCATTTCCTCATCCGGAACTCGCGCTACGCCATCCTCTTGATCGTCGTCGTCGCCGCCGTCGTCACGCCCACCCCGGACGTCATCAACCTCATGTTGGTCTCCGTCCCCATGGTGTTCCTCTATTTCAGCGGCGTTTTCGCCGCCTACCTGCTCTGGCTCAGCCGCGAAGGACGGCGATTCCCCTTGCCCTTCGCCATCCTGATCTTCACCGTCATCCTCGCCCTGTTCGGAGGCGGGGTGTTCTACGCCGCCGCCAAGTTCGGCTACCGGATCATCGGCGAATGGCCGTTCCTGGTGCGATAACGTCCGCCGCCGCCCTACGCCCCCGGCGCAAAGGCGTAAGATGAAGGGAGGCGTAAAATGCAGTAAAGGAAGGAGTCCCTACTCATGCAGGACAATAACGATTCCAAGGTAATCTGGTTCCTCGCCGGAGCCGCCATCGGAGCCACGGTCGCTCTTCTGTTTGCCCCGCAAACAGGCGAGGAAACCCGCCGCCTGATCAAAGACCAGGCCAACAAAGGCAAAGACCGCATCGGCGAGACCGGCCGCGATCTCGCCGACCGTAGCCGTGACCTCTACGACAAAGGCCGCCGCATCGCCGACGAAGCCGCCGAAGTCTTCGAACGCGGCAAACGGATGGTGCAAAGCTGACGCCGTGATCCTCCCGTTCGAGAACGAGCCCTACGCCGACTTCTCCGTCGACCAGCAGCGCTCCTCCATGGCCTGCGCCCTCGACGCCGTCCGCCGGCGGCTCGGTCTCGAATATCCACTACGAATCGCCGGCCGCCCCGAAACCGCGGCCGAGCGATTCAGCTCCATCAACCCCTCCAATCCGGAACAGGTCATCGGCTCCCACCCCAAGGCCACTCCAGCCCAGGCCGCCGCCGCCGTCGATGCCGCCGCCCGCGCCTTCCCCGATTGGTCCCGCACCCCCTCGCTCGAACGCGTCCGCCACCTCCTCGCCGCCTCCACCCTGCTCAAACGCCGTAAGCACGAATTCAACGCCTGGCTCGTCCTCGAAGCCGGCAAAAGCTGGATCGAAGCCGAAGCCGAGACCTCGGAAGCCATCGACTTCTGCGAGTACTACGCCCGCGAGATGCTCCGCTTCGAGTCCCCGCCCCCGCTCGTCCAGATGCCCGGCGAGTTCGGCCGCCTCCGCTACCTCCCACTCGGCGCCGGCGTCATCGTCGCCCCCTGGAACTTCCCCCTCGCCATCCTCTGCGGCATGACCGTCGCCGCGCTCGTCGCCGGCAACACCGTCATCGTCAAACCCTCCAGCGAAACCCCCACCGTCGGCGCCCTCTTCGTCGACCTCCTCCTCGAAGCCGGCTTCCCTGCCCCCGCCATCCAGTTCATCACCGGCGGAGGCGCCGCCATCGGCGACACCCTCGTCGCCCATCCCCGCACCCGGTTCATTTCCTTCACCGGCTCCCGCGAAGTCGGCCTCCACATCAACGTACTCGCCGCGCGCACCCAACCCGGCCAGATCTGGATCAAACGCGTCATCGCCGAAATGGGAGGCAAGGACGCCATTATCGTCGACGACTCCGCCGAACTCGACCAGGCCGCCGCCGGCGTCGTCGCTTCCGCCTTCGGCTATCAAGGGCAGAAATGCTCCGCCTGCTCCCGCGCCATCGTGCACGACGCCGTCTACGATCGCTTCCTCGATATGCTCGCCGTCCGCGCCGGCGCCCTCTCCATCGGTCCCGCCGAAGATCCCGCCCACGCCCTCGGACCCGTCATCAGTGACCGTGCCCGCCGCACCATCCTCGGCTACATCGAAAAAGGCAAAGCCGACGCCAAACTCATCACCCCAACCGGCGCCGCCGTTCCCGATCGCGGCTTCTACGTCCCACCCGCCATCTTTGCCGATGTCCCGCCCTCCAGCATCCTGTTCCGCGAAGAAATCTTCGGTCCCGTCCTCGCCGTCTCCCGCGCACGGGACTTCGAGCATGCCCTCGCCCTCGCCAACGATTCCGACTACGGACTCACCGGCGCCGTCTACTCCACCTCCCGCCAACACCTCGATCTCGCCGCCTCGTCCTTCTTCGTCGGTAACCTCTACCTCAATCGCAAATGCACCGGAGCCATGGTCGGCGCCCACCCCTTCGGCGGCTTCAACATGTCCGGTACGGACTCCAAAGCCGGCGGCCCGGACTATCTCCTCCAGTTCCTCCAGGCAAAGTCCATCGCCGAAAAACTCTAGACTAGCAACCCCCGATCAGGTCCTCCCCTCGCCAACCCCGCCGCCCAAAAACAAAACGGGCCTCACGAAGCCGATCCCGCTCGATCGCTCCGCAAGGCCCGTCAACCGCGAAACCAGCCCGTCAAACGCGTGCCGGAACGATATAAGGCGCCCGGTACGCACGCGTCAGCATCTTGTTCGCTTCCGCATCGCCCTTCACCGTCCACGTCTTCTCATCCCAGTTGAGCGTACGCCCCAAACGGTACGAAATGTTCGCCAGATGCACCAGCACGCAGGAAATCGCCCCTTCCTCGATCTCCGCGTTCAACGTCTCCCGCTTCCGGCTCCGCACCGCCGACACGAAGTTCTCAAAGTGATTGTCGCCCTCGGTCCGCCCCGGACCCGGCTTCCCTTCCTTGCCCATGAAGCTCCAGTACTTGTTGTAATTCTGGATCACCAGATACCCATCGGCCCCATAGAAAGTGTTGCCGATCGTGTTCCCCGGACGATCCGCGTTGATGCCCCCTTCGTGGTTGCTGAACCAGTGCCGCACCTCGAACGTCATCATCTTGCTCTTGCCGCCCACCTCGAAGTTATAGGCGCACGTCAACGTATTCGGCGTCTCCTGGTCGTCGTCGAACATGAACTTGCCGCCGATCGCGCTCACCTTCGTCGGATGCGTCACACCCAACCCCCACCGCGCGATATCCACCTCGTGGATGCCCTGGTTCCCCAAATCCCCGTTCCCCGTATTCCAGAACCAGTGCCAGTTGTAATGGAAACGGTTCTTCGTGAACGGATGCACTTCCGCCGGACCCGTCCACATGTCGTAATCCACACCCGGCGGCACCGGCTCCGGCGGCGTCTTCCCAATCGTGTTCCGGCTCTTGAAGCACAGCCCGCGAGACATGTACACTTCCCCGAACTCGCCGGACCGCAGCTTCTGCACCGCCTCCTGCAGCGCCGGTGACGATCGGCTCTGGCTTCCCATCTGCACCATCCGGTTGTACTTCCGCGCCGCCGCCACAATCTGCCGCGATTCGAATACGTTGTGCGAGCACGGCTTCTCGACATAGACGTCCTTGCCCGCCTGACACGCCCATATCGTCTGCAGCGTATGCCAGTGGTTCGGCGTCGCGAGCGATACCGCGTCGATATTCTTATCCTCTAAGACCTTCCGTATGTCCCGGAACGTCGGCACCGGATTCTTCCCGCGCCGCTGCAGCGTGCCGATATATCGCTCCGAATGCGAATCGTCCACATCCACCAACGCCGCCAGTTCCACGTTCGGCAGCGTCGTCCACGCGCCCATGTGGCTGTTGCCGCGGCCTCCGCAACCCACCACCGCCACTCGCACCTTGTCACTGGGGCTCTGCGCCCATGTCGACTGCGCCGCCGTGGCCGCCGCCGATCCCATTAGAAAATAACGTCGATTCATAGGTCTCCTTTGCCTCGCACGAACCCCACTTGGGCTGCGATTATCTTACCGGTTTGCTTCCGCCATCGGCAACCGCCGGTACTCCACTCGCCGCACCCCGCCCACCGTCGCGTAGGACGCGAATCCAAGCGGCGCGCTCAGATCCGTCTCATCGAAACGCAATCCCACCTGCCGCCCCGTCAGATCCGCGTCGATCACCGCCACGCCGTCGATCCAGGCCCGGATCCGGTTCTCCGTCACCATCAGCCGGAACGAGTACCATTGCCCCGGCGCGAACTCCCGCACCGTCGACGTGTCGTTCTCCGACGCGTCGTAGCCATCCAGGTTCGATAACCCCACCACCGTCCCGTCCCACCCGCCGTTGATCCACGTGCAAAACGTCTCCTTCACCGGAAACGTCAACCCCGCGAAGAAGTCTTTCCCCTCCAGCCGCGCCGCCTCGAAGCGTATCTCGTACCCGCTCCGCGGAAACTCTCCCGTCCACGTGATCCCCGTCATCTGCCCCCGCCCCAACACCACCGCCCCGTCCTTCACCGCCACCGCGCCCCCCCCGCTGAACGGAGTCTCTTTCCAGTTCCGCAGCGTCTTGCCATCGAACAGCGAAATCCATTCGCCGGACGCCTGCTCCGCCAATAGCCCACCAGACCCCGGCAATAGCCCGATAAGCAGCCCCGCGCGGGCAAAGCGTCCAATACTAGCCATATACCATCATTATCTCTCCCGCCAAACCCACCGCGCCCCCCGCTGATATACTAGCCCCCGAAAGGAACATCCACAATGATGACCCGCACCGCCACCCGGACCCTCCTCATCCTCCTCGCCGCCGCCGCCCTCACCGCCGCCTATCACCGCACCAAGTCCTCCACCGTCATGGCCGCCGCCGCCAACAACTTCCTCGCCATGCTCTCGCCCGAACAAAGGGCCAAAGCCACCTTCGCCCTCGACGACAAGGAACGCCTCAACTGGCACTTCGTCCCGCGCGAACGCAAAGGCCTTCCGCTCCGCGAAATGGACGCCGGGCAGCGCGCCCTCGCCGAAGCGCTCCTCAGCGCCGGACTCAGCCAGGCCGGCTACGCCAAGGTCGCCGGCATCCTCAGCCTCGAACCCGTCCTCCACGTCATGGAAAACGCCGCCCCCGGCCGCCGCGACGCCGCCGGATACTTCTTCAGCATCTTCGGTGAGCCCTCCCCAACCAATACCTGGGGCTGGCGATTCGAAGGCCATCACGTCGCCCTCAACTACACCGTCATCAAGGGAGAGGCCACCGCCTCCACACCGGCTTTCTTCGGGGCCAATCCCGCCGAACTCAAAGACGGACCCCGCAAAGGATTCCGTGCCCTCGCCCGTGAAGAGGACCTCGCACGGGACCTCCTCCATTCCCTCGACGCCAAACAGAAAACCGCCGCCCTGCTCGATCCCACGGCCCCCAAGGACATCCTCTCCTCCAACAAACTCAAAGCCGACCCCATTGACCCCAAGGGCATCGCCAACACGAAGCTCACCAAGGCGCAAGCGGCCATCCTCATGGCATTGATCGAAGAGTACGTCAGCGACATGCCCGCCGACATCGGCGCCGCCCGCATGGACGCCATCCGCAAAGCTGGCATCGACAAGATCCACTTCGCCTGGCTCGGCGGTCCGGACCGCGGCCAGCCCCACTACTACCGCGTCCAGGGTCCCACCTTCCTCGCCGAGTACGACAACACCCAGAACAACGCCAATCACATCCACTCCGTCTGGCGCGACTTCCAGGGCGATTTCGGGCTCGATCTCCTGGCCGCCCACTACCGCCAATTCCATGACGCGAAGGCGCCCGTCGCCGCCGACTGAGTTCCGGCCGGACTCGAGCGCCTGGTAACGCCATCGTTCTCGTGAAACTCCAGTTCTTTCGCCTTCGCTTCGAATTCTCCGCTAAGGGGTCGATCCTGTTTCCGCCCGGCAAGGCGGGCAACATCGTGCGCGGGGCTTTCGGAACCATATTCCGCCGTATCGCGTGTGTCCCTACCTGCGACGATGTCGCGGCTTGCGAAATCGGCAACAGTTGCCCTTACGCCTTGGTCTTCGAACCCCGCCCGTCGGCCGCGCATCCCAGCGGATTTTCTGAACTCCCGCGCCCGTTTGTATTCCGGGCCGCGCACCTCGACGGACGCACCGTCGCACCCGGCGAGGGCTTCTACTTCGATATCCATCTGTTTGCGATACACATGCCCGTTCTCCCTTATTTCGTCCTGACCTTCGCCCAACTGGCACGCGAAGGCATCGGGCCGGGCCGGGGTGCGGCTTCCCTCCGCGCGGTCGATCAGCTCGACCTGGCCGGCGGACGCATCGCCAACCTATTCGATGGGGCGACGTTCCAGGCGCGATCCATGATGCCTTCCGTTGTCGAACTCGCGGCCCCGGCTTCCGCCACCAGACTTCGCGTCCGGTTCGTGACGCCCACCGAGATAAAGTCCGGACACGAACCTGTCTCCCGCCCGGAGTTCTCGGTCCTATACGCGCGACTGCGCGACCGCATTTCCATTCTCGGTAGCCTCTACGGCGACGGCCCACTCGACATCGACTTCCGAGCCGCCCAAGAACGCGCCACCCACATCCGCCTGCTGCACTGCGATCTCCGCCACGAAGACGTACAACGCCGGTCTTCGAGGACCGGTCGGTACCACTCGATCGGTGGCTTCGCCCGTCGCCGTCCACGTGTTGGAGAAGTGGTCTATGAAGGGGAACTGGGCGAGTTCGTCCCCTACCTCGAAGCAGGCAAGTGGATAGGAGTCGGTCGGCAGACTGTCTGGGGTAAGGGGGAACTGGATGTCGAGTGCCCCAATTCTACCGCATCCGCTGTTCGATGATCCGCGCCACATCGCGGTTCCCATGCAGAACGGCTACGTTTTCAATTCGCGGCCCGCGCCGGTAGACGACGAGGTACTCTCGCATCGGCCAAAAGAGCACGGGCCGGCCACCCGCGAGATCCGTGCGTTTATGTCCCGCTCCAGGCGTGCGGGCGAGAAACCGGAACGCCGCCACCATCTGGGTCACAATCCGGCGAGCCACCCTGTAACCACCCGCCTCTTCGAAATAGTCGCGGATGACAGTCAAGTCCCGCTGCGCGCCGGGCGCGAGAACGTAGACCTTCATCCACGTGCGTGGCGGGCATCGAGCTCCGCGAGCATCTCGGCCATGAACGCTTCCCCGTCCAAGCCTTCGCCCCGGTCCAATGCGGCAAGATCTTCATCCAGCCGGCGCTGCAAGTCCGCCAGGTGCTCTGCATCCGCCCGTTCGGTTTCATCCATGAGGCGGACCGCCTCCGCAACCACGTCACTGGCGGACTGGAAGCGGCCGGACCGGATTTTACTCTCCACCAGTTGTTCGATTTCGCGGGAAAGCTCAATGTTCATGCGATTCCTTCCAAAACCACCTTACCGCCCACTGCCCATCGCGTCAATCACCGCCGTCAAACCCCGTTAACCCGGCAACAGGTAGACTGCCAGGGAAAGGAGGACGTTCATGTCCTGCGCGGAACCGCCCGATTTCACCACCTTCTTCGAACGCCTCACAGGCAACGCCCCCTTTCCCTACCAAAGGTGATTTGCCCCGATCTGGCAATCTGGTCAGTCCATCGTCCTGAGAGCCCCAACCGGAGCCGGTAAGACATGGACAGTCGTAGCTCCATTCCTCCACGCCCTCTCCAACAACGCCCGATTCGCGGACCGGCTCATCTACGCGCTGCCCCTTCGCTCGCTCGCTTCCGGCATTCATCGATCCGTGCTCGACTCACTTTCCCGGATACCCGAATCGTTCCCCACAATCGAGTCCTCTGCCAAGTCCCGTTCCTACTCAGACCCCACTCTCCATTGCAGCCTGCAAATGGGAGGTGAAAAGAATGACCCCTTCTTCGAGTCCGATCTCGTCTTCACCACAATCGATCAACTCCTCTCCGGCTATCTCTCCCTTCCCGTCTCACTGCCCAAGCGCCTCGGCAGCATGGTCGCCGGAGCTTTGATCGGCTCCGCCATTGTCATCGATGAAGCACACCTGCAATTCCACGATGCGAAGGCCCCCGTCGCCGCCGACTGACAACGCGCCGCCCCGGACTGGCAACCATCTGGCCGTCGTCTGGAGTTCCAGCCGGTGCGTCCGGATTTGTCCTCTCGACCACTCGCTAGCCGGCACAGGGCGGGGCCCATCGAGGCAGCAAGGGATCCGCCGCCTCTGCTCCGTTGTGCCGGCGAGTCCTTAGGAGATCACCGGCGGAAGCGGGATGTCCATAATCCTTTTTCTGCAGCCAGCCTGCCGCCGCCCGGCGTCCCCCGCGAGCGGTGGAGCGGCGGCGAAAACCGGGGGACCGCTCGCGGCCTTCAACTTTGTGATATGACGATATTTACAGTTTCTCTCGCATCAGCCTCCACGAATTGGCAGTGGAGTGAGGCGAGGCTCTCGCGCGAGCGGGTCCAGATGGTTGATAATTGAATAGTTACAGCGACGGCTCCTTCCGCGATCAATTGATCGCGGCCTCATTGAAGCGCCGAAAAATGGATCATTACCGGAAGCACCTAAGTCCTTTCCGCGATCAATTGATCGCGGCTCATTGAAGCGAGATCTGCGTGGTGGTCGCCCGGCGTTCCTTCCTTCCGCGATCAATTGATCGCGGCCTCAGAAGCATTAAAAGCAAAGCTGGCCGCCTCGGCGGCCTTCCGCGATCAGTTGGGACGCGGCCTATTGAAGCATCGACATTATCGCTGGAGCCTTCCGCGATCAATTGATCGCGGCCTCATTGAAGCGTGGACCTGGCTTCTTCGAGTTACGAAGGTCCTTCCGCGATCAATTGATCGCGGCCTCATTGAAGCGCCCTGCGTGGCGATCCCGGCGGCAGAAGGTCTCCCTTCCGCGATCAAGTGATCGCGGCCTCATTGAAGCACGGTGTGGGGCGCTTCACAGAGGCCGGCCTTCCGCGATCAATTGATCGCGGCCTCATTGAAGCGGGGGAGGGCTCTGACGGGGGCAGGCCTTCCGCGATCAATTGATCGCGGCCTCATTGAAGCGTCCAGGGGCGTGCTGCCTGGCCCGGTATTACCTTCCGCGATCAATTGATCGCGGCCTCATTGAAGCGGAACGCAGACCGGCGAGTGTCTCGCACGAGCAACCTTCCGCGATCAATTGATCGCGGCCTCATTGAAGCCAGTTGATTTGCCATACCAAGCGAACGGCCCTTCCGCGATCAATTGATCGCGGCCTCACGTCAGCCTTTGCCTTCATCGCGAACCCTAGCCTTCCTTCCATCAATTGATCGCGGCCTCATTGAAGCCGGTCTTCACGCCGCGCCCCGAGCAAGGCTGACCTTCCGCGATCAATTGATCGCGGCCTCATTGAAGCCAGAGCCACAGCGAGCATCCGCCCGGATCACCTGCCTTCCGCGATCAATTGATCGCGGCCCTCATTGAAGCATTCGCGCGCTTCCAGCGATCAACCGCCACGTCCGAGCGGCACCTTCCGCGATCAATTGATCGCGGCCTCATTGAAGCCTCGCAACTCCACCCCTTTCGCACGAGTACACGACCCTTCCGCGATCAATTGATCGCGGCCTCATTGAAGCGAGGTCACGCCGAGGTGCCATCCTTAGGTAGTCCTTCCGCGATCAATTGATCGCGGCCTCATTGAAGCCGCCGTGGTGCGCCGAAGCTGATCGCAGGCCTTCCGCGATCAATTGATCGCGGCCTCATTGAAGCTGAACGCACAAGGAGTCCCCAGAAATGATCCCCTTCCGCGATCAATTGATCGCGGCCTCATTGAAGCAATGCTGGCTCGCCGAGACCTGGGTCGACGCGCGCCTTCCGCGATCAATTGATCGCGGCCTCATTGAAGCGCCGGTACGATCATCCAGAACGTTGTGGTCCTTCCGCGATCAATTGATCGCGGCCTCATTGAAGCCAGCCCGGCGCTGACGGCCGCTTAGGCCTCCCTTCCGCGATCAATTGATCGCGGCCTCATTGAAGCTTCCCGCCCCCGTACCAGCGAACGGTCATCGACCTTCCGCGATCAATTGACGCGGCCTCATTGAAGCGTGACCGTTTGCCGAAGGGTGCCCTCTTCCGGGCCCTTCCGCGATCAATTGATCGCGGCCTCATTGAAGCGACCCGGAAAGGGTCACGCGGGACAGTCCCCCTTCCGCGATCAATTGATCGCGGCCTCGAAGGGCGTGTGGCTCAGCGCGGCGGCGGGCGCGCCCTTCCGCGATCAATTGATCGCGGCCTCATTGAAGCTTCGAGAAGGACTGGGCCGTTGGTGCGGGCTCTCGCGATCAAATTGATCGCGGCCCACGCGTTGCTTCGGGCCAGTTGCCAGGCCTTCCGCGATCAATTGATCGCGGCCTCATTGAAGCACATGGTGGTTGAATCAGGCATTCGGTATCTGAGACCTTCCGCGATCAATTGATCGCGTGGCCTCATTGAAGCCGATGCTGATGCCGAAAGCTTTTCTTGGCCGAAGCGCCCTTCCGCGATCAATTGATCGCGGCCTCATTGAAGCTCCGGATGGTGCGGAGGAGTCCATCTCCTCGCCCTTCCGCGATCAATTGATCGCGGCCTCATTGAAGCCCAGGACCTGCGCGGATGAGTAATCGGTACTGGCCTTCCGCGATCAATTGATCGCGGCCTCATTGAAGCTCCGGTGCGGTCGGAGGGTGGCGCGGTGACCCTTCCGCGATCAATTGATCGCGGCCTCATTGAAGCCTACGTTCCAGCCGTGCCTTTCGCCATTCGACGGCCTTCCGCGATCAATTGATCGCGGCCTCATTGACAGCTCGGCGAGATCGGCCAACCGGAAGCACGTTGCCCCTTCCGCGATCAATTGATCGCGGCCTCGATGGCTCCAGTCAGCTTCCCGGCGGCGCGGATTTGTTGTAGCCTTCCGCGATCAATTGATCGCGGCCTCATTGAAGCTGGTAGCGCCGACCGCGACGGTAAGAGGCGGCCAGTGCCCTTCCGCGATCAATTGATCGCGGCCTCATTGAAGCGCGCGTTACGGCACGAATGGCCGAGCTTCGTGGTCCCTTCCGCGATCAATTGATCGCGGCCTCATTGAAGCTCTGATCCGCAGCAGTAGGGAACAGGCACAGCAGCACGACCTTCCGCGATCAATTGATCGCGGCCTCATTGAAGCAAATCGTAGCGTCGCGAGCGCTCGTCTGAGCGCTCCCTTCCGCGATCAATTGATCGCGGCCTCATTGAAGCACAGAGGCCACCGCGCTGCACCGCAGGGAAACCTTCCGCGATCAATTGATCGCGGCCCCATCCCCCCCGCCCTCACCGAGTCACAAACACCGGATACTCCCCAATCTCCCCTCCAGCCACCGCCCCAACAGCCGGACCTGGATCTCCAACAACCGCCGGTAAGAAACCCGGTAGTCGAACAAAGGATGCGTCACCAACCCATCCATCCGTAGCTCATACGCCCGGAAAAACGCCTTCCGCCCCTCGGGCCGCAACGCCACACCCCGGCCCGCCGTCACGAAATCCCGCGGCGTCACCATCTTCGTGTTAATCGCGCTGATCACCGCTGAATCCACAATCAACGGCCGGAATGGCTCCATCAAGTCCAGCGCCAGAGAGGGTCTCCCAAACCGCGGCTCATGATAAAACCCCATCATCGGATCGAAACCCACCGCGTAGCACGCAATCGTCAGGTCCTTCGCCAACATGCTGTAGCCCAACGACAGCAACGCGTTCACCGCATCCCGGGGCGGCCGCCGGTTCCTCCCCTGAAAGTCCATCCGGAAAATCGCCGGCATTTCCTCCTCGTCGTCCGCCTTCAACAGCCCATCGAACTCCCCAAAGTACAATCGCGCCGCGTTCCCCTCCAATCCCAGCAACTCCTCCAAACTGCCCGCCGCCTCCGCGCGCCCCGCCATCTCACGCAACTGTTCCAGCACAAGCCCCTTCGGCTCCACGTGATTCCGCATCAACAACGTTCGCTGGTTCCTCACCTTCCCTGCCACCAACCGCCGCGCCAGCGCCAACCGCAGCCACTCTTGCGCGGACCCGTCATATTGCCGCCGCCGCAAAAACACATTCTTCGTGTTCATCCCCACCGTGATCCCGTAAAACCATCCGCCCATTGAGAAGTAACAAACCGGCACACCCGCCTCGCACAACGTTTGCACCGCCTGCGTCGAGATCTGGACATTCCCCATCAGATTCAGTTGATTCATCTCATGGATCCGCACCTCCTGCCGCAGACTTTCCTTCTCTTTCACCTGCAGCACTTCACCCCGCTTCCCCACTCGCAGCCCTTGCGTATTCAGGTAAACCGGCCGCTTTTCGTCCCGCGCGCTCACCAGTTGGCGCACTCCCTCCCGCCCCGGACCCTTCCGCGGCGGCTCCGCCTCCGGAAACAGCGCCAGTTGTTCGGCTTCGCTCGCCTCCTCGATCTGCACCAGCCGGTTCGTTTCGTCCGGCAGGCAGATCGGGACCAGCGAACACCCCGGGCACTTCGGCGAGTCTTCGAGCGGCGGCGGTATCTCGCCCCTCCGCGCCGTTTCCCATGCCTCTGCAATCGCTCGCTCGGTCTCTTCCACCAGGCCCGCATCCACCGGTACACGAACCTTCTGGCGCGTCTTCTGGTAGAACACCACCGCCTCGTCGCACCGGTATCCGTTGTCCCGCAGCACAAGCGCCTGCACGCCCAGTTGCACTCGGTCCGCCGGCCATAGCTCCAACCCGGCGTCGGATTCCCTTGGTTTGCCGTGCTTGTAGTCCACCGGCGTCACCACGCCGCCTTCTACATCCACGATGTCCATCTTCGCGATCACGCCTAGCCGCTCGCTCGACATCGTCACGGATCGCGTCTGCAGCCGCTCGTCCTCCCCCAGAGCATCGGCGTCCGGCAGACCCTTCCCTTCCTTGTCCACGCGCTGGTGCTGGGCAGATCCCTCCACCGTGTCCGCGCTCTCGGCGAACAATCCTTCCACCCATTCGAGGAAAAACAACCTCGGACAGTAGACATACTCATTCACCATCCGGGCCGGCAAATACTCCGGCAAGCTCCGATCGCTCGGGCGAGGATCGGGAGCGGGCGCCGCCGCTGCTCCCATTGATTTCTCCTGTTACTGAATCCGCCGCGGCCGTTCAGACCACGATGCAAGGCGAATCGACGTTCGTGTAAGGTTTCCCCATCGCCGTGATTACCCGGTCGCCGCGACCTTCAGACGGCCCCAGGTCCACGAATAACACTTGGTCCTCCGTGTGGTGGATGATCGAATTCAGATCTGCCCGCAGCCGGGCCAGATCCATCGCCGTCAACTGGCATTCGAACACCGAATACTGTAAGTGATCGCCGTAACCGCGCATCACCTGAAACACCTTGCGAAGCCGCTTGTCGTCGCAGATGTCGTAGCAGACCAGGTAACTCGTCCGCATTTCCCTCCGATTTACTACTTGCCCTCTCCCCACCCGTCCAATAGCTCCACGAGGGCGTTCTCCAACTTAGATATATCATGACGCATCCCGGCGATCCGCTTCCATTCCAGATCGGGCTTCCGCGCTCGCGTTTCCGCGGAGACTCGCTTGGCTGCCTCGCCGATAACCTCGATGTTCCGGATTACGGCGTCCTGGGTTTCTTCGTTTTCGAAGAAACGGGCGCGCCCGCCGTGGAGGAATCTTCCGATCCGCCGGCACCGTTCCAACATGTGCTCCAAGTAGAGCCCGTCGCCGTTCGTAGCCGGCACAGGGCGGGGCGTACTCGAGGCAGCAAAGGATCCGCCGCCCAGCTCCGTTGTGCCGGCGAGTTCATGGGAGCGCACGAGCCGCTGGCCGCGGCCCGAAACGGCCCAGGAACGGCCTTCGCCTCCAGCGCGGCCGGCGAGTCTGTTGTGCGCGTTTCCTCAATAGCGGCGTGGCTTCTCGAAGGATCCGGTCGCGGACATACCAGTGCAAGGCCGCCTCCGTGCCAACGTGTACCTTTACTCCCAGCAGTTCCTCGAGATCTTGAACCAGTCCCACGTGATCGAGCAGCCCGCGGCCGGGTTCCCACTCCACCAGCAGATCGAGATCGCTGTCCTCCGTCGTCTCGCCCCGCGCCACCGAGCCGAACACCCGGATGTTCCGGGCGCCATGTTTCCGTGCCACACGCAGAACATCCTTCCGGCTGTCTGACCGCAAGACTTCGAGTGTGACCATGATCCCATTGTGCTTCAAAACGCATCCGGCTGACTAGCGCCGTCTGCCGTCACTCGCACTGGCCTCCACCGCCCGTTGGGCGGCCCAGTGACGACGAAACCGTTGGCAAATGGCAGTAAGATGGAACGGTGAACGACACCGTCAAAGTGCGCGAGAGGATGAGGGCGATCCAGGAACTCGACGAGTTCGTCGCCGGCCTGACTCCTTTGCCGGACGGCGCCGGCGTCAGCCTGCTTCGCGAAGAGCGGGACAACCCCCAACAGCAAAAGATTGCCAGCGGTCGGTAGATCGGTCCAAAACGTAGCCAGAACAAACGTTCTCTCGACGGATAGAGAATCGGAAGAGCGCCACTGTGTTTCGCGATCCTGGCCAGTTGCCATGTACTATTGGACTAGGTGTAGCAATGGCGGAACTCGAACTCTTGTGTGTCGTAGCCCTCCTTGAGGACCTTCCCCGAAAGGGGTTGCGTCGGGGCCAGGTCGGCACGATCGTCGAATTCCTGGCCGAAGGCGTCTATGAGGTCGAGTTCACTGACGACTCAGGCGTCGCCTATGCCTCGATCCCACTCCACGCGAATCAGTTGCTGAAGTTGCATCACGCACCGGCTAACCGCGCCGCCTGAGCCCGCCGCCTCATCGCTCACACACGAACAACCATAATCCGAAATGCGATGCGTACCCGAGCGTCACCGGCCCCTGGATCGGCTCGACGAATCGCAATCGCAGAGCGTACCTCGAATCGCTCGGCGCGGGGCGCTCTCGGACCGCGGACAGTAGACATACTCATTCACCATCCACGCCGGCGGATACTCCGGCAAGCTCCGAGTGCTCGGACGAGGATCGGGAGCGGGATCTGCCGCTGCTCCCATTGACTTCTCCTGTTACTGAATCCGCCGCAGCCGTTCAGACCACGATGCAAGACGAATCGACGCTGGTCGCATCGCCCTCCGACTTACCGCTCGCCCTCTCCCCGCCGGTCCAGTAGCTCCACCAGGGCGTTCTCCAGTTCAGGTATATCATGAGTCGCGGCCATCCAGACTTCATTCAGGTCAACCCCGATGTAGTTATGGATCAAAACGTCGCGCATCCCGGCGATCCGCTTCCATTCCAGATCGGGCTTCCGCGCTCGCGTTTCCGCGGAGACTCGCTTGGCTGCCTCGCCGATAACCTCGATGTTCCGGATTACGGCGTCCTGGGTTTCTTCGTTTTCGAAGAAACGGGCGCGCCCGCCGTGGAGGAATCTTCCGATCCGCCGGCACCGTTCCAACATGTGCTCCAAGTAAAGTCCGTCGTCCTTCATAGCGGCGTGGCTTCTCGAAGGATCCGGTCGCGGACATACCAGTGCAACGCCGCCTCCGTGCCAACGTGCACCTCTACTCCCAGCAGCTCCTCGAGATCTTGAACCAGTCCCACGTGATCGAGGAGCCCGCGGCCGGGTTCCCACTCCACCAGCAGATCGAGATCGCTGTCCTCCGTCGTCTCGCCCCGCGCCACCGAGCCGAACACCCGGATGTTCCGGGCGCCATGTCTCTGTGCCACACGCAAAACATCCCTCCGGCAGTCTGACCGCAAGACTTCGAGTGTGACCATGATCCCATTGTGCTCCAGAACGCATCCTGCTGACCAGCGCCGTCGGCCGCCACTCGCAAATGGCCGCCACCGCCCGCTGGGCGGCCCAGTCACAACGAAACCGTTCGCAAATGGCAGTAGGATGGAACTCTGGACGAGAGCGTCAAAGGCGGTCGCGATGCGGGGCTCCCCAAAGCAGAAGCGGCTTCTACTCGAAAATCTCGCGCGAGTAGTCGGCACAAAGCAGATCCACCTGCTTGCATTTGATCTAATTTGGATTATGATATACCAAGCACAGTCGCCCAAAGGAAATATTCTTGCACCCCAGCGCGCTGGCAACCGGCACCGATCGGGAGGCGTTGCTCAGCAAAGCCCTCGGCTCACCGAAGGGGAACGTTGCTTCCCCTGGCAATCTAACTTGCTCGCCATGTTCATGGCCGGCGAGGTCCCGTCCGCCCTCGATATCCCGACGGGCTTGGGCAAGACCGCCGTCATCGCCATCTGGCTGATCGCCCGTGCTTCCGGCGCTCCGCTCCCACGCCGTCTGGTGTATGTCGTTGACCGCCGCGCTGTCGTTGACCAGGCTACCCAGGTCGCCGTCGATCTTGCCGCGAATCAGAAACTGCTTTGCACGCTTGGTATCGACAAACTACCCATATCCACCCTGCGCGGCCAGTTTGCGGACAATCGCCGATGGCTCGAAGACCCCGCTCTACCCGCCATCATTATCGGTACTGTCGACATGATCGGCTCCCGATTGCTCTTCGAAGGCTATGGCGTTTCGCGAAAAATGAGGCCCTATCAGGCCGGATTTCTTGGCGCCGACACCTTGGTCATCCTCGACGAGGCTCATCTCGTTCCGCCCTTCGAGAAACTACTTCGTGACATCGCCAACGGTGCGGATACACTGGGCCCGTCAGACCCTGCGTTCCGAACGATCGTTCCACCATGCAAGCTCTGTCTCTCTCCGCCACCGGCCGCGACACAGGCTGCAATGCCTTCGGACTCACTGACGCCGACCTTGCTCCCCGCACCATCACCCGCAAACGCCTCGACGCAACCAAACAGCTAACCGTGGTTCCCCTCCACGCCGGCGCCAAACTCTCTGAAGCTCTGGCCTCCGAAGTGTGGAAACTCTCCGGCGATGGAACCAATGCCGCCCGCTACATCGTCTTCTGTCATGAGCGCAACGTGGCTGAGGAAGTCCACCGAGACCTCGTCAAAAGGACTGGCGCCCCCGACAGGTTGGAACTCTTCGTAGGAGGCCGCCGCGTCTACGAACGCGAGCAGGCGGCAGTGCTACTGCGCGAGCTTGGCTACATTGCTGGTTCTAAGGCAGCGCCCGAAAACCTGCCTTCCTCATTGCTACATCCGCCGGGGAGGTGGGCGTTGACCTCGACGCCGACCATATGGTTTCTGACCTCGTCCCTCTGGGAGCGTATGGTTCAGCGCCTCGGCCGAGTCAATCGTCGCGGCGAGAGATCGGATACACGGGTCGTTGTCGTGGCCGGCCCGAAGCCCGATAAGCTTGAGGACGAGATCTGGGACGCTTGGTCCAAGGCGGTTCAGAGTCTCCCTCCGCTGCCCAAAGGTGGATTCGACGCCAGCCCAGGCGCAATCCGCGCTCGCAAGTTTGCGGCGGGCGCGGACCCCGAACTTGCTCGCATTCTCCAAGCGGCTGTCACCCCAGAGCCGCTTCGTCCCGCGATTTCTCGGGCGCTTGTTGACGCCTGGTCAATGACTTCGCTCCAGGAGCACCGGTCGCCCTAAGTAGAACCCTGGCTGCGAGGCTGGATCGACGACGACCCCCAGACTACTGTCGTTTGGAGAAAATACCTTCCCGTCCGCGATGAAGAGCAATTCTTCGAAGCCGCTCCGCCTCACCTCGCGGAGTCACTGGAGACCGAGACTTTTCGCGTGGTCGACTGGCTGATGGATCGCGCCAAGGATTCCAAAGGTGAACTTGACGGCCTCGTCGCCATCGCCTTGGACCCCGCCGGTGAGCCTGCACAGAGTTGGAACATCGGGGATCTCTGCGATGACGATGCCGCCAGGCGAAAGAAGATCAAGGAGCGAATCATACGCACGCTGAGCGGTGCCACCCTCGTTGTCCATGCCGGTCTTGCCGGCCTCGACCCGCAAGGCCTGCTGGATAACGGGTGTCGAAATGCGCCGCCGACCGCCGAGAACGGCGGCCCGGAATGGGCTGCGGTCCCTTTCCGGGTCCGGGTCGTCAAACCGGAAGACGAAACGAGCCGCGCCGATTCCGAGTGGCTCGAACGCTATCGCGTCGCTTGGAAGAAGTCCGATGAAGGCGACCCCATTGAGTGGCTGATCGTCGACAAGCGAAAGCAGACCTCGACCAACGAGCATGACCGCGCCACCTCGCCCCAGGAACAATCTCTGGAGGACCATCAGGATCTCGCCCAGGACAAGGCCGCTCAGATCGCCTCGCGCCTCGGTCTCCCCGAACCCTACCCTCGCATGCTTGCTGTCGCGGCGGCGCTCCACGACGAAGGCAAACGCTCTTCCCGATGGCAGCGTGCCTTCAACGCCCCGGCGGAAGGCGGCCCCTACGCGAAGACACGCGGCCCAATCAATCAGGTTCTGCTCGCCCGTTATCGGCACGAACTCGCGTCAGCGCGCTACGCCGCGAACAACGCGATGCTCCAGGAACTACCCCTCGAAGTGCGTGATCTGGCGCTCCACCTGATCGCGGCCCATCACGGCGGCGCTCGCCCCGTCATCGGCGCCGAGGGATTTGACGATCTGCCGCAGTCGCAGCTTACTGGTTTGGCCCAAGAGGTAGCGCTCCGCTATGTCCGCCTCCAACGCCGTTGGGGACCCTGGGGTCTCGCGTGGTGGGAGTCGCTCCTACGTGCCGCCGACCAGCAAGCGTCGCGCGAACTCGATCGCCAGGAGCCCGCCTGATGGCTAAAGCCTCCATCCCAGTGGATCTATTCAATCCCGGTCAGGTCTTTGCGTGCCTGGGCTTCCTCGAAGCCGCGGACGTCCTCTGCGGAAACGCTGAGGGTAGCTTCGACTGGGCCGCCCCAACGAACGTCCGCTTCCATATCCGCGCCGCAACCGGTGCCAACCCAGTCGAGAGAGTACTCGAGTTCCTTGCTCGGGCAACGGTCCTGTCCGAGGCGCCCAGGGGCTCCACCCTTGGCACATCCAAGTGGAGCGTCGAGACCCAGTACCGGGAGGAAGGCGATCCATTCCCCTTCCCTCTTCCAGACAGTCCGGCCACCCTGCCCGCAATACTGGAAGAGGTCCAGACACAGGGCGGTCAGAGTCCTGTCAAGATCCCCATCAATCATTGGGGCGAAGACCGGCGCAAGACCTCTCGTGACAACGTCAAATTCTGGGCTGGCGCCGGAGGCTACCCAGGAGCCGCGCTCGCTCGCGACGCTCTCGATATCGTGCGCTCCCGGTGTGCCGAAGCTGCCGAAGATCCGTTCTCGCTCGCGGCCGAACAGAGCAGCAGTTTTCGCCTCGATTGGCGCCGTGACTATGTACCAATGGAGATTGGTTTCTCGCTGAACGAACACGGTAACATCTCCACGATCGGCTATCCCCTCGTCGAAATACTCGCCGCCATCGGACTCACCCATGCGCGCCCGCTGCGCCAACGCGCCCTGGAGTATCGCTACGGCGTGGTGGCGGCGCCGGATCCCGAGGCCGAACTGCTCGACATCAGCTTGCTTCGCGCCGCTATCGGCGGCGAAACGAAGCTGCCCTTTCCACAGAGAACCTTTCGAATGTCTCTGGACTGGCCGGGCCAGGAGAACCAGGCCAAATGTATCGTCCGAGTGATCGAGGAACATGGAT
>JAWKHI010000013.1:0-161865 GCA_041394885.1 Bryobacteraceae bacterium | reverse complement strand
AGCACGCAGTCGCCCGCGAGGCGTTCGAGGCGCGGTATGGCCAGACCTCCTTTGGGCGGCTTTCATGAAATCCCGGATGCCGATTTGGCTGCGGATTTCGCCGCCCGGTCAGCGTACCGTGATGGTGCCCACGGCCTGCCAACTCGTATTGTTGCCGCCGGTATCGCGCGCGGCGGCTTGGACGATTCGGTCTCCGGTGAAGGCGGGCCGATGGTCGTGCCTCCGGCCCCATGCACAGAAAACTACGTTTTCAGATGATCGACGACAGCTGACTCGATACTGCCCACAATAGGGCAGAACTGGTATAGTCAAGCGATGCAGCCCGGCACTGACCCGGCCCGGAAATGGATCGATCAAGGCAAGCTGGCCTACCAGCAAATGCAGCTATCCGAAGCGTATGCTCACTTCGAAAAAGCTGTAACGGCAGACCCCGGCTCGGTGGAGGCGCGGCTGTGTTTCGGAGTTATCTGCCTCTTCCAATATCAGAACGGGTCCACCGACCTAATTCCGGAATTCTATTTGGCTACTGAAGAGCCGTCTTGGTCCGAAGACGACATCAGTGCCGAGATCGAACGAGTGCGCGAGGCCCTTGCGACTCTGAACGCGACGCATGGGAGGCGGGCCGAAGAGAACCTCCTGCGGGCCATCGAACTCGATCGTGGAAATGCCCTGGCGATGGAGTATCTGGCATATCTTTATTTCGACTGGCTGGACAACGACACCGATTCGCCTGGGGCCACTCGTGCATCCCGCCTGACCGAGGCAAAGCATTGGTACAAGCAGATCCTGGAGATCTATCCCGAGCACAGGTTCGCCAACTACGTTTGCGGCGTGATCGATTGGAAAAGGGCTTTTGAGCTCATTCGGTCCTCGGGGACCTTCCCTCTTCCGCTTCCAAGCGAAGAAGTTAGACAGTCTCTTCATTCGCAAGTCACTCCACTGCTCGACGAAGCCGTCCGAAACTTACTGCGCGCACTCGAGATCGATCCTGAAGATCCGTATCCGAGTCGTTACATGAGCTTAGTCAAAGATCTCCAGAGCTACGTGGCCGCCACGAAGGAGGAATCTTCACGAGCCAGTGCGGAGGCCGGTGACTGGAACCGCAGGACAAAGCAGCGGCCAAGATCCGGAGCAATCTCGTTCGCACCGGTCGAACAAACCGGAAACGTGGCCCCGCAACTATTTCCGCCCGATCCGAAATGGATGATACCTCCACCGCCGCCGCCGCCTCCCCCTCCATTGAAGTGATTCTATTCGGCCGTTGAATTTGTCGGATCTTCGGCCGGTTTGAGTTCGCCGGTCTTCTGAAAAAGGCAGCGGGCCGATGGAATCGAGTGAATCGATCTGCATCGCCGCGGCGGAAGATACCGCTGAGCCGCGAAAACACGGTGGGCCTCCATTGGATCCAGCCTTCCATACGGCACGGCTTCGAAGCGGGCAACTCTAGACACTGGGCGACGGCTATTCCACCCGAACGCCGGTTTCTCAGTCCCAAAGCCAGCGGCGTTTCACGCCCACCAAAATTCATAACTCCTTGCCTTGGCTCTGCTTGCCAGAACTGGGTTTACGCGTCTCACCGGCCTCCACGCTACGATCTCCGTTGAGATGAAACGAATCGACGCTCCAATCCGTACCCCCGCGAACGGCCCACGAGCTCCGAATCAACCAGTGCCGTGCAATGCCGTCCCGAAGAAGATGCGCTGCAAACGCAATCTGTCGGAACAAAGCCACCGCAGGCCCCAAAAAACAATTTTGCGGAAACAAAGCCACCGCGCGAGACTGCCCCCTGCCGGGATGCTGGCGGCTGAGAAACTCAACGCCTCGTGTCGACTCCCCACTGCTCCATCCATAGAAACAGGATCAGCAGCCCCCACAGCCTGTATCCGGCGTTGATGCGCCGGCGGTCATGGTCGTCCATCAGCCGCTTCATGGCGGACCATTCGAACAGGCCGGAGTCACGAACCGCGCGTTCCGTGATCGTGTCGCGAAGGAACGTCCGCAGCGACGTGCGAAACCAATGATGCGCCGGGATGTCGAAGCCTTCCTTGGGCCGATGGATCACCGCGGCGGGTAACTTGTCGCGCATCAGCTCGCGGAGGATGAACTTCAGTTTGGATCCGCGAATCTTGAACTCCTCCGGTAGCGTAGCGGCGAACTCGACGATCCGGTGGTCCAGAAACGGCGGGCGAACCTCGAGCGAATGCGCCATCGACATACGGTCGCTCTTGTTCAGAATATCGTCGGGAAGATAGAGACGCTGGTCCAGATAAAGGAATTGGTTGAGGTAACCGGCCTCGCGCGGTAGCGGGGCGAATGCCGTTTCCAATTCCCTGGCGAACCCGTCAAGCGGCGCGGCGCCGTTCCAGAACACATGCGCCAAGGCCGGAGGAAGCATCGCGCCGTCGAGGAAGCGCTTCGCCTTGTAGTCGAAACCGATCTTGTCGTCGGAGGCAGGCAGTAACTCCGCTATGCCGCGAAGCGCCTGCAAGACCGGCTTGGGAAAGGGACGTAGCCAACGGGCGTATCGGTCGGCGAGGTAGGTCTGGTAGCCGCCGAACAACTCATCGGCGCCTTCGCCCGATAGGGCGACGGTGACGTGCTGCCGTGTCATCCGGGCGAGAAAAAAGACAGGCAGCGCGCCGGCATCGGCGGAGGGTTCGTCGGAAAAATGCGCGATGCTCTCGATGGCGGCGGGAATGTCCTCATCAGGGGACAGGTCGAGTTCGTGGTGATCGGTGTCGAACGCGGCCGCCACCTGCTGAAAGTATCGGCTCTCGTCAAAGCCCCGCCCCCGGAATGACACCGAGAAGGTTTTGAGCTTGCCGGGGAAGTGGCGTGTGGCGTAGTGAGTGATCGTGGAAGAATCCAGTCCGCCGGAGAGCCAGACGCCGAGAGGTACATCGGAAAGGAGGTGTTCTTGAACGGAGCGGTCGAGCAGGGTGTCGAGCTGTTGCTTCGCGTCGTCGAAACTGATTCGCGAGTCCACTCGCGCGAATGATGGTGCCCAGTAGGTTTCGGTGGTCGTCTCACCCTTGCGCCATTGGAGCCATGTGCCGGGCGCAAGTTTCTCGATCCCGTCGATGAGCGTGAACGGCTGCGGGAGGTAATTCAGTGACAGGTAGAGCGGGAGCGCACGATGATTGAGACGCCGTTCGAGGTCGGGATGCGTAAGCAAGGCTTTCAGTTCGGAACCGAAGTGCAGGTCTGGGCCCCGCCTGGCGATGTAGAGAGGCTTGATGCCCAGCCGGTCCCGCGCGAGGGTGAGCGTCCGGTCGGCCTCACTCCAGATGGCCAGCGCAAACATGCCGCGTAACTTCTCGAAAGCCCGCTTGCCCCAGGCAAGCCATGCTTGAAGAACGACTTCGGTATCGCACTGCGTCTGGAAGCGATGTCCCTGCGACTCGAGTTCGTGGCGTAAGTCACGGAAGTTATAGATCTCGCCATTGAACACGATGGTCGTCCCTTCACGTGTAATCGGTTGATCGCCAGTCGCAAGATCGAGGATCTTCAGCCGCACCGCGGCCAGCGAGACGACGCTGGATTCGAAGACGCCCTGCTGATCGGGTCCACGATGACGGATGGATTCCGCCGCACGTCGGATAATGGCCGCGTCCGGGCAGCCGTCGAGATGGGTGAATCCGGCAATGCCGCACATGGCGCGGTTACTGAAAGCGAAGCGCTTCGGCGGGCGCGATCCGTGTGGCGCCGCGCGCCGGGTACAGCGTGGCGAGGAAACTGACGGCGATGGCGACCAGCGAAATCCAGACCGAGTCCGACAGCCGCGGAAGCACCGGAACGTAGTTCAAGGAATAGACGGCCTGGTCAAGGCGGAGTAGCTGGTAGCGCTCGGCGACGAAGCAAAGGATATGCCCGGTAATCAGCCCGATCCCCGTGCCTGCAATGCCGATGAGGATACCCTGGAGAACGAAGATTCGCGAGATGACAGGTTGCCGCGCCCCCATGGATATCAGGATCGCGATGTCGCGGTGCTTTTCCATCACCATCATCGTGAGCGACGTGAGTATGTTCAATACGGCCATCAGGAGGATCAGCCCGATGGTGATCATCGCCACCATCCGCTCGCCTTGCAGGGCGCTGAGCAGACGCCGGTTGTGCTGCTTCCAATCCGATGCGCCCAGCTTGGGGCCTACCAGTTTCTCGGCTTCCTTCGCCACGGCGTCGGAGCGGTCCGGATCGTCGAGCGTCATTTCCACCGCGTTGGCCACGTCCTGCAGACCCAGAATGTCCTGGACCGCTTTCATCGACGTATAGGCCCAGGAGCTGTCGAGGTCAAATAGCCCGGTCTCGAAAATGCCAATCACGCGGAACCGGTGCTGGGTATACTTGGGGCCGAACGGTGTTTGATCGCCATAGCGGCTGATGACACCCACCGTGTCTTCCACTTTCACGCCGAGCTGATCGGCGAGATTGGATCCGAGAATGATCGGCTGGTGGCCGCGCGCAAGATCCCAGCTTTCGAACCGTCCGGCTTTCAGGTGGCGAAGAGCGTCGGGTACGGCGGCGCGGTCGGGCGAAAGAATCCCCTTCAGTACCCCCGGTGTGGCTTGTATCGGTCCGTTGAACATCACGCCGTCATAGAGCGAAGGCGAAACGTGGCGAACATGAGGAATGGACTTGACCTTCTCGCTCACTTCGCGCCAATTGGGAATGCCGGACGACACTTCCTTTTCCATCACCCAGACGTGCGCGGTCGCGCCGATCAGTTTCGTCTGCAGCGCGGTGCGGTATCCGTTGGTGATGGCCATGGCCAGCACCAGCGCCATCACGCCGGCCGCCACTCCCGCCACCGAAATCACTGTGACGATGGAGAGGACGGTCTGCTTGCGGCGCGCGGTGAGATAGCGAAGGGCGACGAAAAATGGAAACGATCGAAACACTAGGCGGTTCCGCTCTCGAGATCCCGGAGCAGGTCGGCGACGCCAATCGCTCCCTCGGGACGAAGCAGCGGGAACAGGATGACGTCGCGAATCGATTTGGACCCGGTCAGCACCATCGTGAGGCGATCGATACCAATCCCCTCGCCGCCGGTCGGCGGCAGCCCGTAGCACAGTGTGCGGATATAGTCCTCGTCCATGCGGTGGGCTTCGTCGTCGCCGCGCTCGCGCATCGCCAGTTGCATGTCGAAGCGGCGCAGTTGCTCACGCGGATCGTTGAGCTCGGTGAAGGCGTTGCCGATTTCCATGCCGGCGGCATAGATCTCGAACCGGTCGGTAAACGCCGGATCCTCGATACTGTTCTTGGATAACGGCGAGACTTCCACCGGGTAGTTGTAGATGATGGTGGGTTCGAACAGATGCTCCTCGGCCACACGCTCGAAGATGTCGACCAGTTGCTCGCCGGCAGTGGCTTTTCGCGAGTGGCGAGAGAGCCATTCGGGGTCGGCGACGTTGTCGGGCGTCGGCTTGTCCGCCTCAGGCCAGAACTCGACCACAGCCTCGCGCATCGTGAAGCGGCGAAAGTTGCCGAAATCGAGTTGACGGCCGTCGTAGGTGACGACGGATGATCCCGTGGCTTCTCGCGCCACTTCACCCAGAAGCTCGCACGAATAGTCCATCAGCAGTTCGTAATCGGCATAGGCCTGATAGAACTCGAGCATCGTGAACTCGGGGTTGTGGTGCGTCGAGACGCCCTCGTTGCGGAAATTGCGGTTGATCTCGAAGACGCGCTCGAGCCCGCCCACCACCAGCCGCTTGAGGTAGAGTTCTGGCGCCACGCGCAAATACAGATCGAGGTCGAGCGTGTTGTGGTGCGTCTTGAAAGGCCGCGCGGCAGCGCCGCCATGGATCGGCTGCATCATCGGTGTCTCCACCTCGATGAAGCCCCGCGTTTCGAGCTGGCGCCGGAGCGAACTGATGATCCGGGCGCGCGTAACGAACACGTTTCGCGACTCCGGCGACGCGATAAGGTCCAGGTATCGCTGGCGGTACCGGATCTCGACGTCCTCGATACCGTGGAATTTCTCGGGCATCGAAAACAACGTCTTGGCGAGGAAGTGCAACTTGTCGGCGTGGACGCTCAACTCGCCGGTGCGGGTGCGGAAGAGGTAGCCTTCCACGCCGATGATGTCGCCGAGATCGAGCAGATCCCAAAGCTTCCAGGCGGTCTCGTCGACGGTGTCCTTGCGCACGTAAATCTGGATGCGCTCACCGTTTTGTTGTAGGTGCGCGAAGCCGGCCTTCCCCATGCGGCGGATGGTCATCATCCTTCCGGCGAGAGTGACGCGGGGCCGATCGGCGTCCAGCTTCGCGGCGTCGTGAGGGTTGCCGGCGGCGAGGGCCTCACCGACAGTGTGAGAGGCATCGAATCGCTGTCCGTAAGAACGAAAGCCGAGAGCTTCAATTTCGGCGATGCGATTGACACGTTGACGAAGCAGATCGTCTTCGAGCGACAAACAGGTCTCCCTTGGGAATGCGGATAAGTCTCAATTATAATGGACCGTTGACCTCGCTTTCGGTAGTGATCCCGGCATATAACGAAGAGAAGCGGCTGCCCTCAACGCTCGCCGCGGTTTCCGGCTATCTGGCTGGCTCCGAATTTCGTCCCGTGGAGATTCTGGTAGTGGACGATGGATCCACCGATGGCACCGCGGCGCTGGTGGAGGGGTTGCGAAAACGGTACCCGGCGCTGCGGCTGCTCAAGAATCCGGGCAATCGCGGCAAGGGATACTCGGTGAAGCACGGGATGCTCGAGGCCACCGGCGATTGGGTGCTGTTCAGCGACGCGGATCTTTCCGCGCCCATCGACGAACTGGACAAATTGTTCGACCGCGTGCAGAAAGAAGGGGCCGATGTCGCCATCGGATCTCGCGCACTGAACCGGAATCTGATTGGCGTGCATCAATCGGTGTTCCGGGAAACGGCGGGGCGCTTCTTCAATCTCATGATGCGCGTGCTGGTGGGTTTGCCGTTCTGGGACACCCAGTGCGGTTTCAAACTATTTCGCAAGCGCGCAGCGGGCGAAGTGTTCTCCCGGCTGCAGTTGGAGCGCTTTGGATTCGACGTGGAGGCGCTTTTCATTGCCCGGAAGCGTGGTTTCAAAACGATCGAAGTCCCGGTTCGTTGGAACCATGTGGACGGAACCAAGGTTTCGATGTTCCGGGACAGCCTGGACATGTTTCTGGATCTGTTGCGCGTGCGCTGGAATCAGGTCCGCGGGCTCTACCGGTAAGTTTTGTCGTCCACCTTGGATAGATCCACGCCGTCGGCGAGCACACCTAAAGTAACGATCGCGAATGTGAATACCGGGTTGCCGGGCTCGATATGGCCGCCCCAGGACTTATCCCCGTCGGTCAGCGTCATGTGGGCGTGAATACGGCCTCCGATCACATAGCCGTTGATGGACACGATATCGGCGGGAGTGGCAGGGTCTTTCACAAAAACGTTCCTGGATGGAAACTCGCGGTTGCTCACCGAGTGGACATGATAGTTCCGCACCGAGCCGATGCCGGAAAGAAACACCGCGTTCCGGATGTTGTGCTTGGCCACCATTTCCTCCAGCCCGCCGAGGAGGTCGGTCTGGTATTTGAATCGCAGGATCAGCACACGCTGGAACTGGGTGTCGATGGCGTAGACGCCTGGCACCGAATCCGAGTTCGCCTTGGCGTCGTCCCGCGGGGTGGTGGGCTTCACGATCTCGGTGTGGGTCTTCTGGCAGAGCATGGGCGCGGTGACGAGCAACGCGGCGATGACGGCATTCTTCATACGGGGAAGCATAGCCCATTGGACGGCCATGCCGCGCCGCGCGTATACTGCCCCGTATGATGCGAATGGTAGCTCTACTGGCGGTGGCCGCGGCGGCCCTGCACGCGCAAACAATCTTTCTGATCACCGATGCCGAGGGCGTTGGCGGCGTATGCCGGCAGGAGCAGACCGACCCCAAAGATCCCGAGATGCGGCAGTTGCTCACCGGCGAGATCAACGCGGCGGTGGAAGGTTTCCTGGAAGGCGGGGCGAAGGAAGTGATCGTCTGGGACGGTCACGACGGGAGCCAGACGCTATCGACGCTGACGATCCATCCGAAGGCGAAACTGGTGATGGGCGGGTTGAACGCGTCGATGCTGATGGAGCGCAAGTTCAGCGCGGTTGCCTACGTGGGGCAGCACAGCAAAGCGAATGTGCGGGGCGGCATCATGGCGCACAGCTATAGTTCGCTCGGCATTCAGACTATGAAGTTGAACGGAAAGCCGGTGGGCGAAATCGACGTGATCGCGGCGATGGCCGGCCACTTCGGGATTCCAGCCATCCTGCTGACGGGCGATCGAGCCGCCGTGGAGGAACTGCGGGAGATCGTCCCGGACGCCGAGATGGTGGAAGTCAAGGAAGGCATCGGGCGCTACGTGTGCATCAGCCTCTCGGCGGAGGAGGCGCGAGCACGGATCCGCATGGCGGCCAAGCGGAGCGTGGCGAAGATCGGCAAGGTGAAGCCGTACGTCGTGTCGAGCCCGGCGACGCTCGAGGTGGAGTACACGACGCGGAACTCATTGCCGCTCGATTCCGAGTTTCGGACCTCGGCGGAGGTGTTGGATGACCGGACGATTCGCTTTCGCGGCAAGGATATCCTGGAGGTGTGGCGGCGGTACCGGGTGCGGTAGGAGGTCGCCCACTCAGCGCAGCCTCAATCCATCGTGGGCGGTAGGTAGCCTTCGTCAGCTTGATCGGCGAGTGGCCTTGGAGAAGACTCGTTACCTCATTCTGGATGGGGCGCCCACACGGCATCGTGATACATTGACCCCATGCTCCTGCGTCGTTGGGATGCGATTCGAGTCGACCGGATCACTTTGGCGTCTGCCCACGATGGGAAAC
Source organism: Bryobacteraceae bacterium (assembly GCA_041394885.1). Classification (GTDB taxonomy): domain Bacteria; phylum Acidobacteriota; class Terriglobia; order Bryobacterales; family Bryobacteraceae; genus DSOI01. Next base: position 153,043 of record JAWKHI010000013.1, on the reverse strand, counting down.
GCAAAGCGAGGCAATGCGCGTGATGACCCGGCGCCGCAATCTCCACCTGATGGCCGCGGCCCTTGCATCGCTTCGCGAGCGTGCCGTGGCCCAGTCGTCCGGCCGCAACATCTCCTGGGCGGCGAGTATGTTCCTTTGGACATCGACCCAGTGGAAGACGGACGGCTCGGCCCGTTTCACCGATATGCTCGACGTGATCAAGGATGCCGGGCTAGACGGTTTTCGCCTTACCGGTTGGCCGAAGTCTCTCGAGACGTATAACATGCCGGCGGCGGTCCTCGAGAAGGAACTGTCGCGCCGCCGACTGCGGCTGGCGACGCTGTCGTTTGGCGGCGACGCCTCGAACCCTGCCGCGCACGCCTCGATCCTTGCTTCCGCGCACGAGGCCTGCAAGATGCTGAAGCACTTTGGCTCCGACGTGCTGACCGTGTTCTCGCCGCGCCGGCCCAACAAAGTGCTGGTGCGGCACCACATGAAGATCGCCTGCGATTTCTGGAACCGGCTGGGCGAGTTGTCGCTCGGCTACGGTATCCGTTCGGGATCGCACAACCACTCGCAAGGCCAGCTTGTGGAGAATCAGGACGAGGTCGAACTGATGCTTTCGCTGACGGACCCGAAGCGATTCAACTGGTCGCCCGATACGATCCACCTATACCTGGGAGGCTGCGACATTCGCGGGCTATTCGAGAAGTACGCGCATCGCCTGATCTCGATGGACTATGTCGACGCCAAGTACGTTTACGCCACCAGCGACCTGCATCTGCCCAACGGCCGGATCGAAAAGGCCGGCACGCAGGAGGCGACGTTCATGCTCTGCAACCAGGATTTCGGCGATGGAGAGGTGCCCCTGCCGGCACTGACAGCGATCCTGAAGAAGGTCCAATACCGGGGCTGGATCACCATTGACCATCACTACGCTCCGGTAAGTCCGCTGCACAGCCTCTCCCGTTGCCGTAGATACATCGGCGAGCGGCTGGAGCCGATCTATCGTTGATCCAAATTCCTGAGGCGTCCATGAGCTTCTCGCAAATCTCCGAGCATCTGTTTTGGCTGCGTGACACCTGCAATGTCTACGCGATCGTCGACGGTGAGGCCGCGCTGTTGATCGACGGGGGATCGGGAGCCGCCCTCGACCACCTCGAAGCACTCGGCGTGCGCAGAGTGGAATGGGTTCTCCACACGCATCACCATCGCGACCAGTGCTGGGGAGATGAGCGTCTGGTGCTTGCGGGAGCGGCCCTGGCCGTTCCCGAACACGAGCGCCACCTGTTCGAGAAAGCGGAGCTGTTCTGGCAGACGCGGCGCGTATTCGACAACTACGATGACCGCAATACGTTTTTCACTGTCGGCGCGAATGTGCCGGTGTCGGCTTCGCTTGCCGACTACGAGGAGTTCGAGTGGCGCGGCTACCGCTTCTTCGTGCTTCCAGCGAAAGGCCACACTCCCGGGTCGGTCGCGCTTGCCGCCAACATCGACGGCAGGCTCATCGTGTTCAGCGGGGATCTCATGGCCAAGGGCGGAGTGCTGTATCAACTCCACGCAATGGAGTACACCTACAGCGACACCGCCGGTGCTCTCTTCACGCTTCAATCCATCCAGGCCGTTCGTGCCCTGTTGAAGGGCGAACCGATAGCGGCCCGCCGTTTCAGCGGAGCCCCACTGCTGCTGCCCTCCCATGGCGATCCGATCGAGTCACCGCTAGAGGATATCGATCGCCTGGAGCGATCCATTATGGAACTCGCCTTGCTGGGACGAGGCATGCGCGTGGCCGGCCGTGACAGCATTCCTGAGGCGCAGTTCCTGCCGGAGCCAAAGCTCGTGGCGTTGTCGGAGCATCTGTTGTGGGGCGGTCCCTGGACCTGCTCGTTTTTCTACGTGCTTCTGTCGCGATCAGGAAAGGCCATGTTCATCGATTATGGCCATTCCTACTTCGCGCATATGCATATCTTTGCCGATCATGGCGGTTTGGAGACGATGCGATTCATCGAACATCATCTGGAGGAATTGCGCCGCGACTACGGCGTCACGTCGTTCGACCTGGTGGTGCCCACGCACATCCATGATGATCACACGTGCGGTATCCCGCATCTGCAGCGTCACTATGGGACGCAATGCTGGGCGCTCGACGTGGTTGCCGAAGTCATCCGGGAGCCGGCTGCGTGGGCTTCCACACCGTGCGTGTTCCCGAAGCCGATCCGCGTGGACCGGGTGCTACGCGATCGCGAGATGTTCCAGTGGGAGGAATACACGTTTCAGGTTCGTTTCGCGCCCGGGCAAACAGAGTATCATTCGGTGCTATCGGCCGAGATCGACGGCCGGAAGGTCGCGTTCACGGGCGACAACTGGTTCATGCACGACGTCTTCCTGGCCGGGAAGACCGAACATCTGCCGTTCCAAACCACGGTGCTGCGCAACAGCTTTCAGTTATGGATGCACCGGCGCTGCATCGAAGTGATGGAGGAGATCCAGCCGCAGTTGATCTGTCCAGGTCATTGGGGCGTGTGGCCGTGCAGCCCGGCCTCGTTGCACCAATATGCGGATTACATTCGCCGCAAGGAGCGCGTGTTCCGGCGGCTGGTGGGCGAACCGGCGGATCACTACATCGATCTCTTCTGGGCGAGGCTGCTTCCTTATTTGTCGGAAGTCGCGCCCGGAGCAGAGCAGAATTTCCGGCTACTGCTGCGCAATAACTTCGACGAGGAGAAGACGTTCGAGGCCCGGTTGATTGCGCCTTCGGGCTGGACCACGGAGCCGGGCTACACAAGCGTCTCCATTCCCGCCGGAGGCCGGGCCGAACTCGCGCTGCGGGCAACGGCTCCCAAGGAAGGAGACGGAGTTCGGCGGCTGCTGACCGCGGAGATCCGGATTGACTCCGTGTCGCAAGGGCCGATCGCCGAGGCGTTGGTTACAGTTTCCTGAGACCTTTGGCGTGAACGAAGGCGGCCCTTCGACCTCAGGGCTGGGGACGGGGTCCGTACACTGGCGGTGGCTGCCCGGCTTCGTAGGCGCCCAGGTCCGGCGCCATTCCCGCGAAACCGTCATTCACGTTGGCAACGCGCACGCCCGCATCCACTGCCTTGCCGCCGGACGCGAGCCGGAAGTCGAGCTCTTGTGCGTTGTAGATTGCGTGCGGCTTGGACGCGTCAGGCGGCCGCAGGTTCTGAAAGACGTCGTAATCCAACTCGACGCCGTGCGTTTCTTGACCAGTCGCCGCCCTCAGTTCGGCCAGGGAACCGAACCGTTGTGCGTTCGAGCGGTTCAGGTTATAGTCGCGCTGCACGCCGGTCTTCGGTGCGATCCATCGAAACTGGTCCTTCGATTTCGGGTTCAGGCGGTACCCGTTGTAATCGAAGGTCGAGTAGGCGGTTGCGTTCGAGAACAGAAACACAGGACGCTCCGGTGCGTCGATGCCGAGGAACAGGTTGTTCCTCGAGTGGGTGTTCGAGAAGATGTCGCCCGGCAGCGCTTCGGTGATCATCGTGTTGTGATAGAGCACCATGCCGGTTGGTTTCACGTTGAACTTCAGCCCGCAGCCCGTGGGCACGTGGTAGAGGACGTTGCGGATGTAGTAGGCGGGGCCCCCATAGACCGGCTGCGCGCTCAGCCCGCACTGCGCCGCGTTCACTCCGCGATTTCGCATCACGCGGATGTTGTGCACACCGCCGTCGGCCTCGATGAAGTCATCGGCCATCAGGTGGATGTCGTTATTGTAGAAGTCGATCGCGGAGGCGCGATGGTCCTCCTCACGGTCCGGTGTGCCGTGGGTACAGACGGAGATGCCGTCGTGGAAGAAGGCGATGTAGTTGTGGCTCACCACGTGCCCTCCGCCATAGACCTTTACCGCGTGATAGCTCTTGAGCCGGTTGCCGCCATAGATGCCGGGGTTGTACCACCCGAGCAGGCGGTAGCGGTCGTCACGCCCAAGCATCACGTTGTCGGTAACCAGAAAATCGTGAGAACCGGCATACTGTCCGTTCACCGCGATGCCCACCTCTTCGATGCGGCAACGGCGAACCGTGAGCCCCTTCGCCCCGGCGACATCCTTGATGCCGGCCTGGAAGGCGATGTCGGCGTTCCGGATGGTGAGTCCTTCGAATATGTGATAGTCGGCGGCCATCACATCGAAGAGCGTGTGTGCGCCATCGCCGTCGAAGATCACTTCTCCGTCGCCGGCGCCGCGGATCACGATCGGGCGTTGCGGCGTGCCCTTGGCCGTCAGATGGTAGGTGCCGTCGAAGTCCAAGCCCGCCGGATCGGAGTATCGCAAGCGGTCTCCTTTATACAGCCCCGCGTGCACCATGATGATGTCGCCGGACCGGACCCGGCGCTCGCTGAGCACGGACCAGTCTCCGTTGCCGGAGCCGAAGTACGCCTTCTTGAGTCCGGTGAACGAGGGCTCGTCTTTCGGACCGGTCCAGCCGGGAGGATAAACATGAAGCACCCTCCCGTTGCTCGCGGCCCGAGGCTCGGCGCGCGTGCGCACCTTCACCGTATTCTCGGCCTTGCCCCGAACTCCGTCCGGATCTTGCATCCGCAACCGGACCTCGTATTCGGTGTCTGGAGCCAGATCGAGGATACTGCCGGCGAACATCTCGGGGACGGTGTAGTCGACACCGAGATCCTTGCGCAGCACCTTCTCGCCGCCCATTCGCAGAAGCGGCATCGCCTCCTTCCAGGCGCCTTCGCCTACTTCCCGGTAGCTCAGATCCACGGAGGAGTTCCGGTTGTCGTCGCCTGATATCGGCCATTCGAACCCAAGGCAGATCAGCGTCGGCCGCTCGATCACCAGCTTGCCAGGACTTACGGCATTAAAGGCTTCCATCCTTACCGGCGGCCGGTTGACGAAGCGCACATGGCCGAACGATTCCGGTTGATGGAAGTTCGGGCGGTCCGTGGGCACGGGCGACCACGTGCTGTACTGGGCGTTCGTTCTCCCGCCCGCCCGGTTCAGGTTGAGCCGCCACTGGTCGCCTTCCGCCGGCGGGATGCGCGGGGCATCCTTGGCGAAGTTGCTGAGCGGGATCGCCAGTTCGAGGGTCCAGTGATCGTCGTCCGGTGAATCCTGCTTTGCTCGAAGGCCGTGAAACGAGGTGCGGAGCCGGACGCCGTCGGGCTCCCACTGAAGCGGGCCCCGGTACCAATCGGCACGGAGGAAGTTGAGCGAGGTGCCGATCACGTTCATCTCAAAACCGTAATAGTTACTAACCTTGGCGGGGTTCGGGCTCACGAAGATCTCCACGGCGTCGTCGAGCGAGACCGGTCCGTGCCGCTCCAACACCTCCGCGGCGATGTGTTTGTCGTGGCAGTAGTAGCTGACGTACAGATTCTCGTCGTCCCAAAGGATCTTCGCGACGGTCTGCTCCTTTTCGCCCGCTTTCCACCAGTTGAAATGGAATTCGCCGGTGGCGGGCGCCTGCCGCCACGCGGGCTCATCCAGCTTGCCGTCGACGACGATGCGCCCGGCCGCGCGGTAGATGTCGTAGCGGGGGAGTGTCTGGGCTATTGACGCGAGAGAGATGGCGGCGAGGAGGAGCACTCGGCAAATCATGATGTCATCATATCCGCGTCGCCCAAACCAACGGGTATGGCATCATTTGAGGCGATGCACGCACCGCAATCAGTCGCTGCTGCCGCCCTCTTCTTCGCATTGCCGGCTTGGGCGGCCGATCTCCGGATCGAAATCCGCGATGAGCGTGGGCATCCAGCCGCGGCTCGCCTGGAAGTGCACGGCCCCGATGGCAAGATGTATCAGGCCACCGGATCCTTGCTGAGCCGCCCGCCCGGACGGCCCGATACAGGATCGCCGTACCTGCGCTCGTTTGTGGCCAAGGGCACGGTGACCGTAAGGACGCCGCCAGGCCGCTATCGCGTGATCGCCGAACACGGTCTGGAGTACGAACGCAACGTGCGCGAGGTGGAATTGACCGAAGTGCGTCCGGCCAGCCTCGAAATGAAACTGCGGCCGTGGATCCGCATGCGGGATCGCGGGTGGTGGAGCGGCGACATGCACGTCCACCGAAGGATGGAAGATACGCCGCTCCTGCTCGAAGCGGAGGACCTCAATCTCGCGATTGTTTTCACGATGTGGAACCGGCAAAACCTGTGGGCTGGTCCGGCGCTGCCCGGCGACTGGGTCCGGCAGACGGGTCGTAACCATTGGATGACCGTCACCAACGGAGAAGATGAGCGCGGCGGCGGGGCCTGGATGCTGCACGGGTTGTCCTCGGCGTTGGGGTTCGACAAGGTGCTCGCCGATGGCCAACGGAGCACCGAATCGTGGGACCCGCCCGGCATGGAGTTCGTCCGCCAGGCCCGCCGTCAGAAGCGCGAATTGTTCCCCTGGTTCGACCTCGAAAAGCCCATCTGGTGGGAGACGCCAGTGATGATGGCACTCGAGCGGCCGGATTCGATGGGCCTGCTCAACAACCACTATGACCAGTACGGCATGTACGACAACGAGGCATGGGGCCGCAAGCGCGACACCGTTCGGTTTGCTGGCCTCCACGGCTACTCCGACTATTCGCTTCACCTGATGTACCGCTATTGGAACCTCGGGTGGCTGGTACCGCCAAGCGCCGGCGCGGCTAGCGGCGTGTTGCCCAATCCCGTCGGATACAATCGCATGTACGTGAAGCTCACTGGCGGGTTCACGGTGGAGAAGTGGTACGAAGGTCTGCGAGAGGGCAGGGTGATCGTCTCAAACGGGCCGCTGGTGTTCTTCGAGCCGAAGGCCGATTCCAAGGGTCGGCTCACTGGCCGGATTGAAGCCGTATCCCGCGATCCGCTCGAACGTGTCGAACTGATCGCGAACGGCAAGGTGATTCAACGTTGGACGCCTTCCGGGAGACGGTTCCGGGCGAATCTCGATCTCGACGCCGCCGGGCACAGTTGGGTGAGCGCCCGCGTGTATGCGAAGAATGATGTCACGGTGCGCCTCGGCCACACGGGACCGTTCCCGCTTCCCGGAAAGTGGGATCGCCGCGAGGATGCGCGCTTCTTCCGCGAATGGATCGACGAGATGAAGCGCAATCCCAGAACTCCGCCGGGAAGCAAGGCAGCCGGGCTCTACGAGCAGGCTCTAGAGATATATCGCGACCTGGAGCGCTAGCTAAGCTAGCGCCGGGAGCTAATTCGCGCGAAATGCCGCAACGTTCCGGACGCGAAAAGGTTCACCGGTGGAAAAGGTTCCTTCGAAGCGGAGATGGCGCACATCGATCGCGCGAAAAACATCGGTCTTCCTGCCTCGCCACGGCCCATGACGGCGGTCGGCCAGGAGCGTCCAGGTGCGTCCGTCCGCCGAGCCCTCGACGACGTAGTGGGCGTAGGGCGCGGGTTTCCGATGCCAGAGCGGGTTGTCGTAGTCGATGAATTCGGGCAATTCATAGCGGATCGTGTCGATGCGGGTCAGCCGGCCGAGCGAGATGCGGGCCGAGTCGCGCTGGTCCGCTGCAATGATGTTGTCCCGATCGGCGGGCTTTGCTCCCTCCAGCAGGTGGCGCAGCGTTCGGCGGTAAATCTCCCGGAATAACTGGCCATCGGGAGAAGCCAGGATGTTGGGAAAATTTTCCCCGCAGATCATTCCGAGCCGCTCGTTCCTGTGGATGGCGATCCCGATCCGATGCAGGGGTGTGGGGTCGTAGGCGTCGATGCCGAACTCCCGCTCCTCGGGTGCAGCGCGATCCGACCGCAAAAGCACATCCCACGCCTTTGGCTCGTAGGCGTAATCCACTTCGCCGCCCCAGGGTCCGGGAACCTCGTCGCCGGCCTTCAGGTTCAACCCGCGCAGGATTGGATGCGCTGGATCCGCCACCACGGCCTTGCTGCCCGGGATCCAGTAGCCGACCGTGGTATGGAAAAGGTTTAGGTAGTCGATGGCGCTACCCGGGTTTGGGTTGACGATCGGCGCGCCGGGTGGCTCTCCAGGCGGCAGCAGGCTGGGCGACGCGAACTCACTCGCCTGGTCTCCGAGGTGTGCCCACACGTGCCCGCGTTGCCAAATGTAGCGCGGCGCGGCCAAGCTCGGCAGATACTCGACGATTACCGCGAACGAATCGCCGCCGTGAATGAGCACGCCGCCGCCGTGTCCGAGGTAGTCGGCGAACCGGCGAAAACTCTCGGCCGTGGTGAACTCGCTGTGGTTCCCGATCAACACCAGGCGATAGTCATCCAGGCGAACGCGGCCCAAGGCCACATCTCGCTGTGTGGCGTATTCGATGGTGAATTCGCCGCGCGCGGCCAACTCGTCGAGGTAACGCCAGTGATGGATGTCGGAGAACCGCTCGTACAAGCTATAGAAGAAATTATTCAGGCGATGCCGGCGGCTGCTCATCACGGTGGGCGAGTAACCGACACTGCCGTCGTAGCCCGTGCGCCAGCCATGATAGTCGTGGCCGCCATTGGTGGCATAGGCGAGCCACATATCCGTGGGTGCGACATAGAGCACCTGGGCCCGCGCGCGGGCGGGGCGAACGATCACGTTGGTCAGTTTTCGGTTGAGGTCGATGACGAGGGGATCAACCGGGTCGCCGGCCGCAACCGCGATCAGGCGGTACAAGCCCGACTGCCAGTCGCCGACGGGAACGTTCACCCTAGTTACCGGCAGGCGGGACTGGAACGAAACGCTTCCGACTGCTCTCTTGCGCGTGTCGTCGATGATCCACAACTTCATCATGCGGCCGGCGTCGTTCGGGTCCGGAATTACGGTGACGGTCTGGATCTCGCCCTGCGCCCAACTCAGATCGCCCGGACTGAGGATCGGGAAGAAGTTGGCGGGGATATTCGGGTCGGCGGCCACGCGCGACTGGTACCATTCGGCCCACCAAAACTCCCGGTCCTTCGGGCGGTATGCGAATAGGAGGATTTCCATGTCCGGATTTCCTGTGATGGCCATCAACTGGAGCGTCGAAGACTTGGAGAAACGCGAGTGGCCGCGCCGCGCGTGCCGTGACATTTCAGCGCCCGATAGCGCAGCTCCCACGGCGAGGTTGGCCTCGCGGTTATAGAACAACGATCCCCAGTTGGTGAACTGGTTGTCCGGCACCTTCCCGTTGGGCAAGTAGAGCGGCTGGCCTTGCAGCGCGCCCGTGTCGAACGTCATTGACTCGTTGTAGGCGGCCGGAAACGTCCAGGTGAACCGGATATGCTCGGCGCGGAGTTCGGAGCCTTGGGCATGGCGGATGCGGTAAAGGTCGATTCCAGACTGCCGCTGGTGCCGGAGTTCCAGACGGACCGGGATATCGCCGGCCCCGAGTTCCGCCACGTTAGGCTGCGCGGTGCGTCGCACGGCGGGCTCACGGCCGGCGATCAGCAGCGAGTACTCGGGCGCGCCGGCGCCGAGCAGCGGCTGCTCACCCTCGGCCGCGCCGGAGAAAGCCCGTTTCAGGAAGTTCTTCGGCCCTTGCGCGGGGAGTACGGTTGCGGCCACGATGAGTACGCCGCACAGCGCAACGAAACGACTCATGTTTAGGCATTGACCCACTGGCGGCGAGGGATTGTCAAGTCGCGTCTCGGGCGCGGTCAACCTGTTCTGATGCGGCAGATAGAATGGATGAGTGAGATTCGGCAGTCTGGGACTCTTCGAAATTGTGCTGATCCTGGGTCTCGTGTTTCTGCTGTTCGGAGGCCGGCACGTGCCCAAGGCTGGCAAGCAATTGGGGGAACGTGCACGCAGGCCGTTCCGCAAAGCCAAGTGGATTTGGAACTCGATGGCGGGTTCCGAGGAAGACGCCATACAGAGTGAGGAAGAGTATGGCTCCGAGTGCGCGCGTTTGTTCGAGCAGGACACGGCGGTCTCGGCCCACTCAGTGAAGACGAGGATGGTGAGCGAGACCGGCGAGAAGTTGACGGCGAAGGTCGGCAAGGGGCGGCGGTTTGTCTTTCGTGTGATTCAGACGCCGCGCGCCAATGCCTTCGCGCTGCCGGGCGGATTCATCTATGTCACCGAGGCGCTTCTCGAAGTCTGCGGACATGCGCCGGACGAGATTGCGTTCATCCTGGGTCACGAGATGGGCCACGTGCTGCTCGGCCATGCGAGCGAGCGCTATATGAGCGACACCCTTCTCGATCAGGTGACCAAGCGGCTGCCGGCGGCGAGCGGCCTGATTCGTAGCGCTATTTCGTCGGGCTACTCGCGCGAGCAGGAATTCGAAGCCGACAGTGAGGGCCAGCGGCTTGCGGTGTCGGCGGGATTCGATGCCATGGCCGGGGTTCGCGTGATGCGGCAGTTGGCGACGGTATCTCCGGCGCATTCAGGGCTGCTCGATGAATACCTCTCGACCCACCCGCCACTCGAGGCGCGCGCGGCGGCGCTCGCGCGGCAAGGGTAGCCGTCGCGATCGTACCGTTTCCCCGATCAGGCTGGGCGGTGCCAGGCGAGCAGGCGCGCATGCAGTTCGTCGCGCTTGGTTCGATGGGCCGGTTCGGCGGCGAGGTTATGGAGCTCCTCGGGATCGTCCCGCAAGTTGTACAACTCCGGAGTGTCACTCACGTAGTAGCTGTACTTCCAGTCCCCGTGCCGAATCATGGTACGCGCGTTTTTGGTCTGGAGAGCGAATTCGGCAAACACCGGATCCTCAGACCGGCGCGTGGGTTCCCGCAGATACGGCGTGAGAGGCGGCGCGTCGAGCCCTGCCGGCACGGCGATCCCGCACAGATCCAACAGCGTGGCCAGGAGCGCCGTCTGGCTCACCGGCGCATCGCACACCGATCCTGGCTTGGTCATCCCCGGCACGCTAAAAATGAGCGGCACGCCGACCGAAGGTTCGTAGAACACGAACTTCTGGAACATGCCGTGGTCACCAAGCATTTCTCCATGGTCAGAAGAATAGACTACGATCGTGTCGTCCTCGAGGCCCAGTTCACGCAATGCGGCGAGCACCTGCCCGATCGACTCGTCCAGGTGCGCGACGTTGCCGTAGTACATCGCGATTCGTTGTTTGGCGTTTTCGGGAATTCGGACCTCCCGCGTGGGGGCGTGCGTCTCGATCCGGGCGCGCATCTCCTTTGGAATTCGATCCAGGTCCACCTTGCCCCAGGACCCTGGCAGTTCCATGTCGGCCGCGCGAAACATATCGGCGAAGCGCTGCGGCGGCATGAACGGGTCATGCGGTTTGAGATAAGACGCGATCAGGAAAAACGGGTGATCCTTGGAGAATCTCTTCAGGAAGCGCACGGATTCGCGCGAAACGAAGCTCTCGAAATGATCCCGCTCTGGGATGAGCGAGGCACGGCCGACATGGACGAAACCGTCGCGGTCGTCGAGCGTACGATGGCCGATCCAGGGGTCGCCGAAGTCTGACCATAGGTCGTCGATTTGGGGAAGTCCGGATCCGCTGTTGGCCCGTGCGAGTTCGTCGGCGTAGAGCTTGGTCTTGGGTCCCAGATATTGATACCAGTCGTTGAAATCCAGGCGGTAGTCGAAGCCGTGGGTCTGTGCATCCACGAAATGCATCTTGCCGATGAGAGCGCTGATATAACCAGCGCGGGAGAAGTGATGCGCCATCGTGCGAATCTCGAATGGCCAAGCAGACCGGTTGCTCCAGGTACGGTGGTTGTGGGTATAGAGGCCGGTGAGGATCGAAGCGCGCGACGGCGTGCATACCGGATTGGTGCAATAGGCGTTCGAAAACCTGGCGCCGGTGGCGGCCAGCGAATCCATGTGCGGCGTGCGGGCATGGGAATCGCCGAGATGGCCCATGACGGAGGGGCGATGCTGGTCCGAGAGTAGGAACAGCACGTTCTTGGGCCGGCCGGAACTGCGCTGCGTTTGCGCCAGCGTCATCGCGGGAGAGGCCAGGAACTGCTTGCGAGTCAGGTCAGCCATGGCGGTTACCGGTACCTCACCCAAATCGGGCTTGACCAAGCCAGTTCGCCGTTTTTCTGCTCCACTCTCACGTAGTACCAGTGCTCGCCGGCGCCCGCGGACCCATCGCGATATTCGAAATCCACATCGGGTTTGCCCGGGGACACTTTGTAGATATACGCCGCGTCGCGGATCACGTGCACCGCCTCCACCGCATCTGTACCGCGCACCTTCACCCGGATCGGCTGCGGCGACCTCGCCGTGAAATCGTCGCCCATGAAGTGGTTGCCCATCCAGAATTCCAGCACGATATTATCGGTGGCGCCGTAGGTGTGGCGCTGAGCGATCGCGTCGAAGATCGCTTTCCGGGTCATCGCCGGGGTGTACACCATCGCGTAGGAGATGTGTGTCGAATAGTGGTCCGAACTGGCGATCACGCCGAGGCGATGACCTTTCTTCCAGGCATTCCAGACCAGCCCGGGCTCCTGAAACCCACCGGGCATTTTCTTTTCCATGCCGTCCTGGACGCCTCGAGGTACGTTTCGCGCCTCGGAACTGTATCGCGCGCCTTGGTAGATTTCCACCACCGGCTCGAGTGCCGCGTCGCTCTTATCGCTCCAGTCCGTTCCCATGTTGTCGCTGCCGGAGGTGTGCGGGATGGCGAGCCCACCCGTTTTCCGCAATTCCTCGTAGAGTAGCGCCGTGTCGTTGCGAATGCCTCCGCCAAAGCTTGCGCTGTTGAACGTCAGCAGTTCGCCGTCGGGTGTGTCGGGCAGCATGAACTTCGGATTGAGGCTCTGGAAGAACGGCACGATCGGATAGTCGCGCTGGGTGTGAATGATGTTGCGATGCCCAAACGGATTCGCCAAGTTGCGTTCGTAGCCATAGAGTGGCACGAATCGCTGCGGGAAGTGATACATGTCGGCCATCTTTTGGGTGATGAAATTCCAATAGTCGATCCCGCCCGCCTGGTGATCGGTGGATGCGCCGAAATCCATTTCCGCGGCGTCGATCATATAGCGGTAGAACTCCTGGAGCGTACCGTCGTCCAGTCCCCCGATGTCCTGCGATAACTCGGTGTGCCGGTGAAGATCGCCGCGAACGATACGCATCGATGCTTTTCCCACTCGAGTCCGGTGCGCCCGGATCGCAGTGACATCGCGCGCCTCGTTGGTAGAGGACAAGGTAACGGCTGCCATGGTTCGCGCCGTAAGAATTGGCTTTGCCCCGGCCGGCGGCACCGGCAGTGACCCCGCGATGACACGGCCCTCCCTGGGCCGGCTGGCGAAATCGTACTTCCGGGTTTCCGAGGTCCAGAAGGCCCACAATCGCCCGCCCGACGCCGCGAGTCCGGTGCGGGTGCTCTTTCGTGACCAGCTATTGGGCAACGGCACGGGATCGGTCCAGCGCGCGCCGTCAAGGCGGGTCAAATAGGCCTCCCAAAATGTGCTCGGGCGGTAACCGCTTCGGCTGTAGCGCCGTTTCATCGCCAGCCAGATATTCCCGTTCGGATCCACCTGGAGCGCCGGGTCACTGATGCCGGAAGCTCCTTGCCCCAATGCATCCTCGAAACGCAACGCCGGCGCGGCCTTCCATTCATCTCCATCCCGGCACACCACTTCGATTTGGCGCGGCCCTCCGAGCGGTTTGCCGATCGCCTTGGCGCCGAGCGCCCACCCCAGGTCCTTGCCCCAGTTTTCGTCGTCCACCTCCCAGGCAACCCAGGGGCGATTCGCAGCGTCCACGGCGACCGTGGGATACGCTTCGAACCGGGGTGACTGGGCCAAGGCCACCTCGGCCGAGAATCCCGAACCCCGCGAGTAACTTTTGAGATAGACGTCGTAACTCGACGTGTACCGGTCCCACGCGATCCATACCCGGCCATCGCCGCCCGCCGCGACCGCCGGCTGCCAGTCATTGTGCGACGACGCGGTCACCGTCAGGACTTCAGACCAACGGTCCGCTTTCAAATATCGCATCCGGATCTGCGACACTCTTCCCGAGAGCGCTTGCCACGCCACATAGATCGTCCCGTCGGAAGCCCGCGCCACCGATGGCTCGATGTCGGGGAGCGCATCGGTACTCACTTTCTGTTTGGGTCCCCACTCGTTGTCGAGCCAAGGCATCGCCCAGATGTCCCAGTCGCCTGCCGTTTGCTGCGACCATATCAACCACGGCTTGGCATTCCCATCGGTGACCACCTGTGGGCGCCACAAGTCTTCAGAAGCGCGCGCCACGTTGATTAGGCGGCTCCATTTCCCGCCTACGTATCGCCGGAAGTTCAGCTCCTCCCGGCGATCGTGGTAGCTCATCCAGACCGCCGACAGCGACTCATCGGCGCCCTCGCCCAATGCCGGAAAATCGTGGTGGCGCAAGTGTGTGCCCGAGAGATCGGTTTCGGCCGGCACTCGCCGAACCTCCATCCGACCGCCGGCACACGGAGCGGAAATGCTCACGGCCATCGGCGCGAAGTCACACTGGCCTTGCGAGGTGCGGAGGACCAGGCGCGTCGCATCGGTTCCGCGTCCGCGTATCAGCAACCCCTTGGGTAGTACGGCTTGGGCGCTGATGGCGCTACCCTCGACCGGTGAGCTATTCAAAACGCGTTCGACTTTCGTCCGTGCCTGCCATCCGCCCTGCGGCAGGATCCGGTCCGGCAATTCGAAACGATAGCCCTCGACGTTCCAAATGTCGCCCGCGGCAATCTCCAGATTCCCGTCCCAGGTGGAGGGTTCCCGGTCACCCACGCCCATCAGCACCAGCACTTCCCATAGTTCGTTTTCCGGTGTCCCGCCGGCCTTGGACGCCCACGACCCCTGATAGGCCTGATCCTGCGCAGCACGCTCTCGCTCGACGGTTGACGCCGGCTGCTGAGCCCGGATCCAGGCGGCTCCCACTCCCACCGCCGCCAAGGTCGCCAGAATTGCAATGCGTTTCGCAGTCATTCCGTTATCCTAACCGAGAGTCGGCGTCGGGGCCGGCAACGGAGAGTGTCGAGCGCGCAGCTTTCCGATACGATCTAATCTGAGCGGAAGCTCAGGATAGAGCGGAAGCTCGGAAAATGCTGTAGCCAGGAGAACAACGTGACCCCGCAATCCCTGTCGCGCCGGCGGTTGATGCGCAACGCCGCCCTCATGTCCGCCGCCACCGCTCGCGGAACCGCAGCCAACTCCGCCGTCACTGTCGGACTCATCGGCGCCGGCGGCCGAGGCACCCACGACGCACGGCTCCTGGTGGAACACACCGGAGGGCGCCTGGTCGCCCTATGCGACCTGTTCGAAGAACAAATCGCCAAGGCCCGAAAGGCAATCCCCGCACCCGACGCCAAAGCCTATAGGCGAATGGAGGATCTGTTCGCCTCCGGCGTGGACGCGGTGATCATCGCCACGCCGGTCTACCTGCATCCGGAGCACTTCGAAGCCGCCGTCAAGGCCGGCAAACACATCTATATCGAAAAGCCCGCCGGGCTCGACGTGGAAGGCTGCAAGCGGGTGATGCGCGCTGCCGACGCCGCCGACCGCAAACTCAACATCACCTTCGGATTTCAGCAGCGCTACGGTCCCGGCTATCGAAAAGGGCACAGACTGGTCACCTCTGGCGAGATCGGCCCACTCCGAATGGCTCACGCTCACTGGATCAAAGGAGCCGTGCCCGCCAACAACGTGCCTATCGCAGCGCCGAGAGACGAAATACAAAAGGTCAAGGACTGGCACAACTGGCGCGACCTCTTTGGCGACTACATCGTCGAGACCTACTGCCATGGCGTCGACGTGCTCAACTGGTTCCTGGGGGGCCATCCGGAGAGCGCCATCGGCTCAGCGTCGAAGACCGTCATCCAACGCGGGGACATGCGCGACCATTGCACCGCGACATTTACATACAAAAACGGAATGCAGGCGACTCTCACCGGCACGCAAATCACACCGCGCTTCTACCGCGATGTCTCTGAGACATTCGTCTGCGCTGACGGCGTGGTGGAAGTGGCCCGCGAGTATTGGCGCCATCACCGCAGCCGGACCGACATCTTCGAAGAGAAGGAGCCGATCGACATCACCGCCCACGGGCTTAAGGAATTCGTCCAGCGAATCCGCGACGGTCAGCCGGAAAACACCGGTGTCCGCGCCGCGGAAAGCACGCTCACGGCGATTCTCGCCCGGACGTCCATGGATTTGAAACGCGAAGTAAGTTGGGCGGAGTTGATGAAATGAGAGCGTGCCTTCTCCTGATCGGCCTTCTTCCTCTTCTCGCCGCCTCCGGCGACAATACGCTCACCGAGGAAGAGCGCAAGCAAGGATACGTCCTGCTGTTCAACGGAAGGGACCTCACCGGCTGGAGCGGCAACCCGCGCACGTGGAGGGTGGAAGACGGCATGCTCGTAGGCACCAGCGACGACTACGCCATCCAACTGAATACGTTCCTCGTGTACAAAGACACATTCTCCGATCTTCATCTCACCGCCGATGTGCGCCTGCGAAACGGAAACAGCGGCATTCACTTTCGCAGCACGCATCTTACCGGGCCAGGCTGGATCGTGCTGGGTTACCAGGCCGATTTCTCCGAGGCCGGTCCGACCGCTCCGCTTGGGGTAACCTCTACGAGGAGCGAGGCCGCGGACGCGGCGTGATGAAGACGCAGGACGAAGGCTGGCGGATCGCCAAGACCCACGTCCGCCACCAGGAATGGAACCATGTCGATGTCCGCGCCGAGGGCCGGCGCATCCGGCTGTGGCTCAACGGCGTTCAAACCATCGACACCATGGACGATAAGGCGGCATCGGGAGTGATCGCGCTGCAGTTGCATAGCGGAGATCCGATGCGCGTTGAATTCCGCAACTTGAAATTGAAGTCTCTCAAATGAAATCCTCGAGCGCTCGCTACCACGTGGCCGACTTCGCCGAGATCGAAGGCGTGCCCTGTCCCTGCGGAACCGCCCGCCGCGCCTTCGCCGATGTCGCTGAGTTTCCTGGAACGCTGCACGTCACCGAAATCAAGGAAGATGCCGAACTCCACTACCACAAGCGCATCACCGAGACCTACTACTTTCTGGAGTGCGGCGAAGGGGCACGGATGGAATTGGACGCGGAGACAATCCCAGTCCGGCCGGGCATGTCCATCGTGATACCGCCGGGCGTGCGGCACCGGGCCATCGGCCGGATGCGCGTCATCATCATCGCCATCCCGAAGTTCGATCCCGCCGACGAGTGGCTGGACTGATTCGACGCGTCACTGGCCGAGGTAGCTTTTCCGGATCCGCGCGACGACGGTAAAGTGCGGGTCCACGATGTTGGCGATCTCGTATTCGAGAGCATGGCCCATGAGCAGCGACGACCCACGTTCGTCAAACCCATGCTCGGCCATCAGCCACCGCTGCAACTCGGTAGTGGCATGCTGGACCGCCTGCAGCAAGGGTCTGGCGCTGCCCAGCACTCCAATATGGTCGGCCGTCTCGAAGCGCGGCCAGCCGATGCGCTTGCCCTTCGCCAACTCCACGGTGAATTCCACGTCCATCGAGGTCTCGAGCGCGTTGCCGAGCACCTCTCCTTCGCCTTGCCGGACGTGGCCATCGCCGATAAACAATAGCGCACCGGGCTCGAACACCGGAAGCATCAGCGTGATCCCGGCGTTCATACCGTGATAATCCATGTTGCCGCCAAAGTTGTCCGGCGTCGAGGTGGGAACGGCCTGTTTGCGGTCCGGCGCGGTGGCCACGCAGCCGAGCATCGGCCGGAAGGGCACCTCGATGCGCCGGGGCTTGATGGCCTCGTTTTCAAGGACAGCCACCCGGCGCGCCCTGTCGATCTTCCAGACCTCGGTGGTCTGCTGGCGGAGTCCCTCGGCGCGGAGAAAAGCCGGGTCGGCGGTGTAGGGAGCCAGTACGCTACTCGAAAATGCGGTGTCGCGGTTGGGCTCGATCTTCTCGATCTTGACGATGAGTGTGTCGCCGGGCTCGGCGCCTTCTACATAGAACGGGCCGGTTTGCGGATTCCCGCGCTCGCCGGCTGTGTTGCCGTGCACGTCTCCGCCTCGCGAATCGATGGTCTGCGTGATCACCCGATCGCCCGGCCGGATTCGCAGAGCCGGCTTATGGGCAAAGGAGAACGTGTTGTAGTACTGGGCCGGCGTGAACCGGTGAGTCTCAGCCAGGCAGGCGGCGGCCCCAAGGAGCACGAGGAGCGGTCGATACATGTTCCTGATTAGATCACGCCCACCGGCTGAACAGATATCGCACCTTCAGGGATTAGGACCGAACCGCCTACATAGCGACGACTTGCACGGTAAAGCGCTCAGGCGGCAACGCGGAGATGGGCGACGGGCTCATGCGCGCCCAGGTTTCGAAAGCGGTTCCGGCCAGGCGTGCGTTCAAGTAGAACAGGTACTGATCGCTGAAGTCCACCAATGGGGG
The DNA here is from genome assembly GCA_041394885.1 of Bryobacteraceae bacterium. Classification (GTDB taxonomy): domain Bacteria; phylum Acidobacteriota; class Terriglobia; order Bryobacterales; family Bryobacteraceae; genus DSOI01. Next base: position 134,841 of record JAWKHI010000013.1, on the reverse strand, counting down.
TAGATGGCGATAAGTGAGACGAAGCCCGACAGCCTTTTCGATGGTAATGCCGGCGGTGTCGACATGCTTATCCTCGAGCAGGGTGACGAAGCTTGACCGGCCTGCGTGTGGCCAAACGTCGGGCCGCAGAACCGCGCGCAGGGAGGGTTTGGATTCGAAGGTGATCTCGCATTGACGGATCCATTCGAGAATGCCCGCACCCCAATGCCAGTGACGGCGGAGGTTCATGTACTGGTCCACGAGATTGAGGGCCATGTCCATCTTGCGGCGTTCGACGTCGGAATCGGACACGAGAGGATCGAGCGCGTTGGCGGGAACGAGATCTTCGCGCTCTATGATTTGGGTGGCCATATCGACCACTCGGTCCATTCTCGCCGTGCCGCCGCCTTCGCTCACCAGAAGAGGCGGCAGTTCCAGGGTTGCTGTCCCAGGAATTTCCACGAATTGACGGTTGCCCACGATTTCCATCCTGTGGCGTCCTCTCCGATTATATCGGCCGTCGCCCGCCGTAGCATCAGTGTTTCGGGTGGCCGCTTCGTCATTACTCTAGACGAACGACTCAGGCCTTCCGTTTCTTCCGGCGTCGATCCGGTGGTTGCTATCATCGCTGAAGGATGATTTCGTATTCAATCGGCGTGGACCTTGGCGGCACGAATTTGCGGGCGGCGGCGGTGGACCGATCGGGTAAACTGCTTACGAAAATATCGGGTACCACCGATCTCGGATCCGGGCGGGACCATGTGATCGAGGATATCGTGCGCAGCATTGTCGACCTGCGGGCGGGGCTGGGCGCGGAAGGTCTGGCTGGAGTGGGGATCGGCGTGCCCGGGTTCATCCGGATGACAGAGGGCATGATTGTCGGATCGCACAATATGCCGGGCTTCGACGATTTTCCGGTGCGGGACGAAATCGCGCGGCGATTGGGATCGCCCGTCATCCTCGAGAACGACGCGAATGCGGCCGCATTGGGAGAGGTCTGGATCGGGGCGGGGAAGGACGTGGACGATCTGGTGCTGTTGACGCTTGGGACCGGTATCGGGGGTGGGATCATCTCAGGCGGCAAGGTGTTGCATGGCCACGTTGGAATGGCCGGCGAATTAGGGCACATCACCGTGATGCCGTATGGCAATCCGTGCGGGTGCGGAAATCGTGGATGTCTGGAGAAACATGCGTCGGCGACGGCGATCGAAAGCATGGCGAATCTGCTGGCGATCGGCGAGAATGTTTCCGCGAAACGAGTTTACGAAATGGCCCTGGGCGGAGAGCCGCGGGCACTGCGGATTTTCGAGTCTATGGGCCGGGCTCTCGGCATTGGCGTGGCAACGCTGATCAATGTGTTCAACTTCCCGATGTACCTGCTGAGCGGGGGCGTGTTGCCGGCGTGGGATTTCTTTTCTCCGGCGATGTTCGAGGAGATCCGTGAGCGCTCGTTCACCTTCCGCAATTGCGAAACGCGAGTGGAGAAAGCGGTGCTCGGCAATGAAGCTGGGCTTTACGGTGCTGCCTACTTGCCGTTTCAGCATATGTAAAGGGTCTCCGGGCGAGGAGAGAAATCGTATGTATTGGCTTGGAATCGATATCGGCACGGGTGGGTCGCGGGCATTGCTGGTGGATAGCAGCGGTGCGGTAGCGCACTCATTCACTGCTCCTCATGAAGAGATGACGATGGAACGGCCGCTATGGGCCGAACAGCGTCCGGAAAATTGGTGGGATGCGGCCCAGGCGGCGATTCGAGGCGTGTTGACGGCGGCCGGGGCCACTGGCGGCGACGTGCGCGCCATCGGACTTTCGGGCCAGATGCATGGGCTCACCCTGCTCGATGACGGCGACAGCGTAATTCGTCCGGCTCTCATCTGGTGCGATCAGCGGAGCCAGGCGCAGGTGGACTGGATCAACGCAACGGCGGGCGCGGACTTCGTTCTGCGTTCGATCGCCAATCCTGTGCTGACGGGGTTTACGCTCCCGAAACTGCTCTGGGTTCGGGATCACGAACCGGCGCACTTCGAGCGCGTTCGGCGCGTACTGCTGCCCAAGGACTACGTACGGTTCCGGCTTACGGGCGAGTATGCCTCCGATGTTTCCGACGCCTCAGGCACTGCGTTGTTCGACGTCGTCAACCGGCGGTGGTCACTGGAACTGGTTTCCAAGCTGGGTCTGGATGCCGGAATCCTGCCGCGAGTGTTCGAGTCGCCGGAGGTAACGGGAGTGATCTCGGCGTCGGCGGCGGAAGCGACAGGGCTGGCGGCGGGCACGCCGGTGGTAGGTGGCGGCGGAGACCAGGCGGCGAGCGCCGTGGGTAACGGAATCGTAGAGGCGGGCGTGGCGTCCTGCACGTTGGGAACTTCCGGTGTCGTGTTCGCGCATCTGGAACAGGCGGCGTATGATCCGCGTGGGCGCGTCCACACGTTCTGCCATGCGGTGCCAGGTAAGTGGCATGTGATGGGCGTGACGCAAGGCGCCGGGTTGAGCTTGCAGTGGTTCCGCAATCAACTGGCTCCGGGCGTCTCTTACGACGCATTGACGGCGGAGGCCGCGCAGGCGCCGCCGGGTTCGCAAGGCCTGTTCTGGCTGCCCTACCTGATGGGTGAACGGACGCCGCACCTGGATCCTTACGCGCGCGGGGGGTGGATCGGGTTGACGGCCAAGCACCGGAGGGCGGACCTGATCCGTTCCGTCATCGAGGGCGTTTCCTACAGCCAGCAGGATTGCCTGGCGGTGATCGATGAGATGGGCGTGCCGGTGTCTGAGGTCCGGCTGTCGGGCGGCGGCGCACAGAGCCAGTTTTGGCGGCGGATTCTGGCCGACGTGTTCGGGCGGACCGTTTCGACGCTGGCGACGCAAGAGGGGTCGGCCTACGGGGTGGCGTTGTTGGCGATGGTGGGAAGCGGATTGTTCGGTAGTGTTCCGGAGGCCTGCGGGGCCTTGATTCGTGAGACCGGTCGCGTTGAGCCGGATGCGGAAAGCGCCGCGGCTTACTCGAAGCGGTATTCGTTGTTCCGGGAGATGTATCCCGCGCTGCAGGGTTTGTTTCCCCGGCTGTCGGAGCAATAAGGCTGATTTTCGGCGCGCGCGGCTGCAGCCGCGATGGTAAGCCGGTCTTTCCAGTCGCGTACCGCGATAAGATGTGGAACGAGCCATGCCGCGCCTGCTGCAATGCCTGCCCGCCCTTACCGGTCTGCTCGCCGTCCCCGGCTATGGCCAGCAGATTGCCTTCACGCGCGACGTGCTCAGCGTCTTGACCACGAAGGGCTGCAACAGCTCATCCTGTCATGGGTCTCCGGCCGGACAGAGTGGATTCAAGCTGTCGCTGTACGGGTCCGATCCGGCCGCCGATCACGAAATGATTTTGAAGCGTCACGGCGGGCGGCGAGTGAACCTCAGTACTCCGGAGGAGTCGCTCTTTGTGAAGAAGCCTTCGGGTGCGGTGGCGCATGGAGGCGGGCACCTGATGACGGCGGAGTCCGATGAGTATCGGACGCTGCTCGATTGGCTCCGGCAGGGCGCGCCGTATGGCGGGGACGGTCCGCGCCTGGTTCGCCTGGAGATGGAGCCACGAGAGCGTATTCTCGTGGGGCGGGGCACGGCGCAGAAGGTCCGAGTGATCGGACATCTCTCCGACGGAACGAGCCAGGACATGACAGGGCGGGTGCGATTCAGCGTGGCCGACGAGGCCGTGGTTTCGGCGGTGAATGGTGGTTCCCTGACGGCGCGCGGCCGGGGATTGACGACGGTTTCCGCGCGGGCGATGGGCAAGACGGCCACGGCGCAATTCATCGTCATCGACGCACGAGCCGGGACGGACTTCGCCACACCGCCATCGGGCAACTTCATCGACGATGCTGTCTTTTCCAAGCTCCGGGAGGTGAACATACCGCCGTTTCCGGTGTCGGGAGACCGTGTGTTCGTTCGGCGCGTTTACCTCGATGCGATCGGCGTGCTGCCGCGCGCCGATGAAGTGGAGGCTTTCGTAGGCGATGCGCGGGCCGACAAGCGAGCGCGATTGATCGATAACCTGCTCGAGCGGCCCGAATACGCCTCGCATTGGCTGGCGAAGTTCGAGGACTGGTTTCGCAACTCACAATACTATTCGCAGGGACGCACCAACGGAAGTTACAAGCGCTGGCTGCGCGAGTTGATTGCCGAGGATCGGCCGTACGACCAGGCGGTCCGTGAGATGTTGACAGCCACGGGCGACACCACCGTTCGTCCAGCCGGCAACTTCTGGCATCCGGCGATCGACTTCATGATCCGCACGTTCGAGGTAGGAAAAGCGGTTCCGACGATTACACGGCTGTTTTTGGGCAGGAGGGTGGAATGCGCGGAGTGCCACAACCATCCGCTCGAGAACCTGACCCAGGACGATTTCTACGGGATGGCGGCATTTCTGTCGCGGCTGAAAGTGAAGCACGGCTACGGGCAGTATCGCCGCGTTTGGTATTGGGCGCGTGAGGGAGAAGTGTTGCATCCGGTGACCAAACAGCCTGTGAAGCCCCGGTTTTTGGACGGGACCGAGCCGGAACTGACTGAGGGCGAAGACCGGCGCGTGGCGTTGGCTGACTGGGTCACGCGGAAGCAGAAGTTGCAGTTCGCGCGAGCGGCCGTGAATCGTATCTGGGCGGAGTATTTCGGAACCGGAATCGTAGATCCGGCGGACGATTTCCGGTCCACGAACATGGCGAAGTATCCGGCCCTGCTTGACCGCTTGGCGCAGCACTTCATCGGGAATGGATATCGCTTCAAGCCACTCCATGCTCTGATCCTGAAATCAACGGCCTACCAACTGAGTGCGCACACGGAAGATCGTCCGGGTGGCGCCGATCCTCTGGAAGGCATGCTGTTCGCCCGCTATGAGCCGCGGAAGCTTTCCGCTGAGGTGTTGATGGATGCGGTGGCGCAAGTGACCGGCGCCTGGTTCGAGTTCAGCGGGTACCCGGCGGGAACGTCGCCGAAGGAGTTGGTTGCAACCAATGGCCCGCCGGTTTTCCTGAGCATCTTCGGGTTCCCGAAGCGAGATGTGATGGACCATCGCGAGGAAGGCCCGTCGCTCGCGCAAGCGCTGCACCTGATGAACAATGATGCGGTCCGGAAGCTGATCGAGAAGCCGGACAACGTGTTGGCCGGTTTACTGGCGGGTGGCGGCGATGACGATGCGATCGACGCGCTCTACTTGCGCGCCTTCGCGCGGAAACCGTCGGCCACGCAGCGGCAGACAGTGTCGGGCTATATAAGATCCGCGCAGTCCAGCGGGCTTTCCCGGCGCAGGGCCTTTGAGAATGTCTTGTGGGCGATGCTCAATTCGCGGGAGTTCCAATTGAACCGGTAGGGAATAACTTATGCAGAAGCGGCGTGATTTCTTGAAAGTGGGCGGAGCACTATTTGGCGGACTGACACTCCCCGCCGTGGTGCAGGCCGCGCCGGGCGGCATCTCCTGCATCGTATTTTTCCAAAACGGCGGCGCGTGCCAGCATGACTCGTTCGACCCGAAGCCGGAGGCGGCGCGGGAGATACGCGGCAGTTTCGGCGCGATCCCCACGGCCGTCCCCGGCGTTCACTTCAGCGAATTGGTGCCGCGTTCGGCGAAGGCGCTTTCCAAGTTCACCGTGATCCGATCGATGTATTCGCGGGAGGCGATCCACGAGAAGGCCAAACAGTATATCTTTTCCGGGTCACGTCCGAACAACGCGTTCAAGCATCCGGTGCTTGGATCCGTGATTGCGAAGGAACTGGGTCCGAAGAACGGGCTTCCTCCGTTTGTCGTGATTCCGAACAAAGATATATGCGCCGATGCCGGTTTTCTTGGTCCCTCCTATGAGCCGTTTGTGGCGGGGGATCCGGCGGCGAAGGATTTCAAAGTCCGGGACATGACGCTGCCTCTCGGCGTGGAAATGGAGGAGGCGCGGGGACGGGCGGACCTGCTGGCAGCGCTCGACAACGATTTGCGTCGCGTGGAAAAGTCCAAGCTGGTGGAAGGGATGGACCATTTCTATCAGAAAGCATTCGACATGATGACGTCGCCGGATGCGAAGAAGGCCTTCCAGTTGAATGACGAACCGAACCGGCTTCGTGACGCCTACGGACGGAACACGGCCGGGCAAGGAGCACTGTTGGCGCGGAGACTGGTGGAGTCCGGCGTGCGGCTTGTGACGGTGTTTCACGGCGGCTACGACACGCATACCGACAACGATGCGTCCAACAAGAAGCTCTATCCGGCATTTGACCAGGCGTGGGCGACACTGCTGGAGGATCTGGAGCAGCGGGGCATGCTGGCGACGACATTGGTGCTGCTGATTGGCGAGTTCGGGCGGACTCCGGAAATCAATCATTCGGCGGGCCGTGACCACTGGCCCGGTGCCTTCTCGATCGCCGTGGCGGGTGCGGGCGTTCCGGGCGGACAGGTGATTGGCAGCACCGATGCGCGCGGAGCAGCGCCGAAAGAGCGGCCGATAGCGGTAGACGATCTCGCGGCGACGATCTATCACAAGCTCGGGATCGATTTCCGTAAGGAGTATCACACCAACGGGCGTCCCGTGAAGATCGAATGCGGAGGAAGCCGATTCGGGAGTTGCTCGCGGTGAAGCGTGTTTGGTTGGCGATTGTGTTCGCGGTGCTGCTGGGCGGCGAAGAGTCCGGCCTGTGGCTCGATCGCGTGGAGCCGCTGGGCGCCCAGCGCGGCACGGTGGCGACGGTCACAATCAGCGGTGAGCACCTGGTGCAGCCCACGGGAGCTTGGTTCGACACCGGAGACATCGAATAGCTGGAGACCATCGAGTCAACACCGAAGGTGATAAGGGTAGGTGCGGGTGGCGCGGAGGCGGCCCTGGGACCACATTTGTTCCATTTCAAGACGCCGCGCGGCCGCACGAATTCGCGCCTGTTCAATGTGGTGCAGTTCCCGGGGGTGGATGAATTAGAACCGAACGATCCAGGGTCCAGCCCGCAGAAAATCGCGTTACAACCGCAAGTTCTGCATGGATACTTGCGGGGGCGGCAGGATATCGATGTTTATGAGTTCACGGCGCGCGCTGGAGAGCGTTGGGTGTTCGACCTGCGGTCAATCGAGTACGGGTCGCATCTCGAGTGTGAGTTACTGCTCGAAGATAGCGCGGGTCAGCGGGTGGCGTTCAATGACGACCGCGACGATTATCTGGAGACCCCACGGATTGAGCATCGCTTCGCGAACCATGGGGTTTACCGGCTGCGAGTGGATCAGTACCGGGGGCCGCAGCAGGTGAACTGTGCGGAAAACTGTGGATACATGATCGAGATCTCGCGGCTTCCGGTTGTGATAGCAGCCGACCCGCTTGGACTGAGCCCGGGCGTGCGGCAGCGCGTTCGGTTGTTCGGCGCCGGGCTGGACGGTGCTCGCGCGGTTTCTATCGCGACGGTCAGGGCCGGCGAATACTACCGGCTGACGTTTCCCTTTACGATTCCGGTACGGGCCGGCGCGGACCACACCGCACGGATAGGCGGAGTGGTAGCGGGGCGAGGATCGGACTGGATCGATGTCGATTTCGATGTTCCTGCGACGGCGGAGGAGGGGTTGTGGCGGCTGTGGGTGGATACCGAACACGGTAACGCGGACGGAATCAACCTGGAGGTTTCGCGCGGCGCCGGGGTGGATGAATCCAACGCACGGCGCACGAGCTGGGCCTCTGGTCCGCTGACGGTGAACGGGCGGCTTGCCTCCGCGGGCGAGGAAGATTCCTACTGGATCGATGCCGCGCCAGACCGTCCCATCCGGGCCTTCACCCTTGCCACCCAGTTGGGCCTTCCCACCATCGATACCGTGCTCGAGTTATTCGACGCGGAAGGGAAGTTACTGGCTGAGCACGACGATCTGATGACAGGGCAGGGGACGGTGATCGGCAATCCCGATTCGAGCCTTTATTACGTCCCGAAGAAGGCGGGCCGTTTGCGGCTGGTGGTGCGGGACCGGATTGGGCGGGGCGGATCGACGTTCGCCTACCGGTTGCATCTTTCCAACGATTCACCTGGTTTCCGGTTGCTGACGGAGCCGGAGGAGTTCCGGATCGCTCCCGGCCAGGAGGGGTCCATGGAAGTGCTGTTGATTCCGGATCCTGGGTTCGGCGAAGCCGTGGAGGTTTGGGCGGAGGGATTCCCCGGCGGAGTAACTTCGTCCCGGGAGCGATTCCCCGGGGACCAGCCATTTGGGCCGTCCGGGGATGCCGATAACATACTGATACCCACTGTGGAGGTGAAGATACGAACCCCGGCGTCACTCGAAGCGGGTGAATATCCGATCCGCGTGTATGGCCGCGCTGCGAGTGGAGGCCCGGCGGTGGAGGCGTTTACAACGTTATGGATCGGTCCACCGAGGAAACGGAACGACGTGCGGCGTCCGCTACCGGCGGTCACGATGTCGGTGACTGCGCTCGAGTGATGGGGCTGCTAGGCGATGCACTGTGCCTTTGAGCGGAGGAAGCGGACGATCCGCGGCATGGCGGTGTCGATGGACTCACCCGGGTCGCCGGGCTTCTTGCCCGGTTCGTAGACGATGTCGATCCAGCCTTCGTAGTGGACGCCGCGGAGTATATTGAACGCCTCGTTGTAATCGATCCACGGTTCGGCGCCATTGGCGTCCGGGTTGTAGAACTTGACGCGAACGTGGCGGGCGAGCGGGGCGCACAGGCGGATGCTTTCGAGGTAGTTCTCGCCTTTGAGGAGCCCGAGGTTCTGGGCGCTGGCGCCAAGCGAACCCGCGAACTGACCGGTGTCGAGCAGGATGGTGAGATTGGGGTGGTTCACCATCTTGATCATTTTCAGCATTTCGGCGCCGGTACGGCACAGCGCTCCGTGGTTGTGATTCTGGAGCCCGATGGGCATGCCTTGCTCGGCGCCTTCCTCGCAGACAGCGCGAATGGAATCCGCCGCGCGCTGGAACGCTTTGTCGCGGCTGGCTTCGTCGGGTGGCGAGCCGGCGAACACGCGCACGATGGGCGCGCCGAGGAACATAGCCGCGCGTATGGCTTCGTTGGCGGCCTGGCGCTCGGCGCGGTCCCCATTGCGTGGGTTGCCGAAGTTGGTGGAGACGGTGAACATCGACATGGAGAGATTGCGGTCCAGGTAGCCGCGGCGGACCTTCTTGAGGTAGGCGGTGCCGGTTTCAGGCAGGTCGCGGACGTGGAGGCTGGCGCCCTCGATGCCCAATCGGCGGCACAGGTCAAGGAAGCCGAAGATGTCCATCTTGCCCTGCGCGATCTGCTTTGCGTAGTTGAGAGAGTAGTTGCTGATTTTTATCATGGCGGCTGCCAGACATCATACATGGATCGCGCGACGATGTGGCCTTGACGGTCTCAACGCCGGGTTGCGCGAATGTCGACTTCCATGCATCCGGCGTTGACGTGGATGGGTAGGGTCCAGGGTGCGATATCGAAGGTCCATCCGGGTGCGGACGGCTCGAGCTGATAGTCGCCGGACTCGAGCTTGTCGAACACGTAGCGGCCATTGTGGCTGGGTGCGAGCTCGCGCGCTCCGCCGGGACCTACCAGCCGGACGGCGAGCGTGTGCGGGTCTATCGATCCGAAGATCGTGCCTGGGGGGCGCCGGTTGTCTCGTAACTCGCGGAGGGCGGCGATGGTGGATTGCGCGTGCAATGACTCGTCCGTGCCGGAGCACTTGGACGTGGTCCAAAAGCCGCCTTGTTTGTAGGCAGCGAAGAGATAACTGACGCCCTGTTCGAAATGAACACTGCAGTCGGCCGGCCCCAGTCCACCGATCATGTCGACCGTTGTGCCAACGCGGCCGCCGGAGAAGTCCTCGGTAACCTCGATTCGAGTGAGGGCATAACTTACGGAGCGTAGAAAGCGCGAGCGGTCCAACTCCCCGGCGATGATCGATTGGAGTGCTTCTTGCGATATCCGATCGCCCGCCAACTCGATCAGAAAGCGCTTCTGCCCCTCCGGAGTGAGGTACAGGGAAAGCGGGCGAAGCAAGAACTCAGGATGCCGTTCGCGGAAATCAAGTAGGATTCGTGAGAACTCGGACTCGTTGGCAGGATAGGTGGAAACAACTTTACCCACGAACCAGGCCGGGTCCTGGTGGATTGGGTCCTTGGTTGGACCGGGGCGCGAAACCGTGGACAGGCATAGTGGACGCGGAGGGGCACATACGCACGCGAGAGCGGTGGCGGCGGCTAGCAGACCGGCCACTCCGGGGCGCGTGGCTCCCATCCCTACGATCATACGCCCGGGTGGCCCAGCCGGCGCGGGTCAGTATGAGGGCTATCGCATTTTTTTTTCCAATTACGGTGAGCCCTTCCGCGCCTGGTCTGCGCGTTACAGTACGAATCCGAAACCATCGGACAAGGAAACAGAAGCGATGAACATGCAGCAAGTGGAGACGATGGCGATGCGAGTTGTTGGTGACATGGGCGGCACCTTCACGATGTCGCTCGCCTATATTGGCGACCAACTGGGATTGTTTCGAACGATGGCGACGTCGGGTCCCGTCACCAGCGAGGAGCTGGCGTCGACGATGAATCTGAACGAGCGCTACGTCCGGGAGTGGCTGCGGGCGATGGTGGCGTCGGAGTACCTGGAGCGCGACGCCACGACGGGGCGTTACCGGATGACCGAAGAGCAGGCGGCGGTGCTGGCCAACGAGGACAGTCCGATGTTTTGCGGCGGGGCGTTCCACTTCACCACGCCGTCGATCTACAACACGCCGCGCGTGATGGAAGCGTTCCGCAATGGTGGCGGTGTGCCGTATCACGAAATGAGCGCGGAGATTCCTTGCGCCATTGAACGGTTTTTCCGCCCGGGGTATGTGAACTTTCTGGTGAGCCACTGGTTGCCGGCGGTTCCGGGGTTGATGGAGAAACTGCAAGCTGGGGCGCGGGTGGCCGATATCGGGTGCGGACGAGGGCAGTCGACGGTACGGATGGCTGAGGCGTTCCCGAAGTCCACGTTCGTCGGCATCGACTATCATGAGCCGAGCATCGCGGCGGCGACACGCTTGGCGAAGGATCGCGGCCTCTCCAATACCGAGTTCGTGCGGGGGCCAGCCGAACGGTTGCCGATGGATCGCACCTACGACCTTGTGTGCAGTTTCGACTGTATCCACGACATGGTGGATCCGGTGGCGACGCTGAAGACTATCCGGATGGCGATGAGCGATGACGGCGTCTATCTTTGGTCAGAGCCGAACGCGTCGCACGAGGAGATGGAGAATCGTAATCCGATTGGAAGGGCGTTTCACTCCATCAGCCCGCTGCATTGCATGACGGTGTCTTTGGCCCACGACGGCGCCGGATTGGGCACTGTGATCGGCGAGCAGGGCGCGCGAAAGTTAGCGTCCGAGGCCGGGTTCGGGATGTTCGGGCGGCTGCCGATCGACAATCCGTTCAATCAGTTCTTCCTGTTGCGGAAGTAGGGGTCGATGGCGGTTTGGAAGAGGGGCGGGGAACCGTCCCTCTTTCTCGTCAGGGCTCACGAAATCGTCCGAGGTCTGTCTAGCGACTATTCCGCGGGCTTGACCGGTCCGGAGACAACGACAGGGCGGCCCGTTTCCGGGTCTGATTCGAGGCGCAATCGATTTTCCGGCGGTGGGTCCGGACAGCGCTCGATCGCCGAGCCGCGGTAGTAGTTGAAGCCGTAGAGCCACTGGCGGCGAAGCCAGTTTTCACACAGTGGCTGACTGCCGGTCAGCCGATGGATCCGGGCCCATTCGGGCCGGGCGGAAATGCTCGCTTCGAGTACGGTTGCCAGGCGGTGTTTTTGTTGGATAACGAGAGCAAGCACAAGGAACAGGAGCGTGGGGCCGCGCCAACGCACGGCGATTCTCGGGAAAACGATGGTGGCGAGCAAGGTTGATCCGGCGAAGACGGCCAGTGCGGTGAGGGGCGGGGGCAGCGTGGCGCGGGTGATTCCGTACTCGATGGCGGCGGGTGCGAACGGCACCAGGAACGAGAGCGTGCACGCGATCGCTACGGGCGCCGCCAGCATCCAGGACTGGACTCGGGTGCGATCGGCGGCGATGCCGATGATAGCGGTGAGGAAGGGAAACACGGGCAGGATGTAGCCGGGCAGTTTGCCGCTGGAAAGCGAGAGGAAAACGAATCCGAAGCCGAAAATTGCGCCGAAGTAGTGGATGAGCGGGTCTCGGCGGATGGTGCGAAGCGTGGCCAGGGGGAGGAGTGGTGTCCACGGCAGGAGACCGGCCAGCACCACGGGAACGTAAAACCACCATGGCGCCGGGTGCAGCACCTCGGCTCCGGCGCGGAAGAAGCGATCGAACTGATGGCGCAGGAAGAGAATATCGATCAGTTCCCGGCCGTGGCGGAGGTATGCCGCAAGATACCACGGGGCGGCGACGGCGACGGCGGCGAGCGCGGGAATCACGAGTTGTGAGGGGCGGCGGCGGGCGAACCACACCAGGGGGATCGCGAATACCACCGGAAGAAAAGCCTTGGTGAGGACAGCGAGGCCAAGGAGAACTCCGCCGGCGGCGAGCCGCCAACTCGACGCGGGGTGCCCCAAGGCGACGGGGATCGCGGCGAGCATCGCGGCGGCGAAAAAGACAGCGACGGGGAGGTCTGTCACGGCGACCCCGGTGTAGGCGACCCAGCCGAGAGAAGTGGCGAGAATCGCAGTGGAGTAGGAGGCGGCGGTAGGGGTGGAGTAGCGGCGCAGAGACCACCAATAGAACACGAGGAACAAGGCGGCGAGCAGGGCGATGGGAAAGCGGGCGGCCGATTCGTCGCGAAGTCCGCAACTTGTGGCGAGGGCGACCGTCCAATAGAGCAGCGGCGGTTTTTCTAGCCAGACCTCGCCCCACAGCCTGGGTGTGATCCAGTCACCCGATTGAGCCATGGCGCGGCCGACAGCGGCGTACCGCGGCTCGTCGACACTGAGGAGGCCGACGCTGGAAATATCATGAAAATAAAGGAGATAAGCGGCCACGGCGAGGAGCACGGCAGCCACGATTCGAAAGATCACCTTCTGTCAGTATAATGAGCGAAATGGCTGAGCAAACGCGAAATGGCTGAGCAAACGATGACGCGGGCGATCGGAGGGATGATCCTGGCACTGGGAATTGGCGTCGTGGGGTGGGCGGACGTGACCGCATGCAAGTGCGATCCGGCGCAGGCCGAAACCATGCAGGCCCGCGAATGCGGATTGTGCCGGGAGGCGGAAAAACACCCGGGCGACGGGGAGGTGTTCTATTTGAAGGACATCAATCCGCGAAAGCCGAACCGGTGGCTGGCGCTGCCGCGCATGCACGGCGCTGTAGGCCACCCGCTCCATGAACTGCCCAAGGACATGCAGACCAAGCTGTGGAAGGCGGGTATCGCCAAGGGGATCGAATTGTGGGGTCGCGACGGGTGGGGGCTGGCCTACAACGGCGAGAAGAACCGGACGCAGTGCCACGGGCACATTCATATCGGAAAACTGCTGAAAGGACTGGCGCAGGGGGAATACTACGAGGTTTCGCGCCCGGAAGACATCTCGATCCCGAACGACGGGATGGGGGTGTGGGTGCATCCGGTGGGAAACAAGTTGCGAGTGCATGTGGGCGAGGGAATCACCGAGACGGCGCTACTGCGATAATAAGGTCTACAACCCGAATGAGTCTCGTTGACATCTCACTTCCACCGACGGCCGATACGGCCGTTATTCATTTGAGCCCGCAGGACAACATCGCGATTGCGCGGGTGCCATTGCCGGCTGGGCAGCAGGTTCGAGTGAACGGGCTGGCTCTGACTTTGACGGACCCGATTCCGATGGGCCACAAGGTGGCGCTTCAGGCGATTGCGCCCGGCGGGATGGTGATCCGGTATGGGCAGGCGATGGGAAGGGCGCGGTCCGCCATCGAGCCCGGGAGTTGGGTTCATACCCACAACGTGTCGTTTGAGGAACTGGCGTTCGAATACGAGTTTCCCGAGGGCGACTTGGCGCTGCCGGTTGCGCCAGCCGATGCTCCGGCCTTTCTCGGCTACCGGCGCGAGGATGGCCGCGTGGGCACGCGCAACTACATCGCCATCGTGGCAGCGTCCAATTGCGCGGCGCACACCGCGGAACTGATCGCGGCGAGCTATGCGGGAGGATCGCTGCCGGAGAATGTGGACGGCGTGGTGGCCTTTCCGCACGGAGAAGGTTGCGGCATGTCGATTGGCCCCGATAGCGTGCAATTGCAGCGGACGCTGGCTGGGGTGCTGGACCATCCGAACATTTCCGCGGCGATCATCCTGGGGCTGGGGTGCGAGGTGAACCAGATTGATCACTACCTGGGACCCGGCGCCCCGAAGGCGGAGCGGCTGCACGGCATGACGCTGCAATCGACGGGCGGTACGCGGGCGACAGTGGAAGAGGCGCGGCGGGTGATCGGCCAGATGATCGAACGAGCCGCCGCGGAGAAGCGGGAGCCGGCTCCGGCGTCGAAGATCGTGTTGGGATTGAACTGCGGCGGGTCAGACTCGTTTTCCGGCATCACGGCAAATCCGGCGCTGGGCGTTTGTTCGGACCGTCTGGCGGAACTGGCGGGCACAGCCGTGTTGGCCGAGACCACCGAGATCATCGGAGCCGAGCATCTGTTGGTGAAGCGGGCGCGGAATCGCGCCGTGGGAGAGCGGCTGCTGTCGTTCATCAGCGGCTACAAGCAGTACCTGAACCGGTTCGGCGGGAGCTTCGACGACAACCCGTCGCCCGGGAACAAGGAAGGCGGGTTGACGAACATCCTCGAGAAGTCCTTGGGCGCGGTGGCCAAAGCCGGCTGTTCGACAATGACCGACGCTGTGGACTATGCCGAGCGGATCCGGACGCCCGGGTTCGTGTTCATGAACACGCCGGGTTACGATCCGGTTTCGTTGACCGGGCTGGCGGCAGGGGGATCGAACGTCATCATCTTCACTACCGGACGCGGGTCGGCCATTGGGTTCCCGAGCGTTCCGGTGATCAAGATTGCGTCGAATTCAACGACGTACAACCGGATGCGGGACAACATGGACGTGAACGCGGGCCGCATCGCCGATGGCGATGCCACGGTGGCGCAGGTGGGCGGTGAAATTTTCGATCTGATGATGCGTGTGGCATCCGGTGAACGGACGTGCGCGGAGCGGCTGGGGCATCAGGAGTTCGTGCCTTGGAAAATCGGTCCGGTGATGTAGGAGTGACGATGCGACGTGGTTGGTGTTTGCTTTTTGTGATGGCCGCGTGGGCGTTGGCGGCGGAGCCGAAATCCGCGCTCGACAAGGCGACAATGGAGGCCTATGTAAGGCACCTTGTGCTGTACCCGCCGCAGGTGAAGGTAACCGTGAGCGATCCGAAGCCGTCGGAGGTGCCGGGCTTTCTCGACGTCATGGTGCGGGCCGAGGCGGGCGGGGCGAGCGAGGAACGTCTGTACCTGGTGTCGAAAGACGGGCAGAAGATCCTGCAGGCCAGCGTCTACGATGTGAACAAGAACCCGTTTCATAGGGAACTGGGGTTGTTGAAGACCGACCATGACCCGGCGATGGGGACGCCCGGGTCCGCGGTGGCGATCGTGCTGTTCAGCGATTTTCAGTGCAGCTACTGCAAGCAGGAGGCGCAGGCACTGCGCACGAACCTGCTGAAGGAGTTCCCGACGCAGGTGCGCGTGTCGTTCAAGGACTTTCCGCTCTCGCAGATCCATCCATGGGCCGAGCAGGCGGCGTTCACCGGCCGCTGCGTGTATCAGGCGAAACCGGATGCTTTTTGGGACTATCACGATTGGGCGTTCGCCAAGCAAACGGAATTGACGCCGGAAACTTTCGCGGCGAAGTTCGGCGAGTTCGCCGCGGCGAAGGGGTTGGACGCACAGAAGACGTTGGCGTGCGCGGCAACGCCGGCGGTGCGCGGCCAAGTGGCGAAATCGATGGCCGAGGGCAAGGAGGTCGGCGTGACGTCGACCCCGACGATGTTCATCAACGGGCGCAAGATCGGGGGGTATGTGCCGTGGGAGAACCTGAAACAGATCGTGCAGTTCGAAATCGACTATCAGGCGTCGGCAGGCAAGACGGCCGAACAATGTTGCGCGTTGCCGAGTCCGAGCCTGCTAACGGCTCCGGCGGGGAATGCGTCCAGTAAGACGGGGAAATAGACACAATGCGAATCACCCGCGTGGGTTGGTTACTGACGGCCGCGATGGCGGCGGCGCCGGCGGCGGAAGTACGATCGCCGGTGTTGACGCCCGGCGCCTACCTGGCGCATGTAAAGGTATTGGCGTCGCCCGAGATGAAGGGCCGGGGCTCCGGAAGCCCGGAACTGGAGAAGGCGGGCGTCTATATCGCGAAGCAGTTCGAACAAGCGGGCCTGCGGGTGGCCGCTCCAGAGCCGAAGAAGTACATGCAGGCGTTCAGCGTGACCACCAATCCGCGTCTGGGCAAGGGCAATGTGCTTGAATGGCGCGCCGGGAGCAAGCACGGGCGGCTGGCAGGGCCGGCGGAGTTCACTCCGTTCAATTTTTCTGACAGCGGCAAATACGATGGCAGCGTAGTGTTCGCAGGCTATGGGATCACCGCGAGCGAGTACGGATATGACGACTATGCGGGGATCGATGTGAAGGACAAGTTCGTGCTGATCCTCCGTCATGAGCCGGGCGAGTTCGACGAGAAGTCTGTGTTCGCGGGCAAGATCTACACCGAACACGCGCAGTTTGCGAGCAAGGCGACCAACGCGAAGCTCCATGGGGCCAAGGGCGTTTTGCTGGTGAACGATGTCGGCAACCATGCCGCCGATGGGGACGAACTGGAGCCGTTTTCGAAGACCGTGGGTCCGGGCCAGGCCGGAATCCCGTTCGTGCAGGTGAAGGCCTCGCTGGCCGATGAACTCCTGGCGGCGGTGGGCAAGGATCTGCGGACGGTTCACAAGGGGATCGATGAGGATATGAAACCGGGGAGCTTCGCGCTGCCGGGCGATGTGCACGTCTCCTTGCGGGTGGATATGAAGCGGGAAAGCAAGACCGTGCATAACGTGGTTGCCTATCTGCCGGGGAAAACCGATGAATATGTCGTGATCGGAGCGCACTACGATCATTTGGGATTGGGCGAACAGTTTTCGATGGCGCCAGCGGAAGCGGGCACGCCTCATCCGGGCGCCGACGACAACGCATCGGGTACGGCGGGTGTGATCGAGTTGGCGAAGTATTTCGCGGCGAAGGGACCGCAACGCCGGGGGATCCTCTTTATGACGTTCGCGGGGGAGGAACTGGGTCTACTCGGTTCGAGCTACTACGTGAACCATCCGGAACTGCCGATTGAAAAAGCGGTGGCGATGGTGAACATGGACATGATCGGACGTATCCGCGAGGGGAAGGTGTACGTGGGCGGGTTGGGAACCGGCTCCACGTTCCAGGGGCTGCTGGATGAGGCGGCAAAGTCGACGGCGCTGAAGCTCGAGTTTGCCGACCGGACCGGATACGGATCGTCGGACCACACCTCGTTTACCACCAAGCAGGTGCCGGTGCTGTTCTTCTTCTCGGGTCTGCATGCCGATTATCACAAACCGTCCGATACGTGGGACAAGATCGACTCGCGCGAAGCGGTGAATCTGCTCGAGACAGTAGCGGGCGTGGTGACGCACCTGGCCAATGACGAGAGCCGGCCGGAATTCGTGAAGGTCGCCGAGCCGTCGCGGCCGGTGAGCGCCAACGCGGGCGATCCGCACTCGGGAACGGCTCCGGGGCGTGGCTATGGACCCTATTTCGGGTCGATTCCGGATATGGCGGAACGAACCGATGGTGTGTTGTTCGCCGATGTGCGCGAGAACTCACCGGCTGCGAAAGCCGGGTTGAGGGCGGGGGATCGGATGGTGGAATTCGGGGGCAAGCCGATTCAGAATTTGTATGACTTTACGTACGCCTTGCGCGCGGCGAAGGTAGGCGATACGGTGAAAGTAAAGGCTGTGCGGGACGGCAAGCCCATGGAAGTAGAAGTGGTACTGGAACAGAGGCGCTAATGCCCGATGCGCGTCCAGCCGATAAGCTGAGGAAGAAATGGCAACAGAGCGAACGAATGGGGCGGCGACGGAGAAGACCGGAATGGTAACGGGAAAGGCCTTCACGCTTCCTCCGCTGATCCTGCATCCGTTTTCCGATGCGGCGGGTCCAGGCCGGCTTGTCGAGAGCTCGCGGGCGAGCCTGATGCTGCAGGGGCTGCTGCCGAGCGGGGAACTGACCACCGACGAACTCGAGCGGCGGTTGCTCGATGGACGCTATTGCGAGCTGCGGATGCTGTTTTACGTTGGACGCGACCTGTACCGCTGGATCGAGCAGTGCCTGGAGTACGCGGAGATGAACGCGGATCTCCGGTCAGCCGGATACAAATTCCAGTCGTTCTCGGCATTTCTGGTGGAGAACCCGCCGGCGCGTGTGGTGGCCAAACTGAAGCAATGGGGCGTGGCCGACTACAAGGCGATCTTCCAACGGGCGATCGGGCTGAACTGCATATTGGCCGAAGCTCCGGAACGGCACCTGCTGGCGTTGGAGTTCGTGCGCAACTACTACCGCTACGCCGATCACATGTATCTGTGCCGGCAGCACTCGACGACGTATCCGGATTTGCCACCGGCGGAATTCGATTTCGATCTGTTTGCATCGGGCGAGTATGCGCGGATTCTCGAGCGGGAGTGGAATTCGGAGTAGACGTAACAGTCCCTCGAGGTTGGTATACTCAAGCGAAATGGAGTTTCCCAACTTCTACCTCATCCGTCAGAACTTCCCGGATCGCCGTGTGGCCGACATTCCAGCCGCCGTGCACAGTGAGCTTTCTTCGGCGGGCTTTGCCTCCCGGTTGAAACCCGGTTCCCAGGTAGCCATCGGCGTAGGCTCGCGCGGCATCGCCAATATCGCGGCCATCGTACGAGCGGTGGTCGATTTCTGGAAAGCGCAAGGCATGCAGCCGTTCATCTTCCCGGCGATGGGTAGCCACGGCGCGGCCACGGCTCAAGGCCAAGCCGATGTGCTGGCTCATTACGGCGTCCATGAAGCCGGGATGGGGTGTCCGGTGCGCAGCAGCCTGGAAGTGGTTTCGGTGGGCAAGACGGCCGAGGGGCTGGAGGCGTTCATGGACAAGAACGCGATGGAAGCCGATGGCGTAATGCTGGTTGGCCGCGTCAAGTGGCACACCGACTTCGCGGGCAAGATCGAATCCGGGTTGTTCAAGATGATGGCGATCGGGCTGGGTAAGTTCGCCGGCGCGCAGCGCTATCACACGTGGGCGTACAAGCTGGGGCTCGAGAACGTGATCCGGAGCGTGGGGCGGCAGGTGCTGAAATCCGGCAAAGTGCTCGGAGGTCTGGCTATTCTCGAAGACGCCAATCACAACACGGGCCAACTGACGGCGGTGCCCGTGGATGTGATGGAGGCTAAGGAAGAAGAACTGCTCGCGCTGGTGAAGAGCTGGCAGGGCCACGTGCCGCTGTCTCATGTCGACATCCTGATTCTCGATGAGATCGGTAAGAACGTGTCGGGCGCGGGCATGGACACCAAAGTCGCCAACCGGTCCGTGACGGGGCTGTACAATCCGTGGCCGAACACACCGCAGATTGAACGCATCTTCGTGCGCGACATCAGCGACATCTCCTACGGCAATGGTGTGGGTTTGGGGATGGCGGATGTGGTGTGCGACCGGCTGCTCGGAAAGATCGACTGGAATCCAACGCGCATCAATTCGCTGACGGCGTCCACGCCCGCGGCGATACGCACTCCGGTGCATTACCCGACCGATCGGGAATGTCTGGAGGCAATCATGCCGACGGTGGGCAAGTTCGACATGAGCGCGGTCACCATCTGTCGAATCCGGAACACGATGGAGTTGAATCGGGCGATGGTGAGCGAGAACGCGCTGGATCTGGTGCGGGCCAATCCGTTGTGCGAGATCGTGGAAGGTCCGTTTCCGATGGAGTTCGACTCGGACGGCAATCTGGTGGAAGTGTTTCGCGGCGCACCCGCGATGGCGCACTGACGGCGGCCGGCGATGAAGGACAATCGATATCGGCGGGTGGTTGCGGAAGGCCGGATCCCGGTGGGCCATATGATTTGGGAGTTCGGCACGCGGGGCATCGCAAAGATTCTGCAATCGGCGGACCTGGACTTCGTGCTCATCGACATGGAGCACTCCGAGTTCGACACTGAGCGCGTAGCCGATCTGATCGCCTGGTTCAAGGCGACCGATATCGCGCCCTTCGTACGGGTGCCGCAATGTCTCTATCACTTTCTGGCGCGCGTGATGGACGGTGGTGCGTTGGGCGTGATGGTGCCGAACGTGGAAACCTTCGAACAGGCGCGGCTGATTGTGGATTCGGTGAAATACGCGCCGCTCGGAAAGCGCGGCGTGGGGCTCGGCGGCGCGCATACCGATTACATCGGGCCGGACCCGGTTTCGTATTTCGAGAGGTCCAATAGCAACACGACGATCATCTGCCAGATCGAATCCCCGGTGGGATTAGAGAATCTGGAGGCGATCGCGTCGACGCCAGGGGTGGACGTTCTCTGGGTGGGGCATTTCGATTTGTCGCAGGGAATGGGGATTCCCGGCGATTTCCAGAATCCGCGATTTCTCGAAGCGCTCGAGCATGTGGTGGCTACCGCCCGGAAACATGGATTGCGGGCGGGAATACAACCGGCGACGCTCGAACAAGCCGATCAGTGGCTCGAGATCGGGTTTGACGTGATCTCCTGGAAGGCCGACGCGGCGTTGTATGGCGGCGCGCTACGCGGCGAACTGGCGAGCTTGCGTAAACGGCTGGCAGGCTGACCGGCGGGCGTCTAGAGTTTCTGTTTCCACTCGCCGACTGCCGGGAACACCATCGAATCGAACAGATTGCCGTCGCTCGAAGGCAGGGGCCACAGCGCGAGGAGTTTCTTCGCCTTGGCTTTGTCTCCCGCCTGAAGCCATGCGTGTCCGGCCAGGGCCTGGAACTGCGAGTATTCGCTGAGAGTGGCGCCGGCGGAAGCCTGCTCGAGTTGGGTTGCCGCCTCGGCGAAATGGCCGTGCATCAACAGTGCCCATGCGAGGGCGCGGCTTCTAACCGACGGATGCACTCCCTCGGCGCGGCGCGTCCACTCGGCGGGGGGCGCATCGGGTTGCGCGATGAAACCGGCCACCAGTGCGCCGGCGGCCTCGTTGGCGGATCGCGCCGCGGCGCGAGCCTGCGTTGCCGCGGCGGCGGCACGATCGAATTCCTTTTCCGCGGCGAGCCACAAAGCGCCCTGCGCCCAGGCGTAGGACGAGCGGGACCCGGTGGCGAGGGCGAGAACGGCCGCAATGGCGCCGGCCTTGTCGCCCGAGGAGTACTTCCACTGGATTGCGAGCAACGGCGCGAGTGGGTGTTTGGCCATGGCGTCTTTGTATCGCTCGAAGATGAGGTTGGCCTGAGCGGCGTCGCCCGCCAACATGCGGGCTACGGCGGCCTTGCGAAGGGTTACGGCGCGGAGCAGGCCCGGATCCTTGGTGTAGGCGTCGAGGAACGCCTGCTCGGCCTCGGCGAAATCGCCATGAAGGAAATAAACTTCGCCAAGTGAATCCAGGGGATTGGCACTGTCCGGCGCGAGTTTCCCGTACTCGCGGATTTTGGCCAGGGCGCCGTTCCGGTCTCCGGAGAAGGCGAGGGCGTAGCCGAGTTCGTTCCACGGGATGGCGGCGCCGGGGTCGAGCTGCGTGGATGTGCCAAGCAGCCGGGCTGCGCGATCGAAGCGGTGGAAAGCCAATGCGGCGGATCCGGCCTGGACGAATGACTCGGCGTGAGCGGGCGTCAACAGTGTCAGGGCTTCGAGGGCGGCGAGTCTGGAGGCGGGATCGGAGGCGCTGGCTACGGCGCACCGGGCGCGCGATAAAGCGTCGAGCGAGGGCCGTGCGGTAGCCTGGCCGAAGGTCTCCTTGGCCGCGGCGCGGTCACCCTGGATGGTCTGCAGTTGGCCGAGAGAGAACCGGGCCGGGCCGAAATCGGGCGCCGCGGCGATGCTCTCCTCGAGTTGCGCTGCGTTCCGGTTGCGGCCTCCCTCGATGTAGAGGCGCAGCGCGCCGGTGGGAGCGGTGGGTGAGCCCGGGGCCTGCGGCCAAAGGGCAATGGCCAGCCCATGCGCCACCGCGGAGGGGGAAGAAGCCTTTACGGTAAGGGAACGCGAGTGAATGCCGGCCACCGTCCGGAGTTCGCCGTGGAGTTCGAGATTTCCAGTGGAGACGCCGCCCGTCCAATAGCCTTGCACCATGTGCGTAGCGCGGTTGCGAACGGCCTCGGCCGAGTCTGCCGCGACGAAATATGCCGCCGTGGGAGCGCCGGCCAGTTGGGCCACGGCGAGTTGAGCGATGCCCTCACCGGCCCACTGCGCTTCTGCGTCGGGGCTTTGGTTGTCGAACGGGATCAGCGCGACACGGTCCGGACCACTCTGGGTTCCGGAGCGGCAAGCGGTGGAGATGAGAACGAAGGCTAGCAGCCAGAAGCGGCGTTTGTCAGAGAACACGCGGTTCCCATTCCAGCAGCGCCTGGAACTCCGGGACTTGCTGCATGGCGGCGAACTCGGGATCCTCGACAAACTTCTTGCGATCGCGGAAGCCTTCCTCGAGCGCCTTTCTCATGTACATCAGGCAGCGGTCCGCCATCCCGGCCTGGGCATAGACCCGGGAAAGGTAATAGTGGAATTTGGCGCGTTCCTGGACGCTGCGCTCCTGCAGGAGGACGCCGGTGGTGCCGCGGTGTTCGAATACCTCAGGGTCGAGGTCGAGCGCGATCTGGTATTCCTTGGCGGCCCGATCGTACTTCTTCCGCGCGAACCATGCGGTGCCGAGATTGCTATGAATGCTGGCCGAGGCGGGCGCGTATTTGAGGGCCTTGTTGTACCAGCTCACGGCGCGGCGATAGCTGCGTTTGGCGTAGTGGACGGCTCCGAGATTGTTGAGAGCTTCCGAGTAGTCCTTTTTCATCTTGGCGGAGCGCTCGTAATACTTCTTCGCCTTTTCGAGCTCCATGAGGTGGTGGTAACCGATCCCGATCTTGTTCAGGGTGACGTGCGTCTGCGGCTCAATGGATTGATAGAGCTCGATGGCCTTGCGATACTCCTTGCGCGCCATGGCGATGTCGGCTTTCATCTCCACGGTGATGACGCCGGGTGGACGCTGGGCGGCCGGGCTGGGGCCGGGCGGTGGCGTGGGCGCTGGCGTGGAAGTTGGTATTTGCTGGGCTGCGATCCCCGACAGCGCGGCCAGCGCGATCAGATTCAGGATCAATAAGCGTTTCACGGGTCAGCCTCTGCCCTTATTGTAATGGACGGCCTGCACTAATGGAATGCCGGCAACACAGTTCCCGCCGGTTCGAGAAACTCGCGGTTGAAGCGCGTGAAGGTGACGAACTGGACCGAATCGCTGACGCCGCGTTCCCACAAAATGCCAGCCGTGCCGTCGGCAAGCATGGCTGCATCGGAGTACGACGTAAGGCCGCCGTAGAGAATGCGTTCGTTGATCCACGTCTGTCCTTCGTCGTAGCTAACGCGGACGACGAGATTCTTGCGGCCGGGGCCGGTGGGTCCTGTCCAGATGAGACGGTCGCGATCGGCGCCGGCGCTTTTCAGACTGAACCTCTCGATGGCGGTGGCCACGGGAGTGAGGGCGTGTCCGGCGCGTGGACGGGACCATGTGACACCGCCGTCGGGGCTCATGAGAAACCAACGGTGTGGTCCTGCATTTTGCCGGGCATCCATGAGCACGGCGCCGTCGCCCAGTTCCACGAATTGATTCTCGTTGGTAAGCGCGCCCGCCAGGGCTCCGCGCTTCCATGTGGCGCCATGATCGTCGCTGTAGATGGCATAGGCGCGCATGAGACCGATCGGTCCGGTGTAGGAGCCGGCGGACCCCATGACGGCGAACTCGTCGTTCTTCATCGCCGATGGAATCATCAAACGTCCGGCGCGCGTTTGAATGGCGCCGCCGGGGCCGAGGAAGATGGCGCCCCAATGCTCGAAGTCGCGCGATTGACGGGTGAGGTCGCGCGGCGCGGACCAGGTTTGGCCGTGATCGTCGCTCCACCTCGCCCAAGTCTGGTTGTTCATCGTGGCCGGGCGGGAGCGATCGGTTCCGAAGCCGGGTTCCCATCGGTTGTAGAAGATCCACAAGCGGCTGTTGGTGCGATCGAGCAATGGAGTGGGATTGGAGGCGGCCCATTTTTCTCCGGGATCGTCGACGATGCGCATCGCTGACCACGACTGGCCGCCGTCGGTGCTCACCTTGCAGACCAGATCGATGTCGCCGCCGCCGGGGTCGGTGCGATTCTCCTTGCGCGCTTCGGCAAAGGCAACGAGATTTCCGTTTGCGCCGGTCACAATCGCTGGAATACGGTACGTGTGGTAGCCATCGGCGCCAGCGCGAAAAACGTCGGTATGGGTGATGAGAGGCTGCGCCAGTAGAGGCGTGGCGAGGATCGCGAGAAGGAGTAGCACTCCAGAGATCTTATCGAAGCGCGAACCGCTGGCGAAACACCCCGCTGCGAAAACCCCGCTAGCGAAAAACCCCGAGGATCCGGTTGAGCAGACCCTTCTTGGGTTCCTGCGCTTGCGGCGCCGTGGGCGGCTCGATCGGTTTCACCGGAATCGAATGAACCTCGCGGGAGGCGACGCGGCGCGGCTGTTCGGAACGATCCGGCGCCCGGGGCGATTCGACGTCAGTATCCCAGCCGGCTACCTGCGTTTCTCCGCCTCCGCCGCAGGACTCAATGGGCTGGGTCCCCATCAGGAAAACTTCATTCCGGACCGCCCCGCCGCACCCGCCACCCGATGCCAGCTTGCCGCTATTGGCATCGATCTCCACACTGACGACGCCATCGGGGGCGCTGAAAGAGGTGGCGCGTTGATAGGGGCGGAAGCTGTGGGCACGCTTCATGAATTCGGTCCAGATCGGAAGCGCGGATCTCGCGCCCTCCAGGCCCAATTCGCGATTGTCGTCATAACCCACCCAAACCACGCAGAGCAGCTCGGTGGTAAAGCCCGCGAACCAGCCGTCATGGGAGGTGCCGGTCTTACCCGCCGCGGGAAGGCGGAACCCACGCGATCGCGCGCCGGCGCCGGTGCCGAAACTCATCACGCCTTCCAACAGATTCGTCATCAGGTACGCGATGCGGGTGTCCAGCAGACGGCGGCTGACCGGCTTGTGGGTGTAGATGCTGTGGCCGCCCTCGTCACGGATCATCTTGATCCAGTTGGCCTCGGTAAATACGCCCCGATTGGCGAACACGGTATAGGAGCCGGCCATGTCGAGCGGACGGGCTTCGTAGGATCCAAGCGCGGCCGACGGAGTGGCGCGCACCGA
Source organism: Bryobacteraceae bacterium (assembly GCA_041394885.1). GTDB lineage: Bacteria > Acidobacteriota > Terriglobia > Bryobacterales > Bryobacteraceae > DSOI01. The sequence continues at coordinate 109,574 of JAWKHI010000013.1, read as the reverse complement.
TTTCAATCCGGCTTCGCGCGCCAATTGCGTCACGCGCTGATAGCCCACCTGCTCGGCCAGTTTCACCGTGGGGACGTTGAGCGACTTGCTGAGCGCCTGGCGGACGCTCACGCTGCCGTAGAAGCTGTTGTGGTAATTGTTCGGTTCATACGGTTTACCGTCGAACCAGAACGTAGTGGGCTCATCGATGAGCATCGACGCCGGAGTGAGCGCGCCGGGGCCGGAGTCGAGCCCTGTCTCGAGCGCTGCGGCATAGACGAAGGGCTTGAAAATCGAACCGGGCTGGCGCATGGCCAATGAGCGGTTCAGTTGGCTGGTGGCATAGTCGCGTCCGCCGATCAGGGCGCGCACCTCGGCGGTTCTGGGGTCAATCGCGACGAGGGCGGCTTGCACCTTCGGCCAGCCTTTCTTGGCCGTACGTCCGCGCTTTTCGAGCGCGGCGTCCACCTCCTTCAAGCCCGCTTCCATGGCCTCGGCGGCGGCCCGCTGCAGGTTCAGGTCCAGCGAGGTGTAGACACGGTAGGAGTGGGTCTGGAAATCGTGATCCTGAAACTGCCGCTGGAGTTGGTCGTTCACCAGATCGACGAAATAGGGCGCGTCCTCCGATTCCGAAGCACCGGCGGCGGCTCCGAGTGGAGCTGAGGAGGCAGTCTGGAACTGCTCCTGTGTGATGAAGCCGTTCGTGCGCATCATCTGGAGAATGAGATTGCGCCGTTTGATGGCTCGCTCCGGATTGCGGAACGGGTTGTAGCCGCTCGGCGACTGTACGATGCCGGCCAGCATGGCGGCCTCCGGCAGCGTCACCCGGCTGAGGCTCTTGCCGAAATAGGCCTGCGCCCCTTCTCCGAATCCATGGATGTTGAACGTGCCCACCCGCCCGAGGTAGATCGTGTTCGAGTAGTGCTCGAAAATGTCTTCCTTGGATAGCTTGCGCTCCAGATGGATGGTGATCAGGATCTCCGGAATCTTGCGGCGCCAGGTTCGTTCGGTGGTGAGCCATATACTGCGCGCCAACTGCATCGAAAGCGTGGAGGCGCCGGCGCGGATCTGCTTGGAACTGATGTCGACCCAGGCCGCTTTGAGAATGCGGAACGGATCGAAGCCGGAGTGCTGGAAGAATCGCTTGTCCTCAGCTGCCAGCAGGGCATTGCGCATCACCAGTGGAATGTCCTGGAAGCGCAGGATACGCCGCTTCTCGCGGTTGCGGTCAAACAAATTGGTGATCAGTTCGGGCTCGAGCAGCAGTTGCGGGCGCTCTGTGTTGTCACGAAGAGAGATGATCTGCCCAATCCGATGATTGTCCACGTGAACCACATGGGCTTCCTGCTGGAAATAGGAATCGGCGCCGGGATACACCTCGACGCTGCCGGGCCGCTCGGCATACCATCCCATCCGGTTCGACCGGTTTTTCGTGTACCCGGCGCGGTGGAGAGACTGCACGATCTCTCCGATCTCGATCCGGTCACCGGTGGAAATCACTTGCGGCGACGCGTACAGTTTGGACGTGGTGGAGTAGGGCCCCTGCGCGAGCTTCTCCTCAATGAGCGTGGCGTAATGATTGTAGAAGTAGAAGAATACCAGGAGACCCGCGGCGAGGCTGAATACGGTGATGCCGATGAAGGCCTGGCCCACGGGATGCTGGACGAAGCGCTGCAGACGGGCGGGAACCCGGCTCTTGGACTTCGCGCGTGGCGCTTTTTCAGAGCCAGTGCGTTTGGCTGGGCTCGACTTCGGCTGCTCTGGCTGCCTTGGATCGGAATCTTCGCTGCGGCGACTCACTCGTCCAGTACCTGAGTGCTATTGTCGCACGAAGAACCGTTCCAGTAGCCCAATTCGCTTCTCAACCCGCGAACTTCGCCGCTCAGCCCTCTCTCGCAACCGTCCGATGGCGTCCATGTCCGACTGTTCCAGTCCGGATTTAAGATGATGATTCATCACCACTTGCCTTAAACTGTACGCCGTGGTACAAATGAAAGAGGACTGAAACGGTCGTACATGACGAAGCGCCGAATCAGTTCCGAAGTGGTTCGATGCTGAAACTGACCAAAAAATCCGATTACGGTCTGATCGCGCTGCGGCACCTCGCGGCGGAACCGCGGCGGTCCGCGGCCACGGCGAAGGAGATCGCCGAGGTCTACAAAATCCCGGTGCCGATCTTAGCCAAGGTTCTGCAGGCGTTGGTCCGGAACCGTTTTCTGATTTCCGAGCAGGGCGCAACGGGCGGATACAAGCTGGCGCGCGATCCGCGGACGATTTCGACGCTCGAAGTGATCCGCGCCATCGATGGACCCGTGTTTCTGGCCTCGTGCTTTCACGATCAGGAAGTCTGCGACCAGCATGACACTTGCACCGTGAAGGAACCGCTGCGCAAGGTGCACGAAGGAATCCAGCGCCTGCTGGCGAGCATCTCTATTTCTGACCTGTCCTCCGATGTGATGGAAATCCCCGAGCCGGCGGCTCGGCGTGATCCGCGCGAGGACATGGTTTGGCCCATTCAAAAGGCGAAAGCCGAATCGACGGAGTCTGCCAACACATTATGAATCTCCCCATCTACATGGATAATCACGCCACCACGCCGACCGATCCGCGCGTGCTGGAGACCATGCTGCCGTACTTCAAGGAGCATTTCGGCAATGCGGCGAGCCGGAACCACGCCTTTGGCTGGGAAGCCGAGGAGGCTGTGGAGACCGCGCGGAAGCAAATCGCGTCGCTGATCGGCGCTACGGCCAAAGAAATCATCTTCACTAGCGGCGCCACCGAGTCCAACAACCTCGCCTTGAAGGGCGTGGCGGAAATGTACGCCGAGCGGGGCAACCACATTATTACCGCCGCCACCGAGCACAAGGCGATCCTCGACACGGCCAAGCGGCTCGAAAAGCACGGCGTGCGTGTGACGTATCTGCCCGTGCGCCAGGATGGCCTGATTGACCTCGACATGCTGCGCGAGGCAATCACCGACAAGACGATCCTCGTGAGCATCATGTACGCCAACAATGAGATCGGCGTGGTGCAGCCCATTCGCGAGATCGGGAAGATCTGCAAGGAGAAAAGCATCCTTTTTCACACCGATGGCGTGCAGGCGGTAGGGAAGATTCCGGTGAACGTCATTGAAGACAACATTGATCTGTTGTCGCTTTCCGGCCACAAGATCTACGGACCCAAGGGCGTGGGCGCGCTCTACGTACGCCGCAAGTCGCCGCGTGTGCAGCTCACCGCTCAGATGGATGGCGGCGGCCACGAACGCGGAATGCGGTCCGGCACGCTCAACGTCCCAGGCATCGCGGGACTGGGCAAGGCCTGCGCCATCGCGCAAGCGGAAATGTCCGAAGAATCCCGGCGCATGGCTTTCCTGCGGGACAAGTTGAAAGACCGGCTGTTGGCGGAACTCGACGAAACTTACATCAATGGGTCCATGGAGCACCGCCTGCCGAACAATTTGAACATCAGTTTCGCCTATGTGGAAGGCGAATCGCTTCTGATGGGCATTAACGACGTCGCGGTGTCGAGCGGGTCCGCCTGCACTTCGGCGACGCTTGAACCGAGTTACGTTTTGAAAGCGCTCGGCGCGGGAGACGACTTGGCGCACAGCTCCATCCGCTTCGGTCTTGGCCGTTTCAATACGGAGGAAGAAGTGGACTACGTGGCTGCCAAGGTTATCTCGATCGTCAAGAAGCTGCGCGAGCTTTCTCCGCTGTATGAAATGGTGAAAGAAGGCATCGATCTCAGCAAGGTGGAATGGACCGCGCACTAGTTGCCCGGTTAGAAGGAGAACTTACATCATGGCTTATTCCGACAAAGTCCTCGACCATTACAATAATCCGCGTAACGTTGGCTCGCTCGACAAAACCGCGCCGAACGTGGGCACCGGTATCGTCGGCGCCCCCGAGTGCGGCGACGTGATGAAGCTCCAGGTGCAGGTGAACGGAGAGACCGGCATCATCGAAGAGGCGAAATTTAAGACCTTCGGCTGCGGCTCCGCGATTGCTTCCAGCTCGCTCGCCACCGAGTGGCTAAAGGGCAAGACCGTCGACGAGGCGCTCGCGATCAAGAATACCGAGATCGTCAATGAGCTGAGCCTGCCGCCGGTGAAGATTCACTGCTCCGTGCTCGCCGAAGACGCGATCAAGGCCGCCATTGGCGACTACAAGAAGAAGCAGGAGTCTGGCAAGGAGGCGCCGGCCACCGCGGCGCAGGCGTAAATATGAGCATGGCTGAACTACAGGTTCTGGATCAGGCGGTTCCGCCGCCGGCGTCCTCGAAACCCGAAATCACCGTTACGCCCAAGGCCGTGGAGAAGATCCGCGCGGCATTCGCGCGCGAGGGCGTGACCGGGGAAGCGTTCCGCGAAGCTGGCCTGCGGCTGGGCGTGCTGGGCGGCGGCTGTTCCGGGTTGAGCTATCAGTTCAAGTTCGATCGGAAGGCTCGCCCCACCGATCACATATTCGCCTTCGACGGCGTTCGCGTGTTCGTCGATCCGAAGAGCATGGTCTTCCTGAACGGTATGATCCTCGACTACAAAGAGTCGCTGATGCAATCCGGCTTCGCTTTCGAGAATCCGCACGCCAAGCGAAGCTGCGGCTGCGGCACATCCTTTTCGGCGTGATGGCGTGAGTCCGGTCGACTATTTTGAGGTCTTCGGCATCCGGCCCAGTTTGGCGATCGATCTGAGCGCGTTGCAGAAACGGTTCTACGAACTGAGCCGTCAGTGGCATCCCGACCGGTTCGCGGCAAGGTCCCCGGAGGAACGGCAACAGGCGCTGGACAATACCGCTGCGTTGAACGATGCATTCCGGGTCCTGCGCGATCCTGTTTCGCGAGCCGAGTACCTGCTCGCGCACAATGGACTGGCCATTGCGGGGCAAGGCGGCAAGGACGTGCCGCCGGACCTGCTCGAAGAGGCCCTCGAATTGAATATGGCTCTGGAAGAGGCCGATTCTTCCGATCTCGGCCGGTTTCAGAAGCAGTACGGCGAGATGTTGGAAACCATTGACCGCGATCTCGGCGCATTGTTCGCCGACTACGACGCAACGCCCGGCGAAGCTATCCTCCTCAACGTCCGCCAGCTTCTTAACCGCCGGAAGTATATCTCCAATCTGACCGCGAAAATCGGCAAGGCCTTCGAGGCCGGCTTGGCGCACTAGTCTCCCATGGGCACTTTTCAAATCGACTTCGGCCACGAAGGACAACAATCCCATATCGTCGGCATTGACCTCGGCACCACGAACTCGCTGGTGGCCTACCTCGACGCTGGAGTTCCTAAAGTGATTCCCGGCGCCGACGGCGACCCGATCGTCCCGAGTGTAGTTTCAGTGTCACCGCTTGGCCAGATCCTGGTTGGGCACGCAGCCCAGCACGCTTTAGGCACGCATCCGGAAAGATCGATCTACTCAGTGAAGCGGCTGATGGGGAAGGGCATCGACGACGTGGCCGGCGAGGCAAAATTGTTCCCGTTCCGGTTCGCGCCTTCGGAGGCATCGGAAGCCTTGCGCGTCGAACTCGGCACGCAGACCTTCAGCCCGCCGGAAGTGTCGGCCTTCATCCTGCGCCAACTCAAACACAACGCGGAACAGTTCCTGGACGCGCCGGTTACCCAGGCCGTAATTACGGTCCCGGCGTATTTCAATGACGCGCAGCGTCAGGCCACCAAGGACGCGGGCCGCATCGCCGGATTAGAAGTGCTGCGTCTGGTGAACGAGCCCACCGCCGCCTCGCTCGCCTACGGACTCGACAAGCGCAACGACGGCATCGTAGCCGTGTACGACTTCGGCGGAGGCACCTTCGACGTTTCGATCCTGAAGTTGCACGATGGTATTTTCGAAGTACTGGCCACCAGCGGGGATACTCACCTCGGCGGGGACGACATCGATCACCTGTTACTTCGTATCGCCCTCGAAGACATTCAATCGGAGTGGAACATCGATCTCGCGGCGCAGCCGGGCGCGGTGCAGTTGCTGCGCCGTGCCGTGATCGAAGCCAAGCATCGCCTTTCCGCGCTTCCGGTCACCGATATCGAGTTCAGTCATGATGGCCGGTCCTATCGCCGCGAACTCACGCGGGAGTTATTCGACAAGCTGATCACGCCCATCGTCGAACGGACGCTCGGCCCCTGCCGCCAGGCGCTCGCCGATGCGAAGCTGACTCCGGCCGAGATTGACGAAGTGGTGCTGGTGGGCGGATCCACCCGCATCCCGCTGGTCCGGTCCGCGGTGGAGGTCTTGTTCCGCGCCAGACCGCACACCGAACTCGATCCGGACAAGGTGGTGGCGTTGGGCGCCGCGGTGCAGGCCGGTATTCTTTCCGGCGCCGTGGATGACAAGTTATTACTGGACGTGACGCCGCTTTCTCTCGGCATCGAGACGATGGGGGGGCTCGTGTCCAAGCTTATCCACCGTAACTCGACGATACCGGCTTCGGCGACCGAGAGCTTCACCACCGGAGTGGACGGGCAGACCAACGTGCTGATTCATGTGGTGCAGGGCGAGCGCGAAATGGTTAAGGATTGCAGATCCTTGGCTCGTTTCGATCTGAAAGGCATCCCGCCGTTGCCGGCCGGCATGGCGCGGATCGAAGTGCGGTTTCTGATCGACGCCAACGGCATTCTCAACGTAACTGCCCGCGATCAACGCACCGGGCTCGAGCATTCGGTGGAGGTGAAGCCTTCCTACGGACTCACCGACGATCAGGTGGAAGGCATGATTCTCGAATCGATCGAGAAAGCCGAACAGGATTTTCAGGAGAGGCAGGTGCGGGAGGCGAGGCTGGAAGCCGACACGATTCTCGCGGCCACCGAAAAGGCTAAGGACAATCCGGCCTACGATGCGCTCGAAGACGCGGAACGGGCTCTGATCAACCAGCGTCTGAACGAGTTGCTCGTGGTATATCATTCCGAGGATCACTTGCTGATCCGGCGGAAGATCGAAGAACTGAATGCGGCCACGATGACGCTGGCCGAGAATATGATGAACACCGCCGTCAGCACAGCCCTCAAGGGCACTAAGATTTGAGGTACAAGATCCATGCCGCACGCGCTTTCATGGAGTAGCTTCGAAGACTTGGGCATTGCCTTGTTCGAGAAATATCCGGATGTGGATCCGCTCACCGTGCGGTTTACTGACCTGCATAAGTGGGTGATCGAACTCGAGGATTTCGATGACGATCCGGCAAAGTCGAACGAGGCCAAGCTGGAGGCGATCCAGATGGCTTGGTATGAGGAGTGGAAGGACAATCAGTAAGGTTCCGGCATTCCCGCCAACATAGCCGCCAAAGCCTTCCCCCGGTGCGATACGTTCATCTTTCGTGCCTCATCCACCTCGGCCAGCGTGCACGCGAACGGCGGATAGAAGAACAAAGGATCATACCCGAACCCGCCCCTGCCGCGAGGCGCATCGAGCATCTCGCCTTCCACGGCTCCTTCGAACGTTCCCAGCAGCTTTCCCTCGCGCGCCACGGCGATCGCACACAGGAAGCGGGCGGAACGCACCGCCTGCCCGCGCATCCGATCCATTAGCAACGCATTGTTCTCGGCGTCGCCCGCACCCTCGCCCGCAAATCGCGCGGAATAGATTCCAGGTGCACCGTTCAATGCGTCCACAGCAAGTCCCGAGTCGTCGGCAAACACGGTTCCGTCGCAGAACTGGGAATAGTAGATCGCTTTCAACGCGGCGTTTTCGGCGAACGTGGATCCCGTTTCTTCCGGCGGATCGATCGCATCCAACCCTGGGAGCATCTCGATTTCGAGGTCCGTCTCTCGGCCGAAATGGCGCGCGGCCATCTGAAACTCCCGGACCTTCCCCGGGTTCTTCGTCGCGCAGAACAGCTTCATGCCGCCCCGAGGATCTCCCGCTGCATCGCCACCAAATCGGCAATTCCCGCGCGGGCCAGCGCAACCATGCGAGAATGCTCTTCTTCGGTGAACACCGCCTTCTCGCCGGTGGCTTGTAACTCAACGAACTTTCCTGCGCCGGTCATTACGACGTTCATGTCTACTTCGGCGCTCGAATCCTCTTCGTAACACAGATCCAGCAGCGCTTCACCCTTGACGATTCCAGTGCTGATCGCCGCTACATGGTCGATCAATGGATCTTTCTGCAGTGTCTTGAACCTGAGTAACTGCCGGATTGCCAGTCCCAGCGCGACGTATCCTCCCGTGATTGCCGCCGTCCGTGTCCCGCCATCGGCCTGGATCACGTCGCAATCCACGATGATGCTTCGCTCGCCGAGGAGTCCCATATCCACCACCGCGCGCAGGGACCTCCCAATGAGGCGCTGGATCTCCATGGTGCGGCCCGATGGTTTGCCCTTGGTAACCTCGCGCGGAGTTCGCGTCGAGGTGGCGCGCGGCAACATCGAATACTCCGCGGTTACCCAACCGCGTCCGGAGCTCCGCGCAGCCATTGCGGCACCGAATCCTCGAGCGTCGCCGCGCACAACACACGGGTGTGCCCCATCTCGATGAGCACCGATCCTTCGGCTGTCTCCAGGTATCCCGGAGTGATTTTTACCGGACGTGACTGGCCCGGTTCTCGATTGTCAATTCTCATGATTCTCAATTCGCCGCGGATTGCAGCATCGCGTAGAATAGCAGGCTCATCAGGACGATACCGCCGACGATCACCAGCAGGCACGGGATCACTCCGCGTGTCGAACTTTTCTTGGCCGCGCTCTTGCCGGCAGGTTTGTATTTTGCCATAGAAGGAAATCTAGGAAACTATCAATGCTACTTGACGGAAGAACTCGTCGAGCGCGTCCAGCGTGCCTGTGTCCAGGTCCTTGAGTTTCAGCGCCACCACCATACGGCCTCGCTGTGCGAGCGCCATTTGGGTGGCGAGAAACTGGGCAGTGTGGTATTCGGCCGTGTATCCGGCGGCCTTGATGGACTCCATGCGGTCCGCCACCAGTACGGTCGAGAAACACTTCCCGTGACCGATGATCATCTCGTGATAGGAGTGGTTCATCGCCGGCCCCTCGTAGACGTCCACCGGCATCTTGAGCTTGGCCCGGAAGACGCCTTCGGCAGCCCGGTCCAGGCGTTTCCGCACGGCGCGGCCTTTGGCGGAATAGCGCGTATCGCCAAAGAAGGTGAGTTCGCCGTGGTCCACTCGCCGGGACTGCGCGGCGTCCCGAAGCAGGCGCGCGTAGACCGCGGCTGCGCTCTTGGAATCCTCGCCCACGTCGATGAAAGGTGTGTGGAGCGTCACGCCGCCGCGATACCGGATCGCCGATCCTTCGAACTGCTTCCAGGCGCTGGTGTTGCGGATACCTCCTGCGCTTTCGGCCTCGGCATGTAACTGATTCGTAATTGCCTTATACAACTCCACGCCGGGCTGCGTCACGAAATTCATCTTACGCAGGTATCCCAGGCCGAACACCACGTAGTGCATGAACTGCATGTAGGTGGACAAGGGCTCGCGCGCGCCGAAGGTCAATACGGCGAGGGGATATCCGGCGCGGCGCAGCAGCGTTCCGCGCTCGCCGTTCACCGGTTCGCCCTTGCGCCGGATCCCGAGAAAGACGCGGTCCTGGGCCGCTTCCTTCGGTGACCGGTAGTTAGCTAGCTTGACCTTCTCACCGATCGCAATCTTGATGCCAATATCTTCGCTCTTGCCGAGACTTTCTTCGAAGTCCTGCTTTGTCCACACCGCCGCTCCGTCCCAACTCTTCGGCAGCATCAGGGTCACCTTATCCCGGCCCTGCTCGCCATGCGCATGCAAGAAAGATGCCAGCCGGAACGCCGATGCGATTTGTTCACTCGAAAGCTGCGTTCCCTTGATCCATCCCTCCAGGTTCACACCGGCCAGCCCCAGCGGATATAGACTGCCGCGCGTGAGGGGACCACTATGCCGCCCGGAGGTAGTATTGCCGCCGTCGAGCTGCATCTCCACACGCCGGTAGCCACGGGCAGAGGCGAATTGATCGAGCAGCGAGCCGGGTAGCGTCATGTAGATGAAGTTAGGCCGGCTGTCAAGACCCAGACCTTCGTAGATGTTATACAACTTCTCCAGATTGACGACAGGCTCATACGACGTCATTCCGAGGGCCATACCCACCACGAGTGTGGCCCGTAGCGCATCCTTGAGCGAGCCCTTGGTGCGGGCTTCCATGTCGGCCAGGATCGCCTTCAGCTTCGCCGGGTCGGTGGAGTCCAGCACGTAGAGTCGCGGGCCGCGGCGGAGCAATCCGGCCGCTTGATACATTGCCTTGTCTTCGGCCGAACCACCCATACCGGCCCAGATCAGGAAGCGGAGCCGGGTCTTGTGCGTCTCTTTGATCCGCTGTTGGATCTCCTCGAGTTCGTCATGAACGCGCTGGCCCCAGTCCCCGGCTTCGGCCGCCCGCCAAGCGAGGTGAAATAGGCCATAGCTGTTCTTGGTGACCTTGTTTTCGGCGTCGATCTCCATGCCTAAGCCAATGAGCGGATTGCGCGACGGGTCCAGGGCCTCGATTCCCTTGCGTTCCACCCGCGTATCGAGGTGCTTCAACCGGGCCGGCAGGTCATCTTTCTGCAGTTGTTGGGCGTACTGGACCGAGCTTGGCAGATCGTGGAAGAGCGCGAGAACCACCATATGGTTTTAGCACAACCGGACTGGCCAGCCATGCCCCAGTTCACTGATAATCGATCTATGCGATTCGCCGCGGCCCTTTCCCTGATTCTTTTCCTCGCCTGTTCCAGCACTCCGGACAAGTTCGTTTTTCCCGCCGCGGCCGGAGATTGGTCCCTGGACGCCCTGGCCGATTCGAGTGCAGCGGGACCGGGTGGCCAACAGGCGGTGTATCGCGATTCGAACGCAACAGTGCTGACGGTTCGTGTGGAACAGATGGGCCCCGCGGAGGCATTTGAGCGAGTGCAGAAGTCGAGGCCGGAGCCGGGCTTGTTGTACTTCCACCACCAATCGTATTTCATCACCGTGCGTGGCGACGGGGTGGCGAATGACCGGATGAACGAATTCGCTGCTGCGCTCGAAAAGCAGCTTTCTACGCGCTGACTGGACTAGCTCCAGATTTGGCGCGAGACCAGAAATGTTGCCGCATGGGCCTCCACGGTTCGCTCGATCGGATCCGCATACCCACCGCCCAAAGTGACCACCACGGGAACGCCGTGTTGCCGGCAGTCACCGAGCACCCATTCATCGCGCCTCCTGAGACCATCGAGAGTGAGTGAGAGCCGGCCCAACTTATCCTCCTCCAATCCGTCCACGCCGGATTGATAGAACACAACATCGGGTTGAAACTCCCAGACGCGAGCGAGCACACCATCGAGCACGGCGAACAGATCGGAATCACCGGCGTCATCGGGGAGTTCGACGTCGACGTTGCTCACTTGCTTGCGGAATGGGAAGTTATTACGGCCATGGACAGAAACGGTCAACACCGCATCGTCACCGGAAAACAGAGCAGCGGTCCCGTCGCCCTGATGTACGTCGAGATCTACCACGGCGGCGCGGGCAATGGCGCCTCGGGTTGTCAATCCGCGAATCGCCACGGCGATGTCGTTGAACACGCAGTAGCCGGAGCCGTAGTCGAAAAACGCATGATGCGTACCGCCGGCCAACGTGCCTCCCCATCCTGTCTGCATCGCCCGGCGGGCGGCGGCGATGGTGCCGCCCACCGAGGCCAGCGTTCGGCGCACCAAACCCTGTGACCATGGGAAACCGATCCGCCGTATCGCTTCGGCGGACAAGGTGCCGGCGAGGAAGCTGCTCACATACTCGGGGGAGTGTGCCATCTCGACCTCTTCGCGGGTCGCCAGTGGCGCCGGTTCGAACTCGAACCCGGCCTCGAGTGAAAGCCTTTGCCGCAGCATCCGGTACTTGCGCATCGGAAAACGATGCGCAAGCGGCAGCGGGATCTCGTGGTGGTCTGTGTAGAAGACTTTCAGCGGCTTACCGCTTGGTCAGGTCCCGGATGTAGATATCCTTGAACCGCATGTTGCCGGTGCCGCCGGAATGCAACTGCAAGGCGATATAGCCGTCGGAGGACTTCGGCTTGGGATCGGTGAAGTCCACCATATCCACGCCGTTTAGGCGCGATACGTAGCGATTGCCTTCCACCCGCATCTGCATATCGTTCCAGTCACTCTGCCGCACCACGCCTTCCTTATCCGGCGATGGCCAGACGATCCACTGGCGTCCATCGCCATAGATGCCGCCGGTGTGGCGATTGATGCTGCAGTCGATCTCGAATTGCAACCCCTGGCTGACGTTCGGCGTCCCCGGCTTGAAATCCACGTGGAAGAACAAGCCGCTGTTGCCATCGCCTTCGCACTTGAATCGCATCGACAGGTGAAAGTCCACATATTTCTTCTCGGTTTGAAGATAGCCGTATTCCTTGGAAATGGCGCGGCCGTGAATGGTTCCGTCCTCCACCAGCCACTTCTCCTTTCCGATCTCCACCCAGCCTTTGAGGTCTTTGCCGTTGAAGAGCTGAAGCCAATCTTCGCCGGGCATGGAGGAACGTTGCGCCATCATCAGCGCGGCGCCGGATGCGAGCGCGGCAATCAAGGTAGCGGAAAGCATGTGCCTGAACATGCTCACCAAAGTACCACTTTCACCGGGTTCAGTTCATCCGCGATAGCCAGTGGACCATATTCGACGCGAACCCTCGATGATCGCCGCCTTCCTCGTTCACGCCGAGGCGCACGCCATCGGGCAGTTGGGCCTCGATCGCCTGTGCGTCGGCCAGGAGGATCACCCGTATGCCGGAGAGCAGGGGCAAATGGCCTACGGACTCGCCCTGCTCCGGTCTCCCTGCCATCACGGGGCGGTCGGAGAACTCGAATTGGAAGAGCACTCGGACCCGGTAGTCAATACGCTGGCCATCGACCCGGATTGGTAGCCGAGCGGATCGGTGTTACCTGTTGAACAAGAAGGCGTTCGAGTTGAATAAAGCCCACATCAGATCCTGCGCGCGCTCGGCCCGGCCCACGCCTGCGCCCGCGCCCTTGGCGATGTATGTCAGTGCCTGGTCCAACTCGGCCGACTCGGGCGACCGGCCGAGCGTCGCGAAGTAGATCTCTTCAATGAGCTTCCGGTCGTTCGCCCCGCCGAGGATCAACTTGGAGATGCGGCCCTCTGGATCCGCGATCGCCTCTGCGATCGTCTCGCCGTTGAGTAGGCTGAGCGCCTGCACGAGGCTCACGTCCGCGCGGCGCTCGCACTCGCAAGAGGTCTGCCGCTCCGGACGCCCGAAGACGTCCAGGAATCCACCTTTGCCCACGGCCGGATCGGGAATGTCTTGCGCCAGGGAGTTGTCGGGAACGTTCTCGATTTTGGGCTTGGCGCCCGCCGCCAGATGAATCGCATCGAACATTTGCTCACTGGAAAGCCGGCGGGGAAGGAAGTGCGAGTAGTTGATGTCGTCGCTTTCATTCCATTCGTTGGTGGCATAACTCAACTGGTACGTACGGGAGTTAACGATGGTGCGGATGAGATGCCGTAAGTCGTAGTCATGCTCGCGGAAGTCCGCCGTCAATGCGTCCAGCAAGGCCGGATTGGTTGGCGGGTTCGAAGCTCGAATATCGTCGACGGGGTCAATGATTCCGCGCGCGAAGAAGTAGCTCCAGAAGCGGTTGACGAGAGATTTGGCAAACAGGACATTGTCTTTTGAAGTGACCCAGGCGGCCAGGGACTCGCGGAGCGCATCCTCGCGCAGGTCAATGTTCTTCACGTCGTAGAGAAACTTCGCCGGCATGACGCGCGAATCCTTGGGATGGAGGATGTCGAACTCTTCGCGCTTGTCGTAGACCACCTGCTCGTCGGGGTTGTCGCCGCTTTTCACGGCCATTTTTCCGAAGAAGGCCGTGAGGTTGTAGTACTGATTTTGTGTCCACTGCTCGAAGGGATGGTCGTGACACTGGGCGCACACCATCCGGACGCCAAGAAACAACTGCGTGGTCGTTTCCATGGCAACCTTCGGCTCCTTGGTGAACCGGAAGAAATTCGCGGGTGGATTCCGATGCGTGGATCCGCGGGCGGTGAGTAACTCTCGAACCATTCGATCGTAGGGTCTGTTTTCGGCGAGCGACTCACGGATCCAATCGCGAAAGGCCCAAACTCCCTTGTCGCCAAGCTTGGTTCTGTTCACCTGAAGCAGGTCACTCCACTTCACAGCCCAATGGTTCACAAACTCGGGCCTCTCGAGCAAGCGATCTACGACCGCGGCGCGCTTTTGCCGTGAAGCGGCTTTATCGGCGAGAAACGCCTTCGCTTCTGCCGGCGACGGAGGGATGCCAATCAGGTCGAAATACACGCGGCGAAGGAACTCCGCATCACCGGCCAAGGTGGACGGCAGTATCTTCAAGCGCTGTAGCTTGGCGTTGACGTGCTTGTCGATGTAGTTATGCTCAGCCACCGGCTTCCATGCGAAACCGCCGCGGTCCGTGACAGCAGTCACGTTGATGACCGAAAGCTTGCCCTCGTAGCGGACGAGCATCGCGGATTCTCCGGTCCGCAACGTCTTGATCACCCCGTCTTCGTTGACTTCCGCGTTCTGCGGTGTGTTCGAGCTATACCCCGCCAGCTTCGTGACGTCGCGGCGGGAACCGTCGGCGTAGTGGGCAATCACCTCGAGTTGCTGCTCAGCGCCGGACTTCTCCACGAGCACCTCGCCCGGAGTGACCTCGAGTTTCGTCACCGCTCCCGACACCGGATCACCGAAAGGCGCGCCTTGGGAGATCCATTCGAGAATGAGGTTGTAGCGGTCCGACCCCGCTTCCAGGCGCAGTCCTCCGCCGTGGGCCAACTCCATGGAGGGTTTCAACAGGATAAGGCTCTTGGCCGGTTCGGTGCGATTCCAGCGCCGCCCAGCCATTTCATGCACGATCGCGCGATAGTCGAACTCGGGGTCGTAGCCGCGCAGGGAGAGTTTGAACCCGTTCTTTCCTTTCGCACCGCCGTGGCATGGCCCCGACGTGCAACCCGTCTTGTTGAGGATCGGCTGCACGTCTTTGACGTACGAAAGCGGAGCTCCCCACGCTATCAGAACCGTACTCAATCCCAGTAATGCGATTTTCATTCAACCCTCAGTTTTCCGTTAACTTCCGGACCTTTGTATGTATCTTTCGCCTTACGCCCGGTGTCGGGAGCTTGCGACACCAACCGGACCTCATGCGTTCCCGTTGCGGCGTCGGCTGCCGCGTTGCAAGCGATGCTGAACCCCCGATCGGCGGCGGCCACCTCGGCGGCAGCGCATGTGACCCCTTCAGGCAAATCCTGTGCTTCGATCCGGACGATTCCGCCTTCGAAGGTAGGCTCGCGATGTACGTTGCCGGCAATCTGCAGCGTGCCTCCCCGCGTCAAACTCCACTGGTTGGCGGCGGGCCAAATCTGATAGCCGGGCACCACCTCAAAGGTAATGATCGGCGCATAGACGTTCACCTGCTCGCCTCCCCTTGTGACGTTCACCTGCGGCAGAAAATCGAAACTGGTCAATGGCGTGGCGAAGTTGGTGTTGACATAAAGCGTGCCTTCATTGGGCGTCGTCGATTCCTGGCCCTGATTGATGCGAAGGTTACCCACCTGTGTGGCCACGTTCTGCCGCAGCCCCATGCTCTTCATGCTGGCGCCGGTCAGCTTCACCGTGAGCGGATACTCGACGCCTTGGGCGATGCGCGCGTAAGAAATTGGCGACGCGAGCTTCACTCCCGTGGCGCGATCGACACCCATGGGCAGGTCCATTTCGAGCCAGCGGGCGGTGACCGTGGACCCACGCCCGCCGCGCACGGTGGTCATCAAACCCGGTCCCTCGGCCTCGCGCACGATCCTCCCTCCGCCTTCGAGTTCCGCGATCGCAACAACGCGCAGGTTCGCGGTCTGCGGAGCCACACCCGGTTCGGCCGTAATGGTGATCGTTGAAGTATTCGCTCCGAATCGCGGATTGGGGTCATCGAAACGCTGCGACGCGGCCGATGGGGCCACGGTGCCTCCGGCCTGCGCGAAACCGTTGGGTAGATTTTCGATCCACAGACGCATGGGGCCGTCATAACCGCGGCGCTGTATCCTCGCCTGAACGATTTCGGTGCCCCCGGCCGGCACATTCACGTAAGGCGTCAGCAGAGTAACTTCAAAGTCGGCCGCTTCCTTGCGTGCTTCCAGCCGGTATCCGTATCCGGGGCCGCCGCGCCCTTGCAGATCTTCCACGGTCACGATCACTTCGGTTACGTCCTTGGGCACCGTGAAGGGGATCACCGGGTCAGACCCGCCGAGGTCGTCGCGGGATTCGATCTTCTTGCCCGCCGAATCGGTGACCGTCACCAGCGCATCCAGGAAGGAAGCACCGGTTGACGCCGCGGTGAGGACGACGATCCATTCCTCGCCAGCTTTCACCGGTAGGCGGTACTTGTCCACCTCGCCCTTCACGCCGATGCGTCCGTTGATGACGCCGCCGGCGAGAAGCGCCTTCACGCCGGTTTCGGTTTCGGGCTCTATTGCCTCAGTCTTGTCGCTCAGCTCGAACAGGGCGGGCAGGGAAGCGGATCCGTCGAGCGGCACCGGAATCCATCGCCGCCGTGACTGGGTTTCGACGTCAACGCGGACGTTCTTGGTGAGATTGCCACCGATCAATTCCACGGCTGCCGGCTGGCCCCGCTTTCCGCCCAACGGGAACATCGCCTCATGATACGGATACGCGCCTACTTTTACGCGGTAGAAGTTATCTTTCTGAGAACTATACTTGGAGTCGTGAACGCGGAGATAGTAAGTGCCCGGCTTGGTGAATGCGTGTTCCAGGCGCGAATCAATGCCTGAAGGTTCGGCATCGTCGTTGTGAGCCACTTTCTTTCCGGCCGCATCGAGGATTTCGATTGCCGGATCGATGGCGCTGGCAGCCGAAGCTGCTTCCACTTCGAACACCAACTTTTGCGGAGTTCTTACGGCGAATTCAAACAGATCCACATCAGCAGGCGTCAAGGTGCCGTTGATGGTCACCGGCAGTGACTCCACCTGTTCGGCGGACTGCAGACTGCCATTGGACGCCTTTGGATTGTCCGTCTCCTTCTCTTCCATCTCCGGGAACGCGCCGACTGAGAACAGCATCACGTTGGAGACGCCTTCCTCGGTAACCACACGCACCGGATACAAGCCCACGGACGCGTCCGTTTTCAGTTCCAGCAGGAAGGGCAGTTCGGCGCCCTCCTTCGCTTCCTTGGCCGGGGACAGACGAGACAGGGTGCCCGGTATCGACGTTTCGATCCGCGCCCCTTCGGTGAGGCCGGATCCCTTCAGTACCAGCGTCAGCGACTTGCCGCGCTGGCCTCCTCGCGGTTCAATCTTTCCTATGGATGGTTCCGCCCAGGCTATGCCGGTTGCCATGCCCAAAGCGAGCGTGCTGTGGATCAGAAACCGTGTGCTCATTGCCGTGCCACCTGGGTTCCCGCAACCGGGGCCGCGACGAATGCCCTCACCAGCGCGCCCGTCATGTCGTAGAAACGGAGCTTTCCGTCAAAGCCCCCAGTTACCAGCTGCGATCCATCCGGCGTGAACTGGAGCGCGTAGATTCCCCCGGCATGCCCGGAACATTTCGCCGTCACCTCGCCGGACTCGGTGTCGTAAACCCGTACGTCGCCCACCTCGGCGCCCACGGCGAGCTTCGATCCATCGGGCGACAATGCCAAAGCCAGAATCGGACCGTCCTGCCGGTCAAACTTGCGGATGAGCGTGGAATCGTCTGCGATTCGCATCGCGCGCGGACGGTCCATGCGGTACAGGTATGGAATCCGTTCGGCGCCGCCGATTGCCACCCAATCCTTCTTGGGGTGCCGCACCACGGCCGTCAGTGCGTCACGAAGGAGATTCACGTTTTCGATGAAGCGTCCGGTCCCTGTGTCGATCAACTTCGCGGCCCTGTCACGGCCCACCGTCACCAGGCGTTTGCCATCCACGCCGAACACGGTCTGGAACACCCAGTCCTCATGATGCTCCATTTTGCGGAGTTCCTTGCCGGTTTCGATATCGTAGAGCCGGATGGCCTTGTCGGCCGCTCCACATGCCAGCAACTTTCCGTCGGGGGAGATGGACCCGCCGAACAGCGTGTCGGTGGATGCCTCGATCGAGTGCAGCAGCTTCCGCGAGGCCACGTCCCACACCTGCACTTCGCCCATGCGTGCCGGATCGCCGCCCACCGCCACCAGTTTCCTGCCGTCGGGGGTGAACGAAACCGAGTGGATCCGCATGGACTCTCCCACCAGCCTTCCCAACAACTTGCCGTCGAGGCCGTTGAGCAGGATCTCGTGGTAGCCGGAAACAGCGAGCGTCTTTCCGTCGGGCGAAAATGCGAACGCCGTCACCAGCGGCGCGGTTTTGTAGCTGGTGGGTTCCCGTTTCGGCGCCGCGTTCGAGACGGCGCCTGTGTCGTCCTTGGCCCCCTCCTCGATCCAGCGCCGGAACAGGTCCACTACGTCGCCGGACAGGGGCTTGCCTCCCATTGGCATTCGAGGTTCCATCTTGCCGGTGATGTAGCCGATCACCACGCTGTCGTCCGGTTTACCGGCCACCCAAGCCGGACCCTTTCGGCCGCCCTTGCGAAAGTCGGCGTACGTAGTCAGAACGAGGTCCGCCTGTTTGGACTGCGGCTGATGGCAGGCGGCGCATTGGCGCGAGAGAAGCGGCTTGATCTGGCGCGAAAAACTGACCGGATCCGCGGCGCTGGCGTGCAGGCCCGCGAGCAGGCAAAAGACGAGAAGGCTCCGGATCATAGAGAGGCTCAATGTGTCCGAAATTATATCATTTAGGTTCCCCGGCAACGGGCCCAGGGATCCGCTACACTGAAGAAGAATATGAACGGTGGTTTCTTCGCCGGCCTGAAGCGATTCGTCCTCTGGGACTATGCGCGCGCAACGTGGCAATACGACGTTATGGTCGGGCTGATTCTGGCCTTCATCTTCTTCACTCCGCGGCACATCTTTGGGGATCAGCCACGGCCGCGACAAGTGATGTTGCTGTCCACGCACCAGGAAACCAGTACATTTCTGGTGGAACCCGAGTTGGTATCCGGATTCGACGGCACTGCGCGCGACGCCGAACTCCAACGGTTGATCCGTTCCCAGGCCGGCAACCGGGACCGCGTGCTGCAGCGCGTCGAGACTGTGTTCGATAAAGAAGAAAAAGAACTTCGCGGATACATCGTGTACACCCGGCCCTAGCGGGCGGCGTCTGCAGTATTCAGAGACCGATGAGAGCACCGATCGCACTGTTGTTGTTTTCAAGCTTGGCCTGCGCACAAACGACGCTGCAGAGCGTGCTGGCGCGGATGGATCAGGCGGCGCCTTCTTTCAAGGGGATCACCGCTCAGTTCGATCGTGTGATGCACACCGCCATCATCAATGACAATTCGCTGGACGCGGGTTCCATCTCGATGCAGCGCAAGGGTAAGGATTTGCGTGTGCTTCTGGAGTTCACCAAACCCGAGCCACGGTATATCGCCTTTAGCAGCCGGTCCGCCGAGGTGTTCAACCCGAAAATCAACACGGTCCAGATTTTCGACTTGGGCAAGCAGAAGTCGCTGGTGGAGCAGTTCCTGCTGTTGGGCTTCGGCGCATCGGGAAAAGAGCTGGCCCGTGCCTACAATCTCAAGTACGCGGGCGAGGAAACAATCGCTAAGACCAAAACCTCCCGCCTGGAACTGATTCCAAAATCCGATAAGGTACGTGAGCACTATACGAAGATCGAGTTGTGGGTCGCCGCCGACGGGGGCCATCCGGTGCAGCAGAAGCTCTATGAACCTTCCGGCAACTACATGCGCATGACGTACTCGGGCATCAAGCTCAATCCGGGGTTGGATCCGGCGAAGCTGCAAATCGCGTTGCCGGCCGATGTGAAGCGCGAGTACCCGCAACGGCAATAGCACCGCATGAGTCTCGATTCCACTTCCCAGAAACACCCAAAGGCGGAGACCGTACACGCCTCGTCTCGGCGGCTGGCTTACCTCGATTGGCTTCGCGGCGCTGCGGCGGTGATCATGCTGCAGGGACACGTGTTCCATTCCTTTACGGACAAGCCCGGACGCCAAAGCTCGGTGTACGTCCTGTCGCAGTTCATCGGTGGGCTGCCGCCGGCGCTCTTTCTGTTCCTTACCGGCGTGACGCTGGCTTTTCTGATGGATTCGGCCCAGCGGAAAGAGATTGCGCCGATGCGGCGGTTCTGGATCTCGTTGCGCCGGGCGGGTTACCTGTTCGCGCTGGCCTTTGCCTTCCGGTTCCAACTCTGGCTGTTCGGCCAGCCGTCCAGTCCCTGGACGGATTTGCTGAAGGTGGACATCCTGAACGCGATGGGGCTCGCCATCGCCATGCTTTCGGTCATGTCTGTGTTCACCACCCGAGACCGCGTGCGGCTGTGTGCGGCCCTCGGCGCCGCTATCGCGGTGGTCTCTCCGTGGGTCTCTTCGCTCGATTGGTCCTTGGTGCCGCGGCCCCTGGCCGTCTACTTCGTGCCGGACTACAATTTCTTCGGATTCTTCCCGTGGGCCGCTTTTCTGGCCTTCGGCGTGAGCACCGGCAGTCTGCTGCGCACGATCTCAAAGGACTCCATCGAACGGCTGATGCAGTGGTCCGCCATCGGAGGCCTCACTCTGATCGCGTTGGCCCGCTATTTCGCGGACCTTCCCTATTCCATCTACACGAAGAGCGATTTCTGGCTCGACAGTCCGGCGCTGGTCTTCATCAAGACCGGCATCATCCTGGTGATGCTTTCGTTCGCCTATGTATGGACTCGCTATGCGGTGGGAAGCCACAAGTGGAGTTGGGTGGCGCAATTCGGCACCACGTCACTGCTGGTGTACTGGGTTCACATCGAACTGGTGTATGGCCGCTGGTTCTGGGCGTGGAAAGAGAATCTTAGCGTCAATCAGGCGATGCTGGCGGCTTTTGCGATCATCCCGCTGATGCTCGGCCTGTCGGTAGTCCGGACGCACTGGTCTCGGATTGCCGTCTGGTTCGGTCCGCCGCCAACGCCGCTCGAACCCGCGCCAATCCCGGTCCGGGCCGATGATTCCGGTCCGCGCCGCCGATAATCGTTCCCACCTGGGTCAACGTCCGCCATACCGGCACACGATCTCGACCATCCCCACTACCTTAATTCCATCGCCTGCCGAAGCCAACACGGGGGCGAGCACCGCCAGCCAACCGTCGCCCTTCACCGTCATTCGCTGGCCTGGATCGAACACCTTGCGGATCTCGAACGTCATTGCGACGTCGCCTTTACCGAGTGCGCTCGCGCCACCCATTGCCTGGCGCACGGTCTTCTTTCCTTCCACGGGCTTCCAGAAATTAACCCCGTACTCGTAGCCGGTAAGGCGAGTCAAACGCTGCAACAGCGCTTCGTCCGGATGCGCGCCATCCACGGCTCGTACCGCTACGCGCGCCACTTCCAGCAAGTCTTGCTCGATTGTGGCGGGCTCCGGAAAACCGCCGGCGTTCAACTCGAGGATCTGTAGATTGCGATACTCCACCGGCCACCCTTCCGACTGCAGGCAGATGTGCCCCTCGTCGGGAGAAGCCGCGAAGCCCTCGTTCACCACGTCGCCGTTGAGAATCACGCGCACCCAGCCATTCCTCGCGATGATTTCGTAACGGTCCCAGTCGCCGAACCGGGGACGCTTCTCCACAATCGGGCCGCGCCTGGCACCCACGATACTGCCCCCGCGCACGCCGAACACGCTGCCCGCTTCGCCGAAATGCCCCTGCACCTCGAGCGAGCGCGGCCACTGGTCCGCCGTTTCTTTGGCATGAATGAAAAAGCCGGCGTTAGGCCATTCCGCCGGAGCTCCTTGCCAGCCAGCGGCAATGAATCGCCACTCGGCGCGAAACACGTAGTTGCGGTAAGACTTCCGGCTGCGCAGAAAACCGTTCGGCTTGCCGAGGCAATGGATCACGCCGTCGCGGAGGGACCATATGTCCGCCGGGGCGCCCTCAACGGTCCAGTGTTCGGCGATCTCCCGCGCGGGCGACAACGACGTCCACTGCGCCGCCGTGGACGCAGTGAGTGCCAGCAGACAAACGATTTCTCGCATAGGTGTCATCCTTCCGTCAGCAGGCGATAAGCCCGCCGCGCCACCACCAGTTCTTCGTTGGTCCGTAGCACAACCACCGTCATCGGCGAATCGGCAGCGGACACCACACGATCACCGGAGCCGGATTCATTGGCTTCGCCCAAGCCGGCGCCGAGGAACTCGAGCCCGTCGAGGATCCGCCGCCGGAGCCCAGCCGCATTTTCGCCGATGCCACCTGTGAAGGCGATGCCATCGAGCCCGCCCAGCGCCGCTGCGTATGCGCCAATGGTTTTCTTCACTTGATAGGCAAACACGTCGAGCGCGGTCCGGGCTTGTTCCGTGCTTGACGCCTCGAGATCGCGGATATCGCCGCCCTCAATTCCGGAGATCCCAGCCAAGCCCCCGCCCGCCGCCAATTCGTCGCGAATCTGGGACGCGGAGAGGTGGAACCGTTCGGCCATATAGAGAACGGCGAAGGCATCGAGGTCGCCATGGCGGGTGGCGTTTTCGAGCCCCGACTGGGGTGAGAAACCCATCGTGGTGTCGACGGACCGGCCATCGTGGATCGCGCACATGGAACTGCTGCCGCCCAGATGGCAGCTAACCAGGCGCGGGAGGGGGCGTCCGGCGATTTCTGGCGCACGTTCGCTGACATACTGATGCGACGCCCCGTGGAATCCGTATCGCCGCACTTCCCCGTCCTCCAGCCATCGGCGCGGGACCCCGTAGAGGGAGGCGTGCCGCGGCATGGTGCGATGAAACTCGGTTTCGAACGCTGCCACCATGGACGTATGTGGCATCGCGGCGCGAAACGCCTCGATCCCGAGCAGGTAGATCCGGTTGTGCGCCGGGGCGGCCGGAAGCAGCCTTCGCAGCGCGTCCATGATTGCGTCGTCGATACGGTAGGTCCCTCGATATCGGGCGCCTCCGTGCACTGCCTTGAAAGCCACCGCGTCGATGGCCGCCCCGTGTGTGTCGATGCCGGCGATGGCGGCTGCGTAGTCCGACACTCGTTCGGCGCGCCCATGGGCCAACACCCGTTCCCCAGGCATCTCGATCAACTGATATTTGAAAGAAGTAGATCCGAGATTGGGGACGAGCAGGTTCACTTCAATCCGTACCGCTGCCGGATGACGGTGGCGTTCTTGTTCGCCTGGGCCTGGTGTTGCCCCTTGATCTTGGCGGCCATCAGGTTGTACTTGAGCGCGTCCTGCAGCCGCGCTCTGTTGGGCTTGCGTCCGGACCCCAGGTTGTAGTTGGCCAATCCCAGTTGGAACAGCGCGGGCCCAAGCAACGCGTCGTTGCCTTCGAGATAAGGCATCGATTCGCGGAACACTGTATCGGCGTCGGACAACTTGTTCTGCTGCGCCAACACCGTCCCCTTCAGGAACAGGCCCGCGCCGAGCGACGTATTTTTCTTTTTGGTCCAGTCTTCGGCGCTGACGCCCTCCGGAGCGGCTTTGGTCTTCATCAGTTCTATGAGCTTATCGGAGTAGCCGATGGCCGCGTCGGCCTGTTTTTCCTCGTATGCCTTGTTGGCAAGCAGCAGCAGCATGTCCTCGTTGGCCGTCCCCTTTTCCGCCATAGCCTTGGCGATCTCGATCGCCTTGTCGTTGTTGCCGAGTTGGCGATGGCAGAGGAAGTAGGCCTCATCGAGCTGAGTCGCGTATTGCGTATTCGGATCGAACGCCAGCAGGCCGTCCATCAGCTTGATCTTCTGCGCGGGGTCCGTGGAACGCAATACCGCCGTGTAGATCTCGTACTCGCAGCGTTCCTGCACCTGCTTGGCGAACTTGACTTTGTACTCCCACGCCGGCAATTCATCTTCATCCTCCGGCTTGGGCGTCTTCTCGGCTTTCTGGGCCGCGTCGCGAGTGATGGTAGCCCATTTGACGATCAGATCGGGATCGTTCTTGCCCACCGCGGCCTGAAGCCCGCCATAGGCCATTTCGGCGTCGGAGGCGTCAAACCCCATCAGTTTTTCCACTACTGGGAAGATCTTGTCCCACTGCTGCGCCTTGACGTAGGCGGCTTCCAGTTGACCCAGCACCCAGGCATAGCCGGCATGCTGGGAATACTTGCCGGCGAACTCCTCCATCATCGTTACTTTTTTCGCTGCGTCCTGCTCGGTTCCGATCGCTTGGAGTGCTTTCCCCTCTTCCGTCTCGGTGTCGACGTCCAGATGATGGCGACTCTGCGCCGCGCACAGTCCCGCCAGCGCCAATGCCGCCAGCGTAACGATCGCGCGTGATTTGATCCAGGTCCTTTTTTGGCTCAGCATGCGGTGTATTATAAAAGATTCGGCTCGCCAGAGGGAACCTCCTCCAGCAGGAAAGTCAGCCGCTCTGCCACAGGCGCCGCGTCCACGGGCAGCCCCATTCACGCAAAACTTCTATGCTGCTGCTCCATTCGCCTTCGGCCGCGGTTGCCGCCGTGCTCATTGCGGTGCTCACGTGGGCGCTGTGCGGCATCACCTTCAAAGCCTCCCGCTGCCGATTCGAAATCTATGCCTGGGACTTTTTCACTGGCGCCGCGCTGATCGCCGTGCTCGCCTTCTTCACAGTGGGGACACAAGGCCAGGGGGTGACGGCGCCGGAAAATCTGGCGATCGTGGAGATGGACCTTCTTGGTCCGCCTCTGCTCGCAGGGGCGGTCACCGCACTCGGACTTTACTTTGCGATGGCGCTCGCCTCGATCGCCGGCGTTGCCCCGGCTCTGCTTGCGACCGGCGGCATTGCCTGCTCGGTCCACCTGCTGGAATCGCTATGGACTGCGCCGCGCGTGGATTCCAACGCGGCCCACGCCGCCGCGCTGCTCGCACTGGCCGCGGCCGGCCTGGCCTTCGTTGCGATCGCTTCCCCGAGGGCGGAGGGAGTGCAGCCGTCTGGCAGACGGACCGCTCTCAGCGTGACGTTCGGGATTGCCGGTGGGCTCTTCCTCGGTCTACCGTTTCGCGTGATGGGCGTCGCGCACTCCGACGAAATCGGTCTCCAAGCCTATCCACTGGCGCTCCTGATCACTCTTGGCGCATTTGGTTCGGCGATCATCTACGGTCTCTTTTTCATCAATCTTCCCGTGCGCCACGAACCGATCGCCGTCGCTCGATTCTTCCGCGCCCCGGGGCAACACGCCGCGGGGCTGGCCGGAGGAGCACTTTGGGGTCTTGGGCTGGTATTGCTCCTACTTACCTTGGATGCGCCGCCCGATCACGGTCTGAGTGCGCACGGCGCGGCGATCGCCGCGTACGGATCCGCCGTTCTGGGCGCCGGATTTGGCTTACTTTACCGGGCGGAACGTCAAACACGGCTCCGCGTGGCGCTGCTTTGTGCATCGATAGGCGCTTTTGTCGCCGCCCTTGGTTTGCGGGGCGGCGCCCTTGGCCTGTTGGGCGGCATGCTTGGTATCATGCCGGATGGGTGATCGTCGCCGCGGCCAACCCACTTATGGGGCGATGCCGTTTCCTACCCAAATGATTCGATTGTCAGGAATGCCGATTCTTTCTGCCTACATACATCCGGCCAGCATCGCAGTCCGTATAAAAGATCAGGCACGATGCTGACATTCTCCCTGCCCGCCGGTTTCGGGCGCCCGGCTCCGAGATCGGAGGCGGACCTCATTTCGTTGCTTGGCCGCGTTGCCACCGGTGATCAACAGGCTCTCGCGGATTTCTACGATCGCACCAGCCGTCTGGTTTACAGCGTGGTGGTGCGAATCGTGGCGGACCCCGCCGACGCCGAAGAGGTCACCTTGGACGTCTACAACCAAGTTTGGCGGTCGGCTTCTTCCTACACACCTGACCGGGGCGCGCCGGCCACGTGGCTCCTCATGGCGGCCCGGTCGCGCGCACTGGACCGGATCCGTTCTTCTTCCTCGCGCAGCCGGCATGAGGCCCAGCTCGAACCAACCCACGATCCGGCGTCCGGCGACGACGCGGTGGATGATTCCGCCTGGTTCGTGCAGCGCAACCGGCTGGTTCGCGACGCGATGGCCGATCTCCAGCCGGACCAGCGTCAGTTGATCGAACTCTCCTTCTTTGAAGGACTCACCCATTCCCAACTCGCCGAACGGGTCAACCAGCCGCTCGGAACCGTTAAGACACGCATCCGAAACGGGTTGACCAAGCTCCGGCAGACCCTTTCGTCCACTAGAGGGATTGCATCATGAGCGCCCCACTTCTTCGTGAACAATGTGAGGCGTACCTGCTCGGGCTGCTGGAACCGGCCGAGGCCGCCTCGATCGACGCTCTGCTGGCCTCCAACGATCCGGATTGCAAAGCAGCGATGCGTGAAGCCGCGGATCTGGTGGCCGAGATCTCCGCCGCCGCGCCCATTCGCACTCCACCCGCCCTGCTGCGCTCGCGCCTGCTCAACTCGATTCGTGAGACCAACCCCGCGCCGCGCCGCCGGCGTGTGATCGTCCCGTGGGCGATCGCCGCGGCGCTGGCCGTGTTGGCATTCACGCAATTCAACTCAGCGCGAAACGCTGCCCGCGATCTGGAGGGTGCCCGCGCTGAAATCGCCGGACTGGCCAGGGAAAGCCGGCAACAGAAGCAGATTCTCGCGGTCGTTCTGGCGCGCGACGCCCGGCTCATCCCGCTCTCCACCTCCGCGCGGGAACCGGTCTTCCGCGCCTTCTGGAGCCCCACCGCCCCGGGCGGCCTGGTGCTCGCCGGTGCGAACGTTCCCGCCCCGGCGCCCGGCCGGACGCTGCAACTGTGGGTAGTGCCCAAGTCCGGCAACCCGGTGAGCGCCGGCGTTTTCGCCCCCGATGCCCAGGGCAACGTTCTGCTGGTTGCCGCCGCGGACCTACCACCGCGGACGGCCGCGGCAGCGCTCGCCGTCTCCGATGAGCCCGGCGGCGGGAGTCCGCAACCGACGACAACGCCGGCGTATGTGGGTCCGATCGGCGACTAGCACCCTCGAGCCTTCGCACGAATCGCTCGCCGCGTCTGCCTCGATCCGGTTGTGGTATCCTCGTCCGACATATGGTTCACCCACGGCGCGCAGCGGTCATACTGGTCTTCGTTTTTCTGATGGCTGGAGCTTTCTATCTGACCGCTCAGCCGAACACGGTCAAGCAGATCGCCGATGGCGTCTGGTTTCGCGAAGGCGACCTCAAGACCGAAGGCCACTGTAACAACGTGATCATCGAGATGAAGGATTATCTCGTGGTCATCGACGCCAACTTCCCCTCCGGCGCCCGCCGCGTCGTCGACGACGCCAGGAAGCTCTCGTCCAAACCCATTCGCTACGTCTTCGATACCCACCACCACGGCGATCACGCCTACGCCAACGCGGTATGGACCAAGCTCGGCGCCACCACCCTCGCCCATGCCAACGTGGTCAAGGAAATGAACGATCGGGAGCCTGCGCGCTGGCAGCAGGCGGCCAAGGATCGTCCGGACGTCGCCGAACTCAATCTTCCCGACGTGGAGCGTCCGAAGAAAACCTTCACGAAAAGCCCCTTTGTGCTTTCCGACAGCACGCGCCGCATCGAATTCCACCACTTCGGTTGGGCCCACACCAAAGGCGACGGCTTCGCCTTCCTGCCCAAGGAAAAAATCCTCTGCACCGGGGACGCCATCGTCAACGGGCCGTACAACTACACCGGTGACGGCAACATTGGTAACTGGCCCAAAGTCGCCGCCGCCGCGATGAAGCTGGGCGCCACAACAGTGCTCCCGGGCCACGGACCCCACGGCGGAACCGAGATCATTCAGGGCCAAGGCCGGTTCATGACCGAACTGCACAACGCAGCGCTGCGATCGCACAAACTCGGCGAAAAGGTCTCCGATCTGGTGACCATGAAGGACGGCAAGCCGGCGTCCACGCGCGTGACCTTGCCCGGCAATGTGAAGAATTGGGTCGGCGATGGGTTCCCCACGCAGGTCTTCGACGCCTACAAGGAAGTGGAGTCCGGCAAGCCGCGCGGGGATCTGACGCTCTAACCGGACGGTCCTACAAGCGCGGCGGGTGGGTCACGATGACGGCCCTCGCGGCATCGTCCCCCATCCCCCTGTAGCCATGCGGTTGCGAGGCGTCGAAGTAGGCGCTGTCTCCTGCCTCGAGCGTATGCTCCTCTCCCGTCTCGGCCAGCCGGATCGATACGTTTCCCGCAACCACATAGACGAACTCGGATCCTGCGTGGAAATGAGCTTCCGAGTAGTCCTTGCGGCGGGGGAACTCGGCCATGTAGGCCTCCATCGCTTTCTCTTGCGTGGAGAAGGCCAGGCATTCGAAGAAGTACGCCGGATCCGGTGCGCCGGCCCGCTCCGGAAATCGCAGCCGCTCGGCCCTTCGAACCGTGGCGAACAGTCGCTTGCCAGCGCCCTCGGTGAAGAAATGATCCAGGCCAACGTCGAAGACGATCGCGATGCGAGTGAGCGTAGGAAGCGTCGGAATCAGTTTTCCTGTCTCCAGTTGAGAAAGCATCGAGGGTGACAAGCCGGTGTGCCGGCCGAGGTCAACCAGCGATATCTTCTTGCGGAGCCGCATTTTGCGGAGTTTTTCGCCGATGCGATACACCCCGATTGCGCTGTCCAGAACGTCGTCGCCGGGCTGATTTCGATCCATCTGAAGATCAGATTATCACAACTGAAAAACGAAGCTATGATTGTAGCCTGGATGAATCTAGTTTTCAGTATGGATAGAATATCTTCTCCTCCACCGGTACCATGGAACTATGCAATCCCCCGGACCTCACCCATGGACCCAAACGGACGAGGAATCCCTCATCGCCGCAGCCCGTGGCGGCGATGCCGAGGCGTTCGAAGAACTCGTTCGCCGCAACTACGATGCTTCGCTTCGCCTTGCGACCTACATGCTTCGGAACCGCGACGACGCCGAGGATGAAGTACAAACGGCCTACGGACGCGCGTTCGAAAACCTCGACAAGTTCCGGGAGCAGGCCAAGTTTTCCACCTGGATCACGCGCATCGTGATGAACTGTTGCCTCATGCGCTTGCGCAAAGTGCGACGGGTCAAGATCAGCTCGATCGACGAAAGCGCGGACGGCCGGACTCTCCCGATCGCGCTCCCGGACCTCCGTCCAGACCCGGAAACGGCGATGGGTGATTCGGAACTCCTGGTGCGGCTGCGGGCGGAGTTGAGACGCATCCCGCCGCTGTTTCGCGATATCCTCGAATTGCGTGAGCTGCAGGAACTACCGATTCCGGAGGTGGCCGGGCGACTCGGGATCTCTGTTCCGGCCGCCAAGTCCCGTCTGTTGCGCGCGCGGCAGGAACTCCGGCGTCGAATGGAAAAACATGGGTCGCCGGATATGCTGACGGCGTAAGTCGCCGCCACTTGGGACGGTTCAAACAAACCCATGCGCATCGCCATTGTCGGAGCTGGAATCTCCGGCTTGGTGTGCGCTCACTACCTGAATCGGAATCACGAAATCACAGTCTTTGAGTCCAACGGCTATGCAGGCGGACATACGAACACGGTTCCGGTTCGCGAACACGATCGATCGATCTCGGTCGACACGGGTTTCATCGTTTATAACGAAGAGTACTATCCTGCCTTCACGTCACTGTTGCGGTATCTCGGAGTTGCCACCAAGCCCACGACGATGAGCCTGAGCGTGCGCTGCGATTCCTCAGGCCTCGAATACTCGGGAGCTTCCCTCAACGGATTGTTCGCGCAGCGCCGGAACCTGATCTCTCCCGGTTTCTGGCGGATGATAGCCGGCATCCTCCATTTTCAGCGCGAAGGACCTCAATTGCGCGCGGGCCTTGATGACACAATCACGGTGGACCGGTTCATCCGCGACTTCGGATACCCGGAGGAGTTCGTCAACTACTTCCTGATTCCGATGGGTAGCGCCTTGTGGTCAGCGCCCGCCGGGTCATTCCGGGACTTCCCCATGCGCTTCGTCATCGACTTCTTTGCCAACCACGGTATGATGCAGATTCGCAACCGTCCCGATTGGCGGGTGATCGACGGCGGTTCGCACCGGTATGTCACCGCGCTCACGCGTCCGTTCGCATCTAGGATCCGGCTCAGCGACCCCGTCCATGCGCTCCGGCGCACAGCCCATGGGGTCGAAGTGAGGACGGCCGCCGGCGTCGAAGCGTTCGATGA
Source organism: Bryobacteraceae bacterium (assembly GCA_041394885.1). GTDB lineage: Bacteria > Acidobacteriota > Terriglobia > Bryobacterales > Bryobacteraceae > DSOI01. The sequence goes on along the minus strand of JAWKHI010000013.1, from coordinate 79,515 downwards.
GGCGATCGTGGCTTGTCATGCTGACCGTGCGCTGGCCCTCCTGGACACGCCGTCGGCCGGGGAGCAGACGCTTCTGTCCGCATTCCCCTACGAGCGGAACGACGCCGTGCTCCACACCGATACCTCGGTGTTGCCGAGGAATCGCCGGGCGTGGGGGTGCTGGAACTATCATCTGCATAATCAATCGGATCGACGTGCTTCGGTCACCTATGACATGAACCGGCTGCAGGGGCTGCGGTCGGAACGGAGGTATTGTGTTTCGCTCAACGAAGCCGGCATCGATGAGTCGAAAATTATCCGCCGCATCACCTACCACCACCCGGCGTTCCGTCCCGGCCGTGATCGCGCGCAGGGCCGCCACGCGGAGCTGATACGCCGCGAACGCGTCTCCTACTGTGGCGCCTACTGGGGGTCCGGCTTTCACGAGGCCGGGGTCCAGAGCGCGCAGCGCGTATGCGCGGCATTCGGAGAAGACACCCGATGACCGGCTGCCTCTACGAGGGCGCCGTCCGACATCGGCGCTTCCACCCCACGCCCCACGAGTTTCAGTACCGGATGTTCTATCACTACCTCGATCTGGACGCTTTGCCCGGGCTGCTGGAAGGTGGTTGGCTATGGTCGGCTAGGCGGCCGGCGCCTGTGCGGTTTCGCCGCCAGGACTATCTTCCCTACCGCCGGGAGGCTTCGCTTGCCGATGCGGTTCGCGGTTTGGTGGAAAGCGAAACCGGGCGGCGTCCGGCCGGATCGATCCGGCTGCTGACCCATCTTCGCTATTGGGGCTATTGTTTCAACCCGGTCAGTTTCTACTACTGCTTCGCGCCGGGGACCGATCGCCTGGAAACCATCGTTGCCGAGATCACCAACACGCCTTGGGGAGAGCGTCATTCCTACGTGCTTCCGGTGGGAAGCGACGGTGAGCGTCTCCGCTTCCGGTTCGCCAAGCAGTTCCACGTCTCCCCCTTCATGCCGATGGATCTGGCCTACGACTGGAGCTTTTCGACGCCGGGCGCGGCGCTGGCCGTCCACATGGTTAATCTGCACGACGGCGCCCCCCTTCTTGACGCCACGCTTTCGCTCGAGCGCCGCCCCTTGAACCGCGAACAGATGCTCCGCGCCCTGGTCCGCTTTCCATGGATGACGGCGCAAGTGTCAGCCGCCATCTACTGGCAGGCCCTGCGCCTGAAAATAAAGCGATCGCCTTTCTACGATCATCCAAACGGCGAAGGTTACGGGAAGGGAAGGAAATCGAGCCTTGTTGATTGAATCAGCGCGAGCGCCTCGAATTGGTTGGATTACCTCCGCCAGCCGATCCGCGCTCGAGCGCACACTCGCGCTGCTCCGGCGGGGCGCCGTCACCATGAGCGACCCCGAGGGTGTGGAAAGCTGCTTTGGCCACCACGGTGGACTATCCGCCTCCATCACCGTGAATCATCCGCGCTTCTACACCGAGGCCGTGCTCGCCGGGACGCTGGGGGTGGCGGAGTCTTACCTGCGGGAAGAATGGGATTGTGACGATCTCCCTTCTCTGTTCCGCATCTTTCTGCAAAACCGCGACGTAATGGATGGCATGGAGTCCGGCTTGGCGCGCGCCGGAATCGCCGTGGCCCGCGCCGTTCATTCGATGCGCCGCAACACGATCGGTGGTGCACGCCGCAACATCGGCGATCACTACGACCTCGGCAACGAATTCTTCCAACTCTTTTTGGACGAGAGCATGACCTACTCATGCGGCATCTTTGAGACGCCAGAGTCCAGCCTCCATGACGCGTCCATCCAAAAGATCGACCGGCTCTGCCGGCGTCTCGAGCTTTCTCCCGAGGACCATTTGCTCGAGATCGGAACCGGATGGGGCGCCTTAGCGGTTCACGCCGCGCGCCACTATGGATGCCGGGTCACTACCACCACCATTTCGCGGCAGCAATACGACTGGTCAAGAGATCTCTTCGCACGCGAGGGTCTCGACGATCGAATCACTTTGTTGTTCGAGGATTATCGCAGCCTCACCGGGCGCTACGACAAACTCGTGTCGGTGGAGATGATCGAAGCCGTCGGGCGGGACTTCATGCCGGACTACTTCGGCGCGTTGAACCGTCTGCTTCGGCCGGGAGGCCTCGCCGCCCTGCAGGCTATCCTTCTCGCCGAGTATCGCTACGAACAGTATCTGCGCCAGCCGGACTTCATCCAGACATACATCTTTCCCGGTTCCCATATCCCGAGCCTCGGGTCACTGTGTGAGGCCGCGGCCCGATCCTCGGACTTCACCCTGCGCGAGTACGACGACATCACGCCTCACTACGCCGAAACGCTTCGCCGATGGCGGCGCGCGTTCCTGGCCCGCCGCGCCGACATCCGCCGTATGCAGTTTCCGGAGCGCTTCATCCGTATGTGGGACTACTACTTCTCGTACTGTGAGGCTGGTTTTGAAGAGCGTAATTGCCTCGACGCGCAGCTTGTGTTTGTGAAAGCATCGTAACCGATGCCCTTGTGGCTCAACATCGCGTTGTTCCAGGCCGGATGGTGGGCCTGCGTGCTCAGCGCTGCCGCCGGATTCCCGTCCGCCGGGGTCGCCGTGAGCGCGGTGGCCATCGCGGCGAACATCTACTTTCTCGGCTATCGCGTGGTCATGCTGGTTGCTGCTGCCATCGGCATCGGCTTCGCCTCCGATACGGCGCTCATTCGCGCGGCCGCCATCGGATTTCCGGGTCACCCAGCGCTTGCCCCGATGTGGATGCTGGCGCTTTGGGGCAACTTCGCAGCCGCGCTGCCGGTCTCGATGGCTTGGCTCACCGGCCGCTATGTTTTGGCAGCGGCCCTCGGCGGCCTCGCCGGGCCCGCGTCGTACCTGGCCGGGCAAAGCTTCGGGGCCATCCACGTCGGTAATCCGTGGATGGTTGCTCTGGAATGGCTGGTGGCTCTGCCGTTGCTGGTTCGCATCTCAGAACGTCTCCCATGAACACGCTTTACGACACTGCCACCCTGCTCGCCGCCGGATGGGCGGCTATGGCCGTATTGATGGCTGCGCTCTGGCTGGTGCAGTTGCGTTACGGCAAGGCCGGTATCGTCGACATCCTTTGGGCCGCCGGAATCGGCATACTCTCGGTGGCGTACGCGTTCTACGCGGACGGTTACCCGGTCCGGCGCGCTCTACTTGGCTTTCTCGCCGGCGCATGGTCTTTCCGGCTCACTACCTATCTTCTGTTGCGCGTGGTGAAAATGCCCGAAGATGGCCGGTATGAAGCGCTGAAACAGAAATGGGGACCGGACGTGCAGCGCAATCTGTTCCTGTTCTTCCAGGTACAAGCGTTCTGGAGCGTCCTGTTCGCTGCGCCGATTCTAATCGCCATGGGCAATCGAACCACCCCGCTGGGGCCCTGGGATGCCGTCGCGGTGGGGATCTGGATCGTCGCGGTGCATGGCGAACTCACCGCGGACCGGCAACTGGCCCGCTTCCGCCAAAGCAAGTCCAACAAGGGCAGAGTGTGCCGCGACGGCCTGTGGCGCTACTCGCGGCATCCCAACTACTTCTTCGAATGGATCCACTGGTGGACCTACGTCGCCGCCGGCTTCGCCGCCCCTGACGGTTGGCTGACGCTCGCCGGACCGCTCCTGATGCTGTTTTTCCTGTTCAAGATCACTGGCATCCCCCCGACGGAAGCCAACGCACTCGCCAGTCGCGGCGACGCCTACCGCCAGTACCAGAGGACCACAAGTGTATTCATCCCATGGCCGCCCAAGCCTCAGGAATCCCAACAATGATCGAAGGCTTTCTCGAACGTCTGGCTGACCAGGGCCGTATTCCGGATCCCCTGCTGCGGTTTGCCATCCGTTTGTTGTGCGAGCAGCGCCTGATGCAGGAACGCACCGCCGGCGGCGCGCCATTCCTCGCGTCGCTGGCACAGGCGGAAATCGCGCCGGTGCCCGCCAAGGCCAATGAGCAGCACTACGAAGTTCCACCGGAATTTTTCGCGCTGGTTCTCGGCCCTCATCGCAAATACAGCTCCTGCTATTGGCCGGAGGGCTGCCAATCGCTCGAACAGGCCGAAGCGGCGGCGCTGGCCGTCACAGCCCAGCGTGCGCAACTCGAGCCCGGCCAGCGCATTCTCGAACTCGGCTGCGGCTGGGGTTCGCTTTCTCTTTGGATGGCCGCCCGCTTTCCCAATGCATCCATTACCGCCGTCTCCAATTCCTCGCCGCAGCGGGTTTTCATCGAAGCCGAGGCCCGCCGCCGGGGACTTTCGAATCTCGCCGTGCTCACCGCGGACATGAACACGCTGGATCCTGGCGGCCTCTATGACCGAATCGTTTCGGTGGAGATGTTCGAACATATGCGCAATTGGCCCGCACTGTTCGCCCGCATCGCCGGATGGCTCGCTCCGGAAGGCCGTGTCTTCCTTCACTTCTTCTGCCATCGGAGTTTCGCCTATCCGTTTGACACCGAGGGAGCGTTCAACTGGATGGGGCGCTATTTCTTCACCGGCGGCATGATGCCGGGCCGCGACCTTCCGCACCGTTTTGGCGATGACCTGGAAGTGGAGGACGAGTGGACGTGGTCGGGCCGGGAATACCAACGCACCGCCGAAGCCTGGCTCGCAAACCTCGACGCCCGCAAGGACGCGGTTCTGCCCATCCTCGCCGCCGCCTACGGTTCAGGCAACGAACACACATGGTTCCATCGCTGGCGATTGTTCTTCCTCGCCTGCGCCGAAGTGTTTGGCTACCAGGACGGGAGACAATGGATGATTGCCCATTACCGGCTTTCCCAACGATGCTCCACCTGACCAACGTCACCAAGCGCTACGGCGACGTCTTTGCCCTTCGCGAGATCAACCTGTCGTTTGCGCCGGGCGAGTTCGCCGCCCTGGTGGGCCGCAGCGGCTGCGGCAAGACCACGCTCCTCAATCTGTGCGGCGCGATGGACTTTCCCACCACCGGCGAGGTGCGGATCGGCGGCGAGTCAACGTCTCAACTCGACGACCGCGCCCTCACTCTTCTGCGCCGCACTCGCATCGGGTTCGTTTTCCAGTTCTTCCAACTCCTGCCGACGCTCACCGTCATCGAGAACATCGAACTGCCCGCGCTACTCGCCGGGCGAAATGAGCCGCGGCGCGACGCCGAGCAGCTCCTCGGTTGGGTGGAACTCGACGGCCTGGGCGCGCGGTTCCCCCATCAGATCTCGGGTGGTCAGGCGCAGCGGGTGGCCATCGCACGCGCCTTAATGAACAACCCCAGCGTCATTCTGGCCGACGAACCCATCGGCAACCTCGACACCAAGACCGGGTCCGCCGTGCTCGCGCTGCTTCGCCGGGCCGCCGACGATCGCGGTGCGACGGTGCTGATGGCAACGCACTCCCGCGAGTCCACCGAATTCTGTGACCGGGTCGTCCGCCTTCGCGATGGGTTGGTCGAGACACCGCTCGAGGAATCCCTCGGGGAGCCACTGCAGGAGAATGACTCCCGTTGACTGGAGCCGCACCCCTCGCCGCGATCGGGTCGCTCGCCACGCGGCTCATCCTGCGGCCGTTGTGGCGGGAAAAGCTCCGGACCGCGTTGACCATCGCCGCGGTGGCCCTCGGCGTCGCCGTCGTGATTGCGATCCGGCTATCCGGCGACGCGGCCGCGGGCTCATTCCGATCTTCCATGCGGACCCTTTCCGGTCCCGCCCAACTCGAACTTCGCGCCACCGGCGGCATAGACGAAAAACTGCTTGGCTCGCTGGTCCGGCTCCCTGGAGGGGCGCGCTTTCAGCCGCGCATGGAAGGCTACGCTGTCGCGGCGCGGCAGAGGGCGGCCGTTCCGCTCATCGGGCTGGACCTTCTCCAGCAGCCTCCGCCTACCGATGGCGGCGAGCCACTGTCCCCGGCCGCGTATTCGGAAAACGCAGTCTGGCTGGGCGGCGATCCCTGGACCATCACCGCGTGCGATGACGCTAAGCCCGGCGTCGAACTCGCCATACAGGACGCAATCGCCTGCTATCCCGTCGCCGGACGCATCCCCAACGCGGATCGCTTCGTCCTCATGGACATCGGCGCCGCGCAGCAGGCTCTGAAGCGGCCAGGGCTACTGGACCGGATCGAGGTGATCCTCCCGGATGCGAGCGATCCGAACGGCTGGCGGGCTCGCATCGAAGCCGCTGCCGGTAACCGCGCCGAATTGCGCGACGCCGGGGCCGACACCCTTGAGAATCGCAAGATGCTCGCCGCGTTCCGCTGGAATCTCCGTGCGTTGAGCTACATCTCGCTCGTAGTGGGCGCATTCCTGATCTACAATACGATCTCCGTTTCCGTGGTGCGGCGGCGCAACGAAGTGGGTATCCTCCGTGCCATAGGCGTCACCCGTGGCCAGATCCTCGCATTGTTCCTCGGGGAGGCCGGCGCGTTTGGGCTCATCGGCGGAACGATCGGCCTTGTACTCGGGCGGGTCATGGCCGAGGGTACGGTTCGTCTGGTGGCAGGCACCGTGGAGCAGTTGTACGTCAGCAGTTCTCCCGGCGACCTCGTCCTCACGCCGGCGCATGCGTTGGAGGCGCTGGTTACCGGCCTGGCCGTTGCGATCCTGGCCGCCTTGGGCCCCTCGATCGAAGCATCGCGGGTGGCCCCGGTGGAAGCCATGGCTCGCGGACGCCGTGAACTTCATGCCCGCATGCGCACCGGGCGGGACCTGATCTTCGCGGTCCTCCTGGCCGCCGCCGCGCTCTGGGCCGCGCGCGCTGAGCCCTGGGATGGCCGCCCGATCGGCGGTTATGCGGCCTGCTTTTGCCTGATCGCTGCGTCCGCGCTGGCGATCCCCGCCGCCGTCACCGTTGTTTCCCGATCGCTCGCCGCCATCGCCGGCCGCGTGCTTGGCGTGGAGGGACTGCTCGCCGCGCGCAGCCTGACGGCTTCCCTGCCGCGCACCTCGGTGTTGACCGGCGCCTTATCCACCGCCGTGGCGATGATGGTGAGCGTCGGCATCATGGTGGGCAGCTTCCGCGAGACGGTGGAAACCTGGATGGACTCGCAGCTCCAGGCCGATTTTTACATTCGTCCCGCCGGGGGCGGGGCCGCCGGCCGCCACCCCACATTCGACCCCGCCGTCGCCGACCGCATCGAAGCGCTACCAGGGGTCCGCGACGTCGACCGGTTCCGTCTCTACGACATCAGCTATCGCGGCCTGCCTGCATTCCTGGGCGGAGGCGAGACCGCCGTCATCGCCACCAATGGCCGCACGGGCTTCCTGCCGGGCGAGGACCGCGACGCGATCCTCGACAAGCTTCCTCGCGGAGACTTCGCCATCGTCAGCGAACCCTTCGCCAACAAACATGGCGTCCGCCCCGGAGACAGAATCGAGTTGACGCTCGGCGGAGCCCGCCCTCGATTGGAGGTCCTCGGCGTCTACTTCGACTATTCGAGCGAACGCGGCTACGTCATCGTCGATCGTTCCACTCTCCTTCGTCATCTGCCGGACCCCGCCCCTTCGAGCCTCGCCGTCTACCGCCATCCCGCGGCCGATGAAGCCGCTACGCGCGTCCGCATCGAACAAGCCGCCGCCGGGCACAATCTGCTCGTGTTTTCTCACCGCCGCCTGCGCCAGGAAGCGCTCGCCATTTTCGACCGCACTTTCGCCATCACATGGGCGCTGGAGGCCGTTGCCATCTTCGTAGCCGTGCTCGGGGTGGCCGGCGCCTTGTTGTCGCTGGTGATTGACCGGAGGCGGGAACTGGCCCTGCTGCGCTTCCTCGGTGGTTCGGCCGGGCAGATCCGCAAGCTGATCCTTGCCGAGGCCGGTCTGCTCGGCCTTCTTTCTAACGCCGCCGGATTCCTGCTCGGAGCGGCGCTCTCGCTGATCCTGATCTACGTCATCAACGTCCAGTCGTTCGGGTGGACGATCCGTTTTCACTGGCCGGCTGCGATGCTCATCGCCGCCCTTTCAGGCATCTACGCCGCCACCATCGTCGCCGGGCTCTATCCATCCCGCGTCGCCATCCGCATGAACCCCATCGAGGTGATTCACGAAGAATGAAACTTCTGGCGCTGCTTCTGGTCTTCGTCACCGCCAAGCCCGGATACCGTTACGAATTTCCGCGCGACCATTTCGCTCACCATGAGTTCAAAACCGAGTGGTGGTATTTCACCGGCAACCTGCGGGATCCCTCCGGACGGCGATTCGGCTTCGAACTCACCTTCTTTCGACAAGCCACCGGCGAAGATCCTCGCCAGCCTCGATCCCCCTGGGACGCCAACGAACTGTGGCTCGCTCACCTCACCCTTTCTGACATCGAGTCCCAGCGCTTTCTGCATGAGGAACGAATCAACCGTGCCGGGCCCGGTCTTGCCGGCGCCGATCCCGTCACGAGCCGCGTCTGGAACGGAAACTGGTCGGCTGTCTTCGCGAAAACTCCAGAAAAAATAGAAGCTTCCACCGGAGACTTCATGTTGAACTTGAATTTCGAAACCACGAAGCCGCCCGTGGTGCACGGAATCGATGGCGTGAGCCAAAAGGCCGAAGGAGCGGGCAGGGCATCGCACTACGTCTCCTTCACCCGCCTACAGGCGCGAGGGTCCTTGCAATATCAGGGCCGCCAGTTCGACCTTAGCGGGTCCGCCTGGATGGACCACGAATTTTTCACCCACCAGCTCGAGCCCGGCCAGACCGGCTGGGACTGGGTGAGCATCCAACTGGACGACAACACCGAACTGATGCTGTTCCGCCTGCGGCGAAAAGACGGATCCCTAGATCCTTACTCCGCCGGCACCTACGTGGATTCGGGGGGCCGGGTTCGCCACCTCTCTGCGGCCGATTTCCGCATGGCTCCGCTTGGCCCCATGTATCACCGCTACCCGATCGCTTGGAGGATCGAGGTGCCGTCGCTCGGGTTGGATCTACGCGCCACCACGCCATTGCCGTCGCAGGAACTGGCCGGGAAGTCCCGATTCTCTCCCGCTTATTGGGAGGGGGCGATGGACTTCGTTGGTACCCGTGGGGGCAAACCGGTACGTGGAGCCGGCTACCTGGAGATGACAGGCTACGCCGGACCAGTCAGAATGTAGGTTCGACCTCAATCATGCTCGATCCAACAATTTTCCGTGAATACGACATCCGTGGCATCGCCGATCGCGACCTCACTACAGGCGGCGTCCGCGAACTGGGCCAAGCCATAGGTACCTACCTGCTTCGGCTGGGCGGCTCGAGGGTCAACCTGGGACGGGATGTACGCCTGAGTGGCCCGCGCCTTCATGACGCCCTTCTCGAAGGCCTCGTCTCCACCGGCTGCCACGTCACCGATCTGGGCGTTGTCCCCACGCCTCTCGTCTACTTCTCCGTCTACCATCTGAAGGCTGACGGTGCCGTCCAGATCACAGGCAGCCACAATCCGTCTGACTACAATGGCTTCAAGATCGCCCACGGCGGAGCCACCATCTACGGCGACGAGATCCAGAAGCTGCGCCGCTTGATCGAGACTGGGGATTGCGAGCGTGGTGAAGGTTCCGTCGAATCCCAGGACCTGCTCGCACCCTATGTGGATTCCTTCGCTTCTCAGTTCAATTGGAAGCGGCGAATCAAGGTGGCCATCGATTGCGGCAACGGCACCGCGGGCCCTGCCATGGAGTTGCTGCTCGAGCGGCTCAACTGCGAAACCGTGCGGCTGTTCTTCGAGCCCGATGGCCACTTCCCCAACCATCACCCAGACCCTACCGAAGAAAAGAATCTGCGCCATCTCCAGGAAGCCGTCCGGGAAAACGGCTGCGATCTGGGCATCGCCTATGACGGCGACACGGACCGTATCGGCGCCGTTGATGAACAAGGCCGCGTCGTCTGGGGCGATTATCTGATGTTGATCTATGCCCGCGAGATCCTCACGCGCAAACCAGGCGCCACCTTCATCGGCGAAGTGAAGTGCTCGCAGGTGATGTATGACCAGATAGAGAAACTCGGCGGCCGTCCGATCATGTATAAGACCGGCCACTCCCTGATCAAGGCGAAGATGAAGCAGGAACACGCCGAACTCGCCGGAGAGATGAGCGGCCACATGTTTTTCGCGGATCGCTACATGGGCTTCGATGACGCCATCTACGCGGCGGCTCGCCTGATGGAAATCGTGGCCGATTCCGGCCAGCCGCTCTCGGCGCAACTCGAGGGTTTGCCGCGCACCGTCTCTACTCCCGAACTGCGCGTGGATTGTCCGGACAACCTCAAGTTCCCCGTGATCGCCGCCGTCACCGATCACTTCCGCAAATCGCATGAGGTGATCGACGTCGACGGCGTCCGCGTTATTTTCGAGCACGGCTGGGGACTGGCCCGCGCGTCCAATACGCAGCCCGTGCTCGTGCTCCGGTTCGAAGCCGAGAACGAAGACCTTCTGAATCGCTATCGCAGCGAGGTAGAGTCCGTGGTCGCCACCGCCAGAGCCGCCGCCGGCGCCTGACTAACGTCGGACACTGACTCCGTCGCACCCATGCACCCGGGAACAAACTGACGTATACTTTCGATAAGTTGAACAGGAGTTCATCTTTCGGGAGGTCTTCATGTCACGTGTTGTTCTCGCGGCTGTGTTCGCCGTGGCAATCGCCTATGCCCAGCAGGACATGGGCGTGATTACCGGCTTGGTCACCGACGCCAGTGGCGCGGCCGTCGCGGGCGGCAGCGTCACCGCCACCAATCTCGACACCGCGGAAACACGCCAGGTCTCGACGTCCGAGACCGGCGCCTATACGATCGGCCCACTCCGGATCGGGCGCTATTCGGTCGCCGTCGAACTCGCCGGATTCAAACGAGCCGTGTTTCCCGAGTTGCGCCTCAGTGCTCAGGATCGCGCCCGCGTGGACCTCCGGCTCGAAGTCGGCGAGGTAACCGAATCGGTCTCCGTCACCGCCGAGATCCCAGTCCTGCAAGCCGAAACGTCCAACCTGGCCCATGTCGTCAGCCAGAAGGAAATGCGCGAGCTTCCTCTCAACGGACGCAATTTCCAACAGCTCGCCTGGACCTCCGCCGGCATCATGCCCTCCACCCGTTCCCGCGATCGTGAGAGCGGATTCAACGCCAACGGTCAGCGCATGACCCAGAACTCGTTCCTCATCGACGGCATTGACAACAACAACAACGTCATGGGCATGCAGGACCGCAAGATGCAAGTCGTCGTTCCCTCCCTCGACGCCGTCGCCGAATTCAAAATCCAGACCTCCAACTACTCCGCCGAGTTCGGGCGCAACTCCGGCGCCGTCATGATCGTGTCCATCAAGAGCGGCACCAACCAGTTCCACGGCACCGCTTATGAGTATTTGCGCAACGATGCCACCGACGCTCGAGACGCGTTCACCTATGTGGATCGCACCGGTGACGGCCGGGCCGATCCGGAAGTGCTCAAGCAGAATCAGTTCGGCGCCACGTTCGGCGGACCCATCATCCGTAACCGGACGTTCTTCTTTGGGAGCTGGGAAGGCCGCCGCGAGCGCCGTTCGCAATCGGACAGCGCCATCGTTCCCACCGCCGACGAGCGCAACGGTATCTTCAATTCCGCGCTGGTCACCGTCCGAGACCCGGCCACCGGGCAGGCCTTTCCTGGCAATCGCATCCCCGCGTCGCGCTTCGATCCCGTGGCCGATAAGCTCCGCACGATCTGGCCCGATCCCAATTTCAGCGGCCTCGGCACACGATCCAACTTCATCTCCGGTCCGGCTTGGAACACCACCCGCGACGCCATCGACGCCCGCGTCGATCACAGCTTTTCCGACAAGGATAAGATCTTTGGCCGCTTTTCCTATTCGCGTTTCGACAATCTGCGCCAGTCCGTTTTCCCGGAGCCGGCGCGGGGCGCCCAGGGTAACGATCGGGCTCTCGACGACAACGACGCCCGCTCGCTGGCGGTCTCCTATACCCGCGTCGTCTCGTCCACATTGATCAACGAATTCCGTTACGGCCTCTCACGCCAGAAAGTGGACAAGCGCGAACTCACCGACGTGCCGATGGACACCCTCAATCAGCAGTTCGGAATCCGGGGCATCCCTGGCTCGGACCGCCTGTTCGGATTGCCCCGCTTCACTCTCAGCGGATCCCTCGGCTTCGAAGGCCTCGGTCAGCCCGGCTCCATGCCGAACTTCAAGGTGGCCCAGGTGCACCAGTTTCTGGACAACGTCTCCTGGAATCGCGGCTCGCACAATTTCAAGTTCGGGCTCGACGTCCGCCGCAACCAAAACGATATCTTCGGCGGCGGTTCCGGACATGGCAGCTTCACTTTCGATGGACAGTTCACCCGCATTTCGTTCGGAGACTTTCTGCTCGGTATGCCCTCGGCCGCCAATCTAACCACTCTTCTGCTCGGCGATCAGCGCTTCAAGGAGAACATGTTCTACGCGCTGGACGACTGGAAGATCACCTCCCGCCTCACCTTGAATCTGGGCATCCGGTATGAACTCAACTCGCCGTGGTTCGACAAGAACGACCGCATGAACAAACTCGAACTCGGCGCCGTATCAGGGTTCAACAGCATCGTGACCGCCGGCGATTGCGGCGGCAGTTGGAGTTGCCGCGGTTTGGTCAATACCGACACCAACAACTTCGCGCCGCGCCTGGGCTTTGCCTGGCAGGCCAACGCGGGAACCGTGGTCCGCGCCGGCACGGGTATCTTTTACGGTGGACAGGGAGCTCTCGGGGCCAATGGACGCATGATCAACAACTGGCCCTATAACCAGAGCGTCACTGCTCAATCCACTGCCGCTCGTCCGGCTTTGAATCTGCGCGATGGCTTCCCGCAGGATTTCCTCGGGCTCTCGCGCACCACTCCGCCGGCCAATCTTAATTGGACCATCTGGGAGCAGAACTTCCCGACTCCCACCGTCTATCAGTGGAACGTCGCCATCCAGCGGGAGCTTGCCCGCAACTTGTCGCTCACCACCGCCTACGTGGGCAGCTCCAGCAACTTCATCCAGGACAGCTACAACTGGAACGGGTCCGCGCCGGGGCCGCCGGCTACCGAACGGCAACGGCGCCGCATTCCGGAATGGAACAACATCAACCTCGCGACACCCTACGGGCACTCCTCCTACCATGGACTGAATGTCCAACTCGAGCGCCGGTACGCGGCCGGTTTCTATTTCACCGCCGGCTACACCTGGGGACACTCGATCGACAATATCGCCGAACAGTTCGGACCCGGCGGCGGCGGGCTCATGGACTTCCGCAACTTCGATTCGAGCCGCGGCAATTCCAACTTCGACGTCCGTCACCGCTGGGTCTTTTCGAGCGTGTATGAATTACCCTTCGGCAAGGGCAAGCGGTGGGCTTCCGGCGGCGGCGTCCTCAATCAGTTGTTTGGCGGCTGGCAGTTGACCTCGTTGTGGTCCATGCAAACCGGCAACTACTTCACCATCACCGTACCCAACGCCCGGCAGCGGCTCGGCGCCACCGGCATCGGCAACTGGTGGCCCGATCGCGTCCGCGATCCCAAGCTCGACAACCGCACCGCGGACCGCTGGTTCGATACCTCGGCCTTCGTCAGCCCCCGCGCCGCCGATGGCTCCTGGTATCTCGGCAACGCCGGCCGCGCCATCCTCAACGAAGATGGCCTCTTCAATCTCGATTTCGGCCTCATGAAGCGTTTCGCTATCACCGAACGAATGGGGCTCCAGTTCCGCTGGGAGACCTTCAACGTCACCAACACACCCAGTCTCGGGACCCCCAATACCAATCTCGAGAGTCCCGATTTCGGGCGCGTACGCTCCACCGTGAGCCTTCCGCGTCAAATGCAGTTCGCTCTTCGCCTGGACTTCTGAAGCTCCGGTCAAGAGCGCAAAGGCCGCTCCGGCGCGGCTCCAAACCTGACAGAAACTCGCGATCACAGAAAGCCGGAGCGAGTCCGTTTTGCGCGGTTTCTCAAAAGTTCAATTTCAGCGCGAACTGATTGGTGCGCATCGTCCGCGCACTCGTGATCACACCGTAGTTGAGTGAAGTGACGCTCGTGTTTGGATTGTTCCAGTTCGGATGATTCGAGAAATTGAAGGACTCGAACCGGAACTGCAGCTTCAATACCTCACCGATGGGAAACATCTTCATCACCGAGAAGTCCATGTTCGCCACACCCGGCCCGATATAAACATTGCGCGCGATGTTGCCTTGCCGGTAGGTGAGTTGATTGAACCCCTGCCCATCGGGGACGTTGCAGGAAATGGCCGCGGCGCCGCGGCCGTTGGCAGCGCGGGCGAAGTACTGCTGCGGAGTGGGATTGTCGAGGAACGGGCTGATGCCGGTGCCGTCTCCGCGATTGCCCTGGAAGTTCGCGTTCAAATCACCGCAGTTTCCGCCGTTGAACGGCGTGCCATTGGAGAAAGTGAAGATCGTGCCCAATTGCCATCCGCCAAGAATCCGCCCAGGGCAGCCTTGGTGAACGCGTTGTCGAACTGGAACGGAAGGTCATAGAGGATGGACGCCGTCAATCGCTGCCCGGTGTGGAACTGCGACAATCCCCGCTCCGAGCGCAGGTCATAGCTCGACGCCGGGAAGAGATTGTCGCCCGCATTGGTCCGGATCGCAGATCCGCTGTCGATCGCCCGGGACCACGTATAGCCCACCAGGTACGTCAGCCCGTTGGTGTACCGCTGCTGCAGCTTCACCCCCAGTGCGTTGTAGTTCGAGTTGACGACGTTGGCGATCGTCTGAATGCGGCCATACACGTTGGGCCACGGCCTGCGGTTGTCCGCCGACGTCTGATCCTGCGGCCCGTTCCTCTCCACCGGCGTGTTGAATCCGTACATCCGCTGCAGTTTGTGGCCTGCGTTGCCCATGTATCCGGCTTCGAGCAATAGCGTATCGGTCAACTGACGCTGCACGTTCAGCATGTACTGGTGAATGTAGGGCGTCCGCCGCCGCGAGTCATTGGCGAATGTGTACAGACCTGCCAGACACAGCCCGTCCCAGTTCGAGCACGGCAGATTGCCCCCGCCCGCCTTCACCGCCCACGGCGCATCCAGGTTCGACGTCGGAATGACGTCCACGCTCCGCGCCGATTCACGGAAGCCCAGGTTGCGGCCCATATCGAACACCGGGTTTCCCGTGTCCTGCGAGTAGAACAGCCCGTATCCGGTGCGAACCGTCCAACGGTAGGCCGGTTGCCACGAAAATCCGAGACGCGGCGCCCAATCGTTGCGGTCGTTCTGAATGGTTGCGTGGTTGAACAACGCATCGTCGCCGGTCGCCTTGGGAACCGCGTCCGCAATGTGTACCTGCAGACCTTCATGAAAGTCGCCTGCTCCCGGCCGCACCAGCACCGGTACCGGGCAATTCGGATCGATCCCCTGGTCATTCACCCCCGGGCACGACATCCGCACGTTGAAAATGCCCCGGTACCGGTCCCGCCACGGTGGAGTGTATTCGTAACGCACCCCGATATTCATCGTGAGCGTCGGCGTTATCTTCCAGGTGTCTTCCGCGTAGCCGTAGAAGGACTTCTGCCGGAACTGTAGATTCGCGATTCCGAGCGCCCGGGTGGACTCCGAGGTCCATCCGAGCAGCCCGGTCGCGAACGCCGAGCCGGTGCGGCTCAGATTGGACGGGTCTGACGTATACCGGCTCGGAAACTGGAAGAAACCGCGCGGAAATTGATTGCCGATCTGGTTGAAGCGTCTATCCGATGCTTCTCCTCCGAAGCGAAGGGTGTGCTTGCCGCGTACCCAACTGATGTTGTCGATAATCTGATAGGTCCGGTTTCGGTTGATAAACGGTCCCCCGGTGGCTTCGCCCCACCCGGCAACCTCGTTGTTTCCCGTGAACCCGATACCGGGAGTACCCCACGCCGCCTCGATCGGCGGTGACAGGCCCGGCACGCCCAACTCCGTCGTTACGTCGCGGATGCCGTTGAACCGCGTTAGCTTGTCGTTGTCGAACAGGTTCGCCCCCAGCCGCAGTTCATTGACTACCGTCGGCGTGAGCGTTCGCACGTTGGAAAGCATCACCTGCCACACCTTCGTACCGATGCGCTCGTCCTGCGCCTCGAAGTTCTGCCCCGAGGTCAGAAGTTCGTCGCCCCAGCTCAATCGGCCGAACCACTGCGAACTCATGCTCTGCTGCCAATCGATGCGGGTCGTGAACTGGTCCCAATCGAGCGGGTTGGGCGCGTTGCGCACGTAGTTAAACGGAGAAACGCCCGTCACCGCGCCGCCAACGTTCGGCTCGGGGTAGAACTCCAACATCTTTACGAACGGCTGCTTGAATCGCGATGTGGGGATGCGAGCATTCGGAAATGGCGTCGCCGTGAACCCCGATCCCGCGCTCCGGATGGTTTCCGGATCGTAGATCGGCAGGTGCGCGGGCCCGGAAAAATCCCCCGCCCGCATCGCGGCGTCCGCCACCGTATTCCTCCGCACACCTTGCACGCGCTCCCGCAGCCCTTCGTAGTTGGCCATGAAGAACAGCTTGTCCTTCAGCACCGGACCAGCCACCGTGAACCCAAACTGGTTCCGCCGGAACGGATTCTTGTCCCCATGGCTCTGCCACGGCCGCGCCTGGATCTTGTCGTTGCGCAGAAACTCGAACACCGTCCCGTGATACTGATTGGTTCCCGATCGCGTAGTCACGTTGATCTGCGACGTCGCCTTGCCGTACTCGGCCGAATAGACGCCGGTTTGGACCTTGAACTCCTGCAGCGCGTCCACCGACGGCCGCACGACGAAGGTGTTGAAATTCGGGTCCGTATTCTCCACGCCATCGAGGGTGAAGCGGTTGTACTGCTGCCGCTGCCCGGCGATCGAAAGCGCCTGGTTGGATCGCTCACCTCCCTGCCGCGAATTCGCCTGCCCGCCCGCGCCCATCTCCGCCGACACGTTCGGGCTGAGCCGGACCAGTTGCAGGTAATTGCGGCCGTTCAATGGCAGTTCGACGATACGTTTCTGCTCGATCACGGTGCCGAGGGCGGTGTTGTCCGTGGCGAGCAGCGGGGTAGTGGCTGCCACCTCCACGGACTCGGTGACGGCGCCGATCTCGAGATGGAAATCCACTCGCGCGGTGTCGCCCACCTGCAGGATCAATCCCTTTCGCGTTCCCGTCTTGAACCCGGGCGTGGTCGCGTCGATATCGTAGACGGCGGGCACCAGAAAGGGTATCGCATAGTTCCCCGCGTCGTTGCTGGAAACAACGCGAGTCTGATTGGTGGCAGTGTTCCTCACCGTTACCGTAGCTCCTACAATGGACGCGCCGGTGGTGTCGAGCACCGACCCGGTGATTTCCCCATACGTTTGGGACCAGCCGGGGACACTGAGTAGGGCCGCGGCAGTGAGAATACAAAGTAAGCGAGTCATTGACACCTCCAACATGTAATATCGTTAATTCATTAAAGAATATCAATCTACCGCGGGCCTTGCAACCCCAACGGGAGCGTCACGGTGTGCTGTTGCGAGCCGCGCCGCACTACAATGTTTCAAGTGCGTGTCAAAGTCCTCGCAGCGCTGGTGGCAGCTTCCGGGATGCTTGCGCAAGATTCCGCAACTCCATCCGAACCGGAACCACCCGCCGCCAAACCAGCGCCGGAAACCGCTGCCGCCAAGCCGGCCACGCCCGGGGCACGCGCCGACGTGAACCTGCTCGGCCGCACCAATGCCGCCTCGGGAGAAGCCCGGCGCAACGAAAACGTTCAGTTCAATCTCATCGATAACAACGCCCTCAAAGAGCGCAACATGCGCATGGGGACCACCGCCTCGCTCTACGACGAGTTCAGTGCGTCGCGACGGTACTTCGGCTCCGAGTTCGGAAATCCCCCCTCGTCACTGATCCACCTTTCGACGTCCCGATCATCGGCCTGGCACGGTTCTCTCTCTGAGACCCACGGCAATAGCGTCTTCAACGCGCGCTCGTTTTTCACAGTGGGTTCGCTCCCCCCGGCGCATGAGAACCAGTACGGATTTACGGTTTCTGGACCCATTTGGCGCAACGGCCGCATCAGCCTCGATGGCAGCCAACAACGCATCCGCGGCAACGTGAACGGCAATGTGCTGGTGCCCAAAGCGGATGAGCGGACGCCGCTGACCACGGACCCGGAACGCCGCGCCATCGTGCAGCGCATCCTCGACGCCTACCCCGCCGCACTCCCCAATCGCACCGATATCAACGAGCGCGCCCTCAACACCAACGCCACCCAGCGCATCAACGACGATACCGGCGGTGCGCGGATCGATCAGCGGCTCGATTCCCGCAACAATCTCGTGGCGCGGTACAACTTCACCCGGCAGAAGGTGGACGCGTTTCAGTTGATCGCCGGGCAGAACCCGGACACCACTACCCGTGTTCACACCGCGCAATTGGGCTTCAGCCGGACGCAGTCGGCGGCCACTGTAATCGACGCCACCGCGCTGTTTGACCGCGTCGCCTCACTGCTGGTGGCCGAACCGAACGCCGTTGGCCCTGCCGCCAGCTTCGGCAACGTGATCGAGAAACTGGGGCCGTCGTCGTTCATTCCGATCGATCGCGTTCAGAACCGGTATCGCTACGCGGTGGGGCTGCGCCAGACGCGGTCCGCGCACAACTGGTCCGCCGGCGCGGAAGCCACCCGCCGGCAGTTGAACGGATTCGAAGCCTCGAGCCACCGGGGCACGCTCCAGTTCCGCAATGACTTCGGCCGCGACGCGTTGACGAATTTCCTGCTGGGGATCCCGAATCGTTTCTCCGGCTCCACCGGCAATGTACACCGCGGTTTTCGAGACTGGCAGACGGCGCTCTATGCCGGCGACTCCTTCCGCGCCGCCCCCGGCCTCACTTTGAGCTACGGCCTGCGCTGGGAAACCGTCAGCGCCCCGGTGGAGGTGAACGATCTCAATCGAGCGCCCTTCGATGCGGATCGCAACAATCTTTCGCCGCGATTCGGCTTCGCGTGGCGCATGCCCGCCAGTCTCGGCGTTATCCGCGGCGCCTATGGCGTCCACTACGGGGAGATCTTCGCCATCACTTTTCAGCAGCTTCGCTACAACCAACCGCTCAATCAGAAATTCGAGATCCAGCGACCCGATCTGGTGGCTGCCTTCACCACGCTCAATGTCCCGGTTGATCCCGCCGCCCGGGCTGCCGCGTTCGACATTACGCCGGACCTTGCCACCCCCTACTCGCATCAATACAACTTGGTTTGGGAGCCGCTGGCGGTCTCGGGTTGGAAGTTCCAACTGGGCTACGTGGGCAGCCGCTCGCACAAGCTGTTCATGCTGCTTTACACCAACCGCGCCGCGATCGATTCGGCGCTGCCGCTCACTACCGCGACGATTACGGACCGCCGCCCCAACGCCCGCTACCATGACTTCCGCCGTATCGTGAACGGATCGCACGGCTACTTCGACGCCGGCCGCGCCACCGCCATCCTGCCGCGTTGGCGTGGACTGTCGCTCGAAGCGTCCTATTGGATCTCCAAAGCCATCGACACCGGCGCCGGCTACACCAACACCGGCACCGGCGAAGACGGGCGCCAAAGCCAAAGCCAGACCGAGACCGACGCATGGGCCGACATCAAGGGTGCCAGTGTGTTCGATCAGCGCCACGCCGTGCTGCTGCGCTCCACCTTCGCCACACCCCGCTGGAACGGCTCCGGCCTGGCTGGACGCATCGCCGGAAACTGGGAGCTTTCGAGCATCGTCTTGCTCAAGACGGGAACGCCGTTTTCCGTCCTCACCGGCTCCGATGGGCCCGGCTTCGGTAACGTGGACGGCGACCAGGGCGATCGCCCGCACCTCCTCGATGCGTCCGTGCTCGGACGCGTGATCGGTCATCCCGATACGTCGCGCCAGTTGCTGCCCCGCGAAGCGTTCGCTTACCTCCAGCCTGGGGACCGCCGCGGCAACCTCGGCTCCAATACGTTCCGCAAAGACGGCATCTCCAACGTCAATGCATCGCTGTCGCGATCGTTTACGGCCGGCGGCGATCGCAAGGTCACCTTTCGGGCCGAGGCGCTCAACTTCCTCAACACGCCGCAGTTTGCCGAACCTACCAAGGAACTCACCAGCCCCAGCTTCGGCTTTATCACCAACACCCTCAACGACGGCCGCGCCTTCCGGATGTCGCTGCGGTTCGGATTCTAGGCGCTATTTCTTTTTCCCCTGGGCCGCCACGGCTTCCATCGCCGCCTTCACCTTTTCCGGATCGCCCAGGTAGTAGCGGTTGGTGGCCTTCAAATTGTCGTCGAGTTCATACACCAGCGGCATTCCCGTCGGAATGTTCAACTCCACGATATCGGCGTCTGAGATGTGATCGAGGTACTTCACCAGGGCCCGCAGGCTGTTGCCATGCGCCGCCACGATCACCCGTTTGCCCGCGCGGATCTCCGGCGCAATATGCTGCTCCCAGTACGGGACCACCCGCGCCACCGTATCTTTCAGGCACTCGGTGAGCGGGATCTGCTCCGCCGAGAGCCCGGCGTAACGTGGATCGAGGGCCGGCGAGCGCGGGTCCGCCGCGTCGAGGACAGGAGGCGGAGTGTCGTAGCTGCGGCGCCAGATCTTGACTTGATCTTCGCCGAACTTCGCCGCGGTCTCCGCTTTGTCCAGCCCCTGTAGCGCCCCGTAGTGGCGCTCATTCAGTTCCCACGCCTTCATCACCGGGAGCCACATCAGATCCATTTCGTCCAGGATCGTGTTGAGGGTGCGGATGGCCCGCTTGAGGACCGAGGTGAAGGCGATGTCGAACGTATAGCCGCCCTCTTTCAAGGCGGCTGCGGCGTCCCGGGCTTCCTGACGGCCCTTGTCGGAAAGGTCGACATCGGTCCAGCCGGTGAATCGGTTTTCGCGATTCCAGTCGCTCTCGCCGTGACGGATGAGCACGATCTTCTTCATTGACGGAACGCGCTCCTTCCCGCGTAGCGGGCCGAGGCGCCGAGTTCTTCCTCGATCCGGAGAAGTTGGTTGTATTTCGCCAGACGGTCGGTTCGGGACGCCGAGCCGGTCTTGATCTGCCCGGCGCCGGTGGCCACGGCGAGGTCCGCGATGAACGCATCTTCGGTTTCGCCGGACCGGTGCGAGGCGATATTGGTGTAGCCCGCGCGATCGGCCATCTCCATCGCTTCCAACGTTTCCGTCAGCGTGCCGATCTGGTTCACCTTGATCAGAATCGAATTGGCGATTCCCTTCGCGATGCCTTCGCCCAGGCGCTTGGTGTTGGTGACGAACAGATCGTCGCCCACCAGTTGGATCTTCGCGCCCAGCTTTTCGGTGAGTAGCTTCCAGCCCGCCCAATCGTCTTCCGCCATGCCGTCCTCGATCGAGAGAATCGGATACTGCGCCGCCCATCCGGCCCAGTAGTCAGCCAGTTCGGCGGAGGTGCGCTTGGCGCCGTCGGACTTCTTGAAGACGTACTTCTTGGACCCCTTCTCGAAGAACTCGCTCGCCGCACAATCCAGCGCGAGGCTGACCTGCTTGCCCGGCTTGTAGCCGGCTTTGGTTATCGCCTCCATGATCACATCGAGAGCCTCTTCGTTGGACTTCAGGTTCGGGGCGAAGCCGCCCTCGTCGCCCACCGACGTCGAGTAGCCCTTGCTCTTCAGGACCGCTTTCAGATTGTGAAAAATCTCCGCGCCGGTGCGGATGGCGTCGCGAAACGTCGAAGCGCCGTGCGGGACGATCATGAACTCCTGCACGTCCACCGAGTTATCGGCATGGGCGCCGCCGTTGATGATGTTCATCAGCGGCACGGGCAGAATACGAGCGTTTACCCCACCCAGGTACCGGTAGAGCGGAGCCTGCTGGGAAGACGCGGCGGCACGGGACACGGCCATCGAAACGGCCAGGATCGCGTTGGCCCCGAGCTTGCCCTTGTTGGCCGTGCCGTCGAGGTCCAGCATCCGCTGATCGACGGCCACCTGATTCAGCGCGTCCATGCCGAGGAGAGCTTTGGCGATGCCTTTGTTGACGTTGGCGACGGCCTTCTGGACGCCCTTGCCGAGATAACGGGACTTGTCGCCGTCGCGAAGCTCGATCGCTTCGTGCTCGCCGGTGGAAGCTCCCGACGGGACGGCCGCCCTGCCGATGCTGCCATCGGCGAGAACGACGTCGGCCTCCACGGTCGGGTTCCCTCGCGAGTCGAGGATCTCTCTGCCTGTGATGTTGATGATTTCCATGGGAGTGTTTCGTGATGGGAGTTGAAGTTCCCATTTTGGCACACGGAGGATCGTGTATCATTACAGAGAAGTCGATTTTTTCCGTTCGGATACGATGCCGGTCTGGAATTTTCACCGGGCCGCATCAGCCGCGCTGAGTAATCTCAAGTCGGGAAGGGGTGAAGACCAGTTTGGCCGATGTAGTCATTCAAGATGGCGAAAGCCTGGAAAGTGCGCTTCGGCGTTTCAAAAGGAAGGTGCAGCAGGAAGATATCATCAAAGATATCAAGCGGCACTCCTACTACATGAAACCCGGTGAAAAGAAGCGCACCAAGGCCGCACTGGCTCGCAAGCGCAGCCGCAAGAAGCGCCAAAAAGAGGTCGAGTAGGCCTTTGGACGGCTCGATTGGTTTGGACACAGGGCGCCCCCGGATCCGGAGGGCGCCCTCGCTGTTTGCAGACGCAGGAGAGGCTGTGGGCGTACGCGCTACAATGGAGCGAATATGAGCGAGTCTATGCGCGAATTCTCCGTAGGCCCCGATCCCTACGGCGCCACCTGGAAAGTCCGCTTCGTGTGGCTGCAGAACGCAATTTCCATCCGCCACGCCGACGCGGTCGACTGCAAGTTCGCCGTCGACGATGGCTTCAGCGGCGTCCGCGAGATCGTGATCTCTTTGTCTCATCCGATGTTGCGCGAGATGCATCGACGCCTCGGCCGTCCGCTTACCGATTCCTGGTGTATGCAATTGGCGTCGGCTCACCTCGCGCACATGATCCGTTCCGGTGAGGACATCGAAAAGACCCTGGTTGCTGTCAGCGGTGAGGATCTCGAGCGGGCCAACGCGGCCGTGGAAGCCAAAGGCCGCGCTGTTGTGGCGGGCTAGCCTCTTCGGCAAACCACCCAAACACCGGCACCTTATCGCCACTGTCAATTTTTCGTCGCTCGCGGCCGCCAAGCACCCTTGTTTTTCTAGTCCCTATTTTGGCCTTCCAAGTGCTCAACACCTCGCGTGAACCTAACGCCCCTGGCCAGTCAGGTAGAAACCTACATGGATCTGGTGAGCATTCGCCAGAAGCTCGTGGCATCCAACATCGCCAACGCCGCAACTCCCGGATATAAGACCCGCGACATCGATTTTCAGTTCGAGTTCCAAAGCGCCCTCGACGATCTCGCCGGCCACGCTCACGGCGGATCGCAAGACGCGCCGGAAGTGAACGTATACGAACCGGATACACTCAAGGCCCACAACGACGGCAACAACGTCAACCTTGATCGGGAAGCTCGCCTGCTTTCGGAAAACGCGATCCGGTTCAATTTCGCCACACAGGTCTGGAAGTCGCAGATGCGCCAGGTTCGTTCCGCGATTCAGGAGGGCAGAAACGGATGAGCCTGCTTTCAGCGATGTCGGTCAGCGCAAGTGGAATGTCGGCCCAGCGGGCGCGCACCGAAGTGCTGGTGGAAAATCTGGCGAATGCGGAAACCACGCGGACGCCGGAAGGAGGTCCCTACCGGCGCAAGGATGTAGTGTTCCAGACCGCGCCGCAGCACGCCGAGTTCTCTTCGCTGCTGCACCAGCAGATGCAGGGCGAACCCGGGTTGGCCGGAGTGGATGTCTCCGCTGGGGTGGAAGTTTCCGAGGTGGTCACCGATCAACGCGATCCGGAGAAGCGGTTTCTCCCGGGGCATCCCGATGCCGACGCGGAGGGCTACGTGGCGTTCCCCCGCATCAATCCGGCCGAAGATATGGTGGATCTGCTCAGCGCGTCGCGTGGCTATCAGTCCAACGTGAGCGCGATGCAGACGGTGAAAGATATGCTGCATCGGTCGATAGATCTGCTGCGGTAGAGACTGGCCCAGCGGCTTTTGCAGCAGGCTCTAGATGCCAGGTGCCCTGAGGAAATGACGAGCCAGTCCGTGGAGGAGCGAGGGGAAATCGAGATATGGACGCGTTGGGGTCCGTGGGTCTGAGTTTGCTGAAAGCGGCGCCGCCGGTGGCTGCGCTGCCCTATGGCATCGAGGGCTTGTCGCAGGGCGTCGGTAGCGCCGCCAGTGCGATGGAGGAGCCGGGGACTCCGGGCGCAGCCTCGCCCTTCGAGGCGATACTCTCGCAGGCTGTCGAGCGCGTGGAGAACTACCGCGTCCAGGCAGACGGCGCGGTGGGGCGCTTCCTGCGCGGCGAGGATCAGGAAGTGCACAAGGTGGCGTTGGCGGTACAGGAGTCCGAGATCGCCATGGAACTGTTTCTGCAGGCCAAGAACAAAGTGGTCCAAGCCTATCAGGAGATCATGCGGATGCAGCTGTAGGCCGGCTGCACTTCGATCACCATGGAGCAGTTTCGACGCATCCTGGCGCAACTGACCAGGCGGCAGCAGATCATGATCGGTGTGGCGGCGATCGTGGTTGTGGCCGCGCTGGTGTTCTTCGTGCGCCGCCAAAACGACCGCGGCTACGTGACCCTCTACTCCGGGCTCTCGGCCGAGGACGCCTCGGCGGTGGTGACGCGTTTGAAGGAAGGGACCGTTGCCTACAAGGTCTCCGAAGATGGAACCACGATCCGCGTGAAGTCCGACACGGTGCCGGAACTGCGCTTACAGATGGCGGCGGCGGGCATCCCCAAAACGGGCCGGATCGGGTTCGAGTTGTTTGACCGGAACAACTTCGGCATCACCGAGTTCACTGAGCAGGTGAACTATCACCGCGCGATCGAAGGCGAACTGGAGCGCACGGTGATGACGATCGCCGAGGTGGAGCATGCCCGGGTTCACATCACTCCAGCCAAGGACTCCGTCTTTCTCGACCAGCGCCGTCCGGCCAAAGGCAGTGTTCTGCTCAAGCTGAAGCAGGCGGTGGGCGAGCCGCCGCGCAAACTGAGCAAGCGCAACATCGACGCCATTACGCATCTGGTTGCGAGCGGCGTCGACGGGCTGGTGCCGGAAGAGGTTTCCGTGCTCGACGTCAACGGAAACCTGCTCACCGGCCAGCCGCCCGAACAGGAACAGGAGCCCAAAATCAACCAGGCTCTGTTTACCTACCGCCGCGAGGTGGAGCAAGACCTGCTTGCGAAGGTAAATGCCACCCTCGAACCCCTGATGGGTCCCAAGCGCTTTCGCGCCGCCGTGTCTGTGGATTGCGATTTATCGAGCAGCGAGCAGAGCGAGGAGAGCTATGACCCGGCCCGATCGGTGATGACCACCTCCCAGCGCAGCGAGGACAACGGAGGCACGGTTACTCCGTCGGGAGTGCCCGGCGCACCCTCCAACCTGCCGCGCCCCACCTCCCGGCCCGGGCTCAACGGGCAGAACTTCACCCGCCGGACCGAGAACATCGCCTATCAATCCAGCCGCCTGGTCCGCCGGACCAGCCTCCCGCAGGGCAACGTGAGGCGCGTGTCGGTGTCGGTCCTGCTCGATCACGTGGTGCGATGGGAAGGGACCGGAAAAGACCGCAAGCGAATCGTTGAGCCGCCGCCGCCCGAACGCCTGAAGGCGACCCGCGATGTGGTGGCCGGCGTGGTCGGTTTCCAGGCCGAGCGAGGCGATGTGGTGGTGGTGGAAAGCATCCCGTTCGAGACCACCCTGGCGTGGGAGCCGCCCCCTCCCCCGGCCGATCCCTCCAAACCGGCCGCGCCCGGCACGGGCAAACCGGACGCGGGCGAGAGGCCTTCACCGGTGGCATGGGTGGTGGAGGGCGCAAAAAAGCGTGACCCGATGGTGCTCGGCGCGTTGGGCGGAACGCTGCTGCTGATCCTTCTCGCCGTCGCCGCTGCGATCTGGGTAAGGAAGAAGAGGAAGAAGAAACTGGCCTTGAAGGCCTCCGGGAACGTCGACGTGACCGAGGAGGCGGCTGTCGAGGGCGCCGCCGCGAAGCCTTCGCTACCCGAGGGTCCCTCCCTGGTCGATAAGCTCGGCAAGCAGTTCGCCGATCAGATGGCGGAGAAGCACAAGAAAGAGGAGGAACAGGACAAAGAAATCCTGTCAGCCCTGGCGTTGAGCAAGAAGCTGCCGTCGGCCACCACGCGCAAAGCGGAAGTGCTCTCCAAGCACATGGGCGAACAGTCCAAGAAAGCGCCGGAGGCGATGGCGCAGATCATCCGCACCTGGATGGGAGACGGCGACTAGCCTGTCTTTCGCGGTTGACGGCAAGGAGGTAGGGAGCCAGCATGATTGCGAACGCGGAAAAACCGACGGCGCTGATGCCGGGTATTCGAAAAGCGGCCATCCTGATGGTGGCGCTCGGCGCCGAGACCAGCGCCGACATCATGGCCAATTTGAACGAAGACGAAGCCGCCGCGCTCACTCGCGAGATCGCCCGGCTGCCGGCGGTCTCCGCCGAGATCTCCGAGGCGATCCTCGAGGAAGGCTACCAGATGCTGGTGGCTCACAACTACGTGGTGAAGGGCGGCGTGGAGTATGCCAAGAAAGTGCTCTTCTCCGCCTACGGACCCGATACCGCCAAGCGCCTGCTGGACCGCCTGATGAAGGCCATCGGCAATGAAGCCGCGAGCTTCGACGCCTTGCAGAAGGCCGATCCCCAGCAGTTGGCCAAGTTCATCCACAAGGAACATCCCCAGACCATCGCGCTCGTCCTTTCGCACCTGAATGCCGGGCAGGCCGCTGCGCTGCTGCAATCGCTCCCGGTGGAACTGCGTGGAGAGGTATCGCTCCGTATGGCGAACCTCGAGCGCATCTCCCCGGAGGTAATTTCGCGGATCGCGGTGATCATCGGCCAGAAGATCAAGTCCCTCGGAGAATTCAGCCGGGAAGCCTACGGCGGTGTGCGCGCGGTGGCGGAGATGTTCAATCATCTCGACTCCGGCTCGAGTAAGGACATTCTGGATTCGATCGATAAGGACGATCCCGGAGTCACCGAGCAGATCCGCCATCTGATGTTCGTCTTCGAGGACCTCCTGCTGATGGATCAGGGCGGGATCAAGGAAGTCCTCAGCCGGGTAGACCGGAAGCTTCTCACCGTGGCTCTCAAGGGAACGAGCGAACAACTCCGGCAGAAATTCCTCGACTGCATGTCGCAGCGCGGCGCCGAGATGCTGCGTGAAGACATGGACTCGCTCGGCCCTATCAAAATCAAGGAAGTCGAAGCCGCGCAACAGCAGATTATTTCCGTGGTCCGGCAGTTGGAAGCCGAAGGGACCGTCAGCCTGAAGGGCGCCGTGGGCGAACAGTATGTGGTCTGACGAGGCGCCGGGATAATCCATGCGAGCGCGAATCATCCCGGAATCCGGTTTCGAACGGGTGGGTCCGGTGGCCTGGAGGCGTCTCGGCTCATCCGCCGCGGACGAAGAAGCCGAGGGCGGAGACGAGCGGGCGGGGGCCGATCTCGAAGTGTCTCCCGAGCCCGACCCCTACTCCGTCATCGCGGAACTCGAGCAGCGCATCCAGGCCATCGAGGCTGAGGCGCGGGCGGCGATCGCGGAGCGCGAGAAGCAGGCTGGCGAGAAGGGCTATCAGGCCGGGTTGCGCGATGGGGAATCGGCTGGCCGAAAGGCCGCGGCGGTCCAGTTTTCCACCGAGGCCGCCTCCATGCTCGCCCAGGTGACACAGGGCGTTGCGCAGTTGGTGGCCTTCCGGGCGCGCGTGCGGCAACAGATGGAGGCAGACCTTGTCCGTCTCTCGATCGCCATTGCCCGCCGTATCGTCTACCGCGAGCTTCACGTGGATCCGGAAGCGCTGCTCGGAATCGTCAAGGCGGCCGTGGACAAAGTGGAATCGCGCCAACTGCTCCGGCTGCGCGTCCCGGCCGGTGACTATGCCCTCCTTGAACAGCCCCTCCGGGATATGCTCTCGCAGGCGCGGGCCGACGTCGTTTCCGACCCCTCGCTCCCGCGCGGCGGTTTGATTCTCGAAACCCTCCGCGGCGAATTGGATGCTTCGGTCGAGACACAATTGGGCGAAATCGATCGCGGTCTCACCGATGTCGCCGGGAGGGCTCGATGAGCGCCGCCGCTCTGCCGCCAGCCCCTCTCGAGCCAGCCGCCGCGGACGCGCTCTGGAATCTCGAACCCTACCTCGACGCCGTGCGGCGCATGGAGACCTTTCGCTGGTGCGGGCACGTCACCGAGATGACCGGCTTGCTGGTGGAGTCCGCCGGGCCGGCCGCCGCCGTCGGCGATTTCTGCGAACTCACCACCAGTTCCGGCCGCCGCGTCAGGCTGCAGGTGATCGGCTTCCGGGAAGGACGTTTGTTGTCGATGCCGCTCGAGGAAATCGACGGCCTCCAGGCCGGGGACCCGGTGGTGGCTCGGCCCGAGGTGGGAGGAGCCGGGGTCGGCGACCATCTCCTCGGGCGGGTACTCGATGGCTTCGGCAATCCACTCGATGGACGGCCTATCCCGGAGTCCGCGGCGCGTTATCCGCTGTACGCCGCCCCGCCGGGTCCGATGGATCGAAAGCCGATCCACCAACCTCTCGGCACCGGGATTCGCGCCATCGACAGCCTGCTCACCTGCGGCAAGGGGCAGAGGATCGGCATCTTCGGCGGCAGCGGCGTGGGCAAAAGCACACTCCTTGGGGCGATGGCCAAGCACAACAAGGCCGATGTGAGCGTGATCGCGCTGATCGGCGAACGCAATCGCGAGGTTCGCGATTTCATCGAGCACGAATTGGGGCCGGAGGGGTTGGCCAAATCCGTGGTGATCGTCGCCACCTCGGATCGCCCCGCACCGCTGCGGTTGCGCGCCTGCTTCGTCGCCCTGGCGGTCTCGGAGTATTTTCGTGACCAGGGCGCCGACGTTCTGCTCATCATGGACTCGGTCACGCGCCTGGCCATGGCGCAACGCGAGATCGGGCTGGCCGCTGGCGAACCCCCGTCTCAGAAAGGGTACACGCCCTCGGTGTTCGCCATGCTGCCCAGGATCTTTGAGCGGGCCGGCAACTTCGAACGCGGTTCGATTACCGGGCTGTTCACCGTCCTGGTGGAGGGGGACGACTTCAACGAGCCGATCGCCGACGCTGTGCGCGGCATCCTCGACGGTCATATTATCCTCTCGCGCGATCTCGGCGCGGCGGGACACTACCCGGCCATCGACGTTCTGCAATCGGTGAGCCGCCTTGCCTCGCGCATCGCCACGCCCGAACAAAAGCAGGCCGCTCAACTCATCCGCGAAGCCATGTCCTCCTACCGCCGGTCCGAAGATCTGATCAACCTGGGCGCCTACACGGCCGGCGCCAACCCGCAACTCGACGCCGCCATCCGCCTGCGCCCCAAAGTCCTCGAGTTCCTCCGCCAACGCGCCGATGAAAACTCGAGCCTGGAAGAGACCGTATCGAAGATGCTGGAACTCACCCCGTGAAGAAGTTTCAGTTCCCCCTGGAGCGGCTACTCGAGTTCCGGCGGTTGCAGGAAGAAATGGAGCGGGCACGGATGTTGCGGCTGGCGGCCGAAATCGGACAGATCGAGCAACAGCGCTCCGAACTGGCCCGCGTGGAGGGCCGCGCCGCCGACGATGTCCGGCGCGCGACCGCGGCCGGATCGTTCCCCGTCGTCGCGCCACTGTCGGCCCTGCCGGCATTTCGAGAACGAGTACGGCGGCTGGATCGGCGCATGGAATCGCAAAAAGCCGAACTCACCCGGCAGATGGACGCCCAGACAGCCTTGCTCAGACAGGCGCGGCAACGGAGCGAGGTGCTCGAACGCTGCCGCGAGAAAGCGTTCGAGCAATGGCGCGCCGCGATGGAACACGAGATGGAAAACCTCGCGGGCGAACTGCACCTGGCGAAATGGAAGCGCCGCCGCTAGCCGCTGGACTCCGCTAGACTGGGTCCGGTCAGATGGCCGCGCCCAAATCCTTCCAGGAGAGCATCGCCTTCCGGTAGATGGCTTCGCGTCCGAGCACGGCGGTCATGGCGCCGACCGCCCCGACCTCGATGCTCGCGGCCACCGGCGTGCCTTTACGGATGGCGTTATAAAACGCGGTGACGTGCTGGAGGTCGAGCTTCTCTTCCGTCGGCGCCGCGATCTGTTGCGGCTGCGCCCCCTTTTCGCGCGGATAGAACATCGACTGATCGAGGTCCACAGACCCCTTGGTTCCGTACACGTACCAATACTGTCCGCTGCCAGGCATGCCGCGGGCGTGGAAGAAGACCTGAGAGAAGTTCAGCTTGACGCCGTTGTCGTATTCGTAGGACAGGGTGTAGCCGTCCATGTTGGTGCGGCCGGGAGGGTCATTGGGCCAAACCAGCGCACCACCGAAACCGGCCGCGCGGGCTGGTCGGGAGTTCGCCACCCAATTACACACGTCGAGATTGTGCACCGACATTTCAACAATGACGTCGCCGGATCTTTTCGCATCGAAAAACCAGTCCGCGGAAGGGCCGTCGTGGGCGAGATCGTCGCTCGAGTGGCGCTGGGCCTTGATCATGACCACCTCACCGACGAGACCCTGATGGATCTGACCGATGGTTTTCTGGAGCCGGGTGTGCGACCGCAACTGCTGGCCGATCTGGAAGACGCGGTCGGAAGCGCGCGCGACCTTGACCAGGCGGGCGATGGATTCCGGCGTGATGCCGGCCGGTTTCTCGCAGTAGACGTGCTTGCCCGCGTTGAGGGCGGCGATGGCCATCTCGACGTGGAGGTCGCACGGCGTGGAAACGTGGACGGCGTCGATGGATGGGTCGGCGAGCAGCTTTCTCCAATCGGTGTAGGTTTTGGGATTATCGCGCGCGGCTGCCGAGGCGGCTTTGTCGAGCCGGTCCGGCTTGAGGTCGCACAAGGCGGCCACTTTGACGCCGGGCTGTTCGAGGACGCTCTTCATGACGTAGGCGCCGCGATTGCCGACGCCGATCATCGCGGCGGCCGTGGTGGTCTGGCTCGATTGAAACGCGACGGCGGGGGCTGCGGCCAGAAAGGCTCGACGGTGCATGGGTGCTCCTTGGCTGGGACTGCGGGGCTCGCGTGAACGAGACCTCAATGATACGGTAGCGCGGCAAAGGGAAAATTGGTAGTGCACACTCGGGAACACCACCGTGCCTCGCCGCGTCTCGAATCGCCGCCCCCGGCGTCCGAATGAGAAGCGCTGCGTCCCGGCAGCAAGGGCGCGAAGTAAACGCCACGGTCATCGATTGACCGGACCTGAGTCTAGCAGTGTCTAGAGTCGCGCAGGCCCCGTGCCGCCGCAACCCTTGGGCGGCTAAGGTTTGCGCCCGCAGGCCCCCACAGTGTCGAATGGGGCCTGTCGAGCGAGATGGCCCGCATCGCTGTTCTCCCCGCGCTTCGCCTGCGGGCGATCCCGAGCCGCGCGGCCTGCGGACTTTAGTCACGGGCGAGGGCACCCGGATCGAAATCACTCCCACTGGCTGGCGATTGGCTCCATAGGCAATCGAGGTTACGACGTTGGACTTTGTGCTCACGGTTTGAACGGCCGCTTGCGCCGCGGCGCCGCCACCGCCGCCGGCTGCCCCACCGCCCGGAACGCCACCGCCACCGGGCGGAACACCACCGCCACCGGGAGGCACGCCGCCACCACCGGGGGGAACGCCGCCACCACCGGGGGGAACGCCGCCACCACCGGGGGGAACGCCGCCGCCCCCTGGAGGCACGCCACCGCCGCCCTGCCCGCCGCCAGCCGCGCCACCACCCTGAGCAGGCAGCACACCGACGAATGCCACACCGTCGGGATTCTCCGCCAACGTCAACTCGCCGGTCGCGATCTCATACACCAGGTATTGGGACCCAGTGTTGCCCGTCTTGGTGCCCCGCGCCACGATCTTTCGCGTCGTCGGGAACACGCCCACCGCGGCCACGGTCGCGAAGCCTTCCGGCACCGTCAGCAGCGTCTGTTTCTCATTCGTCAGGTCGAAGAAAACCAACCCGGCGTCGCCCGCCACCTGATTGGTGGCCACCGCCAGCAGCCCGCTCAGCTCCGGCACCGGTTGGATCCCCGTGAATCCGTTCACGCCGGGCGGCAGATCCAGCCGGAACGCCGATCCGGCCGCGCTATCGAGCACAAACAACGTATCGGAGATGTTCCGGTTGCTCGGATCGTTGTTCGCCGCGTAGAGAAAATCGTTCACATCCCCGGCATTGTTACGGGTGTTCACCGAACCCGCTCCAGGCAGCGACACCGCCGACAAGGTTCGCGTCGCCAGATCGAGCAGCAGCCATCCATTCGCCGGGCACGGATTGGCTACTTCGGCGGACTCACGGTCCGCACTGAACAACGCCACCCGCCGCGACAATTCCAGGTTGAACAATTGCAGGTTCTGCGGCCGGCACGTCGCCGCGAACGTTCCCGCCGGGAACTCCACGGCCGACGGTTCCAACTCCGCGCCGGCAAACGCCAACCACGAATGCGCCGAACCATCCGCCTTGCGGCTCAGGACGAAAAGTGTCTGGGTGGCGGCGTCGTACAACTGCGTGGCCCGGAATCGCGCCGCCGGATTCACCGGTGCATTTCCGCCAGGGGCCGCGTTGGGCAGCGCGACCAGCGCCGTCCACCCGTCCGGCCAGGCGCGCGTATCGGTCACCTCCAGCGCCTGGTTCAGAATCGCCAACTTCGCTCGGGTGGGCCGCTCCGCTTCGTTGCCCACCACCGCCACGAATCGGCCCTGGCCGATGTTGATGGGCGCCGAAAGCAGGTGCGTCAGTCCGTCGCCCAAGTCGATGGTGAAAGTTCCCAGCAGCACGTTGAGGTTCACACCGGCGCCGCCCGCTCCGGCCGCGCCACCGCCTGCACCTACCGCTCCGCCGGCTCCCCCCGCTCCGCCCAACTGCGGCTCGGTCACTTCACCGGTGTCAGGGTTCACGGAATAGACCCGTGGCGTTTCACCTGGCTGGATCGCGGTGATAGTCCCGTTTGCCGCGCCGTTGACGTTAGACACCGGCGCCGGCAGTTCCACCAACATCGGGTCCGCTCTATCCGGCCGGAAAATCGCGATCTTGCTCGACACTCCACTTGCCGCGTCCCCCACCGCCGGACCAACCAGCGCCGTCAGCGCCGCGCTCTCGGCCGCGATCCCCACCGGCGTCGCCGCGTTGGCGTTGGCCGCGATCAGGCACGGCTCAATCTTCGAAGAAACGCCTCGTCCCAGGTCGAACAGCCACGACGGATAGCACCCATCGTCACCCCGGGGTCCGTGCGCCACCAGAAAATTCCCGCGTAAATCGGCCGCACGCAGCACGCTGATGCCATTGGCGCCCGCTGGCAGCCGGGCATATTGCACCATGCCGCCCTCGAAGTTGCCCACCAGCGCGCGATTGCTCGCCGCGTTGGCCGCGATCACCGATACGATATCGCCCGGTTTGGCGTCCGCCGGCATTTCGATTCTCGCGGTGTAGTCCCCCACTGTCGCCGTCGACAGCGTTGCCTCGACCTTGGCCGCGAAGCCCCCGATATAGGCCCGCACGGGAGCAACCGGCTTCGCTTCACCCTCGGCCACCTCGCCCGTCTTGCCCGCTGGATCGGTCTGCCCCAACCCCGTTAGAGACAGTTGGAGCACGCCGCCCTCCACCCGGCCCGCCGGTCCCCAACCTTGGTTGTTCGACGTCCGGATTCCTGGCAGGCTGTTCACGATGCGCACCGTCGCCGGCTGGCTCTCGACCTCGCCACGCCGCACCACCACGCGCGCCAGAATTCCTTGCCCTCCCCCCGCCTGGATCTCCCAAGGCACCTGCGCCAGAATCCGCGTCGGCCCCACCGAGAACAACGGCGCCCTCCGGTTGTTGATCAATACCTGCACCGCGGGCTCGGCAAGCTGCGTCGGCAGCGGACTCCCGGTCGCCTTTACCTCCTCCACCGGTCCCAAGTTGATCCCCGTGATCAGAATCGGGCCCCCGCGTGTCACACGGCTCGGCGCCGGCTCCATCGTCACCGGATTCAGTACACCGCGCGGGTTGATGACGGGGTTTTGCGACAGCAGGATTGCCGGCAACAGATACACAGCGAAACGGCCTACGAATGAAGACCTTCTGGAGCGCATATAGTGAGTCAAACACCCCTACCGGTCTTGGGTTGTGGCTATGCTGTGTGAATAAACGTAAACGCCGTTGCGATTACCCACAAGCCGCATTCCCCAGTCCGCCGGGCGCAGTTCCATGTCGCGGCCCACCTTGCCGAACCCATCGCCGTGGGTCCGGATCGCCACGTGCGTGAATCCCTCCCGGTGCAGAAATCGGCCCGCATTCCCGCGCAAACTGATGGCGCCCCATGGCCTCCGTTCCTGCGAATCCGACAGCGTCACCCACTCTCGGCCCGCCAATCCGCGGACTCGGTATCGTGCACCGTTTTCCCCCATCGGCGCCAGGATTGAAATGCCATCCAGTTCCACGGGGGCGGGGAAGTCCATCTGGATCCACATACCCGGCCGGCGTGGCTCCCAAGTCTGCCATCGCGACGCCGGATTCCGGTCGAAGGCCAGCGGCAGTTCCCAAGGATTGGTCGACGCGGTAAGGTTCCAGGACCCGCTCGGAAACACCGCTTGGCCGGCCCGCCGCAGTTCGATCTCCTGAAAGCTCCATGGTTCCGGGCCATCGGTGGTTTGCTCGATCCGGATCCCGCCGTATGCCCGCGCGCTCCACGATGCGCTCGCCCGATAGGCGCTTCGCGATGTAACGTGCGCCGCCATGTGCAACGCGTCCGCGGCCCGTTCCGCTCCGGCATATTGCCAGTGCGGCTCCGCCTCTCGATCCAGGTACGCGCGCCCCAAATCCGCCACGTCCAGCACTTTGTCACCCGGCTTGGTGTGAGATTCGATCATCTCCGCCACCGCGAACGCCTCCGTCGCATGGCGCAGGTACACCGCCTCATCCTCGATCCGCAATGCCGCCTGCCACGGGAACCCATGGAGCCGCCAGGCCGCCGGATCGCTCCATTGGCCCAACACACCCGGCGCGCACGCCGCCACCTGAAACAGTGCGACCGCCCAGGCCAGACGCCCGCCCCACGCCCGCCCGATCGTCGCCAGTGCGGCAATCGTGATCAGGATCGCGCCGAATGCCATCGCGGGAATCAGAAATCGCGTCCCCACGTTGAACCCCACCGGCAGGGCCGCGATCGCGCCGGCCAGGGCGAGTTTCTTCGCCGCCGGATGGCGCATCGCCAGAAGACCCAACGGCAGCAGCAGGAACGCCGGCCCGGTGAGCCCCTGCGTGCTTCCGCCCCCGATCGTCCACTCGTGCCACAGCGATGACGCAGCCACGCCATACGAACCGATATGCTCATGCAGACCCCGCTCGGTGGCTATGTGCAGGTACGGGTTCGGGAAAACTCCGTTCAGAATCGGCGCGAACGGATTGCCGCTCAGCCACCACGCCCGCGCCATCCACGGCAGCGCCACTGCGCCCCCAACCAACGCGGCTTTCCATTTTCGCCGCACCGCCAGGTACAGCAGCATCGCGCCGCCCGTCATTTTGATGGCGTAACAGAAGCCGGCGGCGATCCCGGTCAGTTTGTCGTCGTCCTCGAGCGACAACCGAAACGCTGCCAGGGAAAAAAATCCCAGCGCTGCATCCACGTACGCGCACGTCCCGCTCGCACCCACCACCGGCGCGGCCACGTAAATCAACGAAGCCGGCAATGTGACGCTTCGATCCAATCCCAACGCTCCGCCGAGGGAGGCGAACATCGGGATCGTCGCAACCAGGAAAGCGAAATGGACCAGTTTCGCCGCCGAATGTCCGCCGATCGCGAACGCCGGCGTGAACAGCATCTCGAGGCCATGCGGCATCAGATCGTAATGGCCCGTCTGCGCCAGAAAGTCGCCTTTCCGAAGCCAGCCCGATACCAGCCCCAGATGGTACCCGATCGCATCGGCCTGGATTTCCGGCGCTAGCGCGTGAATCAGATAGTAGAGACCCACCGGCACGCAGACCAAATAGGTCGGATGCGGCCATCGCAACGGCGTTCGGCGCCACAGCAGCAGACACGCCGCGCACACCGGCGCCGAAAGCCAGGAAACGCCAGTGGCCAGAATCAGGAAACAGCCGTAGGAAAGGATCGCCGCGCCGATCGCCAACTGCACCACCGCGTCGCCGGGCACGCAGCGGCGCCCGATCGAGAATGCAGCCAACAGGGGAAGCATCGCCCCGGCGACGATAGCGGGCAATCCAGGCAAGCTTCCATTGTAGGGGCCTGCGATGCTCTGGTAGTCTGCTACCGCCGTGTCACCGTCACCGAGGCTTCCACCCCGGTTCCAGTCACCACCGTCACCTCCGAGATTCCGTCAGGCGGAGCCACGGCGGTGATCTCCTCCGCCGATACCGCGTGCAGCGGTAGCCATACTTCCCCCGCGCGGACGCTCGTACCACCCAACTGCCGCGGACCCGGCGCTGCGTCGCCGCCATCGTTTTCCCGCCACGCCGCCACCGCGGTTTGCGATGCCAGCGCTTTGCCTCGCAAACGTATGTAGCCTTCGGCCACCACCGCCGATTCGATCACCGGCTGCGGTACCACCGTCACCCCGCCCGCCAGCAGGGACACTCCCTCCGGACGCTGGTACGCCAGTACATACGATCCGGGCTCGACCCCCGGTGCCAGTTTCTGCCGCAGCAGTTGCGGCGCGCTCGCTGGGCTGGTTGCTGTCCCTTCCAGCTTCCATCCCTCGCCCAACAGGGCGATCGAGGCGGCGCCGTCTTCCGGATTCCGCGTCACCCCAAGGGTGTAGTTCGCCCCCTGGGCCAACTGTGTCCGCGATGCCCCCCAATACGCCCCGTTTTCGATCAGGCCCACCGTACTCACATTGGCCACCGCGCTCCCCGCCACGAAGAAATCGATCCCGGTCCGAGGCGCCTCCACCTCCGCCGCGATCCACTCCTCCGATGCCGCCCGGCCCCCATCCACAGACCAAAACAGCGTCGGGAAGGAAGCCGCCGCCGATCCTATCGTGTAGAACTGTCCTTGCCCCACAGGTCCGTCCAGCGGCTCCACCGCCAACTTGTACTCGCCCGCCGGCAAGCCTAGTTCATAATCGCCTCCCGCCGGCGTGATCACGCCCATCGCCGGATGCCCCCGCCGGTCAATCGCCAGCACGTGTGCCCCCGCCACCGGCTCTCCCCCGCGCAGTACCCGTCCGCGAATCACCGCCATCGGCTCGCTGGGATACAGCGCCGCCAATGTCAGCCGGTCATCCGATGCCAACCGCCGCAGCGGAAAACTAGCCCGCGGCGACGCCGACGGATCCAACTCCACCTCCGGCGTCATCACCGAATCGAGCACCGCGCTATGATCCAGCCCCAGCACATGGCCCATCTCATGCAGCATCACCAGACCGAGATCGTGGGTGCCCGCCATCCCGCTTGCCGAGTGACGCTTGTATGGGTTGAACGCCACGCTCGCCCCCAGGATCTCCCCCGTCAATTCGTCAAAACGGAGGATCGTGCAAGAGACGAACAGGTTCCGGTCACACACTCCGTCATCGAACGGCGCCGGGTCCGTGAAGGTGACCAAATTCACCCCCGACGATACCGCCGTCTCCCACGTATACCCGACCTCTACCTCCACCGCCGCCAGCCCCGTCTCGCCCCACGCCATCATCGCGTCCGCGATCGCGCGATGCACCGCCGCCACGCTCTCCGAGTCCGGCACTCCCGTCTCAGTGCCGGTATGCACCGTCCGGCTGATCTCCAGCCGAACCCGCCCATCCCTCCATCGCACCGCCTCCGGCCCGCTCCGGAACGGCTTCCCCGCTTCGACGATTCCTTCCGACATGTGCCCGGCAAATACGATGCCGGCGCAGGAAAGGGCAAACCTGCCCAGTCTGTTGCGCATGTCCCCCTCATCGGTTGCGATCGGGGTTGTATGAGTGGAAATGAGTCTTACTTGTTCTGCAACATCGGCACGCCCTCTTTGTTGAGCTTCCGTGCCAATGCCGTTCCCGCGAACCGCACGATCGTGATCTCGGCCCGGTACAGCACCTTGCACCCTTTCTCGAGGTGTCCGCCAAATGCCGAACCGTCGGGCGACGACAAAGTCATATGCAGGTGTGGCTCGCCCGCCGCGATCAGACCGTTCACGTTCAGGATTTCCATCGGACCCTTTCGCGTCGTGAACTGCTCCTCCGGCTTCTCCGCCACTGACTTCACGGCGTGAAACGTACACTCTTGCAGCGATCCCGCCGCCGTCACCACCGCGCCATCGGCGATCCCGTGCTTGTCGATCGCTCCCTGGATCGTCTCGAGCAATAGATCGCCACGATCCAGCCGGATCCGGATCACTTCCTTGATAGCAGTCACCGGGAAAATCTCCGCGCCCGGCGCGGCCCCCGCCGCCAATACCATTGCCAGCAGGAAGCGCGTCATGGCCGTCACGGCTTCGGACGCGGCGTCGCGTCGATCTTCGTCATCCCCAGGCCCCACTTGATCGCCTCCAGCCACATCTTCTGCACATCGGGCCGGTTCCACGCGTCCTCCCGGTGGCCGAACGTCGAATAGAACACCCGGCCTTTGCCGTAGTCGCGAATCCAGGTCACCGCGAAATCCTTATCGGTCCGCTTCACCCGCGGATTCGCCAGGTCAATCTTCGACGCGTCGAGCGACATCAACACACGCACCCGGTCTCGCGAATAACTCTTGGCCTGGTAGATCTCGTCCATGATCGAGAAGTTCTCAGGAAAATGCCGCACGATGGGATTGGTTGGATCCTCTACCACAACCGGCGCCTGAAACTGATTCCACGGATGCCCATCGAACCATCCCCCGATCATCTCGCCATATTCGGGCCACTCGTACAGGGTATCGAGCGCCGAGTGCGCGCCCAGAAATGCTTTGCCGTCGTCGCGGACAAACGACAATAGATCGGCCTTCTGGTCCGCCGTCAAATCCAACTCGCCCGTGGTATAAAAAATCACCGCGTCAAAGTAATCCAGATTCTTCGCGTTGCCGGTGAGCTTCTTCTTCGTGATCAACTGCGTGTCGGTGCGGATGTAGGTGTCGAACAGGCCGGAATCCTGCCCGATCTTCCAGATCGTGGCCAGCCCGTGCGACGTGGCGTCGTGCTGGAAGCCCTTCACGGCGCCGATCGCCAGGATCTTCTTTCGCTTCGGCTGCGGCCGCTGCCCATAGGCAGCCGTGCCCATGCAAAACATCAGTAGAACGGGGATCGAAATTGCAATGCTGCGGCGCATAAACTCAAGCGTACCTCATTGCAGCGATAGTGTCGCGGATCCTATACTTTGCCTGTGAGCGCGCTCGCGGTGGCTTGGCTTTTGTTCTTTCTTGCCTTCGTCGCCGGACATCTCCGGGTCCGGAAACAGCGCCGGTCCGCGCCAACGAAGGAAGACCGCGTCCTCCGGGCGCCCGCATCCAATTACGGGCTCCTCCTCCAAGGCGTCGCCCTTTCACTCGCCGCCGCCTTCCACACCCACCCCCGGCCCAGTTGGGCGCCCGCCGTCTGGATCCTCGCCTACGGCTCGGTGGCTTTCGGAGCCTGGGCCTTGCTCACCCTCGGCCGCCACTGGCGCATTCAAGCCGTCGTCACCGCCGACCATGAACTCATCACCGCCGGACCCTATGCCCTCGTCCGCCACCCCGTCTACCTCGCCCTGTTCGGGATGCTCGCCGCCACCCTGCTCGCCCGTGCCCCCTGGCCGGCCGCCTTGGTGTCGATCGTCATTTATCTCGCCGGCACTGAAATCCGCGTCCGCGCCGAAGATGGAATTCTCGCCCGGACTTTCGGACAAGCCTTCGAATCCTACCGCCGCTCCACCGCGGCCTATCTTCCCTGGCTCCGTTGACCTGGCTACGCTGACTCGAGCCCTACCGGCACCGGAACTCGATCGTGTGGTCAAACGGCGTATAACCGGTCAGGTAAACGCTGTTCCCGTTCAACATCGGCTCGGCACCGCGCACCTGCGTGTACGTCGTCTCCGCACGCCCGGGCCCGAACGAAATCGAGTGGCCGCCGGCCGTCCAGGTGGCCGTCGCGCC
Organism: Bryobacteraceae bacterium; assembly: GCA_041394885.1. Classification (GTDB taxonomy): domain Bacteria; phylum Acidobacteriota; class Terriglobia; order Bryobacterales; family Bryobacteraceae; genus DSOI01. Next base: position 39,616 of record JAWKHI010000013.1, on the reverse strand, counting down.
ATCGGCCAGCAGCCACGCCTTGTCCGGTTTCCCCGCCGGTTTGGCGCCCGTTAACTTGCCCTCGCCGTCCAGACTGATCTCTACCGCCACTGGGACATCGGCGGTGCCGTCGACGCGAATCCGTAGCCGGAATCCACCGCTCGTTTCCGTGATCTCGGCCACCCGCTTCTGCGTGCACACCTCCGTGCGGCGCCGCTGGTGGCGCATCCGGTACCACTCGTCCACTCCCCACGGCTGCGTCTCGCCGATCGGCTGATAGTATCCCGCGTCCAGCGACTGTTCCATCCGGTACGTGGATCCTTCCTTGTCCCCGCTCGTCGGTACGAATTGGCCCTTCCCGAAAAACGCCGACGCCACCCGCACCGCGCCCACGATCGCCTCTCCGCTCCGCAGCGTGAATATCCGCCCGTTTCCCTCCATCAAAATCGTCGCGCTGGTGCTTCCCCGCCGGATCCGCCCCACCCGCATCCCCGGAAAAACATGTTCGTAGTTGTCGGGAACCGCCGCCGGCTCCGGCCCCGGCTTTTGCAGGTCCGGGTATATCATCAACTCCACCATCCCGGGCTCGAATTGCCGCGCCAACGTCTCGTACACCCCATTGCCATCGGTAAGAGCCATGCTCCGCAGCGCGAACCAATAACCGCTGATCGTTCCACGCGTGTTCAGATCCTGCCGCCGCGAAACTTCCGTCACCGGCTCATTGCCCGGATGCAGGAGCCGCAGCATTGCGTCCAGATTCCGCCGCACCGGATCCAGCAGTTCCCGCCGGTTGCGATGCCGTGCGATCACACACAGCGCGCGGTTGACGATCCCGTTGTAGCCGCCCGTGCTTCGCTCCGAATACATGCCGTCGGCATCGATGTCGATCCCTTCCGACAACCATTGATCGATGCGCCGCACCAGCGCCGGATCCGGATAAATCGTGTTCACCAGCGCCAGCGCCGAACACATCACCCATCGATGATTGGGCGTGTGCACTCCGCCCTTCACCAATCCCGCCGCATGCCTCTCCACAAGCGGCTTGATCAACGCTTCGATTTCTCTCGAGCCCGCCGCCCGCGCCAGCGTTACTGCGCCGGCCAGGTTGTACATCGCGAAGGAGGTGTCCGGCGGTGAGTTGAAGTTCGTCGTCAGCAGTTCCAGATTGCCATCGGCTGTCGTCTTGCGATCCAGGAACCCCAACGCGAGCTTCAGCCTGTCCATGACCTCCGCGCTGCCGTGGAATCGCGACTTCGGTTGGAGCAGAGCCGCCGTGTAGTGGATCACCAACCCGGTCGTCGAGCCGCCATGGTGCAACCCGTCGCCATCCGGCAATCCGCCCAGCCACCGGCTTCCCTTGCTCACTGTCTGCCGGTCGAGCAGTCTTTGCGCCGCGTCGGCGTGTTGATCGATTCGCTTCTGGTTCAGCGCCCAGTAGGCGCTCTGCGTCTGCGCGTTCGTCGATGCGGGAACCGCGGCCGCGGCGAGCGATGCCAACGCGGCCCGGCGGGGAATACTGGCTTTCATCGTCAATCCGTCAGCGTATCATTGCTTCATGGGGCTTCGTGGGGCTTCGCCGGGACGCGGTAGCATCGAGTGGATGAGATCTCGCCGCTCGCTCGCCGCAATTCCATTATTCGCTCTGCTGTGTTTGACTCTCGCCGACTGCGGAGACCCCGATCTCGCCGCTCCCGGAGCGCCTCCCCACATCGCCTCGATCGTTCCCGATACCACGCAGGCCGGCGTCCCCTTCAACAAACAGCCCAACGGCGATGCCGCCCTCTCCGTGAATGGCGAAGCCTTCGCCGAAGGCGCCGTCGTCACCGCCAACGGCGCCAAGCTGCCAACCACCTTCGGCAACGCGGGGTGGGTCACTGCCGTGATGCCCGCGGCCATGTACGCCCAACCCGGCATCATCGCGATTCAGGTGAGTAATCCCAACGGGGCAACTTCCAACGCCGTTGACTTCAACGTCAAACCCTGATCCCCCTACCCACCGACCAGAGCAGCCTGCAAGGTCTCCGCCAAGCTCTCGCCGCTCTCCGACCAAAGCGTCCGCTTGTCTACCGCCAACACCTTCCGCAGGTCCTCATCCAGGTGCAGAAGGCTCCGTATGTTTGAGCGCACCGGTGTCAGGCTCCCCTCGATCTCCGGTTGCGGTAGAAACTGCGAGTCCAAACCGAACTCCACCAGGATCTGCTCTCCCAAATCGGAAGCAAACAGCGGACCGAAGGCCGTGAACACCACCGGCACCGGCCCAAGACTCCAATCCCCGTCATAACGCCAGAGATCCCAGTGCGCCTCCACCTGATAGGCGCAATCGGCGTGCTCGAACTCGCGAAACAGCCGGGTGAACGCCGACACGTCGGTAAGTTCCTCGAACCGATGCTCGGTCTGCGCCGGCTCATGAAAATCAACCGCCACCACCCGCAAAATCGTCTCCGGCTTCATTCGCGACTGCGGAAACTTACGCAGAGCCTTCTCGAAGGTCGCGAGCATGTTGAATTCCGTGTAACCCCGGAGCCAATAGGAAAGAAAGATACGATCAGCCATAAGTTAGAACTGTTGCAGCGACTGAAATACCATCGCCAACCCGAGCAGCGTCACCACTGCGGCGCTCACGATCGGCAGATTCCTCGTGATCGCGGAATCGCCGGTCGCCTTCCGAAGCGCCGGACCTGCGAACACCATCGCTACCCCAATCGCGATCAGCACCGCCGCCAGCCCGATGCTGAACGCCACCAGCAGACCCAGTCCGAGCGCAATCCGGTGCAGAGAGATCGATAGCATCAGCACCACCAGCGCCTCCGGGCAGGGAACCAGCCCGCCCGAAATCCCGAGCGACAGAATGCTGGACCGCGATACCGCGTCGCCATGGCTGTGACTGTGGCTGTGGCCGTGACCATGGCTGTGGCCGTGATGATGCCCCGCATGCCGGTCCCCACTCCCGCTCCAGGATCTCGTCCGTTGCCACAGCAGCCAGCCGCCAATCACCAGCACCAGCGCGCCGCTCAGCAGCGACAGCCACGGAAAAATCCGGTCCAGCGAAACCCGCGTCGAAGCGTATAGCGTCAGCAGGCCCAGTACGAATACGCTCGCCGTATGCGTGATGGTGACGATAGCGCCCAGATACACGGCATCGGCCACTCTCCCGCGCGAACCCGCCAGATACGCCGCCACGATCGTCTTCCCATGCCCGGGCGTCAAAGCGTGCGCCGCGCCGAGAAAGACCGCCGTGCCCATCGCCGTGGCCAGGAAAACGGGATCGTTCGAGTTGGCCGCGAGATAACTCTCGAGTTGCGACGGCATCCCTGGTTACGATCAGGCGCTCGCCGTTTCACGCACCGCCGCCACAGCCCGGTCGATGTCGTCCACCGTGTTGTAGATGTGCGGCGAAAAACGGAGTCCCTGCGCCTCGCCGGACGGTGTCAACGCGATCGCCAACCGGTGCCGGCTGTACAGGACGTCATAGGCTGCCTTGAGCGATGGCTTTGCCAGATCGAACTTCACCACCCCACCCGACAATTGCGGATCCGTCGAAGTCTTCAACCGCACGCCCGGCACTTGTTGCAATTGCTCCTTGGCTCGCGTCACCAGAAATCGCAAACGCGCCTCCACGTTGCTCATTCCGATCAGTTGCAGAAAGTCAACCGCCGCCTCCACCGATGCCAGCCTCGGATTGTCCCTTTGCCCGTAGACTTCGAACTTGCGAGCCCCCGCGATCGTATCGCTCCAACCCGCGGTTACAATCGAGGGCCACAGTTGCCCGATCCGCTCCGAGCGAACGTACAGCACGCCCGCCTCCAGCGGACCCATCATCCACTTATGGGCGCTCCCCGCGTAGGAGTCGCACCCGATCGCGCGCAAATTTACGTCCAGCGCGCCGAGCGTCTGCGCCCCATCCAAATGGACCCAGAGATTGTGCTTCCGCCCCAACGCCGCGATCTCCGCCGCCGGATAGTAGTTGCCCGTCGTGTTGGTCACGTGCGTGAACGCGAGCACCCGCGTGCGTGGCGTAATCGCCTTCTCGAAGCCGTCAATCAGTTGCTGCCGGCTCGCCGCCGGAATCGGCACCGGAACTTCTCTTACGGTGAAGCCTTCGCGCCGTGCCCGGACCTTCCAGGAGTCGTTGTTCGACGGATGATTGTGCGCCGTGATCACAACCTCGTCGCCCGCCTTCAGTTCCACCCCGTGCACCACGATGTTGGAGCCCTCGCTCGTATTCCGCGTGAACGCGATCTCTTCTTTATCTACTCCGAGCAGAGCCGCCGTCTTTGACCGCGTCCGTTCGGCGATCGGATCGTACTTCTCGCGATTCTGGAACGATGGATTGGCCTGGAAGTCCCGCAGAAACTCCAGATGCCGGTCTAGCACCCCGCGGGAAGCAGGGCACACATTGGCCGCGTTCAAATAAACCAGATCCTCGGCGAGAGGAAACTGGCGCTTCACCAGCCTCCAATACTCTTCATTGCCTGGCGTCGCCGTCGATGGCGCCGCGCGGAGCACATCCGCCATCGCCAACCAAGTCCCTGCCGCCGTGGCCGGTGCACCGGCCCGGAGAAAGTTTCTGCGCGAGGTGGTCATGACGCGATTGTACTGCTGTTAGGGCCCGGTCTGCGACAATGGCCGTTGATGCTCGTTGCCCCGTTCGTTCTGTTGGTTCTCGCATTTCCGGGTTGGCTGTTCGCCCAAAAGCAAATGGCGGTCACAATTGACGACCTCCCGTGGGTGGAAAGGGATCGCGACACCCTTCGAGCGCGCCAAGGTACCGTAGACTTCCTGCGGACGCTCAAAGACGCGGCTGTTCCCGCCATCGGCTTCGTCAACGCGGACAAGATCGAAGGCCACCCCGACTCCGCCGCGTGGAGTGCGATGCTAAGGCTCTGGCTCGAAGCCGGGTTCGACCTTGGGAACCACACCTACTCCCATCGCGATCTCAACAGCCTGCCCCCCGCCGATTACCGCCGCGAAGTCATCGACGGCGAACGTCCCTGGCGCAACTGGATGCAGGAACTCCGCCCGCGTTCCACACTCTACTTCCGCCACCCGTTCACCCACACGGGAGGCTCGCGCGAAAAACGCACCGCCTTCGAGACCTTCCTCGCCGAACGCGGCTACCGCATCGCGCCCTTCACAGTCGAGAATGCGGACTATATGTTCGACTGGGTCCGCTGGAAGGTGGCCGCCGCGGGGGATCCTCAACTGGTAAAAAATGTCGAGGCGGCTTATTTGGCGCATCACGAATCCATGGTCGATTACTTCGAGAAGTTGTCGTACAGTTACTTTGGCAGGGATGTGGCTCAGATTCTATTGATCCACACCAACGAAATCAACCACCGGATGCTCCCCGCCATTCTCGCTTCCATCCGCAAACGCGGATACCGTTTCGTTACTCTCGACGAAGCCCTGCGCGATCCGGCCTACTCGACGGAAGATCGTTACTACGGAACGAATGGTCCCTCCTGGGTCCACCGCTGGTCGATCTCCCTCGGCAAGCAACTGGATGCCAGAAACGAGCCCGATCCGCCCGCCTGGTTTCTCGACCTCGAGCGCAGTCTCCGCGCGGAGTCAAAATGATCACGGACCTCGTTCAGATCCGCCGACAGGGTGAATCCAGGCGCGCCGAGAACAATTCCCTGCGTCTGCACTTGAAAAGGCATGGATTCGTCGAACGCCGCCTCCGCCGCATCGCGCAAGACGTCACGGAAGCGATCGACTGCACCGCTTGCGCCAATTGCTGCCGCGTAGCCACCACCAAGCTGAAGGAGCGCGACGCGGAAAAGCTAGCCAAATTCCTCCGCATCAAATTGGGCCGGTTCCTCAATGAATACTGCGACGAAACCGAAGACGAAGGCTTGATCCTCAAACGAACCGAAGCGGGCTGCATTTTTCTCGACGGTAACCTCTGCGGCGTCTACGAGGCCAGACCGGGCACCTGTGAAGACTTTCCGCATTTGGTCCGGGGCGCGGGCTCCATCGAGAGCCGTATGTGGGAAATGATTGACCGCGCCTGCTATTGCCCAATCGTCTACAACACCCTGGAAGCTTGGAAGGTAGAAGTTGGTTTCGTTCGGCCCGCCAAGTAAGTCACCGCCCGGCTACACGCAGTGTATGCTTATCGTGGCAATTCGCGCACAGTAACTTCGACGTGGTCGGCGCCGGCGGCCTCTTGCACGATTCCGGCAGCGCCTCGTGGCACCGCCCGCACTGCCGGCTCATGGCCGCCACAGACCGTAATGCATGCGTGCCATGACACGTGGTGCAGGCCGCTGCCCGCTTGGCGTCCCTGGCCAGCACCAGCTTGCCATGCGTGCTGGACTCATAGCTCTTGCGCTCCGCCGGATGGCAGGCCCCGCACACTTGCGGCTGATCGGATGGTCCGGCGATCTTGTCGGGCGGCTTGTGGCCCGTGGCCGCCCGATGCGCCTCGCTCTTGCCGTGGCAGGCATCGCACGATAAGCCGCGCTCCATGTGCGGGTGCGACGCAAAATCGCTCGCCGGTTCGCTGTGGCAGGCTCCGCATAATTCGCGGAGATCCTGCGCCGGTAGCGCCGACGCGGCCGCCAACAATAGCGCCACCAGAATCACAAACGAACCTGCCTCACCATCCGCCGGTTCAGGTCGCTCAGACGGGTCGCGCCGGAAAGACCCATCGCCAATTTCAATTCGGCGCCCAACATCCACAACACACGCTCCACGCCGGGCTGGCCGAAAGCTCCCAGGCCCCACAGCGGAGCGCGCCCAACCAGGACCGCGTTCGCTCCCAATGCCAACGCCTTCACGATGTCGACCCCGCGGCGGATGCCCCCGTCCATGAACACGGGAATTTTTCCACTCACCGCGTCCACGCAGTCCGGGAGCGCGTCCAGGCTTGCAATCGCACCATCCAACTGCCGCCCGCCGTGATTGGAGATGGAAATCGCGTCCGCCCCGTGTTGCACCGCCGCCACCGCGTCTTCCGGCGATAATACCCCCTTCACGATGATCGGTATCTTCGTCGCCCCTCGCGCCCACTCGATCCATTCCCAGCCAAGGCTCGGAACGTGTGGCTGCCACATCGCGGGCGTCGCGGGCGTACGCGGTGGACGCTTCGGTTCACCCGGCTTCGGCACCCCCGTCTGCATGTAGCCATAGTCGAAGCGGTTCCGGTTGTTCCGGTCCCGGTTCGATTGGTATGCGTTGTCGATCGTCAGCACAATCCCCTTGCCGCCGGAATCTTCAATCCGCCGTGCGTAGTCCTGCGCGGATGACTTGTCGGGGGTCCCGATCGTGTTGCTCCACCAAACCAGAGGCTCACCCTCTTCCAGCAGCTTCCGCGTGCCCGTCGAAGAACAGATGAGAGTCTTCGATTTCAATGCCGCTTTCGCTACGGTCTCATCCGCGTTCGGCATCACCAGATTCTTGCCCCCCGTCGGTGCGATGATGATCGGCGTCGCCATCTTCTGGCCGAACAACGTCACAGACGTATCGATATCGGTCACGTTGCGCATGAAGCGCGGGATTAGATACACACGTTCGAACGCCGCCCGGTTGGCCCGCAGCGTTTGCTCGTCCTCCACTCCGCCGGCGATGAAATCATAAGCCAGTTTCGACAGCTTCCGCCGCGCCACATCCTCGAATTCGTGGACGTTGATCGGCCCCATCAAATCATCGTCGGACGCGGCTTGCGCAAAAAGCGGCGAACCCGCTGCGAACGCGGCCAAGGAACGGAGAGCATGTCGGCGGTGCACGGAGCATCATTGTATCGCTATACTCGAAACCCATGCGGGCAGTTCACTTGGAGAATGGAACCGTTTCCGTGCGGCGCGCCGCCATGCCCCGGCGGCCTGACGGTTTCTCTCGCATCCGGTTGATTGCTGCCGGTATTTGCAATACCGATCTCGAACTGATGCGGGGTTACTACGGCTTCCGCGGTCGCCCCGGACACGAGTTCGTCGGCGAAGTGGTCGAGTCCGCCGACAGCCAATTCATCGGTCGCCGCGTCGTCGGTGAGATTAACCTTCCATGCGGCCAGTGCGATTGGTGCGCCCGCGATCTCGGCCGCCATTGCCCGCGCCGCACCGTCCTCGGTATCGTCCGGCATCCCGGAGCCTTCGCGGACTTCCTCACCCTGCCGGACCGCAACCTTCACCTCGTGCCTCGTTCCATGTCCACCGAGCGCGCCGTATTCACTGAGCCCGTCGCGGCGGCGTGCGAGATTCTCGAGCAGGTCCACATCCCCCGAGGCCAACGCGTCGCCGTATTGGGAGATGGCAAACTGGGGCTGCTGATCGCGCAAGTGTTGCACCTCCACGGAGCGCATACCATCCTCTACGGCCGCCACGAGTCGAAACTTCGCATCGCCCGTGACGCCGGTGTGGAAACTGTCCTCGCTCCCAAGCGCATGCCGCGTGCCGATTTTCACTTTGTCGTGGACGCCACCGGCTCCCCCTCAGGCCTGATGACCGCTGTCGGCATGGCGCGGCCGCGCGGAGTCGTCGTCATGAAGTCCACCGTGCACGGCTCCGTTCCCCTGGACGCCGCACCCGTCATCGTCAATGAGATCTCGCTCGTCGGATCGCGCTGCGGGCGCTTCGAACCCGCGCTGCGCCTGCTTCCCAAATTGAACCTCGATCCGATGATCGCCGCGCGGTTCCCCTTGGATCATGCACCGGAGGCCTTCGCGGAAGCCAGCCGGTCCGGAGTGCTCAAGGTGTTGCTTACGGCTGACTGATGGCCGCCGGCTCCTGTTGCGTCATGCAGTGCAGCGTGCCCAGGCCCAACACCAGATCCAGGCAATGAATTCCGATTACCTTGCGATCCGGAAACAGCCTCTGTAGCGTATTCAGAGCCACCCGATCGTTCGGATCATTGAACGTTGGCACGAGAACGATTCCGTTCGCGATGTAGAAGTTCGCATAACTGGCCGGCAGCCTTTGCCCATCGAACCATACCGGCGCGGGCATCGGAAGCGCCACGATGCGCAGTCCCGTTCGCTTGAGTAACCTCCAGTTCTCGGCAAGCGGCTCGTGGTTCTCATCGTTGCGGTTGCGCTCGACGACGGTAACGATCGTGCCCGGATCCACAAACCGGGCGAGGTCGTCGACGTGACCGTGCGTATCGTCGCCCGCGATGCCCCTGTTCAGCCAGATAACACGGTCAATCCCCAGGTATTGCGCGAACATAGCCTCCAGATCCTCCCGGCTCAGATCCGGATTGCGCGCCTGAACCGGGCTCAACAAGCACTCCTCCGTCGTCAGGAGCAGTCCCTGCCCATTCACATCGATGCTGCCGCCTTCCAGCACCATCCCCGGCTCGATCCGTTTCAAGCCCAGTTTTTTCGCAATGAAGGCGGGCGCCGCATTGTCCAGACGCCAGTTACGGTACTTCGCCCAAGCGTTGAACTTCCAGTCAGTCACCAGGGATTCGCCCCTGGCGTCTCGCACCCAAATCGGGCAGTAGTCCCGGCACCAAGACCGGTTCGTGCGGTAAAGATAGAAATCCACACGGTCCATCCGCGCGCCGGACTTCTCGAATACCTCGCGTGCTTCCGCGCGGTCTGCCCGGTTGCGGACCAGCACACGCACCCGCTCCACCCGGGACAGATGATGAACGATACTTCCGTAGACCCACTTCACCGGAGCAAACTTACCCGGCCAATCTGTCTCCTCGTGCGGCCATGCGATCCAGGTAGCTTCGTGCTGTTCCCACTCGGCCGGCATCCGCAGCTGTGAGGGCGATGTTACTCGAGCCATCGGTTCACAATCGGTCCGTAAGCATCGATGCGCCGGTCGCGAAGAAAAGGCCAGTTCCGCCGGACCTCTTCCGATCGCGCCGGGTCGCACTCGGCGATCAGGATCTCCTCCTTGTCCACCGATGCTTCGGCGATCAACACACCGAACGGGTCCGAGACAAAGGAAGAGCCCCAGAACTCCAACCCGGACTTCCCCTCCGTCACAGGCGGCGGCCCCTCGTATCCGGTCCGGTTGGGAGCCGCCACATAAATCCCGTTGGCGATGGCATGCCCCCGCTGGATGGTTCGCCACGCGTCGCGCTGCGAGGCTCCATACTGCTCCTTCTCGGCCGGATGCCACCCGATCGCCGTGGGATAGAACAAAATCTGCGCGCCCCCGAGCGCCGCCAAACGGGCTCCCTCCGGATACCATTGGTCCCAACAAATCAAGACCGCGATCCGCCCGTAGCGTGTGTCGAAATTCCGAAATCCCAGGTCCCCGGGCGTGAAATAGAACTTCTCGTAAAACAGCGGATCGTCCGGGATGTGCATCTTGCGATAGATCCCGAGCAGCGATCCGTCCGCGTCAATCACCGCCGCGCTATTGTGATACAAACCCGTCGCCCGCTTCTCGAACACCGGCACGACGATCACTACGTTGTGCTCCTTCGCGAGCGGCGACAACGCCTCCGTCGATGGGCCGGGGATCGTCTCGGCAAGGTCGAAAAGTTCCGCGTCTTCTTCCCGGCAGAAGTACTGCGAGCGGAACAATTCCTGGAGGCAGATGATTTGTGCACCGCTGCGGGCAGCCTCCCGGACTCGAACAACGGCCTTATCCATGTTCTCTCGCGGATCCGGCGAACATGTCATTTGGATCAGCCCCACGCGAAACGGGGACTGTGGCGAAGTGCGCATAGTATCATTGTGCCATTGTGGGCAAAATCACCGTTCTCGCCGTTGGGCTCGCGGTTTCACTGGCCGCGGCCGACATCCCGTCGCCGCAACAGTACCTCGGATTCCGCCCCGGTGACGACTTCAAGCTGGCCGGCTATGACCAGGTCACCGGATATTTCCGCCAACTCGCCGCCGCTTCTCCCCGCATCCAGCTCCTCGAATTCGGCAAGTCGTCCCTCGGCAAGCCGATGTACGTCGCCTTCCTGTCTTCGGAGGAAAATCTCCGCCAGCTTGCCCGGTGGCGTGAGATCAGCGCCCGGCTGGCCCAGGGCGACGCCGATCCGGCCGAAGCCAAGCGGCTTGCCGCTGAAGGCAAGGCCATCGTCTGGATTGACTCCGGTCTTCACGCCAGCGAAGTGGCGCCGGTTCAGCAGAGTTTTGATCTCGCCTATCGCATCGTCACCGGTGAAGACGGCGAGACGCGGCGCATCCGTGACCGCGTCATTCTAATGCAGTGCCCGGTCATCAACCCCGACGGCCTGGATTGGATCGTCAACTGGTATCGAGGGAACGTCGGCACGCCCTATGAAACCGCTCCTCTCCCGCATCTTTACCAAAAGTACGCCGGACACGACAATAACCGCGATTGGTTCATGCTCAATCTCGAAGAAACCCGGCATGTTACCAAGGTGCTCTACCGCGAGTGGTTCCCCCAGATCGTATATAACCAGCATCAGGCGCCGGCTTTTCCCGCCCGCATTTTCGTTCCTCCTTATAGCGAACCCTTGAACCCCAACATTCCCGCCCCTGTGATGGAAGGTATCAATTTCATCGGCGCCGCCATCAAGGAGCGGTTTGCCCGCGAAGATAAACCTGGAGTGCTCTCCTACTTGGGCTACGACGCATGGTGGAACGGCGGTATGCGATCGGTCCCCGCATTTCACAACATGCACGGTATCTTGACCGAGACCGCCCTCAACGCCAACGCAACGCCCGGTTTCTATCAGCCCGCCGACTTCCCGGCGCGCTTCTCTAACGGCATTCCCACCGCCGAACCCTCCGTCTTCTATCAGCGGCCCTGGAAGGGTGGCAAGTGGTCTGTTCGCGATGCAATCGACTATATGTTGACCGCCGATTTCGCGATCCTCGACTTAGCCGCTTCCCGACCTGAATCATTCCTTTTCAAGAGTTGGGAACTGGCTCGCGCCGCCATCGACAACGCCGGTAAGTCGACGCCGTACGCCTACGTAGTACCGGCTGACCAATGGGACCCGGGCGCCGCCGCCGACATGCTGCATCGTCTCCAGTTATCCGGTATTCGGGTCGAAAAGGCCAGAGCGCCTTTCCATGCCGCCGGTAAGGACTATCCGGCTGGCTCCCACGTTCTCCCCGCCGCGCAGCCCTTTCGTGCCTATCTCGTCGATCTCATGGAGCCGCAGAAATATCCGGAATTGCGAACGGGCGAGAGCGGCGCAACCAAGCGGCCCTACGACGTCGCCGGTTGGACGTTGCCCTTCAATATGGGCGTCCATGTGGATCGTGTCGAGGATCGCTTTCAGGCTGATCTGCAAGTAGAGGCTACAGGCGGCATCGCGGTTCCTCCGTCCGCCGATCATCGGCACAACGCCAGTTTCCTGTCACTGGCGGACCGGCTCGCACGAGGCGGCGGCGCATGGTGGAGTGCCAGTGGCAGCCAACTCGAATCGGCCAGCGGCGCCGCATATGAGCTCCACAAACCGAAGGTCGGTCTCTATGAACCGCACCTGGCCAACATCGATACCGGTTGGACACAATACTTACTCGATCGGTATCGCGTGCCCTATACCGCCGTGAAGAATGCTGATGTTACAAGCACGCCCCTGCGCGATCGTTTTGACTCGATCATTCTCGCTTCGCAAAGTATGGACTCCATCCTGCACGGCAACCGCGACGGCGTGCCCGCGGGCAGAGACCGGCCCGGGGAGGGCAAAACGATCCAGCGGCCTGAATTCACCGGCGGCATCGGCGCATTGGGTGCGGCGAAACTTGCCGAATTCGTTCGCGACGGCGGCACGTTGATCGCCTTTGATGCCGCCACCGAACTCGCCGCGGAGCTATTTCCCATCGCGGTCAAGCAAACCAACACCGCTTCTTCCGGTTACTACTGCCCAGGATCCTTGCTGCGCATCGACGTGGATACGGACCACCCCATCGCATTCGGGATGCCGAAACAAGCGTTTGCCTTCACCACTGGCGGCAAGGCGTGGGACATCACCCTCCTTGACGGCTTCAACAAGGGAGACCGTGAAATTCGGACCGTCGCCAAATACGCATCCGCCAAGGTCCTGGCCAGCGGGTGGCTCTCCGGCGAAAAGGCGATTCGTGGCAAAGCCAATCTTGTAGAAGCCCGCTACGGGAAGGGCAGGGTCGTTCTCTTCGGTTTTCGACCGCAGTTCCGCGCTCAGTCGGCTGGGACTTTTAAGTTGATTCTCAACGCAATCTATCTCGCCTCGGCAAGAAAGCTGAACGGCGGCAACAACTAAGTAAGGATGTAAGTAATCACTCTATGAAGCAGCCATTTCGGATCGGGGTGTCGCCCGACTATTACACGGAAGCAAGAGAAAGTTTGGACGCCGTGGTCTCTGCCACTCTCGCCGGCGTCGAAGGCATCGTTGTCGAGTCCATGGGAGATCTGCCGGGCTTGGTGGCGACGCCCGAATCCCTGAATCGGTTCGACGCCATTTTTGCCCTGGCGGTCCACATCAAAGCCGATAGTCTCGCTGGCGTCGATCGTCCGGCCATCGTCGCCCGCTGGGGCGTTGGTTACGATCGCATCGACGTCGAAGCGCTCACCGCCCATGACGTGGCTCTGTCCATCACCCCCAACTCCGTGCGCCGGCCCGTCGCGGAAGCCATCTTTACACTCATCCTCGCGCTCGCCAAAAACCTGCCCGAGCAGGATCGTGTGGCGCGTCAGGGCGGCTGGCGCGGAAACCTGTCCCGCCTTGGCGTCAGTATTCAAGGAACCACTCTCGGCTCGGTCGGCTGCGGCAACATCGGCCAGGAGATGTTTCGTATGTCGCAATCGATGGGCTTTGGCCGCCGCATCGCTTACGATCCGTTTGTGAGCCAGGATCAGGTTCGCGATCTCGGTGTTGAGTTGGTGGATATCGATACCGTCTTTCGCGAGAGTGACTTTGTCACCGTGAATACCCTGCTCAACAAGAACACGGAAGGCTTGGTCACCGAACGCCATCTCCGCTTGATGAAGCCGTCCGCGTTTTTTGTCAACACCGCCCGTGGACCCATCGTCCAGCATGACGCTCTTGTCCGCGCACTGCGCGAAAACTGGATCGCCGGCGCAGGCATCGATGTCTTCCCCGTCGAGCCGCCCCCCAAAGACGATCCGCTCTTCTCCCTCGGCAACTGCATCGTGGCCCCGCACGCCATGGCCTGGACCGCGCGCCTTATGCTCGATAACGGCACCGAGGCTGCCAACAATGTGCTCGCCGTTTCCCGCGGCGAACTGCCCGGCGGCATCGTCAATCGCGACGTGGTTGACCGGCCCGGCTTCCGTGCCAAGCTGGAGCGTTTCCGGTGAAGGTGGCCGTTCCGGACGACGCTCCTCCCGTGATGGCCCCCAGTGCAGCTTGGGCGCCGTTTGCCGCCACCCACGATGTCGCATGGTTCGATACGCTTCCAGCGGATAGCGAAGAGCTCATCGCCCGGATCGCCGGCGCGCAGGCCGTGATCAACATCCGGTCCTCCTGCCGCTTCACGGAATCGGTGATGGCCTCTAGCCCTTCACTCCGAATGATCTCCATCTGGGGCACCGGTACGGACAACGTCGATCTCGACGCCGCACGGCGCCGTGGAATCCGCGTCACCAACACGCCTGGCGTCGCCGCCGCTTCTATCGCGGAACACTGCCTTGCCCTGATGCTCGCCGTTGCCCGCCGCCTAATCCCGGTGGATGCCTCTGTCCGCCGCGGCGAATGGCAGCGAGGTAATTCCGTCCAACTGGCGGGCAAGACCCTCGGCATCATCGGGCTCGGCGCCATCGGCCGCCGCTTCGCCCAACTCGGATCCGCCATCGGCATGCGCGTCATCTGCTGGACGATGAACCCGAATCCGGCTCTAGGATTCCACCTCGTCCCGCTGGACGAAGTCTTGCGCGACGCCGACGTTGTCAGTCTCCACCTCAGGCTCTCCGGGAAAACACACCATTTCCTCGGCGCCGCCGAGCTCGCGCGCATGAAGCCCTCGGCGATCTTCATCAACACCGCTCGCGGACCCATCGTCGATGAGGCCGCTCTCATTGGCGCGCTCGAATCCGGACAAATAGCCGGCGCCGGATTGGATGTATTCGAGCAGGAGCCCATGCCCCCAGGCCACGCTCTGGCGAGCCTGGACAACGTGGTGATGACGCCCCATTGCGCTGGCATCACGCCGGAAACACTCGAGGCCGGTCTCGCTCTTGCGCTGAGCAATGTGGATGCTTGGATGGAAGGCCGCGAGCAGAACGTCGTCGTCTAAGCCGCTTTCTCGCTACGCGCGCCGGACCGGCTGCCCGGCCTTTGCGCCGTCACCACCATCGACAACCCGCCCCATGGCAACAACGGATCCAGCCATCGCCACAACCACACCGTCTTATCGAATATCTTGAGCGTAAGCTTGTTGATATGTCGCGCGCCCAGCACCTTCGAGTTCACGAACCACACCGGCGTCGACACTTTGTTGAAGCTTCGTACCGCGATCCCCTCGAGCCCCGCCTCCAACGCCAGCTTCCGCACGGACGCTTCGTCGAACCGCCGGCGGTACCCGAGCGCTTTGTCCACCGATCCCATCAGCCACGGTGCCCGCGCCGTCACCGCCACCAGTTTGCCGCCCGGCCGTAGTGCTTTCGCGGCCCGCTCCAGCACGGCCGCCGGATCCTCGGCGTACTCGAGCACAGCCACCGCCAGCACCGTGTCGAATCCCTCGCCACCGGTATGCTCCCAGCCACTTTCATCGGGACGCAGGTCCCGGACTTCCACGTTCGGCGTCCGCAGGAACCGGTTCTTCAGGCCATGCAGCAACAGCGGCTCGCTCTCTCCGGCGACGTATCGGGAGCGGCGGCCCATCAGTCTTCCCGTCAATGTCCCGATGCCCGCCGACAGTTCCAGCACCGAATCGCCCAAGTGCGGTCGAATCAACCCCGATAGCCAACTCACGTATTGCGGCGTGCCGTTTAGATTGTTGAGATGCGCGAACCCGTAAGGCTGTACGTATAAATCGTCCACCAGCCAGAAGTAGAGGATCGCGCCGAGCGCTTTCAGTCCGTCTCTCCACCCGATCTTCTTGCCTTCCTCGTAGGTGCGCCCGTGGTAGGAGATCGGCACCTCGTAAATACGCAGCTTTCGCTTCGCGCACTTCATGGTGATCTCGGGCTCGATCCCGAATCGGTCGCTGCGGATCGGGATGCTCTTGAGCAAATCGGTCCGGAACACCTTGTAGCACGTCTCCATGTCGGTGAGCGCCAGGTTGCAGAACATGTTCGACACCGTCGTCAGTGTCTTGTTCATCAACGAATGCCAGAACGGCAGCACGCGCGTTTGCACGCCCGCCAGGTAGCGCGACCCGAACACCGCATCGGCGTGGCCGTCGAGCAGCGGACGCAGCAGGGCAGGGTAGTCGTTCGGATCGTATTCGAGGTCCGCGTCCTGGATCAGGCAGAAGTCCCCCGCCGCATGCTGGATCGCCGTCCGAACCGCCGCGCCTTTTCCCTGGTTCACCGCATGCCGTAGCAGCCGTATCTCCGGGCGCCTTGCCGCCAGGCCGGTCAGAATCTCGCTCGTTCCGTCGGTCGAACAATCGTCCACTACCACCACTTCGCGCAGCAGTCCCTCCGGCAGTGGAGCGTTTAACACCGCGTCCAGGCTGCGTTCCACGAGTGCCCGTTCATTGTAGACGGGTACTAGGATTGATACCTTCATCGCCACAAGAGTCCAGTATAATGAGAACGGCTCGGATTCGAAGAAACTTTATGCAAGGACGTACTTTATACACATCCATCATAGATTCCTTTCCGTGCCGCAATCGCCGTCGCCGCCTGCAACGCGGCAACCAAGGAGACTACCATGCAATCCACTGACAATCGCCGTGAATTCGCCGCCAAGCTCGGGGCCGGAGCCGCCGCCGCCTTTTCGATCGTCAAACCCCAGTCGGTTCGCGGTTCGCAAGCCAATTCCGCGCTGTCGTTGGGCCTGATCGGTTGCGGAGGCCGGGGCACCTACGTGACCGGAATTTTCCAGAAGAACGAATATCTCAAAGTCACCGCCTTCTGCGACATCTACGACGACAAAATCGAAGCTGCCTCCAAAAGGTACTCCGGCGCGAAGTCCTACCGCAACTATAAGGATCTGCTCGCCTCCGATGTCGACGCCGTCTACATCGCCACCCCCGCCTTCCTCCACCCTGAGCACTTCGAGGCCGCCGTCAACGCCCGCAAACACATTTTCATGGAGAAACCCGCCGCTGTCGACGTCGAAGGATGCCATCGCGTCCTCCGCGCAGCCCGCAAAGCCGACCCCACCAAGCGCATCACCGTCGACTTCCAACAGCGCTACGGGAAGGATTATCGCAAGGCCTACCAAATCGTCCGGTCAGGCGAATTGGGCCCTCTCCGCATGGTCCGTGCCGCCTGGCTCGGCGGCGGACCCGCCATCAAGACCGGCCACAAGCCCGAAGAGGAAAAGATCCGCAACTGGTTTTTCTACCGCGAGAACTCCGGCGACATCCTCATCGAGCAGGATTGCCACAACATCGACGTTGTCAATTGGTTCACCGGCAAGCACCCCGTTCGCGTGTCCGGCTACGGCAGCCGCCAGATCCGCAACTACGGCAACATCTACGACAATCTCGCCGCCACCTTCCAGTTTGACGACGGCATGATCTTCTCCTACAGCGCCAATCAGTTCAGAGCGCCCGGGTTCTCCGATGTTTCGGAAACCTTCATGTGCGAGAAGGGCGCCGTCAATGTCGGCCGCCGCGGATACACCGTCTGGCGCGAAAAAGGCGAGCCGGAGCGCGTCGACACGAAATACGACATCACCATGGACGCTGTCAATGAGTTCATCGACGGTGCACGCACCGGCAAGCTCGAAAACGCCGGTATCTGGGCCGCAGAAAGCACACTCACTGCCGTGATGGCGCTCGAATCCTGCGTCAACGGTCAGGAAATGACCTGGGGCATGGTCTCACGAGGCTGATTCGGAATCGAAAGGGCGCGAGCCGCAGCCCGCGCCCTTCGCCGTCTCGATGAGCTTCCGTTAGGCCGCGTTCACCAGGACTTCCTCGAAGCCCTCGGCTACCTCCCCGCCCACGGCCCGATCCAGCAATTCCTGGCACTGGATGCAGAACTGCGCCCACGGAACCGCCGCCAGTCGCTTCGGATTGATCTCCTCGTCGCAGTGGGCGCACGTCCCGTATGTGCCTTCGTTGATTCGCCGGAGGCTTCCCTTCACTTGGCGCAACAGGCCGGACTCCCGATCCAGGTTGCGGATCGCCAACTCGCGTTCCGCCGCGTGCTGCACCTCGTCCAGCGCGTCCGCGCTCTTCTCGATTGCGATCGCCTCTCGGTTCCGGAGCACCCGCGCCAGTTCGGCCTGCTTGGTCTCCAGTATGTTCTTGAACTTGGTCAATTCGTTGTTGCTCATCGTCTTAGTCCTCCAAGAATTCGATCTTTTCCGGCTCCGAAGGTTCTACCCATCTGTTCGCGGGTCGTACGCAGCGGCCGTAGTGTCGTATTTTCCTTCTCTGGTCTCCTTTTGTCTGTCATTTTGTCTAGACGGACATCCACTCAAAACGTTTCAAAAATCTGAGTCGTCCACACTAAAATACTAAATCCCTCATGCATCTACGTGGACGATTCCTTCCCGGGGCGGGCACTCGCCCTCCGAAACTTCTGAGCATCATAGCACAACCCTGTGCAATTCGTATGCCAAAAAATTGCAGGTGCCACAACTATCGATCTCACCCTGGTTGCAGCCTTCGCCACCCCTCCGGAATTCCCTCGTCAGTGCGCAGTCAAGCACATCGACCGTTCTCAGTTTCATGTTAACCCCCATGTTGTGTATATGACGCACTTTGTCGCCCAAAGTTTCACTCCGGTCCATAGAAAAAACCGTTTGACCTCAGAAGTATTCGCGATGTCAAGAAAAAAGTGACAAATTCTGTGACTGAGATTTGGTGAAGCGTTTACCAGCACTCCTACCGCAGGCTCAATTTGCCGAACACCAGCCCCAATACCCGCCCGTCGTCCGGCGTCGCGATCGTACGATCCACCTCCAACGCCACCACTACTTCCTGATTGCTCCCCCCGGCTCCCATATCGATTTCGATATCGAAAGTCCCCACCGCCTCAATCTTGCTTGTTTTCAATACCTTTCCATCCACGGACACCGTCAGAATCACCCCGCCGGCCGCGACCTGCTCTTCCGGACAATACCCTTCGATATGAAGGTGTGACCCTCCACCTCCCGCGGGTCTCCCCAACCGCACCGTCGCTCACTTGCCCATCCACCGGAAGCCATCGAAGGACTCGTACCATCCTTCCCCGAGTTGCGATGCATACACAGGGTGTCCCACATCGACACGCTGTGCCAATGCGGGACGAAGGCTGGAACGCGCCAGCGTAGTATAAGATCGGGTAATGTTCCGCAGCCGGCCCCCCCCGGCCGCGTACACCACGGCTTTGTTTCCCTTTAGCGCCTCGATCGTTTGCGCCGCCGGCAGTACGAAGTCGCCCGGATTGCCAAGATCCGGAAACGCCTGAATGTTGGCGTCCGATCCCGGTGTCAGAAACACATCCGTCACGCCCACCAACCGGAACGGCTTGTCGTTCACGCCGGACCAGAATAGATCCGTGTCCACGCCGTTCAGCAGGATCATTGCCCGCGGATGCAACCCGTGCGCGTACTCCACACCCAAAACAAGATTCCGCACGCGGACCGAAATGTCGTGATAGTACCCCACCGCCTCCAGTCCCACCGGAATCGTAGTGCCTAGATACAGCACCGCGCACGCCACCGCAGCCACCCGCGGTCCCCAGCCGCCATGCATTGCGGCGGAAAGGCCCCCCGCCCAACATCGACAGCCCCAAAACGGGCATCACCAGGTAGTAGTCGGAAGGTGGTCCCGGCGGTAGCACCGGCGCCAGCAAAATCGTGAACCATGCGATCGGGAACAGGACAGTCCTCCCGTTTCCGCAGACGCAGCGCTACGAACACCGCCAGCGCCCCCAAGCAGCACAGGAGCCGCCGCGCCCGCCGTCTTCACCCAATCCGGCATCGCCAACCCCTGCATGCGGATTCCACCCGTCGAGTTCATCAGATACCAGGCGAGCGTCGCCCGCAGGCTCGCCGCGTCGGTATGCAAAGGCGTACGGTCCGCTCGGCGCGCTCGCCGGCGCAACCGCGTGGTGCAGCCAGAAATACGCCACTGAAATCGCCGCCAGCGGTGCCAGCCACGCCAGCGCGCCGCCGTCCGATGAGCACCACCCACGCCGCCGCGATGGCCGGATACACGATGTTGTGCTCAACGCACCGAACCCGAGCACGAAGAGCAACGCCTGGATCGCGTAGTCCCGCACAAGGCCGCTCTCGAGCCAGCGCAACAGGAAGTAGAACGCGCCCAGCAGAAACGCCGGACACAAAATCTGGTTGTACGCCGACGTCCAAGCCATCGGGACGCCGAGCGACGCATTCGCCGTCAGAAGATCGCCGCGAACGCGCCCGCCGCCAGGGATCCCGTCATTCGGCGCGTCACCGCCATCGCCAGCCATAGGTTCAGCCCCTGCGTCGCGAAAACGAAAATCCGGTAGGGCAGGGCATCCAGATCGAACAGGGTGCGAAACAGGACGAAGAATCCGCGTTCGCTCCACGGGCGAATCGTGCCCTGCGCCTTGGGCGCGAACATCACCCGCAGGAACGACGGCCAGTCCAGTATCTCGTCCCGCAATCCCAGCCACGCGAAATCATCCTGTTGGAACCAGCAATCCAGCCCTTTGCCGAAAACCGCCAGACACACCCCATCGCGGCCGCCCATGCCACTGCCACCCGCAACCGGCTTGGATTCATTGCGACGAAAGCTCGAACGCCGACACGATCATGCCCAGTTCGCGCTCTTCCACATCGCCCGCGTTGAGAAATTTGTCGAGAGAAAAATCGATGGTGACGGTCTCGCCGCCCAGCGCCGACGCCGGAATCTCACGCTCATAGGTCGTGCCACCCGCCGCCGAGTACGTCTGCGGCTCCAGCGCCAATCCGTCCACGCTTGCCTTCAACGTCGCCGCCCCTAGCTTGGCCAGCACAGGCTCCGGATAGGTCAGTTCTACTTTCAGTTTTCCGCCCTTTTTGGCCGCTTCTTTCGGAACCAGCAGTGTCACCGTGAACTGTCCCATCGTCCAGCGCCATCCGTCTGGCTCCAGTTGATGGAACCCCTTCACCAACTGGATCGCCGTGGCCGGGTCCGACAACTCGAGCCGGCTCCGTAACGCCCCGGACTCTTCCTCCACCGTGGTCACGCGTGCCCGCCGGGAAGACTTGCAGCCGGTCTCGAAAACAGCCGCGCCGGAAACAAGAAGTGTAAGGACGATCAGTCGCCGCATTTTTCCAGTTGTACCAAACAGCTATAGAACACCGGGCCGTTGCCGATATCGGTCAGCCGGTCCGATACCAGCGCGTTTACGTTCCGGCCATCGGCTGCCCGCCCGGGCCATCGCACTGCCGGCGCAGAAATCACCCCCGGCGCCACCGTGCTCTCGCCCGCCACCGCCTCCACGGAGGCCCGCATCACCACACTCCCCCGATCGTTGTACACGCGTACCAGATCTTCATTCTCGATCGCGCGCGAAGCCGCATCCACCCGGTGGATGTGGACCATTCCCGTCTCCGTATCCGTCGCGTCCCGATAACCGAACGTCGAATTCAACGAGTGGTGATTCTTCGGAGACAGCAGTTCCAGAGGATACCTGGCTCGCAGCCCCGCGTCCCCAAACCGCGATTCCACCGGAGGAGTGTAAGGCTCCGCGGCCGTCCGCAAATCGCACTTGCCATCCGCCGTACCAAAGCCTCCTTCGGCGAACGGCAAAAATGGTTCCCCCGGCGTGCCGACGTTCAACCGGATCGAGTGCCGCGCCTCTAGCTCCGCGCGGGTAATCCCGTCCAGGAAACGATGGCCGGATCCCAATGCCTGATCGATCAGTCGGTCATCGTCATCGGCAAAGCACGGTTCCGTGTACCCCATCCGCTGCGCCAACGCCCGGAATAGATCGGTGTTGGGTCGGCATTCCCCGGGAGCATCCACCGCCGGCCGCGCCAATTGCAGATAGTAGTGCCCATACGCGAAATAGATATCGGTGTGCTCGAGGAACGTCGTCGCCGGCAGCACGATGTCGGCGTACGCCGCCGTATCGGTAGGCATCTGTTCCGCCACCACTGTGAACAAATCCGTCCGCCGCAATCCTGCCAGCACGTTGATCTGGTCCGGCGCGATCGCCGCCGGGTTCGAGTTGTACACGAAGAGCGCCTTCACCGGCGGACACTCTTCCTCACCCTTCAACGCCCGCCCCAAACGCACCATGTTGATCATCCGCGCTTCCCGCCCCAATGGGGACCGCGCCTGTAGTTCCGGCATCTCGAGCGCAGGCCGATCCAATTTGAATGCGCCCGACGTCGTCATCTGCAGCCCGCCGCCCCGCTGCCTCCACGATCCCGTTAAAGCCGGCAGAGCGCATACCGTGCTGATCGCCGCACCTCCGCGTTCGGAACGCTGTGGACCATACCCCAGCTTGATCGCCGCCGGTTTCGTGGTCGCATACTCGCGCGCCAGCGCCTCGATATCGTCGGCTGCGATGCCGGTCAGCGACGCCGTGTGCGCCGGCGTGTACGCCCGCGCCGTCGCCGACAGATCCGCCATTCCGTTGGTGTGCCGCGCGATGTAGTCGCGATCCTCCAACCCGTCCCGCAGAATCACGTGAATCAACCCCAGCGCCAGCGCTTGATCGGATCCGGGATGGATGGCAAAGTGTCGGTCGGCGAGCGAGGCCGTCTTGTTTCGCACCGGGTCGATCACGTACATCCGGGCCCCGTTGCGCCGCGCTTCCACCAGAAACGGCCACAGGTGGACGTTGGTCGCCATCGTGTTCGATCCCCAAATCAGAATCAGCTTCGAATCGCGAAACTGTTCCGGCTCGGTGCCGTAGCTCTCCCCGAGCGTGCGCCGCAGCGCCGCGCCCCCCGTCGACGAGCATACCGTCCGCTCCAGCCGCGATGCCCCCATCCGATGGAAGAACCGTCGGTCCATCGACGCATTCTGCAAATAGCCCATCGTTCCCGCGTAGCTGTAGGGCAGCACCGCTTCCGGGCCGTACTCTGCCGCCGTCGCGCTTAGCCGCTCGGCGATCGTATCCAAAGCCTCGTCCCACGAAATACGCGCGAAGCGGCCTTCGCCCTTGGCGCCCACCCGCTTCTGCGGATACAGCAACCGGTCGGGATGGTAGACGCGATCCAGGTACCGCGTCACTTTCGCGCAAAGGAAACCTTGCGTGACGGGATGATCCGGATCGCCCCGCAGCCGCGTCGCCCGCCCGGCATCGTCCACATCAACCAGCATCGCGCAGGCGTCCGGACAGTCCAGGGCACAGGTAGAATGGCGGCTCACAGAGACAGTATACCCGCGCCGCCGAACACCAGATACTCGGCCATCGCGAAATTGGCGAGGTTGGTGACTGCGATCGCGATTAGGTTCGCAGGCAGATACGGCAGACCCAGCCATCCCACCAGCAGACGCATCAGAAACAGGTTCGACAGAATCGAAACCAGCCCCGTGGTGAGGTTGAACCGGAGCAGCCGGCGCGCCGCTTGCAGCGGGCTCCGGTCTGCCGGCCTCCATGTCCAATACTCATGCCAGACGAAGTTGTGGATCACCGCCGCTTCCACCGCCAAAGCCGTCGCCGCCAAGTAGTGAAGACCAAAACCCGACGTAAGCAGGGCCAAAGCCGCCAACTGCACCCCGATCCCGATCGCGCCCACGGCGTTGAACTTCAACCACCGCGTCAATAGAGTCCGGTACGCCCCCACCCCGCCGAATCTAGTCCGAAAGCCGCTCGTCATTGTACAGATAAACCGTATGCCGGTAGACGGCCCAAAGCAGCATCGTGCCCAATCCCACCATCCCCACCACCCCGCCGATGTCGAACAGCAGAAACCGGCGTCCGGCCACCTGCCCATGCGTCAATCCCGTCAACAACACGCAATTGCCGATCGCCAGCAAGATCCGTAACTCGGTGGGGGAAAACTTCCAGAACGAAAGATGGAACGTGCCGATCGTGTAGGTGGTCAGATACACCTCGATCGACAACATGAAATAGGCAACCACCAGCCCCGCCGCCACCCACGGCGACATGTATCCGGAAAGCCCAAGCCCGCTCAACAGGAACAACGTCCCGAACATGTCTACCACGTGGTCCACATAGAACCCATACCGTGGCCGCAAACGCTTCCGGACCCGCGCTAGCGTCCCGTCGAGCGAATCGCCAAACCAGTTCGTGACCAGAAAAACGATCACCAGCACGAGTCCCACGCGGTTCCGCGACGCATACCAATAACTCGCTCCGGCCCCGAGCAACGAGAGCAAACCGAGCGACGTCAGATGATCGGAGTTCACCCAAGCTGGCATGTGCTCCGCCAGCCAGATCAGGGTCCGCTTCTCCAAGGGAGCTAGAAAGCTGACCTGTGCGCGCTGGGCGTCCTTGAACCCTGTCTTGGAAGGCGTCATGTGGGTGGGCAAGCGTTAGCTCGGGCGATGTTTCAGCTGCGGTGCGAGTAACCGTTCAATTCGAAGCCACCGCGAAACTTACCGTACCACGATAGCTCTGCCCCGCCGCGGTCGCCAGCCATCCCTCCGCCGAGTAGCTCCCCACCGCTTGCGGAGCCGGCGCCCGCAGCACCCAGTTGCGTTCGCCCCGCACGCTCTCGGTCCCTGTCACCTGCGGAAACAGCTTGTCCGCGCTCCATGTGTATGCGCTCTCGCCGGCCCGGTTCTTGATCGAAAAATCGAACCGCTGGCCGCTCGAGAAGTTCAGCGTCAAAGGAGCCCCCTGCGTCGCCCGCAGAGTCAACCGCGCCGTGATCATCTCACCCGGCCGGTAAATCGCTTTATCCAGCGTCACCGCGAAGCTTACCTCCGGTTGCGCCAGCACCGTCACCCCGCCCACCCGGGCATAGATCAATTCAAGGGATACAGGACCCGCGATCGTCGTCGACGTTCGCTTCATCAACCCGATCCACGGCAGAAAGACCTCGCTCTCGAGCCCCGCGTCCGCGCACGACGGATTCGGATACGATATCGCCAGCGCTCCGCCCCATTCCCCGGCCGGAACTTTCACCGTCGCATTACGGGAATCCACCTTTGCCGTGCTGTTGCATGCACTGATTCCGGAGGTGTACGTCCCGCCTTCCGCCGTCCGGAACCGTGCCCAAACCGCTTCCCGCATCGTCACAGGATCCATGCTGTACAGCACTCCATCGGCGTCCTGTGTCAGCCACAGTTCACCTTCCGGCAGTCCCCGCAAGAGCGAAAACACCCGTCCATCCACCACTTTCGCTTCGGCAATCTCAACCACCACCGGATTCAGCGCAAGCGCGCCGCCCTGTTGCTGGTAAACCCATTGGTTCCCGACGTGAAGAGGAAAATAGTCCTGGCCGAAACTCGAGGCCGCGATGCACAAGGTCAACAAACAAAGTCGTCCCATACGCTTTATCCGACGAGATGACCCCGCTCAAAGTTTCAAGAGAAACACTAGGAACGTCGCGATTCCCCCAGCCAGCGCCACCGATCCCCACTGACGAAGACCCGGCAGAGACCACCACATATACACCCCCGACATCACCCACAGCAGCAAACCCAAACAGACCACATCCACCATCACGCCCCAAAACTTCTCGAAAAATCCATCCTGTTCGAATCCACCCTTCGCATGCATCCCCGTCAGAAAATGATCGAGCCGGAACCGCCGGTCCTCCGCCACCAGCTTTTTCTCCGCGATGAAATACTTCAACTGCGTCGACTTCCAGAAGGAATAGATATAGATATTCACCTGGTTCGGACCCTGCCGGTAGGTCCCGTGGGTCCCCGACAATCCATGATCGGCCAGCACCTTCGCCCCCACCGGCCGCAAGGGACCCTGCTCCGGGATCTCCAACTCATACGTTTTCTCGAAACGCGGCTCCCAAAGCGGCAGCCCCTTCGCTTTGTCCAGCGCTTCGAAGTAGGCCCCATGCGCGAACGGGATCGAAGACAACCCGTACATGAAAAACCACGGCATCAGGAACATGCCCAGATACAAATGCGTGCGCCGGTTGAGGTGTGGAAATTTCATCTCAAAGCACCGCCAAAAATACCCCGAACAATCCCATCCCCGCCAGCGCGAACAGCGCGCCCCATCCACGCGTCACTTTCAATTCCCACCACATCCAGAGCCCGGACGCCACCCAGAACAAAATCGCCACGATCACCAGATCCACCGTCATCGCCCACGTGTCCTCTAACACGTACTCATGCTGGTACCCCCGCCGCCGATGCATCCGCTCCAGAAACTCGGCGCCGTTGAACACCGTCTCCTCCACCTTGACCGATCGTGATTCCGGCGTGTAGGTGATCCGCACCGGACGCAACGGGTCCAAGCGATTGATCTCCAGCCTCCCATTCCGCATCCGCGCCTGATGCGCGCCATCCAAATCGAGCGACGCCAGCAACTGCCCGGCCATCGCCGCCTCCCCCGCTCCAGCCGCGAACTCCCCCTCGTACCGCGACTCCGACAAGGTCCTCCACTCCGGCCCCGCCGGTGGCGATCCACGAAAAGCAGCCCGGTGATTCATCACGAACGTCGAGGCCGTGTACATAAGGATCCACGGCGTCAGAAACAGCGCAAGGTACATGTGAACGCGCCGGATTAGCTTCGACATCGAGAGCTACTCTAGCACGGAATCGGCGGCCCGCCGTATGGGACAATGGCCTCTGTGACCGGTCACGAAATCCGACAGAAATACCTGGACTTCTTCGCCTCCCGCGGGCATCGTGTGGTGCGATCTTCCTCCCTCCTGCCAGCCGGCGATCCCACCCTCCTTTTCACCAATGCCGGCATGAATCAGTTCAAGGATGTCTTCCTTGGGCGCGAGCAGCGCGACTACTCCCGCGCCACCACCGCTCAGAAGTGCGTCCGCGCCGGCGGCAAGCACAACGACCTCGAAAACGTCGGCTTCACCCGCCGCCATCACACCTTTTTCGAGATGATGGGCAACTTCTCCTTCGGCGACTATTTCAAGGCCGACGCCATCGAGTTCGCCTGGGACCTCGTCACCAAAGACTACGCAATGCCCAAGGACAGGCTCTACGTCACTGTCTTCCGTGAAGACGACGAGGCCGAAGAGCTCTGGCAGAAAGTCGCCGGCGTCCCCAAAGACCGCATCTTCCGCCTCGACGAGAAGGACAACTTCTGGCAGATGGGCGACACCGGCCCCTGCGGGCCCTGCTCGGAAATCCACTACGACCTCGGCCCCCATGCCGCCGCGCCCGGCCAGGAACACGAACAGTTTCCCCTCGACGCCGGCGGACGCTTCGTCGAGATCTGGAACCTCGTCTTCATGCAGTTCGATCGCGACTCCGCCGGCGTCATGACGCCGCTTCCCAAACCCTCCATCGACACCGGCCTCGGCCTCGAACGCGTCGCCGCCATCCTCCAGGGAAAGCTCTCCAACTACGAGTGCGATCTCCTCTCCCCCATCGTCCTCAAAGCCGGCGAACTGCTCAACATCGATCTCGGCGACGATCCCAAAAAAGACGCCGCGCTCCGCATCTCCGCCGACCATGCCCGCGCCGCCGCTTTCCTCATCCACGACGGTGTCCTTCCCGCCAACGATGGCCGCGGCTACGTGCTCCGCAAGATCATGCGCCGCGCCATGCGCCACGCACGCCGCACCGGCAACGTCGAGCCGTTCCTCTACAAGCTCACCGGCTTCGTCGCCGAGTGGATGAAGCCCGCCTACCCGGAATTGATGGAATCGGTGCAGCGCGTGGCCCGCATCGTCAAGGACGAAGAAAACCGCTACGCCACAACCTTCCAGGTGGCCGAAAAGGTTTTCCAGGACGAAGTGAAATCCGCCCAGGAAGGTCTTCTCCCCGGCGCCGCCGCCTTCAAGCTCTATGACACCTACGGCCTCGCCCTCGACGAGCAGCAGGAGATGGCCCGCGAGTTTGGCCTCGAAGTCGACGCCCAGGGCTTCGAAGCCGAGATGAACGTCCAGCGCGCCCGTGCCCGTGCATCCTGGAAAGGCGCCGACAAATCCCAGGTCGACCCCATCTATCAGCAGGTTCTCGAACAGGCCGGCAAACCCGAGTTCCTCGGCTATTCACAAATGGTAGCCGCCGCCGAAATCGTGGCGTTTCTGCCCGAGAAAAACGAAGTCATCCTCAATCGCACGCCCTTCTATGCCGAAACCGGCGGCCAGGTCGGCGATCGCGGCGCCCTGTTCCACGGCGACGAGAAAATCGCCGACGTGCTCGACACCTACTACGCCGTCCCCGGCCTCGCCGTGCACAAAATCAAACCGCTCGCTCCAATTGAAAAAGGGTGGACCGTGCGCGCCGAAGTCGACCACGAATTGCGCCTGGCCACCATGCGCAATCACACCGCCACCCATCTGCTCCATGCCGCGCTCCGCCGCGTCCTCGGCCCCCATGTGAAGCAGGCCGGTAGCGTCGTCGATCCCACCCGCCTCCGCTTTGACTTCAGCCATTACACCGGCGTCGATCCCGTCGAGATGGCCGAAATCGAACGCCTCGCCAACGACGAAATCCTCCGCGACGCCGCCGTCCGCACCGACGTCATGGATCTCGACCAGGCCGTCTCCACCGGCGCCATGGCCCTGTTCGGCGAAAAATATGCCGATCGCGTCCGCGTCGTCTCCATCGACGATTTCTCCCGCGAACTCTGCGGCGGCACCCACGTCGCCCACACCGGACAAATCGGACTCTGCAAGATCGTCAGCGAAGGCTCCATCTCCGCCGGCGTGCGCCGCATCGAAGCCGTCACCGGCTCAGGTGCCCTCGCCAAAATGCGCGAAGCCCAGGACACCGTCGCCCGCGTAGCCGCCATCCTCAAATCCTCCGAGGGCGAACTCGTCGATCACCTCGAACGCCTCCTCGCCCAGCAGCGGGCTCTCGAAAAGCAACTCGATCAGATGAAGGACAAAATGGCACAGGGCCAGGTCGGCGATCTCGAGTCCCAGGCCCGCTTGCTCAACGGCGTCCGCGTCCTGTCCGCCCGTGTGGACGCCATGGATCGCGCACAAATGCGCGCCGTCGCCGATTCCCTCCGCAACAAGTGGAAGACCGCCGTCGTCGTGCTCGCCTCCGCCGAAGACGGCAATGTCGCCATCGTCTCCGCCGTCACCAAAGACCTTACCGCTAAGGTTCACGCCGGCAAACTCGTCGGCGCCGTCGCCCAACAGGTCGGCGGCAAAGGCGGCGGCCGTCCGGACATGGCGGAAGCCGGCGGCAAGGACCCCGCCGCCCTTCCCCTTGCCCTGGAGTCGGTCTACGCCAGCGTCGAGGCGATTCTCGCTTCCTGATTTCTTCTAAAGCTTGACGGTTCAGTCCGGTATCGGCGCCTTGTCCAAAACGGAAACAGTGGATCGCGTGCCTGAATCGATGGCATAATTGATAGGTCATGGCTAACGAACCAGGTTCCAACCGCCGGCAGTTTTTCGCGGCATTGGCTTCAGCGGCTTCCACTGCCGCTGCCAGTTCTGCCCTCACCACCGAGGCCAAAGCAGAGGATGCCATCGGCGCGGCGCCCATGCCGCCTATGCAGGATCGCATCGCACGAGCCCACCAGATGCGCATGAAGCTCTCCGATTCATTCGGCGCGCTTCCCCCTGTCGAACACCCCACGAACGGCGACGAAGAACGTTACCCCAACAAGATCAACAGCTTCTCCAAGACGCTCCTCCACAAGCCCAACGGCGAGACCAGCCTCGATGCCTACCGCAGCCTCCTCAAGGCTGTGGACTCGGGATCCAAAGAGGATTTTCAGCGTATCCTGCGCGGTGGCAACGTGCGCCTCAAGAACCCCACAGGCGCCTACAATTTTCAATTGGACGGCCCTGACCAGTCGCAGTACACCATGGCCCCCGCGCCGGCCTTCGACTCCGCGACCCAGGCCGCCGAAATGGTGGAACTCTACTGGCAGGCCCTCACCCGTGACGTCCCCTTCGCCGACTACGATTCGCACCCCATGATCGCCGCGGTCTCCAATGAACTGTCCTCCCTGCAGGGCTTTCATGGCCCCAAGCTCGATGGCCGCGTCACCCCGCGCACGGTCTTCCGCGGCATCCTCCCCGGCGAGCTAACCGGTCCCTACCTCTCCCAGTTCCTCACCAGGCCCTTCAAGATGGGCTCTCTCGAAATCGACCAACGGCAGAAATCCGCCCTCCCTGACGCGGACTTCATGATGCGCTACAGCGAGTGGTTCGGCATTCAGTTGGGCGAGGGGAAAGGTCCCGGCACTCAGCACGAAGACGTCGCCCGTTACATCCGCAACGGACGCGACATGGCCAACTTCGTCCACTACGATTGGGGTTACTCGCCTTATTACCACGCCCTTTGGATGCTGCTCGGCTTCGGCGCCGATGCCTTCACCGAAAATAACCCCTACCTAACCGACAAGGGCCAGGAACCCTACGTCAATTTCGGCCCCCCGGACGCCCTGGACCTCCTTGGCCACACCGCCAAACCCGCCTTCCTCGCCGCCTGGTACCAGAAGTGGTTCGTCCATCGCCGCGCCCGTCCGGAAGCAATCGGCGCGCGTATCTTCCAGAACGCCGTCGGCAACGAAGCCTATCCCATTCACGATCAGATCATGAATTCGCGCGCCCTCGCCAGCACATTTAGTAAGTTCGGCACTTACCTGCTGCCCCAGGCTTACTCGGAAGGTTGCCCCGGTCATTCCGCCTATCCTTCCGGACACGCCACCGTTGCCGGCGCCTGCGTCACCGTGCTCAAGGCGTTCTTCAACGAGAACTTCGTCATCCCTGACCCCATGGTTGCCGCCTCTGACGGTCTCAGCCTCAAGAAGTACACCGATGGCGAACTCACCGTCGGCAATGAGCTGAACAAGATGGCCTTCAATATCGCCATGGGTCGCAACTGGGCCGGGATCCACTTCCGCTCCGACGCCTCCGAGGGGCTCAAACTCGGCGAGGAAGTCGCGATGCAGTTGCTCGCTTCCCGCTCCCTCACCTACCTCGACGAATTCGAGGGCTTTACCTTCACTCGCTTCAACGGCGAAAAGGTGACCATCAAACGGGCTGCCTGAAAACGCGCACCAGTGCCGCACCCGGCGCCGCCCCTGGAATTGACACCGCCTCGCCGCGCGCGATATCCTCACCCTCCGTGAGTAGCCGTCGCTTTCTCGTCCGAGCCGCCCTCTTCCTGTCCGCGCTCGCAGCCTGCGCCCAACAGCAAAATCCCCTCACAGGCAATCGCGACGCCATTGAAGCTGGCAAGGGGATGTTCCGCATCTATTGCTCCCCCTGCCACGGCCTCGGCGCGCAAGGCGGCCGCGCGCCGGACCTCACCACCGGACAATTCTCCGCCGGCTCCTCCGACGCTGCCCTGTTTGCCGTCGTCAGCGGAGGCGTCGCCGGAACCGAGATGCCTGGCTACTCCAGCCGCTTTGACGCCGATGGTATCTGGCGCATCCTCGCCTACCTCCGCACCATCTCCGGCAAACCCGCCGCCCCCATCGACGGCGACCCGGCCGAAGGCGGGAAATTGTTCTGGGGCAAAGCTGCTTGCGGATCCTGCCACCGCATCGGCCCCCGCGGCGGACGCCTCGGCCCCGTCCTCACTTCCATCGGCCGCATGCGTTCCGCCTCCTACCTCCGCGAAGCCCTCCTGGACCCCGGCGCCCGGCTCACCCCAGGCTACAACACCGTCACCGTCGTCAACCGCGATGGATCCACCATCGTCGGCGTAGAAAAGAGCTTCGACGCTTTCTCGGCCACCATCATGGACTCCTCCGAACGCTTCCATTCCTTCCTCGCCGCTGAGGTCCGTTCCATCCAACGCGAAACGCGCTCCCTGATGCCTCCCACCAGACTGCCCGCGCGCGACCTCAATCACCTGCTCGCCTTTCTCGTCTCCCTCCGAGGCGCCGAATGAAAAAGATACTCTTACTCCTCCCCTGTCTCGTCCACGCTCAGGACTCCGAATGGCTAACCTATGGCCTCAATCATGCCGGCTGGCGCTACGCTGAACTCAACCAGATCGACACCGCCAATGTCGCGCGCCTCTCCCCCGCTTGGATCTTCCAAACCGGCATCAATGGCAAGTTCGAAACCACACCCATCGTTCGCGATGGCTTGATGTACATCACCGCCCCCACCAACCACGCCTTCGCCCTCGATCTCCTCTCCGGCCGCCCCATTTGGCATTACGCCAAACCCATCCCCAAGGGCGTCAATCTCTGCTGCGGTCAAGTCAACCGTGGCTTCGCGATTCGCGGCGACACGCTCTACAAGGTGAACCTTGAATCCACACTCGTCGCCATCGACGCCAAGACCGGTCAACAACTCTGGGAATCCCAGATCGACGACGTCAAGCTCGGATACTCCGCCACCGTCGCCCCGTTGATCGTGAACGACATGGTGGTCATCGGCATCGCCGGCGCCGAATTCGGATCGCGCGACTTTATCGACGCCTACGACGCCGAAACCGGCAAACGCCGCTGGCGCTTCTACACCGTTCCCGCCCCCGGCGAACCCGGCTCCGAGACATGGACCGGCGATGCCTGGAAGCGCGGCGGCGGCTCTACCTGGATCACCGGCACTTATGACCCGGACCTCAACCTCATCTACTGGGGCACCGGTAATCCCGGGCCGGATCTCGACGGAAGCGTCCGCCCCGGAGACAACCTCTACACCTGCTCCCTCCTCGCCCTCGATGCCTCCACAGGTAAACGCAAATGGCACTTCCAGTTCACCCCCCACGACGTCCATGACTGGGATTCCACCTCAGACCCCGTCCTGATCGACATCGATCACCGCGGCACAAAGCGAAAGGCCGTCGTCATGGCCAACCGTAACGGATTCTATTATGCTCTGGACCGTGCCGATGGCAAACTCCTCGCCGTCAAGTCTTACACCAAAGTTACCTGGGCCGACAGTATCGATCCCGAAACCGGTAAGCCGAACTTAGTCGCCGGTCAGGAACCCACCGAAGAAGGAAACAAGAGCTGTCCAGGAATGGGAGGCGGCCATAACTGGCAGGCCACCGCCTACAGTCCAAAAACGGATCTCTATTACTTCACCTCCACCGATGGCTGTGCCATTTACTTCAAGTACGCCCAGGACTACGTCGAGGGGCTCTGGTATCAGGCCTCCACCGTCGGCACAATCCCCACCGAACCAGCCCAGGGCTCCATCATCGCCGTCAAGCCAGCCACCGGGGACATCGCCTGGAGATACCCGCTCGTGTCCCCGCCCTCGGCCGGCCTGCTCGCCACATCGGGCGGGCTCGTTTTCGGTGGTGACCGCGAAGGCTACCTGTTCGCCCTCGACGCCGTTACCGGCAAAGTCCTCTGGAAGTTTCAAACCGGAGGAACCGTAATCGCGCCTCCGATTACCTACAGCTTCAGGGGAAAACAGTACGTCGCCGTCGCCGCCGGCTCCGCCATGTTGGCTTTCGCGCTCCCCAGCCAATAAGCCGTACCGGCCTTCACCGCGGACCCACCCGCGGCCACGCCAATTCCACACCCTGCCGCACCAACCCGGCTTGGAAATCTCCCCTGCGCTTGTCACTCCCGCGAATCCCGCGTGGCGCTATGCCCGTCGACACCGCCGCCGCCGCCAGTGCCCCGGCGGACTCTCCGATATTCCACTCCACCGGATGCAACCGGTAGCACCCGTTCGTAATATGAGTCACGCCCAGGTTCTTGCACCCCGCCAGAACATTCTCCACCCGTCTCGGAATCAAGGCGCCCATCGGGATCTGAAAGGGCAGGGAACTGACGTCGATGTAGTTGTCCCCCCCGCTCGATGGATGCAGATCGATCCGGTAACTGCCCACGCCAACCGAATCCGCGAACTCCTCCGCCCGAACATCCTCGCGGGACTTGCCAGTCGCTCGCATTCGCGCTTCGGTCCCCACCTGCTCCTCCACAACGGTGAACTCCGCCTGGATCCGTCGCGACTCCCGGATGTAGGGATACTTCGCCATGCCGTCCTCGGTGCCCATCACGTCAGGACGCAGCCGCAGCCCCCTCCACCCCGCTCCACCATCGGCACGCGGAGCCTCCGTCTGCATCCAATAGAGCAGCGACAGGCTCAACTGCTTTCCACGCGCCAGATGCCGGGCCGCTTCTTCCTCGCTCACCGCGTGCAGATTCCCCAGCCAGTAATCGTTCTGAGGCCAGTTCACCAGCGAAACGTCGGACCCGTATGCCCCCGCCGCGTGATGCGACGCGCTCCCGATGCGTCGGTATAGAAACAGGTTCAGCTTCCCGGCCTCACTCCGCCCCGTCGGGTCGAACATCAATTCCCGCCGCGCCAGAGTCTGCGGATTACTCATGGACCAGCTCAGCAACTTGTCCGGCCATGGTGGCCTCAGCGCCGGAACATACTCGCGCCAGAACCCGTATTCGGCGGGTTTGTCGATCGTATGATCCTCACCCGCTTTGTAGTCCACCGCGAAGCAGACCGTGAACGCCTGATGATTCGCAGGCTGTGCCTGCTCCGGAGCGTGCATTTCTCCTGTCTGCTTTTTCGATTCGAAGCCCGTCACATACTCCGTCTTGGTTAACGGCAACAAGTCCCCCATCTCGGTGGCATCCACAAAGCACGCCGCTTCGATCGTGCGAGTGGACCCGGATTCGAGGTTCCGCACCGCCACCGATCGCACACGGTCTCCGTCCACATCCGCGCCCGACGCCTTGTGCTTCAGAAGCACCACCAGTTGCCCGCCGCTGATCCACCGCGTCAGCATCTGCTCCAGCACCGCCACCGACACCCGCGGCTCATGCGTGAGCCGTGAGACCGATCCGCCCCCCGGATTCAATTCCACCTGCTCACGCGCCTGCGCCGTCAGTTGGTAGTGGTCCCGATAGTATTGCCGGACCGCGCGGCGATATTCCCGATACAACGCCGTGCATCCGAATTGCTCGATCCAACGGTGCTCATCGGGAGGCACGCCCTGCGACGTCAATTGACCGCCCACCCAATCGGTCTCTTCGGTCAGGATCACCCGCATTCCATTGCGGAGCGCTCCCAGCGCCGCCGCACAGCCCCCCACGCCGCCGCCAATCACCGCCACGTCGCAACGCAGTCCACGGGCCCCGAACAATTGCGCCGGAATTCCCAAGAGCAACGATCGCCGCCGCCAGTTCATGCCGAATGCCCGCCCGGTCCGCTACTTCGCTGCCGCCGCCTTGGCGGATTCGCCCTTGCGCACCTGCTCGAAGTACTGCTGCACGTAGTGCTGGTAGACTTCCGGCACCTCATCGCGATGAATCTCCCCGCCCGCCTCGCGATGCTCCCCTTCCTTCTGCGTGTACTGCGTCCGCAACTGCTGCTGCTTGCTACTGGTCACCTCCACCATCACTTCGCCCTTGATGTTCTCCGCCCGCTTGCCGAACAACTCGCTCAGCTTGCCCATGGCCGCCACCTGCTCGGCGTCCTGCAGATCCTTGCTTCCATCCTGTTTTCCCATCCCGCTCTTGGCCTCGTTCGGATCGCCCGCCTCCGATGATTTGTCGCTGTTCTTGCCTTGGCCGGCCTGCGCCTGCTGCTCTCCCTTCTGGCCCTGTGCATCGGGATCCTCGCTCGGGCTCCCCTTGCCTTGCGGTTGTCCCTGACCCTTTTCGCCTTTCTGCCCGCTTCCGGAATCGCGTGACTCTCCCTCTTTCTGGCCGCTCTTCTGGTTTGACGCGGATTGTTTCGATTGGCCTGCCTGCTGCGGGATCTTCAGCTTCGACATCAGATTCGCCATCGCATCCCGCATTTTGTTCATCAGGCTGTCGTTGTCGCCGCCCGCGCCCTTTCGCGGCGCTTCCTTGGACGGGTCGCCCTTGGACCCATCGGCTCCGCCTTCTTTCGACGAGTCGGAGTTTCCCTCTTTGCCGTCACCCGCTTCCCGGTCGCCTTCCTCCCCCGCTTCGCCTTCTTCGCCTTCATCGGCGGCCGCCTTCACTTCCGTCTGCTTGGTCCGCGCCGTCGAATTCGGATCCTCGCCTTGCGTGGTGTCGGGCACGTCCACCTCGCTCAACGCCGCGTCGGACGCTGGATCCAGTTCCGGCGCCGGTGCATCGGTGCGGTCCACAGGGATCGCCAGCGGATCTTCGCCGGGCCTCCGTGGCGTCTGCTTCGCGTTGCGAGCCGCTTGCTGTGCCGCCGGATGGAAAAAATCGGTCATCGGCTCCACGAGCGGCGAGCTCAAATCGAGCGA
This sequence comes from Bryobacteraceae bacterium, assembly GCA_041394885.1. Taxonomy (GTDB): domain Bacteria; phylum Acidobacteriota; class Terriglobia; order Bryobacterales; family Bryobacteraceae; genus DSOI01. The sequence continues at coordinate 3,510 of JAWKHI010000013.1, read as the reverse complement.
TCCGTGAATCCCGTAGCGCAGCACGCCCAATCCGGCCACCACCGCCGCCACCGCCATCATCGGGTACATGGACTTCGGCGCGCGCCACGGCATCGCCTGACCCGCCTCGAGCGAATGCGCCACCTGCTCGGCCTCGCGCTGTTGCAGTTCCACCACGTGGGCTTCGGCCCGCGCGGCCGCCGACGGCTCGCGAAAGTGGTACGCCGTCGACAGCGAGTCATGCAGATCCAGACGCCGGTCCACTGCCTGCGCCACCTGATAGGGCGTCGGCAGAAACCGCCATGTCCGGAACGCGCTGATCGCCGCGCCTGCCACGAACAGCACCACCAGCCAATACCAGTCCAGTATCTGCGTTCCCAACAGTAGTAGCAGCACCGCGCCGCACAGCGTCGCGATCATGCCCACCGTGATTTGTTCGCTCACCAGATTGACGAGTGCTCGCCGGCGTGCCGCGTGTACGAGTTGAATGACAGCTCCGGAAGTGGATCCCAAGGCAATTCTATTATCCATTAAGATGAACCAAGTGACCAAGCACGATATCCTGCTGGCGGATCGCGAGTTCCTCTTTCCCGCCGTTTTCCACTACTACGACGAACCTCTTGTCGTCGATCGCGCCAAAGACCAATGGGTCTGGGATATCGACGGCAATCAGTACCTCGACTTTTTCGGCGGCATTCTCACCGTCAGCGTCGGCCACTGTAACGATCAAGTCAACCGCGCCATCCACGCCCAGGTGGACCGTCTCCAGCACGTCTCCACCGTCTACGCCACCGCCCCCGTTTCCGCCCTCGCCGCCAAACTCGCCGCCATCTCGCCCGGGCGCCAACTCACTCGCAGCATGTTCACCAACAGCGGTACCGAGGCCAATGAAACCGCCATCGTCGCCGCCCGCTGCTACACCGGTTCGGACGAGATCATCGCACTCCGGCATTCCTACCACGGGCGTTCCAACCTCGCCATGGCTGTTACCGGCCACGCCGCATGGCGCACCGCCGGTTCACCGCAACCAGGCATTGCCTTCGCCCACAATGCCTACTGCTACCGGTGCCCGTTCGGCCTTGAATACCCGTCGTGCGAACTGCGCTGCGCCCGCGACGTCGAAGATGTCATTCGCACCACAACCAGCGGCAAAATAGCCGGCATGATCGCCGAACCCATTCAAGGCGTCGGCGGGTTTGTTACACCGCCGAAAGAATACTTCTCCATCGTCGCCGGGACCGTGCGCCAGCACGGCGGCGTCTTCATCAGCGACGAAGTCCAAACCGCATGGGGGCGCACCGGCAATCGCTGGTTTGGCATAGAGCAATACGGCGTTGTCCCCGATATCATCACCAGCGCCAAAGGACTCGCCAACGGAGCCCCCATCGGAGTCACCATGGCCCGCCCCGAAATCGCCGCCAAGGTGCCCGCGCCCACCATCTCCACCTTCGGCGGAAATCCCGTTTCCACCGCCGCCGCCTCTGCGGTGCTCGAATTCATCGAGCAGAATCAGCTCGCCCAAAACGCGGACGCCATGGGAGCCTATCTTCGCGCCGGTCTCGAGGCTCTCGCCGAAAAGCACTCCATCATCGGAGAAGTGCGTGGCATGGGCCTCATGCAGGGAGTCGAACTGGTGCGCGATCGGAAAACGAAGGAACCCGCCGCCCAGGAGGCATCCGCCGTCCTCGCCGCGGCACGCGACAATGGCATCCTGATCGGCAAAGGAGGCCTCTACGGAAACGTCTTGCGAATCACACCCCCGCTCAACATCGCCGCCACCGACATCGACGAATTTCTGCTCCGTCTCGACAAAAGCCTCGACGGTCAAACGGCAGCTGCCGGCACATCCCATGCGGGTGTCATCGCTGAGCCGCGAGTCTGAGCCAAACGGGTGTCGCTACTGAGCCCCGAGCGTACGCGACGGGTGTCGGTTGGCGCGTATGCCCGCGGCGATGTGGGGTAAGCTTTAGCTTGCGGCGGGCTTACGCCCGCCAACTGCGCAACGAAAGGAACTCTATGGACGAAAGAGCCTTCTACCGGGAGTCGGAAACCACCAAACCCGCCCGCCTCGTATGCCCCTCCTGCCGCGAAGCCCAGGACATCCCACTCCGCTGGCTCCTTCGCAAGAAAAAGGATCGGCTGCCACCCGGCGCCGATGAGCGCGACCGCGCCAAATTCGCCAAATCGCAAAGCTACATGGTCCTCATCGACGACAAGGTCATGTGCGGAAACATGCGTTGCCGGAAGCGGTTCGACGTCAGCGGCATCAAGACTACCGCCTTCCTCACAGACTGATCAGGCACGCAGTCCCACCGAGAAGACCCGGAAGTCCTCAATGGATCTGGATGCCCGCTCCCAGGGTCCCCACACCCCCAGCAAGCCGTCGCGAAATTCTCCGTCGGTCCAGTGCGCCAACAGCGTCTTCTCCATTCCCTCGAAACGCGGGATCCCCAGAATGTATCCTGTCAGCGGCTTCCTTAGCCATACCGCGAAACGATCCCCATCCATCTCCACCTCAACCGTCGCCATCGCCTGCCGGAAACGGATCGGGCCCGCCTGCGTGTTCCCAGCGGGCCAAACGCGCGTGTCTTTCCCCTTCCGCCGCTTGAATACTTCCACCGCCAACAGCGTGTCGTTTGTATTCGCCTGCGGACGCTTTTCGATCCGTAGCCGGTAACAGTCAGACTGGGAATGTCCGCGCAGAATGAAATCGGCCGGACGCTTGTCCACGGTCGCCAGCAGCAACGCTTGCGAATCCGCCATCGCTGCCGACGGCCGCAGCAGATGCGGACCCTCTGGCACCCCTGAATTCCGGCCCTGGAATCGCTCTATGAACAATGCGCCCTTGTCCAGCGCCTGCCACAGCAGCCCCGGATTGCTCTCGGAAAAATCGGTTTGGAAATCCAGCTTGTACCGTTGCCAGCCCGCCATTGCTGCCGCGCACACCGACGACGTCGCCGCCGCCACCGCCACCGTTTTGATGAAATCCCGCCGCGACGCAGCCGCCTTCTGTCGCGCCCGCTCCTCCGCCCAGTTCACCACCGGGTCATGATAATAGGGAACCTCCGCCTCCTCGAGGTCCGGACCCAGTCCGGTCGGCAAAAACGGAACGCTCTTTTCCTCTTTGGTAGCGGCGATAAGGTTCAGGATCGACGTGTGTGGGCCAGGGCGTGGGTTCATCTTCCTCTTCCTTGTTACTTTTCCATCGGGAGATTCCCTTGAACGCTTTAGGGTGAACTCCTCCCCACATCGGGCACAAAACCTGTTGCCCCCCAGTGATATACTGTTGGCAAATCGATTTACCGATTTCTCTCTGTAGGAGGGTTGTATGCGCGTTGGCCGATTGCTCGTTGGCTTGCTACTGACGGGCCTAGTCATTGGATTGCTTGCCGAGCCGGCCACCGAGTCCGCCCCGGCCGCAAAAGAGTTTACCAGCGCCCAAAAACGGTGGTGGGCTTTCCAGCCCGTCTCGCACCCGGCCCCGCCAGCCTTTGCCATCTCGACTTCCAAAGCCTGGGCCACCAACGAGAT
>JAWKHI010000012.1:0-167195 GCA_041394885.1 Bryobacteraceae bacterium | reverse complement strand
CGCCGAACTTCTTCTCCAGAACCACGTTCCGGCCTTTCGGTCCGAGCGTCACCTTCACCGCATCGGCCAATTGGTTGACGCCGCGCAGAATCGCCTGGCGCGACGCCTCACTGTACACAATTTGCTTTGCTGGCATTGATATCTCCTATGTGTTCTACTGTTTCGAATTCCTGTGTTCGAGTTTCCGCGTCGAGGCTGTGACTAGCTCTCGATGACGCCGAGAATCTCGTCCTCACGCAGGATCAGCAATTCGGCGCCGTCGATCTTGATCTCGTTGCCCGAATACTTTCCAAACAGAATCCGGTTGCCGACTTCCACTTCGAGCGGCACCAGTTTGCCGTCGTCCAGGCGCTTGCCCTTGCCGACGGCCACCACCTCCGCCTGCTGCGGTTTTTCCTTCGCTGAGTCCGGGATGATGATGCCACCCTGGATCGTTTCTCCTTCGTCATCGAGCCGCTTGACTACAATGCGGTCGTAGAGTGGGCGAACTTTCATTGATCGTAACCTCCTGAGATTCGACCTGATCTGAGTTTGTTAAAAACTTGAGTTGGTCTGTGAGTTTCCAGACGCCGGACCAACACCGGTGTCCTACCAAATACTATTAGCACACTTTTCGGGAGAGCGCCAAAATTCGAGCGTAACGCATTGAAAAGAAAAGAAAAATTGTCTCTACTAACACTTGACATCCCGTCGCAAAAAAAAAGGCCTCGCCCGATACGACTGGTCGTCATATCCGGCGAGGCTAGGTCACTCGCAGGAGAAACAAAATTGTAATCGCAGCCGTTGGGATCCGGGGAGCACCGCTCGCTCTGCCGGTTATCCCTCGGCCGATCTAATCCGCTTCGGTGAGCGCCGCTATTAAGGCGCCGCGCGCGGTGGCGGTCATCGCATCCTGCGCCATCCGCACTTCGGAAATCTCCACCGGGAATTTGGTTGCCCGCAGCAGTCTCTCGAACCGGTCACGGAAGCCGGGCGGGCACGACGTTCCACCCGCCAGAACGATCGGAATGGGGCGGTTCAGTTTCGGCATCCGCCGCGTATCGGAGAAGGCTTCCTTCATCGAGTTGATCAGCGAAAGCATCATGTCCTCGTAGTAGACCGTGAGGACCTGATGCAGCTTGTCGACGAAATGGCCGTTGAAGTGGAAGTTTTCTTCCTTGGTCAGCCGGACCCGGTTCGCGAGATCACCGGTAACCGAGGCGGCGCTCGCATCGATGAAGTCCCCACCTTTCGGGATGCTGAAGCTCATCGCAGGCATGGACAGAAAGGAGAGAGAGACGTTGCACAGTCCACCGCCGCAACTCACACCGATTCCAGTGTAGTTGGTGTCCTCGAGTTCGGAGTAGACCACCGCCAGCCCTTCGTTGATGCTCTGCACTTCGCATCCGAGATCGGAAAACACCTGCCGCAGCGTCGCTTCGTGATAGGTGAGCCCTTCCTCGGCGTTCAGCGGGGCGGCCGGCACCGAGAACCAGACCGTGGGTCTATTGTCGCCGTCGACGACCATGCCCTCGATAATCTTGCGGATCACCGGCACGCTCTCCGGCTCGGCGGGATTGAGGACGCCTTCGGTCATGGGCCGCCGCGTCTCCACGTGGAGCAAGTCGGCAAACCGCGGTGAGTCGTCGCCCACCACGATCAAATGGTCGCCCTGGACGTCGTAACGCACGCCGTCGCGCTCGAGCGATCTTTCCACCATCTTGGAGAACGGAACGCTCACGAAAGCGTTCAATTGCTTGGCGAATTCAAATTTATCGCCGCCGGCCGATCGCGCGGTGACGATCCGGCTGGTGCCGACGTCAAGTCCGATCACATTGGGGTTCTTCATGCTTCGGTCTTCCTTTCTTCTTTTTTTCATGGCCGGCCCCGATTTCTCACTCACGAACTTCCTCCGTTCGTTTCTCTCCCGCCGTGCGAGTGGCGGTTCGCTTCAGCGAATGAACTGCCTCCCCACGCGAGTGGGCTCCTGCGGGGGCCGGAGCGGCTCCATCGATACGAGCCAGGATCGATCGATACTGCTGGCGCAACTGGTCTCGCCGGTTCCTCACCGGGATCCCACGCGCGGTTGCCTCTTGCCTTACCTGGTCTTCCGAAAGAGCCAGGCCTTTCCACATCCGCGCCCCTGTGGCGCGGACAAACTCGTCGTCATAGCCGAATCCGTAGGCGTACAAGGCCGCCAACGGACGCTCGTAGTTATCCGGCAACCCCATCTCGGAAAACGGAAACCCAGCCGCCCAATCGGTGTGCGCGCCGATCAGGAAACTTGCCGGATTCACCGAAACCTGCGCATGGGTCACGCAATTGACTGCCGCGATGCGATACCGGCCGCGGAGCATCTCGGTGAGCGTGCGCGCGGCATGTATCTGCGCGGGGGTAACCACGGCGCCAATCTCGCCTCCGGGATTGGTGACGCTTTCGAAAGCCACGCCCAGAAAGCTATGGTTCAGGTAGGCGTAGGTTTGCTCGCGATCGGCCCACAGAGAGTGTCCCGCATGCCAGGCGGCGTCGTCTTCCTTCACCACGCGATGCACACGCCCGAACCGGTCAATCAGGTAGTGGTAGGCTCGCTGGTCGCGCACGAATTCGAGAAGCCATTTGCCGACGCGCCGCAGGCGCTGATTTTCGCTTTCCTCAAACGGCGCGATGTGGCTCTCCGTGGTGTGAAACACGATGCCCCGCGGACGCGCCGAGCCGGCCACCACCATCCGGCCACCTTCCTCAAATTGCATCACGCGGCGCGGTTCGTTGGAGACCGCGTAGGCCGTTTCCACTCGTAGCCCATTGCTAAACACTTCGTGGCCGTCCTTTTCTTCCACCAGCCACACTTTGCCCGGCCCGCGATCCTCGCCCGCCCCCGCGTCCTCGAGAGGTATCTCCCGGTCGAGCCCAACCGCCTCCACCGATCGCGACTCCCAGGCCGGCGCCAGCAGAACGCCAGCGGCCAGCACCGCGATGCCGACAGCACCGGCGCGCCAACGGGTGAATCTCGCCGGCGCATCCTCGTTCCCCAGTGAGACGGTGCCCATCGCCGCCCGCAAGTACCGCAGCCTCTCTTTGGGGTCTCGAATGGCCTGGGCTCTCCATTCCACTCTGCGAGAACGAGAAAGCCGCCACCAGCGCACGAAGCGGACCGCCGCACCGGCAAGACGGGCGACCAGCCCCGCGCCACGCCACTGCCCGGCGCCGCCTGCTCGGTCTCGTTTCTGGATGGTTCCCCATCGGTCCCCCATTGGACTTGGCCGTCTACTCTCTCTAGAGGAGTCGCACGAGGCGAGCCTTTTTCTCGCCTGACTATTGGATCGGTCTTGTGGGGTAGAAACCTTAGAGTGTGCCTACGGTTTTTTTCTGAAAATCCGAGGGGACATCGCCGGAGCTGGCATCCAGCACGAAATCAGTCACTTCCACGAGGTTGTGCGGCAACCCGCCCTGACCCAAGCGGGCGCGCAGCAATGGCAGCCAGCGTTCGTAGGCGGGAAATTCTACAACCGAAACGGCGCAGGCGCCCACTGGCCGCGCGCCTTGAAGGCCGACGTCCAGGCCAAGTTGGTGTTCGCGGGTTTGTTGTTCACGGGCCAAGTGGTGGATCTGGGGATTGATCGGGAAATCCAACTCCGCCAGCGCCTCCAGCAGGTCTTCGAGAAGGCTCGCCTCCACCGAAACGCGAACCGTCACCAGACGCCCGTCGCGGCCGTATAGCCTTCCCTGCAAAATTTCGTCCGCAGTCCATGCGCTCATCGGACACACTCCTTGTTGCGCATCGGCCCGAAAACGAAAAAACCCGAGGCGAGCCTCGGGGACCGATCCGCCTTTAGCACTTTTTTTATCGTGGTAGCAAGTAGCCGTCCCGCTATCTCGCGGGAACTAAATCAATCCACGTCGACACCAGCTTACCAGCATCTCCGGCTGGTTTCAATCGAAAAAGGAACCATCGAAAGGAAACCACCAAATCGCTCGCGCGCGCCTTCAGGCGCCGGCGCCGCGGACATCGCCCCGGAACTCCGACTGCAGGAGTTTGTCGAAGTCCACCGGCGGCAGCGGCCGCGCCAACAGGAAGCCCTGCGCGAAGTCACACCCGTGCTCCTTGAGAAAGCGGAGTTGCTCTTCCGTCTCCACCCCCTCGGCCACCACGCCCTGCCCCAACGAATGGGCCATTTGGATGATTCCCCGCACAATCGCCTCGTCGTGCTTCCGCTGTCCGACTCCTCGCAGAAACGAAGCATCGATCTTAACCATGTCGATCGGAAAATGCTGTAGGTAAGTGAGCGAGGAATACCCCGTCCCGAAATCATCCAGCACCACGCCCACCCCCACCCCATGCAGAGCGTGGAGGGTCTCGGTGACGCGTGTGGACCGGTTGAGCAGCACACTCTCCGTGATTTCCACGCGCAGGCAGGACGGCGGCAATCCGCGAGCCTTCAACAGATCCATCACGATCCCGAACACGTCCTGCTCGTGGAATTGAACGGCCGACAGATTCACCGAGACGCGCAGCGGCAGTCCGCGGCCATGCCAGGCGGCCACCTGCTGGATCGCCTCGCGGATCACCCATGGGCCGATCTGCAGAATCATGCCGCTTTCCTCGGCTATCTCGATTACGCGACCGATCGGGATCGTGCGGGACTGACCCGTATCCCAACGGAACAGGCTCTCGGCTCCCACCAGTTTGCCCGTGCGCAAGTCCCACTGCGGCTGGTAGGCCACCCACAACTCCTTCGTGCCGATGGCGCGGTTCAATTCACGCTCCACCGAAACCCGTTCGTTGATTTCGGCTTCCAGTTGCGCGTCGTAGAAGCGGTATCCGCGGCGCCCCTCGGCCTTTGCCCGATACATAGCCAAATCAGCGTTGCGAAGCAGGCCTTCGGCGGATTCGGCATCGCCGGGCCAAAGCGTCACCCCGATCGAGGCGGTAATGGTCACATTGCGCCCGTCCACCTCGAAAGGCCGGTTGAAGCCGGACATCAGACGTTCCACCACATAGCCCACCACGTCACGGTCCACCACACGCTCCAGGTAGATGACGAATTCGTCTCCGCCGAAACGAGCCAGTCCGTCCCCATCCCGCAGCGTGGCCTTGAGCCGCTGGGCGGCCTCCACCAGGATCCGGTCCCCGACCAGGTGACCCATCGTGTCGTTGGTGTTCTTGAACCGGTCCATGTCCAGGAACAGCACCGCCACTTGTCCGGAAGAACGCCGGTGGCGCTCGATGGACTCGGTGAGCCTTTCAATCAACGTCTTCCGGTTCCAGAGGCCGGTCAGGTCATCGTGCTCGGCCATGTAGAGCATTCGCTGCTGGGTGGCGTTTTGACCGGCGACGTCTTCCCGGATCACAACCAGATGTGAGATCGTCCCGTCCTCGCTCGCGATCGGAGTCACCGTCTGGCGTACGCAATACTCCAACCCGGCACGGCTCCGGTTCCGCACTTCGCCTACCCAGGGCGACTTTTCCTCGAGACACCAGGCCAGCACTTCGGCGAACGGAGTCCCGCCGCCTTCCACCTGAAGCAGGGCAGGGGTGTGCCCAACCGCTGCATCGCCCCACCCGCTGATCTTGCCGAAGGCTTCGTTGGCCCAATCGATGTTGCCGGCGGTATCGATGATGAGGATCGAGTCCACAGACTGCCGCACTACGGTCCGCAAAGTGGCCGCCTGCCGCGCAACCTGCTCCTGCAGTCTGACCTGTCCGGAAATGTCGACGTGCATCGCCACGGCTCCGTGCCAACCGGCCTCGCTCACACCCGTCAACTGGCAACGGAACCAACGCCGCACATCCGGCCCGTGGCAGGGATAGTCCAACGTATAAGTCGGCAATTTCCCGGCCAGCACTTTACGAACGCCCACCACCATCTCCGTCATTCCGGGCTCGCCAGCGGCAGCGGCCTCTTCGCAGGCCTGAAGGTAGTTCGAGCCGACCCCGGATCGGTTGCCAGGCAGTCCATACTCTTCGGCGAACTTCCTCCACCTTTTGTTCACCATAACGATCGTCCCCCGTGCATCGAGCAAAGCGGCCCTGGACGGAACGCAATCGAGCATGGATTCCAGCCGAACCTTGCTCTCCCGGAGGCGCTCCTGGGACTTCTGCAGCCTCTCGCCGCGCCGGGAAAGATCGGTCACATCGTGAAACAACACCACCACCGTATTGCTTCGGCCGGAACCGGGCTCGGCTGGCTTGAACCGCACCAGAAAGTGAAGCTTGCCCCAGTCGATCCGGATCTCGTGCATCCGGTGATCCCGCGACACCTGCTCCGCTTTCACCACGATTTGCCGGGTCAACGCCGCGTCGCCTGGAATGTGGAGCACCTGGCCCAACGATCCCGGCGGGAACGCGAATAGCTCCATCGCCGCGGTGTTGTATCGCCGGACGCGCACCCCTGCCTCACCCAAGCACTCCAACACCAACAATGGCGAGCGCAGGCTGTTCTGGATGTGCTCGAGATCGTCCAGCGCCAACGACAGTTCCAGGGTTTTGTGTTCGGATTCCTCGTTCGCCGCAACCATTTCTTCATTCGTTGACTGCAACTCCTCGTTGGAGGCCTGCAGCTGCAAATTGGACGCGTGCAATTCTTCGTTGGCCGTCTCCAACTCCTCCACCGCGGACTGCAAGGTTTCTCTCGTGGCGCGCAGTTCGCTTTCCAGTTCTCGGGCGTCGCCGGTGTCAGCGGCCGGGCGCCCGGCCATCGGCCGCGTAACCTCCGTGGGAGAAACTGCCCGGAAAGCCACCATGAACCACTTCTTCGTAGGGTCCGTCACCGGCGCAACCACCGTTTGGAGCCGCTCGGGCCTTCCGTTCAGATTGATCTCGCGGGGCCGGCCCAGGCTCGCCTTACCGCTCCGGATGGCGCGGTACAACTGGGGGCGGAGGCCCGCCGACAGTTCCCGCGGGCACATACCCAGCAGGGTCAGTTCCGGCCGGCCCGGCTGTAGCTTGAGGTATCGACCCACCTCGCCTATGCTCTCGAGCACTCGTAATCCCTCGTCTACCAGCACTGCCGCCGAGGCGAGACTTCCCACCAGCGTCTCACGCAGAACGCTGGCGGGACTCTGATCGCGGAAGACAGGATGCTCACCGCCCTGCCACCGCGCCGGCGATTCCCGCGGCGAAGTACGGTCGCCGGGCGCCATGGGACGATTCATGTAGATTCGCGCCTTCCGGTCTTCAATCTCGAAATACTCCTCGGGCGCCGCCTCAGTCGGGCCCAGCACCAACACCCCCCGCGGCTCGAGGGCATAGTGAAACTTCCGAAGGACCTCCGCCTGCACGGAACCCTTGCAATAGATCAATAGATTCCGGCAGCTTACGATATCCAGGTTCCGAAACGGCGCATCGTGAAGCAAATCGTGGCGGGCAAAGATCACGCGGCCGCGCAGCGATTTTTCCACCTGGAAACCACTTCGCACCTGGCGAAAACTCTCGGCCAGCCGTTCCGGCGGAACGCCGCGTACTCCTTTCTCGGAATAAACGGCCCGCCTCGCCCGTGCGATGGCCTGCGCGTCCACATCGGTGCCGAAGATCTGGAACCTCCGGCCCGGCAACGTCCGGGCGAGGATCATCGCCAGCGAGTAGGCTTCCTCGCCGCCGGCGCATCCCGGCACCCATACCCGCAACGGGTCCCGAGTATTGCCGAACCGCTCGGCGATCACAGTCTCCAGGCGCGCAAAAGTCTCCGGATCCCGGAAAAAAGAGGTGACCGGGGTCAAGCAGGACCCACACAACCGGTTGAGTTCATCCGGATCCTCGTCGAGAAACGCGATGTAGTCCTGGACCTTATCGATGTGGTTGTCCGCCAATCGCTGGCGGATCCGGCGCGAGACCGCCGGCAGCTTGTAGCCCCGGAAATCGACCCCCTTGGCGAGCCTGATTTTCTCGAGCACTTGCTCGAGGCCGCCGTGGTTAGGCGCCGCACGACTGGCGCCGCCGGCCGCCGCCGCAGCCCGCGCGCGAAGATGCCCGCCGATCCGCTCAACAGGCAACACCGCGTCGGCGCACCCGGTGGCCTGCGCGGCCGACGGCATTCCCGGGTGCTTGGCCGTTGGCGGATCCTGCACGATGACATGGCCGCCGCTTTCGTGCAAAGCCGCCACGCCCTTGGCGCCGTCAGAGCCGCCCCCAGAGAGTATGATCGCCACGCAATCGGCAGGCTGCGCCTCGGCGAGCGACATCAACAAGCGATCCACGGACGGCTTGGGACCCTTGCCGGCGGGAGACCGCAATTCCCAGCAGCCGCTACGGAAGGTCACATCCCGGTTGGGCGGAGCTACATAAAGACGCCCGGCCACGGCTTGCATTCCGTTGGCGATCGCCACCACCTCCAGGCCCGTTTCGCACGCCAACAGTTCGGCCAACTTGCTCTGGGAACGCGGCGGGACGTGCTGCGCCACCACATAGGCGAAATTCATGTCCGCGGGAAGTTCGCGCACCAAGCCCCGCAGCGCTTCCAATCCCCCCGCCGAGGATCCGATCGCGACAATTTGTACGTTTTCCCGATGCGGCACGAACGCGAATCTCCAGCCAGATGGCTCCCCGCCAAAAGTAGACGCGCCGCAATCTCTTCATCATCCTGTGAGGCAACCATGGCGGCGAGTGTCAGGCGGACACTTTCCACTGAGCTTATACGATACGGAGAGGGAAGACAATTGTCCTGGACAATTGATCTTTCCCGGTCAAAAACCAATCGTGATTGTTCGGCTCTGTGCCTGGATTCGGCTCAGGCGAAAAGGCGCCTGGAATCGGAAATCCGTCCATGCCATGGATTGCAGACGATCCGGCGGCTCCCCCGCCCAGCTAGCGCTCGGCCAAACGGGCGGGCTCGTGGATCTCTTGCAGGCTCCACACCCGGATCGGATCCCGTTTGCGCGACGCCATCGCTTCCACGGTCGCCCGCGCCGCGCTCATCGTCGTAATGCAGGGAACACGATAGAAAACCGCTGTCCGGCGGATGGCCCGCTCATCGCTGAACGAATGCGCTCCGGTGGAAGTGTAGATCACCAGCTGCAGCGATCCCGCCTTCAGCAAATCCACGGCATTCGGGCGGCCTTCATTCACCTTGAAAACCCGGCGGCATGGAATGCCCGCCGCGTTCAGCGCCGACGCCGTTCCTCGCGTGGCTACAATCTCCATTCCCAATTCCGCGAACCGGCGGCCCAACTCCACCGCATCGGCTTTGTTCCGGTCATTGACACTGATAAACACGGTTCCATTCGGAGGCAATGGCGTACCCGCCGACAATTGCGCCTTGGCGAACGCTTCTCCGAAATTGATACCCACGCCCATCACTTCCCCCGTGGAGCGCATCTCCGGACCGAGCGCCGGGTCCACGCCGGGAAATTTGTTGAACGGAAATACGGGGCTCTTGACAAAGAATTGCGGCACCGGCAAGACGCCGGTAACGCGCCCCCCCGTGAGGCCGGCGAAATCGGTGAGCTTCTTGCCGAGCATCAGTCCCACGGCAATCTTCGGCAGCGGCACCCCGGTAGCCTTGCTCACATAGGGCACCGTTCGCGACGCCCGCGGATTGACTTCGAGCACGTAGACCTGATTATCCTTGATCGCGTACTGGACATTCATCAGGCCGATCACGCCGAGCGCCAGCGCCAGTTTTTCCGTGTAATCCCGGATGACGGCCAGTTCGCTCTCGCCGATCGAGTACGGCGGCAGGACGCACGAACTGTCACCGGAATGCACACCGGCTTCCTCGATGTGCTCCATGATGCCGGCGATCAGCACCCGCTCGCCGTCACACAAGGCATCCACGTCTACTTCGATGGCGTCCTCGAGAAACCGGTCGATCAAAACCGGCCGCTCCTGCGAAAACACCACCGCCTCACGCATGTACCGCTCCACGGTGTCTTCGTCGTAGGCGATTGTCATTGCGCGGCCGCCCAGCACGTAACTGGGCCGCACCAGCACGGGGAAACCCAAGCCTCTGGCGATGTGGACGGCCTGTTCCAAGCTCGTCGCGCTGCCGTTGGGCGGCGAGGGAATTCCCAAGTCGTCCAGCAGTTTCCCGAATCGCTTGCGGTCTTCGGCCAAATCGATATTCTCCGGATCGGTCCCGATGATCGGTACGCCCGCCGCCTTCAGCGGCAGCGCAAGGGTCAGCGGAGTCTGCCCGCCGAATTGCACGATCACGCCGTCCGGTTTCTCGCGGTCCACTACGTTGAGCACTTCTTCGTAGGTCAGTGGCTCGAAGTACAACCGGTCTGAGGTATCGTAGTCGGTCGACACGGTCTCAGGATTGCAGTTGACCATGATCGATTCGCGCCCGAACTCCTGCAGCGCGAACGAAGCGTGGCAGCAAGCATAGTCGAACTCAATTCCCTGCCCGATCCGGTTGGGCCCGGATCCGAGGATCATCACTTTCTTGCGATCGCTCGGGTCCGCCTCGCACTCGCCTTCGTAGCTCGAATACAAATACGGAGTGAAGCTCTCGAACTCGGCCGCGCAGGTATCCACGCGATTGAACACGGCGGTCACGCCCAACTGCTTGCGTCTGTCGCGAACGGCGTCAATGCCGGTGTTCCAAAAGCGCGCCAACCACCGGTCCGATATCCCCGCCCGTTTCGCTTCCCGCATACGCCCGGAGGTGATCCCGGCCAGCGTCTCGGACTGCAATTCCTGCTCGAGGACGATCAAATCACGAAATTGACGCAGGAACCAGGGATCGATATTGGTCAACTCCTGGACCTCTTCCACGGTCGCGCCCTTCTGAAAGGCGAACCGTATGTAGGCCAGCCGGTCCGGGTTCGGCGTGATCAGCCGGTTGGGAATCAGCGCCTCATCGTAGACTTCCTTGGCGGATGATTTGCCGGCCTCCAGGCTCCGCACCGCCTTCGACAGCGCCTGTTGGAACGTCCGGCCAATCGACATCACCTCGCCGACGGACTTCATCTGCGTTCCCAGCACCGGTTCCGCCCCGGGGAACTTTTCGAACTGCCAGCGCGGAATCTTCACCACGACATAGTCGAGCGTCGGTTCGAAACAGGCCGGCGTTTTCCGCGTGATGTCGTTCTTGATCTCGTCGAGCCGGTAACCAACGGCGAGCTTGGCCGCGATCTTTGCGATCGGAAATCCGGTCGCCTTGGACGCCAACGCCGATGACCGCGACACGCGCGGGTTCATCTCGATGATCACCATCCGGCCGTCCTTCGGATTGAGCCCGAACTGTACGTTCGATCCGCCGGTGTCCACACCGATCTCGCGCAGGCACGCGAGCGAGGCGTCGCGCATCATTTGATATTCACGGTCGGTGAGGGTCTGGGCCGGAGCCACGGTGATCGAGTCGCCGGTATGCACGCCCATCGGGTCGAAATTCTCGATCGAGCAGATGATGATGCAGTTATCGGCGAGATCCCGCATCACCTCGAGTTCGAATTCCTTCCACCCGAGAACGCTCTCTTCAATGAGCACCTCGCCCACGGGCGACAGGTCGATCCCGCGCTGCAGCACCTCTTCGAGCTCTTCGAGGTTGTAGGCGATTCCGCCGCCCGACCCACCCAGGGTGAAACTGGGGCGCAGGACGACCGGATAGCCCCACTTGGCGGCGAACTCCACGCCCGCCTCCACGTTGTTCACGAGCAGGGATCGTGGCGTTTCCAGCCCGATCTTCCGCATAGCGTCCTTGAACAAGAGCCGGTCTTCGGCTTTCTTGATGGACTCGACCTTGGCTCCGAGCAACTCCACGCCATACTTCTCGAGCACGCCCGCTTCCGCCAGCGCGATGGACAGATTCAGCCCGGTCTGTCCGCCAACGGTGGAAAGCAGCGCGCAGGGCCGCTCCCGTTTGATGATTTCCTCGGCGTAGTCGAGCGTGATCGGCTCCACGTAGGTGCGGTCCGCCAGATTCGGATCGGTCATGATCGTGGCCGGATTCGAGTTGATCAGAACCACTTCATACCCTTCGGCCCGCAGCGCCTTGCACGCTTGGGTGCCCGAATAGTCAAACTCGCATGCCTGTCCGATCACGATGGGCCCAGAGCCCACGATCATGATTTTCTTCAGGTCGGTCCGTTTCGGCATTCTATTGTCAGGCCTTTTTGTTTTCCGCGATCATCGCGGCGAAGTCGTCAAACAGGTATCGCGAGTCATGCGGACCCGGCGCCGCCTCCGGATGGTACTGGACGCAGAACACCGGCTCGCTGCGGTGGCGGAACCCTTCGAGCGTATCGTCGTTCAGATTGATGTGAGTCAGTTCGATTTTGCCCGCGTCCAGGGAGTCCGGATCCACCGCAAACCCATGATTCTGAGACGTAATCTCAACGCGGTTCGTGCGATAGTTGAGCACCGGATGGTTTGCCCCGCGGTGGCCGAATTTCAACTTGAAGGTTTTACCCCCGAGTGCAAGGGCCAGAACCTGATGCCCCAGACAGATCCCGAATATCGGCACCTTCCCGACGAGTTGGCGCACCTGTCCCGCCTGAAACTCGAGAGGTTCCGGGTCTCCGGGCCCGTTGGAGAGAAAGAGTCCGTCAGGCTTCAGCGCGAGCACATCTTCGGCGGGTGTGAGCGCCGGAATCACCGTCACGCGGCAACCCACCTGCACCAGGCGCCTGAGAATATTGCGTTTGATGCCGAAATCGTAGGCCACCACGTGATGCCGGCCCGGCTCCGCGGTCTTCCCGATCTGCTCGGAGGGAGAACAGGCCTTCACGCTCTCGGTCCACTCATACGGCTTGGCCGTTGACACCTGGGTCGCCAGATCCAGCCCGGCCATGCTCGGGATGGAGCGCGCCATTTCCACCAACTTCGCCGGATCCCCGCCATCGCCCGACAGAACGCCGCGCAGCACGCCGCCACTCCGCAGCTTGCGCACCAGCGCCCGCGTGTCGATCCCCGACGCGATGGGAACCCCGTTGCGCTCGAGAAAGCGATTCGCGTCTTCCTCGGATCGCCAGTTGGAGGCGACCGGAGCGAAGTCCCGAACCACCAGCCCCTCAATGAAGGGCTGGGCGGATTCGCAATCGTCCCCATTCGCGCCGTAGTTGCCAATCTGAGGATTGGTCAACACTACGATCTGCCCGCAATAGGACGGGTCTGTGAAAATTTCCTGGTAACCCGTGATCGAAGTATTGAAAACAACCTCACCGCTGCGCACCGTGCGCGCACCAAAGCTCCTGCCCTCGAAGACGCTACCGTCTTCCAGGGCGAGGATGGACTTTTCCAATCGGATGCCTCCTGACGCTGTGGGGAGTAACTCCTATTGGAACACGACCCCTGGCCCTGTTTCAACGCCTAGCGGGCTCCAAATGTGGGGATCGGGTGCAGATCCTGATCAGCGCGCGCGAAGCAGCCGAAATTGCGGCGGCCCGGGAACCTTTCGATTCCCGGGCCAGCTATCTAGCCTCTCTGGAGGAGCTGAGAGGAGATGACGGGCGATGACTACGCGCCCGGAGGACATTGCCAAGTTGCCTATGCACTAGTAGTGCGCACGCGCGAAGAATCCTCTCAGAGCAAGAGGATTCTTTTCTGGCTACCGTTGGTGATCCGGACCCGCCCCGCAGGACGGGCGGCAGGCGTGGACCTCCGGCGCGCGACCGAACCGTGCCTGGTACTCCTCGGCGATTCGCGCACGGAATTCGGGCTCGGCGGCCGGATCGATGAGATTCACGGTGCAACCACCGAAGCCGCCACCGGTCATCCGGGCGCCGTGGACTCCCGGCAGTTGGAGTGCCGTGGCCGCGAGAAAGTCCAGCTCGGTGCAACTCACTTCGTAGTCGTCCCGCAAGCTGATATGGGATTCCACCATCAGCCGGCCCATCGCGGCGGACTCGCCCCGTTCGCAGGCAGCTACGAAGTCCAGGACCCGCTGGTTTTCCGTCACTACGTGCCGGGCCCGGCGGAGCGGCGTCCCTTCGCATTCACCGGAATCAAGCCGATCCAGGCCAAGATCCCGCAGACTCTCCACCCCGAACACGCGCGCCGCGGCAGCGCACTCGCGAACCCGCGTCGCATAGGCGGTGTTGCCTAACTCATGCTTCACCATCGAATTGACGGCCAAGAAGGTGACGTTACGCGGAATCGGTACCGCCCGGCTCGACAAGTCCCGGCAATCGAGCAAGAGCGCATGATCGCGGCGGCCGAACAAGGACGCGAAATGATCCATGATCCCGCACGGCAGACCGACAAACTCGTTCTCAGCCCGATGGCACAAATGCGCCACCTCGATCGGATCCATCTTGCGTGAATCGAGAAGCGCCAGGGCGACCGCCACTTCGAGGGACGCCGAGGAGCTCAATCCGGAACCGATCGGCACATCGCTCTGTATGAGGATCTCGCCACCGCTCAGCTTGCAGCCGGCCCTGATGAGTTGCTGCGCCACCCCGGCCACGTAGTCGGACCAGTCCCCGCTGGGACGCGCCTGCCGAAGTTCGTCGAGCGTCCATTGGCGCGCCAAAGACAAGTTGTTGGACCACGCCCGCAACAGGGCGTTGCCGTTGGCGGCCTGCGCAGCGGGCACAAAGGTGGCCCTGCAGTCCAACCCCAGCGCCATTGGAAGCACAAAGCCCGCGTTGTAGTCCGTGTGCTCGCCGATCAGATTGACGCGCCCGGGCGCGCGAAAGGTCAACTGCCGCGACGCGCCAGCCAAAGAAGCGTCCCTCCGAACAGAAACATCGCCATGCCGGCGTAGAGATTTACATCAATCGGGCTAAGCCGTGGACGGGCTTCCGGCATCAACCACGAGGTGAGACACAAGATGACTCCGACGGCGGAAAAGAAGCTGCCAGTGGGTAGACGTAAATCCATTACCAGAACCAGAAGTTGAGAATGAGGCAAGCGCCGCCGGCAATGGCGGCCATCAGGCCGGGTCGCATAAACCAGGATACCCCTTGCTCAGGGAGGGCCGGGGTGAGGCCATAGACGAGATTTTCCAGTTCGGCCTCCTGTTTCGGACGGGTCGCAAGGCTCACCACGATAGTGATGACAAAGCACGCCGACCAGGCGTATATCGCGATCCAAAAATTCTGCGCCATCGCCGAAGGATATTGGTGCAATTGGGAAAGCCACGCACCCTTGCCTTCGGCGATCGTGAGGCCGTGGGTGAGCGCGGCCGCGGCCGTACCGGAAACCAACCCGGCAAACGCGCCGTGCCCGGTGCTCCGTCTCCAGAACATGCCCAACAGGAAGGTGGCAAACAGCGGCGCGTTCACAAAGCCGAACACCAGTTGGAGAAAGTCCATCATGTTGTTGAATGACTGCGCCAAGTAGGCCGTACCCACCGACAGAGCGATTCCCACCACCGTGGTGACGCGGGCCACGTTCAGGTAGTGCCGGTCCGGCGCGCCGGGCCGTAGGTAGCTCTGGTAGATGTCGTAGGTCCATACGGTATTGAAGGCGGTGACGTTGCCCGCCATGCCAGACATGAAAGAGGCAATGAGCGCGGTGAGCCCTACGCCCAGCATGCCGTTCGGGTAGAACTGCGTCATCAGGGTAGTGAGCGTCTGGTCGTAATCGTATCCGTCGCCCTTTTTGGGCAGCAGATAACCAAGGTCCATGCCCTGTAGGGCGAGGGCGGCGATGCCGGGAACGATCACGTAAAACGGAATGAGCATTTTCGGGAAAGTCGCCAGAACCGGGGTCAGCCGTGCGTTGTTCATGTTCTGCGCGGCCATGGCCCGCTGTACAACCAGGAAGTCGGTACACCAGTAGCCGAACGAGAGTACGAATCCGAGCCCGGCCACCATGGCGAATGCTTCCACGCCCATCGGGTTGGCCGAGGCGTCGCCGGCGAATCGCCATGAGTGGGTCATCACTTCCGGCACTCGTTGCGACAGCCCACTCCAGCCTCCGGCCCGCGTCACCGCCAGAACTGCCAGCGGCACAAAGCCGAGCGTGATCAGAAAATACTGGAGCACCTCGTTATAGATGGCCGAAGTAAGCCCGCCCAGATAGGTGTAGACGAGAACGATGATCGCGGAAAGGATGATCGAGGACGAAAAGCTCCATCCGAGCAGCAATTGAAACAGCAAGCCGAGCGCGTACATCGAAATGCCGGACGAGAACACCGTCATGGCCGCGAAGGTGACCGCGTTGAAGGCGCGCGTCTTCTCGTCAAAGCGCAACTTGAGATATTCGGGCACGCTGCGAGCCTTCGAACCGTAGTAGAAGGGCATCATGAACACACCCACGAAGATCATCGCCGGCACGGCTCCGATCCAGTAGAAATGGGCGGTCATGATGCCGTATTTGGCGCCCGACGCCGACATGCCCACCATTTCCTGCGCGCCCATGTTGGCGGCCAGAAACGCCAGGCTGGTGATCCACAGAGGCACCGAACGGCTCGACGTTAGAAAGTCCTCGCTGGACTTGACGCGGTTCTTGAGCCACCATCCAATGCCGAGGACGAAAGAGAAATAGAGGACCAGGATCAGGTAGTCGACAAAATGCAGTTGCAACGCTGGCCTCTCACCCGGAGTACTTGTGGGCCAGCCGGTTCAACTCGGTGAGCAGGGGAGGCACCGCCGCCCTTGCGTCTCCCTGTCCCTCGTACTCGAGCGCGAGGTAGCCGCGATAGCCACCATCGGCCAACATCTTCGTCAGACGGTCCCAGTCCGCGGGAACGCGCTTGCCGCCCTCGACGCGAATTTCGGTTTTGAACTGCACGTTGGCCGCGTAAGGAAGAATCTTCGCGATCTGCTCGTACGCATCTGCGTCGAAATTACCGGTGTCGAGATTCACGGCCACCCAGGGCGAGTTCACCTGCTTGACGATATCCACGATGCGGTCTGCCTTGGCGGTGATGCCGCCGTGATTTTCGAGGCCCAGCACGATGCCTTTCGACCCCGCATACTCGGCCGCGTAGTTCAGAATATCCACCACCCATGTGGCGGCGTGATCCTCGGTTTCCCCTTTGGGCACCGTGCCGCCGAACACGCGGATGTGCCCGGCGCCGAGTTCGTGCGCCACGTCCACCCACTTCCGTAGCGTCGAGAATTCTTTCTTGCGCAGGTCCGCGGTGGGCTGGCACATGTTGGTCCGCACGGAGATCGAATACAACTCGACCCCATTTTGGTAGGCCATGCGGCGGAGGGGCATGAGGAAACTCGATTCGGTGGAGGGGAACCAGTACACGGTCAGGTCCAGGCCATCGACGTCGTTTTCCACCGCCATTGGAATGAGGTCCTCATAGGTGAGGGTTTTCTTGGCGAGAGCGTCGCGGAACGAGTAGGCGCAGATGGCGGTGCGCAACCGGGCCTTGCGTTTCTCCGCGGCGTGGGCGGCCGAAACGGCCACGGAAGCAGCGACTCCAGCAGCACCGGGAATGGCAATGGGAGCGGCGCTAAGCGTTTGCAGGAACCGCCGGCGGTCGAACGTGTTCGTAGGCATCGGGACCTATTGTACTTGACATGGGGGCCTCATATCGCATATCAAGGTCAGTCAACCCATGTGGCAACAAAACTACACTCCTCTCGCCGATAGCTTGGCTCTCTCCGCGCTGGTAGCGGCCATTCCCATCTTCGTTTTGCTTTATCTGATCGGGATCGCGCGCAAGCCCGCATGGATCGCTGGACTGTCCGGACTCGCGGCCGCGCTCGCCGTCGCCATCGGTCTATACCAGATGCCGGCCGGCCTCGCAATCAGTTCCGTATTCAACGGCGCGGCTTTCGGGCTGTTCCCGATCGGCTGGATCGTCTATTGGGCTATCGTTCTCTACCGGATCACCGTCGAGACCGGCAACTTCGAAATCATCAAGGATTCTATCGGCGGCCTCACCGACGACCGCCGCCTGCAAGCGCTGCTGATTGCATTCGCGCTCGGCGCATTCATTGAGGGCGCGGCCGGATTCGGCACCCCGGTGGCCGTCGCCGCCGCCATGATGACAGGTCTCGGATTTTCGCCCTTCTACGCCGCCGGAATCTGTCTTATCGCCAACACCGCGCCGGTGGCGTTCGGATCGATCGGCATCCCCGTCGTCACCCTGGCCGGCATCACCGGCCTCCCGATGAACGAACTCAGCGCCTGGGTGGGCCGCATCTGCGCTCCTGTCTCGCTGTTCATCCCCGCCTACCTGATCATGGTGATGGGCGGATGGCAGGCGCTCAGTGGCGTGCTGCCGGCGGTGGCTCTGTGCGGCGTCGCCTTCGCCGGCACCCAGTTCTACGTGTCGAATTACGTCGGTCCGCAACTCACCGACATTCTCAGCGCGCTGGCGGCCATCGTGGCTTTGGTGGCTTTGTTCCAGGTTTGGAAACCCGTGCAGCGGTTCGTGTTCGACGGCGCCGCCGCGGTGATGGAGAAGCCGAAAAGCCATGGCGCCGGCCGGACGCTGCTCGCCTGGTCCCCTTACTTGTTCCTGGTGCTATTCGTGCTGCTATGGGGCAATGAGTCGATCAAGGCGATCCTCAACCAGGCCACGGTGAAGTTCGACTGGCCGGGTCTTCATAATCTCGTCACCCGGGTGGAGCCGGTGGTGAACACGCCGTCGCCTTACGCCGCGCAATACACCTTCAACTTCTTCTCCGCCTCCGGCACTGCCTGCCTGTTCGCCACGCTTGCCGCCATGATCGTTTTACGGATGTCGCCCGGCAAATACGTCGGGATTCTGGTTGCCACCGCCAAGCAACTGTTCCTCAGCATGGTCACCATCGCCGCCGTGCTCGGCCTGGCGTTCCTGATGAACTATTGCGGCGCCACCGCCACGCTTGGGCTCGCCTTCGCCGCCACCGGCGCCGTCTTCCCCTTCTTCAGCGCGATGCTCGGCTGGCTCGGCGTGTTCCTCACCGGCAGCGACACCTCGGCCAATGCGCTGTTCGGCAACCTGCAGGTGGTGACGGCGCAGCGCCTCGGGCTGGATCCCGTTCTTATGGCTTCGGCCAATTCGAGCGGGGGCGTGATGGGCAAAATGATCAGCCTGCAAAGCCTCGCCGTCGCCGCCGCAGCCACGGGCATGAAGCCCGAGGACGAGGCAAAACTGTTCCGCTTCACCGCCCGGCACAGTATTTTCCTGGCCACTGTGCTCGGGATCATCACGTTCATTTATTCTTCGATGCAATAGGCGCCGGGACTTACGATGGGACCTTCGATTCTTCACTCGGTCAGTTATTCGGGATCCTGGGGCCAGCATTTTCTCACCGTGGACGCGTTCGTCGACAAAGCCGCCGCACTTGGTTATTCCGGGGTGATGCTGATGGCCAAGCGTCCGCACCTGAGCCCGCTCGATTACGACGGCGACGCCCGGGCTCGTCTCCGCGATCGCCTTGCCGGGCGCGGTCTCGGCACTGTCGTCGTTGCCGGCTACACCAACTTCACGGCGGATCTCGAGCACGGCGAAGTCCCACACCGCGAAATCCAAATCTCCTACGTCGTCGAACTCGCCCGCCTCGCGCGCGATCTGGGCGGCTCGCTCATCCGCGTCTTCACCGGCTACGAGAACGCGGCGTCGAACTACCTCGCGCAATGGAACATCGTGGTGGCCGCCCTGGAGGAGTGCGCCCGCCGCACCGCCGATCTCGGCGTCACGATCGGCGTACAGAATCATCACGACCTCGGCGTGGGCGCGGATTCGCTGTTCGACCTGATCGGCGCCGTGGACAAACCCAATTGCCGGGCCCTTTTCGATGCATGGTCACCCGCGTTGCACGGCGACGACCTCTACCGCGTGGCGCGCCGCATGGCTCCCATCACCGCGCACACCACCATCGCCGACTATCAACTCCGTCCCCGCTACCGCTACAACGCTGCCGTGATCAACTACGAAAAGCAGACCCCTTACGCCCAGGCCGTACCCATGGGCGAAGGGTTCATCGACTATCCCGCGTTTCTTCGCGGGTTGGCCGACGGCGGCTTCCAAGGCAGCATCGCCTACGAGATGTGCTCGCCCCTGCTCGGCGGCGGGACCGAGGAGGTGCTGGACCGGTATGGACGCCGGTTCCTGGAGTATATTGAAAATTGCCGGAGCAGCTTGGCGGAAACCGCTCCTCCGGCCTGAATACTCAACGTGATCCTTCTTCTTTTTGGGCCTCCGGGATGCGGAAAAGGCACACAAGCCCGGCTGCTCAGCAATTGGCTTCAGATACCGGCCGTGTCCACGGGCGATCTGTTGCGCGCCGAGACCGAATCCAATACGCCGTTCGGGCGGGAACTCGCGGCTGTCCTCGCCGCCGGACAGTATGTCAACGATGACATGGTGAACCGGATGATCGAAAACAGACTCGATCGCCTCGAGAACGGCGGCATCATTCTCGACGGCTATCCGCGGACGGTAGCGCAAGCGAGTTTTCTAGACCGTGCACTCGAGAAGCGCGGCCTCCCCCCCGCGCTGGCCATTCACCTGGAAGTGCCTCGCGATGTGATCGTCCGGCGCCTCTCCTCGCGAAGCCAGTGCTCGCACTGCCGCCGTGTTTTCAACGACGCCGATCACCCCGCCACCTACTGCGCGGAATGCGGCTCCCCCCTCATTCGCCGAGCCGACGACAAGCCGGAAGTGGTCCTGGAACGACTGGCGACCTATCATGCCAAGACCGGCCCCGTCCTGGGCCACTACGCCGGGAGCCGGTTTCGCGCCGTGGAAGGCGATCGGGATCCGGACGATGTGTTCCGGGAGATCCTCCGGTTGGCCGGTGAGGGTAGTTTGGGTGGGGCCAATGGCGCAAGCGGGTGAATTCACACGGGAGCGGAGCCGGTAAACGATTGAAAATAGGACAAAGGGGTCTGGAACTTCTTTTGCACCTTGAAGGGCAATCGTAAGTCGTCATCGACTTAGCATCCCCGGCGGTGGGACCCAGCCCACCGTCAGCCCCTCAGAGGCCCCGGGATTCCAGCACCCAGGCTGGAACCGGGGCCTTGTCCTATGCATCTGCCTTGCCGTCCGCACCCCCTAAGGAGATCGTCCGTCCCTGCCGATGAGAGGCTTGGGTGCAGGTTCATCATGGGCATTGGATTAAGAAGACACCAGCGGAAGGAAACGGATCGGAAAGTCCGGCTCATGTGGACTGGCGAGGGCGGGCAGTCGTTGTACGCCCGAGCTCGCTGCGTCGACATATCGCAGTCTGGAATGCGAGTCGATTGTCCTGAGCCGATCCCGGTGCGGACGTTCGTGAACTTCCAGATCGACGGCACGAAGTTCGAGGGTTCGGCTTCGGTCCGTTCGTGCGGAAGGCAGGGTCTTCGCCATCTGCTCGGCCTCGAATTCGGCAGTGGTTTGAAGTGGGATCCGGAACGCTATCAGCAGCCCCCCGCCTGTTCCGGTTCATAATAAACGGAGATGATGAAATTCGAGTTGAACCGACGCGAGCCGTCGCGCCCGCAATGGTTCTACCGCCTGCCTGCGATTCCAGCTCTGATACTGATCGGACAATTCTGTTCGGTTCTGCCCTTGCCCGCTCAACTTGTGATGAACGCTGGAGTGACCAAGGTCGCCGTCGCAGCCACGCAGCCGCTCACCATCTTTGCCAGCACGGGACGAGGTCTGCTCCGCTCGATTGACGGTGGACTGCGATACGAACCGGTGGCACTGAAGGCGGCTGGCCGCCGCCAGCCGCTGATCACCGCGATCGTTGTCCTGCCCAAGAGTCCCAACACGGTCTTTGCCGGCACCGAGGCCGAGGATGGCGCGGTGTGGAAGTCCTCCGACGGCGGCGCCACCTGGGCGGTGGCCAACAAAGGGTTGCCGGAGGCGGCAGCGACAGTGGAATTGCTGCAATGGGTGGAGTCCAACCAAGCGCTGTACGTTCGATTGGGCGGACAGTTGTTCAAATCGGTGGACGGCGCCGAGACATGGACGCTGCGCGGAGACCTGCCCCCGCAGATCTCGGCGTTCGCCATCTCGCCGTCGCAACCGCGGTGGATGTATGCGGCGCAGTCATCGGGCGGACTCTACCGGAGCGCCGACGAGGGCGAAACCTGGACCATCAACCGAAATACGGTGGCCGGCATCAGCGGCACCACAGTTGTCACGCACATGATGGTGGACCCCACCAATCCCTCGGTGGGCTATCTCGCCGCCAGCGGTGCGGGAGCGGGCACCGGCAACGGCATCTACAAGAGCGGCGACCTGATTCAGGAGGAAGGCTGGGCCTTCGCCATCATCGAAGCGACGCGGGAGCGGCTCCGTCCGCTGCGTTTGTACTTCAACGGCATTGGCGGACTCTTCGCCACGTCGCGCGTCCGGGGTGAAATCTACCGGAACCGCTGCGCGCTGGTTTCCAATGCGTCCGAGGCTTCGGTCCGGTGTTCGGATCCGAGTATCGGATTCGATCGAATCTGCGTGACTCCGGATCGAGGTTCGCCGCCGGGCGGATGCGTCAGTTCCAACGCTGTCCTGGATCTGGCCGTCGACCCCACACAGCGGGAAATCCTCTGGGCGGGCGCGACGAATGGCCTGTTCCAGAGCCGACCGAGCGCGGTCACGGGCATCGGTAGCGAATGGAGCAGCCGTTACGGGTTCGCTAAAGCAACCCTGGCCGCACCCGAGTTTCCCTACTCGTTCCGGCTGCCGGCCGGCGAACCGGGCCACCTGCGGTTTACGATCGCGGCGGCGGAAACCAATGATTGGCGATTGCCAGTGAAGGTCACCAAGGGCAATGAGGAATGGCTGGTAGTCTCTCCGGCCGTGGAGCAGGCGCCTGCCCCGGCCACTATCGAGGTGCGTACCGCCGGCCTCGCTCCCGGGGTCTACGAATCGAAGATCGAAATCGCAGCCGCGGACGCAGTGAATAGTCCGCTCGAGATCCCGGTCCGGCTTGAAGTTCTCGAACCGGCGGTCCCGACCTACACGGCGTCGAAAGTGGTGGGATTGGGAGTTCCTGGCAATTTCGGCGACAACGGCCAGGCCGAACGAGCGGCCATCGGGGAAGTGGATTCGCTGGCTGTGGACGCAGCGGGAAATCTCTTCCTTTCGGATCTCACCTACAACGTGGTGCGCAAGGTGGAAGCGAGCGGCACCATCCGCCGCTGGGCCGGCACCGGACAAGCGGGAGTTACTGGCGATGACGGCCCGCCGAATCTCGCGGCATTGCGGCGGCCACGGGGGCTGGCAACCGATGCCGAAGGCAATCTCTACATCGCGGATGGGGAAGGCCGCCGCGTGCGCAGGGTGAACGCCGCGGGCGACACGATCACACTCCGGTCCAACGTGGGAGAAAACCTGCGCGGCATCGCCTCCGACGCCGGAGGTACGGTTTACTTGCCGGTTCCGAGCGTACACGCCCTCGTCCGGATCGCCCCAGGCGGTCAATTGACGGTCGTCGCCGGCACCGGCGTTGCGGACTTCCGCGGCGACGGGTTCGATGCCCGCTCGGCGCGCTTGGCGGCGCCGGTGGACGCGGCCGTGGACGCGGCCGGAAACATCTATATCGCCGACACAGAGAACAACCGCATCCGCAAGATCGACACCAACGGCGTGATCCGCACCATCGCCGGCAGCGGGCTGGTGGGTTTCCAGGGCGACGCCAGCAAAGCTACCGAGGCCGCGATCGAACTGCCGATGGGGATCACCGTGGATGCCGGCGGCAACGTGTTCTTCGCTGAAACCGAAGGCCACCGGATCCGCATGATCACTGCCTCCGGCGCCCTCAGGACGATCGCCGGGACCGGCGCCCCGGGCGTCTCCGACCTGGGTGCAGCCACTCCCGCCAATCGCGCTCCCCTGCGGGGACCTTCCGACGTAGCAGCCGGGCCGAATGGCGCTATTTACGTTGCCGACAGCCTGAACTACCGCATCGTCAAGCTGATGCCGGTGCCGGTGGAAATCGTTCCCGAACTGTCAGCCGCCCCAATCGTGAACTCAGTGGACGGCCGTCCCGCGCTGTCGCCTGGCAGCCTATTCCGGATCTCCGGCAAGGACCTTGCCACGGCAGCGTCCGCCGAGCCTCCCTATCCGCTAACACTCGGCGACGCGCAGGTGTTCATCAACGGCGTGGCGGCGCCGCTTGCGATGACCGGTACGAGCGAAATCGCCGGGCAGATCCCCTATGAGGTGGCACCTGGCGAGGCCACGCTCCGCGTGGCGTTCAAGGGGAAGTCCAGCGGCGAGGCAATCTTCCCGTTGCAGTCCACGGCTCCGGCGCTGCTTACCAACGGTCCGGACCGCGTGATGGCGATCCTCAGCGACGGGTCGGTGGCATCCGCCGACAATGCGGCCGCGTCTGGCTCCGAGATCCGTGTATTCGTCACCGGGCAGGGCAGCGTCGACCCGCCGGCCCCGAGCGGGTCGGCCGCGCCGGCGGAACTATTCTCCCGTCCAACGGCCGTGGTGAAGGCGTGGATCGGCGCGACCGAGGCCGTGGTAGCCGATACGATCCTGCTGCCCGGTTTCGCCGGCCTTGCCGAGGTGCGCCTGCTGGTTCCCGAATCGGTGGAAGAGGGAGAGCATGAGGTGACGATCGCCATCGGCGACGCGGAAAGTCTGAAGCCAAAACTCAGGGTGAAGCGATAGTCCGCGCGCGGGAATTCGGCTGAATCTGATAGCATCCTCGAAGAGGGCGATGCTACGACTGTTCTTTTTTTTCCTAATAGCGGCCGCCGCGACCGCCGAAACGATCGAGTTCGCCGCCAGCCACGCGCAGTCAATACGGCTTGCCGCGGGCGAGACGGTCGAAGTCTACGCTGGAATCGCGACGCCTTCGGCGCTCCCGCCCAACGCCAGGCTGGCGGTGGAGTGGGCCGGTTACCGCAAGATCCTGCATGCATTCGATCCGGACTTTTTCCTGGTTTTCCGCGCTCCGGCGGCGGGTTCCTACACCTTGCAAATCAGCCGCGTGGAGGACGAAGAGCCGATCTTCAATCGTCCGCGATGGCGTGAAACCGGAACCGTCGAAAGATTGAACGCCTTTCCGCGTAAGACGCCGCTCCCGGCGGGGCTCGCCATTTCGATGAATCTGTGGCTGAAGCCGATAGAACCGGGAGCATCCTCCCGCGGCACGATCCTCGAAGCCGAACCCAACGATTCGATTTCCGCCGCTCAGCCGGTGGTGCTCGGCGCAAGCGACACCGACGAAACCGTGCACATCACCGGCGGGGCCGACGACGCCGAGTACTTCGACAACGGACTGATCGGCGCCTCCGGCATCGACTGGTTCCGCATCGAATTCAGGGGCCAACAGCCGCGTTTGTTCACCGCCAACCTGGGTCTTCCGGACCCACTGGTGGTGGCCCAGTTGCTGTTTTACACCGCCGACGGGAAGGAATACCGCGAGGGCGCCAACCCGAACGAGCGGGTGCACCAGCAAACGGAAGGGCACCGCACGGCGATGAGCCGCATCCTGCAGCCGGGCGGCGTCTACTTTCTGAAAGTGGAAGCCAACTCGCCCGGCTACGAAGTGGAGTTGCGGATTCGAAAGCCGGCGCCGTACGCAACGGTCCCGGAAGCCATTCGGCAAGCCATGTACGACCATTTGGGCCAAGTGGACGCCTGGCTGCTCAACCGCCCGCGGGGCGCGTCGGTGGACCGGCGCATCCGCGACACCGGCAGCCTGCTGGGGTCCCACTGTATGAGCTGCCACACCCAATCGGGCGTCTGGGGACCAATCGGGGCGATGCAGCACGGCTACCGTCCCGAGAACGTCGTGAACCTACGCCACCTCCGCAACCTTGCGTACGAATCGATGCGGCCCACCAACACTCTGGCCGAGGCGGCCAACAACACCAGCCTGGCCCCGCTCGACCTGGGTGACGGTCCCGCGGGCACGCGCGTGGCTGGCTACAACGTGACGCTGCTCGAATCCCTGGTGCCCGCCCGCCGTCTTCATTCCACCCAACAGATCCGCGCCGCCAATTTCGTTCTCCAGTCCTCGGACCCAGCCGGCATCAACGCGGCGGGACCCGGTTCCAACATCGGCCAGGCGTTGGTGTACCGCTTCGCCAGCGAAATCCTGATGCGGGCGTGGCGCACCACGCGCAACCCGAAATACTTCGACGCCGTGGAGGAAAGAGCACACAAGATGTTGGCGGTGAATCCGAAGTTTTCCGATGATCTGTCGAACCGCATTCTGTTCTTCAAGGAAGTCTTCCTTTCGCCCGCGGAGTATCTGGCGCTCCGCGGGGAGTCCGACCAGACCAAGGAGTTTCTGGCGAAGATCGACGCGAGCATCGCGGAGGACACACGCCGGTTGACGTCGATTCAGCGTCCCGACGGCATGTGGCAATTCAGCCCCGGGACCGCCGACAAGGCGGGCGGGACATGGAAGCTGAAACTGGACGACGCCGACGTGGATCCCTCCCCCACGGCACTCGCGATTACCGCCTTCCATGCCCTGGGCGTGTCCCGCGACGACCCACGCGTGGCGCGCGCGGTGAAGGCCCTGCTCGGCAGGCAGGACGTCTACGGGCGGTGGAACCAGCACGCGCTCACCGGCTTCGTCACCACCGCGTACGTGTTACACGCTCTCGCCCGCTATTACCCGGTTTCCGACTCCGGACCAACACCCGAATCGCTCACGCCCAAGAGTGGGGAGACGCTGGCGGACACGGTTGGACGATTCCGCGCTCTCGCTCAATTGGGCCTTTCGCCGGGCGACCGTCAGTACCTCCCACTCGTCGTCCCCGGCGCGTCTCACGCGAGCCCGCTGGTCCGCTACTGGGCGCAGCTAGCGCTCGGTGGACTGCACGACGAGCGGGGCGTGGCGTATCAGATCGCAGGACTCGGAGATCCGGTCAAGATGGTTCGCGAGGCCGCCCGCTGGGGCATGCGGCAGACTCTGCTCGACGACAAAGGGTGGGACACACTTTTCCCCGCCCTGGCGACTGCCGACGACCGTACCCGGGAATCCGCCGCCGGGGCGCTCATCATGCGGGCCGACACTGTAATGCCGCACTCGGCCGTGGGATGGCCGCGCATCACCGGATTGCTTTCGCGAATGATGCTCGACGATCCGCATCCGGCTGTCCGCGCCTGGTCCACACGGGCGGCATGGAATTGGTGGGTCTGGAATCCGCCGGTGAGGGACGATCTGAACCGCGCGTTTCTCGCCGCGCTCGAAAAAGAGGAGCCGTCGGTGCTCGCGGATAACGCACGGCGCTACCAGACCGAGGCGCTGTTCATCGCCAACGGGCAGCGCGCCAACGGCAGCAAGGAACATCAGTATCCCGAACTCACCCGGTTGTTCCAGCAGATCGAAGCCCGCATGGACGCCAATCCCTCGCCGGCGCTGATCCGACGCGTCACCAATGTGGCGGCTACGTACTACAACCAGGCCGGCGGCGATGGCGGCCCCGGGCAAATGGGGTACGTGACGCCAAAAAGCAGCGATGCAGTTGGAAAAGCAGTGTACGCGTACTGGAATTCTCCGCCGGCGGGCGCATCGGAAGATCACGTACGGTTGTCGCTCGAGGCCGCGGCCAACATCACGTATGAACCCCTGCAGAAGAAGCTACTCGATGCGTCCACGAATGGTCCCGAGCAGTTCCGCACGCTAGCGGCCACATCGCTAGCGGACCCGCGTGTAATCACGCTGAATGCGGCGCAGGAATTCGTGGAGCCGTTGATGGAGCAGGTCCATCGCGGCGCCACAGAGCCCGAGCGGCGCGTGGAACTGGTGAACCCGATCCTGAAGCTGTTCGCGCGCGCGCGTTGGAACATGCCAAAGACGGCGGAACAGCAGAAGATCTTCTACAAACTGCTGGTGCCGGAATTCCCGGAAGATCGCGCGGCCCTCCCCGAGAATCTGCGCGAGCCGCTGCAAATGGAGAAGGACTCCACAGACTGGTATCTCGCTCGATCTCTGGCCCGGGTCCTGCACGGCAATCCCGACTTGCAGACCGAGGCACTGCTCGCCACGATGCCGGCGAAGTTTCGCAGCCCGATGGAGGAGATGCTGTGGCTCGACAGCGCCAAGTGGCTGCTCGAGTGGGAGACGCCGATTCCCGAAGTACAAACCACGGCTAAGTTCGACGACAAGTACGGCGCCTACCGGCAGCGCTCCGCCGAACTGGTGGCCCGTCAGCTTACCGGCAAAGTGGACAAGCGGCTGCGGCTGGGTGCGCTCGGGTTGGCCAGATCGAATGCCCGCGTCCGAAACCACGATGCGGTGCGCAACGTGCTCGAAAAGCAGGAGCCGAAGCTCTACGAGAAGGATGCGCCAGGAACGGCATCGCTCAGCCCGGAATGGCGAAAGAATTTCGAGTACTTCCGGGACCATGTGACGCCGGAATTGCTCCGCCCGAATCGAGACGATGAGTTGGCTTGCCTGAGCTGCCACGGAGTAGCGGGCCGCGTGCCTTCCATGGAACTAACCGCGGCCGCCAGTTCCGGCTACATGAGCGCCGCCGGGATTTGGGCAAACTATCGCCTGCTGCTCGACCGTGTGAACGATCCGGCCGAGGTGGAGAACTCGAAGCTGCTGCGCAAGCCTCTCAACGTGCAATCGGGCAAGGAGGACGGGCATCAGGGCGGGCGGCGCTACAACCCTGGAGACCGCGGCTATCAGATCATCCGGCGCTGGGTGTTGGACGCGGCGGCGCTCAAAGCGAAGTCACCGCTGTAGCGATCCGTGCCACGGAAAACGCCTTGCTGATCGCCGCTCCCTGACGCACCGCGGCGGCGAGAGGCTTACCATGGGTAGCAGATTATGCGCACGCTCATCCTCCCGCTGCTCGCGATCGGTCTCTTCGGGGCCGGCTGGACACAGTTCCGCGGTCCGGACGGATCCGGACTGTGCCCGTCTTGTGGTCCGGCGCCAACCGAATTCGGGCCACGAAAGAATGTGGTGTGGAAGACGGAGATCCCGATGGGAAAGTCGTCTCCCATCCTCATCGGGGATCGCATTTTTCTCACCGCCTCCGAGGGCGACGATCTGATCACGATGTGCCTGAACCGGGCCACCGGAAAGGTTGAGTGGAGGCGCTCCATCCAGGCCAGCAGGCGCGAGCCGCAGCACACGCTCAACGATCGCGCGGCGCCCACGGCAGCCACGGACGGCAAGAACGTTTTCGTCTTCTTCGCGGACTTCGGCCTGGTCGCGTATGACCTGGCGGGCAACGAGCGATGGCGGCTGCCGCTTGGCCCCTTCAACAGCCAGCACGGCGTGGTGGCGTCACCCGTCTATGCCGATGGGCGCGTGATCCTGGTGTGCGATCAGGACACCGACGCCTACATTGTCGCCGTGGATGCCGATACGGGCGAGATGGCCTGGAAGAAACCCCGCGAGGTGATCAACGGATATTCGACGCCGCTGGTCTATCGCCCGCCCAGCGGCCCCGCGCAGGTGATCGCGCCGGGCTCGTATCAACTCACCGCCTATTCCGCCGTGGATGGCAGCACGCTCTGGTTCGTCCGCGGCCTTACGTGTCAACCGAAATCGGCTCCGACCATCGCCGGCGGCATTGTGTACTTCAACGGCTGGACGACAGGGAACGACGCCGGGCAGCAGGTGGATCTGCCCGGCTTCACCGAGGTGAGCGCGGCGGCCGACGCCAATCGCGACGGCAAGCTATCGCAGGCGGAACTGCCGAAGCCATGGCAACCCACGGGGACATGGCGCGCCGTGGATTTGGACCGGGACGGTTTTCTGAACGAGAGGGAGTGGACGTTCTTTCGTACCCGCCGCGCTTCGCGCAACGGCCTGCTGGCGGTGAAGCTCGGAGGTAGCGGCGACGTGACAGACACCCATGTGCTCTGGCGTTTTGAGAAATCGCTGCCCGACGTGCCGACACCGCTGATCTACGACGGGGTACTGTACCTGGTGAGAAACGGCGGCATCGCGACCACACTCGACGCGCAAACCGGCAAGATGCTGAAGCAGGCGCGATTGACCGGCGCGCTGGATGACTACTACGCGTCACCGATCGGCGTCGACGGCAAAGTGTACATCGCCAGCGAACATGGCAAAGTAGTGGTGCTGCGGGCGGCCGGCGATTGGGAGATTCTCGCGATCAACGATTTCGAGTCCGACATTTTCGCAACTCCGGCGGTGACCGAAGGCCACATGTACATTCGAACCCGGGACGCACTCTATGCCATCGGGTCTTCGCAGTAACCGGGGGACTCGGTAGTACCATTTGAGCTGCCATGACACGACGTGAATGGGGAACGGCCGCCGCAACTACGTTGCTCGGAGCCTGTGCCCGGCCGGCCCCGCCGCCCGCCGGACCGGCCGGAACGCTCTACTTCGACATGCATATCGACACGCCGTCGCGCATGGTGGCGGAAGGGCTCAACCTCGGCGAGAGCACCGCATATACGTGCGTCGACATCCCGAAGATGAGGCAAGGCGGACTGAATGCCGGCTTCTTCGCCGTGTTCGCCCCGGCAAGAAGCGTCACACCGCTCGAAGCCGTGAAGCAGGCGCTCACCATCACCGATGCGATTGTGGAGGAAGTCAAGCGTCACCCGGAGGATCTGCTGCTGGCCACGTCCACCGGCGACGTCGAGCGGGCGCAGCGCGAGGGAAAGATCGCGATACTGCTCGGCGTGGAAGGCGGCCACATGATCGATTCGAGCCTTGCCGTTCTGCGCCAGCTTTACCGGCTGGGCGCGCGGTACCTCGGCCTCACCCATAGCGGCAACACGCCCTGGGTGGGCGCCGCTGAGTATCCGGACGGGCCCAAGGGCCTTACCGAATTCGGCAAGGACGTAGTCCGCGAGATGAACCGGCTGGGCATGATGGCAGATCTGGCGCATGCCTCCGACCAAGCCTTTTACG
This sequence comes from Bryobacteraceae bacterium, assembly GCA_041394885.1. GTDB lineage: Bacteria > Acidobacteriota > Terriglobia > Bryobacterales > Bryobacteraceae > DSOI01. Next base: position 136,628 of record JAWKHI010000012.1, on the reverse strand, counting down.
ATGCCATCGAAACATCGAAGGCGCCGGTCTTGAACACCCACGCCGCGTGCCGGACCGTGGCGAATCATCCTCGCAATCTCACTGACGACATGTTGAAGGCCTTGGCGAAAAACGGTGGCGTGCTGGGCGTGGCGTATTATTCGGGAATGCTCGATGACGCGCATCGGGCGCGGTTTGGGGAGTTGGCGGCGATCGGCGCCAGGCGAGGCGAGGTCCGCAAGCAGTTCGGCGAAGACCGCAAGAGGCTGTCGGAGGAACTCTGGAAGCTGAACCTGGAAGAGGTGGCGGCGATCGGCCAAGTGCCTCTCAGCCGGCTTGTCGATCACATCGAGCATGCGGCAAAGGTGGCCGGGGTGGACCACGTCGGGGTCGGGTCTGACTTCGACAGTATCGGCCTCAAGCTGCCGGAAGGTCTGGAGCATATCGGCAAGACTCGGAACCTGGAAGCCGCCTTGAAGCAGCGTGGATTTTCCGCGGGCGACGTGGGGAAAATCATGGGCGGTAACATGCTGCGCGCGATGCGGCGGGCTGAGGAAGTCGCGCGGGCATCCGCGTAGCCGGTCAGCGCAGTTCCACGGCGCGGTTGAGCGTGATCTCCACTTCCTGGTACGCCGGCAAAGTCACTTCACGGCCACGCTGCATGGCGAAAAGGAACAGCCCCACACCGATGCTCGGGTAGCGCGCGACGCTGGCGGCGCTTCCAGCGGCGAGTCCAGCCGCTCCCTTCACACCTTCCTCAATCAGGTCATCGGTCAGCTTTCCGATTGCATACGAGGCCCCTATGTGGAGAAGCGTTTTCAGCTTACCTTGCGGTCCACCGGAGATCGCGCCTTCACGATCCACTCGAAGCCCGGTCGCTTCGTCGGGATCCAGACTCGTAACCGCGGCCGACAACTCGGCGGACGCGCCGCCGCAGGGCATCGCGATCCGTTGAAAAGTCACCGCCAGCCGGCCCGGACGGCTTAGCCACCGGGCGCCTCTGGCTCGCGCCACTCGTCCGGAAATCTCGGTTCCCGCCGGAATCATCCTCAGCGCACCCTCTCCCTCAGCAGACGGCACCGGAACCGGAGCGGTGAGAACGGCCCGAACCGGAGCGCCTTCCGGGCTCAGCGACGAATGCAGCGGGGTGACTAGAACGGCCCGCAAGCGAGTTCCCGCGGGAATCGAAGTGCCGGCGGTAAAAGCCGGATGGACCGGCGCTCCTTCATCGTGAACCGCGGCGGGCTTGAGCCAAACGATGCGTTGCCCTTTCTTCCCTTTCGAGACGCGCAGAACGGAAACGCCGAGCATCTTGCCGCCCGCCAGCACGGCGGCGGAGGACTCGATGAAGGTGTTGCGAGCGGGAAAGTCCAGCGGGCGGAGAATCCAACTCCACACACTTTTTCTCGATCCCGGAGCCCGCTCTTTCCAGGCGCGGTCAATGGCGAATCGCACGGTTTCCCCGGCACTCGCCACTTCGCGCGACCCTGAAAACAGACCTTGGCTCAAGCGGCCCGTGACCTCGTCCCCGGCTTGCAGCCGCGTACCGGCCGGCACCGCTACCTTTAGGATGGCGCCGCCGGATGTTTGTCCAGACGCCTCCGCGATGCAAGCAGCCGGGGCCGTCTCCTGCGCCGCGGCGAAAAGACCGGCAGCGCCGGCAAGCAGACCAATTGTCAGTCGTCGCATGGTTGTTTGAACATGATCGCAAATCAGGACGGCAGGGACGGACATCGCGACGGATGGAGTGTAACGCGGTTGGAACCGGAATAGTGTAAGGGAGCCGTTCAGCTTTGCTTGGCTTCCAGTTCCGCCCATCGCGCGTAGAGCCCATCCACATCGGCTTGGGCTTGTTCCATCTCGGCGTAGACCGCCTGCAACCGCGGACCATCGGATACGACGTCCGGCGCTTGCATCTCGGCCCTCTTTGCCTCGAGCAATTCCTCCGCCTCGAGGATCCGCGCCTCGATCTGCTCCCACTCGCGGGCCTCCATGTAGGAGAGCTTCTTTTTCGCGGGGGCCGGCTCCGCCTTCCCGGCGGCGGGCGCCTTCTCGGCGCGGGGCTTCCGGCGGGATCCCATGTCCTGCTCCCACTGCGCGTAGTCGGCGTAGAGGGTGACGCCGCCGTCGCCATCGATCCCGGCGACGGTGGTCGAGACACGGTCCAGCAGGTAGCGGTCATGCGTCACCAATACGAGCGCTCCCGGAAAATCGAGCAGACTCTCCTCCAGCACTTCGAGCGTCGCGATGTCCAGGTCGTTGGTGGGCTCGTCGAGAAGCAGGACGTCGGCCTCGCGAAGCATCAAGCGGGCGATCAGCACGCGGGCGCGTTCCCCGCCCGACAGCCGTCCCACTTGCACGCCCAATTGCTCCTCCCGAAACAGAAACCGCTTCGCCCAACCCGCCACGTGCTGCACGTTGCCGCGGTAGACAACCGAATCGCCGTGCTCGGCGAGGGCTTCCCGCAGCGGCACACCGTAGTCGAGTTGATCGCGATTCTGATCGAAGTAGACCATCTGGACATTGTCGGCGCGGAAAACGCTGCCTTCGGTGGGCTCCAATTCACCGAGCAACAGTCGCAGCAGCGTTGTCTTGCCGCTGCCGTTGGCGCCCACCACGCCCAGCCGCACGCCGGGGGAAAGCGTTACGTTCAGCCCTGTGAACAAAGTCCGGCCGCCTAAATCGCAACGGACGTTTTTCGCTTCAATCAGTTTCTTGGTTTTGCGTTCCGACGCCGCGAAGTCAATGGTGGCCGTGCCCGTCTTGTTGCGGGTGCTGACGTCGTCGAGTTCCTGCATCAGCCGGTAGGCCCCGTCGATGCGCGCTTTGCTCTTGCTGGTCCGCGCCTTGGCCCCGCGGCGGAGCCATTCCACCTCGCGGCGCACCTGGATCCCGAGCGAAGTCTGCAGCTTCTGCTGCGCCTCGAGAAAGGCCGCGCGTTTCTCGAGGAACTGGCTGTAGGCGCCGTCGCTGCGAAAGATGCCATCCGGGTACTGGCGGCTCAGCTCCGCCATCGACGTCGTGACGTTCTCGAGAAAATACCGGTCGTGGCTCACCACCACGCACGCGAAGGCGGAATCGGCGAGCAACTTCTCGAGCCATAGGATTCCCGCCAGGTCCAGATGATTGGTGGGTTCGTCGAGCAGCAGGACATCGGGGTGACCGATGAGCGCTTCCGCTACGGCCACGCGCTTGCGCCAGCCGCCGGAGAGAGTGGAGGCGTCGGTGTTCCAATAGTTGGTGAGCCCGGCGGCGCCGAGGGTCGTGTTCAGGCGTGCTTCCAGTTCTTCATGGTCGCCGGAAGCGTCTTCAAGCACTTGGCGAACGGTGCGTCCGGGTGCGAAAACCGAGTCCTGCGGGACGTAACCGAGCTTCACCATTTTGCGGACCGACCGCTCGCCCGTGTCCGGTTCTTCGGTTCCGGCCAGGATCTTCAGCAGCGTCGTCTTGCCACTTCCGTTGGGCCCGATCAATCCCAGCCGGTCCCCTTCGGCAACCGTGAGCGAGACGTTCTCAAACAACGGCGCGGCTCCGAACGATTTCGCCACCCCGCGGCAATTCACCAGCAATGCCATCTAAGTGTCCACCCTCATGCACGCAATGTAGCCTGGAAACAGGACCTCCCCGGAGCCCTCTGGAAACACGTCGCGCAGGGATTCGGCGCACCACCGACGGACCTCATCCGGCACGGCCCCAAGCGCGATGGCGGAAGTAACGTTCACCTCGGTCATCAAGTAGTCGACATAGGCGGCGCGGTGAAGCCGGACGCCGATTTCGAAACGCTCGGAGGAATCGATCCGGAAGCCGCTCTTCATGGAGCCAAGGATGTCGGGGTCAAGCGGACGCCCGGCTCCTGGCGGACGAGGATAGCGCGCCGCAAACTCATCGAACCATTCGGCGAGGACGCTGGAATCGGCGAACCGGCGTCCTTGGGCGAAGTCGTAGACGGCGAGCGTTCCACCGGCGTTGAGCACGCGAACCGCTTCGGGAAAGAATGCTTCGATGTCGGCGAAGTTGAGAGATCCGGCGGCCGTGATAAGGTCAATGCTGCCGGTGCGGATAGGCATCTGCTCGGCATAACCACCGATGAATTCGGCCGACGGCGCCACATTGGCGGCCCACCGGAGCATCGGGATTGCGGGTTCGAGACCGAAGCACTGTTGGGCGAGGCCTTCCATGGCTTTGGTCGAGAGTCCGGACCCGCATCCCACGTCGAGTGCGCGATGCACAGGGATGGGAAGTTGGGGACGCAGGCGATCGATGATCCGCGGATGCACGGGCGGCCGGAACTTCGCGTACCCCTCCCCAAGTCCGGCGAACAAACTCATCGTTCGATTCCGGCCGCTACGCCAGAATCTCCCTGATCACGTTGCCGCTCACGTCGGTAAGCCGCATCTCACGGCCGAGGTAGGGATAAGTGAGCTTTTCGTGATTGAAACCGAGCAGGTGCATCACCGTGGCGTGGAGATCATTGACGGACTTCTTGTTTTCCTCCGCGCGATAGCCGTACTCATCGGTGGACCCCACCACGGTGCCGCCCTTCACGCCGCCGCCCGCCATCCACACGGTGAAGCCGTAGGGGTTGTGATCGCGGCCGTCCATCCTTTGCGAAATCGGCATACGCCCAAACTCGCCGTGCCACAGGATGAGTGTGGAATCGAACAATCCGCGCTGCTTGAGGTCCTGGATCATCGCGGCGAGCGGCTGATCCGTCTCGCCGCAATGCATACCGTGATTCTCGACGATGTCCCAATGCGCATCCCACGATTCCTGGAAGTTGCCGCCGCCGGAAAAGATCTGGACGAACCGGACGCCGCGCTCCACCAATCGCGTGGCGGTCAACGCCTGGCGTCCAAAGTATTGCGTGCGCTCCTGATCGATGCCGTAGAGTTTTCGCGTGGCCTCCGGCTCCCGGTTGAGGTCAATCGCCTCGGTGGCGTGCACCTGCATCCGGTAGGCCAGTTCGTAGGAGGCGATGCGCGCCGACAGTTCCGTGTCGGCCGGATTGCGCTGGCGATGCTGCTCGTTCATCTTGCCGAGAAAGTCGAGCCAGCGGCGTTGGCCATCCCGCGTAACGTCCTTGGGAGGATTGAGATCGACGATAGGATCGCCGCTGGACCGGAACGGCGTCCCCTGATAAGCCGCCGGCATGTAGCCGTTGCCCCAGTTCGGCGCGCCGCCGATCGGCCCGCCGCGATGATCGGTGAAGACGACGAACCCTGGAAGGTTTTCGTTCTCGCTACCCAGTCCGTAGGTGATCCAGGAGCCCATCGACGGATGCCCGGCCAGCACGAAGCCGGTGTTCATCTGAAAAAGCGCCGGGCCATGATCGTTCGAGAGCGTATACATCGAGCGGATGAAGGCAATGTCGTCGACGTGCCTGGCCACGTGGGGGAACAGCTCCGACACCTCCATGCCGGATTGGCCGTGTCTGGCGAATTTCCATGGCGATGGCATCAGGCCACCCGGATGGCCTTGCGAGACTACTACGTCGCCCTTGCCCGTCATCGCCTCGCCGGCGCGCTGGGCGAGCACCGGCTTCGGGTCGAACGTATCCACGTGGCTGACGCCGCCGTAGCAGAAAATCGAGATGACCGCTTTCACCTTCGGCGAAAAATGCGGCGCGCGCGGCGCCATCGGGTCCTGACGTCCGTCGCTCCGGGCGCCGAGTGCGCTGTTGCGGTGCAGCAGATCCGCCAGAGCCAGGGTGCCCATGCCGCCTCCCACGCGATGGAGCAATTCGCGGCGCGAATAGAATCGTTGTTGCTTGCCGTGCATCGTCATCTCCTCACGGTGTGTAGACGAATTCGTTCAGGTTGAACAGCGCCTGACAGAAGTCAGCCAGTCCCGTCTTGCTCGATTGGACGAAGTCGACCGAACTGGTTAGTTCTTCGCCGCTCGGCATGCGGGCCAACGCCAGTGAAAAGGCAAGTTTCACCTGATCGCGCGCATCGCCTTGCGCCGCCTCCCTCCGCAGCCGCTGGGCGAACTGCTGGGCCTGCAGCCGGATCGAGGCATTGTTCATCATCAACAAGGCCTGCGGCGCCGTCACCGAAGTGTTCCGGCGGGCGCATGAGGTGATCATGTCGGGCTGATCGAAGGATTCGAAAAGGGGATAGCGAATGCTGCGCTTGTTGAAGACATAGAGGCTCCGCCGCCATGTGGACGGGTCATCGTCGGCTTGGCCGGTCCACGTACGCTTCGAACTTCCTTGGAACAACGCCGGATCGATATAGGGATACATCGCCGGACCACCCAGCTTTGGATCCAGCGTTCCCGCCGCTGCCAGCATGGCGTCGCGAATCGTCTCAATGTCCAACCGCTGCCGGGGCATGCGCCAGAGGTAGCGATTGGTCCCGTCGATTTCGCGGCTGGACTCTACGTCGTCGCTCGCCATCCGGTATGCCTTCGACATCAACATCAACTTGTCCATCGCCTTGACGGACCAGCCGGTGCGGACAAACTCGGTCGCCAGCCAGTCGAGCAGTTCCGGATGCGTGGGCGGGTCACCCTTCTTGCCAAAGTTGTTGGCCGTTCCCACGATGCCACGGCCAAAGTGACGCTGCCAGATTCGATTCGCCATCACGCGCGCGGTGAGCGGATTCCGCGGTGAGGCGACCCATTCGGCAAAGCTGCGCCGCCGGTAGCTGGTGGACGCACCTTCCGGCGGCGGGATCGACTCAAATTCGCCCCAGCTTGCCACGGTGAACGCGCCCGGCTCCATCTGCGAACCTTTGTTATCGGGACTGCCCCGATGCAGAAAATAGGATGGCAGAGGATCGCGGCCCTGCTCGGCAATCGCCATCGCCGACGGGAACGGCTTCGGACGCTGTGAGTCTAGCTCCGCGATCGCCTTGGCGGCTTCGTTGTAGCGATCCCGCTCGGCGGCGCTCATCCGCTCCACGATCTCTTCGTCTTTCACCTGCAGCGTCTTCTCGATCTGACGCGCATTGAGGCGCTGCCCGTCGGTACGTTTGCTTTCCGGAGTACGCCATGCCTCCTGCATCCAAGGAGCGAGTTTGGAAACCTTCTCTTCGAAAATCGCGGCCCGGTGCGGCTTCTCGATTTCAGCGCGGATCGCCTTGTGCGGCTTCTGCAGGCCGTCGATGCGGGCGTTTTCCGCCTTGTGACGTTCCACCACTTCCGGACCAACCAGCGGGTACTCCTGCGGCTTGGTGGAAAAGAACACCGATTGAATCCGGTAGTAATCCTTCTGCGGGATGGGATCGAACTTGTGGTTGTGGCAGCGCGCACAGCCAACGGTCATACCCAAAAACGCGAGCGAGGTGGTGGCAACGATGTCGTCGAGTTCGTCCTGCCTGGTCATCTCTGTCTTCAAGTTGTTCTCAGGACCGAGCCTCAGGAAACCGGTGGCGACCATGGCAGAGGCGCGGGCTTCGCCCTCGGCCGGATACTCGTCGCCGGCGATCTGTTCACGGATGAAGGCGTCGTACGGCTTGTCCTTGTTGAACGCGTCCACAACCCAATCGCGATAGCGCCAGCCGTTGTGCCGTTCGCGATCGTACTCGTAGCCGCCGGAATCGGAATATCGCACCAGGTCCAGCCAGAAGCGGCCCCACCGCTCGCCGTAGTGCGGGGAGGCAAGTAGTTTGTCGACGAGTTTCTCCCACGCCTCCGGAGACCTGTCGCCGAGGAATGCATCCACTTCGGCCGGCGTTGGCGGCAGGCCGAGCAAGTCCAGGTAAGCGCGGCGAACCAGAGTCCGGCGATCGGCCTCCGGCGCGGGGGTCAGCTTTTTTTCAAGCCACGTTTTTTTTAGGAACGCGTCGACCGGATTGGCGTCACCGGTCGAAGGAATCGCAGGGCGAACCGGTTGGCGGAAAGCCCAGAAGGCACGCTCTTCGGGAGTGATCGGACGCTCCTCCATCGCGCGCATCGCCGCCTTGGCGTCAGCCTCACCTCGAGAAACAACCGCCGCCGGCCATGGCGCGCCGGCCAGGATCCAGCGCTTCAGAACGTCCAGGTCATCGGCGGCCAGCTTTTTCCCAGGCGGCATCGACGGATTCTGCGCGTGCAGGGCCAACTGGTACAGCCGGCTCTTTTCGGGATAGTTCGGGACCATCGCAGCGCCGCGTTCCCCGCCGGTGAGGATCGCTTCTCGCGTACTCAGGTCCAGCTTAGAGGCTTTCAGCCCCGCGCCGTGGCAGGCGACGCAATTTTTCTGAAGCACCTTGACGGCTAAGCCAGCCAGATCTTGCCCGATCGCAGGCAAAGCCCATACCAGGCAGACGGCAAGCAACATCATGGTTCGGCCCATCTGTCAATTATCGCCCGATGGGGCGCGCCACCGCCAGCCAACTCGCCTAACGCCGCCGTCCGAACCCTCTCCTATTCCGGGTCCTCTCCTAATCCAGATCTGGGATCGGCGCGGAACTCCTGTTGCCGGAATGACGAGAGGCCAGATTCGTCCCAGCCTCCAGCACGTACTCCGACACACGCAGAAGGATCTCTTCCTGCACACCGAGATACTCCACGAAGTCCTTCGTCTCGACGAACGCGAAGATCTCGAGCTTGTGCCCGGTCTCTTCAATCGACGCGAGGCGGATTCTCGAGTCAGGATGCGCGAGCTTCGGATGCGCTTCTATCAGAGCGCGGGACCGTTCGAGAACCAGTCGCAACTGCGCCGGCGTGGACTCCACACGCAGCCATATCGATTTTTCCATGAGGATCTTGTCGCGGTGCGTCAGATTCTCAATGTTCATCGCCGCAAGAGCGCCGTTGGGTATTGAAAGTTCGGAACGCTCCTTGGTCCGCAGCCGTGTGGACCGCAAGCCGATGTCTTCGATGGTGCCCACACGGTCTCCGAGCTTGCAGACGTCGCCGACACGAAACACCTCATCGGTCACCAGCGACACGCCGCCGAACAGGTTTTCAATCGTCTTCTGGGCGGCCAGCGCGATCGCGATACCGCCGATACCGAGTCCGGTCAGGATGCCGCTGGTTTGAAATCCGAGTGCGGCGAGGATGGCAATGCCGATCACCAACAGCAGGAGCGCCTTCAGGATCCTGCGCCCCAGTAGAAGCAAGGATGCGGCGCTTCCCCGCCCCGCCGCGCGCGCATTCTCCACGCCACGCCGGAAACCGTGATCCACCAGCCGCCACAGGAGCCAGCCCACAGCCACCAACAGCGAAACGATCACGATGCGGAGGTAGTAGTAGCGATAGAGTAGCGGAACGCCCAAGGTGTTGACGAACAGCAGATGGGCCAGCATCGCGAAAATCGCCGCCATTGGAGCCCCCACCGAGTTGCGCCACCACAAGTTCGTTTCCCCGCTCGAACCGCCGCGTATCCGCCGCAACACCGCCCGCAGCGGACCCATGAGGAGCCGCGCCGAAATCCACCCCGCGCCCAGGGCCACCGGTATGAAGAGCAACGCGGTCAGCCATTGCCACAGCGGCATCGATAGGAAACTCTGCCGGACCAGGACCTCGGGCAAATGCTCTTCGACGGCGGGGTAGGCGATGTGACTGTAGAGGTCCGGAATGCGGGCCACCGTTTCGCTCGAAATGAGCCAGGCTCCGCCGGGGGTGCGCACCAGCCCGAGCACCGATGCCGTGGCGCCGTGTGCATCCAGGACGATCTCCTCGCGGTCGGCCGGCAGACCATCGTCGAGCGCCCCTTCCGGGCGAATGCTGATCGTGTCGAGGGATCCGCGATAGGCGTTGTCGAACACAGCGCGGAGTTGCTGCGCCATCCGGGCGCCACGCGCGTTGCGATCCGCCTCGGTCATTTCGAGATATTCGGCTGCCACACGAAGCCGGTCCCTTTGGGCGGCCTGGAGAAAGCCGATGACAGTGGCGCGCGGCGAATTCCTGCCCAGAGGGTCGGGCGTAGGGGACGGTGTCTGCGCCGGTAGGATCAGCGCGAGCGAAACCGCAGTCAGCAGAATCCGAAACATGTGCACTTATTATTGTCGTTGCAGGGCCGGGGAGAGAACTCGGAGCGCCGGTCTGCCGGAGGAGAGATGTCAGACCGGCGCAGTGCCGAGATGAGGTAAGGGCTTGATAGCCGCAAACCTTCTTGTATCCCTATTATGACCCATGAGTAATACTCTCGTCACTATTTTTTTTTCTCGCCATCCATCATGGCAAGGGCAAATAGTGGTGACACGGAACGGCGATATGTGATACAAAATATTTCAGTACATGCTTCTCCCACTGGCCGCTGCACTTGTCTCTACCGGGTTCCTTACCCTGCCTCCCGGCGTTGAAATCGGAGCGATGTCGGCAGTCGCCGTCGATTCCAAGGATCGCATCTACGTCCTTCATCGGGGTGCGAAGCCGCTACTCGCGCTCGATAAAAAAGGGAAACTGCTTCGAGCCTGGGGCGAGGGGTTGTTCAAGGTGGCACACGGGCTCCGCATTGACCGGCAAGGCAACATCTGGACCACCGACAACGGCAATCACTTGCTGCGGCAATTCTCTCCCGATGGGAAACTGTTGCGCACGTTGGGCGAGGGGCCGGCCGAGCCGAAGTTCCGGTCGCCGGATGATCTGGTGTTCGGCTCCGACGGATCCATCTTCGTCGCGGACTCCGGCAATGGGCGCATCGTCAAACTGAACGCCGCGGGTGAATTCGTGACCGCCTGGGGCAAGAAGGGGAAGGCAGAAGGAGAGTTCGCCACCGCGCATGCGCTCGCCATCGACAATCAGGATCGCGTCTACGTGGCGGACCGGAACAATCGGCGCGTGCAGGTCTTCGCTCCCGATGGCCGGTTCGTGGCGGCATGGGCGGGGTTCGGGAATCCATTCGGCCTGATCGTCATCGGGAAGGAATTGCTGGTATCGGACGGCGACGCCAACACGATCAGTCATCTTTCGCTCGCCAGCGGCGCGATGTCGTCGCAATGGGGCGACGCCCAGACGCTACAACTGCCTCACTTGATGGCCGAGGATTCCCGCGGCCGTCTCTACATCGCGGAGGTGAACGGCAAGCGTGTTCAGATCTTTCAACGACGATAGAATAAGGCAGAACCAATGAAACGTGTCCCAGCTTTGCTACTCGGCGCCGGACTGGTTGTCTCGAGCACTTTCGTCATCGCCCAGACCCACCGGCAGGATGAGATTGACGCGGCGCACCGCCCGATCCTGCAGCCGCAGCAATCGCGATCGAAAGCGGTGGCGCGGGTGACCGCCGAAGCAGCTCCAGGAACAACGGCGGAAGTTTCGGGCAAGATCGCACCGCGCAACTACATCGACGAGCACGTATTCGGCCGCATGGAAGCAGACGGCGTTCCGCATGCCCCGCTGGCATCCGATGAAGAGTTTGCCCGCCGCGCCTGGCTCGACGCCACTGGCCGCATCCCCGCTCCGGCCGAACTCGAGGACTTTCTCGCGAGCAAGGATCCAGCCAAGCGCGAGCAACTGATCGACAGACTTATCGACAGCCCCGGCTTCATCGACAAATGGAGCTATTATTTCGAGGATTTGTTCCGGGCCGGACAACGCATGGGTCACGGGCTCAACCTGTTCCATTTCTGGGTGAAGGAATGGCTAAGGCTGGATCGCCCCTATAACGAAGTGGTGACCGAACTCCTTACCGGAGGCGGTAAGAGCAGCTTTTCCGTGCCGGGCGGTTTGTACTTCGCGCGTGACTTCGTGAAGGCGAAGGATGACCCCGAGGAGGAAGGCGCGCTCGACCTGGTGAATATTCCCGACACCGTCGACGAGTTCACCGTCACCTACTCGAAAGTGTTCCTCGGGCTCAACCTGGCCTGCATTTCCTGCCACGATGGCGCCCGGCACCTGGAGAAGGTGAATCTGTTTCTGGTGCAGAAAAAGCGGGAGGACTTCTTCCGTCAAGCGGGCTTTTTCGGCAAGACACGCCAGATCATGAATTGGGAGAACGGCTACCAGGCAAACACCGAATACACCGTCGACGACCTGGCGCCGGGCTACGACACCAAAGCGCCGAGCATCGTACGCGTGGCGCGCAGCGGCGGATCCGGCTCCCCGCGCTTTATTCTTTCCGGCGAAGAGCCCGTGGCCGGCCGCAACGAGCGCGACGAGCTGGCCCGCATCATGACGTCACACATTCAATTCGCGCGCGTTCACCAACCGCATCTGGGCGGAGTTGATGGGCTTCGGCATCGTGGAGCCGGTGGATGATTTCGACCTGAACCGGTACGATCCGAAAAACCCGCCCCCGGCGCCCTGGACCATCCAGCCCTCCAATCCCGCGCTGCTCGACGCTCTGGCGGTGGACTTCCAAAAATCCAACTACAGCTTCAAGACGCTGGCGCGGAGGATCATGAAATCGAGCGCGTATCAGCTTTCGTCTCGATTCCCCGGCGAGTGGAAAGAAACCTACGCGCCCTACTACGCACGCAAGTACGTGCGCCTGCTGAGCGCAGCGGAATTGCACGACGCCATCGCGGTGGCCACGGCGCGCCCGGGAAACTACTCGAGTGGCGACGCCAAGGTCCCCATGGTGCAGCAGATGGCGGAGCCCAAGAAAGCGCCCGGCGAAGTGCAAGCCTTCATGCGCACCTTCGGCCAATCCACCCGGGACGACATGCCGAAGAAGACCGCGCCTTCGTCCCTGCAGGCCATGGTGCTGATGCAATCGAAGTTGGTCACCAGCCGTGTACTGGCGCTCGACAACAGCCGGGTGCAGGCCCTGCTTGCAAGCAAAGCGTCGGACCGTGAGTTAGTGAACCAGCTCTATATCGCCACGCTGTCGCGCAGGCCGGCGCAGGCAGAGGCCGAGGTAGCGTTGCGGGCGGTGGCCAAAGACCGGAGACGCGGAGCCGAAAATCTCCAGTGGGCTCTGATCAACAGTCCCGAGTTCTTGTTCAATTACTGAGGGCCAGACCATGCAGAAACGCGTCAGTGACATTCTCCCCGCCCGGCGCGATGTCCTTCGCCTCGGCGGCTACGGTCTGCTCGGCTCTTTCGCCGATCAGGCGCTTCTCACTCCGCGCCTCCGCGCAGCCGGGCGGTCCCATCCGCGCGGCACGGCGCGCTACGCGGTTCTGATCGAGCTGGCGGGGGCCATCAGCCACCTGGACACGTTCGACTTCAAGGAGTCCGAAGGCACCCCGAAGGACCTCGACGTACGTCAGGTTCGTAACGATCTGTATCTGTCGCACCGCCTGTTTCCGGAGCTGTCGAAGGAGATGGACCGCATCTCGATCGTCCGTTCCATGTGGAGCCATGAGGTGGTGCACTTCCGGGGCCAGTATTATACGCAAGCCGGTCGGCCTCTCAATCCCGCGCAAGCCCCCGAGATCCCGTCGGTGGGCTCCGTAATCGCGCACGAGTTCGAGGCCAAGCGGCGCGACACCGACACCTTCCCCACCTACATCGGCTGCAATCTCGACACCTCCGGCTGCGGAGCGCTCTCTACCGGATTTCTTCCGCCGAGGCACTCGGTGGTAGACATCAATTTTCGAGGCGGCAGCGCCGGCGGCGATCTGGACGCCGAGGCCGTGCAACTTCTCGACGAGCGATTCCGCCTGCTGAAGGAGCTGGATCGGGCCGTGGCGCCGGCGCGTGCCGGACGCGGCGCCGCCATGGGGGCCTTCCGCGACTACCAGGATTCCGCCTTCCGCATTCTGGGCGACAATCGCTGGCCAGCGGCGTTCCGCATGTCCGACCAGGACAAGAAACGGTACGGCGACGACGAAGTGGGATTGGGGTGTCTGCTCGCGCGGAACATGATCATGGCCGACGCCGGCACACGCTACATCCATGTGTGCCACCCGGACTGGGATCACCACAAAAACATCTTCAATCACGAGAGCAAGAGCAACCACTACATCCGTTGCAACCAGTTCGATCGCGCCATGGCGAATCTGTTGCGGGATTTGGGCTCGACGCCCTCGCCCCGCGATCCGGCGAAGACGCTGCTCGATGAAACCCTCGTCGTCATGGCCACCGAGTTCGGCCGTACGCCGGGCGCGCTGAACGGCAACGCTGGCCGGCACCACTACAACCAGTGCTACCTGTCGCTGTTTGCCGGCGGAGGAGTGAAGGGCGGCCGTATCATCGGCGGCACCGACCAGGACGGCATCAAGACGCTCGACACGGGCTGGAAGTACAAGAAGATGCCGCCCAAAACCGAGAACGTATACGCGACGATCTATTCCGCGCTCGGCATCGATTGGAGAACCGAGATCACCAATACGCCTTCCAAGCGCGCCTATCGCTACGTCGACATTCTGGGTGCGACCGAGACCCTGATCGACGACGAAATCGCGGACCTGTTCGTTTGATGCCTGTCCTGCTCCTGGCGCTTTTGGCGTTTACGGTCGCCGCGGCCGATGACGGCATGGCCCTCATTCCCGCTGGCAAGTTCGCCATGGGCCGGCACAAGGATACCCGCGACGACAGCACCAAGATGCGGCCCATCGTGCTGCTGGACGACCGCCCCGTGCACAGCGTGTCCATCGATGCGTTCTACCTCGACAAGACCGAAGTAACGAATGCGGCCTACGCCAGATTCCTGGCAGCCACCTCGCGCACGGCGCCTTATCATTGGGTGCACGGAAAAGTTCCGGCTGGCGAGGAAACGTTCCCGGTGTACAACGTTGACTGGGAAGACGCTCATTCCTATTGCGAATGGGCCGGCAAGCGCCTCCCCACCGAAGCCGAGTGGGAACGCGCCGCGCGCGGCGGCAAGGAAGGCCTGAACTATCCCTGGGGCGACAAGATCGACGCCAAGCAGGCGCGTTACGCCACGGCGGCCGGGCCGGGACCGGTGGCGCAGTTTCCCGCCAACGACTTCGGCCTGTTCGACATGGCCGGTGGCGTGTCGGAGTGGTGCAGCGATTGGTTCGAGCGCGAGTATTATAAGTCGAGCCCGGCGTCGAATCCGCGAGGTCCGGAGACGGGTGTCTACAAGGTGATTCGCGGGGGGGCTTGGTCCGATAGCGGCCCGCGAGTGACGGTGTTCTTCCGCAACTGGGTGCGGACGTCGCAGAAGACGCCCAACCTCGGTTTTCGCTGCGCGAAACCGGCGCGGTGAGGTTCTATCCGGCTTAGCTATTGCCGACGCCGCCGCGGCCGATAAGGACCGCATGCGGACAATTCAGGTGATGCCGGCCTTGATTCTGCTGGGGGCAGTCTGTCTTACCCAGGCGGCGGAACCGTCGCCGCCTCCATCCCCGGACATGATCGTCGAGTGGCTTCGTTTCGGCAACGAGCGCCACGCAGAGGGCCGTCACGTCCACTGGCACCAATCGCTCAGCCGGAGGCAGGAACTGGCAACGCGGGGCGAGAGTCCGCAGGCGGCGATCGTCACGTGCTCGGAATCGGCCGTACCTCCCGAGATTCTCTTCGACCAGGGCCTCGGCGATCTCTACGTGGTGCGCGTCCCTGGCAACGTAGTGGGCGAGCGCGAACTGGCGGGCGTCGAGCACGCCGTGGAACACTACGGAGTGCAGGTAGTGGTTGTGCTGGGTCACCGGCACTGCTCGCTGGTGGCGCAGGCATTGCGCGGTTCCGGTGGCGCGGGCCACCTGGGCGCGATTTTCTCCTCGATGGCGGCGCCAATCGCACATGTCAAAGGGTTGGCGGGCGATGTGCTCGATCGCGCCATCCAAGCCAATGTCGAAACCGGCGTTGCCACGCTCCTGGAAGCGGAGCCAGTGCTCGCACCGCGCGTCCACGCCAGCCGCGTGCGTGTGCTGGGCGCTGTCTATCAGCCCGCCTCAGGCCAGGTGCGTTGGATCGCACCCACCCAGAGCGGCGCCGCGATGTCATCGACTGCCCGCCCCGCCCAAGGCAGCGCGCTGCCGCACTAGGCGAAGGAAGTCTTCTCGCTCGGCCCGGCTGCCGTAACGCCATCCCCATCTGGGGAATCTACCGTTTGCGGCCCGGCGTGATTGGCTATCGTAGATGGAGAGCCGTGCTCGCGCCGCCGGCGTGACGCTCAAGGTAGACCATGTTCATGCGACTTTCCTCCCGTTTTCTCACCTGCTCCCTTCTTGGCGCGCTTGTGGCCTGCGCCGGACGCCAACCCGGCGCCCCGATCAAGCCCGGCATGAACTTCTTCTCCGTCCAGCAGGACATCGAACTCGGCCAGCAGGCCGCCCAGGAAGTCCGCCAGCAGATGGACATCGTCAAGGACAATGCGCTGCAGGAGCAGGTGCGTCAAGTGGGCCGGCGTCTCGCCGAGACCAACGCCGCCAAGGCCAGCGGCTTCCCGTTCGCGTTCACCGTTGTCAATGAGAAAAGCATCAATGCCTTCGCCCTACCCGGCGGGCCGATGTTCATCTTCTCCGGCCTCATCGCCGCCGCCGACAGCGAAGGCCAACTGGCCGGTGTGATGGGTCATGAAATGGCGCACGTCATTCTGCGCCACGGCACCAATCAGGTCTCCAAGGCACAGTTGCTGCAGTTACCGGCTCAGATCGGCGGAGCCGTGGCTGCGGCGTCGGTAGGCAACGAACAACTCGGACAACTGGTCCAGATGGGCGTCGGCTTCGGCTTCAATTCGCTACTGCTGAAGTTCTCCCGCGGGGCTGAGACGCAGGCCGATATTCTCGGCGCGCGCATCATGGCCGAGGCCGGCTACAACCCGATCGAGATGGCGCGATTCTTCGAAAAACTCGAGGCCGAAGGCGGATCGCGAGGCCCCGAGTTCCTTTCCGACCATCCCAATCCCGGCAATCGCGTGAAACGGATCGAAGCCGAAATCCAGGCGATGCCCCAACTGCCGTTCGACTACCAGACCGGCCAGTTCGCCGCAATGAAGCGCGCCGTCGCCCAACTGCCCGAGCCGAAACCCCCGCCGCAGCCCAAGGCCGCGGCCCCACAGGTCTCTACCGGCGGTCAATGGCGTCAGGCGCAAGGGCAAACCTTCCAGATCTCCATCCCGGGAGACTGGGAACTGGTGCAGTCCCAAGGATCCCCCTCCACCGTCATTGCGCCCAAAGGCGGGCTCGTCAAAGACCTCAGCGGTAACGTCGCCATCGGCTTCGGACTCCTGCTGAGTTACTACTCTCCGCAGACGGCGCGGGACCTTCCCGGGGCCACCGAAGAACTGTGGCGGCAAATGTCGCGCGCGGACCCATCCATGCAGGTCACCGGACGCCCATCCCCGGTGACCGTCAGCGGCAGCCAGGGGCTGATGGCGCAGTACCGGACCGAGTCTCCTTTCGGCGGCGTCGAGCAAGGCGTGCTCGTCACCGTCGCCCGGCCCGAAGGCCTTTTCTACATGGTGGCCGCGGCGCCGCAGCAAAGCAATCAGCAACTGCGCGGGATGCTCCAGCAGGTGATGGGATCGCTGCGGTTTACCCGCTAGGCCGAAGCCGCCCCAGTATCCATCCCAGACTCCAGCCCAGACTCCAGCCCAGACTCCAGCCCAGACTCCAGCAACGCCTTGCGCCCTGCTTCCATCACGCGTAGGATCGCGTCCACGTCGTAGACGGCTCCGCCCCAGGACCCTCCGGACGCATCCTGCAGCGCTGCCCACAGTCGCGTCTCGGGCGGCAGTTCCGCGTCGGCATGGAGATCCTCTCGCGCCGTGCGCGACGCGAGCAGCGCCCCACCCGATTCGATGGTCCCGTCGTCACCCACTAGATCCACCGCCGCTTCCAGACGGTTCCGGTCAATCACGATACGAATACGGTCCCCGTCCCGGAGCTTGCCAAGCGGGCCACCCGCCAGCGCTTCCGGCGACATGTGCCCGATGCAGGCGCCCGTCGACACTCCGGAAAAACGGGCATCAGTCAGCAGCGCGACATGCTTGCCGAACGGGAGATGCTTTAGCGCCGACGTGATCTGATAAGTCTCTTCCATACCGGAGCCCAAGGGCCCACGGCACATCAGTACAAGAATGTCGCCCGGCTGAATCCGATTTTCCTTGATCGCGGCGATGGCATCGCGCTCGGTGAGAAACACCCGCGCCGGCCCGTCCTTGCGATAAACCCCATCATCGCCCACCACAGACGGATCGATCGACGTGCTCTTCACTACGGACCCCTCGGGCGCGAGGTTGCCCACCGGAAAGCACACCGTGGGCGTAAGCCCGGCACACCTCGCCGCATCGGGATCCATGATTACGTCCGCGGGATCGACGCCGTCGCGCTCCTTCAGGAGCGCCCGAAGCTTCGTCCGGCGTTCGGAGTGTTCCCACCAATCGAGCGCCTCGCCCACGGTCACTCCGGCTACCGTCATCGCAGCGGTTTCGAGCAACCCGGCCCTGCGCAGGTGCAGCATCGTCTCCGGCACCGCCCCGGCCATGTACGCCTGTGCCGTGATAAAACTGCGAGGGCCGTTCGGCAGCACATCCACCAACCGCGGCGTTGCGCGATTTACGCGGTTCCAATCCGCCACCTCCGGACGCCGTAATCCAGCCGAATGCGCCACCGCCGGCAGATGCAGAATCAGGTTCGTGGATCCCCCGAACGCCGCGTGCAGCACCATCGCGTTGTGCAGCGCCTTGTCCGTCAGGATGTCCCGCGTGGTGACGCCGCGCTCCACCATGTGGAGCAGAGCGCGCGCCGAACGCCGCCCCATGTCGAGCCAGATGGGATGCCCGGATGGCGCCAGCGCCGAATGGGGCAGCGCCAGCCCCAGCGCTTCGGCGATCACCTGCGAGGTGGCAGCGGTGCCGAGGAACTGACAGCCTCCGCCCGGTGACGCACATGTCCGGCATCCGGCTTCGGCCGCGTACTCGAGGGTGATCTCCCCGTGCGCATACCGCGCCCCCAGCGTCTGGGCCTTGCCCGCGTCCTCGCCCTCTTCCGGAGCGAGCGTCACGCCGCCGGGAGCCAGGATCGTTGGAAGGTCGTGGAGCGCGGCGAGCGCCATCATCATCGCCGGCAGGCCTTTGTCACAGGTGGCTACGCCGATCACGCCGCGGCGCGTAGGCAGTGACCGTGCCAGACGCCGCAGCACGATCGCCGCGTCATTGCGAAAAGGCAGCGAATCGTACATGCCGGGCGTGCCCTGGGACCTTCCGTCGCAAGGATCGGTGCAGTAGCCGGCGAAGGGAACCGCGCGATGCGCCGCGAGTTCGCGCGCCGCCGCGTCCACCAGCAGATGCACTTCGAAATGGCCGGTGTGATAGCCGAGCGCGATGGGCGTCCCATCGGGATCGCGCAATCCGCCGTGCGTCGACAGGATGAGCACGTCGTGACCGCCGAGTTTGGAAGGATCCCAACCCATCCCGGCGTTCTGGCTCCAGCCGAACAGATCTCCAGAAGGCCGCTTCAGCAGCATGTCCGGCGTGATGGGAAGCGATCCGCGAGGCCCGGCCGCGCGGGTGCGAAGGTCGTACAGAGAGGAATCGCCCGAATCGAGAATCTGCATGGAAGGCTATGTTTCAGGATAGCCCGAACGCAAGATCGCTAATACGCCGCCAGCCAGCGGGCCTTCTCGAGCACCTTCGCCAAATTCGGCAGGAACGCTTCCTCCAGCGGAGCGCTGAACGGAACCGGAGTGTCCGGCGCGGCGATACGCAATACCGGACCATCGAGATGCTCGAAGGCTTTCTCCGTAATTCGCGCGCTGAGTTCGCCGCCCAGCCCACCGGTCAGCGTTGCCTCATGCAGCACGATCGCCTTCGAGGTCTTGCGGACGCTGGCGAGCACGGTCTCCTCGTCGATCGGCAGCAGCGTCCGCAGGTCGACGATCTCCATCGAAATCCCTTCGCGCTCGAGCACGGCCGCCGCGTCGTTGGCCACATGCACCATCGCTCCGTAGGTGATCACCGAAAGATCGGTACCTTCGCGAAAAACGCTCGCTTTGCCCAGCGGGACGGTATAGTCGCCGGTGGGAACCTCACCTTTGATTCTGCGGTAGAGCCCCTTGTGTTCGAAGAAGATCACCGGATCGTTGTCGCGAATCGATGCCTTGATGAGACCCTTGGCGTCATAGGCGGTGGCCGGCTGCACCACCTTCAGACCAGGCGTGTGCGCGAACCATGCTTCCGGATTCTGCGAATGGTAAGGACCGCCGTGGATACCGCCGCCACTCGGCGCGCGCACCACCAGCGGCGCGGGCGCGTTCCATCGATACCGGCACTTGGCGGCGAAATTGACGATCTGGTCAAAGCCGCAGGTGATGAAGTCCGCAAACTGCATCTCCGCCACCGGACGCAGCCCCATGAAGCTCGCGCCGATCGCCGCTCCCACGATCGCCGATTCCGAAATCGGAGTATCGACAACGCGGCGCTCGCCGAATCGCTCCAGCATTCCCGCGGTGATCTTGAACGCCCCGCCGTAGACGCCCAGGTCCTCGCCAATCAGAAATACATCGCCGTCGCGCTCCATCTCTTCCCACAAGCCCTGACGGATAGCTTCCAGATACGTGATCTGCGGCATCGGCTAGCGGTCGCCTCCGGTCTTCCACACCGCATCGGCGCGCGGATCTTCGTACACGCCGTACTCGAGCGTGGCTGGATCGGGAAACGGGCTGGCTTCGGCCCAGGCGATCGCGTCGTCCACCTCGGCCCGGATCGAGGCAAAAATCTCTTCGATTTCCTCGGCCGACGCCCACTGGTTATCGATCATGCGCTGCCGCAGCCGCGCGATGGGATCCTTGGCGCCCCACTGCTCCCAGAGTTGCTTGGGAACGTAGTCGCCGGCGTCGTGAGCCGAGTGGCCCGTCATCCGGAAGGTCTTGCACTCGATCAAATACGGTCCCAGTCCCTCGCGGCAGTGCGCGGCGGCGCGGAGCGCGGCTTCATGCACCGCGAACACATCATTGCCGTCCACGATCTCGGAGGGGATGCCATAGGCCGGTCCACGGTCAGCCACGTCGGCGCATGCCATCTGTTTTTCGATCGGCGTCGAATACGCGTACTGATTGTTGTTGCAGATGAAAACCACCGGGGCTTTTTGCACGGCAGCGAGATTCAGCCCTTCGTGCCAATCGCCGCGGCTGGTGGCGCCGTCGCCAAAATAGTTGAACGCGATGCTGGAGGAGCCTTTGTAGCGGAGTGCCATGGCCGCGCCCACCGCCACCGGAACCGAAGCCGCCATCGCGGAGATGATGGCCACAATGCGCCGGTTGAGGTCCCCCATGTGCATATTGCCGTCTCGGCCTCGCGTCAGCCCGCCCACGCGCCCCATGTACTGCGCGAAGGCCTCGCGAGGGCTGATGCCGCGGACGAAGTACACACCCAGGTCCCGATGGCATGGAAACAGCACATCGCCGGGCTGGGCAGCCAGTCCGGACCCGATACCGATCGCTTCCTGGCCGCGTCCGACGTAGACGCCGCCGAGAATTTTCCCTTGACGGTATAGCTTCCGCTCAATGCGTTCCTCGGCCTCGCGCTGCAGAAACAGGTAGTAAAGGAATCGGTGCGCGAGCTCAGAATCGCTCGATGCGGGTTCGGTGGAAGTGAGTGACGGAGCGAACGTTCTCAAGACAGCCATCCGGCCTCCATTTCCGCTGAGGAGGTTTGTACCAACCCGACAGTATACGTCATGCGGACGGCTGTCCGGGAAGCGGCGGCGCTAATCGTCCTTGCCGGGAAAAAGACCGTTGACGATGGCGCGGTGATTCTCGATCACCCGCGCGCGCCGCAGTTTCATGGTCGGCGTCAACTCCCCGTCCTCGATGGTAAAGTCCCGCTCCATCACGTGATAGCGGCGGATCTGCTCAAACGGGGCCAACTGGCGGTTCACGCGCTGCACGATGCGCTTCATTTCCGCCGCAACGGCGTCCGGCCCTGGCAGGCTCTCGCGGGCCTGCGGATGCAAGGTAAACAACGCGGCCACGTAAGACTGCTTGTCTCCCAACAGAAGTACTTGATTGACCAGCGGCTCCATCTTGAACAAACCCTCGATCAATGCCGGATAAATCTTCTTGCCGTTGGACGACACGAGCACTTCTTTTTTCCGTCCGGTGATGTAGAGATAGCCTTCGGCGTCGAACTCGCCGATGTCGCCGGTGTGCAGCCAGCCGTCCCGGAGAATCGCCGCGGTCGCCTCCGGCGCCCGATAGTAACCCGCGAACATGGTGGGGCTGCGGAACAGAAGCTCTCCATCCTCGGCAATGCGGACGTCCACTCGCGAAAGCGGCTTCCCGATGCTGCCGGACTTCACCCGTCCATGGGGATTCAACGCGATGATCCCACCCTCGGTGAGCCCATACCCTTCGTGGATCGCCAATCCGATGGCGGCGTAAAAATCCGCCATGTCACGCCCCAATGGCGCGGCTCCGCTGATGGCGATGCGAAGACGCCCGCCCATCCGTTCACGAATCTGGTTGAACACCAACCGGTCCGCGATCCGCAGCATCCGCGTCATCCAGCCGGGAACGGCGCGGCCCTGCTGCCGCCGGCGAGCCACTTCTCCTCCCAACCCGAGCGCGCCGTAGAACAGCTTCTGCGTCACTGCGCCGCGCTTGCGTATTTCCGTGCAGATGCTCGAGTACATTCGCTCCCACACACGCGGCGGCGCCACGAAAAACGTCGGGCGCACGGACTTCAACTCGTGCGGAAGCCGGCTGAGACCCTTCGAAAAATAGACAGGCATGCCCATCCGCAAGGGAAACATCTGCATGGCGATCCGTTGCGTGATGTGCGCCGAGGGCAAAAACGCAATCGAGCAATCGGCCGGACCGATTGGAACCGCCTCGGCCCCGATGTCGCAGTTCGCCACCACCGAGGCGTGCGTCGCAAGCCCCATCTTCGGTTCGCCGGTTGCGCCGGAGGTGAGGTAGAGAATCGCATTGTCGCCGCCCCGCAGCCGGGATCGCATCCGTTCCGGCAGGTCGGGATCGGAAGCAATCGCGGCGCGGCCCATCGATCGCAGTTGTTCGAGGGTGAGCACTTCGGGCACCACGGATTCAGGATCGGCTTCCCCGTCGAGCAGAATCCATCGCGCCCTGAGCGGTGGATCGGCTGCCGAGAGCAGCGCACCGAGCGCCCTCGCATTCTCCACGAAAACCACGGTGGGTTCCAATTGCCGCAGCGTCTTCACGTGGTCCGCCGGCGGATAGCTGGTGTACAGCGCCGCGGAGATGGCGCCCGCGGTCATGATGGCAAGATCGGCGAAATAGAACTCGATTCTGGTTTCCGAATCAATCGCGGCCATGTCTCCCGGCCGCAGCCCCACGTGCACCAGTCCAGCCGCCAGTTCCACCACCGCCTGCCTATACTCGATCCATGACCACGCCCGCCACGGATTCTCGGGGTCCTTGGAGGGCTCGTACAACGCCGCCGCCGAGCCCCACTGGGCGGCTGCCTCCTCGAGCAGCGTGAAAACGGTGCGTTCGGCCATGAGGACAAAAGTAGCATGACCGGGGACCTACGCCCCGGCACGGTCCGCTAACCCTGCCGCCCGCCTGTGTAAGCCCGCTGCCCCCAGCCGTTCGCAATAGGCCTCGAAGCTGGGCGATGGCCCATCCCACCGCAGTTGGTCGAGGGTGTCGAACACCGGCAAGTCGCGCCGCAGTGTCGCCAGGGTGCGGAATAGCAAAGCGTCGTCCCAATGGCCGAACAGCGTGCCGGCCAAGCGGGCCGCTCCGCGAATGGATGGGTCCCACTCGCGCCAATCCTTTGGAATCGCCTCAAGGTGCGGATAGCGCGAGAAGGTCAACGCCGCGGTCTTCGGCCCCCAACCCTGTATCCCCGGAAAGCCGTCGGCGCTGTCGCCCACCACCGCCAGATAGTCAGGGATCGATTGCGGACCAACGCCGAACTTCTCCCAGACGCCGGCTTCGTCGCGCACGATTCCGCGCCGCCGGTCGAGTTGTACAACGCGATCGTGCTCCACGCACTGCGCCAGGTCTTTGTCCGGCGTGCATACAACCACCTGCCGCACGCGCGGATCGAGCGAGGCTTTGGCCGCCGCCGACGCCATCGCATCGTCGGCTTCGTACTCGATCATCGGCCACACCATCACGCCCATCTGCCCGAGAGCTTCCTCGAGAATCGGGAACTGGTCCATCAGCAGCGCCGGCACCCCTTCTCCGGTCTTGTAGCCCGGGTAAAGCCGATTGCGGAACGACTCGACGACATGATCGGTCGCGACGCCGAGATGCGTGGCACCGCCCTCGATCAGGCTCAGCGCCGACGCCAGAACGCCCCGGACCGCACCGACTTCCCGCCCATCGCGGTCAAGTTCCGATGGCACGGCGAAAAAGTGCCGGAACAACTCATAGGTGCCGTCAATCAGGTGAACGTCCATATCGTTCCTATTCTCGCCGGACTTCGACCGGATCCATCCCGAGGATCCAACCCTCCACCATGCGCACGGAGTCGTCATCGGGCGCCGCCCTCCGCGGCGCGTCCCCGACAGCCTCGACCATCCCGAGCACGCCGATCAAAGCATCGAAGGCGTCCTCACCCGAGGCTGCACCGCCGAACCCTTGCTCCACCTGGGCTTCCACTCCGGAGTCGAGCACGATGCCATTCCAGGCACACCAGGACAAAATCCGCTTCGCCTGGCTTCGACGTCCGGCCTGTCTGCCTTTCCCGAAATTCCTCTCCAGTTCCAGATGCCGGTACACCTCGGCCGGATAGGTTTCCGCGACGACGATCCCGTCGCCCTGGCAGAGCCCCTCGAGATCACCGTCGAAAGGCCACAACCGGGCACCTTCCTGGAAAACCGCGGGTGCGAGAAGATTTTTCCACCCGTGGATCGCCGCTTTGCCTACCTGTTGCGGACCGAGCGTCCAAAACAGCGAAGATGCCTGATTGCGAGTGGCCGTGCGGCGCTCGCAAAGCCGCAACAGGTCGGCGGCCCGGGCGAGGCCCAGTCCGTCCACCAGATGCTGCTGACGTGTCCCTCCGCCGGCGTGCGGGTAGAACGGCCGGGTGAGCGAGATCTGGCTGGCGATGGCCGCCGGCACGTAGAAATGCTCCCAGGCGCCCTCGCCGAGCCGCGAGAGGAAGTCCAGAAAGCATTGGATCCCCGCCGCTGACGCGTATGCCCTGGGGATTCCGACCGGAAAATCGAACCCCGCCAGGATCGTACCGCACGGCGCTCGAGCACGCAGGCGCGGAAACAACGTACAGACGTCGCCGACGGGTTCCGGCGCCGACACTGCGTAGCTCCCCGACGGCAGAAGCCATGCCGCGGCGAGCCATCGTTTGCCGGCGGCCGCGCTCCAGTCGCAATGCACCACCAGCGGCGGCGGCCTGATCATCAACGCCCGGGCCATCAAATCAAATGTATCTCGCCGGTAGAATAAAACGATGCCCTATGACAAGGAACTGGCCGCGGCCCGCAATGCGATGGAGCGAGCCGGAGCGAAAGCGCTCGAATACTGGCGCAGCGGGATCGAGGCGGATGCGAAGTCCGACGACAGCCCCGTAACCGCGGCCGACCGTGAGTGCGAACGGCTGCTCGTCCAGGACCTATGCGCCCAGTATCCCGACGACGGCATTCTTGGCGAGGAGGGCGCGGAAAAAGCCTCCGGGAGCGGACGGCGGTGGATTGTCGACCCCATCGACGGCACGCGCGACTTCGTTCGCGGCAATCGCCTCTGGAGCATGCTCCTCGCCTTGGAAGACTCGGGCGACGTTGTCGTCGGCGTGGCCTACTTCCCCGCCCTGGGTGAAATGTACTGGGCCGAAAAAGGCCGTGGCGCATGGCGTACGCCACAAAAGCCAGGTAGCGGTGAGGTCGAACGTCTTCGCGTCTCTTCTGTCAAGGAAATCGGACAAGCCGTGTTCTGCCTCAACGCATTCACCAACGTCCAACGTTCCGCCTTCAGCCGGAACCTGCTGGACTGGCTGCGTCATTTCTGGGCCGTCCGCAGTCTTGGCGGGGCGCTGGACGCGATGATGGTTGCGGCCGGCTCCGCCGATGCGTGGATCGAGCAGAGCGCCAAACCCTGGGATTTGGCCGCGATCAAAATCATCGCCGAAGAAGCCGGCGCCCGATTCTTCAACTTCGACGGCGGCGATTCCATCTATGGCGGCAATTGCGTCCTGTGCGTTCCCGCGCTCGAGACCGCCATGCGGCGGTTCGTCAATTCGTAGCGAACTAATCCTCCGCCAACGCCTCCACCGGCGACACCAGTGCCGCCCGGTGTGACGGGAACAGACAAGCTGCCAGAGACAGCAACAGGAGGGCGCCGCCCGCGGCCGCGAGCGTAGGTACGTGA
This sequence comes from Bryobacteraceae bacterium, assembly GCA_041394885.1. Classification (GTDB taxonomy): domain Bacteria; phylum Acidobacteriota; class Terriglobia; order Bryobacterales; family Bryobacteraceae; genus DSOI01. Next base: position 110,615 of record JAWKHI010000012.1, on the reverse strand, counting down.
ATCACGGGGACCCCGAACAACTGGTTTCGCATCGCCCAACCCGCCAACGACGCGCCGGCGGCGCCGAGCAGCATCGCAACGGCCAGCAGGCGCAGGCCCATAACGACGAACTGAGCGCGGATCGCCCCCGCACCGGCTCCAAGCGCCATCCGTACGCCGATTTCGCGCCGGCGTTGGGCCACCGCATAGCTGAGGATTCCATAGGTGCCCGCCGCCGCCAGCATCAACGCCGTGGCCGCGAACAGCAGTGCCAGCAGCGCCGGTGCGCGCCGTGCAAGCAGGCTGTCACCGACACGAGCTTCCATGGGCCGCACGTCATAAACCGGAAGCTCCGGGTCCGCGGCGCGGACGATTCTTTGCAGGTCGGCACGCAACGACTCTGGCGGGACGATCGTCCGCGCTACCAGATACATACTCCCATTGGGTCGATGTCCGAACGGAAAATAAACCGCTCCATGCGTCGCGCCCTCAGTGAGAGAGGCCTGCTTCACTGCGCCAACCACTCCCACGATCGTGTACAGATCCGCATCGGATTCAGCCCGTGGACCTTGGAACAATCGATGCCCGATCGCGCCACCCTCCGGCCAGTAGTATCGCGCCACATTCTCGTCCACCACGCACACGCGTTCGGCCCGCCGCGAATCCGCTGCCTCCACGAACCGGCCCTCGATCAGGCGGATTCCCATCGCTTGGAAATAGTCGCCGTCTACGCTGTTCGCATAGACCACTCGCGGAAGTTCGCCCGGCCGCAGCGGATGGTCCTTCACACCGATTCCACTCTTGACGTTCTGGCCGCTCAACGGAACGTTGGTGGCCGCGCCGGCGGCCACCACGCCCGGAAGGCGGCCCAGGTCCTGCAACACGCGCGCGACAAAGGAAAGGCGCGTCCTGTTGTTGGAGTAGTGCGACCCTGGCAGCGACACTTGGCCGCTCAGAACCTGTTCCGGCTGAAAACCCGGACGAGCCGAGGCAGCGTTCCGGAGACTGAGGCCCAAGGACCCGGCGCCCGACAGCAGCACAAACGCCAGCGCGAGTTGAACCACGATGAATCCATGGCGTAGCCTCTGCGCAGCCAATCCCGCGGTACCGCCGCGCGCCCCCCATGGCAGCGCCGGATTCCCGCCGCCGCGCAGATGAAACCAAGCGATCGGCACCCCCGCGGCAATACCCATTCCGATGGAAACGAGCAAAGCCGCCACACCGAGATGGCCATCGAAGGCGACCCGCGCCCCCAGCGGCAGACGATCCGCCCCAAGCGCGCGCAGGAGGTGAATTCCCGCCGTGCCGGCCGCGAGCCCGGTAAAGGCCCCGAGCGTGGTCAGCGTCAACGTCTCCACCATCACGTCCGCCACCACACGCGGGCGGCTCGCGCCGAGCGCCATCCTGACGGCGAACTCCTTGCTTCGGCCGCTGGCGCGCATCAGCAACAGGTTAACCAGGTTCGCCCCCCCGATCAGAAGCAGGAACGCCACTCCTCCTTGCACCAGTAGAATCGTGGAGCGGACCGAGGCGATGTGATCGCCGTGAAGGGAAGTGACTACCGTCCGGTAGCCGGCCTCGGCCATCAACGTTGGCTGCCGGTACTGGTCCGCAATCGAAGCGTCCAACGCGTCAATTTGCGCCTGCGCCTCTTCCACACTCCGCCCGGGCTGCAATCGTGCGATCAACTCGCCCCCTTGCCCCGAGTGTCGGTTCCCTGGACCTCTCTCTTCGAGCGAGGACGACAACGGCAGGTAGATTCCCGATTCCGACGACAGGAACCGGAAGCCCGCCGGTAACACCCCGACGACGAGCCTGGGCGCGCCGTTGATCCGGATGGCGTTTCCAATCACATCCGGGTCAGCCCCGAACCGCTGCCGCCAGGTGGTATCGGTCAGGATCGCCACGTCGTCGGTCTCGTAGGTCATCTCTTGCTCGGAGAATTCGCGGCCCTTGGCCGGACTGATGCCCAGAACCGAAAAAAAGCCGCTCGACACCCGGGTGATTTCTTCGCGCCGAGTGGAACCGGCCTCGCCCACGATCGCCGATCCGTAGCGCAGCAGCGCAAAAGAAGCAAACGCGTCGAGCGAGCCCGAACGCTCTCGTCGCTCGTACAGGTTCGCGGCCGAGGCCCCGTCGCGATCCACCCCTACTCCGGGGTAGGTCTTGTAGAGCACCATCAGACGATCCGAGTCGGGAAACGGCAGCGGGCGCAGCATGATCGCGTCCACCACGGCAAAGATCGCCAGATTCGCACCCAGGCAGAGCCCGATCACGGCCATGGAGGCAGCCGTCAGCCCCGGAGCCTTGCGAATCAGCCGCGCCATCTGCGCGAGCGTTCGCCGCAACTCATCAAACAGGCGCAGGCCCCGGGAATCCCGGCACTCTTCCTTCACCGCCTCCAGGCTGCCGAACTCCAGGCGCGCCCTCCGCTCCGCTTGTTCGCGGGGCAAACCCTCCGCCATCAGATCGCTGGCATACTGCTCCACGTGGTGGCGGAGTTCCTCGGCCATCCCGGCCTCGAACCTCTTCCGCCGGACCACCGCCCAGAGTCTCTGCCGCGTCCGGCCGAAGACGCTCACACCTCCTCCGGCTTCGCGTTGAGCGCGGCGGCAATCGCAGCCGCCAACTGATTCCAGCCCTTTGCTTCCTCCCGCAGCCGCCGACGGCCCGCGGCTGTCAAGGCGTAGAACTTGGCGCGACGGTTGTTTTCACTTTGGCCCCATTTCGATGAGATCAGCGCCTGGTCCTCCAGCCGGTACAAGGCCGGGTAGAGCGAACCCTGCGGGATGTCCAAGGCGCCGCCGGAAATCTGCCGGATCCGCAGCAATACGCCGTAGCCGTGCAACGGCGCCAGGGAGACGGCTTTCAGTATCAGCATGTCGAGCGTTCCCGGCAGCAACTCAGCGCTTTTTCTCAAGTCAGGATTCTCCTAGCTCAACTAGGAGTGTAAGGCTACTCTCCTAGCCTGTCAAGGAGAAGAGAAAGGGAGTACTGAAAGACCGGGGCGGATTGCGGTCCATCCGCAACCCGCCCCCAAAATCACCGCCGCTTCAGCGAATGACGATGGTGATCGACTTCGATTGACGGTCAATGGTCACCGAGTCACCGTTATCGCGAGTTTGGCTGACCAAGGTCTCGCCAGCCGCCGTTTCGCCAGTCTCGGAGGGTCCACCTTCTTCGCTGCCCCGCAGCGATGCGACGGTTTCCGTCTGCACTCCGCCGGACTGAGTCACATCCATGGGGCTGAGCGGGAATCCGGGGCCACTCGGCCGCCAGAAGGTGTAAGTCCAACTCGCCGCCCAGCGGTAGCTCCAGGAGGAGCGATTGCCATTGGCTTTGAGCAGGATCCCGTTCAAGCGCACGTCCTGCGAGGTGCGCGGCGCCATCACGTTGCCCGGATTGGGCCGGTATTCGAAACGGTCAATCTCCGCGGTCCAGGTGGGATTGTGCGAGGTGAACGTCAGCGAGTCCAGCCGAATCGTGTTGATGCCGGGATTGTAGACGCGCAGCCGCGCCCGCATGAAGCATTCGCGGCCGGCGCCGATGAACTCGGGCGTCACCGAGATCTGCACCCATATCCTGGACGCGGCCTCGAGCGCACGCCGGCAGTTGATCCGGCCAAAGCCGAACTCCTGATCGCGTCCGGCAGGGCCCAGATCGTCCGCCGACAGTTTGATGATGTCCTCCACTTCCCACGACCGCAGGTCTGAGTCCACCGACAGAATCAAACCCATCAGGCCCGCGACGTGCGGCGTCGCCGACGAAGTGCCGTTGAAGTTGGGGACGTAGTTTCCGCCGCTATATCCGGCCGGTCCCATGATATCGGGCGAGTAGATATGGACGCCCGGCGCGGCGATATCGACCTCGGGACCGAAGCTGGATCCCCACCACGTCTCGCCGTCGAGGCTGGTGGTGCTTTTGCGTTGATCCCATTCGTTGGTGGCGCTCACCGCCATCATTCCCGGAATCGACGACGACAGACGTGCCGGATAGATCACCGGCGGCGCGTTGCTGTTGCCGGCCGCCGCCGCAATCGGGCAGCCCTTGCCGCCGCGGCCATTGGTGCGCGCGTATTGGAACGCGTTGGTCACCACCGTGCTCACTCCTACACTGTAGGAGTTGGAAAGCACATCGGCGCTGCGCGGAGCGTCCACGGCCCTGCGAATCCCATCGGCCACCTTGGCCGACGTGGTGCTCCAGAATCCGCCGCCGATGCCCTGTGCGATCCGTATCGGCATCACACGGCAGCCGGGCGCCACGCCCACCCCGCCTCGCCCGTTGTTGCGGCGCATTGCCGCCACACCCGCGCAGGCCGTTCCGTGCGCGTCATTGCCGTTGGGCTGGGGATTGTTGTCGCCGGCGTAGGCATCGTAGCCGGGCAGTTTATACGAGATGTCTTCGTGCGAAATGTCGCAGCCTTCGTCGACGATCGCGATCGATACGCCCGGATTGCCCAGGGAAATGTCCCAAGCCTCGGGCGCCTTGATCTTCCGAAGATTCCACTGCGAGGCGAACGCGGGATCGGTGGCCGACAGCAGCGGCTCCTGCTGTTCGGCCGCTGGAGCCGCATCGTGAGACCGGTCCATGGTCTCCTGCAACCCGGCGAGCGCGGTTCCCACCGCCGAACCGGGCCGGGTGGAAACGTAAACGAAGTTGGGCTCGGCGAACTCCACCTGGTCTTCTTCTTCGAGCGAGTTGGCGGTCTCCACCGTGTCGCCGTCGCCGCGAAGGGCGAAGACATCCGCACCGGGCTCCGGATAATCCGGGCGTACGAGGTCGAGTTTGTATTTGTCGACGAGCTTCTGGCGGGTGTCCTTGCTCGCGCCGGCCCGGAAATGCACGAGGATCTCGCCAACCGGGATCATCGCCCCCTCCGGCGCCATGTCTGACTCGTAGACCGCTGGCCCCACCGTCACACCGGCCTCCGAGGAGATCGCCGCGCGGGCCGTCTCTGGCGCCACCGCGCCCGCGCGTCCGCCGTTGGGCAGGCGCAGCAGTGCGATGTTGTGCTCGGGGATCCTGAGCACCTCCACCGGGGCAGCCGGCGATTCCAGGTTCCTTGCCACTCCTCGCGCGGCCTCCACGGCTTCCATGCCACGCTGCGTGGGTTTCACGGCCACGAAGTGACGAGAGATACGCAACGGTATCTTTTCGCCGCTGGCATAGTAGAATTTTCCTTCGGTTTCGACGGCAGAGCCGCCGTTATGGGCTTTCCCTTTGGACATGCGTTGTCCTCCTTACTGGCAGGATGAGGCGCTCCGGACTGGGAGTTCCATTACGGTAGTGCAAGCTTGGAAGCGTGCCGTTTCAAGAAACGTTCAAATTGCTTCGAGTTCTTCCTCGAGCAACTGTTTTTGGTGCAGGTCGGCGTAATATCCACCGATCCCGATCAATTCCTGGTGCGTTCCCAGTTCCGCGATGCGGCCATTTTCCACAACCGCGATGCGATCGGCGTGCCGTACCGTTGAGACGCGATGCGAGATGAGGATCGTCGTGCGGCCTCGCATTGCATGCCGCAGGTTATCGAGGATACTCTCCTCCGTCACGGTGTCGACCGAAGACAACGCGTCATCGAGAATGAGAATCGCCGGGTCGCGCACCAGCGCGCGGGCAATCGCGGTTCGCTGCTTCTGGCCGCCGGAGAGCGTCAGGCCACGTTCGCCCACTTCCGTATTCAGGCCGTTGGGAAACCCCTCCAGATCGGGACCGAGGCCGGCTTTGCGCGCCGCTTCGGCCCGCTCGGCGTCGGTGGCTTCGGTGGCGCCCAGCGCGATGTTGTCGCCAAGCGTCGCACTGAACAGGAACGTCTCCTGAGGCACGAACCCGATCACCCGGCGCAGTTCACCTGGATCGAGTTCGGAAACCGGCACGCCGTCGAGCAGCACCCGGCCCGATGCCGGATCGAGCAGCCGCGGAATCAGATTCACGAGCGTGCTCTTCCCTCCGCCGGTGTGTCCCACGATGGCCAGGCTGGACCCGGCCGGCACATGCAGCGTCACCCCATTGAGCGCCTTCACCGCGCCGAATTCCACGCTCACGTCCTCAAACCGAATGTCGCCACGCAGCGGTGACGGCAGCGCGCGTGTTCCCTTCCCCGCCGCGAACACCGGCACTTCGGCAAGCAGCGCGTCCAGACGCTCCCACGACGCCGCTCCGCGCTGCATCAGGTTCACCACCCATCCCATGGCGATCATCGGCCACCCGAGCATGCCCAGGTAGAAGTTGAACATCAGAAAACTGCCGATGGTCAGATCCCCGGTCAACAGCCTCCGGCCGCCGGCCCACAGCACCACGAGGAACGCCAGCCCGATCAAGGACTCGAGAACCGGCATGAACACGCCCGACAAGACTCCCAGACGGATGTTCTCGCCGATGAACTTGCGGTTCAAACGCTCGAACTCGGCAACCTCGGCCTGCTCCTGGGCATAGGCGCGCAGGACACGCACTCCGGACAGATTCTCCTGCACACGGCTCGAGATGTCGGAGAACAATCCCTGGATCTTCTGGAACCGCGCGTGAATCCGGCGCCCGAACACCATCACCGCCACGCTCACCAGCGGCGTGGGCGCCAGTGCAATCAGGGTCAACCGCCAGTCCACCCACAGCATCACGATCACCGCCAGAACGAAGGTGAGCGAAGTCTCCACCCAATACATCAACCCGGGTCCGAGCATCATCCGCACCGCGTTCATATCGTTGGTGGCGCGGGCCATGATATCGCCGGTACGGTTGGCGGCATAGAAGTGCGGATCGAGCAGCAGCAGCCGGTCAAACAGACGCTGCCGCAAGTCGTACTCGATGTCGCGCGAGGCGCCGATGAGTATCACCCGCATGGCGTATTGGAACACGCCTTTGATCGCGGTAAACGCCAGCAGCCCTCCGACGAACAGCAACAGCTTTCGCACACCAAAACCGGCTGTCAGAGAATCGACGGCGGCCTTGAGAAACAATGGGATCACCGCGGCGAAGATGTCCTTCAGCACGAGCGCGCCCAGCCCCAACCCCATCCCGCGCCGGTATTTCCATAAGTACGGCCACAAACCGCGAAAAACCTTGGCCATGGGCGCGGTGGTGGAACTGGTTTGAGTGGCCGCCATGTGTTAGATCCCGAACGGAGAGGTCACCGTCTTCACCCACTCGTCAAAAACGCGCTTGGTCGCCTCGCGCCGCCGCCACCAGGAATCGGGCCGGAAGAACGGATCCGGCGCGGCCACCATGTGGACCTCGATCCCGCTGGCGATCTGCCTCCAAAGCCGGCCAGCTCGTCCGGTATGGTAGTCGCTCGTCACCACCAGCAGCCGCCGCACACCCCGCGCGCGGAGTATCGGAGTCAGCTTTTCTGCCTCTTCCCGGGTGGAATAGGCGTCAACGGGCAGTCCGCGGAAATAGGATTCCGGAAACCCGGCACTCACCGCGAACGGGATCGCCAAGCTGTCTTCGCTCCGTCCGTAGAACATTCTCGGACCGCTCACGAAGACTACCGGGACATACCCCTGCTGCACAAGGCCCGCCGCGCGGAGAATGCGCTGCCCGCTCGCATCTCCAGCCAGCACGAGTGCGGCGTCGGCCTGCGCCGGCGCTTCCGCGGAAACCAGCAGTGTGCCGAATACCGGCAGCCAGAGGGCGTGAGAGATCCACAGAGTCAGGGGGACCACCACTGCGGCAATCCGGCGCAGCGCGGCGCCGGAACTGTTACTCATCGGATGTCTTCGGGTCCAGGTGTCCGACGGTCTTCAGCCGTTGGTACAGGCGCTCCACTTCCGCTTCGTCCTCGGCGCGGAGAACCGGGTAGCGCGGCCCCGGAGGCTCGGGACGCTCGCCCGAGTCGCTCGCAGCTTCCCAGTGGCTCGCAGCCGGCTCACCCCAGAATTCGGTGTGTGGAACGCCGTCAATGAGCGCCTCGCGCGCATTGCGCCGAAGGTGTCGAAGCAGATTGTTGGATCCGTCGAGGTTGCCGGGATAGATCACCGTGGAACGGCTTCCGTCAGCCAGCGTGAGGAACACCACCAGCGGCGATACCCATCCGGTTCTGTCCACCGAACGGATGTCGGGCCAGGCAATCGAGCGGTCGCCTACCCGCAGGTGACGCGGATGAATCTCGACGACCGGCCGCGTGGCGAGAAACAAAGCCAATCCAGCAGTGCCGAGAAAGATAAACGCGGGCACCAAAGCCGGCACCCAATATCGATACGCGAATCCTGCTGACAGCAGACCCAACAGCAGCGTGACAACGCCGACCGTGATGTAGGTGCGCGAAGGGGTATACCGCATCATGCCCGGGCTTCCATTTACAAGCCTACCTGTACCGCACCCCGGCGTCAATCCGGGGCGCGCACGAACTTGCGGTACCGGGCGATCCCGGCCACCACATAGTGCAACCCGGACCAGGCCGTCGTAGTCGCGCAGACAACGATCATTGTTGAAAACAAGGACGAAAGAGCCGAACCCGGATTTGCAAGAGTAACGAATGCGGTCAGTATCTGGACATTGGTGCTCACCTTCCCCCAAACGGAGGGGGGGAAATCTCTGATGGGTGTAAACGCCAGTCCCGCCCCCGCCAACGCGAGGATGACGAGGTCACGGCCGATCACCAGCATCACCAACCATCCCGGCGCCCAACCGGCCATTCCGAACGCCACAAAAAGGCTGGAGAGGAGAACTTTGTCGGCCACTGCGTCCATCCACGCCCCAATGCGCGAGGTCCACCCGAACCGCCGAGCCAGGTACCCGTCGAGAAAATCGCTGAAGCCGCCCGCCACGCACAGCGCCAGCGCCTCCTGCCGCCGGCCATGCATGACCGCGATCACCACCCACGGCGTAATCAGGGCGCGAGCCAAAGAAAGCAGGGTGGGGATGAATCGCACGGGAAGAAAGCCGATTTTAGCGCAACCCGCGAGGCGGCAAGGGCGCGGCATCTCGGGGCTTTCGCCCGTCCATGTTCTAGCTCACCAATGCGTGCGTCACCCGCGTGGCCAGTTGATCGAAACTGAGCACCTCATAGAGCGACGCGTCCGACATGATCTTGGAAACGAGCGCCGCGTGCATCGCGTGTCCGGCGCGCTCGGCGATCACATGGCCGAGCAGCGGCTTGCCGATCAGAGCGAGGTCTCCAATCAGGTCGAGCGCTTTGTGCCGCGCGCATTCGTCGGAAAACCGCAGGCCACCGGGATTGACGACCCCGGTCCGATCGAAGCAAACCGCATTGTCGAGCGTGGCGCCGCGGATGAGGCCCATATCGCGCATCTGGTCGAGTTCCCAGGCGAAACCGAACGTCCGCGCGGCGGCGATATCGGCGGCGTAGCGATCGGGCGTGAGATCCATTTCCACCTGCTGCCGCCCGACCAGGGGATGGTCGAAATAGATGTCGCAATGGAGCAGGAACCGGTCCGCCGGCAGGATTGTGATCTTCTTCCCGTTGCCCTCCACCGACACCGGCTGGAGGATCCGCAGGTAGCGCCGCCGCCGCCGGTATTCCCGTACGCCTGCCTCACGAATCATCTCGACGAACCGTTGCGCGGACCCGTCGAGAATGGGCACCTCCAGATTGTTGATTTCCACCGCCACGTTGTCGATGCCCATGCTGTAGAGCGAACTGAGCAGGTGTTCGGTGGTCGAAATCAGCACCCCCTGCCGCATCAAGCTCGTGGCATAGCTCACTTTGGCGACGTGCTTGTAGGAGGCGGGGATCTGGAAGCGTTCGAGATCGGTACGCACGAACACGATGCCGGAGCCAGGAGGCGCCGGTGCCAGGCGGATCGAGACAGGAACACCGGAATGGAGGCCGACGCCGGAGGCCTCGACGGGGCGTTGAAGGGTAGTTTCGTAACGCACTATTTGCTAGATCACATATTGATAGCACGTTGACAGCCAATCGCAATCGCCTGATTTTACGCAGCTTGAAAACAAGGGGGTGTGTCGATCTTACAACACGTCGCGGCTATGAGTAGACATCTACGCTTCCCGCTGCCAGGGAATCGGCGTTTGCACCGAGCGGATATGAAGATCGCGCTGGGGGAATGGGATTTCGATACCGGCTTGGCGAAACGCGGCGAAGATCGCGAAGTAGAGGTCGCTCTTGAGCACGGGATAGACCTGAACCTTCGTTTCGGTCCAAACGCGAAGTTCGAAGTCGAGCGAGCTGTCTCCGAATCCGTTGAAGATGATGTCGGGCGGGGGGTGGTTGAGCACATCGGGATTCGCGGCTGCCACTTGCAGCAAGACCGAGCGAACTTGCTCCGGGTCAGACGAATAGGACACACCTACAGGGAGACGAAACCGCACGCGGGCGTCGTTCGCCGTCCAGTTGATGATGCGCGCCGTGATGAAATCCGAGTTCGGAATCACGATCACGATGTTGTCGTTGGTGCGGACCCATGTGCTACGCCCGCCGATCTGAACGATCACCCCGTTCAGGCCGTCGATCTCGACGCGGTCTCCGATCTTGACCGGGCGCTCGAGCAAAAGAATGAGACCGGAGACGAAATTGGTGGTAATGGCCTGCAGCCCGAAGCCGATGCCGATGCCGAGCGCGCCGCCGAGCACGGCCAAGCTGCTGAGATTGACACCGGCCGTGTTGAGCCCGATCAACAAGCCCAAAGAGAAGACCGCGTAGCCGACCGTTCGCTCGATAGCGTACTTCTGCCCCTCCCCGAGCGAAGAACGGTCTAAAATCCAACGGCGAATGGCCCCACCCGCACGGCGCGCCACAAAGGCCAGGCCGAACAAAAACAGGATTCCCTTGGTAATGAAGGCAAGGGTGATGGAGAGATCGCCGATATGGAACAGAGACCGTTCCCAAAAAGTTGAGATATCGCGGAGCATGACGTGTGCTGGTACCGGTGAGGCTACCACAGTCCAACTCCGCTTGCGCGAGGCCAACAGCGAGAGGGTGGAGTATACTGGGTCTAAATCGCAGGAGCCCGTGTCGTCCCGAAAACATCGCAGGCCAAGTGAGAGCAAACGATGGACCGCAAGAGTCCGCCGCGATGAATGCACATACGAAGTCAGCGCGGGTAGGAGGAAGTACTACATGTCGAGTCAGAATGGAACCAAACAGGTACTGTACGTGGGTGCCTCTGACCGGGAGTTCGGTCAGTTGGAAGAGATTCTCAGCCGGTCGCTGTGGAGTCTTCACCGGGCGCTCAATTGTGACGAAGCGGCAGCGATGCTGCGGCGAGATCCGGTGCCGGTGGTGCTTGCCGAGTTCGAGAATAGCGGGTGGAACCGGCTGCTCGAACAACCCGGCGGCGTCAGCCCGAATCTCATCGTCTGCGCCGAGCAAGCTCAGGAATCCACCTGGAGCGGAGTTCTCGCAAGCGGCGGCTTCGATGTTCTCGAAATGCCATTCGACGAACTGGAGGTGCTGCGGGCGCTCGACGTCGCCGAGTGGGACTGGAACCGGCGGAGCCCGGCCACTGCCGCGAGTTAGCCAGCGCGACGCTGCCGGGCAGGACGGAAGATCGCCGCTTGCCGCGGGTTCGCGATACGTCCGTATGTCGAGGTTTCCACAGCCACCCACAGAGCCGGAGAAGCAGCCATGAAGCTGAAAGTCCGGCCTGGCAATCCCTATCCACTCGGCGCATCCTGGGATGGCGCGGGGGTGAACTTCGCCATTTTCTCGGAAAACGCCACCAAGGTGGAGTTGTGCCTGTTCGATTCTCCCGACGCAACGCAGGAATCGGCGCGAATCGTCCTCCGCGAGCAGACGGACATGGTCTGGCATGGTTACGTGCCAGGCATCCTGCCGGGCCAACTCTACGGGTATCGGATCGATGGCCCGTACGCGCCCGAACATGGGCACCGCTTTAATCCCCACAAGGTGGTCTTTGACCCTTACAGCAAGGCCGTCGGCAGGACCATCCGGTGGTCCGACGAATTGTACGGATACCGCATGGGCGATCCGGCCTCGGATCTGTCGTTCGATGATCGCGACAGCGCGCCGTGGGCTCCGCTCGCCAGCGTCATCGACACCGCCTTCACCTGGGGCGACGATCGTCCTCCGCGGACTCCCTGGCACAAAACCATCATCTACGAGATGCACGTCAAGGGATTCACCCAGTTGCATCCCGATGTCCAGGAGGCTCGCCGCGGCACCTACGCCGGCCTGTGTTCGGAAGAAGCGATCCGCCACCTCCTGGACCTCGGCGTAACGGCGGTGGAATTGATGCCCGTCCATCACCACGCCTACGAGCGTCCGCTCGTCGAACGCGGCCTCAGCAACTATTGGGGATACAACACGCTCGCCTTCTTCGCACCCGACGTCCGGTACTCGTTCGCCGGAACACCGTCGGGATCGGTGCGAGAGTTCAAGACGATGGTCCGCAACCTGCACCAGGCCGGGCTCGAAGTCATTCTCGACGTCGTCTACAATCACACCGCCGAGGGCAACCATCTCGGGCCCACGCTTTCCATGCGCGGCATCGACAATTCCGCCTACTACCGCGTGGTGCCGCACAACCGCCGCTTCTACATGGACTACACCGGCTGCGGCAACACGCTCAACATGGTGCATCCGCGCGTGCTACAGATCATCATGGACAGCCTCCGCTACTGGGTGCTCGAAATGCATGTCGATGGGTTCCGGTTCGATTTGGCCAGCGCTTTGGCGCGCGAGCTCCACGAAGTGGACCGCCTGGGCGCCTTCTTCGACATCATTCACCAGGATCCGGTGCTTTCGCAGGTCAAACTCATCGCCGAACCGTGGGATCTCGGCGAAGGCGGCTATCAGGTCGGCAATTTTCCCGTCGGCTGGACCGAGTGGAACGGACGGTATCGCGATTCGGTGCGGCGCTTCTGGAAGGGCGAAGGCGGGCTGGTTTCCGAATTGGCCACCCGGCTCGCCGGGTCGAGCGACCTTTACGAGCGCAGCGGACGGCGCCCTTACGCGAGCATCAACTTCGTCACCGCGCACGACGGATTCACGATGCAGGATCTGGTGAGCTACAACCACAAGCACAACGAGGCCAACGGGGAGAACAATCTCGACGGCGAAAATCACAACATCAGCTGGAACTGCGGCGTGGAAGGGCCCACGACTGACGAGTCCATCCTCACTCTACGCAAGAAACAGGTGCGTAACCTGTTGGCGACCCTGCTGCTTTCCCAGGGCGTCCCGATGATTTCCATGGGCGACGAACTCGGCCGGACCCAAATGGGCAACAACAACGCCTATTGTCAGGACAACGAATTGAGCTGGGTGAACTGGGAATTGACCGCCGAACAGCAGGACCTGCTCGAGTTCGTACGGGCTCTGATCCGCCTGGTGAGCAGCCAACCGGTCCTGCAGCGGCGGCGCTTCTTCCAGAACCGGACCATACGCGGCGAAGAAAACAGGGACATCGCCTGGTATGAGCCGAACGGTGAGGAGATGTCGGATCACACATGGCACCATCCGGCCGCAAGGGCGCTCGGGGTGTGGCTGAGCGGCAAACACATCGACGAGACCGATCTGCATGGCGACCCCATCGCGGGAGACACACTGTTTCTCATGTTCAACGCGAGCGACGAGAAACTCGTGTTCCACCTGCCCCATGACAAAGACGACGAACGATGGGAACGTCTCATCGACACCTCGGCGGAAAACTGGGGCAAAATCTCGACTCTCCGGGACTATCAGTATCGTCTGGCGCCACGCTCGGTGGTGGTGCTGCGGGCGGTGACGCGGCCCTCCGGGAAGAAAGCGTGAGCGCGCCGGCGAGAACGCCGGTGTCGACCTACCGGCTCCAGTTCGGCGGGGAGATGGGCTTCCGGCGGGCATCAGAAATCATTCCCTACCTGAGCAAGCTCGGCATTACCGAGATCTATGCGTCGCCGCTGCTGGCGGCCAGACCGGGCGGCACCCACGGCTATGATCTGTGCGACCCGAGCCGGCTGAACCCGGAACTGGGCACCACCCAGGATTTCGAGGCCTTCCGCAATGCGCTGCGCGCGCACGGTCTTGGGCTGATTCTGGACTTCGTGCCCAACCACATGGGCAATGATCCGGCCGCCAATCCCTGGTGGCGGGATCTGCTCGAAAACGGTCCCTCTTCTCCCTACTCGCGATACTTCGACGTCGACTGGGACCCGGTCAAACCGGAGCTCAAGAATCGGATTCTGCTACCGGTGCTCGGTGACCAGTACGGCGCGGTGCTCGAATCCGGCCAACTGCGTGTACGGTACCAGCAGGGGCGATTCTCGCTGCACTACTGGCAATTGGACCTGCCGATGAACCTGCGGCGGATGCGGCCCGTGTTGCGCTATGGTCTCGAAGAGTTCTCCGCCGCGCAGGGCGAAGACGACGCCGACGTGCGCGAACTGCGTAGCATTCTGTTCCACCTCGATCACATCCCCCCCTACACCGAAACCGACCCCGACCGGTCCGCCGAGCGGCATCGCGAAATGGAAGTAGTGCGCGAGAGGCTGGCCTCACTCACCGACGCAAGCCAGGCGGTGCGGGAACACATCGAACGAGCGGTCGAACGCTTCAACACCCCCGACGGGGAGAACTCCGACTATCTGCTGTTGCACCGGCTGCTAGAGGAACAAGTGTACCGGCTCTCTTACTGGCGGACAGCGATGCACGAGATCAACTACCGCCGATTCTTTGACATCAACGAACTGGCGGCGATCCGGATGGAGGATCCCGCCGTCTTCGACGATGCCCACGAAATGGTGGCGCGGTTGGCGCGGGAAGGGACGGTCACCGGACTGCGCCTGGATCACGTGGACGGATTGTACGATCCCGCCGCCTACTTCGAGCGATTGTGCGAATCGGTGCGCCCGGAGCCAAACGCACGGCTGTACGTGGTGGCGGAGAAGGTACTGTCGCTCGAAGAACAGCTTCCCTCCCAGTGGGCCGTCGACGGCACGACCGGCTACGATTTTCTGAACGACGTCACCGCCGTTTTCATCGATGGGCGCAGTGCACCGCGCTTGCGGAGGATGTACGCGCGTTTCGCCGGCGAGATGCCCGCCTTCGCCGACGTGGTCTACGAAAGCAAGAAGCTGATCATCGCCACCTCGATGGCCAGCGAACTGAACGTGCTCGCCCACGAACTGAACCGCATCTCGGAAGCCGACTGGCGCTGCCGGGACTTTACCCTCGACAGTCTCCAGGAGGCCTTGCGCGAAGTGGCCGCCTGCTTCCCCGTGTATCGGACCTATGTCAACCAGGATGGGTGGACTCCTTACGATCAGAAAGCGATCGAGACCGCGATCGCGCGCGCTTTGCGGCGGAATCCCGCCATGGAACCCTCCATTTTCGATTTCCTGTCCCGGATGTTCCTGCCGGTGCGAAAGCAATGGCCGAGCGAAGCCAGCTACCGCCGCGCGATGAGCTTCGCCATGAAGTTCCAGCAGTATACGGGCCCCGTGCAGGCCAAGGGAGTCGAGGACACCGCATTTTACCGCTACGGTCCTCTGTTGTCGCAAAACGAAGTGGGCGGCGAGCCGTGGCGGTTCGGCTCCACCGTCGCTGAGTTTCACGAGTCCAATCAGCGCCGGGCGCAGAACTGGCCGCTCACGATGCTCGCCTCCACCACCCACGACACCAAGCGCGGCGAGGACGCCCGTGCGCGGCTCAACGTACTGTCAGAAGTTCCCGACGAATTTCGCCTCTGGCTCTCGCAGGCGGCGCGCTCCACCGCCGGCCTGAAGACCATTCTCGACGGAATGGCGATGCCTGACCGCGCCGACGAGTATCTCTACTATCAGACCCTGCTCGCCTCCTGGCCCATGGGCTCGCCCGAAGATCCCGGTGACGAATTCGTCGAACGAATGCGCGAATACATGCGCAAGGCCACCAAGGAAAAGAAAGTCCACACAAGCTGGATCCACGCCTCCGACGCCTACGATGTCGCGGTATCGGACTTTGTCACACGCAGCCTCACCGGCCGGCGCTGGGCCCGCTTCCGCAAGCATCTGGCGGCGTTTCATCGCCGCATCAGCCTCTACGGCATGCTCAACTCGCTGTCGCAACTCGCGCTGAAGTTGTGCGCGCCCGGCGTTCCGGATATCTACCAGGGCGCCGAGACATGGAACCTCTCTCTGGTTGACCCCGACAACCGCCGCCCGGTGGATTTCGAACGATTGGCCGAGACTCTCGAGGCGTTGGACCATCCGGCCAGGGACCGCTCCGGCTGGCTGCGCGACTTGCTTGCCAGCGGCGTCGATGGCCGAGTGAAAATGCTGGCCACCGCGGAGGGGCTTCGTTTGCGAAGCCGCTGGCCGGACGTGTTCACCCACGGCACCTATGAACCGATGGAGGTTGCCGGATCGCAGCGCGAACACGTCGTTGCCTTCACCCGGCGGGCTTCCACGCACCGATCGGGAGACCGCACGGTCATGGTGGTGGCCGGACGCTTCTTCGCCAGCCTTGCTCGGCACGCGGATTCGCTGCCTCTCGCCGACGGCATTTGGGAAGATACCACGATCGCGACTCCCGCCGGAGCCGGGGCACTCGTGGATATTCTCAGCGGACGCAGGCATGAACCCATCGCCGAAACCTTGACCGCCAACGACGTCCTGGCCGATTTCCCGGCGGCCATCCTGACCAACGGCTGATCCACTATCCTTGTTGAGAGAGTCGAGTGCTTGCCAAAGGGCCGGCTCGCTCCGGAAATTCGCCGTCAAATGCCGGAAGAACGACTGAATTGGATCGACGATTGGACCGCGGCGGGGGCGCGCCTGGCGGCCGATCTCGGCGCCGCGGTCGACGATGCCATGCTGGTGCTCGGCCAGACCGGGCGCGCCTGGCAGCAGGAAGAGGTGACCGGTGGAAGGGCGGGCCTCGGCCGGATCGAAGAGCTCTACTCCACCGCGACGGCACAGTCTCTCGAACAACCGCTGGCCGAATGGCGCCGCCGCAAACCGGTGCAGCAGGCCCTCGAGGCCTTTCAACGTTACGAATCGGCGGCGGGAGAAGTGGTTGACCGGCTGCCGGGCGTCGAGTCCATCACACGCGAACAGGCGCGCACCCGAATCGCCGCCCTCGCCCCGAGCCACGGATGGGCCCCTCGACAGGCGTGGATCGCATGGCGATGGTGGCTCAACCGGCGCAAGAGCGCCACCGTACCCGTTCACGCTCTCGCCCAGCGCTTTCTCAACACAGCCATCTCCCGCCGCAGCCGCCTGGATGGCGAGATCCAATTGATACTCGCCCAGGCAGGATTGCTGATCACCGATGCCTGGGAGTCAGACCGGCGGCGCACACTGAGCCAACTTGCCGGACACGACGCCATCCCCCGCGCGCAGGAGCGGGCGCAGTGGGCAGGGCGCGCGCGAAAGCTTCAGGAACGAGCCGCCGCCGCGCTGGCCCGGTACGGTGAGTGGAACCACAACATCCCCGCCTCGGCCGCGCTGGCGGTGTACTCCGGCGTCACCGCCGTGGCCCCGCAAAAAGGAGAAGCCGACGGGCGAGCCTCTCTGCTCGACTATTGGGCTCGCCAGCAGCGGGCGGTGCAGGCGTTCCTCGACCTGGAATCCGCGGTAGCCGTACTCGGGGCCGAGTGCTGCCACGAGTCCCGCCGAGCCCTGGAGGCGCTCGCCGCCGAGCACGATCAGTTGCGGCGCGAACTCGACGAAATGGCCGAATGGCTCCATGCCGGGCAAATGGGATCGATGCCTATCCAGCACGCCCGTCTCCGGTCCGCCGAAGAGCGCGTCGAGGCTTGGTTGGCCGGATACTCGCAGAAGGTGCGGGCGCGGCTGCCGGCGATGGTGGAGGTGACCAATCCCCGTACCGCGCTCCCGCCGCGCCTGCATCATCCCTGGCGCTCCGTGAAGCCATTGGCTTTGTTCCAGACGAGCCTACAGGAATCGGCCAGGCCGGAAGCCCTGGAGGGATTCCGCGCCGCCGAAGGAGCGCACCGTGAGATCGTCCGGGAAGTGGAAAGAGCGCGCGAGGTGGTTGCATTCGGGGAAGAGGCAAGAGCCGACGGCGATGCCGAAGGCGCCGAAATCGCTCGCGAGGCGGCAACCAATGCCGCTCAATTGCTCGACCATCTGCGCGCCACACTCCAGGACGTCCGCCCCGCGGCCGAGCGCGGACTTGTTCGTGGACAGGCCGCCTCTCTGTTGGATTTTCACGTTGCCATCGACGAAGGCCGCCTGGGCCTGTGGACTCACCTTACCCGCCAGCGTGGCCTGCGCGCATGGAGGGAATGGGCCGGATGGGGAGTTGCAAAAGCTCGCTCCGGAGTCCGCCACCTACGGCGCTACCTACAGGACGGCTTCGAATGGCTGCTGCAGGCAGTAGGCTGGACCCCGCCTCCCAGACCCAGGCTCGAGCCCGTGGTGGAACATGTCGATCTCCACCGGTTGTTTCAACTCGGCCCGCGTCCGGCCGGATTGCCCCGCTTGTACCGCCGTCTGTTCCGCCACGAACCGGTGGAGGATCCCCGATTCCTCATCGGCCGCGAAGGCGAGTTGGCCGGGTTTGCCAGCGCGGTAGCGGCCTTTCAGGAACACCGCCGCACGTCGGTGGTGATCGTGGGAGCCCGTGGCAGCGGGAAGACGAGTCTGCTCAATTGCGCGCTGACCGGCGTCCCGGCCGGCATTCCGGTGCATCGCAGCCAGTTCGGCGCACGTCTCTCCACCGCCTCCGCGATGCGCGAATTCCTCTGTTCCCTGCTCGGGCTGCCTGACGGCGCCGACCCTCGCGACGCTCTCGCATCGGGACGCCGTCTGGTGGTGCTCGAAGAGCTGGAGCGCGCCTACATCGCCTCGATGGGAGGATTCGCCGCCCTCCGCGAATTGATGTCGATCGTCGAAGCCACCGCCGGCACCACCTTGTGGGTATTCAGCATCAACGAATCGGCGTTCGCGTATCTGGACTCGGTGCTCGGGCTCGGGCGTGTGTTTCCGCTGCGCATCAACGCCATGTCGGTTTCCCCGTCGGATCTCCGCCGAGCCATCCTCTATCGCCATCACCTCTCCGCCTTGCGCCTCCAATTCACGCCCTCCGGACCGTCCGGACCCGCTACCTCCGCACGCCGCTGGCTGGGCATCGAGGACGACCCGCGCGACGTTTTCTTCGACGCGCTGCATGATCGATCGGAAGGAGTGTTCCGCTCGGCGCTCCACCTGTGGGAAGAATCGATCGAACGCGTGGACGGTGGCGTGGTCTCCGTACGCGGACCCAATAATCCCGAGTTCGACAAACTGATGGCCGGGCTCGACCGCACCGATTCCTTTGCACTCGTTTCCATCCTTCGTCACGGCGGCCTAACCGTGAGCGAGTTGCAGCGAATCCTCCCGGATCCGCGCGTGGACTGGCAGGCGCGTTGCGACCGCCTGGAGGCCATGGGCCTGCTCGAGCCCGATCCGGCTCAGGCCGGCCTCCGCGTAGCTTCCCTGGCTGCCCGGGCCGTGCGAGAGATGCTACGGCGGCAAAATCTGGAATAATTCCCATCGGCCACTCTGGCGGTATCACCGGACAACTCGTCGGGCGGTTCAGTCAGATTGTCCACCAAAGGGAAAGGGGGCGGACCTCCACGGCTGTTTGCTTTCAGCCACATAGGACCGAAGAAGGTTTGGTTTCCGGAGTGCACTCCTAGGGGCGTCTCCAACTGGGAGACTTAGGAACTCAGCACTCATGCAGACCATCCTTACAACCGCACTCATCCTCATCCTGGCGGTTCCTGGATTGTGGGCGAAAAAGAAGACATCCGTCGACTTTGACGCCAAAGCCCCTGGCGATGTCGTTTCGGCAATCGTGATCTATGGCGCGCCGCCAGCCAGGAAGAACGCCGACAAGGCAAACAATAACAAGGCCTCAAAAAAGAAAGATCTCGCACTCATCAACGCCGTTGTCTACGAGGGCACCAAAGCCGATCTGGAGATTCTGGCCGCCGAGGATAACGATATCCTGACCGTCTCGCTGGACCGCAAGGTACGCGGATCGCTCGACTACTCCAACCCTACCGTGGGCGCGGACATTGCGCAGAACTCCGGGTGGGACGGCGAAGGCGTGGGTGTCGCCGTGATCGATAGCGGCGTGTCCAGAAATTTGGACCTCACGCAGGGCTTCAATAGCCGCATCGTCTATAGTGAGTCCTTCATCGGCGGCACTACCGACGACGAATTCGGCCACGGAACGCATGTGGCGACCATCGTCGCCGGCGACGGTGGATTTTCGAACCTCGGCAAGGTCAAATTCAGGGGTATCGCCCCGAAGGCCAGCATCATCAATCTGAAGGTGCTCGACCACGAGGGGGCCGGCTCCGACAGCGCCGTCATCAGTGCGATCGAGCGAGCGGTCGCCTTGAAGAAGAAGTACAACATTCGCGTGATCAATCTGTCGCTCGGCCGCCCCATCCTCAGTAGCTATAAGGAGGATCCGCTGTGTCTGGCGGTCGAGAAAGCCTGGAGCAATGGCATTGTCGTTGTGGTGGCCGCTGGCAACTTCGGCCGCGACAATTCGAATGGTAGAGAGGGCTACGGCACCATCGCCGCGCCGGGCAATGATCCCTACGTGATTACCGTTGGGGCGATGAAGACGGTCACCACGCCGGTCCGTGGCGACGATTTGATCGCCAGCTACAGTTCCAAGGGACCGACCTCGGTGGATCACATCGTCAAGCCGGACATCGTGGCCCCCGGCAACCGGATTATCTCGGCGATGGTCCCCGAGAGCTATCTGGCAAAATCGTATCCGGACAATCGAATTTCGAAAGACTACTACCTCTACAACGGCGGCAGCGGGGACTCGAGCCTCTATTTCAAGATGAGCGGCACCAGCATGGCCACGCCGATGGTCAGCGGGGCTGCGGCCGTGATGCTAGAAAAGGACCCGAGCCTCACGCCCGACACCGTCAAGGCGCGGTTAATGAAAAGCGCCACCAAGCAGTTTCCCACCGCGAGCGTCGCCACCGATCCGGTGACGGGAGAAACGTTCCACAGCCAGTACGACGTCTTCACCATCGGCGCCGGCTACCTGGATGTGAACGCCGCGCTTAACTCGAGCGAAACGCTCAAGTCCAAGGACAAGGCGTTGTCGCCGCCCGCAGTCTACGACTCCAAATCCGGTCAGGTCCTTCTGGTTACCTCGGATTCGGCGATGTGGGGAACCACCAGCCTGAAGGGAACCTCAGCCATTTGGGGCTCCTCCGCCGTCTGGGGAACGTCGGCGGTCTGGGGCACCTCCGCCATCTGGGGATCCGCGGCTTCCTGGGGAACGTCGGCCATCTGGGGCAGCGCCGCATCGTGGGGAACCAACACCACCGAGGGCTTCTCGGCCATCTGGGGCACCTCCGCCATCTGGGGATCCGCGGCATCCTGGGGCACCAACGACACCGGCAAGATGAGCTACACCGCCGCTTTCGGTGGTCCGTCCTTCGACCCCTCGCAGATTCACATCGCCATCAACGGCGAGAACTGATCCTGCCCCGCGTCCGAGGTGGGCGCTACTATAGCAACAGCAACGGTTGAGAGAGTAGCGTCCACAACATGAAACGTGAATTGGTGATACAACTGCCCGAAGGGCCCGCGCGCAACTTGCCTCTGGAACAATCGCGGGTCACCCTGGGGCGTTCGAGCGATAATGACCTGGCCTATCCTGACGACCCCATCTTGTCCAGGCGCCACCTGGCTTTCGTGCTCGATGCCGATGAATGGTGGGCCGAGGATCTTGGCAGCAAGAACGGTACGCTGGTCAACGGCGAGCGCCTCTCCGGCCGCCGCGCATTGGCCATCGGAGACCGCGTCCAGGCCGGCCGCGTGACCCTCGTGTTCGAGGATCCCGCGCAGGTCTCGGATCGCACCGTCGTGTTCGTCCAGGACGAAATCGCCGACACACAACGCTCGACCAGCGTCAGCGTCCAACTGAACGAGGTACTCGGAGGTGACGATGCCAGCGGTCTCGAAGCGGTCCTGAAGTCGCCCGCGCTCGTAGGCACCAGCCACGTCCAGGCTCTGCTGGCCGCCGGCGCCGAACTCGACGGCCAGCGCCCCCTCCCGGAATTGTTCAGCGTCATCCTCAACCTGTCGGTCCGCTCGGTGGGCGCCACCCGCGGCGTCGTGCTGGTGTACGAGGATGGGCAGTTGATTCCCCGCGCCGCGCTCGGAGACTCATTCCGTATCAGCGGAGCCGTACGCGACCGCGTGCTCGCGGGAAAGGAGTCCTTGCTGATTTCCGACGCCAGCCAGGACGCCGCCCTGCGCGGCAGCAACACCATCGTGCAACAGCGGATCAAGAGCCTGCTGGCGGTGCCGCTGCAAACCAAAGAGAAAGTCATCGGGCTCATCTATCTCGATTCTCCCGGCATCGTGCGGCCATTCACCCAACAGGACCTTACCCTGCTCACTGTCATGGCTAACATCGCCGCCATCCGCATCGAGAATGCGCGCCTGGCGGAGGTGGAAGTAGCCGAGCGATTCCTCAAGAAAGAGCTGGAACAGGCAGCCGAAATCCAGAGAAACTTGCTGCCGAAGCAGTCTCCGAAGATTGAAGGTCTCGACGTGGCAGGGCTTAGCGTCGCGTGCCGTTCGGTGGGCGGCGACTACTTCGACTATCTGCCCTTGAGCGACGGGCGAGTGGCGATCCTGTGCGGCGACGTGGCAGGAAAGGGAATGTCCGCGGCCCTGTTGATGTCCAGCCTCCAGGCACGCGTGCAAGTGCTCTGCGAGGAGAGCATGGACATGGCCGAGCTCATGACCCGCATCAACCGCAGCGTGGCCGCGACATGTCCGGGTAACCGGTTCATCACCTTCTTCATGTGTTTGTACGATCCGGCCACCGGCAGCGTCAGTTACAGCAACGCCGGGCACAATCCGCCTTACTTACTGCGAAAGAGCGGCGGCGTCGAGACTCTCGAGACCGGAGGCCCCGTGCTCGGGATCCTCAAGAACTACCGCTACGAGGCTGCGCAGACGGAACTCCGTACCGGCGATGTGCTCGTGATGTTCAGCGATGGCGTGACCGAGGCCCAGTCCGCCAGTGAGGAAGAGTATGGGGAGGAACGCCTCGTGGGTCAGTTGGGAGCGCTGCGAGACTCGAGTGCCAGTGAGATCGTACGTGAAGTGTTCGAGTCCGTCGAGCGTTTCATGGGTGACGAAGCCGCTGGTGACGATATCACCGTGGTGGTGGCTCGAAAGCTCTAGCGGTCGTACTTCCTCGCGCACTCCTTACTCCGCTTGTTCGCTTCCGGACGGAATACTGAATAGGAATACAGTCCTGGTACCTTGTCGCGAACCAAGTACGTTGGTTCGCTGACTCGGCGGCAAACACGGGACATCCACGATCTTCTCGTTCGCGCCTGAGCTCTGCATGACTCAACACACTATGAGCGCTGAGCGTAGAGGTTCCCTACAGCGATCCGCCCTATTTGCCCAGATGGCAAAAATATGACCTTCGATTAGTACCCCTGGTACCAATGTTTCGCTTTACACGACTATATTAGCGAATTATCATCGACTATCGATCCTGACAGCGGAGAGAAGTAATGAAAGTAGTTATTCTGGCCGGCGGCCTAGGCACGAGGTTCGCTGAGGAGACGGAACTGCGCCCGAAGCCGATGATCGAGATCGGCGGAAAGCCGATTCTCTGGCATATCATCCGTCACTATGCGCACTACGGATTTGAGGACTTCCTGATCGCGCTCGGATATAAGGGAGAGGTCATCAAGAAGTACTTCGTCGACTATTTCCCCCTGTCGGGCGACCTGAGTGTATCTCTCGCGACAGGCCAAGTGGAAAGCCGAAACAATGGTCACCTCAATATCAACCTCGAACTCATCGACACTGGAGTTAGAACGCAAACCGGCGGCAGGGTGAGACGCCTCAAGCCCCACCTGAGCAATGAGACGTTTATGATGACCTGGGGCGATGGCGTTTCTAACATTGACCTCCGGAAACTGCTCGCCTACCACCGTTCTCACGGAAAGTTGGCGACGGTCACCGTCGTTCATCCGCCCTCCCGATTCGGCCATGTCGTCCTCAGCGGGGACCAAGTAACCGAATTCACCGAGAAGCCGCAAGCCGCTGAAGGATGGATCAACGGCGCCTTTTTCGTGCTCGAACCCCAGGTGCTCGACTACATCGAGGATGATGCCACGCACTGGGAGCGCGGCCCGATGGAACGTCTGGCGCGCGAGGGCCAATTGATGGCCTACCGGCATGAGTCTTTCTGGCAATGCATGGACACCCTGCGCGACAAGAACCTGTTGCAGCAGCTATGGGAAACGGATCCGCCGTGGCGCGTCTGGGACGAAAGGAAAACGTCGTGAAGGTATTGGTTACCGGTAGCCACGGCTACATCGGCACTGCATTGGTGCCCATGCTCAGAGCCGGCGGGCATGACGTCACCGGCCTCGACACCGATCTCTACGCCGCTTGCGACTACGGCACCGCGCCGGTCCATCCGCCTACCATTCACAAGGACATTCGAGACATCGAAATCGCGGACCTCTGCGGTAAGGGTTTCGAGGCCGTGATCCATCTCGCGGGTCTGTCCAATGACCCCCTGGGAGACCTCGACCCTGAACTGACCTTCGACATCAACCATCGGGCTTCGGTTCGATTGGCCGAAATCGCGAAGGCCTGTGGGATCTCCAGATTTCTCTACTCTTCGTCCTGTAGCACCTACGGGGCGTCGGGCGACGGGTTCCTCGATGAGAGCGGGACTTTTCAACCGGTCACGCCCTACGGGGTCTCGAAGGCGCTCGTCGAGCGGGACCTTTCTCCGATGGCCGGTGACCAATTCAGCCCCGTGTATCTGCGCAACGCCACCGTGTATGGCTATTCGCCGAGGCTGCGCTTCGATCTCGTCGTGAATAACCTGGTCGCCTGGGCCTACTGCACAGGGAAGGTTCGTATGAAGAGCGATGGCAAGCCATGGCGGCCGCTCGTCCATGTGCGGGACGTGGCCCATGCCTTCTGTACTCTCATGACGCAGCCACGCGAACTGATTCACAACCGGCCGTTCAACGTTGGGCGGACCGCGGAAAACTACCGCGTGCGCGACGTGGCGCAGATCGTCGCCGACACCGTCCCGGGCAGTGAGTTCAGCTTCGCCGAAGACGCCGGTCCGGACGCGCGGAACTATCGCGTGGATTGCACCCGCCTCGAACACGAAGTAGCCGACTATTCGCCACAGTGGACCGTTGCATCGGGCGCGAGCGAGTTGTTCGAGCGCTACCGCACTCACGGCCTGAAGGTGGAAGATTTCGAAGGACCGCGCTGGAAGCGCGTGGGACATATTCAACAGTTGATCCGCCAGGGGGTGGTCGACGAGAAATTACGCCCGACAGGAGGTGCGCATGGTGGGCTCGGCGCTCGCGTCCCAGACGCCTTGGCTAGTTGAGCCGGAGCGAAAGACCTGCCGCTCATGCGGCGGTACGAACCTCACGACCTTTCTCGACTTGGGGACAACCCCGCTAGCGGACCGGCTCGTGCGGCCCAACCAGTTCGATGAGCCCGATCCGGAAGCTCCCCTGACGGTCGCATTGTGCGAGGATTGCGCCCTGGTTCAGATCCGCGAAACCGTCGCGCCTGAAGTTCTCTTCGGTGACGACTATCCCTACTTCTCCTCGGTTTCACCAGCCCTGATGGCGCACACCAGGGCCAACGCCTTGGAACTGATCGAAAGCCGCCGGCTGGACTCGAACAGCAAAGTGGTGGAAGTGGCCTCCAACGATGGCTACATGCTCGCCAACTTCGCCGAACGCGGAATCCCCGTACTCGGCATCGATCCGGCCAAAGGACCGGCCGAGGCCGCGATGAAGCGCGGCATCCGGACACTTCACACATTTTTCGGCCGGGACCTGGCGTGGCAACTGCGCGGCGAAGGGGAGATGGCGGACGTTCTCATCGCGAACAATGTGCTCGCCCACGTCTGGGACCTGAACGGTCTCGTCGAAGGCATCGGTGCCCTGCTGAAAGACGACGGTGTCGCGGTGATCGAATGCCCGTACCTGGCTGATCTCATCGCTCATTGCGAATTCGACACCATCTATCACCAGCACCTTTGTTACTTCTCTGTTACCGCGGCCGCCAACCTATTCCGGCGCCATGGGCTCTTCCTCCAGGACGTGCGCCGGGTCGCGATTCATGGGGGTTCGCTGCGGATGTACGCCGGCCGCCAGGACCAGCAGTCCTCGGCGGTGACAAGGCTCCTCGCCGAAGAAGCCGCCGCGGGAATGGGTGACCCCGCTTACTACGAAGCCTTCGCGGGACGCGTGGAAGCGGTCCGCCGGGGCATGCGCGCCATCCTGGAGGAGCTAAAGGAAAGCGGCGCGCGCATCGTTGGCTACGGCGCAGCAGCCAAGGCAACCACCCTCCTGTCCTACTGCGGAATCGGCCTCGGGGACCTCGAATACATTGTCGACCTGAATCCCTACAAGCACGGACGCTTCATGGCCGGCAACCGAATCCCGATTGTGCCTGCCTCCCGGTTGGCGGAAGACCGGCCGGACTACTGCGTGCTCCTCGCCTGGAACTTCGCCTCCGAGATCATACGGCAACAAAGCGCCTACGTCGGCGCCGGGGGCCGGTTCATCGTTCCCGTGCCCGTGCCGGAGATCGTGCGGTGACGGACTTATCGTTCCAACCCGATGCCAACGCCTGCACCGCATGCGGCTGCCCCGGCATGGAGGTGTTTCACTCAGTGGACCGCGTACCGGTCCACAGCACGCTGCTGATGAGGACCCGCGAGGAAGCGGTCGGCTACACCCGGGGCGACATCCGTCTTGCCTTGTGCCCGTGGTGCGGCTTTATCCGCAACGTCGCCTACGACCCCTCGCTCCAGGAATACTGTGGCCGCATCGAAGAAACGCAGGCCTTCTCGGCCACATTCAACGCGTTCCATCACCGGTTGGCTGAATCCCTGGTAGCGCGGCATGACCTGGCCGGCAAGACGATACTCGAGATCGGCTGCGGCAAGGGCGAGTTCCTGAATCTGTTGTGCCGTCTCGGCGGATGCCGCGGCGTCGGGTTTGACCCGGCCGTGGTTCCGGAGCGGAATCAGTCCGGCACCGGGGACGTATCCTTCATCGCTGACTTCTATTCGGAGCGCCACGCCAGCTACGAAGCCGATTTCGTGGTATGCAAGATGACGCTCGAACACATCCGCGATGCCGCCTCCTTCACGGCGCTGGCGCTCCAACGCAACGCACCCACGTTTTTCATGGTGCCCAACGCGGAACTCGTTCTGACCGAAACCGCATTTTGGGACGTCTACTATGAGCACTGCTCCTACTTCACGCCTGGGGCGCTGGCGCGGTTGTTCCGATCCCAAGGTTGGGAAGTGACGAACCTGCGCACCGAATACGGAGACCAGTATCTGGTCATCGAAGCACGTCCAGGCGCTGGGGAGAATCGCAGCGTGATGCCGCTCGAATCCACGCTGGCGGAGACGCGCGCGCAAGTGGCCGGTTTCCGTTCGAACTCCGTAAGAGCGATTGCCGATTGGCGGCGGCGCGCGGAGATGCTCCACGGAGGCAAGCCATGGGTCCTGTGGGGTGGCGGCTCGAAGGCGGTCGCGTTCTTGTCGGCTCTCGGCAGCGATGCGGCTGGCGTAGCGGCCGCGGTCGACATCAATCCTTACAAGCACGGGTGCTATTTGCCGGGTTCGGGAATTCCGGTGGTGGGTCCGGAGGCGCTGCGGAGTCTCCGGCCCGCCAACGTAGTGGTGATGAACCCCATCTACCTGCGGGAGGTGGAGGCGGAGTTGGCGAGATTGGGCGTCCACGCGACAGTGGAAGCCCTCGAATCGGCCGCTGTCGGTAATGAGGTCATGGAGCCATGAGCGCCCCTCCGGTTCGCGTCAACCCGGCTGGATACAGCAAACGAGAAGACGGTAGGACCGGGAGCCGATGATGTTACCCCAGGAACTCGCCAGTTACGAATCGGCAGAGCTAGCCGGGCTGGCAGGCCTGGCCTCGCCTCCTCGACAACGATGATCGCCGGAGCTTTTCGATGCAACCAGTCAAGCTGATCCACCAGGGTACTACCGGAGAAACCTCACCGAGGTTGTCTGCCGGCGACACCTTGCGTGTGTATTCGCAATTGACGCAACACGGCGCCGAAACCGGCGCCGAACTCAACCCAGTTCTACTCGAGGCTTTCGAGTCGCGCGCAGCCGGTAGCCCTGCGACGCTCGGCGGCAGGCCGATCGAGAGAGTGGAAAACCCGGCCGACGCCGACGTGTTCGCGCTGCCCTACACCTGGACCTACTACGTCGCCAACGAAAGGATCGAGGAAGCGGCCAGCATCGCCAACCATGCGGAGGCACTCGGGAAGAAGCTGCTGGTCTGGCACCGGGGGGATCTGCCGCCGCTATACCCGTTCCGCAACGTGATCGCCTGCCAGTCCGCACTCTATCGCTCCCGGCACGAGCCGCATGAAGTCGCTGCGCCTTTCTTTGTCGAGGATCCGTTGCCCCGCCATGCCGGCGGCGAATTGAGGCTTCGCCCGAAACCGGAGAAGCCGGTAGTGGGCTTCTGGGGATATGCGCAGGTAGTGTGGCCGAAGGTCGCCTACACCTACGCCGCGAACCTTCTTCACAACCATCGCGCGCGGCGTGGCAAAGGGCTTTGGGACATCACACCGATCACCCCGGCCACTCTCCTGCGCGCGCGGGTGCTCCGCATCCTCGCCGCGGATTCCCGCCTCGAAACCCGTTTTCACGCCTCCCGGAGGGCCTTTCGGCGGATTGATCCAACCGGAGACCCGGAGTGGCGCAACGAACAGATTTCCCTCTTCTACAAGAACGTCCTCAACAGTGACTACACCGTCTGCGTGCGAGGCTATGGAAACTGGTCTATCCGGTTTTATGAAACGCTCGCCTGCGGACGAATTCCGGTGTTTGTCGACACCGACTGCGTCCTGCCCGAGGCTGGCGTGGATTGGAAGCGCTTTTGCGTTCACGTCGACCGCAACAATATCGAGAGTCTGCCGGACCGCATTCTGGAGTTCCACGAGCGAATGAGTCCCGAGCAGTTTCTGGCCAGGCAGCAGGAATGCCGCCACCTCTGGGAAACGCGTTTGTCCCGGCACGGCTTCCTCTCACACTTGGCCGCGGCCGTTCGAGACCTGCGATGAGACAACCGCGAACCGCGCGCACCGGGCTCCCTTTGCCACGGGAGTCCGGTTGATCCGGTTCGCTGCCGCGGGCCAAAAGTTTGGAAAAAGGAGTGACAGCAATGCAGACAAATTCACCACGGGTAAGCATCGGGCTTCCGGTTTTCAACGGGGAAAGATTCCTGCCTCTCGCGCTCGAAGGTCTGCTCGGACAAACTTACAAAGATTTCGAACTGATTCTCTGCGACAACGCGTCCACCGACGGCACCGAAAAGATATGCCGGGAGTTTGCCGCGCGCGACGAACGCATTCGCTACTATCGCAACGAAACCAACGAAGGAGCGGCCGCCAATTTCAACAAGACGGTCCACTTGGCTCGCGGCGAATACTTCAAGTGGTCTTCCGACGATGACGTCTGCTCCGCGAATTTTCTGGAAGAGTGTGTCGCGGTGCTGGATAGCGATCGCGCGGCGGTGCTGGTGTATGCAAAAACCTCCTGCATCGACGAAGAAGGCAAAGTGGTGGGCAGGCTCTTCCGCGATGTGCGAGCGGCCGACCCCGATCCCGCGGTGCGGCTCGGTGAGATTCTTTCCGACAAGGCCAAAAGCTGTCAGGGAATATTCGGACTGATGCGCACCGAGGCTCTTCGCAAAACGCCACTGCTACAAGGCTGGTGGGCTTCCGATCGCAACATATTGGCGAGGCTCGCCCTCGCGGGCCGGCTGGTGGAGATCGATTCGGCGGAGTTTTTCTTTCGAACCCACAGCGGCCGGTCAACGCGCGAGTATCCGACGCCGCAGGCCCATAGCGTATGGTTTGACCCGAAAAACAAAGGGCGCGCCGTGTTCCCCCGGTGGAGGTTGGCGTCGGATTACGTCACGGCCGTTCGTGAAGCGCCGCTGCCACTACGGACCAAAGCCGCGTGCCTGTGGCACATCATTTGGGATTTCCGCTGGGTCTCGGTGCTGTTGGATCTCGCCATCGCCGCACGCGAAGTTGGACGCCCGAAATTGTCGCAGAGGGCGGTGCCGAACACGACGCGGCAGGGGGGGAGTTGAGGAAGGAAAGAGGCTTGCGTGGTGCGCCCGGCATGACTCGAACATGCGACCTTCTGGTTCGTAGCCAGACGCTCTATCCAACTGAGCTACGGGCGCGCACTTTCGTTAGTTTAACACACCATCGGCCGACGCTATTTGCACCGCTTCGCCTTCCAGGACACCGGACGCGACGGTCCCATTCGAAACGTCCCTTCCATCGAATTCTGCCCCTCGATCGTCCCCTCGAACCACGCCTCCACGGGCCCTCCGGCGCGTTCGAGAGGGAAGCGAAACTCCACGCTATCGGTCTGCACCATCCCCGCAAGCGGCGTCTCTCCCGATCCCGTGATCCACTCGCCCGTGAGCCGTTCTCCCGATTGAGACAACCGTAGCTTCGCGCCGTCGATTCCGGAGCCCTTCAACATCCACGTGCCGGTGATGTCGGTCGACCAGGCGGAAACGCCCATCGCCATCAGGAACAGCTTTTTGAACGTCAACGATCGCGCTCCACCGTGCATACCGCGCACGGACAGATGCGCCGGAAGTGCTCCCACGAATAGATGCCCGTGGAATGGCCGTCGCTCCACACGATCCGCACCGCATAGTTGCCAACCGCATCGATCGAGGCGATCCGTAGCGCAGGCTTGAACATCGGGAACGGAGATGCATCAGGCTTGGAATAGCTGGTCCGCTGGGGCTCTGAGCCATGTGCTCCCGTACAGGTGGCGCAAGGGCATTCGTCGCGCAGATAGCCCAGCCCATAGTCGCTTGCGTGGCCGTCTTTCCAATCGATCTTGATGCCCTTGGACTTCGAGACGGCAATGTGTTCCGGTTCAGACAATACGTTCAACATCCCTTACTCCGGAGATGCGCCGCATGGACCCGATGATTCTTTCGAGCTGTTTCTTGTCGTGGATCTCCACAGACATTTCCACCACCGCGGTATCCACGCCGCGTTTATGATCGGACCGGGCTTCCAAACTCCGGATATTCGAATTCTCGTGCGTGAGGATCAAGGTCAACTGGTTCAGAATCCCAGGACGGTCCTCGGAGTAAATATTCAACTGCACCTGGAATGGCTCATGGGCACTGCGAGCCCATTCGACGTCGATGCGGCGCTCTGCCTCGTAGAGCAGATTGTTCACGTTGTGACAGGAGGTGGCATGCACCGCGACGCCCTTTCCACGCGTGATGTAGCCGACGATGGGTTCCCCCCGAATCGGATTGCAGCATTTGGCCCGGTAAACCAGAAGATCGTCCACGCCCTTCACGCGGAGAACCAAGTCCTCGCCATCCACCGCGGGAACCGGCGGCGACGCCGGGACGTTCGGGGCCAGTTCGCCCGCCGCAGGCTCCGGAAGGAATCGCTGCAGAATGGATCGCGCCGTAAGCTTGCCGTACCCGAGCGCCGCGTGCAGGTCTTCGATCTTGCTGAACCCGTTGTCGGCAGCGGCCTTTTCGAGGTCCGCCCGCGCAACCCGCGACAACGGCACCGAAAGCCGCCGCGCTTCCCGCTCCAATGACTTCTGCCCGATCTCGACCGCCCGTTCGCGCTCGGTGGCCTTCACCACCTGACGGATCTTGTTGCGCGCGCGCGATGTCTTCACCAACGCCAACCAGTCCTTGGACGGCATGTGACTGGCTTGCGTGAGGATCTCCACCACGTCACCGTTGCGAAGTTGAGCGCGCAACGGCACGATGCGCCCGTTCACCTTGGCGCCGACACAGGCGTGTCCAATGTCGGTGTGAATAGCATACGCGAAGTCGATCGGCGAGGAGTCCCGCGGCAGCATGATCACACGTCCGCGGGGAGTGAAGCAGTAGACCTCCTCCTGATACAGGTCCACCTTGAACGTGGACATGAACTCGCCGGGATCCCGCATCTCGCGCTGCCATTCCACCAATTGCCGCAGCCACGCCATCCGCTGGTCGTCTTCGGCCCGACCCTCTTTCCGGCCTTCCTTATATTTCCAGTGCGCCGCGATGCCCTCCTCCGCGATGCGATGCATCTCCTCGGTGCGGATCTGTATTTCGAACGACAGACCGCCGGGCCCGATCACCGACGTATGGAGAGATTGATAGAGGTTCGGACGGGGGATCGCGATGAAATCCTTGATGCGTCCCGGTATCGGATGCCATTCGTTGTGGATCACACCCAGTGCGGCGTAGCAGTTCTTCACCGAGTCCGTCACGATCCGGAGGCCCATGATGTCGTAGACCTGCTCCAGAGAGATCTTCTGACGCTTCAGCTTCTGATACACCGAATAGACGCGCTTCACCCGCCCTTCCACGCGCGCCGGAATCCCTTCCCGCGAAAGCTTCAGCTCCACCGTCTGCCGCATCTCGCTGAGTGACTCGACGCTCGCCAGCCGTTTGCTTTCGATTTGCCGCGAGAGGTCCGCAAATGCCTCCGGCTCGGCGTATTGAAAGGCCAGATCCTCCAGTTCGCCGCGGATCTTTCCCATACCCAGCCGGTGCGCGATCGGGGCGTACAGTTCGAGTGTTTCCTGCGCAATCCGCTGCTGCCGTTCGCGCGGCAGCACGGCGAGCGTTCGCATGTTGTGGAGGCGGTCCGCCAGCTTCACCAGGATCACCCGGATATCGCCCACCATCGCCAGCAGCATCTTCCGTACGCTCTCAGCTTGCCGGTCCTCGCGCGAATACATGTGGACCTTGCTCAGCTTGGTGACGCCATCCACACAATGCGCCACGTCGGTCCCGAACAGTTTCCGCACCTCATCCAGGTGCGTGCCCGTGTCCTCGATGGTGTCATGCAGGATCGCCGTCTGCAGCCCGGCGGTGTCCATGTTGATCTCGGCGAGGATAAGCGCAACCGAAAGGGGATGCGTGATGTACGGCTCCCCGTTGTCGCGGGTCTGGCCGGCGTGTTTTTCGGCTGCGTACTCGTAGGCTTGCCGGAGAGGTGTCGTGTCGTCGGTGGGCCGCAACTGCCGCACCTTGGCCTCGAGTTCCAGGTAAAGGTTTTCGGCGACAGGAATGTCGTCGGCGGAGACGGACATATTTCCCCACTGTAGCATCCCTGCCCGCACACGACAGTACCAAAACGAAGCCGGACAGGATTACCCTGTCCGGCTATCGAGTTCGAAAGAGGGGCGGCGGAACGCGCTGCTATTCCTGAACGATTCCTCCGGTTGTCTTGGCGCTGCGTTCCAGCTTGATCTTTTTGGTGTCCATGGTTTTGGAAACCCAGCCGTCCGCGGTCTCAATATCCTTCTTGTAGGCTTCGGGCGAGTCCTGCAGGTCCGCCCGCTCGCGCAAAAGCAGGTTCATGTACGCCATGGAGTCGTCGTACTCATTGTCGACTTGCAGCGCCTTCTCCAGGTTTTCGATCCCCTTATTGATGATCGGCATCAACTCAGCGGCCAGCGGCTCGCGGATCTTCTTATCCTTCAGAGGGCCGGGATCCTCCGGCTTCATGCCGAGCTTGGCGCGCGCTTCCATCCGCTTCTGGAAGCTCTTCGTCCAGGCGATGACGCCCATCGTGTAGAGGCCTTCCTTATTGTTCGGGTTGGCGGCGATCAGCTTGCCGTACCACTCCTCGGCTTCGGGCCATTTCTTCTGGTGGAAGTAGAGCGACGCGATGGATGCCAGGGCGAGTTCATTGCCCGGTTCCTGTTCGAGCACTTTCAAGTATTCCTCGTAGGCGTTCTTGGCCAGTTCCATGTTCTCCGGCGATTCGGCGCCCGGTATGTACTGGCTGTAGTACGCTGTGGCGAGGTACAAACGCGCCGCCGGCAACTTCGGGTCGAGTTCGGTGGCGGTCCGGAAGTGCTCCACTGCCTCGGCGTACTTGGCGACCTTGAATGCCCGCACACCCTGATTCAGTTGATCGCGCGCCTTGAGCGGTGCGCAGCCGGTCGAACCGATCAGGAGCGCCAACGATGCGCCGGCGGCAAGGTACAGAGTGCTTTTGTGCGTCTTCAGGCTGTTCATCGATTGCGCCTCCTTCTACTGGCCTTCTTCCATCTTCGGTGTCATCAATCCGACTTTATCGATGCCGGCTCCCTTGGCCGCATCGATCGCGCGCGCCACATACTGATATTCCAGGTCGGGATCGCCCTTCACAAACACCACTCGCTCCGCGCGCGTCTTGAAAATTTCTTCCAGCCGCTCCTGAAGCTTCGCTTCTTCGGTCGGCTCCTGGTTGATCTGGATCGACCGGTCGCGGTTGATCACAATCACCACCGTGCGGATGTTCGATTCCGGCGCCTGGTTGGGTGGCGCCGGTTGCGGCACCAGGGATTCCAGGCCCTTCGGTGTCAGCGGCGTGATGACCATGAAGATAATCAGCAGCACCAGCAGCACGTCGATCAGGGGCGTCATGTTGATATCGGCTTGGGGTCCGCCCTTCCCACCGCCAACTGCCATTGACATAGGTCGATCTCCTTCGTGAAACGATTTCTACCGGTCCGCTCTTATTGCTGCGGCGCGCCAACCTGCTTATCGATGCTCTCGGTGAGCATGCCCAGCTGGTCCACGCCGGCGGCCCGCAAGTTGTCCACTACTTCCACAACCCGTTCATAGCGGGCGCGGGAATCTGCCTTCAGGAAGGCCATCTTGCTCAACCGGCTGGAGAGCATGTCTTTCACCTTGCCCGGCAGCGCATCGGCAGTCATCTTCGTGCTGCCAAGAAAAACTGCACCGTCGCGCGCCACAGCGACCAGGATGGCGTCGTCTTTGTCGGCGTCTGCCATCGCGATCGGATTCTTTGTTTTCACCAAATCCACCGGGACGCCTTTCGTCAACATGGGCGTGATCACCATGAAGATGATGAGCATCACCAGCATCACGTCCACCATCGGCGTCACGTTGATGTCGGCCACTACGTCGGGGGCTTTTTGCTTGTTCATTTTTCCGTGTTTCTCCTTGCCTTACGCCACTCCCTTGACGGGTCCGGCTCCTGGACGGCGCCCTAACAATCCGGGCGCCGTCCGGTCCGGTCAACTCGCGGGAATCGCCAAACAAGCGGGGACCATTCGCCGGTCCCCAGGGGGCTCTTACTTCGCCGCCGCCCGCTGTTGGGTCTTCTTCAGGAAGTAGTCCAACAGTTCCGACGCCGAGTTGCCCATTTCCACGTCGAACGATTCCAGCTTCGTCGTGAAGTAGTTGAACATCCACACCGCCGGAATAGCCACGAACAGCCCGATCGCGGTGGCCACCAGCGCTTCCGAAATACCGCCGGCCACAGCGCCGAGACCGGTCGACTTCTCCGTCGAGATGCCCTTGAACGCGTTGATGATGCCGACCACCGTGCCGAACAGACCCACGAATGGAGCCGAGGAGCCGATCGTGGCAAGCGTGGAAACGCCGCGCTTCAGTTCCGCGTGCACGATCGCTTCGGCGCGCTCGAGAGCACGGCGGCTGGCTTCGATCTCTTCACCCGGAATGTCGGAAGAAAGCTGATGGGCCTTGAACTCCTGCAGACCGGCCACCACAACCTTCGCCAAGTGGCTCTTCTTGTACCGGTCGGCGATCTTGATTGCTTCGTCGAGCTTGCCTTCGCGCAGTGCTCCGGCCACCGCCGGCGCAAACAACCGGGACTGCTTCCGGGCGGCCGAATAGGCCATCAGTCGATCGATCATCACGCCGATCGAGTATGCCGACATGATGAACAGGATGATTACGACGGCCTTGGCCATCCATCCCATCTGGTTCCACATCGACAGCGGGTCAAAAGCGATGCCGCCTTCCTGAAGTAAGAAGAGGGCGAGGAAATGCATTTTCAAAAGCATGTTTGTTTCTCCTGCGAGTTGATTGAGTTACGAAACACGACCTGGGTCTTAATTCGTTAACGTGAAATTCACGTCGATCTGCGTCACCACCTCAACAGGTTCGTTGTTGAGGAGCGTGGGCTCATACACCCACTGTTTCACTGCTTCTTGCGCGGACTGAACCAGCAGCGGGTGGCCACTGATCAACTGAAGATTTTGAATCGTACCGTCCTTGCCGATGATGGCGGTGAACCGCACGACGCCTTGAATTCGAGCCTGCCGGGCCAACGGGGGATACGACGGCTTTGGTTGGCGCCGCAACCGCGCAGCCTGCACGTTACCACCCACGCGGATTCGCTGGGGCGTGACCGGCTTGGGCTTCTCCACCTTCGGAGGCGGGGGCGGGGGAGGCGCAGCCGTCGGAACCGATCCGACGATGCCGCCGATCACACCGCTGAGCGCGCCACCAGGGACGCCGCCGGTTACACCGCCCACCACACCGGTAACCACGGCCGGCGGCAGTTCGTCCTCTTTGATTACGGCGACTTCTTTCGGGACTTCCTTGGGAGCCATCAGTTTGCCCGCGTCGAACTGCCGCGGGATTACCTTAACCACTTTCGGCATCGGCGCCGGCGGTGGGGGAGGCGGAGGAGGCGGAGGGGGCGGTACAAGGAAGCTCGATAGC
Source organism: Bryobacteraceae bacterium (assembly GCA_041394885.1). Taxonomy (GTDB): domain Bacteria; phylum Acidobacteriota; class Terriglobia; order Bryobacterales; family Bryobacteraceae; genus DSOI01. The sequence goes on along the minus strand of JAWKHI010000012.1, from coordinate 74,184 downwards.
TGGACGCCAGGGAGAGTGTCGAAATAGATCATCGGCAGGACGACCGCGAAGAAAATCAAGCCGATTTGGATCAGCGTGGAAACCAGCACCGATGTCGCTTTTCGTGTCTGGCCCGGTGTATCGATCAGACTTTGCTCAAACATGAGGCAATCACCTTTCCAGCCACCTCGCGGCGGCTCTCTCTCAAACCAAGGTTTTCAATTCCAAAACAGGGTGCGGCCTACTTCGCCGCCTTCGTCTTGCGCGGCGACGCTCCGCGGGGAGCATCCCGTTTATTGTCTTTCACCGCCGGCGCTACCGCAACCGGCGATCGCTTGTTCGCTTCCACACGCTCGGCCCAGTAGATCAGGATAGGGCTCGCGATGAAGATCGAAGAGTACGTGCCAACCAAAATCCCAACCACTAGCGCGAAGCTGAACCCATTCAGCACCTGTCCGCCGAACAACCACAGCGCGACCACTGTCAGAAACGTCAAGCCGCTGGTAAGAACCGTCCGGCTCAACGTCTGGTTGATGCTCAGGTTCACGAGGTCGGAAAACTTCTCCTTGCGCAGCAGCTTCAGATTCTCTCGAATCCGGTCAAACACCACGATGGTGTCGTTCATCGAATAGCCCACCAGCGTCAACAGCGCCGCAAGTACGGTGAGCGAAATCTCTTTATTGAAGATCGAAAACAGGCCGATCGTGATGATCGTGTCGTGGAAGACCGCGATCACCGCCGCGATACCGTACACCCACTCGAACCGGAAGCCAATGTAGATCAGCATTCCCGCCAAAGCAAGTAACGTCGCCTTCAGGGCCTGCCAACGCAATTCTTCGCCGATCTTCGGGCCTACCAGCTCGAAATTTCGAACCACGAACGGCGCCAGCGACATCTCCTGTTTCATCACGTTGATGATCGCCGGCGTCACGCCCGGCACCGCGCTCAACTCGTCGAACGACCTCACCAAGCCAGACCGTGGGGGCGTGTTGCGGTAGTCCAGCACTTCGCCCGCCAGCTTTCGCAGATCTTCACCCGACAACGCCACCGACGCCTTCTGCAGCGGATCCCGCAGCGTTTCCACGAATCGGTCTACACCCATCCGGTGAAAATCCGGCTTCGCCGCGCCCGGGTGAAAGGTCGCGTCCAACGTCTCCAGCATCTTTTGCCGGGCCTGATCAAGTTCCTTCTCCGATTTCAATTCCGTACCGATCATCACTTCGTTAGCGCCGACGATGGGTTGCACCGTCACCTCGCCTTGGATGTTTGCCGAGAGGGCTTTTCGAATTCTATCCTCGTCGGGATCGTTCGCGAAACGGACGTAAGTCACGGTACCGCCCCGGAAGTCGATCCCGTACTTCGGACCGCCTTTCATGACGAGGCTCGCCAGACCGGCCACTGTGAGCAGAGCCGACAACGCCAGGAAGGGTGTCGTCTTGCCCAGAAAGTCGTAGTTGGTGTTTTTGAATATCTCCATGCAGTGTGTACTACTGGCCGGCCCACATTCCCTCAGACACCGGCGTTCCCCAATTTGTTCCCACGGCGATCAACAAACCGTATCACAAAATAGCTAAATACTCAAACTCTCCATGCGCGGGTTGCGCGCCACTTGCCACTCAAACATCGTTCGCGAAACGAAGGTGGCCGTGAACAGATTAGCGAGCAGACCGATCACGAGCGTGATCGCGAAGCCCTTCACCGGGCCAGACCCGAACAGAAAAAGGATCGCGCAACTCACGATGGTCGTCACGTGCGTGTCGATGATCGTCAGAAACGCCCGTCCGAAACCCGAATCGATAGCGGCCGGAATCGCTTTGCCCGTCCGCAATTCCTCACGGATGCGTTCGAAAATCAAGACGTTGCTGTCCACGGCCATGCCGATCGTCAGGATCACACCGGCGATGCCCGGCAGCGTCAGCACCGCGCCAAAGTAGCCGAGAGCCGCGATGAGGATCACAGCGTTCAGCACCAGCGCCAGCGTCGCGTTGATCCCGCTCGCTTTGTAGTAGATAAGCATGATCACCACCACCGCAATCAGCCCGGCCAGCCCCGCGATGAATCCTTGACGGATCGAATCGGCCCCCAGCGACGGCCCCACCGTGGTCTCCTGCAGGTACGTCAGGCCCGCCGGCAGAGACCCCGCGCGTAGCACCAGCGAAAGGTCCGCGGCCTCCTGCTCGCTCGACGCCCCCGTGATGCGGCCATTGTCGTCGATGCGACTCTGGATCGTCGGCGCCGACCGTACACGGTTGTCCAGTACAATCGCCAGCCGGTTGCCCACGTTCCGTTCCGTGAAATCGCCGAACCGCTTCGCCGCGTCCTGCGACAGCGTGAAATCCGTTTCCCACTTCCCGAATTCGTCCCTGGACGCACGCGCGTTCCGGATGTCGCGGCCGGTCACCACCGGCGTGCGCGCCAACACGTAGTACGATTCGCCCGGCTCGCCCGCCCGGCTGGTCGATTGCACCAGCTTGCTGTTGAGCGGCAACACTCCGTTAAAGCGGCCCAACGCCGCATCCAGGCTCGGGAACGGACCGTCGCGGACCTCGCCGATTTCGAGCACCGCCGCGGTAGAAAGAATCTGCTTCACACGCGCCGGATCGTCGACGCCCGGCATTTGGATCATCACCTCGGCTTCGCCGTCGCTACGCCCGCGCTGTTGCACCGTCGACTCGGTCAGGCCCAGTCCGTTGATGCGCTTGTCGATAGTCTGAATCGCCCGCTCCACCGTATCCTTGCGCAGCGCCAGAGCCTCCGATGTCTTCAGCCCCATTTGATAATCGGAACTGTTGAGCGCCGTTATATTCCACTGCGGAAATTGTTCCGTCACGATCGTCCGGAAAGGGCCCGTCTTGTCGAGCGGCACGCCCTTGACCGTGATCGCAATCGAGTCGGCTTCGGCGAGCGACTGTGGGTCGTTACGGTCCATCGAACCGAACGAAATGCCGGATTTCGCCATCGCTTCCTTCAGCCGTTCCATCACCGTGTCGGCTTCGGACTTGAACGCGTCCTGAATCTGGATCTGCACCACCAGGTGCGATCCCCCGCGCAAATCCAAGCCGAGCTTGATGTTCTCGCGGAAATTCGCAACGATCTCGTCCTTGGACTTCGGGATGCCGAAGATGAAGTACGCGCAGAGCAGGATCACTCCCAGGATCACTAGCCCCTTCGCACGAAGATTGCTGTTCATGGTCTCCTTATTTGCTTTCTTCCGGATTTCGCAGCGCCGAAACCGCGGCGCGGGCGACCAGAATCTTTACATTGTCCGGCTTCACTCGCAGCACCAGCGTTTCATCCCCGTTAATGGAATGAATGGATCCGATGATCCCACCCGAGGTCTGCACGATATCGCCGTTCTTCAACTCGGCTAACATCTGCTGCTGCGCCTTCTTCTGCTTCTGCATAGGCATGAACACCAGGAAGTAGAAGATCCCAAAGATGAGGATCAGCGGCAGGAACCCGAGGATCGGATTGCCGGCCGGCGCGTTTTGCAACAGAAGAAAATTTAGAAGCAACGTTTCACCCGGAACCCTCCGTTAACCATTCTCACTATCCGGTTCCACTTCACAGAGCCCTTCCTGCGCCTGTCTATTCTGGGGTGCCCAGCGAAGGAGAAGTACCGGCGGAACTCACGTACTGCGGGAAGGTCCCAAGCAAAATAGACTGCCTGATTTCAGCCATGATGTCAAGGTACCTCCTCAAGTTGTGGATGGTCCCGAGGGTGCAAAATAGCATTTCACCCGCAAGAAACAGATGCCGGAGATACGCACGCGAGTAGTTCCGGCAGGTGTAGCAGCCGCACCCAGGGTCCAGCGGCGACGCATCTTCCTTGAATCGGGCGTGCTTGATCACAATGCGCCCCTCGCTGGTGAACAGGCACCCGTTTCGCGCGTTCCTTGACGGCATCACGCAATCCATCATGTCCGTACCACGAGATACGTACTGGGCCAGTTCCTCGGGCGCACCCACGCCCATCACGTACCGCGGCTTGTCCACGGGCAGTTCCGGCATTGCCGCCTCCGTCATGGCCATGCTCAAATCCCGCGGCTCCCCCACGGACAACCCGCCCACGGCGTACCCCTCTGCGTCGAGTTCTACCAGGCGTTGCGCGCATTCCCGCCGCAGGTCCGGATACATCCCCCCCTGCACGATCGGAAACAACGCCTGCGGAAGCCCGCACGGCGGGTGGTCTCGGAGGGTCGCGAAATGGGCGAAAGCTTCCTCGGCCCACCGCACGGTGCGCAGCATCGAATGCCGCGCCGATTCGTGGCTCGCCGGATACGCCAGGCACTCGTCGAGCACCATCATGATGTCGCTACCGAGCGAGCGTTGCACGTCCACCGTCGAGGCCGGTGTGAACAGATGGGCATCCCCATTCAAATGAGAGCGGAACAATACTCCGCGATCGGACACCTTGGTCAGCTTCGAGAGGCTGAACGCCTGAAAGCCACCCGAGTCAGTGAGAATGGCCCGGTCCCAATGCATGAATCGATGCAAACCGCCCAGCCGCTCCACCGTTTGATGGCCCGGCCGAAGAAACAAATGGTAGGTATTGGCGAGAATGATCCGCGCACCCACCTCCTCGGCCAGATGCCGTTCGGTTAGCCCTTTCACGCTCCCTTGCGTTCCCACGGGCATGAACACCGGCGTTTCGATGACGCCGTGCGGCGTGTGGAGGAGACCGGCGCGCGCGTGCGTAACTGGACAACGCGCTTGGACTTCGAATCGGAGGGCGTGCACTTCGATCTATTGTAGAATCCCATCATGATTGCTCTTTCGATTCCCTGGTGGATCTGGGTGGGCGGAGGGCTGTTGCTCATGGCCGCGGAAACCTTGCTGCCAACCAGCTTCTATGCCTTCTTCTTCGGCCTGGCCGCCGTGGTAACGGGAGGCGTCGTCGCCGCCGGACTGGCCAATTCCTTCGAAGCCCAGGGAATCACGCTCGTCATCGTCGGCATTGGCGCCGTGCTCCTTCGAAAACCCGTGATCCAGCGGTTTCAACTCCAGCCCGTCTCCCACGACATCGACACCCTGGTGGGCGAAACCGCCTACGCGCTCCAGTTGCTCCAGCCCGGCGCCGTGGGCAAAGCGGAACTACGCGGCACCACGTGGAACGCACTGAATGTCGGTGAAACCCCGATCATCCCTCAGGCGCGGTGCCAGGTCGAAAAGGTGGACGGATTGACGATTCACATCCGCGCCTGAGAATGGAAAAGGAAATAGGAAGAAGAGGACCCCGTATGGAAGGCAGTCTCATCGTAGTTGTCGCGCTCATCGTTCTCGCAGTCATCGTGTTGGCAAAGACCGCTGTCGTGGTGCCCCAGCAATCGGCCTTCGTCGTCGAGCGCCTCGGCCGCTACGCCGGTACGCTCGAGGCCGGTTTTCACATCCTGACGCCCTTTGTTGACGTCATTCGCTACAAACACTCGCTGAAGGAAACCGCCCTCGATATCCCCGAGCAGGTCTGCATCACTCGCGATAACGTCCAGGTGGGAGTGGATGGCGTGCTCTACCTGAAGGTGCTCAATCCCGAACGCGCCTCCTACGGCGTTTCCAATTACATGTTCGCCATCTCCCAACTCGCACAAACCACCCTCCGCAGCGAAATCGGAAAGATCGACCTCGACCGCACTTTCGAAGAACGCGCCAACATCAACGCCCAGGTGGTGAGCGAACTCGACAAAGCCAGCGAACCCTGGGGTGTGAAAGTGCTCCGCTACGAGATCAAAAACATCACTCCGCCGCAGGACATTCTGGCCGCCATGGAAAAGCAAATGCGCGCCGAACGCGAAAAGAGAGCCACGATCCTCACCTCGGAAGCGCACCGCGACTCCGCCATCAACACGGCCGAAGGTGAGAAGCAGAAAGCAATCAAGGCCAGTGAGGCGCGCCGCCAGCAGCAGATCAACGAGGCCGAAGGCGAGGCGGCCGCCATCATGTCGGTGGCCGACGCCACCGCCGAGGGCATCCGTCGCGTCGCCGCGGCCATCGATGCTCCCGGCGGTTTTCAGGCGGTCCAGTTGCGCGTCGCCGAACAGTACATCGAGCAATTCGGCAATCTCGCCAAAGCCAACAACACCATGATCGTGCCGACGAACCTCTCCGACATCTCGGGGGTCCTCGCCACCGCCATGTCGGTCATCAAGGGCGGCACGGACCGCCGTTAGAGACCGGACTCACGCGCCACATCAATCAAGAACGCGTACCGCAGCGCCGTCTCCCGGTACCGGTCATCCCGCGCCGTCAGCCCGCCGTGCCCGGCGCGCATTTCCGTATGCAGGAGCAGCAGGTTATCGTTTTGCCGCATCGTACGCATTTTGGCCACCCACTTCGCCGGCTCCCAATACTGCACCTGGGAATCATGCAAACCGCTCGTGATCAACAAGTGAGGATACGCCGCTGGACGCGTCTGATCGTAGGGCGAATAGCTCAGCATGTAGTCATAGAAAGCCTTCTCGTTCGGGTTGCCCCACTCGTCATATTCGCTCGTTGTCAATGGGATCGAATCGTCGAGCATCGTCGTCACCACATCCACGAAAGGCACCTCCGCGATCATCCCCGCGAAAAGGTCCGGCCGCATCGTCATCACCGCGCCCATCAACAGCCCGCCGGCGGACCCGCCCCATGAATACAGCTCTCCCCCATAGCCTTCCGATTTCAGAAATACGGCGCAATCGATGAAGTCGTGGAACGTGTTCTTCTTCTTGAGAAGCCGCCCGTCGTCATACCATTGGCGGCCCAACTCCTCGCCGCCCCGGATGTGCGCGATGGCCCAAACAAAGCCACGGTCCAGTAGGCTGACGCGGTACGCATTGAAAGACGCATCCAGACTGTATCCGTACGATCCATACCCGTACAGAACCAGCGGACGCGTACCATCTTTCTCGAAGGGCATGCGGTAGACCAATGACACCGGTACGCGCACTCCGTCCCGCGCGGTCACCCACACCCGTTCGGTCCGGTAGTTCGCCGGATCGAACCCGCCGCCCACTTCTTCGCGCTTCAACAGCACCCGCTCGCGCGACACCATGTCGTAGTCATACGTCGATGGCGGTGTCGTCATCGAGGAGTATCCGTAGCGCACCAGCGTCGTGTCGTAGTCGAAATTCGCCGACGTATGGGCCACATAGGCCGGTTCGCCGAAATCCAGGTAGTGATCGCCGCCATCGCGCGCCATGATCCGCAATTGCAGCAGGCCCTCCTTACGTTCTGTCACGGCGATATGCCCTCGAAACAGGTCGAAGTCCTCGAGGTAAGTATCTTCCCGGTGCGGCAGCACCTCGGTCCATGCCTCCAGGCCCGCGGACGGATCGCTGGTCTTCATCACACGGAAATTGCGCGCCTCGTAGTTGGTGCGGATATAGAATTCGCCGCCCGCATGATCCACGCCGTATTCGTGCATGCGCTTGCGCGGCAGGAATACCTTCAGTTCGCTCTCCGGCTCCGCCGCCCGCAAATAGCGCACCTCGGTGGTCACTGTCTGCGCGGTGATCACGACGATGAATTCACCGGACTTCGTTCGTCCCACGCCCACACCGAAGGTCTCGTCGTCTTCCGCGTACACCAGGACGTCTCCCACCGGATCCGTCCCGGCGGTGTGACGCCACACCTGGTACGGCCGGAGCGTGTCCGCATCCTGGCGCACATAGAATAGCGTCCGGTTGTCGGCCGCCCATACCGCGTTCGCCGTCACCTCACGAATCGTTTCCAGTTGCTGGCCGGTCTCGAGGTCTTGCAGATGCAGATTGTAGATTCGCCGTCCCACCAGATCCGCCGCATAGACCATCAACCGCTGATCCGGAGACGTGTGCGGCGTCGCAACCGAACAAAATTCCTGTCCCTGGGCGATCACGTTCACGTCAACCAGGATCTCTTCCGGCGCCTGCTGGGAACCGAGTTTGCGGCAATAGATCGGATAGTCGCGCCCTTCCTCGGTGCGCGAATAAAAATAGGCCCCGTCTTTCTTATAGGGCACCGACGCGTCGGATTGTTTGATGCGCTCCTTGAATTCCTGTACAAGTGTGGCCTGAAGTGGTTCGGTGTGCGCAAGCGTTGCCTCCGTATACGCATTCTCCGCATCCAGATATGCGGTCACCTCGGGATTTTCGCGATCCCTAAGCCAGTAATAATCGTCCATCCGGACGTGGCCGTGCTTTTCCAAACGAGCCGGCGCTCTCTTTGCGATCGGTGGTTGCAACATGAGTAGGGGTAAATTCCATGGTAAGCGGTATCGACCCGATGCGATCGGCCAGCGACTAGGAGACAATGGCGAGCATGCACAGACGGACCTTTCTCAGCGCCGCCGCCAGCGCCCCTGCCCTGCTTGCGGCCGACACTCGGCCAAACCTGCTGCTCATCCTCACTGACCAACAGACCCACACTGCGCTGTCGTGCGCCGGAAACCGGTGGGTAAGAACGCCCGCCATGGATTCCATCGCCGCCGACGGCGTCCGTTATACCGAAGCCTACGCCGCCTACCCCGTCTGCTCGCCCTCCCGCGGAAGCATCTTTACCGGCCAAATGCCCCATCAGACCGGTGTCCGCGTCAACGGCAACTCCATCGCCGCCGGCATGCCGACCATGGGCGAACTGTTTCGCGGTGCGGGCTACGAGACCGTCTACGGCGGCAAATGGCACCTTCCAAAAAGCTTCGACGGCATGACCGGTTTCACGAAACTGATCGGCGGCAGCGCCCTAGGCAAGGATATGGACTCCCCCCTCGCCGACCGTTGCGCCTCCTGGCTCCGTGCCAACGCCAAGCGCACCAGCCCATTCCTCATGGTCGCGTCGTTCATGAACCCGCACGACATCTGCCAGTGGATTCGCGATCACAAGGGCAGCCGCGAATACCCCAATCCGGATTTGTTCCCACCCGCCCCGGCCAACATGGCCGTCGACGTCAATGAACCCGAGATGATGCAGTATCATCGCACCGCCGGCTATGACCTGATGTCCCAAGCCGTCGGCATCGCGTCGGAGTGGAAGCGCGACGACATGCGCCTCTATCTGCACGACTACTACCGCATGGTCGAAGACGTCGACCGTCAGATCGGCAAAGTCCTCGACGCCCTCCGCCAGTCCGGGCTTGCCTCCAACACCGTTATCGCGTTTGCTTCCGATCATGGCGAGGGAATGGGCGCGCATCGCTGGGCCCAGAAAGCCGCCTTCTGGGAGGAAACCGCCCACGTACCGTTCCTTCTCTCCGGTCCTGGAATCGCCGCTGGCGTCGATCGCTCCCGCCTGGTTTCGCTCGCCGACATCCTGCCCACTCTGTGCGACTTCGGCGGTCTCGACATTCCCAAGGGTCTCGAAGGCGAGAGCCTCCGCCGTCCGTCGCACCGGAGCCAGGTGGTCAGCGAGTTGCGCTACGGGTCCGCCGAGCGCGAAGGCAGAATGCTCGGACCACGCGTCACAAGTATGTTGCGTTCGCCGGAGCACGAGGCGAACAGTTGTTCGACCTGCAGTTGGACCCTGGCGAGACATTCAACCTCGCCGCGCGCCCCGAAAACAGCGGACTCCTCGACGAACATCGCCGGCTCCTGGCCGCATGGATCTCTCGCACCGGTGACGACTTTCGCAGGTCATGATAGCTGCGTTCACTTCTCTGTAGATTCCTTATTCTTATTTACTCCTCATCCAACGTTTGGTGAGTAACCACGCCGCGGCAGGGCCCCGTCCATCCAACGGGGTCATCTCCGCTTGTGGACACCAGCGCCGCCATCTGCCATCGCACCGATTACGGCTTCCTTTCGCGACCCGTCCGGTTACATCTTTGCCGAAAACGGCGTATGTAAGCGGGCGGTGCTGCCGGAAGGAGCACCCGCCTACCTGCGACTGATGTCCGGAGGGCTGTATGAAGATCTTACAACCCGCGGTCTCATGGTCACCCACCGTGAAGAACAGCCGCGCGGAGATATCCGCATTCTTGTCCCAACTCAAATCGAGTTCATCTCCTATCCCTATGAGTGGTGCTTTTCCCAACTCCGCGACGCCGCCCTGCTCACCCTCCGAATTCAGCGAACGGCGCTCGAACACGGTATGTGCCTCAAGGATGCCTCCGCCTACAACGTCCAGTTTCAGGGCTCCCGGCCAATCTTTATAGACACCCTCTCTTTCGAGCCGAACCGTCCCGGCCCGTGGAATGCCTACGACCAGTTCTGCCGCCACTTCCTCGCTCCACTCCTGTTGATGGCGTACCGCTGGGACACCTTCAACCAATTCCTGCTCGCGATGCCCGACGGGTTCCCGCTCTCGTTGACGTCTTCTCTCCTTCCATGGCACAGTTACTTCCGTCCGGCGGCGCTGCTTCACGTGCATCTCCACGCAAGGGCGCAGGCCAGCGCCGGAACAGGTGCGCAGCCGTCTCGCGAGTCGCTCCCCGACCGCAAGCAGGCGCTGGTTGAGTCACTCGAAGCCGCGGTCCAAAACTTGCATGCGGCGCGGCGCCGCTCCGCATGGTCCGGCTACTACGAGGAACGCACACACTACACGGCGGACGCCGAGCGGTTCCGTCGCGATTTCGTGGTTCACACCCTTCTCGAACATCGCCCCGCCCTCGTCTTCGACCTCGGAGCCAATCGCGGCGACTATAGCCGGCTCACCGGCGAACTCGGCTTTCGTTGCGTCTCCTTCGAGATGGATGGCGCATGTGCCGAGCAGGCCTACCGGTCCGCCAAGGCCGCTAGCAGCGGCGAAGTGCTGTCGCTGCGCATGGACCTCCGCAACCCTACCCCCGGCATCGGTTTCCGCGCCAAAGAACGGATGGGCCTGCTTGACCGTCCGCGCGCTTGCATGCTCCTCGCGCTTGCCCTGATTCACCACCTCCGCATTTCCGGCCAAGCGCCGCTCGCTCACATCGCCCGCTTCTTCGCCGACCTCGGCGATCAGCACTTGCTCCTCGAATTCGTGCCGAAAGAGGACCCGATGGTCCGGGCGATGCTCGCCCACCGCTCCGATATCTTCGACGACTATACCCTCGAGGGCCTATGGAAAGCCTTCGCGCCATTGTGGGAACCGGTCGCCACCCAGCCCATCCCCGGCTCTCCCCGCACTCTGTGCCTGTTCCGGAAGCGGGAGATCGTTTCTTGAGATTGGCCGACATCGCGACGCTCGGCGGCCGCTGGATGGTATTAGACTGCGTGGTTCTGCTTCCCTTTCTGCGGTTCCTTTTGAGAAACGGCTACCCAATCCTCCGAGCCGAATCCGTGGCCGCCTCGATCGTACTGGCCGTAGTCTGCCTCGCGCTCGCACTGCTCGCCCGCCAGCGCATGGTGTTCCTGGCCCTCGCCGCCATAGCATCGGTGCTGATGGCCACTGTGCCCGTCGTCCGGATGCTAGCACCGTGGGCCGAACTCTCGCCCCGGTCCGCAGCCGCCATTCTCGGAGCTTTGCTTGCCGCCGCCATTCTGTTGATGAGAGAGAAATCGGCCGTGATCCTCGCCGTATTTACCCTCTCGGCGTTCGGAGTCGATCTCGCGCAAGCCGTAGCGGTGCATTTCTCGCATCAGCCCGTCGCCACCATTGCAGCCGCCAACCCGGCCCCGCACACACTGTACATCGTCCTTGACGAGCATCTCGGCGCTGCGGGCTTCCCGGCCGGGATTGCCGCGTGCGCCGACGCTCGCTCCACCCTCGAGCACACCCTTGCGGCTGCGCGCTTCCGCCACTTCACTCACGCCTACAGTAACTACCCCTCCACCGTATCTTCGCTGTCGAGTCTGCTCAACCGTCGACTCCTTGACCGGCGGCGGATGTTTCTGAACGAAAATTCTCCTCAGTGGCGCTGGGGCACGCGTACACTGCAGGAGAACCGCCTGGTCGCCGAATTCAAACGCCGCGGCTACCGCGTGGAGATCTTCCAACATCGCGCAATCAATCACGCCGCACCAGGTATCTCCGTGGACCGCATCCACGAATACTGGGACCGCCTCGGACAACTCGAACAATCACCCGGGCCGTGGTTCACTCGTTTCCGATGGCTGGTGGGTAACTATCAACAGTCTGACTTGGTCCTATCGCAAGTAAAAGCGTTCTTTCCGTTTCGCTTCGCGCCGCACACCACTGGTCCCCTGGCCGCGGCGGCAATATGGCCGGCCGAACTGGAGCAATCCATCCTGCAAGCACCCACCCGGACCTTGTTCTTCGTCCACCTAATGGCTCCGCATTTTCCGTACTTATATAAAAAGGACGGAACGGTTCGTAACCTCGACGAATGGACCGGCGACCGCGTCGACCAGCGCTCCGGCGACCTCATGTATCGGGATCGCTATCAAAGATACTGCGAGCAAGTCCAATTCGTCTCCGCTCAGTTACAGGGCCTATTCGGCCGTCTGCAAGCCGCGGGAGCCTATAGCCCGATGACCATCGTGATCCACGGCGACCACGGCTCCCGGATTCGCAAGGCCTTCGACGCTGGGTCCTCCACCCGTGCCGCTGGCTCGGACCCGGAGTCGTTCGACTATGCCGGCGCCCCTTCACTCCGCGATCTCCTCGATCGCTTCTCCGCTCTGTTCGCGTTCAAGGCCCCTGGCGCCGCCGAGGCATCGGTCGACCCCGAGCCCACGAGTCTTCTCAACCTGCTGGCGCGAACTCTCCCGCTCGGTGACCCTCCCGCGCCGGGAGCCGACTCCGTCTATCTATTCGACGCGCAAGGGCATCCTGAACCAATCGATCTTAGACAAATCTGGCGCAATACAGAAGGTACTCGATGAAACACTCATTCCTCGTTCACTTTTATCTGGACCCAACCACGGGCAGCATCGCGTTCCAGGCCGCCATAGGCGGGGCCGTCGCCGCCTTCGCCGCCATCAGGCTCTACTGGCGCCGGGCAAAACGGCTATTCCGGATAGGTGCAGCCAAGCACGAGCAATAGCCCTGCCGCGCGAGCGGTCAGCGCAAGCCGAAGCACAGAATGTTCGGCCCGGCGGCAAAGGCGATGTACTGGCGTCCGCCGGCGAGAAACGTCATCGGCGACGAACGCCAGCTATGGCCATCGCCCAGCGCCGCCGACGCGTTGGTCTGCACGTGCCAAAGATCCTTGCCCGTGCGCGCATCCACGGCCCCCAGCGCGCCACTGTCCTCGCCGAAAAAGATCACTCCGCCGGATGACAGCACACCGCCCCAACTGTCGGCGGGCCCAATCTGCGGCACTTCCCACACCCGGCGCCCCGTCTCTATGTCGAGTGCACGAAGAAACATCTGGCCAGGCTCCAACGCGATCGGTTTCGGGTTCCAACTCGGCGGCTTCGTGTAAACGCCGCACGCTTCCCGCGCCATAAGGTAGAAGTACCCGGTTGTGGGACTCAGCGCCATCGACGGCCAGTTCGTGGCGCCCAGGACGTTCGGACACACCTTCGTCCCGTCGCGGGCCGGCTCGAGCCCCGGCACCATCACCGGACGCCCGTCCTTCCCCACTCCCGTGGCCCAAGTGAGTTTATCTACGAATTTGTCGGCCAGCAGAAGCTCGCCGTTCGTGCGGTCGAAAACATAGAGAAAACCATTGCGATTGGCCTGGATCAGTAACTTCCGCTGGCGTCCGCGATACAGCCGGTTCACGATCATCGGCGTCTGGCCGCCGTCCCAATCGTATAAGTCATGCGGTGTGAACTGATAGTGCCACTTCAGTTTGCCGGTGGCGGCATCCAGAGCGAGAACCGAGTCCGTGTACAGGTTGTCGCCCTGCCGTTCATCCCCGTTCATGGATGGGTAAGGATTTCCGGTCCCCCAGAAGACGGTGTTCGTTTCCGGATCGAAGGTCCCTGTCATCCAGGTGGCTCCGCCTCCGCCGAACTGGGCCAACGCCGAGCCACGCCATGTTTCCGAACCCGGTTCGCCCGGTTTGGGGACTGTCCAGAATCGCCAGACTCGCTCGCCGGTCACTGCGTTGTAGGCGTCCAAAAAGCCGCGCATCCCCATGTCTCCGCCCGAAATGCCTGCCACCACCAGGTCATTCACCACCAGTGGCGCGGACGTATTGCCGAGATTCCGCCGCGCGGCGTCATCGCCCGCCAGGATCGTCTCCCAGAGCGGTTCACCCGTTACCCGGTGCAGCGCCAGCAGATGCGCGTTATCGGTAACCAGAAAAACACGGTCGCCCAAAACCGCCACGCCGCGATTGGTGCCCTTCGCCGGATCCCCGCGAGACTCGCCGGACATCGGACGCTGGTAGTGCCACAAAGTTCTGCCAGCACTCGCATCCAGGGCGAATACTTGATTCGGCCCTGTAACATACATCACGCCATCCATCACGACCGGAGTAACTTCTAGCACATTGTGATTGACGGGAAAAACCCACCGGAGAGTTAGGTTTCGGACCGTTTCCGGCGTGATCTGATTGAGGTCGCTATGGCGATTGCCTCCGATAAGTCCATGATAGGTAGGCCAGTCTCCCGGGCGGGGATTCGCGATCCGGGTGAAATCCGGTCCCCCTTCCCCCTCGAGGACCGGACCTCGCGTACCGATCCCCACACCGGCCAGCGAACTCACATAGGCGATCACGTCCCGGCATTCATCCGCCGTGCAATTGGGCGTCCGCATTGCCGACCCCGGCTCGAACGTTACCGCCGCAGTCTCCGCGCGGTCCACGAAGTGGAAGCGCCCGTCCAGGCCCTGCAACTGGATGTTGTAGCGGCTTTGGTTTCGCGCGAATCCCCGCAACGCCTGCCCGTCAAGCATCCGGACCGATGCCATCCCATACCCCGGCTTCACCTTCGCCCCGGGCTCGCGGATTGACTGCTCGATCTCAGCCAACGTCAGTTCCCGGCCCACCGAAGACAGGTCCGGACCAACTGCCTTCCCGCGTCCCATCGCCATGTGACAGCCCGAGCATCCGCCCTTGCCGAAGAAGTACCGTTCTCCCGCGGCTCGATCGCCCGGCGGATTGCTGCCCGATGCCGGAGCACTGAAGGACCGCACCAGGGCCGTCAACGCATCGAGTTCCGCGGCCGGCAGATCGAACGCCGGCATGCCCCGCGCGGGAACGCCGTTGCGGATCACCGCCCGCAGTTCCGCCATAGTTTGCCCGCGTACCCGCCTGTTGTTGGCCAGGTTCGGACCTCGCTCGGTCCCCCGGCCATCCCCATGGCACACAGCACAGTGCTGCTCGAACAGCCGGCGGCCATCCTGCGCCGAAGCGTGGTTCAGGAGAACGCCCGCGGCAGAGATTCTAATCAGGAGTACGGCGTATTGCAGTATGGTCATGATCAATTCGGTTTTCGCTCGATCGGGGCCGCCGGACCGGCCAGTTCCATCCAACCCCACGTGGAGTCATCGTCCCCGCGGCCGTAGATCAGGAAGTGGCCGCCGTAGCCGCCGCCGTCCGGATCGGTGTGGACAATCTCCAGGCCGTAGACGTCGCCCACCCGCGGAGATTGCCACGCACGGCTGCTCTGGCCCAACGTCGGCGCCATCTCCACCCGCGCCTCCAAGACGAAATCGCCTGTCTTTCGCCCGCGCGGACCCATGCGCAAGGCATATTGCACTGCACCCGAGGGAAGTGTCTGCTCAATGTAGGTCCGGCCCGCCGCGCCGTGACGCCACCACGCGCCGTAGGACGGCTTCGCCGGATCGATCACGAAGCAGAAGGCGTTGTCGGACTCGCCGAATTTCTTCGCTCCCGCCCCGCGCGGCGCTTCCACGAACCAGCAGATGGCGTCTTTGTAATACCAGCGTTTGGCTTCGTGCGCAGGATCGGTAGTGTCATTCACGTTGTCGGTCACCTCTGCGCCCAGGTAAAGATACCGGTCGTCCCAGGCCACGTAGTAGCGGGCGGCGAGGTCGTGTTCGGGGTCGGGTTCGCCGCCGTGATCGGTCAGGCGGTTGATGGCCGCGTCGTACCAGGGCGATCGCCGGATTCGCTCCATGTCCCATACGCCATCGGTGAACGCGAGCCGTTTCCACTCCGAAAGATCGCCGTCGATGACGGCCGGACGCTCGAGCCTGGGCACGGAGATCACGTATCCGTACGGATCCGGTTTCGGCACTTCCTGGGCCACTCCCTGCTCTACGGCCCAGAATGCGACCGACGCGGCGATGAGGCTCCCCGGAATCCGCACGTCTCACACCCGCCGGACGGTCACTCCCGCCTCGGAAAACAGGACCTCCACCAACCCGAACTGTTGGTCGTAGAACTCGCTCGAATATTGGCTCATCCGCTCCGCCGAGACCACTACTTCGCGGATCCCGGCCTGCACGATCGCTCTCCCACAATCCATGCACGGCATGATTTCCACGTAAGCGCGGCATCCCTCGAGCGGTGTGCCGCATCGCGCCGCGTTGCAGATCGCGTTCCGCTCGGCGTGCTCCATCCAGTGATATTTGGTCGGCCGCTCCAGCCTCTCCGGCACATCGTCGCGAATCCCCCTGGGGAATGAGTTGTATCCGGTGGTGCGAATCTCGTGCGCCGGGCCCACGATCACGCAGCCCACTTGGGTATTGGGGTCCTTGCTGCGCGAGGCCACCACTTTGCAGATGTCCAGATAGTAGCGATCCCAGTCCGGTATGTTTCTCACAGGGGCGTCGCCTGTCACTATACCGCACTCAAACAACCGGCCCGTGCGCCGATAAGCCTTTCGTGGCTTTGCTCTCCGCTCCCTTTTCCCGTGTCGATCTCGCCGCGACCGCGTTGGACCACAGTTGGGAGACGGCGTTGGGATCCCACGCCACCGATCCGCTCTTCCTCGACCAATTCCTGGACCGGCTCGTGGCCTTACTGATGGTGGAATTCGATAGCCCGTTCGCGTTGGTAGGCTATCAAAGCGAAGAGGGACAGAACGAAGGGAGCATGTTGCTTTGCTCTTCGCACAGTGAGATGGTGCCGGACTCCTTGGATGCGCTGCACCGCGATGGAATTCGCAACCACCCCCAATCCACCCCTGGATTCCCAAATGAAAACGGCGCCACCAGCGGCGCGCCTTTGCGCAAATCCATGTCATGCCCGGTTCACTTTATGGGTGAGCGCGTGGGAGCTCTTCTGGTGGGCAACTCGCCGGCCAACTACACCAATTCCGCCCTGCAGCGCCTGCGCGCCCTTGCAAATCGGACGGCGCCTCTGTTTGCCGTTCGCCGCGCCCGCTTCGCGCGGATGCGCGCCGAATCGCGCCTTTCGGTAGCGGAACGGCGCACCGAAGCCTTGCTCGACTCGGCCACCGACCCCATCCTCACCATCGATGAGTTCGGCAACATCCTGTCGGCCAACTCCGCCGTCTCGCGAGTACTCGGGTACTCGGCCGGCTCGCTGGCCGGACACAACGTCTCGATCCTCATTCCATCCCCGGACTCCGCTCATCACGATGGCTATCTGCAGCGCTATCTCGCTACCGGCGAGCGGCGTCTCATCGGCACGGTACGTCAAGTGGAGGCGATCCATTGCGACGGCCATCGGGTTCCGGTGGAGCTTTCCGTCTCCGAGGTCCAGTTGTACGGCAAGCGGACCTTCATCGGCATCCTCCGCGATTGCTCCGAGCGCATCCGTGTCGAGTCCGAGCGAGCCGCCGCCGCTGCACGCACACGCGCCATCCTCGAGGCCATTCCCGACACCCTCTTCCTCGCCCGGCGCGATGGATCGGTGTTTGACTGTTTGGCCGGCCCGCCAAGGAACGAGTTGCCACTCCAAAGCGTTTCCGGAGAACGCGACAGCGTTGTCTCTCCCTTCGAGCAAGCCCCGCCAGACGTGCTGGAGGAATTTCGCTTCGCCGTCAAGAGCGCCCTTGAATCGAATCAGCCCGTCAGTTTCGAGTGCGACCTGCCCGGTTCGTGCGGGCCCATTTCCCACGAGGTCCGCGTTGTCGCCGCCGGTCCGGGCTCGGGCGAGGTACTCGTTCTCATGCGCGACATCACGCAACGGCGGCAGGTCGAAATGTCGCTCGCGGAATCGATGGCCGCCGTCTCCCACATTCGCGCCCGCCTTGAATCCCAGGCGCGGGAACTCGAAGCCGCTCTCGACCTAGCCAAGTGCGCCGTACAAGCCAAGAGTGAGTTCCTGGCCAGCATGAGCCATGAAATTCGCACGCCCATGAATGGAGTCCTCGGGATGACTGGGCTCCTGCTCGAAACCACTCTCTCCGCCGAACAGCGCGAGTACGCGGACACGATCCGTACCTCCGCCGAGGCCCTCCTCAACCTCATCAACGATATCCTCGATTTCTCCAAGATCGAGGCCGGCAAACTTCCTATCGAATCTATTCCCTTCGATCTCTATGTCGTCGCCGAAGAGGTCATCGAACTCCTCGCGCCCAAAGCCGCCGCCCAGAATCTCGAACTCGCCGTCCGCTACGCGCCCGGCACCCCACGCCGTGTTCTCGGGGACCCCACCCGCGTCCGCCAGATCCTGCTCAATCTCGTTGGCAACGCCCTCAAATTCACCCATCGCGGACATGTGCTGGTCGAAATCACTCCCGTGGACTCCGCGCAACTCGACTCCGGTTCCAACATCCGCATCGCCGTCCACGACACCGGAATCGGCATCCCCGCCGACAAAGTCGGCGCCTTGTTCGAGAAGTTCAATCAGGTGGATGCCTCACGAACCCGCAACTACGGCGGCACCGGTCTCGGTCTTTCCATTTGCCGCATGCTATCGGAACTGATGGGCGGCGAAATCGGCGTCAGCAGCAAACAGGGTGAGGGCTCCACCTTCCACGTCACCCTGCCCCTCCCCGCTGACGGAACACCGGTCGACGGCGGCTACTGCCGCCTCGATCTCCGCGGCGTCCGCGTCCTGTTGTTCTCGCCCAATTGCGTCACCGCGCAGGTCCTGGTGGAACATCTCGCCATCTGCCATCTGTCCAGCCATCGCGCCCAAACCATCGCTGAACTCCGCGCAGCCCTCAAAGCCGCGCGCGACGAGGGCAAGCCCTTCGATCTGCTCGTCCTCAATGCGGACTTCCTACGCTCCGGTTGGAATCAGATCGTGAAAGACCTGGGCTCGGCCTGGGTCCCCGGACAAACCCGGATGCTCGTGCTCGCCTCAGGCGCACATCCCTCCACCCATCGCGAATGGCAGGATCTGGGCGCCGATGGCCTGTTGGTCATGCCGATCCGCCCGCGAGACTTCATGGACGCCCTGAGCACCATCATGGGCCAGCCCGCTGCCAACGCGCGTCTGGTCACCCGCCAACTCCTTCGTGAACTGTGGTCGGTCTCCCCGGCCCCTCAACAGGTCGAGTCCGCGCTTGCAGGTCCGCCCCTGAGGGTGCTCGTCGCCGAAGATAATGAGGTGAACCGTCGCCTTGCTCTTCGTCTTCTCGAAAAAATCGGCTGCGAAATTACCCTCGCCGCCAATGGCCGCGAAGCAGTCGAACTCTGGAGTTGCCAGCAATTCGACCTCATCCTCATGGATTGCCAGATGCCCGAACTCGATGGCTTCGAGGCAACCGCGGAGATTCGCCGTCGCGAGTCCGGTGGCCAACACATCCCCATCCTCGCCCTCACCGCCAGTGCCCTCGATTCAGACCGCGACGAGTGCCTTGCCTCCGGCATGGATGATTTCCTCACCAAGCCCATTCAACTCGATCGCCTCCGCGCCGCCATCGAGCATTGGTCGAAGCGCCCCCAAGCCAGTCCCGTTCTCAGCGCGGACGACGCTTCTCAAACCGCTTGACACGGTCCACCCCGCCCCGCGGCTCGACAACAGGCAAACGGCAGCGCTAGAGTCCAGCCGAAGAGGCACGTTCGGATAGAGCCTCGGAAACAGGAGCCCTCGCACGGGCATCTCCGCTTCCCACCCCAAAGCGGCATCGCACAAAAGCAGCATCGGGCTTGAATCCCGCGCATCAATAACGGTATCCTACAAAGTTCTCACCGGATCAATCATTTATGGCTGCCCCAGACCTGATTTGGAAAGATGGCCGATTCGGCCAGACCACGCGCCGCGACGCGTGGTGGATTGAACCTCTCTACATCTTCCTCGGACTCACCGCCTTCATCGTCTATGCGACGTGGGCGGCGTTTCAGGGTGAACACTACACCTTTGGGCCGTACCTCTCTCCGATGTATTCGCCGGAGTTGTTCGGATCCTCGCACCACGCGTGGTTCGGACCGAAGCCGGAGTGGTGGCCGTCGTTCCTGCCGTTTTCACCGGCTTTGCTGATCCTCCCGGTGCCGGCGCTGTTCCGATTCACGTGCTACTACTACCGCGGGGCATACTACAAGGGCTTCTGGGCGGATCCGCTGAACTGCTCGGTGGGCGAACCGCGGAGCGGCTACCGGGGAGAAAAGCTGTTGCCGCTGGTGCTGCACAACGCTCACCGGTACGTATTCTACGTCGCGGCCGCCTACATTGTGATCCTGGCCTACGACGCCCTTTTGGCGACGCAATTCGCGGAAGGTTTCGGCATCGGGGTGGGCACGCTGGTGATGACGGTGAACGTGTGCCTGCTGGGCAGCTACACGTTTGGATGCCACTGCGCGCGGCACCTGTTCGGCGGGAGCCTGGACAGCATCTCCCAAGCGCCGGTCCGGCAGAAGCTCTACAAACTGGTGAGCTGGTTCAACGGACGCCATAAGAAATTTGCATGGGCCAGCCTGGTGTGGGTGGGCTTCACGGATTTCTACATCCGGATGTGCTCGATGGGCGTGTGGTCGGACTGGAGAATCCTCTAACATGGCGGACTTTCTGAACTTCGAATACGACGTGCTGATCATCGGCGCGGGCGGGGCGGGATTGCGGGCGGCGATCGAATCGGCGTCGGCGGGAGTGAAAACCGGGGTGGTGTGCAAGTCTCTTCTGGGCAAAGCGCACACCGTGATGGCCGAAGGCGGAATGGCCGCGGCGATGGGGAACGTGGACGATCGCGACAACTGGCGGGTCCACTTTTCCGACACGATGCGGGGCGGCCAATACCTGAACAACTGGCGAATGGCGGAACTGCACGCCAAGGAAGCGCCGGAGAGGGCGCGGGAACTGGAGGCGTGGGGTGCGCTGTTTGACCGCACCAACGACGGCCGCATTCTGCAGCGCAATTTCGGCGGACACCGGTATCCACGGCTGGCGCACGTGGGAGACCGGACGGGACTGGAAATGATCCGTACCTTGCAGGATCACGGCATCCATTCGGGCATGGAAGTGCACATGGAGTGCACCGTGCTGACGCTGCTGATGGACGGGGGCCGGGTGGCGGGCGCGGTCGGGTACGACCGGGAACTGGGCCGCTTCATGGTGTGGAAAGCCAAGGCTGTGGTGCTGGCCACGGGGGGCATCGGGCGGGCGTTCAAGGTGACCTCGAACAGTTGGGAATACACCGGCGACGGGCACGCGCTGGCGTACAAGGCCGGAGCCGAGTTGGTGGACATGGAGTTCGTGCAGTTCCATCCCACGGGCATGGTGTGGCCACCGTCGGTGCGGGGCATCCTCGTAACGGAAGGCGTGCGCGGCGAAGGCGGCATCCTGGTGAACAATCAGGGTCACAGGTTCATGTTCGACGACATCCCGGACCTCTACAAGAATCAGACGGCGAAGGATGAGGAAGAAGGATGGCGGTACGTGACCGGCGATAAGAACGCCAACCGGCCGCCCGAACTGCTGACCCGGGATCACGTGGCGCGGTGCATCAATCGCGAAGTGAAGGCGGGCCGGGGGAGCCCACACGGGGGCGTATTTCTGGACATCGCGTGGATCAAGAAGCACATCTCCGATTCCGAAGAGCACATCAAGCGGAAGCTGCCGAGCATGTATCACCAGTTCAAGCAGCTTGCCGACATCGACATTACAAAAGTGCCGATGGAGGTGGGCCCGACGACGCATTATGTGATGGGCGGCATCAAGGTGGATGGGGATTCTCAGATGTCGAATGTGCCCGGCCTGTTCGCCGCCGGTGAATGCGCCGCGGGATTGCACGGAGCCAACCGCCTGGGCGGAAATTCACTTTCGGATCTGATCGTTTTCGGCAAGCGGGCCGGCGAGTACGCGGCCAAGTTCGCGCGGGAGAACGGCGCGGTGAAGGTGGACGACGGGCAAGTGTCTGGAGCGGCGAAGAAAGCGCTCTCGGTGTTCGATCGCGGCGCCACGGCCGAGGGACCGTTCCAGATTCAATACGCGTTGCAGGACACGATGCAGAGCCTGGTGGGCATCGTCCGCATGGAATCGGAGATGGCGCAGGCAATCGAGGAGTTGGAAAAGCTCAAGCAACGCGCCGAAGTGGTGGGCGTGGACGGCAACCGGCAGTACAACGCGGGATGGCACACGGCGATGGATCTCGAGAATCTGATGATCGTGTCTGAGGCCTGCGCGAAGGCCGCGATCACGCGCAAGGAAAGCCGAGGGGCTCAGTTCCGGGAAGATTATCCGAACAAAGACGCAGAGTGGGGCAAAGTGAATCTGGTGATCAAGCGCGGCGCGGGCGGCGAGATGAACGTGGAACAGCGCACGATTCCGCCGATGCCCGACGAACTGCAGAAGATCATCGAGGAGATGAAATAACATGGGCCGCGAAGTTCTCTTCCGTATTTGGCGCGGGGACAAGAACGGTGGTTCGTTCCAGGACTACAAGACGGAGATCGATGAGGGCATGGTCGTGCTGGACGTGGTACACAAGATCCAGGCGGAGCAGGCCAACGATCTCGCGGTGCGGTGGAACTGCAAGGCGGGCAAGTGCGGATCCTGCTCGGCGGAAGTGAACGGGATGCCGCGGCTGATGTGCATGACGCGGATGAACACTCTGAATCTGGACATGCCGGTGATCGTGGAGCCGATGCACACGTTCCCGCCGATCAAGGATCTGGTGACCGACGTCTCGTGGAACTTCGAGGTCAAGAAGAAGATCAAGCCGTTCAAGCCGAGAAAGCCGGATGCTCCGGATGGAACGTGGCGCATGCAGCAGGCCGATGTCGACCGCGTGCAGGAATTCCGTAAGTGCATCGAGTGTTTCCTGTGCCAGGACGTTTGCCACGTGCTGCGCGAGCATCACAAGCATGAGGAGTTCATCGGTCCACGGTTTTTCGTGTACACAGCGGCGCTCGAGATGCATCCGCTCGACACAGAAGACCGGATCGCGGACCTCAAGGATCGGGATTCGATCGGCTACTGCAATATCACCACGTGCTGCCGCCAGGTTTGTCCGGAGCACATCACGATCACCGAGAACGCGATCATACCGCTGAAGGAGCGAGTGGTGGATCAGTTCTACGATCCGATCAAGAAGCTTTTCCGCATTTTCGGATAGCGAAGCCGCGCCGGCGCGAACGAACGAGAATCGATTCGACAGCAACAATCGGATAGCTGGCGGAAGCGCTCCGGCAGTATTCTCGATTCATGAACGAAACACCGAAACCGGCCGCGGCGCGGTCTGGCGGAGCTGGTTCATGACTTGCCCGGTGGAACAATCTCTTTTCGAAGACGGATGGGCGCCGCTGGGACAAATGCTGCAACGCGAGGAGTGCGCCTTTCTGCGGGGCCTCTACGCCGATCCGGCGCGCTTCCGAAGCCGGATCGTGATGGAGCGGTACCGGTTCGGCCGCGGCGAGGATCAATACCTCCGGTATTCCCTGCCTGAAGCCGTCCAGCAGCGGCGCGAGGCGTTGTATGCGCAACTCGCACCGATCGCGACGCGGTTGCAGCAGGCATTGGGACAGGCGGACGAATTTCCTTCGGAACTTGGCGAGTTTCTCGAGCAATGCCACGCCCGGGGACAGTCACGGCCCACGCCGCTGCTGCTGCGATACCAGGCGGGCGGCTTCAACTGTCTCCATCACCAATACACCGGCGGCGAATTGTTGTTGCTCGAGCAGCGCCCGCGCGCGCAATCCAAGGGACAGGTGATTCTCGGCCAGGGCGAAGCGGTGGCGAATACAACGCGTTATCGCCCGGCGCGCGGGAAGCGGGGCAACTGCAAGGCGAATGTGCGGCACGGCGTGAGCAGCCCGGTCCGCGAAGGCGAACGATTTACATCAGGAGTGATCTTCCATGACGCCGAGTAAAGATATGACGCTGACTGAAGGGATAACGTCAAACGAAGCGGGCCGGCTGAATGCCGAAGGATGCTGGCTCGCGGTGCAAATGCGCGACGCTAGCCAGGACGGCTGTTTCTTCTACGGGGTCCTCACCACTGGCGTGTATTGCCGGCCGAGTTGCCCCGCGCGCAGACCGAATCGGGAGAACGTGCGATTTTACGGCAAAGCGGAACAAGCCGAGCGCGAAGGACTGCGTCCGTGCCGTCGCTGCCATCCGCTGGCCGCGATAGGCGCCGCCCCCCTGGCCGGCCGGATTCGGGATCTGTGTGCGTACATCGAGGCGAACGCGGATGCGGTGCTGACGCTGGCTGACCTGGGGCGGTGCGCCGGGCTGAGCCCATATCACCTGCAGCGCACGTTCAAGGCGATTGTGGGCGTGAGCCCTAAGCAGTATCTGGAGGAGCGCCGGATGCAATCGTTCAAATCAATCCTGCGCCGGAAGAAAGGCGGTGGCGTGACCGGGGCTATTTATGAAGCGGGCTTCGGATCTTCGAGCCGGCTTTATGAAAAGGCGGACACGCGCTTGGGGATGACGCCCATCGAATATCGCTCGGGCGGCGCCGGAGTGGAGATCACGTACGGGTCCGCGGAGACGGCGCTGGGGCTGATGATGATGGGGGCCACCGATCGCGGGTTGTGCTTTGTGCAGTTCGGAGAGAGCGCGGCCGGATTGCTGGCCACTCTGAAGTCCGAATATCCGAAAGCGGCCCTTGTACCGATGCCGGAGCCGGCGCCGGCGGAGTTCACCGTTTGGATGTCGGCTCTGCGACAGCATCTGGAGGGGCGCCAGCCGGATCTTGGGCTGCCTGTGCATGTGCGAGCGACAGCGTTCCAGATGAAAGTCTGGCAGTACTTGCGATCGATCCCGCCTGGCGCTGTGCAAGCCTACGGGGAGGTCGCAAAGACGATCGGTGCTCCTCGCGCGGCGCGTGCGGTGGCGCGTGTCTGCGCATCGAACCCAGTGGCGATCGCGATCCCGTGTCACCGCGTGATCCGCGGCACCGGGGCTTTGGGCGGCTACCGTTGGGGGCTGGAGCGGAAGCGCGTTCTGATCGATCGGGAGCGGGACAGGAGCGCACGGGAATGAACAGGGAGATGATCATGAAATCAAGCGTCGATGAAGTCCGGCGAGGATAGCGCGTTCCGGTTCGAATCCCTGTTTGCAGGCGGCTACGAAGTGCGGGTGATCGCGCCTGGATTCGCGATCTTCCAACAGCCCGGCGGCAGCGTCCAGGCCACGCGGCTGCTCAATGCCCCCAAGCCGGTGTATCCGGAGAACGCTAGCGCGGAGGGCCGGTAAGGGACCGTGGCGTTGATGGCTTTGATCTCGGTGGAGGGCCGGTTGTTGTCGATTCGCGTGCTGCCGGCTTTGCTAAATGGCGCGCCCGTCGAGGTGGTGACGCAGATCGACGTCCGTTTCGGTTTGGATAGCGCCAGAACCCATACTAGATCCCGTCGGCGGCGGAGAAATCCGCCTCGAGGAAAACTCCGCGCCGGGTGAGTTCGTCGAGAACCACTTCGACGGCCTCGCCGTCCCGAGCCGGCAGTGAGTCGGGATCGAATGCGATCGCGTCATCGGGAGCGGGGTCCGCCGAGGAGCAAACCGCGATGGCACCGGCGCCATTGAGTACGCGCGCGACGGCGGGCAGCAGGTGAGACTCGAGCTCATCGGCCAAGGCGCGGACGTGGCATCCGCGATCGAACAAACGCCGTTCCAGCAGCCACGCCAGATCGGCGCGGGCAGTGAGCCAGATGGTGACGGCGCGATGGCCATTGCGGGCGCTCCGCTCAATGGCGGTGACACGGCCAGTGGAGAATTCCAGCCGCGCGCGATCGCTTCTGGCGTCGGGTTCGGCGATCATACCGGCGCCGAGGGTGGCGTTAGTGAGCGGATCCACCAGGATGAAACTACCCGTGGAGCGGTTGCGCCGGTAGGCGTCCGTGCGGGGGCCTGGTGGTCTCGAGCGATACGACGCCGATCTCGTTCAGTTCGAGCTGCCGTGGCGGCTTCGTGCAGGGTGTTGACGTCGACGCGGTAGCGCAGACCGGTGACGATCGCGCTTACCTGATGCGTGGTGTGCTTCAGAATGTACGGACGGCCGGGTTCGAGCGGCTGCTGACTCATCCAGACGGTCGCTTCGAGGCGGCGGGAAGCGTGCGGAATATGATCGGGATGGACAGCATCGCCGCCGGGAAACATCGATTTCGTCCTCGAGGGTGACACAAACCGATTGTGGCGGAAACGCGACATCAGGAGTTCGCCGTCGTAGGTGGAAATGGTCTTGACGTGGGAAGTGCGGCCCGACGGTAGCGCCATGACGGCATCGCCGGGCCGGAGCAGGCCGGAGGCGATCTGACCGGCAAAGCCGCGGAAGTGTAGGTCCGGACGGATGACGTACTGAACCGGAAGCCGGAAATCGTCGAAGTTCTGGCCGCTCGCGATGGGGGCTGTCTCGAGGTGTTCGAGCAGCGCCGGACCTTCGTACCACGGTGTACGCTCACTCCGGGAGACGACGTTGTCGCCATCCAGGGCGCTGATGGGAATCAGGGTGACGCCGCGGAAGCCGAGCTTGCCCGCGAACTCGTGAAACTCGCCAGAGATGCGGTCGAAGACGTCGCGGGAGAAATCGACGAGATCCATCTTGTTGACGGCGACCGCCAGATGCGGGATTCCCAGCAGCCAGGAAATGAAGGTGTGCCGGCGCGATTGCGGCAGCATGCCCTTGCGCGCGTCGATGAGGATGATCGCCATGTGCGCGGTGGAGGCGCCGGTGGCCATGTTGCGGGTGTACTGTTCGTGGCCCGGCGTGTCGGCGATGATGAACTTGCGGCGGGGCGTGGAGAAGTAGCGGTAGGCCACATCGATGGTGATTCCCTGCTCGCGCTCAGCGCGGAGGCCGTCGGTCAGGAGAGAAAAGTCGATGGCGCCGGAGGATCGGTTGATGCGCGAATCCTTCACCGACTGCATCTGATCTTCGTAGACGGATTTGGAATCGTAGAGAAGACGTCCGATCAAGGTGGACTTGCCGTCGTCCACGGACCCGGCCGTGGTGAAACGAAGCAGTTCCGTCGATTCGTGGCGGGCAAGAAATTCTTCGATCGTGAGCGTTGTGGATGCGACCGACATCTAGAAATAGCCCTCGCGCTTCTTGATCTCCATCGATCCTTCCTGGTCATGATCGATCACTCGATTTTCACGCTCACTGCGACGGAACCCGATCAGCTCTTCGATGATCTTGGGAAGGGTGTCGGCCTCCGAGCGGATGGCGCCGGTGCAATAGGTGCAGCCCAGCGAACGCATGCGGCACAGGACGGTCTCCGGCTTCTCTCCCGGTAACAGCCGCATGTCGTGTTCCAACGGAATCAAGGCGCCGCCGCGAATCACCATCTGGCGCGGCTTGGCGAAGTAGAGTGGAACGACGGGAATGTTTTCGAGATGAATGTAGTGCCAGACGTCGAGCTCGGTCCAGTTGGAAAGAGGAAACACACGGATGGACTCACCTTTGTCCAGGCGGCCGTTGTACACGTTCCATAGCTCGGGACGTTGATTCTTGGGATCCCACTGGCCGAACTTGTCCCGGAACGAATAGATGCGCTCCTTGGCGCGGGACTTCTCTTCATCGCGGCGGGCGCCGCCGAAAGCAGCGTCGAACCCGCCCGCCTCCAGCCCATCGAGCAGGGCACGCGTCTTCAGCAGACCGCAGCACTTGCTGGTGCCGAGTTGGAAGGGATTGGCGCCATCGGCGATGGCCTGTTTGTTGGTGTGCACGATGAGATCGGCGCCGATGGAGCGTACGAACGAGTCGCGAAACTCGATCATCTCTCCGAATTTGTAAGTGGTGTCGATGTGGAGAAGCGGAAACGGAATGCGACCCGGATGAAAGGCCTTCTGCGCCAGGCGGACCATAACCGAAGAGTCCTTCCCGATGGAGTAAAGCATCACGGGCTTTTGAAATTCGGCCGCCACCTCGCGGAGGATGTGGATGGACTCGGCCTCCAAGGCGCGGAGGTGAGAAAGGGAATGCATGCTCAAAGTCTCGATTATACCAATTTCTATCGATTATAGGGTGATTCAGGCGGACGCATGGCCGAGCCCTCTCGGCGGTAGATGCGAATCTCGGGAGCTCGCGGCGCCTGAATGGATTTCACGAGGCGGTAGCGGGGCCCATTGTGCGCGCTGTCGCGCAGGGAGACAATAGCGCGGTCGACGGGATCACCGGCGCGGGCCAGGACCCATTCCGCGCGCAGGAAGCGCTCGGGGCGGAGCGTCTGGGCCAGCCAGTCGATGCCGTTGCCTTCGTGAATTGCCTCGCGAAGAGGGATGCCGGATTCGCGGAAGATGCCGGCCAGATCGCCGAAGCCGGTGAGGATGCCGCCGGAGCGATAATGATCGCGGAGAAACGCCGCCGCGTGGAGGGTGTATTCCCGCCGCGGAGCCGAGTTGACTTGCGGCTCTTTCAAGGCGATCCATTGTTCGGGGGCTGAGCCGATCCAAGCGGCCATGCAGCCTAGCAACACGGCGGCCGCGGCGAACGTCTGAAGGCGCCGGGGCAGAATGGCGGCGAGAGCGGCGGCGCCCAACACGAGCAGGGGCATGGCGGCGAATCCGTAGCGGGCGTTGTAGTAAGTGTTGGGCCACAGGGTAGGGACGTAGATAGGAGTACCGGCACTGTGAAGGCTGATCACGTAGAACAAGGCCGGGAGCGCGGAGAGAGCAACGATCGATTGCCGGCGGGCGATGCAGACTAAGGCGCCGCACGCCCCGAGCCACGCGAGAGGACGCCCGGCGATCAGCACAGCCGCGGTGCGGAAGTAGAGCCACGCCTGCGGCCAATCGTGAAGGCCGGGGTAGGGATCGCGGCCCTGAATCGCTTTGGCGGAATAGGGTCCACGGTAAAACAGCAGCGGATCGAGGTCTAGCCAGCGATTGTGGGCGAGCCAGTAGACCGGCCCTGTCGCGGCAATGGCGGCGAACAGGGCGGCAGGGCGTATGCCATTGCGGACGAGAAAAGCGAGCGAGAAGAAGGGAAGCAGGAACCAGCCCTCGTAGCGGATGAGCGTCGCCGCGCACGCGGCGATTCCGGCAATGACCGGGCGGCCGGCCGCGGTGGACCACAAAAGCGCACCGAAGGCGGCGGCGAAGAACGGCTCGGTCATCGGGATGACGCCGAGATAGAGCGAATTGGGGTTGAGCAGGAACAGGCCGAGAGCGGCCCAGGCGGCCGGGGATGAGTCAAAAATGCGCCGCGCGGCTGCGAACAGGAACAGCGCGGCGGCAACATGGCAGATCGCGGCCGGGATTGCTCCGGCGAGACCGGACTGCCAGGCGCGGTCCCACTGCGCAGGCAGGGCCATGATCCAGTGCGGAAGTGGAAGCCAGACGGTGCCAATCTGCTCATAGCCGGGGGTGCGGGAATCGGTGAGCCGCCGGGCGATGGAGAGATGGGCCTCCGCGTCGCCGTACTGAAGCAGTTCGGACCGAGAATGAAAGTACACGAGCGCGCCGGTGACGGCGGCGATGGAGACTGCCGCGGCGATGTAGGTGGAGCGATCCGGCATGCTTTGGTTCGTGTTTCGCCGCGGCCCGGCCACCGGGTTGCGCTAGAAATCCGTAGCGTCCTGGAACTCTCGGAAACGGGTGTCGATTTCTTCGCGTGTGAGGGTGCGGAACCGGTCGACGCCGAAATTCTCGCAACAGAAACTACCCATCACCGATCCGTAGATCACGGCGCGATGGAGTTCACGATGGTCCGCGCCGGGGTCGGTAAGGTCGAGATTACGGGACGAAAGATACCCCATGAAGCCTCCGGCAAAGCAATCGCCGGCACCGGTGGGGTCGAAGACCTGGTCGAGCAGGTAGCCGGGCGCGGAGAACCAGCGGAGGTCACCATGACGGTCATGAAAGAACAGGAGCGCCCCGTACTCGCCGCGCTTGATGATGACGGTGGCGGGCCCCATGGCGATGATCGCGGCAGCGGCCTGCTTGAGGTTGGTCTTACCGGAAAGCATCCGGGCTTCGGAATCGTTGATGAGGAGAAAGTTCCAATCGCGGATGGCTTCGAGCAGTTGAGGGCGGAAGTCCTGAATCCAAAAATTCATGGTGTCTCCGCCGGTGAGGCGGACGCCGTTCATCTGATCCTTGACGCTGCGCTGGAGCGCCGGCTGAATGTTGCCGAGAAACAGGTAGGGATGCTGGCGGTAGGTGGGGGGCAGTTTGGGGTCGAAATCGGCGAAGACATTGAGATCGGTTTGCAGAGTGGCGCGATCGTTCATATCTTCGGAATACACGCCGGACCAGAAGAAGGTCTTTCCCGGCACGCGTTCCATGCCTTCCAGATCGATGCCGCGAGAGGCGAGGAGATCGACGTCTTGCTGGGCGAAATCATCGCCCACCACGCCCACCACGCTGACAGGGGTGAAGAAACTCGCGGATAATGAAATATAGGTGCAGGCGCCGCCCAACATGCGGTCGACCTTTCCATGCGGGGTCTCGACGGCGTCATAGGCCAGAGATCCGACGACAACAAGTGACATCTCCTCAGTTTAGCGCGGCTCGGGATCACAGCCGGCGGATTGAGGAACCAGGAGGACAAGGCGACCGGAATGGTGGAACCGTTTTGGCGATATGGACCGGAATTGGCGGGAGGCGCGTTGGCGATCTGGATACAGTCGCGAATCGCGGCGGCCGTGCGGGCGAGGCGCCCGGACTTCGGCGCGGCGATTCCCTTGGGTACGGTGGCAGTGTCGGCGTGGCTGGCTTTTTCATTTCTATTCTCGATTCCGTGGTTCTACAACCGTTGGCCCATCAACGGCGGCATGGCTTGGCTCAAAGCCGGCGGCATCATTTGGGGGATGGTCACGGTGGGCGGCTGGGTGGTTCACCGGCTCGTCGCCGCGGCGGTTCCGGACCCGGACCCTGCCAGCGCGGTTGACGATGCCGGATTCGATCCGGGACGGCGGAAAATGCTACATCTGGCTGCGGCCGGAGCGCCCGCGATGATGGTGGGATACGGCACATTCGTGGAGCGATTCCATTTCCAATTGAAAGAGGTGGAAATTTCGATACCCGGTTTGGCGCGCGATCTGGATGGGCTTCGTTTGGTGCAGATCACCGATATTCACCTGAGCCCATTTTTTTCAGCGCGCGATCTCGCCTACACCATCGGCATGGCGAACGAGACGAAAGCGGATCTCGCGTTGATGACGGGAGACCTGATCACGGTGCGGGGCGATCCACTGGAGGAATGCATCCGGCTGCTAGGCGGCGTGAAGACGGGGTCGGGAATGATCGGATGTCTGGGCAATCATGAAATATCGGCCGATTGCGAATCCTTGGCAGCGGAACTGGCGGCGAGGCAGGGGATCCGGATTCTCCGCGGCGCGCGCGAACAGGTCCGCTTCGGGAACGCCACGGTCAACTTTGCCGGAGTGGACTATCAACGCAGGGGCGATCCGTATCTCACAGGAGCGGAACGGCTTGTTCAGCCCGGAATGCTGAACGTCCTGCTGTCGCACAACCCGGACGTGTTTCCGGTGGCCGCCGGCATGGGGTATGATTTGACGATTGCGGGCCACACGCACGGCGGGCAGGTGACAGTGGAAATTCTCCACCAGTATGCGAATATCGCCCGGTTTTATACACCGTATGTTTATGGTCACTATGAGCGGAATGGAAAATCAATCTACGTCAGCCGGGTTGGGGGACTGGGGCATCCGGTTCGTGTGGGCGCTCCCCGGAGGTCTCGCTGATTCGCTTGTGCGCTACCTAATCCTGCCGATATTCATTCCAACTGGGAAGCTCTGCGGGGCGGTGACGAAAGCCGCCGGGGCGGAAGGCTGGGACGAGGTGGTGTGCCTCGGCGACATCGTAGGCTATGGCGCGGATCCAAACGCGTGCGTGGATTGGGTGCGCGCGAACGCAAGGTTTGTAATCCGCGGCAATCACGACAAGGCCTGCGTGGGTTTGGAGGATCTGGAGTGGTTCAATCCCGTGGCGAGCCGCGCATGCCGCTGGACGCAGCAACAGTTGAAGCCGGACGCGGCCGAGTGGCTGCGTCAGTTGGCGGCGGGTCCGAAGCCGGCCGGCGGAGAGGGTCAGTTCACTATCGCCCACGGCTCTCCGGCGGATGAAGACCAATATGTGGTGAACCTGGAAGAGGCGGCGCAATTGGCGGGGTATCTGGAAGACGCCGTCACGTTGATCGGGCATACGCATCTCCAGGGCGGCTTCGAGTTCAGGCCCGGCACCGGAAGGGGCGGCGAAAGCGCGGTGCGGCGAATTCCGGCGGTTGCGGCCGATGATTCGCGATGGGAACTGAACCTCGCGCCGGGTGCGCAGTACCTGATTAATCCGGGATCGGTGGGTCAGCCCAGGGACGGAGATCCACGGGCGGCGTGGGGCTTGCTCGATCCGGACAGGGGCTCGATGGTGTATCACCGCGTGGAGTACGACGTGCAGGGAGCGCAAGCGAAGATTCTGGCGGCTGGGCTGCCGGAGGTGTTGGCGTTTCGTCTGGCGATCGGACATTGAGCGGCAGTCGACTGGCGCCCGAGCGGCTTGTGACATTGAAGCCCCCGCGCCGGCATCTGGTGATACAATCGCCGTGCCGCATGCTGTGATCCGGTTGATCGCAGGCGGCAAGAACTCACCCAGGAATGGAGGCAACACATGCTGTTTGTCATCAATTACAAAACATCTCCCGCTACACGCAACGCCGGACAAAAGCGGTTTTTGGAGGGAGGCGGATTGCCCCCAGCCAACGTCAAGATGCTCGGCCGGTGGCACTATGCCGACGGCTCTGGGGGTGTGACGGTGGCGGAATCCGACGATGCGTCCGCAGTGGCAAAATGGGCGCAGGACTGGAGCGATGTGCTGGTGCTCGAGACGCGGCTGGCCCTCGCGGACGAGCAGATGGGCGCCGTGATCGCAGGTTGACCCGGGTCCGGATCCTGGCGGGTGAACGGTGGGGGTCCGGCCTCCCCCTTTAGCTGCGATACACTCTGGGTCTATGTCCTCCTCTCATCGGAAGTTGACCACCGTCGAATGGTTGATCTGTATCGTAGCGTCGATCGGGTTCGCTTTTGACATCTTCGTCATTCTCGTGCTGCCGCTGATCGTCCGCCCGGCGCTGATGGAAATGGGGCAGATCAAGCCAGGCACGCCCGAATTCAACAACTGGGTCTCACTGCTGTTCTATGTGCCCGCGGTGGCTGGCGGTTTCTTCGGCATGATCGGCGGCTATCTGACCGATCTTTTTGGACGGCGCCGCGTGCTGGTGTATTCGATTCTGCTCTACGCGGTGGCTGCGGTGTGCTCCGGCTACGCCACATCTCCGGAGATGCTGCTGTTTTTCCGCGTGCTCACCTTTGTCGGCGTCTGCGTCGAATTCGTCGCTGCGGTGGCCTGGCTCGCCGAGCTGTTTCCGGACCGCGATCAGCGGGAATCGGTGCTCGGCTGGACACAGGCATTTTCCTCCATCGGAGGATTGCTGGTCACCGGATCCTACTTCCTTTCAGTCCACTACGCCAATTCGCTGCCGGCCATTCATGGCGTGCATGAGCCTTGGCGCTACACGCTCATCGCGGGACTGCTTCCGGCCATCCCGCTGATGATCATCCGGCCGTTCCTTCCCGAGTCACCGGCGTGGCAGGAGAAAAAGGACAAAGGAACCTTGCAGCGCCCATCGTTCGCGGCGCTGTTTGCCCCCGAGTACCGGCAGACCACGATCGTGACGGCGATTATCTTCGCGTGTTCCTACGGCGCGGCCTTCGGGGCGATCCAACAACTGCCGCGCATCGTGCCGGGTCTGCCGGAACTGGCGGGTGCGGCGCGGCCGGTGATTGAGAAGACGGTGAGCAACGTCCAGTTCTATCAGGAGATCGGCGGCCTCGTGGGACGCGTCCTGCTGGCATTCCTGGCGGTGCGCATCCTCTCGCGCCGGAAACTGCTCCGGGTGTTCCAGATCCCTGGCCTGATTCTGACGCCGCTGGTTTTCCTGTTTCCGGCGACATCGAACCTCGAGCTGTTGAAATGGGGCATCTTCCTGGTGGGGTTGTGTACGGTGGCGCAATTCAGCTTTTGGGGCAACTACCTCCCGGCTGTGTATCCCACCCATCTGCGTGGTACCGGCGAGAGCTTCGCCGCCAACATCGGAGGGCGAATGATCGGGACCTCGTTCGCCGCGGTTTCGGCGCAGTTGAGCAACGTGGTTCCGGGAAGCGGACCAACGACCAAGCTGGCGTTGGCATCCGCGCTAGTGGGCGGGCTCGTTTATCTGGCCGGGCTGATCGGCAGCTTCTACTTGCCGGAACCGGATCCGAACAAGATGAAGGAGTGAGCCGGACGGGGAAGCGGGTAGAATGAAAAGCGGTATGCGCAACTACTTCACACTTGTTACTGTCCTCATTGTTTCTATCCTCGGCCTGTCTTCGTGTTCCTCGGCTCCGGTTGCCAAAAACGAGGAGCAGAAGGTCGAAGCGCCGGCGGCGCCAGTGGGAACCGTGATCGAAATCAAGGCTCCGCTCGGGCTTCCACCGGTCCCATTGCCGGCTGACAATCCACCCACGGCCGACACGATCGCGCTCGGGCGCAAGCTCTACTACGATGCCAAGCTCTCTGTGGACGGTACGGTTTCCTGCGCCTTCTGCCACAACCCGAAGATGGGTTTCTCCGACGGGCAAAAGACATCGCTCGGCGTGAAAGCCCAGCGTGGCGGCCGCAACGCGCCGACGGTTTGGAACTCGGCGTACTCCACGGTCCAGTTCTGGGACGGGCGCTCGCCCTCGCTCGAAGACCAGGCCGGAGGCCCGATGCAGAATCCCATCGAGATGGCGCACACGCAGGATGGCGTGGTGGCGGCGATCAACGGGAATCCGGAATATAAGGATCTGATGGAGAAGGCGTTCGGCCCCGGTCCGGCGACGTTTCAGAAGGCGCGGTTCGCGATCGCGTCATTCGAACGGACTGTGCTTACCGGGAATTCGCCCTTCGACAAATACATGTACGGCGGCGACAAGAAAGCGATGAGCGCCTCGGCGATCCGGGGACTGGAGGTGTTCCGCGATCCCAAGCGAGGCAACTGCGCGGTGTGCCACACGATCGAGAAAGACTATGCCCTGTTCACCGACAACAAGTTTCACAACCTGGGCGTGGGCGTGAACAGCAAGGGCGAGTTGAAAGACCTGGGCCGGTACGAGGTGACCAAACTGGAGGCGGACAAGGGCGCGTTCAAGACGCCGACGCTCCGCAACGTCGCCGAGAGCGGACCGTACATGCACGACGGGAGTCTGAAGACACTGAAGGACGTGGTGGACTTCTACGTAGGAGGCGGCAACTCGAACGACTGGCGCGACAAAGAGATCAAGTCGCTCGAGCATTTGACCAAACAGGATCGCGCCGATCTGGTGGCGTTCATGGAAGCGCTGACGGGCGAGACGCCGGCCGACATCGGGCCTCCGGGGAAATGACGTGAGGATCATCGCGCTGGTTGCCGTGGCGGTACTGCTGGCTGGATGCGGGGGAGTACCGGCGGAGAAGAAGTCCGCTGAGGCGACGCCGGAATATTTCCAGGTGGACGCGGCCACGGCCGGGTCGATATCGGGGAAGGTCACCTTCACGGGAAAAAAGCCCGCCCTGCGCAAGATCCTGATGGAGGACGAGGAAGAATGCCTGAAGGCGCATGACGGCAAGGCGCCGGTGGATCCGAGCGTGACCGTGAATGCCGGCGGGGCGCTGGCGAACGTGATTGTCTACGTCAAGAGCGGCCTGGAGGGCAAGAATTTCGCGCCCGTGCAAGCGCCGGTTTCGTTCGATCAACGCGGGTGTATGTTCGTGCCGCGCGTATTGGGCATCCGCGTGAACCAACCGCTGAAGGTAACCAACAGCGATCCGGTTACGCACAACGTGCATCCGATGCCGAGGGTGAACCGGGAATGGAATCAGGGGCAGCCCGCCGGCGCCGATCCCGTGGAACGGCAGTTTTCGCAACAGGAAGCCGTGTTCCCGGTGAAGTGCAATGTGCATGCGTGGATGAAGGCATATTTTCTGGTGCTGGACCATCCGTACTTCAGCACCGTGCGCGGCGACGGATCGTTCGAACTGAGGGACCTGCCTCCTGGAGATTATGTCGTCGAGGCATGGCATGAGCGCTACCCGGCGCAAGAGAAAAAAATCAGCGTGACACCCTCCGGCGCCATCGCCGCCGATTTCACATTTCAGGGAGAGTAACCGATGCGCAAAATACTATGGCTGGCAATTGCCGCCCTTCCTTTGCTGGCCGATGTCCGGCTGCCGAACGTGATCGGCGACCATATGGTGCTGCAGCGGGGCGTTCCGGTGCGGGTCTTCGGATGGGCGTCGCCGGGCGAATCGGTCACGGTGCAGTTCAACGGCCAGACCTCCACCACTACCGCGGCGCCCGACGGCAAATGGCAAGCGTGGCTGCGGCCGATGCAGGCCAATGCCACGGGCGCCGATATGACAGTCGCGGGCTCGAACACGGTGACCGTCCACGACGTGCTCGTTGGAGAAGTGTGGGTCGGCTCCGGACAAAGCAACATGCAGTGGACGGTGCAGAATTCCAACAACTCCGATGCGGAAGCGTTGAACGCGAACTTCCCGAAGATCCGGCTGTTCGCGGTTCCGTTGAAGACCATGCCCACGCCGCAGGACGACGTGGACGCCAAGTGGGAAGTGTGTTCGCCGGATACGATCCGGCCGTTTTCGGCGGTGCTTTACTTCTTCGGACGCTCGCTGCACAAGGAGATGAACGTCCCGTTCGGATTGATCCGAACCGCCTACGGCGGCACCCCGGCACAGGCGTGGACGAGCAAGGAAGCCCTGGCGTCCGACGCGGCGCTGATGCCCATTCTGGGCGAATGGGCCAAGGTGCTCGACGCCTACCCGGCGGCGATGGACCGGTATGCGAAACAGTTGGCGGAATGGGAGTCCAAGACCAGGGGGGCGCGGGGCGCGGGAACCGACGCTCCGCGGAAGCCGGCGATGCCGCGAGGGCCCGGACACGCGCATTCACCTTCGGGTCTGTACAACGCGATGTTGCATCCGCTGCTGCAATACGGCATCAAGGGGGCGATTTGGTATCAAGGCGAGAGCAATGCCAACCGGATCGAAGCGCCGCTCTACAAGCGCCTTTTCGAGACGATGATTCAGGACTGGCGTTCGCGCTGGGGTATCGGAGATTTTCCGTTCTTCTTCGTGCAACTGGCCAATTTCGCCAAGGCCGGCTCGCCCGAGGATTGGGTGCTGGTGCAGGAAGCTCAGGCGCAGACGCTCGAGCTTCGAAAAACAGGCATGGCCGTGATCACCGACATCGGCAACCCCAACGATATCCATCCCAGGAACAAGCAGGATGTGGGCGCCCGTCTGGCGCTGTTGGCGAAGCACATCGCCTATGGCGAGCGGATTCCATACACCAGCGCGATGATGCGGCAGGTGACTCGGGAGACGGCCACTACGGGTGACCGGGGCGTGAAGCTCCGCGTGTGGTTCGACCAAGCCGAGGGCCTGAAGACCCGTGACGGCGGCCCGGTCAAAGGCTTCGAGGTGGCCGGCGCCGATGGCACTTTCCACGCCGCGGAAGGACGCGTGGACGGAACCACGGTGGTGGTTTACAGCCCGAATGTGGCAATGCCGGTTCGTGTGCGGTACGCATGGGCGTCCGATCCGGATGCGAATCTGGTGAACGGATTGGGTCTGCCGACGTCGGTGTTTCGCGGAACGGTGGAATAGCCGCACCAGGTTGGCCGCGAGACCCTCTTCGCGACATGGACAACCCGGCGACATTGCTCGAAATGCTGGGCGGCGAGGAGGGCTGCCGTACCCTTTCGGCGGCGTTCTACGCGCGGGTGGGCAAGGATCCGGTTCTACGTCCGTTGTTCCCTGGAAAGAGTCTGCGGTGCGCAATCGAAGAATTTGCCGCATTCCTCATCCAGTTTCTCGGAGGCGATGAGGAGCAGACGCAGAAACGA
This sequence comes from Bryobacteraceae bacterium, assembly GCA_041394885.1. GTDB lineage: Bacteria > Acidobacteriota > Terriglobia > Bryobacterales > Bryobacteraceae > DSOI01. Next base: position 36,279 of record JAWKHI010000012.1, on the reverse strand, counting down.
TGGTGGTTGAGCCTGCGCGAATCGCACGCCCGCTTCGCGATCGCCCCCGCGCAGCGGAGTGCATGGCTGAAACACATGCGGGCCGCGCTCGACGCCGCGCCGGTCACTGACGCCACGCGCGAGACCCTGAATCGATTCTTCTTGCACACCTCCGCGTACGTGATGGGCGCCGATGTCGAGACGGAGCAAATCTCGCCGGAGAAGGACGAACTGGCGGCGCGGTGGAAGGCACAGCGGCATCTGGATGAGGCCGTTGCCGCCATCGCCGCCGCTGACGATGAGACCGCCCTCGCACTGGCTCCGATGATGGAGGCGCGTCCCGCGGTGTTCGTTGGACTTCTGTCGAGGATGATGCAGTCACGGCGCGCGGCACTGATCGGCTACGTGGAGAGTGCGATACGGCGCGAGCCGCGGACCGCCGAGCGGCGATTTGCCGGAAAGCTACTATTGCATTTCGCGTCCGGCGCTGGTGCGATCGACGTGGTCGACCTGCTGCTCCGGCAAGGTGCCAGCCCCAACGCACTGGACCGTGGCGGCCATACGCCGTTGTACTGCGTTGCGAACGAATGCGGGACGGAGGAGGGCCCTGCCGTGGTCCGTGTGCTTGTGAAAGCGGGCGCCGCGGTGAACGCGTGCGGCGGCGTCACCCGTGCGACGCCGCTGCATATGGCGGCCCGGCGAGGCCATGTTGCGATCGCGGAGGCGCTGCTCGACTGCGGCGCCGCTATTCACGCACGGGACGCCCGGGGAGACACGCCGCTCCAACGTGCCCTCAACTGCCGCCGCACGGAGGTCGCCAAGTTGTTGACCGCGGCTCAGGCTCCCTTGTAGTTCAACACCGGGCGAAGCGTGCGGGTCACCTTCACCGGCTCCTTCTGCGCCCGCAGCACGCCGCGAATGTCTTTGTAGGCGGACGGAGCTTCATCGAGCAGCTTGGCGGTGAGCCGCGCGTCGTACCAGACGCCCTGCATTTGCCGATGAAAATCGCGTACGGTGACCTTCGCGCGCGCTTCGGAGCGGCTGAGCGTCCGGCCTGCTCCATGAGCGCTCGAGCAGAGCGCGTGGGAGTGTCCGCGGCCCGCCACATGGAAGCTGAGGCTTCCCATGGATCCCGGCAGGACTCCTGGCTCGCCCCGGCGCGCAGGCATCGCGCCTTTGCGATGGACCCAAAAATCGCAATCGCCGTGCCGCTCCCGCGACACATGGTTGTGGTCGGTGGCAATGGCCGTGTCCCAACACAGATGCGCACCCAGGCGCATGGCCAGCACGCGGCCGGCTTGTTCGGCGATGGCGGTTCGTGACGCGGCGGCGAAACTCCGCGCCCAGGCAGCGTCATGCAGGTATTCACCGCCCTGGGCCGTGTCTGCCTCGAGGGCCCGCAGTCGGCCACCCACCGGCTGCGCGCGTGACAAATGGTGATCGCGGATGGCCGGGCCGAGCGCCCGTGACCCGCTGTGCACCATAAGCCAGAGCCGGTTGTCCTGATCCACCTGAATCTCGAGGAAATGATTTCCGCTGCCGAGCGTGGCGAACTCGAGCATACCATCGTGCCGCCGGATGGATTCGAGGCCAGGATGGCTGAGGGATCCGCCGGCCACGTCATCCGGCTGCGCAATGGCCGAAGAGCGGTTTCGCCGCCGGGCAGGCACGGCGTGGCCAAGATCGGCCAGCACCGCACCGGCGGCTCTTCGATCCGTCAGGGCTTCGGCCTCTACGTCCAGGGCCACCGCGAGCATGCCGCATCCGATGTCGCCGCCCACCGCCTGCGGATAGATCAGGCAGGAGGTGGCGGCGGCGACGCCGATGCACACATCGGCGGACAGATGGACATCGGGCATCACGGCAATCTGCCGCACGTCGGGCGCCCGGCGAAGGCGCTCGATGGCCTCCGCCACGTCGCGGCTCATCGGCGCGGAGAGCCACGTGCGCACCGGCGGGAGCGCCGGGCTACTCATCGCTGCCTCCATCAAGAGGAATGGCCGGATCCACGGGCGCGAAAAATAGCTGCGGCGTCCGTTTGCGGCTAATCGTCGCGGCCACCTCCGCGCGGAGACGAGCGGTTTGCGCGCCGAGCACGGCGATGGCATCGGCCACCGGACGGCCCGGCGGGATGGCGACATGCACCAGAAGCCGCCCACAGTCGGGCGCTGGGGAAACCTCCTCCGCGAAGAGATCTTGCATACCGCCGCAATCGGCGAAGGCGATGTTGAGCGCCAGTTGCACCTGGCGGCAGAATTGCCGGGTTTTGCGCTCGGCTTGACGCAGCGAGGACCGGCGATCGGACCCGGTTTCGTGGAGAACCTCCGCGAAGTCCGGATCCATGAACTGTGATTCTCTGGGAACACGATGATGTCGTTTCAAAAACACTTCTCCCCTGTTTGCACGTACGGCAGCGCACTCTCCGCGCACGAGTGCGCGCAAAGAACCGCTCAGCTTGTTTTTTGAGAGAAACGATGGGCGCGAGCCCGGGGAGCCAGCTTACTGACCCGAGGGCAGCGAAGAGGCGGCAGACAGGCTCGGCGGCATCGGGGTTTGTGCAATCGGGGACATGATTTCCTCCTCGCTTCGTCGGTCACGTCGACTGTCGGGACGGCGGTCGCACAGGTTGCAACGAATCCGTCCTGCAATCAGTATCGCCGACTGTCAGGAGGTGCGCAAGCGTCGTCTAGCGGATCTGGCGCGCCTGAAGGTCACTCAGCATGCGTTTGAAGCGCTCCTGCTGATCGGGCTTGAGGATGTGCAGGATGCGTTCCTTACCGTCGGCCCGGACCTCATCCATCTGCGCTTGGAGGGTCTGGTAGTACTTCATGAAGTCATCCAGCACGGCTTCCACTTCGCCGGCCTGCTCATCGGTGAGGCTCAACTCGGTACGGAAACGCTGCAGCGAAATATCCTTGCCGCCCTCCTTCCAAGTCTTGGCTGCCGCGGCTGTGGAAGAGGACCGCGATGAATAGCGGAAGCCGAGAGCGCCCGCGGCCGATCCGCAAAGAAACACGAGTAGAAGAAGGGACACCACGCGGGGATCGCGCCACGGAGATGGGTTCATCGCCATACTCCTTCCGAGCCCGCGCGCGACCCCTGCTCGCGATGCGGCCTGGGCGCGGGGTGGGATCCTCGATTGCACATACGTTACTGCTCGTAGGTGGTGAGATCGACGAGAATACGGGCTCGATCGCCGGAGGTCACACTGGTAACATCCAGCACCGGTTCCGGCTCACGAGCCAGTTCCATTTCCGGACTGACGATCTGCTGCTGTTCGGCGAACACAGGAGCCTCCGGCTCGGCAGTCGCCATCACCACGCCCAGCAAAACGAGCAGGGCGCCGGAGGCGAAGGCGAGGCGGCGGAAGAAATGCGGCTCGGCAAACACAGTCCAGATGGAGGTACTGCGTTGCTGCTCGACGCGCTCTAGAACCCGGGCATAGAAGCCTGGAGCCGGCTCCAGATCTTCGGGGGCGAGCGATGCAGGAGGCCGGAGCGCTCGCAGCAGTTCCGATTGGGCCTGAAACTGTTTCACCATCGCGTGAGTCGCCTCGTCGGCAGCCAGAGCCTTGTCGAACTCGGCGGCGGCCCGGGGATCCAAGGAGCCCCGTAGGTAATCTTCGAGATGTTCCTCAATATTGTTGCGGTCCATCGTCTTCTTCCCTCACAAAGCGCTTGTTTTGAAGCGCTGTCGGCTGTTGCCAGCCGGGCTGCGGGTCTTTTTTTGTCAACGCCCGCTTGGAACTCTCTATCATATCCCCAACGGCGGCGAGTCATCAAAGGCCGGCCGCCGCCAGCCTAATCGATGCATTCAAGCAAAGATAGCGGAAGTGAGCTTGGGAGCGATGCGCTGCGCCGCCTTCACCAGCTTCTGGCGGGCGCGGAACAGTTTCACCTTGATCGTGTTCTCGTTCATCCCGGTCACGCTCGCCAGCTCTTCCACGGACAAACCTTCGACTTCTTTCAAAAGAAGCAGCTTTCGATCCTCTTCCGACACTTTCGCGAGGAGCTTCATCACCAGGTCTCGCCGCGCGAGCGTCTCGTCGAGCATCGGCTGGTTATCGGCCGAGCGGTCACTCCGCTCCAGGCGCTGGGACTCCTCCTCGCTGAAGTCGCTTTCATAAACCAGCTTGCGGACCTTCTTCTTGCGCAGGTAGTCGTAGCACTCGTTCACCGTGATCTTGTAGATCCAGGTGAGGAGGCTGGACCGGAAATCGAACCCGCGGATAGAGAAGTAGACCTTCGCGAACACCTGCTGGGCGATGTCCTCGGCGTCGTTGCGATTCCGTAAAATCCCGTAGATGATTGAAAAGACTTTGGATTGATAGCGGTCAACAATCTCGCGGAACGCCATCTCATCGCCGCTTTGCATGCGGCGGACAAGAGCGGCTTCCTCAGACGAGTTGTGATCCACGCGTTTCGCCTTCACTTTACCGGAAACCGCTGGGAAGGACAGCGTGTTCGACAATCCAGTGGAATTCGCCATAGCGAACTAAGGGACGCCACCCAGCCGGTTTCGGTTTCAATTAGTATCGTCTACCGGGGGGATTCGCGGCAATGGGCGGGCGTGTGCCCGCGCGCGTAACGCCCTCACACGGAAGGGTAGCCACCGGCCCTCTCAGAGGCTATTATGTTGACAAGAACCATGATGTCACCTATCCGGAGAATCCATCCCTACACTGGCTTGATGCTCATCCTCGCCCTGGCTCCCGCCGCAGCCGCCCAGACCGCGAAGAAACGGATCGCCGTTCTTGATTTCGACTACGGCACGGTCCAATCGGGTGTGGCCGCGCTGTTCGGCCAAAACGTGGACGTAGGTAAGGGTATCGCGGACCTGCTGGTGGAACGGTTCGTGAAAGACGGCACCTATTCCGTCATCGAACGCAAAGCGTTGGACAAGATCCTGGCCGAGCAGAATTTTTCCAACAGCGACCGCGCCGATTCCACCAGCGCCGCCAAAATCGGCAAAGTACTGGGCGTGAGCGCGATCCTGGTGGGTTCGATCACCCAATTCGGGCGCGACGATAAGTCCACCAACCTCGGCGGACTGGGCGGTGTAGGCGGACGCTTCGGGCTCGGCGGCGTGGGCAAGAAGGACTCGAAGGCGTCGGTGGCGATCACGGCGCGTCTGGTCAACGTCGACACGGCGGAGATTGTGGCCGTGGCCACGGGCAAGGGCGAATCCAAGCGCTCCGGCGCCTCTCTGCTCGGCGCGGGTGGGGGCGGCGGCAAACTGGGCGCCGGCGCCTACGACATGTCCAGTTCCAACTTCGGCGCCACCATTCTCGGCGAAGCCACCATGCAGGCAGTGGATGAAGTAGCCACCGGCATCGTGGGGCAGGCGGGGAAACTGCCGACGGTCACGGTGGAGATCGACGGCCTGGTTGCCGACGTGAGCGGCAACACGCTCGTCCTGAACGTGGGCACCAAGGGCGGCGTCACCGTGGGCGCCCATCTGGCGGTGAAGCGTGTGGCCCGGACGATCAAGGATCCGGCCACCGGCAAGGTGCTCCGCGAAATTTCCGAAGCTGTGGGAGTAGCCACGGTAACCGAAGCCGATGAGGTGTCCTCGGTGGCCACCTTCAGCGGCGCGGGCACACCGAAGGTGGGCGACAAGGTCGCGGCGCAGTAACCCGAAAGAAGGACATCATGCCATTCCAGCCCGGCGAGACCGTCGGCGACTACGAGGTCATCGAGATCCTCGGCGGTGGCGGCATGGGGGCCGTCTACAAGGTCCGCAATACGATTTCCGGCCGCGTGGAGGCGATGAAAGTGGTCCTCGACAACCTCCAGGGAGACCCGGAGGTCACGGACCGCTTCCTGCGCGAGATCCGCGTTTTGGCCACCCTCGAGCATCCCAATATCGCGGGTCTGCGCACGGCCCAGCGCGTCAACGGCCAGATCCTGATGGTGATGGAACTGGTGGAGGGCTGGACGCTGCACCACATGATTGCGGAACAGCGGCTGCCGGTGGCGCACGCGGTCCGTTGGGTCCACGACGCGCTCGAAGGCTTGCAGGCTGCCCATGAGCGCGGCATCGTGCACCGCGACATCAAGCCCGCCAACATGATGATCAACCCGCAGGGCGTGGTGAAGCTGATGGACTTCGGCATCGCGCGCCTGGCGACGGACTCCCAGTTAACCAAGACCGGATTCACCATGGGGTCCCTTTACTACATGTCGCCGGAGCAAATCAACGCCACGGATATCGATCACCGCACCGATATCTACTCGATGGGTGTGACCCTGTACCAGCTCGTCACGGGCCGGCGTCCGTTCGAGGGGGGAAGCGAATACTCCATCATGGCCGGGCACCTCAACCAGGCCCCGACGCCCCCACGGGAACTCGACCCATCGTTGCCCGGTGCGCTGAACGGCATCATCCTCACCGCTCTCGAAAAGGATCCGGCGCGGCGGTTCCAGTCCGCGGCGGCGATGAAGACGGCTCTCGCACATGTGCTCGAGTCCGGCGCCTTGGGAGCGGGTGGCGGCGTGGCGGCGGAAGCATCCGCGCAAGCCGCTGCACCGGCGCCGGTGGCAGCCGCCGCAGCGGATGCCCCTGTGCAGGCAGCCCCGGCCCAGCGCCCCCCTGTACAAGCGGCTCCGGTGCAGGCGATTGCGCGGCAGGGCAACGGCATGCGTGTTCTCTACATCCTGGCCGGATCGCTGATCACGATCGTAGTGCTGATTGTGGCGGCGATGCAGGTTCCCAAGTGGCTCTCCACACGAGCCGGGCAGGCGCCGGTGGCGGTGACGGAACCGCCCGCTCCCCAGCCGCCTCCATTGGATCCGAATGCGGGTCCGGCGCCTCCCCCGGCACCCGATCCCGGGGAGCCTCCCGTGCCGGTCCCTCCGACGATTCCGGGGGCTCCGGTGTCGACGTCTCCGGTGCAGGGTACGGCATCCAAACCTGCAGAGGGTTCAACCTCAGTTCCCGCCCTGGAGCCGGCACGGCCTTCAGGCCCGCGTCCGGGAACTGAGCCACCGGACGCATCCCCGCCGCCCGTTGCCTCGTCACCGCCCCAGGCAAAAGATCCTCCCCGAACAGAACCCACTCCCCCGCTGACGCCTTCCCCTGCCCCGCCCGCGGCCAACGCCGCGCTCGAGCAGGCGCGCGAGCGGCTGGTGCTGGTAGCGACGCGGGTGGGCGCGGTGCGCAGCTCCTTGGATCGCCTGCGTCAGTCCCAGGCACGCATGGGTCTCGGGCTGCGGCAGGACTGGGCAGCGGCGGAACAACGACTCATCTACCGTATGGATCAAGCGCAGGGCGCAGCCGACGCGGGCGATGCCGCCGCGGCGGGCCGGCACCTCGATACGGCCGAGAACGAGTTGAGCAAGCTCGAACGGGCCTTGGGGCTGTAGCTTTAGCTCGTCGCCCTGAGCAGCCGGTCCAAGTCCGTCCGCATCCGCGCCAATTGCCGGGACGCACCACGGTCCGCGATGCGGTTGGTCATCTCGTAGGGATCGGCGGCCAGATCGAACAGCTCTTCCCGAGTCTCTTCCGGGTAGCGAACATACTTCCACTTCGGCGTTCGATAGGCCTGCCAGGTGGGTGTGCGCGGGAAGTTCGCTTCCTTCATGTACTCGGCCAAAAAGCCTTCCCGCCACTTCGGAGGACGCTTGGCCCACAGCGGCGCGAGGCTCTGGCCATGCATCCAGGAAGGAGGCTTGACGCCGGCTAGGTCGAGGAAGGTCGGCGCGATGTCGATGTTGAGCGCGTCCCCGGCGATCACAGACCCCGCCGCGATCCGCGACGGCATCCGCGCCACCAGTGGGATGCGCAGTGATTCGTCAAAAGCCCAACGCTTGTCGCCATAGCCGTGCTCGCCCCAGAAGTAGCCGTTGTCGCTGGTGAACACGAAGCAGGTGTTGTCGTATTGTCCGGACTGTTTCAACGCGCCGATGAGCGTCCCCACGCCATCGTCGATCGAAGCAATGCATCGCATCTGATTGCGGGCGATGTCGTCGGAAGGTCCGCCGGGCTTGTAGTTGGGGCGGCGCGGCAGTGGCTCGTCGCGATACAGATCCCGGTGGCGCTCGGCCGGGGTGAACGGCCCATGAATCGCCTTGTGCCCCAGATACAGGCAGAACGGTTTTTCCCGCCGCCCGCCGATGAATTCCGCCGCGTGTTTGGAGAGAATGTCGGTGATGTAGCCGGACTCCTTCACCGCCTTACCGTCGATGTTTAGCGCGGGGTCATTATAGACGCCCTGGCCGCGAAAACTGACCCAACGGTCAAAGCCGGGACGCGGGGTGTCGTCGTTTCCCATATGCCACTTGCCCACGTAACCGGTCTCGTATCCGGCGTCGCGCAGAATGCGGGGAAACGTCACCAGTTTGTGGCTGAGCTCCTCATGGCCGCGGTTGCCCACTACGCCGTGCTTATGCACGTATTGGCCGGTGAGAAAGCTGCCACGCGCGGGCGAGCACAACGGCGTGGTGACGAAGGCGTTGGTGAACCGCGCCCCTTCGGCGGCGAGCGAGTCGATATGGGGCGTCTTCAGGAACGGGTGGCCCGTGCACCCGAGCGAGTCCCAACGCAGATCGTCGACGAGCACGAAGACGAAGTTGGGCCGGGGCCTGGCCTGCGAGTACGCAGAAGTCGCCAGCAGAGGCGAGGCGAGAGTGGGAAGGAATTGGCGGCGCTCCATGATGCTTTCCTCCTGGTACTCACCGGTTGATGATCGGCCGCAGCGGCCGGACGTAAATGTTCTTGTACGCCACGGGGCCGTGATCGCCTTGCAGCATGATCGGATTAGTGGGTGCCTCCGGCAGGCTCATGTGGGCGCGGGTAGGGCCCTCCAACTCCACGTCCTTCTGCACAGAAAGGCCGTTGTGAAGCACACGGATGAACCGCGCGTTTTCCGTCTTGCGCCCGGATGCGTCAAAGCGAGGGGCGCGGAACCAGATCTGGAAGCTTTGCCACTCACCCGGGCGGCGGCTCGCGTTGCGCGACGGCGCGGAACCGCCGACGCCTTTGTTGTCGATCCAACGGTGGTAGACGCCGCCGCAATCGGAGGTCTTCATCGGCTCTGACGAGCCATAGGAATCGAACACCTGGATCTCATAAAGCCCGTGCAGATAGACGCCTGAATTGGAGCCCTTGGCAATGAGGAACTCGAGATACAGCTCCACATCGCCGAACTTCTCCGTCGTGACGATATTGGCGGTCCGTCCGGCGGGCCCATTGAGAATGGTGCCGGCCGGAGCGCGGCGGCCGGAGAGCCGGGTGGGGCCGAGCAGACGCTCCCAACGGACGCCTGGCGTGGTGAACCATTCGGAAGGCTTGTTTTCCTGCGGCTGCCAACCAGTCAGATCGGAGCCGTTGAGCAGCGGCTTCCAACCGTCCTCGAGCAGGTAGGGCGCATCGCCGTGCGCATCGCCGTCATTGAGTTGATCCTGGGCGCGGAGGGCGAACAGCGGCAGCGAGAGTAGGCTACGTCGGAGCATCGGAATTTCATTGTACGCCGCGAGGCGTGCGCGGCCCGAGGTGTTGCCGGAAGAAGCAAAGGCGAGCGCTCGCTCTGCCGGGGCCTTTCGATGACGCCGAGCAGCGGGTGAGGGCTCGCCATGCTTCTTTGGAAGACGCGCAAAACGGACACCAGCCTGTGGACGCCCCCCTTCAGAGCGGGCTAGTTTCGATCCGGAAGAATGATGAAGTCAAACGGCGCGCCGCCGTCTTTGGCATCCACGGCGACGATGGTCCGAATCATCTGGTTCCAGGTAACCAGGCGATGGGAATCGATGGCGATGGTCCTGGTGCCTGCCACCGCGACTCGAGCCTGGTAGAGCGAAACAGGCACGGCCAGATAGCCGGAGACCGCTTTGAATGGAACGCTCGTGAGCACCGGCGCCTTGCCGTCCAGGCTTTCAAACGGAGTGGTGACGTAAACATCCACCGCGGGCGCGCCCGGCGCACCGTGCACCACGCGAACCTTCAACTGCCCGTCGGCAGGTAGCGTGTTGTCGTCGGCGAGCAGAAGCAGTTCGAGCGCAGGGCTCTTGCCGGCATAGCCGGCGGCGATCGCCGTATAGTCTTTGCCGGCTTCCACGGTGGGCGAAGCCTGCAGCACGGTGGTATTGGAGCCCGAGACGTTCACGCGGATCTCGTGAGCACCGGCCGGAAGCGGCAGATACTCGGAATACTCACGAAAAGGAAGCCGTTCGAGAACCCGGACGCCATCCACCAAAACGTCGACAGGGGGAGCGTCCGGTGACGCGTGAACCACACGCACGCGTCCGGATTGGCCAAACAGGATGGGCGCCGACAGGCACACCAATAGCGTCGCGAACAGAGAAGTCTTCATGGTTTACTCCTGGTCAGTTTGATGGAAACAGCGACAGAGGATTGTTGCCGTCCTCACGGTAGGAGATGAAGCGCCCCGGGCGGCGGATCTATTTTCGGACGCCGATTTCAGCGTGTGCGGGCGAGGATGTGGAAGATCTGCGCGCCATACTTTTCCGCGACCTTGAGCCCCACGCCGGGAACGTCCAACAGTTCCCGCGCCGTGGCCGGACGCCGCTCCGCGATCGTGGCGAGAGCTCGGTCCGTCAGAATACGGAACGCGGGAATGCCTTTGCTTTTCGCTTCGCCCAGCCGCCATGCACGCAAAGCCTTCTCCACCGCTTCTTCGCCGCCGGCGCGGCTGTCCATGCGGGCCGGCGACGCAGCCGCCGCACCGGTCTTCTTGGCTTTGCTCTTTTTCTTTGAGCCGGCGGGCTTCGCCTTGCGTCCGCGTTTGCGGGCCGCGCCTTCGAATTCCACCGGCACCTGGATTTCCGGGAGCGTTTCGACTTCATCGCCGAATGCGGAGACCGAGACGCGGCGAAACTCGATCGTCTTGCCGTCTTTCTCGAAAGAGGCTTCGGTGAGATCCACCAGTCCTGCGCGAGCCATGGCTCCTAGCAGCTCTTCGAATTGACGCCTCTCGAGCGCCGATGCGCCGGACACCTGTGTGTAAAGCCGTCCGGCGGCGACGGCCTCCGACTGGCGCAGCGAATCGAGGATTGCTTCCATGATGCGCCGCTCGGCTTCGCTCGCCGGCCGGTATTGCTGCACCGCCGCCTCGGCGGGCGCGCAGATGTCGCATACGCCGCAGCGCCGCTTGCCATCGGCCAGATCGCCGAAGTAACGGATCAGGGAAAGCATCCGGCACGACGATGTGTCGCAATAGCTGAGCATTCGCTCGAACTGCGCCTTGCGATGGTCGCGCTGGGCGAGGTAAGGCTTGTGCCAATCGCTGCCGCCGCGGCTGATGTTTTCCGCATAGTCGACGATGGCGCCACCGTGAATCCACAACTTTTCCAGCGCCGGATCGAACGTTTCCGCGGGCAGCCCGGTGCGCCCGCGTACCGCGTCTTTCGGCTGCGGATCGGCTGTGAGGCGTGCAAAGATGCGCTCGAGCACATCGGGCTCGGGATAGTCGCGCTCGAGAAAAAAATCGTGCGTGAAGCGATCCGCATAGGCGTGCATCAGGATGGCCCGGGAGGGGGAGCCGTCGCGGCCGGCGCGGCCGATTTCCTGATAGTAGCCCTCCAGGCTTCCCGGCAGCGCGGTGTGGATCACGGTGCGGACATCGGGCTTGTCGATACCCATGCCGAACGCAATCGTCGCCACGATCACATCCAGACTCCCGCCGAGAAACGCGCTCTGCACCTCGTCCCGGGTGCGCCCGTCAAGCCCGGCATGATAAGCCGCCACCGGAAATTCGTTACCGAGCGCCTCGGCCAGGCTTTCGGCGTCGCGGCGCCGCGGGACGTAGACGATCGCCGGACGCCGGTCTTCATCGCCAAGGATTTCCGCTGTCAGGGATTCGCGCACGGACTGTGGCGCGCGAACAACCTCGATGGCGATGTTGTCCCGCCGGAACCCATGAATGAAGCGCCGCGCGGTGGCCAGCCCCAACTGCTCCGCAATGTCATCCTGCACTTGCGAGGTGGCGGTGGCCGTCAACGCGATGACCGGCGCCGGACGTAGCGCGGGCAAGTGCTTGCCGATGTTGCGATAGTCGGGACGAAAGTCGTGGCCCCATTGGGAGATGCAGTGCGCTTCGTCGATAGCGACCAGCGCCGGCTTGCGTTTGGCCAGCATCTCCGGGAAACCGGGCACGCGCAGACGCTCGGGAGCGATGAACAGGAAGTTCAGCTTGCCTGCCAGGTAGTCGAAGCACGCCTGGCGTGAGGCGCCGCGGTCCCGCCCCGAGTGAATGCGCTCCACCGCGAACCCTTGCGCGGCAAGCTTGGCGGCCTGATCCTCCATCAGCGCGATCAGCGGACTGATCACCAGCGTGGTGCCGCCCAGCGCGATTCCGGGAAGCTGGTAACACAGCGATTTGCCGCTGCCGGTAGGCATCACCAGCAGAGCGTCGTGGCCGGCGGTGACGGCGCGGCAGACTTCCTCCTGGCTCGGGCGAAACTCCTTGAACCCGAATTGGGCGTGCAGGATTTCCTCGAGATCGGTCTCCGGGGCCACGCGAACTGGTTCCACGTTGGCGCGTTCAGGGGAAACCGCGGGATTCGATTGCGTCTCGCGCCGGGGTGTTCGCGTAGCGGCAGGCATCGGCGACGACCCCACCTTGCCGATCACCTCCCGCACATAGTCTTCGATTCCGGCGAGAAACGGCGTCAACTCCGCCTTGCCGCGTTCAATGCGCTTGAGGTTCGCTTCCCACTGTCCTGTCATCGCCGGACTTTTCACTTCCGGATGCACCACTTCGATCAGGCGAATTCCTTTGTCGGTGGCTTCGAGGCTCTTGCCGCGCCGGACGATGAACTCGCGCTTGAGCAGCACTTCGATGATCTGGGCGCGCGTGGCCGGGGTGCCCAGGCCGTTCTCCTTCATCGCGTCCGAGAGTTCTTTGTCGTCGAGCGTCTTCCCGGCGGTTTCCATCGCGGTCAGCAGCGTGGCCTCGGTGAATCGCTTCGGCGGACGGGTCTTTTTCTCTACGGCTTCCACTTCCAAGATTTGCTGCGGCTGATCCTTTTCGAGGCCAGGCGGAAGCGTCTGCCCCGCACCGGGGCCATCGGATACGTCGTCGTCGACGGCCTTTTTGCGGCTTTCCTTCTTCCGGGCAACGACGATGTCGAGCGCTTTCCATCCCTGCTCGATGACCATGGAGCCAGTGGAATGAAACCGGTCCAGTGACCCTTCCTTGTCATTGCGGACGGCGGTGATCACGGTGGTGATTGACCATACATGATCGCCGTGCCACGCCGACAGGAGGCGCCGGCAGATGAGGTCAAACAGCTTGCCTTCCTCGGAACCGGGATCGAGATTGCGCGGCTGCGCGCCGGTGGGAATGATTGCGTGGTGATCGGACACTTTCCCGTCGTCGACGTAGCGCTTGCCAAGCGGCCGTTCCCCGGTACCCGGAGCCAGCATCGCCTCGAACGGTTCACGGATCGCTGCCACGATCTTCGGCAGCGTGCGCGCCACGTCGGCCGATAGGTGGCGGCTATCGGTGCGCGGATAGCTGATGAGCTTGTGACGCTCATAGAGCGCCTGCGCGGCTTCGAGCGTACGCTGCGCGCTGAACCCGTACAGCCGGTTGGCGTGGCGCTGCAGTTCGGTTAAGTCGTACAGCCCCGGTGGCGGCATGCGCTTGGTCTGGGAGTCGATCGATTCAATGGCGGCGGCCCCGGCGCGCACCCGAGCGGCGATCGCATCGGCGTCCTGCTCCGGCGGCAGCGGCGCTGCGTCCTTTGCTCCAGGGCCCGGGACGCCGGGCTTTGCGCTTGGCTTGGGTGGCAGCCGCGTGGCCATCTCCATCGGCTCAACCCCAGGCGCGAACCATGTCCCCTCGTAGCGGCCCTCCCCGCCGGGAGAAAAAGTGGCGATGACCTGCCGGTAATCGTCGGGGACGAAGGCGCGGATGGCCAGTTCGCGCTCCACCACCATTGCCAGCGTCGGTGTTTGCACGCGGCCCACGGAGAAATCCTCGCCGCCGGCCAGGGTGTAGGCGCGCGAAAGATTCATGCCCACCAGCCAGTCCGCGCGGGAGCGTCCTTTTGCCGCATCGCCCAGAGGATCGTACTCGCGGGCGTCGCGGACGCGGGCGAACCCCTCGCGAATCGCGTCCGGAGTGAGCGACGAAATCCAGAGACGGCTTACCGGCTTGTCGCACCCCGCCGCCTCATAGATGTAGCGGAAGATGAGCTCGCCTTCGCGGCCCGCGTCGGTGGCGCAAATCACGCGCGAAACGCGCGGCGAGGTGAGTATCTTGCGGACCACCTCGAATTGATCCTTGGTCTGATCCACCACCACCAGCGGCCAAGACGCCGGGAGCATCGGAAGCGTCTCACGCCGCCAGGAGCGCCAATCGGGACGGATCTCGTGCGGCTGCGGCAGCGCCACCAGATGCCCGATGGCCCAGGTGACCACGTAACCTTCGCCATGCAGGAAGCCGGAGCCTTGCCTGGTAGCCTTGAGAACTCTCGCGATGTCGCGCGCCACCGAGGGCTTTTCGGCGACGACGGCGACGGTGCCGGCTTCGGTCATCGTTCGATATTCGAGAATACCAAGACCATGCAACAATGTTTTCTTCATGGCAAAAATCCAACGCGCCCTCCTCTCTGTGACTGACAAATCCGGACTCGCTGCCTTCGCCGCCAAACTGGCCGCTCACGGCGTGGAACTGATTTCCACCGGGGGCACGGCTAAGGCCTTGCGCGACGCCGGGCTGGCGGTGGCCGACGTCGCCGAAGTCACCGGGTTCCCGGAGATGCTCGATGGGCGCGTCAAGACCATTCACCCGCGCATCGCCGGCGGCGTACTCGCCATCCGATCCAACACCGAGCACACACAGGCGCTCGCCGAACACGGGATTCCGCTGATCGACATGGTGGTGGTGAACCTCTATGCGTTCGAAAAATACGCCGCGCGCGAAGGTGTGCCGGTCGATGAACTCGTGGAGAACATCGATATCGGCGGACCCACGATGATCCGCGCAGCCGCGAAAAACTACCAGGACGTCGCCGTGGTGACTTCGCCCGCCGACTACGAGAGCATCGCGGCGGAGATGGACGGCGCCGGCGGCGCCCTCTCGCTCGACACGCATTGGCGGCTCGCCAAGGCGGCGTTCGCGCGCACCGCCGCCTATGACCGTGCCATTACCGCGCGGCTGGACCGGATTCACTGCGAAGGCGATCGGCTGGTGGACACGCCCGCCGGCTCAACCCCAGGAATTCTCGATGTGCATATCCCCCGCACCAACGAACTGCGATACGGCGAGAACCCGCATCAATCCGCGGCGCTGTACTCGGCCGGGCGCGGCGGCATCGCGGGCGGCCGCCAATTGCAAGGAAAGGAACTCTCTTACAACAACCTGGTGGATCTCGACGCAGCCTGGCAATTGATCCTCGAGTTTGAACGTCCGGCCTGCGCCATCATCAAGCACACCAATCCGTGCGGATGCGCCGAACGAGCCACGCTGGCGGAAGCCTATGCCAGCGCGCTGGAAGCCGATCCGGTTTCCGCGTTCGGCGGAGTGCTGGCGTTCAACCGCGACATCGATGGCGAGACGGCCGCCGAAGTGGTGAAGATCTTCACCGAATGCATCGCCGCCCCAGGCTTCACGCAATCGGCGCTCGACGTTTTCTCGGGAAAGAAGAATCTGCGGCTGTTGCAGGTAAGCCCGGCCGCGGGCGAAAACTTCGTGGTGAAGTCGATCAGCGGCGGCTTCCTCGCCCAATCGGCGGACCGTCATGTCCTGAGCCGCGACGCCTGCACCGTCGCAACCGAACGCCAGCCGACCGAAGAAGAATGGCGCGCCCTCGAGTTCGGCTGGAAGGTATGCAAGCACGTCAAGTCCAACGCCATCGTCTACGCCAGGGACGGACAGTCCGTCTCGGTGGGCGCGGGGCAGATGTCGCGAGTGGACTCGGTGAAGCTGGGCGCGATGAAAGCCGTGCTGCCCATCCAGGGCGCGGTGGTGGCTTCCGACGCGTTCTTTCCTTTCCCCGACGGCGTGGAAGAAGCCGCCCGCCACGGGATCACCGCCGTCATCCAGCCGGGTGGATCCGTGAAAGATCCCGATGTGGTGGCCGCGGCCGATCGCCTCGGGTTGGCAATGGTGCTCACAGGCGTTCGCCACTTCCGCCACTAACCGGGTTTTCGTGGTTGGGGTTACCATAGGAACTTCCTGCTATGTTGCTAGCGGCGTTGATTTGGCTTGTTGCGATTGTGGTGACCGGCCTGTTCATCGCGCCCCGATGGTGGTTTCCGGACCCGATCAGCGCGCATGCGCGGGCATTCGACGCGAGCTTCCTCACCACGCTTTGGGTCACCGGAGTGATTTTCGTAGCCGCGCAGATCGCACTCGGATGGTCCATCTTCCGCTTCCGGAAGAACACGGCGCCCGCCGGATCCGCCGGCAATGACCGGCTCGAACTGCTCTGGACTGGTGCAGCGTTGGTCCTGTTCGTGGGCTTGGCCGCGGTGAGCACCAAGATATGGGCTGGCGTGCATCTGGATCCCATCGCCGCGGATGCTTTGCGGATCGAGGCCAGCGGCAAGCAGTTCGCCTTCAATTTTCGCTACGCGGGCAAAGACGGCAAGTTCGGCCGGACGAACATCAAGCTGATCAATGACTCCACGGGCAATCCCTTCGGAATCGACTATACGGACCCCGCTGGGCGGGACGATATCGCAACCGCGGCCCTCCGCGTACCCTCGGGCAAGCCGGTGGTGCTGCTGCTCAAAAGCCGCGACGTCATCCACAACTTTTTCGTCCGTGAACTCCGGCTGAAACAGGATCTCGTACCCGGCATGGAGATCCCGCTCGCTTTCACCGCCGACAAGCCCGGCAGTTACTCCATCGCGTGCTCGGAGCTTTGCGGTCTCGGCCATCACCAGATGCAATCCCAGTTGATCGTGCTGGAGCCGGAGGAATTCGAACGCTGGCTCAACGACATGCATGACCAACTGCAAGTGGTCACCAACGCGGAGGCGCGATGACGGAGCAGCGGGGATGGCTGCGGCGCTACGTCTTCAGCACGGACCACAAAGTCATCGGTATCCAGTACTTCCTGCTGGCCCTGTTCAGCGCCGTGTTCGGGATGCTGCTCTCCGTGGCTATGCGGCTGCACCTGGTTTATCCGAACGCGCGGATCCCGTTTCTCGAAGGCGGCATGATGACGCCCGAGTTCTATCTCTCCATGATGACGATGCACGGTACGATCATGGTGTTTTTCGTACTGACCACGGCGCCGCAAAGCGGATTCGGAAATTACATGATCCCGCTGCAGATCGGCGCCGCCGACATGGCGTTTCCCCGTTTGAATATGCTCTCGTTCTGGACTACCTTCGCCGGCTTGATGGTGTTGTTGTCGTCAATGCTGGCGCGCGGCGGCGGCCCGTTGTCGGGATGGACCGCTTATCCGCCGCTGAGCGCGGTGGGTGAAGTGGCGGGTCCGGGACAGGGCCTCGGCCAGGATCTTTGGCTGGTGAGCATTGCGCTGTTTTCGATGGCGTCGCTGATGGGGTCCATCAACTTCATCGCCACCCTGCTGGACCTGCGCGCGCCGGGCCTGGGACTGATGCAGTTGCCGCTGTCCTGTTGGGGTTGGCTGTCGGCGGCGCTGGTCAGTCTGCTCGCATTCGCGGTGCTGATTCCCGCCGGAGTGCTAATGCTGCTCGACCGCAATCTGGGTACGAGCTTCTTTCTTCCGGCAGGGCTCGTGGTGAGTGACCGCATTCTCGAACACAGCGGCGGCTCGCCGATTCTGTGGCAGCATCTTTTCTGGTTCTTCGGCCATCCGGAGGTCTACATCGTCATCCTCCCCGCGATGGGCATCATCTCCACCGTGCTCGCCACTATGTCGCGTAAGCCGATTTTTGGCTACAAGGCGATGGTCTACGCAATGCTCGCGATCGTGGTGCTGGGGTTCCTGGTTTGGGGCCACCATATGTTCGTCAGTGGGATGAGCCCCTATTCCGGCATCGCGTTCTCGATGATCACGATGGCGGTTGGCGTGCCGAGCGCGATCAAGACCTTCAACTGGATCGGAACGATCTGGGGCGGACGGCTTCGCCTGGATACTCCGATGCTGTTCGCGCTGGGCTTCGTTTCCCTGTTCGTGAGCGGCGGCATCACAGGAATCTTTCTCGGCCAGCCCTCGATCGATCTCTACTTCCACGACACCTACTTCGTGGTGGGACACTTTCACATGATCATGGGCGTGGCGGCGATCTTCGCCATCTTCGCAGGTACTTACTATTGGTTCCCGCTGATGTTCGGCCGGTTCATGAATGAACCGATGGGGAAGTTCCATTTCTACGTCACCTTCATCGGCGTCTACATGATTTTCGTACCGATGCACTTTGCCGGGTTCGCCGGCAATCCGCGCCGGTACCCGGACTTTCAGGAGTTCGAGTTTCTCAACTCACTCCGGTCTCTGCATGTGTTCATGACCCATTCCGCCATCACCACGGCCGCGGCGCAGTTGGTGTTCCTGGTGAATCTGTTCTGGAGCATGCGCCGCGGACGCACGGCGTCTGGCAACCCATGGGAGGCGGCCACACGTGAATGGCAGGGCTGAAATCCCCCGCGCCAGCCTCACCGGCCTCTACGCGATGGCAGGCGCGGTGACAATGGCATTCATGGCGCTAACCAGCGCCATGGTGGTGCGCCGCACCCTGGGCGGCGATTGGACCGGCGTGCCGCTGCCCGGAGTCGTGTTCGTGAACACGGCCGTGATCGTGCTCGCCAGCATCGCGCTTGAACGCGGACGCACCGGCCTCACCGCGGTGTTGGGCGTGCTGTTTCTGGGCGGACAAGTGCTGGCGTGGCGCGAGATAGCGATCGCCGCCGGCCCGGGGAACTCGTTCTTCTGGGTATTCACCGCGCTGCACGCCACCCACGTTACCGGCGCCATTGCCGCGCTCGGCCTCGCACGGCCCGCCGTCGCCAGGATCTTCTGGCATTTCCTGACCGTGCTCTGGATCTACCTGCTGCTGCTGTTCGCCCTCTGGGGGAATCGATGAACGCGCACGCCGCCAATTCTCCCTTCGCGATCGGCTCAAAGAAGTTCGGGATGTGGCTGTTCATCGTGAGCGACGCGCTCACATTCGCCACCTTTCTGGTCTGCTACACCTACGTCCGCATCGCCAACCCGGATTGGCCCACCCCTTTCGACTTTTCACCGGGCATCGTCTACGCCAGCGCGATGACGTTGGTGCTGTTGAGTTCGTCGCTCACGATGGTGGCCGCGGTGCACGCCATGCGCAATGCGGACCGCGCAGGCACGGTGCGATGGATCGGCGCCACCATGGCCGGAGGCGTCGTCTTCGTCGCCTTGCATCTCAGCGAATGGCTGCACCTGATCCGCGACGAGAACGTGCTGCCGTGGTCCAACCCGTGGGGAGAGCCGCTGTTCGGCGCCACCTTCTTCACGCTCACCGGGCTGCACATGCTGCACGTATCCGCCGGCGTCATCTACCTGGGCGTGATCGCCCTCGGCGTGGGGCGATCGAAATGGAGCGAGGAAGACGTGGAGGTCTGCGGCCTCTACTGGCATTTCGTGGACCTGGTGTGGATGTTTATCTTTCCGCTGGTTTACCTGATGAGCGTGAAGCCATGAGTATTTTCGTCCGTGTCTGGATTTTCCTTCTCGCGCTCACCGGAGTGGAGGTGGCGCTTGCCTACGTGCATGCGAGTCCCGGTGTGATGCTCGCGGCGCTACTGGGGCTGTCGATCCTGAAGGCGGTCTACATCATCGCCTATTTCATGCACATGAAATACGAACGCCCGTTGCTCAAGTGGGCGCTGTTTCCTCCGGTGATCTTGATGATCCTGGCGCTTCTGATGCTGCTGCCGGACGCCGCGCGGGCGCAATGCGTGCAGTGCAAGCGCACCGCGGAAGCGCAAAACGCCGAACGTGGGGTAGCGCTGAACCGTGGGATCGTGCTGTTGCTGGCCCCGGCCATGGTTGTACTTGGAGGGCTCGCCCTGCACGCCCGGCGGGCTTCGCGCCATTGAGCCGTTACGGCCGGTTCGCCGCCGCTGGGGCAATCGCCTACTTCGTGGCAGCCGGCCTTTCCGTGATCCCCTACCCCGGCATCGCGCAGGACGAAGCACTGTTCGCGGCCGGTCTCTACGATCCGCGCCACGTGGCGGACACGTTTCAGTTCCACGGGCCCACGCCGGCGATGCTGATGTCGTACGTGGGCGCGCTGAAGTCCTGGCTGTATGCAGTTGTCTTTCGCGTGTGGGCTCCGGGCGTTTGGTCGGTCCGCGTGCCCATGCTCGCCGCCGCCGCGGCCGCGTTGTGGCTGCTGTGGCTTGCCGTGCGCAGGACGTGCGGAGACTTCGCGGCAGCAGCAGCGGTTGCTCTGGCCGCCACCGATGCGGTGTTTCTACTCACCGCCGTTTTTGACTGGGGCCCGGTGGCGCTGCAGCATTTGCTCGCGATGGGCGCCGCAGCGGGAGCAGTCCACTACGTGCAAACGAGTCGCACACGGTGGCTGGGCGCGGCGGGATTTCTGGCCGGGCTCGGGTTGTGGGACAAGGCGATCTTCGCGTGGCTATTGGGTGGATCGGCGCTGGCTTTGGCTTTGACCTATGGAGCGCGGCTCCGGAAGTTGCTGCCTCTACGGGCGGCGGTGCTTGCTCTGATCATGCTCGCCATCGGTGCATCGCCGCTCATCCGGTACAACGTGCGCGACCCGTGGGGGACCTTCCGGGGCAATGTGTCCGCGGAGCCCAACGACATCCCCGGCCGGGCAAACTTGTTGCGGTGGACTTTGGACGGACGCGCTCTACAGGGATGGATGGCGGAGCAATCCGGCCCGCTCCCGCAGGGCGCGCTCGTTTGGCTATCGGTGGTTAGTGCCGCCGCACTGCCGTGGATGGGAGCATGGAGACGGCCTGCACTGCTTTTCCTGCTCGGCTTCGTTTTTTCCTGGCTGCCGATGCTGTTCACCGCGCGAACCGGCGGAGGCGCGCATCACACGATCCTGCTGTGGCCCCTCGCGGCCTGCTTCGTCTCGATGGCGGCGGCGTGGCTCGAGAGCCGCCAATGGCGCGGTGTCGCAATCGGTCTGGTGATGGTATGTTGCGCTAGCAATATCCGCGTGCTGCTCGCCTATCGCAGCGATCTGCGCGCCAACGGCCCCGCGCCGGCATGGACCGACGCGGTGTTTCCGCTGGCCGCGAAAGTGGATCGGGAAAGGCCCGCCGTGGTGTTCGCCAATGATTGGGGTTTCGGTGAGCCGCTGCGCCTGCTCACGGCCGGACGCATTCCCATCGTCACAGGGTATGACTTCGTTTTCGGCCCCGGTGACAGCATCGCGGCGCGAGTAGCCGAACCGAATGCGCTCCATATCGGGTTCGTCCCCGGGCGGCGGGCGTTTCCCGAAGCCGACGCAAGAATCCAGGCCGAGGCAGAACGGGCTGGCTTCCGCCGGGAACTCGTGTCCGTGATTCCGGACCGGCGGGGACACGCAGTGTACGAAATCTACCGCTTCGAGAAATAAAGCAACTACCGGCGGTTGCGCAGGAACGAGAGGGACCGCACGACATCTGCATCGGTTTCATCGGTGCGCAGCAGGAGTTCGAATTCGCGTTGCGCGCTGGCGTAGTCCTGCAGTCGCAAGTACGCGAACGCCAGATTCTTGCGCGCAAAATAGTGATAAGGATTCACCTCCAGCGCCTTCAGGAATGCTTCCACCGCGCGATCGGCTTTATTGGCTTTGTTCAGCGCCAGCCCCATAGAATACCAGGCCTCGGCGCGGGTGTCGGGCAGCAGCCCCAGGTCGATCGCCTTGCGGTAGGCCGCCGCGGATTCTTCGTAGCGCTCCATCCCGCGCAGCACGATGCCACGGTTGTACTGCGTGAGGGCCGAGTTCGGCGCCAGCCGCTCGGCGGTGGCAAGGCTGGCCAACGCCGGTTCTTTTTCTCCGCGCTGGTACTGAATCTCAGCCAGAATCCGGAAGCTCTCCGGATCTGTGGCGTCGGCGTCAACGGCTGCGCGGATCTGCGGCTCCGCGAGATCGAACCGCTTGAGCTTCATGTAGGTCCGCGCCAGGATCTGACGGCCCT
Source organism: Bryobacteraceae bacterium (assembly GCA_041394885.1). Classification (GTDB taxonomy): domain Bacteria; phylum Acidobacteriota; class Terriglobia; order Bryobacterales; family Bryobacteraceae; genus DSOI01. The sequence continues at coordinate 14,261 of JAWKHI010000012.1, read as the reverse complement.
GGGTGTGGCCCGGCGCCACCGAGACGGTATGTTCGAATTGCCGGATGGCATCGCGCCAATAGCTGGTTTGTCCGTGAGCACGCCAGGCGAGCCCGGCGATCAACAGCGCCACAGCCGCTTGCGCGGGCAGGGTGCCCAGGCGTTCCCGCGGTACGAACCGGACAACGGCAGCCACCAGCAGCGTGAACAGGCCGATGTGCGGCACGTAGGAGTAGCGATCGGCAAAGGCCTGGTCACCGGTTTGGACGAGGCCGATCGTGGGAATCAGCGTTCCAACAAACCAGAACCATCCCATGAACAGAGCGGGCCACTCCCGCGCCTTCCAGAACGCCAAAGCGCTCAACACCACCAGCGCCCCCGCCCCCAGACCGACCACCGTTACCGGCAGCGTGCCCATCACCGGCGGATTCAGCGCGAGGCCCGACGGCCAAAACGTCTTGATGAGATACATGCCCAGGCCGTAGGCGGCGTTGGAGATCCGCGCCGAAACGCCGAGATTCCCATACATCGCCATCGCGCCAGCCTCGCGCTGCCCATAGTAGGTCAGCACGCTGAACAGGATCGAGAGTGCGAAAAACGGCGCCTTGTCCGGCAGACGCGCGGGCAAGTCGGACCAGGACCGCCAACGCCGAAGCGGCCAGAACTCCACCAGCAGCAGCGTAAACGGCAGCGTCACGATCGTCGGCTTGCAGAGCAGGCCCAGTCCGAAACTCAGCAGCGAGAGACCGTAGTGCAACCGGTCACCCGGGGATCGCTTCACCCAGAACGAGAGCGAGAGCAACCAGAACAGGGTAGCGAGCAGGCCTTTGCGGTCCGCCAGCCACGCCACCGCCTCCACGTGCATCGGGTGGACGGCGAACAGCAGCGCCACAATCGCGGAGGGCCACAGCCGGCCGGTCATCGCGCGAGCCAGCCAGAACAGAAGCAGGCAGTTGATGGCATGCAGGACGAGGTTCTCGAGATGATGCGCGCCGAAATCGGCGCCAAATAACGAATAGTCGAGCATGTGCGACATCCAGGTAAGCGGATGCCAGCTCCCCATCTCGAAGCTGCGGAATGCGTACTGAATCCCGTTCCAGGTAAGGCCCGGCGTCACCAGGAAGTTGTCGCTGGTGAAGGTGGTGTCGTCGAGCCCCACCAGGCCGAATGACGACACCTGGGAAAAAACGAAGGTGACGGCGAAGACGATCAATGCGGCTGCGGTGAGCACGCCGCGGGTGAATACGGGGGGAGGTAGGGCCAGACCGGGAGAGCCAGCCGAAGGCGCGGGGTTGTCCGTGTCGGGCACACGTGCGGGGTGCTTGATTTTCCTTGCCATCGGCGGGCGGCGAAACGATCAGAATACCAAAATAGCGTAACCTCCGGTCTTGAAAAAGCGTTTGAAATGTTAATGGTGAAATCAAGGGGGGGGTCCACGAAGGACTCCGGCGCAGAAACCGTTCCGTCCGACACAACCAGCGAGGAAACAAACCAGCCGATGGGCCGGCTGACAGCTTTTCTCGCGGGCCACGCGGGAATCGCGGCTCTTCTGCTGGTGGTGATCGCCACCGGCCGTATCGCGGCCACATACCCGGTGTTCAACCATACCAGCGACGAACCGTTCCACATCGCCTGCGGTGTGGAGTGGATCACCAAGGGCACCTACGAATTGGAAGAGCAGCATCCGCCGCTGGCTCGCATCCTCACCGCAATCGGACCTGCCGCGGTCGGAGCGAAACTGTTGGGCCGCGACGATAATCTCTACGACGAAGGCGGCGCGGTTCTGTACCAGGGGCGGGATTACGACCGCCGGTTGCTGCTGGCGAGACTGGGCATCCTGCCGACATTCTGGGCGGTGTGCGCGATCGTCTGGGTCTGGGCGCGGCGCTGGTTCGGACCATCCACCGCCTTGGCGAGCGTGCTCCTGGTTACCACGCTGCCCGCCATCCTGGCGCATGCCGGCCTCGCCACCACCGATATGGCATTGCTCGCTGGCCTTACCGGCGCGCTCGCCAGCTTCTTTTGGCTGCTCGCGCAGCCATCTCTCAAAACCGGATTGGTGTTCGGCGCCGCATTCGCTTTCGCCTTTCTCTCCAAGTTCTCCACCATTCCGTTTTTCCCGTGCGCCATCGCCGGAGCCGCCGTGATCGCCTTTCTGCGGGATCGCGCCGAGGCGATGAGGATCTTGTCCAACTGGCGCGCGATACTACGGCCTCTTAGCGCCGGAATCCTGCTAAGCCTGTTCCTGATCTGGGCCTGCTACCGGTTTTCTTGGGGACACTCGGACGTGCTCGGATTCTCGATGCCCGCGCCGGAAATCGCCGAGGGCATCCGGCAGGTGCTCGAGCACAATGAAGGCGGACATCGCTCGTGGCTTCTCGGCCAGTACAGTCCGAACGGCTTCTGGTATTACTATCCGGTGGCGCTTTTCTTCAAGCTGCCCATCGCTTTCATGGTGCTCACGTTTTGGGGCATCGCTGTGGCTTGGAAGCGCGAGCAGGCCCTGTACCGCGTTCCAATCGGCTTGGCCGTGGGCATCCTCATCTTCTCGCTCACCAGCAGAATCAATATCGGCGTCCGCCATGTGCTGCCGGTGCTGGTCTTCTTCGCGATGCTTGGCGCCGCCGCTGTCATCGATGGCCTGCGGGCGCGCAACCCTTGGGTGACGCGCGCCACGCTGGCATTGCTCGGCTGGATCGCAATCACGGGAATCGCGGCGCATCCGGACTATCTCGCCTACTTCAACGTCTTCGCCGGTGACGAACCGGAGAACATCCTCGTCGATTCTGACCTTGACTGGGGACAGGACATGAACCGGCTGTCGGCGCGGCTCAAGGAATTGGGTGTCAAGGAAGTGGCTCTCAATCCCTCGATCATCGGATTCTGGGAAGAAGCGCATGGCTTTCCGAAAATCGTACCCCTTCATCCCAGGGAGCCGAAACCGGGCTGGAACGCGATGAGCCTCACCCTGCTCAAGCTCAGCCGCATCGGGACCCGGGAGCAATACCCGGACATGATCATTTGGACCGACAGCATCAGGCCCACCGAGCGCGTGGGCAAGGGGATCATTCTTTATTACAACCCGGTCAAGTAAGCCAGAAAGCCGAAAACGAAAAACCGGACCAGCCTCGGAAATCGCATCTGCGATCCCGGGACAGTCCGGTGGTTTGTTTGCGCTGGGTTTGGCAGCCTTACCGGTTGAAACCGCGATCCCGGTTTCCGCCTCCGCCCCCGCCACCGCCACGGCGGTCGCCGCCGAATCCACCGCGCCGTTCCCGTCCGCCGCCGCCGCCGCCCGGACCACCGCCGCCCGGCGTCATCGGCCGCGCTTCGTTGATCACCAAGGGCCGCCCCAACAACGGCTTTCCATTGCAGGCGCGAACAGCCGCTTCGCCGGCCGCGTCGTCATTGATATCCACGAACCCGAATCCCCGGGGTTCACCCGAGAATTTGTCCCGAACCACGGTGACCACATCCACCGCAACACCGGCCTCCGAGAAAAAGCTCTCGATATCGCCTTCCGTCGCCTTGAAGGGAAGATTCCCTACATATAACCGCATCAACTATCTCCTTTTCCGCCAGACCCTACAGGGGCTCTGGATCGAGCACGGAACGGAGTCACCCGCCCCGATTCTCATTTCATACTCACGAACCGCAACGGACAGGTTCGCCGTGCCGGTCGCTCATCCGAGGACTGCTCGGGACACGAGCGTTTCGCGCCCCATAGCGCGCTAAAGGGGGTGATGCGGTCTCGGGGAGGTTACGAACAGGTGGGTAAGTCACTCGATCGGGGCCGTCTCAAACCTTCAGCTCTCGCCTCATGGTACCAGAACTCGCCGTAAAGAGCGATGAAAATTTGCTTAATCAATCCCTCGAAGTTACCGTATCCTGAGGACCCTGCCCTTCCCGGGCACGGAAATCGATTGCGTGCTGCTGGCACTTCTTATAAAGATGACTTCGCTCCAGCCCCAGCGCCCGCGCTGTGTCTGCCATCCGGTACTGTTGACGCCTCAGTTCCACCAGGATCGCCGAGCGCTCGAAGCCCTGGACTCGGTCACTCAGCGAACCCGGGCCCGCCTCGACCGGAGCGTCCTCCACGGCCACCGCCGGCAGCGCCAGACGGACAGACTCGGCGTCCACGTCACCGTCAGCCAACAGTAACAATCGCTCCACCACGTTCCGGAGCTCGCGGACATTGCCCGGCCAGTCGTAGCGAGCCAGTAAGTCCATAGCCGGCTCGGTAAAGCTTTTAACTTTCCAGCCGTTTTGGTCCGATACCTGCCGGGCGAAATGTTCGAGAAGCAGGGGCAGGTCTCCCACGCGATCGCGCAGCGGGGGAAGCAGGAGGGGAAAAACATAGATCCGATGATAGAGATCCTGACGGAACCGCCCGGCGCGAACCAGCGCCTCCAGATCGTGGTGTGTGGCCACCAGAACGCGGACGTTCACCGCCTGCGGCTTTGTCCCGCCCACCCGCTCGATTTCCCCCTCCTGTAACACTCGAAGTAGCTTCGCCTGCATGGCCAGCGGCATGTCCCCAATCTCGTCGAGAAACAGGGTGCCGTGGTGCGCTTGTTCGAACTTGCCAGGATGCCGCGCAGCCGCCCCGGTGAAGGCGCCCTTCTCATGCCCGAACAGCTCGGACTCGATTAATTCCGCCGGCACCGCCGCGCAGTTCAATGTTACAAATGGCCCCTTGGCCCGCGGACTTCGCTCGTGAATCGCTCGCGCCGCCAGTTCCTTTCCGGTGCCCGTCTCACCCAGCACGCAGACCCTCGTCTCGGATGCCGCCACTTTTTCTAGTTGCGCCATCGCGCGCGTCATCGCCGGCGACGCCCACACCAGTTCATGAGAACCGGCGCGCCGCCGAAGTTCATGGTTCTCTCGCTCCAGGCGCGTCAGCCGTAGTACGTTCTCCACGGTCAGCAGTAGTTTGTCGGTCGATATCGGCTTTTCGAGAAAATCCACCGCACCCAGGCGGGTGGCACGCACGGCCATTTCCACGGTGGCTTGCCCGCTGATCATCACCACGGGAGTCGCCAATCCCGCCGCGCGCAGATCTTCGAGCAGCAGCAAACCGTCGCGATCCGGCATCACCACATCGGAGAGAATCAGATCGAAAGGCTGGTTCCGCGCCAGTTCGAGCGCCCGGACGGCGTTGTCGCACACGGTGGCTTCGTATCCCGCCAGGCGAAACGCGCGAGCCAGCGATCCAAGCGTATTGGGGTCATCGTCAACGAGAAGCAGATGTGCCATGGGAGTTCCGTACGCGCGGCAGTTCGATTCGGAAGCGGGCGCCTTCGCCTTTTTGGCTGGTTACCGAAATTGTACCGCCATGATCGGAGACCACCGATTGCACGATGGCCAACCCCAATCCCGTGCCGTGCTTCTTCGTCGTGTAGTAGGGCGTGAACAGCCGCGCGCATTCTTCTTCGGTCAGCCCCTCTCCTGCATCGGCCACCTCGATCGCGACCGCGCCTCCCGCCGCGGCGGCTTTGATCTCGATGCGGCCGCCCTCGCGCATCGCGTCCATCGCGTTGAGAATCAGGTTGCGGATCGCGCGGGAGAGTTGCTCCGGATCGGCTTCCACCTCGAGCGGCGCATCCCCGGATTGCTCCACTTCGATCGCTGCCGCAAAGCGCGGCCCGCCTGGCGCGCTCCATTGCGCCTCGAACAACTTGACGATCGGCGGCAGAAATGACGCCAGTTCGATTCTCTCCACACGGGGCGCTGGCATGCGAGCGAAATCGGAAAACCGGGCGATGATCGTTTTCAACTGCGCGATTTCCACAAGCAGCGTCGACGTCGATTCGCGAAATACTTCCTCGAATTGGTCTTGGGCCTGAGCATCGCCTCCCGCCGCAAGGCGCGACCGCTGCAGGTTCTCCACTGTGATCTGCAGCGGGAATAGCGGGTTCTTCAATTCATGAGCCAACCGCCGCGCCAGTTCCCGCCACGCCGCCACACGTTCGGCTTGCACCAGACGGTCCCGCTGCTGCGACAGTTGTTCGGTCATGTGGTTGAACGAACCCGCCAGTTGCGAGAGTTCATCGTTGCCGGGCGCTTCCACGCGCGCCGTCCAATCTCCCGCCGCCACTCTGCCCGCCCCGTCCACCAGCGCGCTCACTGGACGCGTCACCCGCGAAGCGGCCCACCATGCCACAGCCCCTCCCACCGCGATCCCGGCCAGCGCGCCCAGAAAACCCACGCTGCGGATGAACCATGTCAGCCAGAAAAGCTCGCCGTGCCGCGCTTCGAGCAACAGCACAGCCAGCAACTGGCGGGACCGGCCCGAAAGCGGGATTCCGTAGGTAGTCGTCGCCGCGTCCAGTACGCCCCCGTGCGAAAGCGACGCCACATGGCCGCTCTCACGGACGCGCTCCACCAGTGCGTCGACGCCCAATGCGTCGACCGCGCCGCGCCGCGCGCTGCCGAGGCTGCGGTAGAGCCGGGCATGCATGCTTGCCGGTAGCGGCAGCGAGTCCAGCATTTCCTTATCGATGCGCTGCCCGCCCACCAGATAGATCGACCCACCCGGACCCGGCGCCGGACGTACCGCCAGCAACGCCACCGCCGTTTCTTCGGGAAGCTTCTCCAATTCGACGAATGCGCCGGCCGCGCGCCAATCCACCGGTTCCACAACCCAATCTTTCTTGTAGCCGAATCGCGCCGGGTACTGCGCCGACGAGATGATCGCGCCGTCGCGGCCGATGATCTCGAGCAGGTCCAGATTCTGCTCGCGCGCCAGAAGCTTGGCTTCGTTGAGAAACGGAGCCGGATCGGAATCCGGACGCGCCAATTCGCCCGCCATCGTCCGGACAACCTCGGTCCCGGCCAGCGCATCCAGCCGCGCACCACTTCCGCGCTGCGAAGGTCCAGCTCTCTTTGAATCTGCCGCGTCAACGCTTCCATGCGCTCGGCTTCCAGGCGCTCGAAGGCCGCCGTCACCGAGACGGAAATCGCCCACGATGCCAACAGCGCCGTCGCCGCCACAGCCACTGAAAAAAACAGGAATAGCCGGGTGCGGAATGTCATTGTTGATCCGCCAGCCAAACATCCTCGAAGCGCCACGGCGGCAGATCCCGCGATGGCCAATTGCGTACCCGCTCCGCCATCCCGTAGATCACCGGAATGTGGAACAGCGGCGCAACCCAGCCACCCTCGAGTAGCGCTCGCTCGCTCGCGTAGAGTTCCTCGAGCGAAGCGGCAGGCGGCGGATCCGGCAGCCCGAGCGCGCGGGCATAGTGAGGCAGCGCAAGGAACGGATCGAGCGGCTCGCCCGGCACCCGCCGAAGGTGAACGTCCGCCGGAACGCGGTCCACCACCCGCACCACCAGGCCGGCCTCCCGCGCATTCAACGCGATCCGATCCGCGATCGGCTTCAGCACGGGATCCACGGGATCGCAGGCCACCAGCAGCGGGCCGGCTGTGGAAGCCAACAGCCGCCGCGCCGACGCCGCGTCGCGAGCCGCGTTGAATAGAAAACCATACCCGGACAAGGCATTCGGCACGATCGCCGCCGTTGGCTCGCCGTGCTTCTGCAAAATCACGTTCGCGATCGGAGCGCGGTCTACGCTCGCCGCCAATCCCCGCCGCACCGATTCTGATTGAGCCAACCGGCGCTGCGGGTCAAAAACCAAAGCCACCAGATCCAATGGGTCCGAAATCCATGTGCGCCGGCCGCGCTGAGACTGCCGTCGGATGTCGACCGGCGCCAGTTCGCTCAGGTCGGCCGCTTGCGCCCGGGCGGTGGACCCGAACCGCAACTCGATCGAGTCCAGATAGGGCCGTCCGCCCCAGTAGGCCTCCACGGCGCGCAGCGTCGCGCTTCGCCCCGCCTCGTACTTCTCCGTTTGGAACGGACCGGTTCCCGCGATGGCGGCTCCCGGCTGCGCGAGTTCCGCCAGCAGCCGCGGCATCGGACGCGCCGATTGCACCACCAGGCCCGACGCGCCCTCCACGTTCCATCTTCGGTCCGGGAACATGGGCGCCAGTGCTTCCGCCGCGGCTTGCGCCGTCAATGGCGCCCCCTCATGCGTCGTCACTCCGCCGCGAAGTGTGAACGTCCACCGCCGGAAAGAGGCGTCGTGAGTCCAGGCGGCGGCCAAGGCGGCGCGAGCTTGGCTACCGCGGCGAAAACCTTCGAAGACGAGGGGATCCGAGGTCAGCGGAGCAATCGGTATCGAAGTGGCCACCGTCATCGATCCGCCATAGCGGGGCCGCTCTCCGCGCAGAGCATTCGCGCAAAACATCCCGATCACCGCCCGGCGCGATGGCACTTCACCGGTCACACCGGGCCTCGATTCGGTAAACGGAATACCCGGCGCTCGGATCCCGAACGATGGCGAGCCCACCCTGAACCGCCACAACCATCCCGGCAACCCGCGCCGGCCGTCCCACGGGAATCAGCGCCCGGGAACCAACACGGTATGCCTGCAACGCTCCGCCGTCACTGCTCAAAAGGAGTTCCTCGGACCCCGGGCAAGTCCGCACCAGACCGATCTCGGTTCCGGCGTCGCGCGCAAGTACCGCCTCCTCGCCGCCTTCCCCGTGACGCCGGATCGAGCCATCGGTATGAGCCGCAACCAATTCCATGCCTGCCCCGGGCCTTCCCGCCATGCGGACCACATTGAAAATTTGACCTGCCGGATGTAGGAAAAAATTACGTCCTTCCACCAAGCGCGCCTCCACCCCGGGCGCCAAATTCCACAGCGAATCGCCCTGCGCGCATCGTACAGTCCAGGGGTCCAGGGTCCCGGAGCACCGGACGCTGTCGAGCCACGCGCGCACCCACCCGGACTCGATCGTCACCACCCCCCGTGGATCCCGCGGCAGCGGGCGAACCGGAACGAACTCAGTGCGCGGCGGCTCCGGGCCGGATTCGTCGCCACGGCGATACTCGATAATGCCGGGCCGCAGCAGGACAACCCCGCCGGCCGCCTCCACCGCCGCGAAAATCGGTCCCGGAGATCTGTACAGGAGACGCGGCTCGAGCAGCACAGGCCCCTCCGCCGCGCCGGCGTCGCGAAGGCCTCCGCCGAAGGGATGAATGAAGACCGCGCGCCCGTCCGGCCCCACTTCGGCCACTATAAGCCGTGATTCCAGGTTCTTCGAAAGGGTCACCGTCACCGCCGTTATCCCGTCGCCAGGAGCCTGCAGGCGGCCCAGAGCGCGGGCGAGTTGCGCCGCCACACGGTCGCGATCGGGATCGGCCGCCGGCCGGACCTCGAGCGAAATGACCTCGCCGCGCACTGCCGTGCGGATCCGGCGGGCAAGGTCAGTAAGGGCGTCCTCGAGCGTGGCGGCGGCGAGAGGCAGGCAGCAGACAAGCGCCAGGGAAGCGAAGGCGGTCGATTTCCCGGCCATAGGCAACCTCATCCTACCATTTCGCGCGATGGCAACCAAAACCGCAACTGTATCCAAAACAAAGGACTTGCCGGCAATCCGCCCACCGCTCAAAAACGCCCTGCGGCGGCTCCCGCTGGGCTCGCACCCGCCTCCTCCACCATCGTGACCGCCCACCACGGCCCGCCCGTCCTACCGAACGAGGCGCTCCAATACCACGACGAGACATCGGTCCATGCATTGTCGCCGGCATTCTCGAACACCCGTTCGCTCACGATCAGCATGGTCCGGTCCCGAACGGCTTCGAACCGGCCCCAACGTTCCCGATGCTCATCTTCATAGAGGGGAAGTGGACTCACCCGGTAGCCGGCGCCGCGAAAGCAATCGGCCGCTGAGTGCAGTTTCCGGGTCGGCTGCGCTGTGTATCGCATCAACAGCAGACGACTGCCATCGGTGAATTGGGCGATCTGCCCGGGAAAGCCTTCGGCGAATCGTTGCTCACGCCATGTGAGCGGGATGCGCCGGAGGGCAACGCCGCGCCACTGGCTGGACCAGCCTGGGAAGCCGGCCGAACCATCCTGCTCCCGCGTGAAGTGGCCCGACAACAGGGGCATGATCGCGGCCGCGCCGCAGACGATCAGGAACAACGTCCAGGTCTTCATCGGATTCTCGATTGTGTGGCGGCAGGCAGAGGAAAGAACGGGAACGTATGGGCCGTCCCGATCCATCGGTTCATGTGCAGCAGAGAAACAGTTAGCAATCCGAATACCAAAACACCGAGTCCGGAGTGCACCCACGCCGTCGCCGTTGCGATTCCGGCATCGGCAACAACTCCGGCTTCGATGAAGAAGAGACCCGCCGCGCGAAACACGTTGGCCGCCACGGTCACCGGAATCGCCCCTGCAAACGCAGCCGCGGTCCGGCGCAACGAGAACCGCTCATAAGCCGCCAACGCTGCCGTCACCACCAGCCCCGTGTAGAGCATCCGCGCACCGGAACATGGCGCGTCGATGGCCACCATCCGGCTTCCCCACCGCAGCAGGGTCCCCTCGGCCGAGACCGAAAATCCAGCCAGCGATACCAACGCCGCCGTGCAATGCGACGCCGCCAGCCGCAGCGGGAAGCCGAGCGTGAAGTCGAGTGACGCGATCATCGGCGCCGCTAGCACCAGCAACGCCACAAACGGCCAATGTCCGCCGGGCCCCAGACGCCATCGGACAAGCGTCGACCCAACCGCGGAAAAGGCCGCCGCGCAACGGAAGATCGGTGGCAACAACAGGACCGTGGCTGCGTAAATCGCCGTCATAATCGTGGCGTGGACCAAGGAAACGGGCTTCCCCGCCCCATCGCGCGCCATCACAAGGATCGCCGCAAACAGCCCCAGAGCCGCCAGTGGCCATGGCCCGTCGGACCCGTCGGTGACGCGGTGCGCGTACCACGTCCAAACAGGCCAGGCCGCGGCGGCTTGCAGGCCAGCCACCGTCACCGCGGACGCAAACAGTCGGCCAACGACACCGTTCACGCGGCCACCCCGTTGCGCCGCGTGCGGACCTGGTACGCCACCGCCGCCAGCCCGATTGCCATCAACGCCCATGTCTCAGGCTCCGGCGCTGTCGGCACCGTTCCGGGCGCGGCCGGGGAGAGCCCGGCGGCCTCATACTGCTGTCGTGACTCGAGCACCACCGCTCCCGTCAACGGCGTAACCAACTGGTATTTCGCCGCTAGCGCCGCATCGCCGGTCCTGGCCGATTCCTCCAGCGCCCAGAGCCGGGCCAAGTGCGCGGACGTACGGTGTCCTCGGGCCGAAAAACCAGCAACGCGCTCGCGGACGGCTACGAGTTCCGGTTTGGGCTCGAGGAGCGGGGCCAGAATGCGGTCCACTCCGGCTGTCATGGTCCGCACCTCGGCCACACCGTCCAAAGCTTCGAGGATCCGGTTGGGCCCAGGTTCGAGTTGCACCGAGATCAGCGGCGCCTGGCCCGGACGCCGCGCCCAGAATTGCCGCAGGGCATCCGGCGCGGTCAGCGCAACCGGCTGCGGTCCGTGTATCCAGACAATCGCCGCATCCGCGCCCGCCGTTTCGAGTGACGCCCGTTCCTGTGCGAGCAGTAGAGCCGGTACGTTGTCGGCTCCACCGGCGAAATCGCCCCGGCTCACACGGGCCACGCTCCGGACTTCATCGGCAGCCAGAATAACCTCCCCGTCGATCTCGCGCGACAGCACATCGGCATAGCGGCCCATCGGCGCGGAACCATCCACCACGTACACGAGTTTCGCGTAGCGCCGGCCAGGCTGCTCCACAATGCGCTGCCGGATCAGAAATCCGCGCGATTGCGGATCGGGCGTCCAGGCGAGCCCGGCCGCTTTCACCGGTAGCCAATCGCGGACCGGTTTGTGGAGGTCCGCGTGGGGGACGCCGCGGCGGATGTTCTGCTTCCCCGCCTCGATCCAGACCTGATGGGTCCGCACCGGCGTGAAATTGTGCTCCTGGAAGTAAGGGAGTGTGAACGCCCCGCTACCGTCGATTGGCGTCGTGATCCCGATACGTATTTTCATCTCGCCATTCGGCGGTACGGGGAAGCACTGCAGTAGAACGCGGTCGGGTCCGGCCGTGGTCACCAGCAGCGGATCGCGGCGGGCGGCCACGACGGACCGGTAGGCGCTGGCGGTGGTGGCGCGTCCCCCGAATGCGGCCTCGCGGGGTTCGCCGTCGATCCACAACGTGACGCGTGAAACCACCGCGCCGTGCGGCAACTGCACCGTCGCCCTGGCCTCGCGCTGCGCAGCTTCGGCGTTGCGGAACAGCATCGTCCATTCGAAGTAGCCCACCGCGGCTGTGGGGTCCACGGAGCCGTCGATCTGCGAGGAGGCCATGCTCAGATTCGGCAGGATCGAACCCACCGTGGCGCTACCCTGGTGCGCGTCGAAAAATCGCCGGGACCAGGCTTGCACAAGCTGGGGTTCACGGGCCGGATCGCGCCCGGTGACGAGATAGAAAATGTCGCGAGCATGGGTCTCCGGCACCGGACGGGACAACAGTTCAAGAGCCGTCCGGCCCCTGGCTTGCATGGCTTCGAGCAGGGCGCTCTCGCTGCCCAAGTGACGGACCAGCCACACCGCCAATGGGCGGTCATCGGGATGATCGATCGTCCAGTGCATCGCCGCCCGGCTCACCAGATGCGGCATGCTGGCCACAACCAGCAACGCCACCGCGGCCGGGATGGTGCGCCACAAGGAAGGAATCGCCGGATGGTTGCGCGACAGCCGCCGCCGCTGGCGGATGGCAGCCCACAGCGACAGGTACGGCGACAGCGGCAGCAGGCCGATAAGCATCACGGCAGTGAGCAGGCCGAGCGGAATCAGCGGCAGGAAAGGGACGGCGTATAGCGCTGCGACGACAAGGGCAAAGCTGTTCATCCAGGCGAGAACCCGCGGCGGCAGGGGGAATCGCGTCCAAAGCGCGAGTCCGGAAGAGGGCACAAGCAGGGCGAGCACGATATGGACGGGCGTGGGCAGTGGGTTGAAGAAGACGCTCGCGCAGAGCCGGGTGGACAGTTCCACGACAATCGCGGTGAAGGGAAGTAGGACGCCGAAAATCAGGTCGAAGGCGCTACGCGCCTCTTCGGGGCCGCGTGGAGCAGGTGGAGGGGGTAAGGCCGGCTGCGGATATCCGGGCTTCGGCCGCGGCGGACTGTCGACGACGGCGTATTCGGAAGACTCGCGGTACATGCCCGGGGAGAAGGCAAGCCCCTGGCCGCCCCGTAACTTGCTGATTCATCGCTCGCCGGGCTCCCTTTGTGTGTCATGGCCGGCACACCGGCGTGAAAGGGAAACACGCGATTTCAGCCTACCGATGTCTTCAGCCTGCTCGCCCAGGCGCCGGCAGCCGCCGACATCACGGTCCGGAGTGGGATACCCGCTGCCTCCGCGGCCGCCCGGCAATCTTCGAACTCCGGAGCGAACGACCCGTTCCCGGCCACCTTCACGCGAATCGGTCCGTACGGCGTATCCACTGGCACGAGTTGCCGGGGTTGCACCCGCCGCTCGGCCTCATGGATCCGGACCCCGAACGTGGACGTCTCCGCGAATAGGGCGGCGACAAGGGCTTCCCGGTCGTCCGGTCGCGCGATGACGCCAAGCACTACCCCCGGGCGATTCTTCTTCATCGAGACCGCCGACAGCGTGACGTCAAGAGCGCCCATCTCCGCAAGCACCGTCATCGCGTGCCCCAACACCTCAGGCGTGGAATCGTCGATGTTGGCTTCAATCACGCTCACAGTGGTGGATTCAGCAGCCTGCACCGAATCCCCCAAAATCACGCGCAGTACATTGGCATGCTCGGCAAAATCGCGATCGCCGGCGCCATAGCCAGTCGCGGTGATCCGCATCGTGGGTAAAGCGCCAAATCCGGAGGCCAGCGTGGCGGCGATCGCCGCACCGGTGGGCGTGGTCAGTTCCAGCGCCGGGCCCCGCGCATACACAGGAACGCCCTCGAGCAGCCGCGCCGTGGCGGGCGCCGGAACCGGCAGCAGGCCATGTTCGGTGTGGACGGTGCCGCTGCCGGTATTGACCGGCGAGCAAACCAGACGGTCAATGCCGAGCATGTCGAGCGCCTGCGCGGCGCCGCATACATCGGCGATCGAGTCCACCGCGCCCACCTCGTGAAAATGAACCTTCTCGATCGAAGTGCCGTGTACGGACGCCTCCGCCTCGGCCAGTTTCGCAAAGATGTTGTGCGCGCGCTTCTTGGCGCCAGGGGTGAGCGACGAAGCATCGATCATGGCGGAGATGTGATGCAGATGGCGATGCTTGGCCTGTGCCTGCGGCGCATCCACATGAAACTTCGCCGCCGCGATTCCCTTGCGCTTGGTCCGCTCCACCCGGAACGCCGCGCCGGTGGCGAGCGAATCGAGGGTGGCGATCAGCGTGGCGGCGTC
>JAWKHI010000011.1:0-172798 GCA_041394885.1 Bryobacteraceae bacterium | reverse complement strand
GGCTCACTGGTTCCGCATGGAAAGGCATACCAGAAGGACGCTACTCGCATGCTAATAGTTACTCAGCGACAGGCCACTAGCCCTCAATCCTTTCGGGAACTACATTCCTCCTGAGTAAGGAGTATTCTCTCCTAGAGAATATTCCGATATTATCCCCACTACTGTTCCAGGAGTAGATACACTCTCGAGGAAAAAATGAAAAAGACACTTCTTGCCGGATTCCTGGCGCTGAGCACTCCATCTCTGTTCGCGAATCTCATCCTGAATCCAGGCTTTGAATCATCGGAAGTCGGCGCGAGTTCGCTCGCCATCCTTCCGATCGGCGATCCGTTCATAACCAGTTGGACGATTTCCGGTGCGCCGGTCCTGGTGATCGAAGATCCCTATTCCGAGTCGGGTGGAGCGCTCGTGTTCCAGTCCCACGGCGGAGACCAGCACCTGGATATCACCGGCGCCGGAAACACCGGACCCGCCGTGGTTTCGCAAATCGTGGCCACCGCCATCGGCGTCGACTATACGCTCAGCTTTTGGATCGGTAACCAGGACGACGCATTCGCCCTTTATCCGCTAACGTCCAACATCGATGTGCTCATCGATGGCGTGAGCGCCGGCGTCTTTGGTCACGACGATAACACGCCCGGCATGGTCACCTGGCGGTTTTTCTCCACCACGTTCACGGCCCGGCAGGCGGCTACCGAAATCCGCTTCGTCAACGCCACCGCCGGCGACAACTTCGCCGGTCTCGACGATGTTTCGCTCGACGCCGTGGTGAGCAGTTCGGTGCCCGAGCCCGGCTCTTTCGCCCTCGCCGGCCTCGCCCTCGCCGCTCTCGGCATTCTCCGCCGCCGCGGCTAACCCCAAATTCAGCAAACACTCCCGGGCGGCCGGGGCTCGGTCCACCAGCCCCGATCGCACGGGACTATATCTCCACCCGATCCATCGCCAGAAACTCGCGTATGTGCGGATGGTCCGCCTCGGCCAATTCGCTCACCGGTCCGAAATAAATCACCCGTCCGTCGTGCAGGAACACGACATTATCGGCTACCAGGCGCATCAGGTCCAGATCGTGCGTCACCACCACCGACGTCAGCCGCAGCTGTTCTTTCAACCGCTGCATCAGATGTCCCAGATGATCCGACATGATCGGATCCACCATCGTCGTCGGCTCATCGTAGAGGATGCATTCCGGTTGCGCGGCCAGCGCCCGCGCAATCGCCACGGCGCGCTTGTACCCTGTCGACAGATCGGTCGGATAGGCGTCGTAGAACTCAGCCAGATCCACCATCTGCAGCAGGCCCCGTACGATTTCCTCCCGATTCTCCTGGTCGTAGTCCTCCCGCAACTCGAGCGAAAACATGATGTTTTCCGCTACCGTCAACGAATCGAACAGCGCCCCGGACTGGAATACCATCGTCACTTTTCTCCGGATCCGCCGCAGTTCCGCCTCGGTCGCATTCGTCACATCGGTGTGCGCCACGATGATTTGCCCCGCGTCCGCCTTCAAAAAACCCATGATATGGCCGAGCGAAACCGACTTGCCCACTCCGCTGCGTCCGATGATCGCCACCGTCTCGCCCGGACGTACGTGAAAACTCACGTCGACTAAAATAGGCCTGTCGAACGTCTTATAAACGTGGCGAAACTCGATGTAGTGTGGAAACCTCTCAGCCACGATGGCGCAACCAGTCCTCCGGAGTGTTCACGTTGGCGGTGACTCTCTGATTATCTATCTCGAAATGAGCTACTTGCAAACTACGCAAAGCCTCGGTCACCTTCCGCACGCCAGCATCCAGCGCGGCCGACACCGCCCCGAGCGCCCGAGCATGGTACACCGCGCACAAGGGTTCCAGGCCGCTGGCCGACCTTCCCATCAACACGTCGCAATCCACATCCGCCGCCGCCCGCATCAGCCCCCCCAGCCACTCGCCCTCCAGGTTCGGCATGTCGCAGGCCACCACCAGATTCCATTCTCCCAGCCCCGCCGACAACGCCGTCTCGATCCCCGCCAGCGGACCCATTCCCGGCCTTCCATCCGCCAGCACCGCCAGTCCCAATTTCCGATACCGGTCCGGATTCCCGATCACCGTCGCCGATCCCGCCGCCACCCTCACCTGCTCCGCCACATGGTTGAGCAGCGTGGTCCCGCGATACGGCAGCAGCGCCTTGTCCCGGCCCAACCGGCTGCTCTGGCCCCCGGCCAAAACGAATCCCGCGGCCCCGGTCGATTTCATTGCCTCTGTACCCCGAGAGCCTTTTTCATGAGACAATTGCCATGTTGGATTTGAAGTACTTCATTAGTATAGCCAGCAGCCCCAAGGCCCTCGGGCCGTTGCCGGCCGTGGCCCTCGCCGCCCTCGTGGCGGTGTGCGTTCCCGCGCCCACCCTGCTCGCCGCCGATGTCGAGCAATCCGCCGCGGTCACCTCCACCGTGCTGGCGGACCGCCGCACCGGACGCCTCGTTCGCCGCGTCGTCGTGGGCGAGAAGGTCATCGCCGCGCGTGTGATTACCCCGGTAGTCCTCCGTCCGGGCGACCCTCCGGTGTCGGTGAACGCGCCCGGCAACATAGCCGAGATCGTGGAACAAGCCGCGTCCACCCACGGAGTGGACCCTCTGCTCGTTCACGCCGTGATTCACGTCGAAAGCGCCTACAACCGGTTCGCCGTCTCGCCGAAGGGCGCCCAGGGGTTGATGCAGCTCATTCCCGAAACCGCCCGCCGTATGGGCGTCAGCAACAGTTTCGACGTCCAGGACAACATCGGGGGCGGCGTCAAGTATCTTCGCCAATTGCAGGATCGTTTCGGAGACTTGCGGCTCGTGCTGGCGGCCTATAACGCCGGTGAAGAAGCCGTCTCCCGCTATAACGGTATCCCGCCGTATCTCGAAACCCGCGAATATGTGTATAAGGTCGGAAAACGATACGGCGAACTTCGACGCAAACAGCCGCGGCGCATGGAACCCAGGCAGACGGCTGCCGTCCGCCCTCCTCCGCCGCTCGAATCGGAACACCGGCCGCTCGAAGCCACCGTCGATTCCGAGGGAAGGCTGAATCTCCGGACGAGATAGAGGTAGAATTCGATTATGGCTACCGCCCAAAGCCACGCGAGGCTGGCGGCCACTCTCACCGTCGCGATGGGAGTCCTTCCGGCGCTGTCGGCGCAAGCCCCGAGCGTCCTGAAGGACGTGCGCTTTTGGTCCTCGCGCGGCGTGACTCGAGTGGCGCTGGAGACTTCGGGCGAAGCTCGCTTTGAGTACAACCGCCTCCGCAATCCCGATCGCGTTTACGTCGACCTGTTCGACGTTCGCCCCAAGGAAGACTTCCGCGGCCTTGCCTACACCGTTCCCGTCAATGACGGCGTGGTCACACAGATTCGGGTCGCTCCCAATCGCGCCGGAGTCACCCGCGTCGTCCTGGACCTCGATATGGCCGTCGAGGTTCACGTCAATCAGCTCACCAATCCAGACCGCGTTGTCGTCGAAGTGCGCCAGGTAGGTGGCGTGGGCGACACCGATCAGGCCTCGACGGCGGCGGCCCAGCCGCCCACCTCAACCGCACCCACCTCACCCGCTCCGGCTACGTCCGCGCAACCTGCGCGCGTCGCCCAATCGGCGCCCGCCGAACTGCCCGTCGTCCTCCGGCCCTCCCGGGCCAAGCCCTACCGGCCGCCGCCGCCGATCCCCATTCCGAACGCGCCACCCCTGTTTTCCTCGGACCTCCGTCTCCCGAAGGCCCAAGCGCCGAAGGTGTATGCCGAACTCCCGCGGCACCGCGTGCTCACACTCGGCAAGCCCCCCATCATCCGGCCAAGGCCCGCGCCGACGCCCCCGCCGGCTGCGGTGGCCGTGGCCAAGGCGGAACCCCCACCGGCTCCGATAACCCGAACGGCCCCGAACCCGGTAGCCGCTCCACCACCGGATCCCGCCCTCGAGCCCATGGCCGCCGAACGGACCCGTGGCGGAAATCAATCCCTCACACGGGCCCTCGGCTTGAAACTCAATCGCGTTGTCCTCGACGCGGGCCACGGCGGCCGCGATCAGGGCACCGCCACCCGCTCCGGACTACTCGAAAAAGAACTGGTTCTCGACGTAACCATGCGGCTCGGACGCTTACTCGAAGAGGCCGGCACCGAGGTCATCTACACCCGTTCCAAAGACGTCTACGTGCCGCTCGAGAGGCGCTCGGAGATCGCCAACGAAAAACGTGCGGACCTGTTCCTCTCCATCCACGCCAACGCATCTTCGCTCAAGTCGGTGGCCGGTGTCGAGACCTTCTACCTGAGTTTCACTAGTTCCCAAGTCGATATGGACTTGGCCGCCCGCGAAAATGCGGCTTCGGAAAAGAGTATTCACGAACTCTCGGACCTGGTCCGCAAAATCGCCCAGCACGACAAGATCGAAGAGTCGCGCGAATTCGCCGCGCGTATTCAGCGCGCCTCCCATGAGTTATCGGTCCGGGCCAACGGCCGCTCCGTCCGCAATCGGGGCGTGAAGAAGGCGCCCCTCGTCGTTCTCATCGGCGCTTCGATGCCTTCCGTGCTCACCGAGATCGGTTTCATCAGCAATCCTAAGGAAGAAGCTCTCCTCAAGAAAGCCGATCACCGGCAACGGATCGCCGACGCGCTCTATAAAGGCATTGTGGACTACTCGAATACGCTCAGCCGTTTTCGCGTCGCACGCCGCGGCGACGAGTAGACTATCCAACTAAAGCGCCCGCAGCCACTCACGAAAACGCCCCAAACACGCACCGGTTTCGTCCCTGCTGCTTCGCTCGATACAAGGCCTCATCGGCGAACCGGATTGCCTGTTCCGGCGACACTTGCCGCCCCCGCGGCAGCGCTGTGATTCCGAAACTCGCTGTCACCGGCAGTTCGTTGTCTGCCGCCGCGAACGGCTTTTGGTGGATCCGCTCTCGCATGCGCTCCGCCGTCGCCATGGCAGCCTCCGCGTCGCAACCGGGGAGGATGATCAGAAATTCCTCTCCGCCGTACCGGCCCGCCGCATCGTAGCTGCGAACCACATTCCTCAGGCGTGCCGCGAACTCCCGAAGTACCTCGTCCCCTGCGATATGCCCATACGTGTCGTTCACGGACTTGAACTTGTCCAGGTCCGCCAGCACAATTCCCAGCGGCGACGATTCACGATACGCCCGCGAGAGCTCCTGCGACAGGATTTCGAAGATGGCGTGCCGGTTCCAGAGCAGCGTGAGCGAATCCCGCGTCGCCTGCTCCCGCAGCGATTCCTGCGCCTTGATCAACTCGCTCTGCAACTCCACGATCCGCCGCCCCGGGCCAAGCCGCACCTTCAACTCATTGTTGTCGAACGGCTTCACCAGGTAGTCATCCGCCCCCGCTTCCATCCCCGCGATCAGGTCTTCCTTCTCGTGCCGCGACGTCAGCAGGATCAAATACGTGTAGTGCTTCTTCGGATGCCGCCGCACCAGCGTGCACACTTCCGGCCCGCTGAGCCCCGGCATCATCCAATCAAGGATCGCCAGCTGCGGGGCCTCATCTTTTTGCAGGATCTCCCACGCTTCCGCCCCGCTACCGACCGCGATGACCTGATATCCCCATTTCCGCAGCACCGCCTCCAACAGCCGCCGTGAAACTGGACTGTCGTCGGCCACAAGCACCCTCGGCCCAGCCCCCGGCTGACCGTCCGGCTTCAGGATTTCGATTTGTTCCCCCATCAGCGCTGGGTGCACAACAGTCTTATCGGCCTTTCTCAGGGAAGTATTGAGGTTGGGGGGAGAATTCCACTCGAGGCCGCCCTCCTGGAGCACCTTTCCTCTCACCGCCACTCTTTGGTCCTCGAATTATATCTCATCCCACCCACTGCCACTCGCCCTCCGACAGCCCTCCGCCTACCCTTCCCCGCTTTCAGCCCCCCTCCATCCTGTTCTACCATCAGACAATATGCATCCTAACTCCCGGGCCGTTCCCGTGCGCCCCGTCGACCAGTGCCACTCCCTCCACCAACTGTTCGAACATTGCCTCCCCTCCTTCGGCGGCGCCTTTCTCCGCAGAGTTTACGATATCCTCGATCGCGCCATCGGCTCCGGTTGCCCCCTCACCCTCGCCGTCGCCGGTCCCGTCACCATCTCCGGCCAGCACCAGGCTTGGCTCCTTCCCCTCCTCGAAGCCGGTTGGATTGCCTATATTTCCACCACCGACGCCGTCTGCTATCACGATGGCCACCGCGCCCTCGATGGCGCCTCCCCGGACGATATTCACCCCGTCCCCATCTTCGGCGACGACGCCCAACTCCTCGAACAAGGCACCATACGCATCACCGATCTCGGCTTCCCCGAATCCTTCCTCCTCGATCAGGACCGTTTCCTCTCCCGCCTCCTCCAACTCCCCGAGTTCCAGCGCAAAATGACCGGTCCCGAGTTCCGCTTCCTCCTCGGCAAATACTACGGCGCCCTCGAACGCCGCAATCAGGTCTCTCCCGGACTCCTGTCCCGATGCCATGACCTCGCCGTCCCCGTCTTCGTCGGCGCTCCCGCCGACGGCAGCGTCTTTCTCAACTCCATGAAGCTCTGGGCCATGCGCGAAGCTGGCCTCATCCCCTCCTACGGCTTCGATCTCGACCTCCACGGCGAGGTCTTCGATGCCTGCGCCTGCCACTGGTGGGGCCTGTTCGATCAGCCCTCCCGCTCCCTCGCCACCCTCATCCTCGGCGGCGGCGTCCCCAAAAACTTTAACCTCCAGCCCGAACCCGCCCTCAGCCAGATCTTCGGCTTGAAAGACGCGCACGGCTACGCTTTCGACGTCCAGATCGTCACCGCGCCGGTCACCGACGGGTCCCTGTCCTCCTGCTATCCCGCCGAGGCCGTTACCTGGGGCAAGGTCGACAAAGACACCTACCGGCAGTCCACCGAAAGCCTCCAGGCCGACTATTCGATGGTGATGCCCTTCCTGGTCAAGGCCCTCCTCGACAACCGCGCTCGCTACGAGCGCCTCGCGGCCGAAATCGGCGAGGAAGCGCTGTTTGCCCAACACCCCCAGGCCCGCGGCTATCTCCGGCCCAGGGAAGGCTATCGCCTCATGGATCGCCGTGCCGCCCTGCGCACCCGCCTGCTCGAAGAGGTACGAAACAATGGCCCCTGGCTCAAAGAAACGCTCCAATACCCGATTGCCTGATTGCTACGGCGTCGTGATCACCGCCTTGCTTGCCATCTCCGCATCTGCCGAGGTCCGCACCGCCAAGGTATTCGGTCCCGAAACCGCCACCGGTCCCTACAAACATCCCGCCTCCATCGCCCAACTCGCCAACGGCGACCTCTATCTCGTCTACTACGGCGGTGGCGGCGAATATGCTCTCGAGACCGCCGTCTTCGGCGCCCGCCGTCCTCGCGGCAGCACCCGCTGGACCCAGCCCGCGCCCATCGCCAGTGACCCCTTCCGCTCCCTCGGCAACGCCGTCGTCTGGCAGGCGCCCGACGGCCTCGTCTGGCTGTTCTACGTCGTCCGCTACGGCGACACCTGGTCCACTTCCCGTATTCAAGTCAAGATCTCCCGCGACGGAGCCGCCACCTGGTCCGATGCTTCTCTCCTCGCGCTCGAAGCCGGAATGATGGTGCGCAACCGCCCCATCGTTCTGCCCAATGGCGAGTACCTCCTGCCCGTCTATCACGAAATGGGCGAAGATCGCGAAGTGGTCGGAGCCGGCTCCACATCTCGATTCCTTCGCTTTGACCCGAAAACCAAACTGTGGAGCCCTTCCGGCGTCATCCGCTCTCCGAAAGGCAACATCCAACCCGCACCGGCCCTCCTCGGTGACGGGACCCTGATCGCCTACTGCCGCCGTGGCGGCGGCTACGGACCGGTGACCGACGGCTACATCGTCCAATCGGAGTCCCGCGATAACGGACTCACCTGGACAGAAGGAAAGGACTCGCAGTTTCCCAACCCCAACTCCGCCATCGATCTGCTCCGCCTCCGCACCGGGCCCCTCATGCTCTTCTACAACCCCTCCATGACCGCCCGCACCCCGCTGCGCGTGTCAATCTCCACCGACGATGGCCGCTCCTGGCCCCGGTCGCGCGACATCGGCAAAGGAGACAACTCGTTCGCCTATCCCTTCGCCATCGAAAAGCAGGACGGCGGCATCGCCGTCGTCTACACCTCCAACGGCCGCCGCCAGATCAATCTGGTGGAATTCGAAGCTTCGGACGTCACCGCGCGGTAACGCCTGCCGGTATCGCCGCCTGCAGCCGTCTGGGCCACTCGCGCCCGGCCGGCCGACGCCCGGGCGGCAATGGACCACAACGCGTTCGCACTTGTTCAGCACGCCAGCCGACTCTCGCAACAGCCCCCGGGGCCGGCTCGGTGGACGGCGGTGCATCCCGGTCCGCCTCGCGATGGCGAGACGCCAGTCCAAGCCGCACGAGGCGGAATCCAATACGAAGCCAGGAGTCATGGCGCCCTCGCTCAACAGTCTCGCGTGGATGCAAGTCGACCAGGTGCGAGCCACCGCAATCACAAATGCATCACGCCGGACCGGTGCAGCAGAGCCATCGAATCGTCCATCGTCGCCAGCACGCCACCATGCTTCGCCGCCAGACAAACCAAGTATGCATCCGTCACCTGCCGATGGCCAATTACCCCCCGCTCCGGCATATCCGAATACGGTGCGTCGTCGGGCCAAAAAACATGGCCCGGCAACTGCGTGATGCGCGCCAGCAGTGACTTCGCCTCCCCCGCCGAACCCCGCTCCGCCATCCGCAGATAGAATCGCACCAACGCGCCCTCCGTGATCGGACACGTGGCAAAATCCTTGCCGGGCTGAAACCACAACAGCGCGCGCTTGTGTGCCGTATGGTCTGGAGTCGCCAACGCGATCAAGACGTTCGAATCGAGCAGGTATACCATGGTGCTGCCCGCGGCGGCGGACCTATTCGTCCTCGAGCGCCCGTACGTCTTCCGACGTAACCAGCCGCTTACACCCGAACGAGGGGAACAGCTCTGTCTCGTCCACCGCCGCCGGCGGCGCCTTCTGAAAAACGCCCAGGACGAAATCGGAGATCACACTCCCCAGGCTGCGGTTCTGCTCCCGCGCCACCGCCTTGGCAATCACGTAAGCCTCATCCGAAATGTCCAATGTCGTCCGCACAACCGCATCGGATCACAATGACATCACCCTCGCAATACCCTGACCCCCGCCGATTTTCGCACAAACGCACAAGCGCACAATATCGCCGAGTCGCACCGCGACTACCCCCGGAATATCTCCCGCATCCGGCCCGCCGCCAACCGCTCGTCGCCCGGATCGTTCATGAATACCGTGAACTCCAGTCCCTCCCCATGGGACCCCCGGAGCACCACCACCCGCGGATCCCCATCCCGCAGCTTCGCTTCCACGTCGCGCGCCGTCAGCTTCTTCGCCGCTTCATCCCAACGAACCCATACCCGGTGTACCCGGCGCGTACGGTCAAACGGCAGCTTCTCGGCGTTCAAACCCAGCTTCCCAAACTCGTCGATGAGGTACTGCGCCTGCCGCGCCGAATCGCGGTCGATCGCCTCGAAGTCCAACTTCGCGTACCGCTCCACTGCCGTCAGCAACCCGATCATCTCCTCGCGATTCACCTTCATCGGGCGCCCCTGCGAGTCTGAATGCGGGCTGGAATTCAGCCACGCCGCCTTGATCAGATCCGGACGTCCGGCAAGAATACCCGAACTCTGCGGACCCCGCATGTGCTTGCCCCCGCTCAACGCGATCAGGTCCACACCCGTCGATGCCAGTTTCGGAATATTCGGCCACCCCGGCAGCATGTTCGCCGCGTCCACCAGGATCGGAACCCCCGCCTTGCGAGTGATCGGCAGGCAGGCCTCGATGGCGGGCGCAGGCTCGTGCTCCCAGTCGTGACTGGTGCCACCCAGGTAGTACATCATGGCCACGTTCGGCGTCAGCGCCCGGCCCAACTCATCGAGCGTCTCCACTTCCACGATGCGAACACCCGCGCTCCGCACCGCGTGGTCGTACCCGTTGCGATGCTTCTTGAAGATCACCACCTCGGTCTTCATGCCTGTCAGGTCCGGCAGCCGCCGCACCTTGGCGGTGTCATCGCCGGTAAGGCACGCATAGGTCCCCAGGGCGATCGCACCGGCCGCGCCCGAGGTCGGCAGCGCCGCCGCCGTCCCGCAAAGCTCTGCCAGACGTTTGCCCACCGCGTCTTTCACTTCTTCGAGATAAACATAGCTGCGAGACGCCTCCGCCATCGCCGCGTTTACCTCTTCCGGCATCTTCGACGCGCCGATCGTCGTCATCGTGCCTTGGAAGTTGATCAGCGGCCGGATGCCGAGCGACGCATAAACGCCGCCGGCGGCCTTTTTAGCCGGCGCGGCGCCGAGTCGGGAAAGCGGCCACAATGAGGCAGCGGTCTGGAAAAGAAGCCGGCGGGTAGTCATGGGGCGATTTAATCACACTGGCCCGCCGAATGCCACCCGAAACCCGGTGACACGCCTGCGGCAACCGCCAACATAGTCGCCGGCAATCCGCTTTCCGGCTTCGCCTGCCATCGCCCTTGACGCGCCATGGGAAAATCGGGACCGCTCGAATCCGGCGAGCCCGTTGTTTGAAATCGAATGCGAAGATGGCGGAACAAAGCCACTCCGGGCCGTCGCACCTATAGCCAATGAGAGAAGAAACCCGTCGCGCCGTTGGCTTTGTCTCCCCGGCCAAACCCAATGGAGCGGACCGCTCCAGCCCCTTAATCCCGATGCCCGTTCATCATCTTCCGCGCCAGCGACAAAGCCATCTCCAGCGCCTGATCGCAATTCAGCCGCGGATCCACTTCCGAAAGATACGCCCGCCGCAAATCGTCTTCCGTGATCCCCGAGGACCCGCCCACGCATTCGGTCACGTCCTCGCCCGTCAACTCGAAGTGAACTCCGCCCAAACGGCTCCCGTGATCGGCGTGGATGTCGAACGCCATCTCCAGTTCATTCAGGATATCGTCGAAATTGCGCGTCTTGATGCCCGACGCCGTCGTCCGCGTGTTGCCATGCATCGGGTCGCAGATCCACAGCACCTGCTTCCCGCTCGCGCGCACCACCTCGATCAGCCGCGGCAGATGCTCGGCGATCGCAGGCAGTCCGAACCGGTGGATAAGAGTCAGCCGTCCCGGTTCGTTCCCGGGATGGAGCACGTCCAGCAGCCGTCGCAGCATGTCGTCGCTGCACTTGCCGCTGATCTTCACCCCGATGGGATTGGCGATCCCGCGGAAGTATTCCACGTGCGCGCCATCGGGATCGGCTGTCCGCATCCCGATCCAGGGGAAGTGCGTCGACAGGTTGTAGTATCCGGCCCGGTGCGGCACCTGATGCGTCTGCGCCTGCTCGTACCGCAGATGCAGCGCTTCATGGCAGGTGAAGAAGTCCACCCATTCCATCTCCGCCGCGTGTACGCCGAGCACGTTCTCCATGAACCGCAGCGAGTGGGTCACGTTGTCGACGATCCGCTGATACTCATCGGCTTGTGGCGACTCATGGACGAAGTTTAAATCCCAGTACTCAGGGTGATGCAGATCCGCGAAACCACCCCGAACCAGGGACCGTATGAAGTTCAACGTCAGCGCCGCCCGCTCGTGCCCCCGCAGCAGCAGCGCCGGATCCGGCACCCGGTCGGTCTCGGTGAACGCCGTGCGATTGATGTTGTCTCCGCGATAGGACGGCAACTGAATACCGTCCCGGCTCTCCATATCGTCGGACCGGGGCTTGGAATACTGGCCCGCGATGCGGCCCATGCGCACCACCGGCCGCCGGCCGCCGTGTACCAGCACCAGGCTCATCTGCAGCAGGATCTTGAGTTTGTTGGCGATGTTACCCGATGCGCAGTCGGCGAATCGCTCGGCGCAATCGCCGCCCTGCAGCACGAACCGCTTGCCTTGGGCGGCTTCGGCCAACTGCGCTTTTATCTTGGCCACCTCCCAGGAGGTAACCAGCGGCGGCAGCGACGACAGCTCCGCCAGGACGCGCTCGAGCGCCTCCGGGTCCGGATAGTTCGGCTGCTGCAGCGCCACCTTCGTCTGCCAGGAGGAAGGGAACCAGGAAAGGGTATTGTCTACGACCAAAGCGAAGTCCTTCGGGAAGGGAATCTTCAGGATACAGCAGTACTGCCCATCCGGTGCAACACGTGCCGCCGCAGGGGATGGCCGGCCGGAAGCCGCGGATGGTCGAAGTCCCCGTCCGGGTCGTGCCTCATCCCGATCTTTTCCATTACCCGCCGCGACGCTCCGTTGGCCGGCGTGGTGAACGAGACGATCTCGGCGAGGCCCAGCGTGTCGAACGCGTAGCGGGCCACCGCCCGCGCGCCTTCGGTGGCCAGTCCCCGGTTCCAACAATCGGCCGCGAGCCGCCAGCCGATCTCCACCGCCGGCGTGAAATGCGCTTCGAACGATACCTGGAACAACCCGATGAAGCCGATAAATCTGTCGCCGCCGAGCACCACCGCATAGAGCGTGAAGCCGTGGCGGCGATGGTGTTCCTCGATGCGATCGGCCAGCGCATCGCTTTCCCCGCGAGTCAGCGGGGCGGCGAAGTGCCGCATTACGGCCGGGTCCGCGTTCAGGCGAGCGAAGGGTTCCCGGTCGGCCGGCGTCCAACCCCGTAGACGCAGCCGCGCAGTCTCGATAATTGGTTCCGGCGCAGGCATCGTTTCCACTTGGTCCTCGGCTCGCGGTCTTCTTCTCCGATAATAGAGAAATGCTCAGAGTTGGTTTCGTTGGGTGGCGCGGAATGGTAGGCTCCGTCCTTCTGGAGCGCATGCGCGCCGAATCGGATTTCCAGGGCATTGAGCCCGTCTTTTTCTCCACATCGAACGCCGGCGGCCGGGCTCCTGCCGAAGCGGGCGCCGGCGCCATCCTCGGCGACGCGCATGACTGTCAGGCCCTGGCCGCCTGCGATGTCATCGTTTCCTGTCAGGGCGGCGGCTTTACCACGAGCCTACGCGCCTTTGCGCGCCGCGGGCTGGAACGGCTACTGGATCGACGCCGCATCCACGCTGCGCATGGCCGATGACGCCGTGATCATTCTGGACCCCGTCAATCGCGATGGAATTGACCGTGCTCTCGCCGCCGGCGTGAAGTCGTTCATCGGCGGCAACTGCACCGTCAGCCTGATGCTGATGGCCCTTGGCGGTCTGTTTCGCCATGGGCTCGTCGAATGGGTCACTAGCATGACCTACCAGGCCGCCTCCGGCGCCGGAGCGGCGAAAATGCTCGAGCTGATGCGTCAGATGGAAGTGCTTGCCGGCGCCGCCGCTTCTTCCCCCGCCACCGATGCCTTGGCCGTGGAAAAGGCCGTCACGGCCGCCCAGCGGGCAGGCTCAATGCCGGTCGCCGAGTTCGGCGCGCCCCTGGCGGGTAGTCTCCTCCCCTGGATCGACAAAGAGATGCCCCACGGTCAGACCCGCGAGGAATGGAAGGGCGAAGCAGAGACCAACAAGATCCTCGGCACCGACGCCACCATTCCCGTCGACGGGATCTGTGTCCGGGTCGGCGCGTTGCGGTGCCACAGTCAGGGCCTCTGCGTGAAGCTCACCCGCGATGTTCCGATGGCAGACATCGAGGCGATCCTCGCGAGTTCCACGCCGTGGACCAGGATCGTCCCGAATGAAAAAGAATCCACCCTCCGCGATCTGACTCCCGCCGCGGTCTCAGGCACGCTGGCTATCCCCGTCGGCAGGCTTCACAAGCTGCGAATGGGTCCCGAGTACCTCGGCGCTTTCACCGTCGGCGATCAGTTGCTGTGGGGCGCCGCGGAACCCTTGCGGCGGATGGTGCGGATTCTGCGCGAGCGGAGTTAGTCGTTAGGATCCCGCGGTCTTTCCGAGAAAGAACTCGAAGGCTCGGTGGATGTAGTCCCGTAGATCGCTGCGTTTCACCACCGCGTCCAGGAATCCGTGCGCGAGCAGGAATTCGCTGCGCTGGAAGCCGCTCGGCAGCTTCTGCCGGATCGTCTGCTCGATCACGCGCGGTCCGGCGAAACCGATCAGCGCGCCGGGCTCGGCGATGTTGAGGTCGCCAAGCATCGCAAAACTGGCGGTTACGCCGCCCGTGGTGGGGTCGGTCAGCAGACTGATGTAGGGAAGCCTCGCCTGGTCCAGCCGCATTAGCGCGGCCGAAATCTTGGCCATCTGCATGAGGCTGATCGCGCCCTCCTGCATCCGCGCGCCGCCGGACGCCGATACGATCACGATCGGCGTCTTGTTGGCGATGGCCCGCTCGATCGCGCGTGTGATCTTCTCTCCCACTACCGCGCCCATGCTGCCGCCGACGAACTTCAGCTCCATGGCGCAGATCTCGACCCGCCGCCCGTGCACCAGGCCCGAGCCCGATACCACGGCGTCGTCAATGCCCAATTGGTCCCGGCTCGATTGCAGGCGGGCCGTATAAGGCTTCGAATCGACGAAAGAAAGAGGATCGGTGGAAACGAGACCCTTGTCGTGTTCTGTGTACTCGCCGCCGTCAAACAGCGTCCGCAATCGCGTGGTGGCATCGATCTTGAAATGGAAGCCGCACTTGTCGCAGACCCACAAATGCTCGTCCAGCCCTTTGCGCCACAGCATTTGCGCGCAGGAGTCGCACTTCAGCCACAAGCCTTCGGTCTTGACCTTGTTGCCGGATTCGCTGGGCTCCGGGGTGAGACTCGGTTGTTTGCGGGTGAACCACGACATGCAGTGTGAAGGCCCGAGGGGCTCTGTTCAAGGTAGCGCGGGGCGGGCGGCAGGTGCAAGGATGACGCGTGCGCAGGAGGCAGGCTGTAGTACCGGCCCTGTCTCGCTTAATATTAAAGGTTTCCCGCCGGGAGCCGCCATGGAGTAAAATGACGCAAGATTCATTTTGAGTGCGCTCCGTAACGTGGACCGGGCTGCAAGCCCGGGCTGGAGCGGAAGATGAGGGAATAGGGTGACTCGCAAAACGATTGCCGCCGCGATTGCGATCGCGGGAGTGAAGCTGGCGCTGTATCGCACGGAGTGTCTGTAACGCCATGAACGAGCCAACACCGGCCGCCAAGTTGAGCGCTGGGCAGTCTCAGGAAGCCTGGTTGTTTCCCTATGGCTTGAGCGTTTTCTTCCCCGCCTACAATGACTCTCCCTCGCTGCCTGGCCTGGTTGTCAAGACCTTTGAGGTGCTGGAGAGCACGGTCCGCGACTTCGAGGTCATCGTCGTCAACGATGGCAGTGAAGACGACACCGCGGCAGTGCTCCAACAGCTCGAGGCGCAACTCGGCGAGCGGCTTCGCGTGGTCACACATCCGGAAAATCTGGGCTATGGCCGCGCTCTCCGGACGGGCTTCGCCAGCGCCAGCAAAGAGTTCGTCTTCTACACCGACGGCGATGGCCAGTACGATGTCGGCGAGCTGCCGAAATTGTTCGCCGCCGTCCATCCCGGTGTGGGGTTGGTGAACGGGTTCAAGATTAAGCGGCGGGATCCCTGGCACCGCATCGCCATCGGCTGGATGTACAACAAGTTCGCCCGGTTCCTGTTCCGTGTGAAACTGCGCGACATCGATTGCGACTACCGGCTGATCCGTCGCTCGCTGCTTGCTGGCGGCGACGGGCTCAGTTCCACCAGCGGAACCATTTGCGTGGAACTGGTGAAGAAGCTCGAACTCTCCGGCACCCAGGTAGTGGAGGTTCCCGTTTCGCACTATCCGCGCTGGCACGGGCGATCGCAATTCTTCCGTATGAGGTCGCTCGCCACCACATTCTCGCAACTGTGCCGGCTGTATGGACGCACGGTCGTGATGCCCGTCTTTGGCGTCCGCAAGTAGCGGACTTTCCTATGACCCACCGCCGCCTTGCTGTTCCGGCCCTGTTGGCCGTACTGGCGGTGCAGGCCTGCGCGCTGGTGTGGCAGGCATGGGTGGTAGGCGTGACGGTCGACGAGCCGGCGCACCTGCTTTCCTCGGTTCTCTATTGGCAAGGCAGGGACAATCTCTATCCGCGTGACATGCCGCCGATGATTAAGATAACCGGCGGATGGGCGCCTAGGTGGATGGGCATACCGATTCCGGTGGACTCGCCCGCATTCCAGAGGAAGAGCGAGTGGGACTCGGCGTTGGTGATGATGTCGCGCATGAAGCCTGAGCGCGTCCAGAGAGTCTTCTTCTGGGCGAGACTGCCTTTGATCCTGTTTCCGTTGGCGGCGTCGCTGGTGTTGTTTCTCTGGGTCCGTGAGGTGTTGGGCCAGTGGCCGGCTGTGGCGGCAGCCTTTCTATTCGCGTTCGGGCCCACCTCGATGGCGCATGGATCGCTGTTCAAGAACGATCAGGCGGCCGCATTCGGATATCTGTTTTTCTGGTGGCGGGCATGGAAGTACTGGGGCGATGCCTCATGGCGGAATCTGGTTTGGGTCGCCGCCGGGGTGATCGCCGCGCTGATGGCGAAGCTTTCGATGGTGCTGTTGCTCGGAGTTGGTCCGCTGTTGGTCCTGGCGCGGGGTGCGGGATCCCGCCGGTGGCGCCAGGCGGCTTCCCATGTCGCGGTGATGCTCTTGATCGTCTATGGCATAACGCTCGCCACGAGTTGGTTCGACATCCGGCGCCTGTCCGAATCGTCGGCGCGGGAGATCTATGACTCTCCGCGGTCACCGGTGTGGCTGAAAGCGGGCGCGTCGGTGTTTGAATGGATTCCGGCTCCGAAGTTGTATTGGGACGGCGTGGTCTCGCTCGCGGCATCGCACGCCGACGGCAATCCGGTCTACCTGATGGGAAAGCGCGAGCCGCAAGGGAGCCCGTATTACTTTCTCGTGGCGGCGGCGGTGAAGTTCACCGCCGCGCTGCAACTGTTGTTGCTGGCCGGCATCGGGGTTGCTGTCTGGATGACGATGGAGGGGCGCATTCCGCGCTCGCTGATGGTGTTTCTTCTCGTGCCGCCGCTGCTTTACGCAGGGTTGGCGTCGACGGCTTCCATGCAGTTGGGCGTCCGGTTGATTCTGCCCGCCGTGCCTTTCTTCGCGTTTCTCGGCGCCTTCGTTTTCGCGATGGACGCGACGCGCTGGCGGCGGACTTTCCATTGTGGCGGCCTCGCGATGCTCGTGCTCCTCGCCGCCCAGTCCGTCCGCTACTACCCGAACGGGATGAGCTTCTTCAATATCTGGGCCGGCGGTCCGGAGAACGCGCTGCGATATCTGGCCGACAGCAATCTGGACTGGGGGCAGGACCTTCCCTCGCTGGCCCGTTGGGTGGAAGAAAACAAAGTGGAGCATTTCCGGTTGTTCTACTTCGGCACCGATACGCCATGGCGTTTCTTTAACGACACCGTGCTCGAGACGCTGCCGGCGCCGTGGGGGCCGGACCTTGTGAAATCCAATCCGTTCCAGCCGGAGCCAGGCTACTACGCGGTGAGTGCGACCCTGCTGCCGGGACATTTCTTCGCCGCCGAGTATCGTGACTATTTCAAGGTCTTCCGCGAAACCACGCCCGTGGCGCGCGCCGGATACTCGATCTTTATCTATAAGTTTTGACGGCGGAAGTTTGCGATTCGGCGGGATCGAGATACTCGATCCAGTTGGTGAACATCTCCTCCTCGCTCTTGTCGCCCCATCGCAGGGCCCCGTCGGGATTGGGGTTCGCCTTGTTGTTGGGGCTGTTGTCGTAGGTGAAGGTAACTTTGAGAATGCTGCCTTTTTCCACCCGTACGGGCTTGGCCAGGCGATAGACGAGCTGCCAGTCGAAGTTATAGCGCGGAACATGGAGCAGGATTTCTTTGGAGCCGTTGGGCCGGGTCAGTTCATAAGTGACCTGCTTGCCGCGATAGTGCATGTGCGGAGTGAACGAGATGAGGTCCGCCTCGCGCTCGAACGAGTAGCACCGGGTGACGGCGTGGGCGGGGTCCCGCGGGGGGATCTCGAAGAAGAAGTTGCGCAGATCCATGCGGCGGAGCACCTGGCGTGGTTTGCCCGGAGCGAGATAGAGCCCGATACTCGTGCGGTCCGTTTGCGGCGGACCATCCACTTTGGCGTAGTGAATGATAAAGCGCAGCTTCGCGCCGGGGGGAACCCACTTCGCGGTCCCGTCGGGGAACGCGTCCGGCGGCCGCCCGGGAAGGAATGCCGCAAGGCCACCTTGCTGGAAGCCGCGGAGGTAGGGGAGCTTGGGAGCCGCGGGGTCGCAGCCGTCGTTCACCACCGGCGCGTCCTGCTTCACGCGAGTGATGTTGCCCTCGCGGATGAGGAACTTTTCGAGATCCGGCATGCCCTCCGTGGATACGGTCGGCTGTCCTTCGCTCTCGATCACGACATGCACGTGATGCACCACGCGGCGGTTGCCGGGCTTGATTTCGGCGGCTCTCACCCAGATTCCTTCTTTGAGATTGGTGTCGACGATGAAGTGCTCATAGGCGTCGGCGCCGGGTTTGACGACGTGATCGCGGCCGATGTCCACCACTACTTCCGGCTTTCCGAGCAACCACCCTTCCCGGAATTCGGGCGCCTTCGGCAGGTCGCCCGGGTTGCCTTCCGGAGCGCCCTGATCGGCCCACGCCTTGACGACGTCGATCTCGGAGGAACTGAGGCGGGCGTCGTTGGAGAAGTGGCCGAATTTCGGGTCGGCGAACCAGGGCGGCATGGACCGGCGGACGACGGCTTCCCGAATCGATCTGGCCCAGGGCCGCGCGGACTTGTAGTCGAGCAGCGACATGGGCGCGATGTGGTCCGGCCGATGGCATCCGGCGCAGTGTTTGAAGAAGATGGGAGCCACGTCTTTGGAGAACGTAGGTGCTTTGCCGAAAGCCGCGATGCTCGAGACCAGGAGGGCGGCGATCGTGATCGGAATCTTACAACCCATGTTGGCGAGCATATCATTTGCGCAAGCAGCTACGATAAGAACCTATGCTTGGTTTGGATCTCCGCGCGGCGCGGGCCGCCTGGACCGTCATTGCGACCGTCCTCGTGGTGGCCGGTGTCTACGTGCTGCGCGACGTGATCCTCCTGTTCATACTGGCGCTGCTGCTGGCCTACCTGTTGACGCCGATCGTCGACTTCGTGGACCGGATCGCTTCGCGCCGGCGTCTGCCGCGCAACGGCTCCCTGCTGGCGGTGTACCTCGTGTTTCTCGCCACCATCGTCAGCCTGGCCACGGCGGTGGGCGCCCGGGTGGCCGATGAAGGATACGATCTGGCGACGAAGATTCCGGCGTACCTGAAAGACCCCGCGCAAATCGACGCATTGCCGGTGCCTTGGTGGCTGAAGCAGCATCGAACCGCGATCGTCGAGTGGTTCAGTGAGCAGATGGAGACGCATTCGAAAGACCTGATGTCGATGGTGGGCAAGACGGCGCGCTCGCTGGTGGGCGCGCTGGGGAGCGTGGTGTTCGTTGTGCTGGCGCCGATTCTGAGTTTCTTCTTTCTCAAGGACGGGGTGGCGCTGCGCCACTGGTTCATTGAACTGCTGGGCCAGCAAGCGGGCGGGATGGTCGAGGGGATTTTGGACGACGTACATCGTCTGCTGGTGCTCTACATCCGGGCGTTGGTCGCGCTGGGTTTATGCACGTTCGCTTGCTTCGCGGTGGTGCTGGGCGTGATGGGCGTGCCCTACACGCTGCTGCTTTCCCTGCTCGCCGGATTCGTGGAGTTCATTCCCGCCGCGGGCCCGCTGTTTGCCGCGGCCGTGATCCTGCTCGTCTCGGCGATTGCCGGCTATCCGCATATGGCCTGGGTCGTGATTTTTCTGATCGTCTACCGGTTGTTCCTCGACTACGTCCTGCAGCCGCATTTCCTGGGGCAGGGAGTGGCGCTGCCACCGCTTGTGATCATCTTCGGCGTTCTCGCCGGCGAACAATTGGCCGGGGTGCC
Source organism: Bryobacteraceae bacterium (assembly GCA_041394885.1). Taxonomy (GTDB): domain Bacteria; phylum Acidobacteriota; class Terriglobia; order Bryobacterales; family Bryobacteraceae; genus DSOI01. The sequence continues at coordinate 153,003 of JAWKHI010000011.1, read as the reverse complement.
GGGGATGCTTCTCTGCATTCCGGTGATGGCGGTGATCCGGATTCTGATTGTCCGTTACCAGAAGGCGCAAGATGCGGTGGCATAGCGCGGCTTGGATGCTGATGGCGGCGGCGTCGGCGCCGGCGCACATGGTGAGCATCTCCACCGGCGAGATCGCGATCGAGGGCGATCACGCCCGGTACGTGATCCGGATGCCGGTCTACGAGGTGCAGCATGTGAAAGACGCCGGGCCGGCTCTGCTCAACGCGATTCATTTCTCGTCCGGTGGGGCGGAGGCGCGGAGGACTTCGGGCGATTGCCGGAACGACGCGGCGGAGAATGCACTGGTTTGCACCGCGGAATACGAATTCACCGCGCCGGTGGAAATCCTCTCGGTCTCGTCGTCGTTCCACACGCTGACCGTGCCCAATCACGTCCACGTGCTGCGGGGGACGCTAGACGGCAAGTCTGACCAGGCGGTGCTGGATCTCTCGTTCCCAAAGGCGCAACTGCGCTTCCGCCCGCCGACGCTAGTGGAGCAGGCGACGCAGCAGGCGGCGGCCGGAGCGTTGCGCGCGGCGGGCGGCCCGGCGCAGTGGCTGTTCCTGGCCGCGTTGGTGCTGGCGGCGCGCTCACGGCGCGAGTTCGTTCGTCTGGCTGTGATGCTACTGGCGGGGGAAGCGCTGTCTTGCCTGGCGCTGCCGCTGATTGGGTGGGATCCGGCGCCTCAATTCGTAGAGGCGGCGTGCGCGCTCACCATCGCCTATCTGGCAGTGGAGATTCTACTGCTGCCGGAAGCCGGGATGCGGTGGCTGGTAGTGGGAGTGCTCGGGTTGTTTCACGGACTCTACTTTTCGTTGTTCATCACCGGGAGCGAGTTCGAGGTGGGGTGGGTGCTGCTGGGCGTGGCGGCCACGGAGGTGGTCCTGCTGGTGGCGTTGGGATGGGCGTTGCCGCGGTTGGCCCGCATTCTGCCGGCGATGGCGGCCCGAGCCGCGGCGTGGGTGTTGCTCGGGATCGGGCTCGGATGGTTCTTTCTTCGCTTACGCAATTGAGCCGGTTGGGCCGCGGTGAGTATCGATACTCACTGGAGCGGCCGGCCATGCCGGTGAGCCCGGCATGATACCCTGAACGGGCGAAAATGAATCGACGCACCTTCCTTTCGTCCCTCGCCGCCGCCGCCCTCCCGGGCGCGGTCCGCCGACCCAATATCGTCCTCATCATGGCCGACGACATGGGCTTTTCCGACCTCGGATGCTATGGCGGTGAGGTCGCCACGCCGAACATTGACCGTTTGGCCAAGCGCGGCGTCCGCTTCCGCCAGTTCTACAACACCGCCCGGTGTTGCCCCACCCGCGCCTCGCTCATGACCGGACTCTACCCGCATCAGGCAGGCGTCGGGCACATGGTCGACACGGGCCGCCCGGATCTGCCGGCCTACCGCGGAGATCTCAGCCCTCGCTCGGTCACGATCGCGCAGGCATTGAAACCCGCCGGTTACCGCACTTATATGTCAGGGAAGTGGCATGTAACTCCAGTGACCGATTCGAAGCAGAACTGGCCTCGCCAGCGCGGCTTCGATCGCTTCTACGGCACCATACACGGCGCCGGAAGCTTCTACGATCCGGTTACCCTCACCAGCGACAACGACGCCATTCAGCCCGGCACGAAGGACTTTTACTACACCGACGCCATCGCGCAAAACGCGACACGATTCATCCACGATCACAGCCAGACCCACGCCTCCGACCCCTTCTTTCTCTACTGCGCTTTCACTTCGCCCCATTGGCCCCTCCACGCCCTTGAAGCCGACATCGCCAAATATCGCGGAAGGTACAAAGACGGATGGGACGCCCTGCGCGCGGAACGCCACCGCCGCATGATCGAGATGGGCATCGTGGACAAACGTTGGCCGCTCACCCCGCGCGACCCGAAAGTACCCGCCTGGAGCGAAGCGCCAGACAAAGAATGGCAGCAGCGCCGGATGGAAGTCTATGCGGCGCAGATCGATCGGATGGATCAAGGCATCGGCCGCATCCTCGCCGAACTCGATCGCGCCGGCGCACTCGAAGATACTCTCGTCATGTTACTCGCCGACAATGGAGGATGCGCCGAAGAACTGGGGCCTAACGGCCGTGGACTGCATTTCCCCAAGAAACGCCGCGACGGCGGACCAGTCGCCCTCGGCAACGATCCTTCCCGTATGCCGGGCGGCGAAGATACCTATCAGAGTTACGGCATCCCCTGGGCCAATGCCTCGAACACACCATTCCGCCTGTACAAACATTGGGTCCATGAAGGCGGTATCTCCACACCCTTCATCGCCCACTGGCCTAGTCGCATCCGGAAGACCGGAACCATGACCGATCAGCCGGGCCACCTCATCGACGTGATGGCCACCTGCTGCGACGTGGCCAACGCCCGCTATCCCTCCACCCATGAGGGCGAAACCATCACGCCGCTCGAAGGCAAGCCGCTCACCGCCGTCTTCGACGGGAAGAAACGCAAAGGCCACTCCGAGATCTATTGGGAGCACGAAGGCAACCGCGCCGTCCGGCAGGGCGACTGGAAACTCGTCTCCCGTCACCCGGACCAATGGGAGCTGTTCAATCTGAAGGCAGACCGCACCGAGATGAATAACCTCGTGGCGCGCAATGCGGGAAAAGCCGCCGAGTTGGAACGAAAGTACAAGGAGTGGGCCGGCAAGTGCGGCGTCGAAGATTGGGATAAAGTCCGGCGGCGGGGCGCGTAGTAGCCCCGTGAAATTGCGGCGACCCTACGGTCGACAAGGGGCCGCCCTTCACGTGGGGGCGCACGCGACGCGGCTCATGCTGCCTTTGCCACGAACCTAGAGTCCGTCGGTATCACTATTTGATATGATTCTGAGGGAGATCTATTGGCTCGAATGTGGTCGTCCGATATGTTCGAGTAGAAAGGAAGCTCGGGATGGCAACTCCCGCCTACGCGCCTACACCTCAACCTGCGGTCTTGGATCTGTATGCTCTTTGTGAACAAGGGGCTTCGGTAGCCGGATTGCGAAAGTCCGCCATCCCGCAAATGAAGGCAGCGCTCGGCGCAATCGCTAATCTGTACTGCGGCCACGTGCTCCGAACCAACCGAACGTCCATGCAGGTTGCCACATACTCTGGCTTCGCCTCCGAATATTTCTCTGAGCATGACATCCTCTCCGAAATCGCCGCCTCTACTGGAATTCGAGGCGCTGCCCGTCAGAAGCAGTACCTGATTGCGCTCACGGCCGGTCTCGGCGAACTCCTCGAGTCCTATCCTTCCGGCGCGGCAATCCGCGGGTTCGGCCACTGGCAATCAGTGAACGCCAAACAAGGCTTGTTCAGGCTCACTTACAATCTTCCATTGGCGCCTTACTTTGGCCCGCAAGCGGACATCCAATCCGAAGCCGACTTTGTAGTGTAATCCCGCTGCCTTCTCAGCCGAAATGGACGAAGCCTCGCTCGACTGGACGCTATTCCGGCCGGAGCCTCCCCTGTGCACCCTGATTCGTTTCTCCGATCCCCACTTCGGGTCCAGTTTCGTAACCAGAGACGAACAGTGGTGGCGCAAGGGGCTCCCCCACCTGCCGGTGGTCAATCTCCTCACGGGCCTGTTCCCCCACAGCTACACCTACGCCTGCGCGCTGGCGGCGGCGTTTCACCAAATCGTGCAGCACCGCCAGTCTCGGAAAGTCCCGGTCACCGTGGTTCATTCCGGCGATCTCACCTCGTCGGGAAAGCAGGCCGAATTCAGCACCGGCGCAACCTTCCTCGCGCATGGCCACTATTCTGATACCAACCGCCTGCATGGTCTGGGCCTCGACAAATACGGGCTCAGCGGCAGCCTGCTCGACATCCCCGGCAACCATGACCTCTGGAGCCGTGGGGACCCCAAGCAAGCCCTGTCGTTCAGCACCCGTTATGGCGGGCCATACCCGCGCCGCCTCGATACGAGCGCCGTGGTTATCTATGGCATGGACTCCAACCGTGCGCCAAACGCCCAGCACCGCCGCGCCAATGGTGAGATCCCCATGGACCAACTCGGCGCCCTCTTGGGCATGATGCGAGACGATCGCAAGGCTGGCCGCGTGGTGATCGTCACTCTTCATCATCCGGTCCAGATGACGGCGGAGAGTGCGCCCAAGCTGGCCGGAAAGGAAATCCTCTTCCTCAAAGACCGCGACAAAATCGCCCGTAGTTTGCGTGAAAATGGCGCCTGTGTGGTCCTTGCCGGTCACGTTCATCAGCCACAGTGGACGCGAGCAACACCGGGCAGCCCATTGCAGTACGTCGCGGGCAGCGCCTGCCAGAGTGGCGCCAAACCGCAGTTCTGGATTCTGGATCTGTATCCCGATGAAGTGATCCACCACTCCATGGTCTATCCGCCCAATGCCGTGTCGTTCTTTCCGGATCCGGACACGCAGGGGCGAGCGAGCTTCGAGGTTTCGCCCTAGTCTGGAGAGGCCTACTCTCGCGCGCCCCATCCCTCAGAATGCGTAGCGCAACCCCAACTGCACAATCCGGCCCGATGCCCCCGCCGTCAAACCGGTTACCGTCCCGAAGTTGGCCGCCTGGAGATTCTGATTCGGCGTGGCGAAGTTGGCCCGATTCGGGAAATTGATCACTTCTCCCCGGAACTCGAGGCTATGGTTCTCCCACGGCATCCGGATCTGTTTGATCAAAGAAAGATCCGCGCGTAGCGCGCCCGGGCCGATGAACGCGTTGCGGCCCACGGTCCCGAATGTGAATCGCGCCGGCCGGGCGAATCCCGAGGTGTCGAAGAAGGCGGCGCCGCGAACGTTACTTCGCCAGTCCGGATTCGCCGCGTAGTCCTTGACCGCGTCGGCCCGTACGCGAGCCGCCGTCGGATAGATCTGGCTTGCATTGCCCCAGTAGGCGCTGAATGGGGGACCCGTCCGTGCTTCGATCACGGTCCCCAACGTCCACCCGCCCAGCACCTGGTTCGCCAATCCGCTCCCGAACTCGAACTTCCGTCCGCGCCCCACCGGAACGTCCCAGACGCCGGCGGTGATGAACCGGTGCTGGATGTGGCTCCCGCCGAGCGACCACGCCTGCGCGCGGTCATACTGGTTGGCGAACGGCGCGTTGCCATCTTCCCCGGCCAGTTCGTTGCGGCCCTCCACATTGTCGATCGCCCGCGCAAAGGTGTAGTTCATGCTGAACTGCAGCCCGTTCGAGTATCGCTTCTCCAGCCGGAAATTGACGCCGTGGTACTCCGATGCCCCCCACGTCGGCGCGATCATCGTCACATTCGAAAACTGCGGGAACGGCCGCAGCACCTGAGGCGCGATACGCTGTGTGTCCACCAGAGCGATCTGGTTGGGATGGATCTGGTTGAGGGTCGCCGTACCCGGAATTGTCAGCTTTCGTCCGAGCGTCGAAAGATATCCCACCTCGAACAACATCTCTTTCGGAAGTTGCTTCTGGACGTTCAAGTTATAAGTCAACAGGTAGGGATTCGGGCGGTTTTCGGGCTCGAAAAACTGCGGCGCAAATACCGGCGACTTTCCGATCGCCACCGCGCCGAAGCCCGGAACAAGGTCTGCTTCGGACGGCTGCGCCAAGGCCGGAAGCCCGTCGCGCAAGCGGAACGCGGCGTCGGTGGGCCGCAGTGTACCGAAGTTGCCTTGTATGGCGAATCCGGCGTTGGCCACGATGGGCGTCGCCTGGTCGTACTGCCCCGTGTATACGATCGACGCGCCGCCTCGAATTACCCATCCATCCATCGGACGGTACGCGAAGCCGAGCCGCGGCCCCAGATTTCCATACACGAAGTTATGCGCGTACTTGCTGCCGCCGCGCGCGTTCCGGCCGGACCACGTAACCAACCCGAGGCAATCGCACACCGGATTGACCGCGCCCGTGTCGAACGAATTCTGGCGGTTGTCGATCGCCTCGAATCGCGGCGTGTCCAAATCGTACCGTAACCCCAGATTCAGAGTCAGCTTCCGCGAGACCTTCCAGTCATCTTGCAGATACATCCCCATCGAGTTCGCCCGGCTTCGCACCAGCAGCGTCTGCTGGCGCGCGCCGCTCGCCACCCATCCGTAGAGCAGCGCCGCTACCGGATCGCCGGTGGCGTTGTTGTTGAAACTCATGTTGCCGCCGGCGGTGGGCAGATTCTCATCGTCATTGGTGGACCACCGGAACTCGCCGCCCCACTTCAACGTGTGAGATCCAAGCACCTTCGTCCAGTTATTCACGATATGGTTATCGCGAATGGGAAACTGGCGGCGCTCCTGTCCGCCGCCGCGCCCGATGCGCTGGATGCCGCCCGAGAACCCGAATCCAGGAAAGAACTCCGGATCGCCGCCCTGGAAGCCGATCTGCTGCGCGAGGCCCAGCCCCTTCGCCGCGATGATCGGATGGAACTTCCGTTTGTTCCATGTAAACCGGTATTCGGTCACCAGCGTCGGCGAGACGTTGGAAATCCCCGTCACCGACCAGTTGTAATATTCGTTCCGGACGATGCGCGCATCGTTGTGCACCGGATCCGGCCATATGCCGAAGTTCTCGTTGTTGGTGTTCAGGTTGTGGACATACCGGCCAAACACACGGTGGCGGTCCGAGATACTGTGGTCCAGGCGCACCGACAGTGTCTTGGGTGTGCCCTTTGTCGTCGCCAGCCCGAGATAGTTCCGATTCCGGCTCGGGCGCCCGTCGATGTTCGGCGCCGGCCAGAACCCGGCCGCGGCCAGCCCCACCGGATCGATCTGGCTGGCGGGGATGATGTTGCCCGGCACTGGTTGGCGGGTCTCGGGATCGCGGATCGCCGTGCGCAGTCCCGAAAAGTCGCCTCGCGTTTCCGCCGGCGCGGGTATGTTCTCGATGCGTGGATTCGCCGTCGTTTGCGGCGTCCACTCATGGCTCACGAAAAAGAAGCTACGGTTTCTCTTGATCGGTCCGCCGAGCGCGAACCCGTACTGGTTCCGGCGCAGCTTTTGTTTGCTCGCCGCGAAGAACTGCCGCGAGTCCATGGCGTCGTTCCGGATGAACTCATACAACGCGCCATGAAAATTGTTGGTGCCGGCCTTGGTGGTCATCTGAATGAAGCCTCCGCCGGACCGGCCCATCTCCGCCTTATAGTTGGATACCTCCACGTTCATTTCTTCCAGCGCCTCGATCGGCGGGTCGAAGTTCAGGGAAGCCACCCCAAGCAATATGTTCTGGGTGGACCCTCCGTCGAGCGTCCACATGGCGTTGTTCGACCGGCCCCCGGCAATCTGGAATTGCGAACCGGTCCCCGTTTGCACCACGAATCCCGATAGCCGCACAAGTTGCGCCGCGCGCCGCCCCAGCAACGGCATGTTCGCGATCGTCTTGTTCTGAATCACCGAACCCACGGAAGAGTTCTCCGTCTTCAATAGCGGCACATCTGCCTCGACCGTAACCGTTTCGGTGACGTCGCCCAATTCGAGCGACAAGTCAGCCCGCGTGTACGATGCTGTGTCCAGCCGCATGTTCGACCGGGTCGACTTCTTGAAGCCTTCCGCCTCGGCCGACAACAAATAGGTTCCCGGCTTTACGAACGGGATCGTATAGGAGCCAACTTCATTGGTGGTGGCACCGTACTCTTCTCCCGACGCCGCGTTGACCAGCGTCACCCGCGCGCCTGGAATCAGCGCCGCGGAGGTGTCGCTAACGGTCCCGGTCAGCGTAGCTTGCTGTTGCGCCAACACGTACCATCCCAACGCCGGCAACATACATAGAGCGGCAAATATCCGAACAACTCGTAACATAAAGTACCCCCTGACTGGATTGTTGTTGCAGCTGCGCGGCTGCATGCGGCCACCCAAAGCCGCCCGCGCAGCCAGATTAAACGTTTTTAATTTTAAGCCGCACCAGTCGCCCAGTCAAGAGAAATATTAAGTAAATTTAACTTTACGGCTACCGCAGACCGCCCCAAGTGCAACCAGGCCGATCCAAGCCAAAATGCCGTTAGAAGGATAGAATGGTTGCCGAGGATCCGTGAACCCACTGCACAAATGCTGTCTGTTGGTGATCGCCTTGCTGGCATCCGCCGCGGCCCACGCCGGCGAATTCGATTTCTTCGAGACCAACGTTCGACCCGTTCTTGCCGCGCGGTGCTACGCCTGCCACAGCGAGAAGACCAAGCCCGCCGCTCAGGCCGGTCTCTACCTCGATTCCGCGGAAGGCGTGCGCAAAGGCGGCAAATCCGGGCTTCCCGCTATCGTCGCCGGAAAGCCCGAGGAGAGCCTTCTGGTCAAGACCATCCGCGGACGCCATCGCGACTTGAAGATGCCGCCCGGCGCCCCGCTGCCGGAGTCCGAGATCGCCGCCATCGAGCAGTGGATCAAAGACGGGGCACCGGACCCTCGCACAGGGCCGGCCAATATCGCCGCCGAGGCACCGCCTTATGAGTGGGCGAAGGAGAAAGACCACTGGGCCTACCGCCCACTCTCTTCCGTGGCTCCGCCCGCCATCGCGAGCAAGGAATGGAACGCAACCGAAGTCGACCGTTTCGTCAAAGCCAAACTCGACGAAAAGAAACTCATCCCGCTCGGCCGCGCCCCGCGCCGGACCTGGTTCCGCCGCCTCGCCTATGACCTCACGGGCCTGGCGCCCTCGCAGGCGCAACTCGACGAGTACCTGAGCGACACCGCGCCCGGCGCCCAAGAGCGCGCCGTCGACGGTCTGCTCGCCTCCCGCGCCTACGCCGAGCAGTGGGGACGCCATTGGCTGGATTTGGTCCGGTATGCCGATACCGCCGGCGACGCCTCGGACTTCCCCGTGCCGGAAATGTACCGCTATCGCAACTACGTGATCCGGTCATTTGCCGCCGACAAGCCCTTTGACCGTTTCCTGCGAGAGCAGATTGCCGGTGACCTGCTGCCCGCGGCCAATGACGAAGACCGCCGCGACAAAATCGTGGCCACCTCTTATGTCGCCAACAGCCGGCGCTTCGGCCAGACCGACCGCGAACACTACCTCACCATCGACGACACGCTCGACAACATGGGCAAGGCGTTCCTCGGGCTTTCCGTGGGCTGCGCCCGCTGCCACGATCACAAATTCGACCCGATTCCCCAGCGTGACTACTACGGGCTCCACGGCATCTTCGAGAGCACCGCCTATGCCCACGCCGGCCTCGAGCATCATCAGTATCTGGACCGCTTCGTCGCCCTCGATCCGAAGGACTCCGACAAGCTGTCCAAGGCCCAGAAGAAGATGGTGGAGCTGTATCGCATCGTCAAGAAAGGCGAAGGCTCCAAGCCGGACGACCCCGCCGACAAGCGCATACGCTATCTCGAGGCCTCCAACGAACTCACCAGGCTCCGCGAGAGCTTCCCGGAGGTCCCCATGGCCTACGCGGTGTCGGAAGGAACGCCGAAACAGTCGCACATGCTCGTGAAAGGCGATCCGACCACCCCGGGGCCCGCCGTGCCGCGGGGCTTTCTCCAGATTCTCGGTGGCCAACAGGTCCCGTCCGAATACAAAGGAAGCGGCCGGGATCTGCTCGCCAAGTGGATCACCGAGGACGCCAGCCACCTTGCCGCCCGCGTGATCGTCAATCGAGTCTGGCTGTGGCATTTCGGCCGGGGCATCGTGAATACGCCCAATGATTTCGGCGCGCGCGGCGACAGGCCCACGCATCCGGAACTGCTCGACTGGCTTGCCGCGCGATTCATCGAGGATGGGTGGTCGCTCCGCAAACTCCACAAACGAATCCTGCTGACCCGGGCCTACGCCACTGCCTCGGGAGACTCCGTGGCCAACGCCACCGCGGATCCGCGGAATGAGACCTACTGGCGATTCGACCGGCGGCGGCTTTCGGCCGAAGAGCTTCGAGACACCCTGCTCATGGCGGGCGGCAACCTGGACCCCACACCCGGCGGCGCGCACCCGTTCCCGCCCCGTGGGAGCTACCGGTTCACACAGCATCGCCCCTTCGTCGCCGATCTCGACACCTACGACACCAACCGGCGCAGCGTCTACCTGATCCAGCAGCGCTTCCGGCGCCATCCGTATCTCGAGTTGTTCGACGGCGGAGACCCCAACAACACCACGCCCTACCGCTCGGGCAACACAACCGCGCTGCAATCGCTCTATTTTTTCAACAACGAATTCATACACGCTCAGGCGGACCGCATCGCGGTCCGCGCCGGAATGGCGCACGCCGGCGCGCCCGATCGCGTCCGGTACCTCTATGCGCTTCTCTACGGGCGCGCGCCGTCGGCCGCCGAACTGGCCGAATCGACCGCCTATCTCACCAAGGCCGGCCACGCTGTCGAGAGCGCGGTTCCGATCGAGAACCGCAACCGCGCCGCGCTCGCCAGCCTCACGCGTGTTCTGCTGGCGTCGAACGAATTCTTTTATATTGATTAGGAGCGAAGACGATGTCCGACTCCAACTTCACACGCCGGCAAGCCGTACGATCCCTGGTAGCCGGATCCACGTTGTTTCCGGCCATCGTTTCCGATCTCCTCGCCGCCTCCGCCGATCCCCTGGCCCCGCGGGCGCCGCATTTTCCGGGCAAAGCCAAGCGGGTGATCTTTTTGTACATGACCGGCGGCGTCTCCCACGTCGACACCTTTGACCCCAAGCCCGCTCTCGCGAAACTGGCCGCCGAAGGCAAGAAGGGAGACAAGGGCGCGTATCTACCCGCGGGCTGGGGTTTCCGCCGGTTCGGAAATAGCGGACTCGAAGCCACCGAGATGATGCCCGCGATGGCGGCGTGCGCCGATGATCTCTGCGTGATTCGATCCCTCACCGGCGATCACAACGATCATTTCCAGGCCGCCATGGGCGTCCACACCGGTTCGGTGACGCAGAAGCGCCCCAGCATCGGAAGCTGGGTGAGTTACGGCCTCGGCACGGAGAATCGCAACCTGCCCTCGTACGTGGTGCTGGCTCCGCATCTGCCTTATGCGGGGAGCCAGGTGTGGTCTTCGGACTTCCTGCCGGGGGCCCACTCCGGCACTCGCGTCACAGGGGGACCCGAGCCGGTGCAGAACCTGGACCGGCGGGCGCCCACCGCGCGGATGCAGGAACTCGAGCTCGATCTGCTGTCGCGCTTCAATCGCCGCCATCTCGGCGCGCGGCCCGGTGACGAAGCGCTCGCCGCCCGCATGCAATCGTTCGAGACCGCCTTCGGCATGCAGAGCGAGATGCCGGTGGTGTTCGATTTCTCCAAGGAGACCGACGCCACGCTCGCGTTGTACGGGCTCGAGCGGGGCGCCACCAGCGGCTTCGCGTGGCAATGTCTGGCGGCGCGGCGCATGGCCGAACGCGGCGTCCGGTTCATCGAATTGATCGACACCGGCTCCACCAAGAACTGGGACGTGCACGGCGAGATCAAGGACATGGACAAGCTGGCGCGCAACGTCGACCAACCCATTGCCGGGCTGCTCCAGGACTTGAAGTCGCGCGGCATGCTCGACGAAACGCTCGTCGTCTGGACCACCGAATTCGGCCGCACGCCCTGGCTCTCAGGCAAAAACGGCCGCGCCCATCACAACAAAGTCTACTCGTCGTGGCTCGCCGGCGGCGGGGTGAAGGGTGGCATAGTGCACGGGGCGTCCGACGAGATCGGCCAGTCTATCGCCGACAAGCCCGTCCACGTGCATGACTTTCACGCCACCATCCTGCACTGCTTGGGCTTTGACCACACCAGACTCACCTTCCGTCATGCCGGCCGCGACTTCCGGCTCACCGACCTGTACGGCAACGTGGTGAAGGCGCTGCTGGCCTGAGGCCGCGGACACCGGCCCATGGCGCGATTCCTGGTTCGCCTTCTCCTCCGGTTTTTGTTCCGCTATCAGGTGCGCGGCTCTGTTCCGCAACGCCCTCCGGAAAAGCTGCTGATTCTCTGTAATCACCAGAGCTTTCTGGACCCCGCCTTCGTGTACGCCTATTGCCCATTCGACGTTTGGTGGATCACCCACACTCAAATCGCGGCGCAGTGGCACTTCCGCATCATCCTGCGGTTCTTCAATCATCTAGTGGTCGATACCGCCAGCCCGCTCGCGATGAAGCAGGTGATCGAGCTGATCAATTCCGGCAAACCGGTGTGCCTGTTCCCGGAGGGGCGGCTCACCACCACCGGGAGCCTGATGAAGGTCTACGACGGCGCGGCCTTCGTCGCCATCAAGACCGGAGCCAAGGTGCTGCCCGTCAATATCGACGGCGCGGTCTATTCGAACTTCAACCGGCTGAAGCCACCGTTTCCCCGGATCTGGCGGCCTCGCGTGACCGCCACCTTTTTCCCGCTCACCGAGTTTCCGGAGCCCGAAGGGCGCACGTCACGCATTCGCCGCCGGATCGCGTCCCACCAGATCCGGCAGATGCTCGAACGCAACTGGTTCGAGGCCCGGCCGCCAACCACGCTGTTCGCGTCTTTCCTGGATGCGGTGGAGTTGTTCGGGCGTGACCACGAAGCGCTGTCCGATATCCGCTTCCAGCCGGACGCCTATGGGAACGTCTTGCGCGGCGCCCTCGCCCTCGGCCGTCTTACCGCGCGCAGCACCGCCGAACAGGAGCACGTCGGCCTGATTATGCCCAACGCCTCGCCGACGGTGATGCTGCTGCTCGGGCTGTTCTGCTACCGCCGCGTGCCGGCGATGATCAACTACACCTCGGGCGTCGAGGGCATGCAGAGCGCCATCGACACCGCGCGGATCAAGACCATATTCACGTCCCGCGTGTTCCTCGAGAAGGCCCGCCTGACGGAAAAAGTGGCGGCGCTCAAAAACGTCCAGGTGATCGCGCTCGAAGACTTACGCCCGCAGTTCGGGATCGCCGACAAAGCCTGGCTGATGCTCTACGCCTTGCGCCATCCGGAAAAGGTGATGCGCCGCGCGAATCCGGAAGATCCGGCGGTGATCCTGTTCACGTCGGGCTCTGAGGGCAAGCCGAAAGGGGTGGTGCTCAGTCACGCCTCGATCCTTGCCAACATCAACCAGATTCGGGCCGTGTATGAGTTTTCGAACAACGACAAGTTTCTGGCCGCCCTGCCTTTGTTCCACAGTTTCGGACTGACCGCCTGCGCTCTGCTGCCCATCCTCACCGGCGCCAAGGTGTTCCTCTATCCGTCTCCGCTCCACTACCGGATGATTCCGGAGATGTGCTACGACCAGGATTGCACCGTGCTTTTCGGCACCGGGACCTTCCTCGCCAAGTACGCCCGCTTCGCGCACGAATATGATTTCTACTCGATCCGCTATGTGATCTCCGGCGCCGAACGGTTGCAGGACACGGTGAGGCAAACCTACGCGGAACGGTTCGGCATCCGCGTGATGGAAGGCTACGGCGTCACCGAATGCTCGCCGGTGGTGTCGGTGAACACGCCCCTGTTTTCCAAGTCCGGTTCCGTGGGCCGGATGATGCCCGGCATCGAGCACCGGGTGCTGGAGGTTCCCGGTATCGATCGCGGCGGCATGCTGCATCTGAAGGGACCCAACCTCATGCTCGGCTACCTGAAGCACGACGCGCCGGGGAAGATTCAGCCTCCGTCGTCGTCCCTCGGCCCGGGTTGGTATGAGACCGGCGATATCGTCGAGGTGGATGACGAGGGCTTTGTCACCATCATCGGGCGCGTGAAGCGATTCGCCAAGGTGGCGGGCGAGATGGTCTCGCTCGAAGTGGTGGAGAAGATCGCCGCCACGGCTTCGGCGGACCGCGCCCATGCCGCCACAACCGTATCCAGCGTGCAGCGCGGTGAGGTGATCCTGCTCTACACCGAAGACCGCGCGATGGAGCGGTCCCAATTACTCGCCGCCGCACGCGAGAGCGGCCTGCCGGAAATCGCGGTGCCGCGTCAGGTGGTCCACGTCGACAAACTGCCCCGTCTGGGCAACGGGAAAGTGGACTACGTCGCACTCAAGGAGATGGCCGGACGGGCTTTTCCAGATCCGCAGGCCGGCGGACTGAAACCCGCCGCGCAGTGAGCGGCTTCCCCATCGACGCGGCGCCGGAACGATCACGGTAACATCGATGACACCCACCTACTCGGAACGGGAACAGCGCGCCTGGTACTTCTATGACTGGGCGAATTCGGCGTTCTCCACCACCGTCGTCTCGGTTCTGCTCGGACCCTACCTGACTGCACTGGCGAAAGCCGCCGCCGACGCGGAGGGAAACGTCCATCTGGCCGGGATCCCGATTGCCGCCGAGTCGGTGTGGCCCTACGCGGTTTCGACGTCCGTGCTCACGCAGGTGCTGGCCCTACCCATCTTCGGCGCCCTGGCCGACTATGGCCGCCGCAAGCGCGAGATGATGGGCGCCCTTGCTTACATCGGGGCCGCCGCCACGATGGCGATGTTCTTTCTCGACGGTGCGCGGTGGATGCTCGGCTGTGCTTTGTTCCTGATTGCCAACTTCACCTTCGGCGCATCCATCGTCGTCTACAATTCCTTTCTGCCCGAAATCGCTCCACCGGAACAGCGCGACGCCGTATCTTCGAAAGGCTGGGGAATGGGTTACCTCGGCGGCGGGCTGCTGCTGGCGGCGAACCTGTTTCTGTTCTCCAACGCGGAACGTTTCGGTCTCACCGAAGCCATGGCCGTGCGGATCAGCATTGCCTCCGCCGGGGTATGGTGGGCGTTGTTCACTCTCATCCCGCTGGCGCGGTTGCGCAATCGCAACCCGCAAAAAGCCGCTCCGGAAGGCGTGAGCCCCATCGCCGCCGCGCTCGGGCAACTGAAGCACACGTTTTCCCAACTGCCCAAATACCCGCAGACCATGTGGTTCCTGGTGGCGTACCTGATCTATAACGACGCCATTCAGACCGTGATCACGATGGCCGTCCAGTTCGGTTCGCAGGAGTTGAAGCTCGCCGTTTCCGACCTCACCGCGGCGGTCCTGATGGTGCAGTTCGTCGCCTTCGGCGGCGCCCTCGGCTTCAACAAGGTGGCGGGCTACATCGGGAACAAGATGTCCGTGATGGCGGCGCTCGGCGTCTGGTGTCTCGGGCTGGTCTATATCTACTTCGGCGTCTACAACCGCACCCAGTTTTTCATCGCCTCGGCGCTGATCGCCATCGTGCTCGGCGGCAGCCAAGCACTGTCGCGCTCCATGTACTCGTTCATGATTCCGAAAGGCCAGGAAGCCGAGTACTTCTCCGTCTACGAGATTTCCGACAAAGGAACGAGTTGGCTCGGTCCGCTGTTTTTCGGGCTCGCATTTCAGTGGACCCGCAGCCTTCGCGTCGCGATTCTATCCCTGATCCTGTTCTTCGCCATCGGGCTGTTCCTGCTCTCCCGGGTGGACATGCGGCGGGCGGCTCTCGAAGCGGGCAATGAGCCTCCGCCGAGGGACTGACCCCGGGACTCGAGTACCAGATTAAATGTGCTTTAATCGAAACATCTCCCCCTGTGTCCGTGTTTCCAGGTGGGAAGAACGAGAACGAACGTAACGAGGAGTCTGAGGGCTGTGCGACCAGCGCTTCCTTTTCTTTTCGCCGCCATCTTTTTCGGCGGCGGTCTTTGCGGCGGTATCCTTTCCGGCGCAACCGGAGGCTCCGGTGAGGATTGTTCCTTCCGTGCCGATCCCGGCAGCTTCCTGCAGCGCCAGGCGCGTGAGCAAATGCTGTTGTTCGCGCAGACTTCGAAGGTAGGATCGCGATCCGCCGGCAAGGTCCGCACGGTGGCCCCGGCCGATATCCCGCGCCGCAACTTCATCGACGGTGAGATCTTCGACAAACTCGCCGAGGCTGGCGTGCCTTCGGCTCCGGTGGCCACCGACGAGGTCTTTCTCCGGCGCATCTACCTCGATCTCACCGGGCGGATTCCCTCCCCGGCCGACGTCCGCGAGTTTCTGGCTGACCCGTCTACCGACAAGCGCAGCCGCGTGATCGACCGGCTTCTCTATTCCCGCGAATTCGTCGACCGGTGGACCATGTGGATGGGCGATCTGGTGGGCAACGTCATCGTCAACACCAACATCAACCGGCAGTTCCGGGGCCGCAACGCGTTCTATAACTGGATCTACAACTCGATCTCCCAGGAAAAGTCACTCCGCGACATGGTGTTCGAGATGATTTCGGCGTCGGGGAATTCCTATGACCCCGAGAACGGAGCCGTCAACTACCTGCTGGGCAGCCGCCAGACCATGGGACCGGCGCAGGACGTCTATGACTTCATGCTGTTCCAGGTGATGGAACGCTTCGCCGGCATGGGGCACTATGATTGCCTGCTGTGCCACGACGGCCGCCGTCATCTCGATCAGTTGAGCCTGTGGGGCGGGCAGGCAACGCGCGGTGAGGCGCAGCGGCTATCGGCGTTCTTCTCGCGCATCACGCTCCAGCGCGTCACCCCGCAAGCCGATCCCCTGTACAACTCTTTCAACGTGGGTGACCGCGCCGCCGGCGGCTATAACCTCAACACGATCTCCGGCAATCGCCCCGCGCGTCAACCGGTGGGTTCGCTTCGCGTCGTAATGCCCGAGTATCGGGACGGCACACCGGCGGGTTCGGACGATTGGCGCAGCGAGTTCGCGGCCAAGCTAGTGGACGATCCGATCGTCGCAATCAACTTCGCCAACCGGCTGTGGAAAGCCATGTTCGGATACGGGCTCGTCGAACCCGTGGACGCGCTCGACCCCGCCCGGCTCGATCCCGACAATCCGCCGCCAGCGCCGTGGACGCTGCAGGCGTCGCACCCGCGCCTGCTGATCCTGCTGGCGAACGAACTCCGGTCCGGCAATTTCAAGATGCGCGAGTTCCTGCGACTCATCGCGGAATCTTCGGCGTATCAGCTAAGCGCGAACTACGACGGCGAATGGAATGTGAGCCACGTGCCCCTTTTCGCCCGCCGCTACCCGAGGCGCCTGGAAGGCGAGGAGGTCCACGACGCGATCACCAAGGCCACCGGCATCTTTACGCCGTATCGCGTCAACGGGTTCGATGCCATGTTCGAATGGGCCTGCCAACTTCCCGATCCGCAGGAGCCGCGAACCAATGGAGCTTCGCGCTTGTTCATGGACGCATTCTTGCGCGGCAATCGCGATACGGTGACGCGTAGCCGCGAAGGTTCGATCATCCAGCAGTTGAGCCTGATGAACAACGCCTTCGTCACCAACCGTCTGAAGGTGCGTGCGTCGGAGAACCTTCGCAACGCGGCGGCCATCGCCGACAACGGCGCCGCGGTGGAGGAGTTGTTCCTCCTGATTCTCGGCCATGCGCCCCCCGAACGCGAGCGGGCCGAGGCGATCGCTCATCTCGAAAAGGCCCGCACCGCAGCCGCGCGCAACCTCGCCATCGAGGATTTGGCGTGGGTGTTGGTGAACAAAACCGAGTTCCTGTTCAGCTACTGAGGCCCGACGCATCATGACCAAAAAAGACAGGTTCGGCATCGATTGGCGCGCCATCGAGGAACGGCATCCGGGGACGCTGTTCTGGCACGGTCCGCATGTGGGCCGCCGCATGTTTTTCCGGCATGCCGCCAGCGCCGTGGGCGGATACTTCCTGCTGCCGGCAAGGCCCGGCGAGAGCGTGGCGCGCGCCGCCGAGCCGATCCGAAAAGCAAAGAACTGCATCTTCATTCAGCTCAACGGCGGCATCAGCCACGTGGACAGCTTCGATTTCAAGGAAGGCGGATGGACGCCGGCCGGATTCGAGCCCGAGACCTTCGGCGGTATCCGCTGGCCCCGCGGCATCATGCCCGCCACCGCCCAGCATCTGGATTCGGTGGCGATCGTGCGCTCGGTGCGATCATGGGCCGCCGTCCACCAACTAGCTAGGGACTGGGTCCAGATCGGACGCAACCCCACTTCAAGCACCGCCCGTATTGCCCCGCACATCGGCTCCGTGCTGTCGATGGAGCTGGCATCCACGCAAGCCGGTCAGGTGCTACCTGCCTTTCTGGCGCTGAACACAGGCACGGGAATCCCGTCGCAGGGATACTTTCCCCCCACCCATTCGCCGTTTCTCCTCAATCCAAGCGGGAACGGACTCGACAACACCATTCATCGCGACGGCCCCGACGCCTTCGGCCGGCGCTACGATTTGCTGCTGAAGATGGATGGCGAAGAGCGTGACAACGCCGCGCTCGGGTTGACCAGCCGCGAGACAGCGCAGTTCAATACCAGCGCCCGCCTGCTGATGTACAACTCGCGCGTGGATGAGGCGTTCCGCTTTTCCGCCGAGGAACGCGAACGATACGGCAACACCGGATTCGGCAATGCCTGCATCACCGCGCGCAACGTCCTGCGGTCCGGCCTCGGCGCGCGGTTCATTCAGGTGACCATCGGCGGATGGGATAACCACGCCGATATCTACACAACGGGATTCAACATGGCCAATGACCGGTCGCCGATTCGCCAACTCGATGCCGGGCTAGGAAACCTGCTGGGAGACCTGAAGGCCGACGGCCTCCTCGACGAAACCCTGGTGTTCTGCATGGGCGAATTCGGACGCACGGTGGGAAATCTGAATGCCCAACGAGGGCGCGATCATTTCCTCCAACAGTCCGTGTTGTTCGCCGGGGCCGGAATCCGCGGGCCGAAGGTGATCGGCTCCACCGACGAGCGCGGGGCCGTGACCGCGGAGCCCGGATGGGGACGCGAGCGCGACATCCGAGCCGAAGATATCGCAGCCACTATCTACTCCGCGATGGGCATCGATTGGACGACCGTCCGCCAGGACGATCCTTTCAAGCGGGGCTTCGAGTACGTGCCGTTCGCGGCCAGCGAAGATCGGTACGGACCGGTCCACGAGATCTGGGCGTAGCGGCCTCAACGGCGAGGTATGCTGAAGATCTGCGCTACAACATCGACATCGCCCAACACGTAGGCAGCCGGGAATCCCAACAGGATTCCTACTCGATCCGCCAGGATGAGTCCGGCTGGCTCGGTGTGATTTGCGACGGCATGAGCGGCTACCGCGACAACGCGGCGGCAGCCAGGGCGGCGGCAGCGGCGTTCGCCGAACAGTGGGAATCGGTCCGCGGCGGGGAAGATTTCACCGAATGGATGGAAGACGCTCTCATCAGCGCGCAATCGGCTGTGCTGGACTTGGGCGCCCGCGCCCACCTGTCTCCAGGCGTCACCGGGACCACACTCCTCGCCGCAGGCTCCCGTGACGACCGCCTATGGTGGATCTCGGTGGGCGATACGAGCCTGTTTCTCATGCGCGACGAATTGTTCGAACTGTTGAACATTCTGCACATACAGGAAATGGCCGGCGGCGCGCCGGGAAGCTACCTCGGGGCGCCGGAGATCCGGGAGGTGGACCGAAGTCCTTCCCCCTTGCGGCTTCGCCATGGAGACCTCGTCCTGATGGCCAGCGACGGCCTGACCATGGCCATGACCATCGATGAACTGGGCGGACTGCTGCGCGGGCAAAGTGACATCGGCGCACGAGACCTCGTAGGCCGAGCGCTGGCGATGGACCGGCCGGCGCAGGACAACTTGACCGTGATTATCGTACGGGTTTCCGACGAGTAGGCGCGGGCCCGGATACCTGACCGGCCTCCTGTTCCAGCTAGGGTTTTTGAGCTAAGGTTTTTAGCTCAGGACGCCGATGGAACCAGGGAGCCATGAAGACATCACCCGCCAACCCGCCGCCAGACGTGTTGGCGCAATACACAGGCGGCTCGCTGATCCTCCTGAATCTGAAGACAGACCGGATTCACGAACTCAACTCGACCGCGGCAGCTCTGTGGGAACTGCTCGTGGCAGGAGCTTCCCTCGAGGATGCGGCGGCTGAGTTCCACCGGCAATACGTTGTCTCGGAAGAGGAGGTGCGCGCCGAGATCGGCATGATCGCGGCGCAACTCCACAGCGAGGGTCTGGTTGCCGGCTAGCGCTTCCATCGAGCGCGATGCAGCGCCCCGGGCCTGTCCGGATTCCGCCTGGGTGGCCGAGATTGCGCCTCCCATGGCGGCGGTCAGCCAGAATTGTCTCCTCTTTTTCAGCGGCGTCATCCAGAATGGCGACGAACTGGAATGCGAAATTGGGCGGTGTGAAACGGGTCCGCGGATCGTCGTTCGGGCTTGGGAGCGATGGGGTTGGGATCTGGCCAGGATGCTGCGAGGCGCCTACGCGCTTGTCCTGGTGGATCCCGCGTCAAAGCGTGGTTTGTGCACGCGCGACCCCATGGGTACCCATCCCCTGTTCTGGTCCGGCGCCGGGCCGTCGAGGATATTTTCTCCGTCTATCGATGCACTCCGCCGCCACCCGAAGGTTTCCTCCGGGATCAACCGCGTAGCGGCCGTGAACCATCTCCGGGATAGTTGGCCGGACCCGTCGGAAACGTTCTTCGCCGAAATTCATCGCCTCCCTCCGGGGTACCGGATGTGCCTGGAAAACGGCCGCTGGCGCACGGAACGCTATTGGCTTACCGAGGACGGGGCGGAGATGCCGCAGGACACGGATCTCGACCGGTTCGAACCGCTGTTTGAGCGCGCCGTCCGCCGGTCGACGCGCGGTGTCCGACCCGCAATTTTCCTGAGCGGCGGGCTCGATTCGGTCGCCGTGGCGGGGGTTGCGTCGGATTTGGCTCGCGATGCGCGCGCCGCCGGCCCGCACACGCTCTCGCTCGGGTTTCCCGGCGATGAATCCGATGTCAACGAGCAGGCGATCCAAAGTGGCGTCGCCCGCCGGCTGGCCCTGTCTCAAGATCTGCTGCCTTTTGCGGACGCAGCGGGACCCGGAGGACTGCTCGCGGCTGCGATCGAGCTATCGCCCACCCTCGGATCCCCGCTGCTGAATACATGGCTCCCCGCCTACAGCCGCCTGGCAGGACTCGGCGCGGCGCGCGGACACGACGTCATCCTCACGGGCACCGGCGGCGATGAGTGGCTCGGTGTATCGCCGCTGCTGGCGGCGGATTTCCTGGCTGCCGGCCGTTTCCGCGATCTGCTTGCGCTGGCCCGGTTCAACGCGCGCTCCTTCCGGAACCCAAAAGGATCGATGCTCGGCGCGCTCCTATGGACCTTCGGACTGCGTCCGGTGTTGCGGGCTCGCGCTGTCGGGTGGCTCGACGGTCACGCACCATCCTGGATGAGCGCGCGCCGCCAGAAGCGGATCGAGGGCAGTCTCGGCGCGTGGCTGGCTCCCGATCCATCGCTGCGCGCGGAGGCAATCCGCCGAATCGAGCAATCCGACCATGCCGCAGACCAGCGCGGCGGCAGCCACTACGTGGGACAGATGCGGACCGCGCTCGATAGCGCCGTGGTCTCGTGGGAATTCGAGGAGATGTGGGACCACTACGGCCGCCTGGGTGTCCGGATGGCCCATCCGTTCTGCGATCCCGACCTGATCGAGTTCCTCTACCGCATCGATCCCGCCGTCCTGGTGCAAAGCAGGCGTACGAAGGGGCCGCTCCGCGCGATGCTCGAATCGCGCTTCCCGGATCTCGGCTTTTCCGCGCAGAGGAAAGTGGATGGCGTTCATTTTCTGCGGCGGCTGTTCCGTGCCGAACTGCCGGGCGTATGGCGCCGCCTCGGGGGAATTCAGGCGCTCGTGGAACTTGGGGTCGTCTGTGCCGGGGATTTCGAGAAGCACTGGAATCGCAATCTGGAGAGCGCCACGCTGCGGCAACTGCACCGCATGTGGTCGGTGTTGAATTTCGAGGCCTGGATCAGGCCAAGGAGATAAGCACATGGCAAGCCAAGACGACACGGGAACACGGATTGTCAGGGAGACATGGACCCCCATGACGGTTCGCTTCGTTGGAACGATCGCCGGGGTGGTGAAGGGCGGCGGTGGCAAGCTCAGCACCACGGGCGGGGACCAGGGGGACAGTCGCAAACCCTCCGGACAGGGCTAGAGCATGGTCCCGCAACTGGAGGCTGTCGAGGCCTTGCCGGCGGTGACGGATCCGGATCCGGAGGTCTGGCTCGACAATGCCGGATGTCCGGTGGCGTTCGGGTCCTTGCGATCACCAGCCCGGATCGAGTTTCCTGGCCAAGCGCGCTTCGAGTTCCACCTCGGCGGAGGGCCGGTGCGAGTGGCGTCTCTTTCGGCCGGGGAGGAATGGATCGAGGATGCCTACTATCGCTCGGTGGCGCCGCTGGTGCTGC
Source organism: Bryobacteraceae bacterium (assembly GCA_041394885.1). Classification (GTDB taxonomy): domain Bacteria; phylum Acidobacteriota; class Terriglobia; order Bryobacterales; family Bryobacteraceae; genus DSOI01. The sequence continues at coordinate 131,015 of JAWKHI010000011.1, read as the reverse complement.
AGGCGAGGGGAGAGGAGGCGCTGCACGCGAGCGCGGTCGACACAAGCGGCGGTGTTGTGGCATTCGCGGCCAGATCGGGCACTGGGAAGTCCACGCTTGCCGCGGCGCTCGGAGACGCGGGATATTCGGTCTGGGCCGACGACGTGGTCCTGTGGCGGCGCGAGGAATGCGGCGCCCACGTCGCGATACCGGTCCCGTTCCGGGCCAAGGCCGACGGGTGGCGAACCGCCCCGCTCGCGCGGGCACACCGGCAAAGACCTCTGAAAGCAGTCTGCCTGCTGGAACGTCTGCCGCCCGGGGAACCCCTTTCCGTTACGGCGTGTCCACCGCGGCAAGTCCTTCTTGGAATCCTCCCCCACGCCTACTGTTTCTCGCTGCGCGATCCTGAGCGCAAACGCGCCATGGTCCGCCAGTACCTGGAACTCTCGAGTTCCATTCCGGTATGGTCGGTCCGGTATCCGAGCGGCTACGGTGAGTTGCCTGGAGTCATGCAGAAGCTGCAGTCCGGGATACTCGGTCCCGAAATCTGATTCGTCCTCGAGTTCGCTATTTCTCGAGCCCTCTCGCGTCGAAGAGAAACGGGAGGACAGCCCTTGGAAACCCCGCACGGTTCCGCGTCCGTCTACACCGTACTAAACTCCGTGGTTCATTCCGCCGTTCGATCCGAGCCGTTCCAATGAGGACTGACACGATGAACCTGCGATTGCGCATAGCAGTCCTTTGGGCCCTGTTCGGCGGTTCGGCATGGGCGCAAGGCATCGACATCCGCGCATTCGGCGTCACCGGCGATGGCATCGCCGATGATACGGCGGCTCTGGATCAGGCCTTCCGGCAGGTCAGCGATCATAGCCAGATCAATGTGCCGGCCGGACTGAAGCTCAGAATCACGGGTACGGTGACAATTGCCGGGAAGAGTGGATTGAAGGTGACCGGCTTGACGGGTGGGGGCAACGCCGCCGGACCCGGCACAGGGGCTCCGCAGGTTCTCTGGGCTGGTCCGCGGGGTGGCGTGATGCTCCGAATCGACAAGACCGACGGACTGGTCATGGAGGGGCTTGCTTTGTTTCCGCGCCTCTCGTGCCGTCCGGAGCCACAGACCGAGGCCGGAGTCGCGATCGACATCGACCAATCCAGCCCCAATCCCGGCGGCATCACCACCGACATCATCCTGCGCCGGATCCATGTTTCGCGATGCGGCTCCAACACTCCTGACTTTGTGGCGGTTCGTTTCTCACACAGTTCGATGGACAACGTGGAGCACATCCGGGTCGAGGATTCGACGTTCTACTGCGCCGGGAGCGGGCCGGCCGGCACAGCGCTGCATATGGGCCACAGCGCCAATGCGAAGAACTACAAGTTCGCGCGGAACTCGATCTCCAACTGCGAATACGGAATTCATACCCTCAACGGGAGCTTCGAGGCGTCGGGCAACCTGTTCAACTCCAACCGCGTCGACATCTTCTCCGCCGGTTATGTGGACACGCTCAACATTCAGGGCAACGTCACCGAAAACAGTGAGCAGTTTTTCGTCGGCGTGGGCATCTGGCCGGTGGAGCTGAGCAACAACAAGATCGCCACCGTCAACACGCCCCCGCAGCGCGCCATGGTGGAAGTGACCCATGCCTACCTCATCGCGAAAGGAAACAAGTTCGATCAGTCCGACTTATTCCCGGCCTTCCGCGGCGCCGGCGGGGCCGCGCTACTCTCCCTTGGCAACGAGTATCCCAACCGCACCTACGAGAGCACAGGCTGGAGCACGTTCGAAGCGGGTGTGGTCACCCTCCAGGACAAGCTGATCGATCCCGCCACCAATGCCGCACGGCCCACCGGAATCATGATGTCCGGCGCGGAGGCGGCCGTGCCTGTGCCCATGAAGGGCGTCGGCCTTCTCTACTACGACGCCAGGAGCAAGAAGTGGAAAGTGTCGGAGGACGGCCAACCGTTTGTCGATCTGGTCCGCGACTAGCGGTTCGGGCTTACCGATAGCGGCTTGTTCGACGAAGAGCCGCCCTCGCCACCGGCCGCCGCGAAGCCACCCGCGACCGCCGCAGCGGCCGCTCCACTAATGATGATCACCGCCTTCGTCTTGCCGCCGGCATGGTAGGCGACAGGCCCCATCTCATTGCAGTGCTCGGAGCCCTGCTTATCCACCGACTCCCGGTTGTCGTGCGCGAGAACCTTGTCGTCTTTGTCGATCACGACGAAACCTTCGGCCTGGGGAACCGGGATGAAGAGACGGTCCTCCGCACAGATATACAGTTTGCCGACCACGGGAAGGAACCGCACGCCGCCCTCCCGGAGGTACACGAAAATATGATCGTCCTTCAGCTTGCGAACCACTGCCTTGGTGCGCTTGTCGAACTCGACGCGGTTGGTGTCGTTGAATCGCGCCCGTGCCGCCGACTCGGTAACTCCTAGCGTGTCGCCTGAGGAGACCGGCACAGCAGGGATCCCGCGGAAATCCGCTTCTTTGCCGTTCACCAGGACCGTGGAGTCGCTCGAAACAACTCCGAGGGGCCCGCCGGAGTTGGGGCTGTCCGACGCCGCCATCGCCGTCAACGGCGCCAATGCGATCGCGAGTAGCATGGATCGTTTCGTCATCGTGTTTGCCTTTCCAAATAGTTCGAAGCCGTGAATGCGCGTCCGAGCAGTCTCCCCGCACGAATCAAGCGGTAGAGGGGAAGATAGGCCCCGGACAGACGGGCCACTCGCCAGTCGCTTTCCGTCGGCCTCGCCGCCAGACCCAGAACATGGCGGCCGAGCCGGTACCGGCTCGATGTAAGAAGAGCGGTCAACCGGAGCGTTTCCCGAGTTCCCGGGGCGTTTTCCGATGCCCATGTCGCGCCCACGATCCGGGCTGCCCGATCCGTGAGCGGGTTCGCTGTGTGGCGTACAGCGCATCCGGTGGCGCGATGGGCTACCTCGAGGGCGAGCGAGATTACCGCCTGCAGCGAATGGCGCCGGGCGAATTCGTCGATCCAGGCCCAATCCATGCCCGGATTTCCGGCGAGCAGCATGGCGATGTCGACGGCCCAAATGAGCCTTTCCCAAACATGGCGGGCCCCGTGAACGGCGAGGAAGATCAGAAGCGCTTCGGGACCCGGTACGGCAACCGGCCGGCCGCACAGTGCCGTGCGCGCCGTCTTTCGCCACAGGAACGCGGGGTCCACCCAGTGCGGCGAGTGCCGGGGCGCGATTCCCCAGTGCAGATCCACCTCCACTCCGCGGTGTGGGTGGGAGAGCGGAATCTCGGTGTTGCAGGCCGCGATCTCCGCCGATGACAGGTGGCCCACGGACAACTCGAGAAGGTACCCTTGGGAACGAAGAAATTCAATGGCGGCGGGCGCATCCTCGACAGCTACGATCAGGTCAACGTCGGTGGCCTGGCGGAAACCGAAGTCCCCGTACAGAGACTGGGCGATCGCCGCCCCCTTCAACGACAGGACCGGGATGCCCACTCGCTCGAGAGCGTAGCTCAGCCGGACGGTCTCCGCAGCGAGGCCCAGCATTCGAAGATCGTTTTGCCGCTTCCAACCATGGAGTCGAGTACCCGTATTCGCAGCATGGAGCACAGGCAGGAGCCCGTGACGGTCCGCCAGGCTGACGAGGCCGGAAGGCCATTCGCAATTCGGCGCCCCGTCGACGCCCGAACGATGCCGCTCATGCCAACCGTGCAAGAGTGCGATCAGTGCGTCGAGGTGCTCCTGGGAGGTCATACAGCCAACTCTTGTTCCGTCTGCAGGCGCCACCCTTCCGAGTAGAGCCCGCCTCGGGTAACAAGCTGTTCGTGGGTTCCGGACTCAGCCACCTGGCCGCGGTCCATCACGCAAATACGGTCGGCGTAGCGAGCCGCCGCAAACCGGTGGGTGATGAGGATGACCGTGCGGCCGGCCGTGTAGTCGCGGAGCCCGGCGAGCCATTCCGCCTCCGTCCACGGATCCATGCAAGCGGTCGGCTCATCCAGCAGCAGGATTGGCGCGTCACGGTACATGGCGCGGGCCAAAGCCAGCCGCTGCCATTGTCCGGGGCTCAGGTCCACCGCGCCCGGCAGAACCCATCCGAGTGTTTGATTTAGGCCAAGAGGGAGTTCCCGCACAGTTCGATGAGCAGCGCCCGCCCGGCACGCTTTGTCGATCCGGACCGGGTCCGGCCGTTCCAATGCAATATTGCCCGCTACCGACGCCTGGAACCGGAGCGGCGACTGCATGGCCGCCGACAGGCTCCGGCGCAATCGATCAAGGGGCAGTGTGCGGATGTCGGCGCCATCCAACTCGATGGCGCCGCCAGTGGGATCGTAGAATCGGCACAGCAGCTTCAACAGCGTTGTTTTCCCGGAACCGTTCCAGCCCACCAAGGCGGTAATCCCTCCCGCGGGAATCTCCAGATCGACGTCGCGAAGCGCGTCATGATCGGACCCTGGGTACCGGAATCGCACGTTTCGGAATCGAATCGAGCGGCGGAGTTGCAGCGGGTCCGGAGCTTGCACGGCACCTCGCTCGTTAGCGCGCTCGGCATCGGGTTCCCTGTCAATCGCCAGGAATTCGATGAGTTCACCCGCGAACAAACTGTTGGAGTAGACCGAAGCCAAGCCCTCCGCGGCCGACCGCGCCAGCGTGAACGCCGCGTAGAGAGCCTGCGCGCCCACCAGAATCGAACCCGTTTCCGGCGCGCCGCTGCCGGAGTGCATCCTCCAGTAGTAAAAGCCGCAACCGGCCAAGAGGAGAAGTCCGAAAGCGGCCGAGGAAAGTTCCGCCATGGCTTGGCACCGCGCCAACTGCGCGGCGCCGCTTCCAATTTCCCGGCGAATCTCTGAATACGCCGCGCGAAAACGGCCGCCGAGCGAAAACAGCCGTGATTCCGGGGCAGCTTCCCGACTGGTCAAAAGCCAGTCGTAGTAACACGCCTGCCGCTCCCGGACCGTATTCTCCCGTTTCCACCGCCGCAGGATCAACTGCTGGCGGACGGCGAGCCCAATCCCTGGAATCACGGCCACCCCAACCGCCGCCGCCATCCATCCGCTGTAAGACACCGCAACCGCGGACAGCGCCGCCAGAGCGAGGGTGCTTTGAACGAGCGTAACCGTCCCGTCGAGAAAAGCCGTGATCCGCGCGGGCGCTTCCGTGCGCGCCCGATACAGCCGGTCATAGAACTCCGGCGAATCAAAGCAGCGCAGGCCCACCCGCGTGCATTGATCGTGGATAATCGCCAGCACGTGTTGCTCCACGCGATCCGCCTGTACCGTGCGAATCCACTTCGCCCCGCTGGCGATGGCCTGGCCCGCAATCAGCAGGGCGCCAGCGGCCACGGCCGGGAGCAGTGAGATCATCGGGACCGTCGACGGGCGCGCCCCCCCGGCAGCCTCGCGGAGCGTGATCAGTATCAGCGCGGGCACCGCCGATTGCATCGCCATCAGTGCCAACAAGGCCATGGACCAACGGCGGCCAGCCGGCCACACCAACCGCAGAACCTCCGCAATGCGAGACAGCAGCGCGCCAATGGCGGGAGCGGCCCTGGGTTCCCGGCTCATGCGAGTTTCCTGAAGCAACCGGGGTCGCGGTCATGCTGGAAGACCGGTTCGCATACCGCCGCCGGTATCCGCCGTCCTACCCGTTCTACGATCCCGGCCTGGCGAGGATCAGCCGGGGCGAACCGCAGCCGCACCAGCGGAGAAGGGCGCACGGCGCTCGGGAAGGGCGCCATCCAAAACAGCAGCCGGCAGACTGCCAGCGACAGCGCGGCCATGACTGCGATTCGGGCAGTCATCGCGCCGGCTCCAACTGTACGTGATCCACCCAGGCGATGCCTTCAATCTGGTTGACCAACCTCCGCGACCGATCGCGAAAAATCTCCACCCGGATCAGGTTGTCCGGAGCCGTGACTTCGAATTCCGCCGAGACCTCCGTCCAGTCCCGGGTGCCCGTCAGCCTTGGGGTGCTGGCTAAGACCCGCGCCGCGCTTCCTCCCCGCGCACGGACACCCACTCCCTCGTCCGTCGTAACGCCCTCGGTCCGCAATTGCGCCTTCAGCCGGTATTTCCCTTTCGGCAGCACGGCTCTCTGGCCGATATCGCTCATCTCTACGTTTTCGTTCCCTAGAAAGCGAACACGCAGCGATCGCTTCCCTTCGCATTTTTCGGTGGCGTCGCTGGATACGACGTAGGCTCCCGACGGGTGGACCTCCCAGTCGAACGGCCCAGCGCCCCACTCGGTTTCAAAGCCACCGTTGCGGAGTGCGATGACGTTGCCGCTGGCCCCTTCGGCCCGGTGGGAGATTCGCGCGGCCTCGGCGTACCGCCCGCGGTTCAGCAAGTGAGCGGCGTACCGCGTCTCCGTGGGTGTGTCTGGCGCGCCGAGCCGATCCAGATGCGCCCATGCCTGATCCGCGGCCTTTGCGTCCTGGTCGAGCAGAAACAGCAGATACTGCCTGGCCGCGCGGCCATTGTCTCCAATCGCGCCTGCCAGCACATCCTGCACCGGCGTTCCGGATGTGGCGAAAGCCGAGAACAGTGCGTCGTCGAATTGCGCCGAGTGTGCGAGCACCCGTGCCGACGCGGCCAACGCCTTCTCCTGCTGCCCGGCCAAAAAATAGTGCCATGCCGCGCGCAGACCGATCTGCGGCACACGCGGACCCCACCGCAGCGCCTGAGCGAATGCGTCGCCCGCCAGGTCGCGTCGACCGGTTTCGTCGTACGCCTCCCCGAGGTCCGCCCATCGGAACGGCGAAGATGGTTCCAACTCGAGTGCGCGCTGAAACTGCGCCACTGCGCCGGGAGAACGCTTCCAGAGATGTCGAAAGCCGGCGGAGGCGATGTGTTCCGGGGTGCGATCTTCCCCGAGCCAGAGCGGGGCCACGCCGAGGCATGCGGTGGCAACACCGAGCCAGCGGAGGCGCCAGCCTGACTGGATTGAGGGTGCTTGCAACGTCTTCCTATCGGCAGAAGAAATGCCTCCGCAGTAGGGGACGCCAAGGCGCAGAGCCAAAAAGTCAATGCTTTAGAGCGTCCGGACGGAGCGAGCGTGTTGAGAGGCGCCGCTCGTCGGCTGGTGGAAGTGTCTTAGTACGGACCCGCGCTAAAGCCTTAGCCCTAAGATGTCGATACCCTCCCATAACCATGAAAAAGAACCTAACGGTTCTGATTGCCTTGTGGACTACCTGTGTCCCGAGTGCGGCATTGGCCGATCCTCCGCCACGCTCCACGTATGTGCTTGGGCCGGAAGACCGCGTTGTCGTACAGGCCTTCGAACTGGAGGAACTGGCCGCTGAACCGGTCCGCATCGACGAAAACGGCGACCTGAGCCTCGCCATTCTCGGAACCGTACACGCGGCCGGACTCACGGTTCGCGAACTCGAAATCGAATTGGTTGCGCGGGCGAAGCGCTACGTGAAAGAGCCGCGCGTGACCATACGGCTCGGAGAGATGCGGAGCCAGCCGGTGTCGGTGCTCGGAGCGGTGAATTCTCCGGGCGTACATCAATTGCAGGGTCAGAAGTCGCTGATCCAAATACTCTCAATGGCGGGAGGGCTGCGGCCGGACGCCGGGCACACCGCCAAGATCACGCGTCAAAGCGAATGGGGAGCCATTCCGTTACCGGGGGCCGACAATAGTGCGGCTGGGTACAGTGTCGCGGAAGTGGCGATCAAGGATATGCTCGAGGCCGCCAATCCGGCGGAGAACATCGCCATCCTGCCACACGACGTCATCACGATTCCGCGCGCGGAAATGGTGTATGTGATCGGGGATGTGAAGCGGCCCGGCGGACACGTGCTCGGACAAAGCGAATCCGTCTCCGTACTGCAGGCCCTGGCTCTCGCCGAGGGCCTGGAGCGAACCGCCTCGCCTCAATCGGCGAAGATCCTCCGGGCATCCGGCGCCGGAGAACAGCGGCAGGAGATCGCGGTGGACGTGAGAAAGATCCTCATCGGACAGTCCGTGGACGTTCCGCTCAAACGTGACGACATCCTCTTCATCCCAGGATCGGCGGCGAAGCGGGCATCCTGGCGCGTTCTCGAGTCCGTCCTCCAGATCGGAACCGGGATTGCGATCTATCGCCGATGAGAGGGGAGCCCCGGTGAGACCAGACGAGAATCCGGACAACGCGGCGGCGCTCCAAGGGCAGCGCGGCGGACCACTGCAACCCCGTTACCGGTTCGGGCCCGACACCACCACGGTGGAGACACACGAAGCCCGCGCTCCCATCGACTTTCTGGGTTATTGGAGCCGGATCTGGAGAAACCGCGGCATCGTTGCAGGCGTGGCCATCGCGGCCACGGCCTTCGGGTGGCTGTCGACTTTGCCTCAGCAGCCGGTCTTTCAGGCGCGCACGCTGCTTGAACTGCAGGGCTTCAACGAGAACTTCATGAACTTCAAGGACGTGAGCCCGACGTCCTCGTCGACCTATTTCCCCGAAGTCGACACGATGACGCAGGTGAAGCTGCTGCAAACCCGGCCACTCATCGAACAGGTGGAGGCAAAGCTTCGGACCGAAGGCAAATTCCGGCTGGAACCGCGGCGAAACACATGGAAGGCGAAAGCCGGACTTGTTTCGGCCGATCCCGCCGACCGTGACACCGCCATCGCCGTGGCCGCCTCCGGCCTCACCATCAAGGCTTCCGCGACGACGCGCATCATCGAAATCGTGTGCGACTCTCCAGACCCCGAGTTGGCGGCCGCATTCGCGAATACTCTGGCCGAGAGCTACATCGAAATGAATCTGGAGTCGCGGTGGAAGGCCACTCAAAAGACCGGAGAGTGGCTTACACGGCAGATGCGCGATCTCAAGGCGAAGTGGGAGGAGGCCGAAGATGAACTCAACCGCTACGCCGTTTCCTCAAACCTGATGTTCACGGGCCAGAACGGAGGAGACAACGTAGCGGAGGAGAAGCTGCGTCAACTGCAGACCGAGTTGTCCAAGGCACAGGCTGACCGCGTCGCCAACCAATCCCGCCATGAACTGGCGCTGAGCGGCGATCCCGAGAGGTTGGGCGAGGTGCTCGAAAGCGAGTCCCTTCGAAGCTACAAACAGAAACTGGCGGAGTTGCGACGTCAGGCGGCCGAGCTGTCGGCCACCCTGACCCCGGAGCACTACCGGGTGAAGCGGGTAGAGGCGCAACTGGCGCAGATGCAGACAGACCTGGACCGGGAGCGCGCCAATATCGTACAGCGGATCCGGGCGGACTTCGAAGGAAGCCGAAAACGCGAGCAGCTGCTCGAAGCGGCGTACGAAACGCAGAGCCAATTGGTCTCGCGCCAGTCCTCTCAGTCCATTCAGTACAACATCCTGAAACGCGACGCCGAGACCAGCCGCCAGATGTACGAATCGATGCTGCAGAAAGTGAAAGAGGCCAATGTGGCCTCCGCTCTTCGCGCCAGCAGCGTGCGCATCGTGGAGCCGGCCTACCCGCCTTCGGCGCCGTACCGGCCCGACCGCAGGCGCGGAGCGATCCTCGGCTGTATCGCGGGAATCTTCTTTGGCGCCGGTCTCGTTCTCCTGCGCGAACGGATGGACCGTACTTTGCACAAGCCCGGGGATCCCGAACTCTACCTGCGCGTACCGGAACTTGGCCATGTTCCGCGCGCCGATTACGGTGTCGAAGAGTCTTTCCGTCAGCGCCTGGCGAATTCCGTGACGCGCCGAATTACCGACCCGGCGGGGGATCTCGCGAGTCTGGGCGCCGTCATCCCGAAGGAAGCCGAGATGTTCGAGCGGACCCGCACGCTGGCAAGGGGCCGCCGCAACTCGTTCGTCACGGAGGCTTTCCGCGGAATTGTCACCTCGGTTCTGTTTTCGCAACGCAACCGGTGCAGCCGGCTCGTCCTTGCCGTCACCAGCGCGAGTCCGGCGGAGGGCAAGACCCTGACGGTGGCCCACCTGGCGATTGCGTTCGCCGAGATCCACCGCAGGGTGTTGGTGATCGACGCCGACCTGCGCCGGCCGAAGATCCACCAGCTCTTCAATGTAAACAGGGAATTCGGATTGGCTGACCTGCTGGCCAACGAGGTGGAGCCGGACGCGGCGGCCGCGCTCACAGCGATTCAGCCCACCACGGTTCGCGGGCTTTGGACGCTCACCAGCGGCCGCTCCCCGGAGGTATCCGCGAACCTGCTTCACTCCATGCGGCTGGGGCCACTGATTGAATCCCTGGCCGCGCACTTCGACATCATTCTCATCGACACTCCTCCCATCCTCACTCTGAGCGATCCCAGAGCCGTGGCGTTTCACGCGGATGGAACGATTCTCGTCGTTCGCTCCGGCAAGACCACCAGGGACGCCGCCTCGATGGCCAAACAGCAATTGGAGGCCGACGGGCGGCAAGTGGTGGGAGTGGTTCTCAACGACTGGGATCCGGGCCAGTCTGGCGCGTATGGTTACGACAACTATGGCGACTACTATCGCGCGTACACGCTGGAAACCGACGAGGCGCAGGCCTGAACCAGGAAGCTACCCATGTGCGGCATTTCCGGACTCTTCCAATTCGACCGCCCCATCGACGATGCCGCCGCCGAGCGGGCCTCGTCGATGGTTGCATCGCTTCGCCACCGGGGACCCGATGGAGAGGGCTTCTACCGCGATGCCAATGCCGTATTGGGCCACCGCCGCTTGTCGCTTATCGATTTGACGCCCGCCGGAAGGCAGCCCCTGTCGAACGGCGACGGGTCTCTCTGGGTTACCTTCAACGGCGAGATCTACAACTTCCGGGAACTGAGAGCCGAGCTCACCGCGGCCCGCTTTGCCTTCCGTTCCCAGTCAGACACGGAAGTGCTGGTTCACGGCTACCGGCACTGGGGCGGCCCAGGCTTGGCCCGCCGTCTGCGCGGTATGTTCGCGTTCGCGATTTGGGACGCGGTGAACAAGACCGCCTTCCTCGCGCGGGATCCGGTGGGCATCAAGCCACTCTACATGGCACGATCCGGCGGGTCGCTGGCCTTCGCCTCCGAAGTCCGGGCGTTGAAGGCCGCGGGGTTCGGCCAAGGTTCGCTCCACCCGGAAGCCATCGCGGGGTTCCTTGTTTTCGGTTCCGTGCCTTCTCCGCTCACGCACGTCCGCGGCATCGAAAGTCTCGCCGCCGGACACTGCCTCACGGTCGCGGCCGGCTCCTCGCGGACGGCGTGTTTTTGGGACTGGGAGCCCAGCGGCGCAGGACCGGAGAGCATCGCCGGTCTGCTCGAATCGAGCGTCCGCCGCCATCTCATCAGTGATGTGCCCGTCGGCATTTTCCTGAGCGGAGGAGTGGATTCCGCGGCTGTTTGCGCGCTGGCCAGCCGCGTCCACGACAACCTCACCGCCGTGACGGTGGCGGTGGATCAAGCCGCGTCCGACGAAGGGCCCGAAGCCCGATCGCTCGCGCGCGAGATAGGAATGCGCCACACCGAGGTTCGCGTTTCCGCCGCCGAATTCATGGATAGCATCCCCGCCGTGATGGCGGCGATGGATCAACCGACCCACGACGGAGTGAATGCCTGGGTTGTTTCGCGTGCAGCCCGGCAAACCGGACTGAAGGCCGTTCTCTCCGGCGTGGGCGGCGACGAATTGTTCCTGGGCTATCCCTATCACGGCCTTCTCAATCGCCACCGGCGCGTGGTGGATCTTGCGGACCGCTTACCGGGATTTCTCCGCCGGGCGGCGGTGCGCGGGGCGACGGCCTGGGGTGCTTTTTCCGGCCGCGAGAATTGGAGCCGGCTGTCTACCCTCTCCCACCGCGTCACCGCCCAAGGCCTCTACCTGAGCTTGCGCGGATTCTTCGCGCCCGCCCAGGTGGCGGCGCTGACCGGCTGGCCGGAGGCTCGGGTAAAACAGTGGGCGCTCGCCCAGTTGGAAACCTTCGCCACTCCGTTGCGCGCCGATGTCGGCGGTTTCAACCGCATCGAATTTCATCGCTACCTGCAGGACCAATTGCTGCGAGACGCCGATGCGTTCGGCATGGCGCACGGACTGGAAATCCGCGTACCTTTTCTCGATCAGGATCTCGTCGCCGCCACTCTCGCCCTGCCGGCCCGCGGCAAGTTCTCTCGCGGCGTGAACAAGCCGGCGCTCACGCGAGCCGTCAACCACCCGGCGGTCACAGCCGCCGGCCGAAGGCCTAAACGAGGCTTCAGTTTTCCGTTCGCCCAATGGATGCGAGGGAACGCGCCGGAACTCCGTGATATGGCCAGCCGCGTCACGGCGGTGGATCGCGAGCAGGCGATCGCTCTATGGAACCAGTTCGAGTCCGGCCGGCTGCACTGGTCTCGCGCGTGGGCGCTCGTTGTGCTGGGAGGGCGCTTTGCCCGCTAGCCTCAGCGCCAGCGTACGGTCCGGCATGGCGTGGATGGCCGGCTTGGCCGTGTTCCGCGACGTGCTGCAGTTCGCCGTGATGATCGTGCTGACGAGGATGATCGACCCGGCCGCGTACGGCCAATTCGCCTTGATTACTGCTATCACTGGCGTCGGGGCCGTCCTGTCGTTCCGGGTGTTTCTCGAGCACACCTTGCAGCAGCGCGACGGAGAGCCCGACTATCAACTTCACTTCACGGTGGGTGCGGCGACACAAATCGCCCTGTTCACCGCCTTGAATCTGCTGGCGCTGATTTTGCGGACAACCCCGCGGTGGCGCGGGATCGCGATGCCGCTTCATCTGATCTCTCTCCTTCCCCTTTTCGACTGGCCCGGAGAGCTGCGTGTGAAGATGCTCGAGCGGAGCATGGACTGGAGCCGCCTCCGGTTGCTGCAAGGCGTTGCCCTGGTGGCCGGCGCCGTCGCGGCCCTGATCGCCGCATTTGCCGGAGCGCACGTCTATGCTTTGCTGGTGCAGACGCTGGTCACGCCGATTCCCTTTGCGATCGACTTGTTCGTGGGCGCACGCTGGAGGCCATCGTTTGTCTGGAATCGCGCCGCCTTCCTGCCCGCGTGGCGCTACGGCCGCACTCGTCTCGCAAGCGGACTCACCATTACCGGACGGCAACTGCTCGAGAGCGGAACGCTCGCCCGGGTGGTGGGATTCGGACCGCTTGGGATTTACGGCCGGGCGGCGGGTTTGGCCAGCCTTTGCTGCCTGAAGGCGCCCTCGATGCTCACGCTGGCGCTATTTCCCGTTCTCACGCGGATGGAGCCTGGCAGTGCGCAGGGCCGGCGAGCCGCAGCCTTGCTGTTTCGCGCGATCGCCTGGAGTGTGATTCCGGCGGGAGCCTTCCTCTCGATTGCCGCCTCGCCCGCCGTGCGGTTGTTGTACGGCGAGAAATGGACCGGTGCGATTCCGCTGGTGCCATGGGCCCTCGGTGCGTTCGGGCTTGCCGCGCTCGGTCAAACGGCGTCGACGCTCCTGCTTTCGTCGATGCGACAGAACCAGTGCCTGCGCCTGGACCTTATGAATCTCGCCGGCGCCGCCGCGTGTCTGTGGTGGCTGCTCCCACGGGGATTGACCGCCTATCTGGGTGGATTGATCATGGTCAACGGCGCCTGTCTCGCCGTGCAACTGGTGTGGCTGGTGCAGTCCGGCAGCCTCGGGCTCAACGACCTCGGGGATACATTCTTCCCACCATTGGCTGCCTCGGTGGCGCTGTTGGCGCTCGCAGGCATCGGCGGTCCGCTGCCCGAGGACGCCGCGGCGGCCGCCCTGATCGCCACGGTGGTGGTGCTGAGTTATGTGCTGATATTGCGGATTCTCGCCGAACGCTCCCTTCGAGAGTTGACCGGCTTCGTGCCTGGGGGTGCGCAGATTCGGCGGCTTCTGTTGCTGGGAGAAGGCCGGGCATGACGGCGCCGATGCTCACGCTCGCGCGCGCTCCCGCGATGCGGCCGCTCCGCAATGCGCTCCGGCCGGCTCTGTCGCTGTGGGGACGTCCGGTGGGCGTCCGGCTTGCCAGCGGGCACCGCTGCTTTGTGGATCTTCGTTCCGCCATCGGCCGCGGGCTGCTGGTGCGGGGCCGATTCGATGAATCCATATGCGACGTGCTGCGCCGTTATCTGAAGCCCGGGGATACCTTCGTGGATGCCGGCGCCAATATCGGCTACTACTCGCTCACCGCTGTTTCCCTGCTCGGTGATTCCGGCGAAGTACACGCATTCGAAATCGACCCGCGCGCCTTGCGATGCCTGCGCAAGACCATCCGCAAGAACAGGCTGCGCGGAATTTCCCTCCACGAAATCGCCCTCGGCGAAACCGGCGGTGCAGCCAATCTGATCATGAGCGGCGACTGTGGCCACACGTATGTGCAAACCCGCGCCGGCGGCGAGGGTGCGGTGCCTGTGAAGCCGCTCGACGATTGGCTCGACCACTTTCGCCCGCGCGGCGTCCGGTTGATCAAGATCGATGTCGAGGGCTCGGAACTCCCCGTACTGCGCGGCGCGAGAGGGGTTCTGCAGGTCTGCCGTCCCGTTGTGGTCTGCGAGGCTGCCGAGGACAACCTGAATCGTTCCGGCGCCACCGTCTCCCATCTCGTCGAGTACATGGAATCGCTTGGCTATGGATGGGAACCCTTGCCGGGAAACGATCCGTGTCTGCTGTTCCAACCCGGGAGGGCGGAATGAAGCGTGCTCGGCGGGTTTGTGTTGTGACGGCGGGCCACCTGTCCACCTGTCCCCGCGCGGTCCGCATCGCCGACGCTCTATCGGAAGGGGGTTACGCCGTTCGCGTGGTGAGCGCGCGTTTCCTCGATTGGGCCGATGCTGCCGACATAGAGATCCGGCGATCCCGCCACTGGGAGTGGCAGACGGTGGACTACCGGCGCGATCACGCCCGCATCGCGTACCTCAAGAGCGGATTGCGCTGGCGAGGTTCGCAGCGGGCCACACGTTGGGTGGGGCCCGATACCGCGCCTTCCTGGCTCATCCGCCGGGCCTACGGCCGCGTGGGTCCGGAACTGCTGCGTGCGGCTGCTTCTGAATCGGCGGACTTGTACTTCGGCTGTTCCAATGGCGGACTTCTACCGGCTGCCGATGCGGCGCGACTCGAGCGGGCGCCATACGCGCTCGACCTCGAGGACTTTCACAGCGCTGAAAATGCGCCCGATCCCGAAGGGGCTCTCAACGACGCAATGGCGGAGCGAGCCGAGCACGCGCTGCTGCCGGGCGCCGCGCTGCTCACCGCCGGAAGCGGCGCGATCGCCTCCGCCTATGGCGCGAAATACGGACGCACGCCCGTCGCCCTTCACAACACTTTGCCGCTGCCCGCCGTGTGTCCAGACTTCACCGCGTTGCCGTGCGGGCCGCTCAGGCTCCGCTGGATCGGCCAGACACTCGGCCCCGGCAAGCGTATGCGAACCGTCGTTCGCGGCATCGGCATTTCGGGTGTCACGGCCGAGTTGAGCACCCGCGGACGCTCCGAGCCCAATTATGCCCGCGATTTGCATCAGCTCGCAGCCGCCGTGGCTCCCAAGCTGGAGCTTCGTATTCTGCCACCGGCGCCGCCGGACGAATTGCCCGCTTTCTGTCGAACGGGCGATATCGGTGTCGCGCCGGTGCATGCCTCCACCGTGAACAGCCGGCTCGCACTTCCCAACAAGGCGTTCACCTACATGACGGCGGGTCTCGCGCTGGCGCTTGGGCGCAGCGAGGGGCACAGCGATCTTGCCTCTGACGTTGGCGACGCGGTTGTCTTCGAGCCAGCCGATCCATCGGCGCTCGCCGATGGCCTTCGCCGCTGGGCGCTGCAACCCGGCACGTTGATCGAAGCGAGGCGCGCCGCCTGGCGAGCTGCGAGCCGACGATGGAACTGGGATCGCGACAAGGAATCGCTGCTCGCCGCCGTTTCCGGAGTGTGGACTTCATGAAGCCAGTGAGGACAGTCGCGATGATCGGCCCGGACTTTCCGCCGTGCTGCCGCCCTTCCGCTCTGCGTGTGCGCTCTTTTGCGTCGCACCTGGCCGAGTACGGCTGGCGGCCCATCGTTCTCACTACGCAGGCGCATCACTACCGGGAGGCTGTGCTCGATCTCGAAGTCGAAAAGCTCCTTCCCGCCTCCTTGGAAATCGTACGCACCGGCGCCATCCCGGCAGGCCTGGCCAGGCGTCTCGGTTTCGGCGACATGGGCCTTCGCAGCTTTTGGCATCATTGGCGGGCGCTTGCCAGCTTGTGCAAGGCGGGCCGCGTGGATCTCACTTTCATTTCCGTACCGCCCTCGGTCCCGATGCTTCTCGGCCGTCTTGCCTGGGAGCGTTTCGGTGTCCCCTACGTCATCGACTATCAGGACCCTTGGCGCACGGAAGTGTATTGGCGCCGGAGCCCCGATCAACGCCCACCCAAATGGGCGTCCGCCTATTGGTTGGCGAGGATGCTCGAGCCAGTGGCAGTGAAGCGGGCGGCCCATCTGGTGGCCGTCTCCGATGCCACCCATCGCGATGTGCTCGCCCACTATCCTGATCTGGGCCGGCTGGGGGCCACCGAAATCCCCTTCGGCGCGGAGCCGGCCGACTTCGATTACCTGCGCGCGAATCCGCGGCCGAACCCTATCTTCGATCGCAACGATGGCCGCCTTCACCTAAGCTATGCCGGAGCGTTCATTCCACCCATGGAAGGGGCGCTTCGGGCCCTTTTCTCCGCGGTCGCGACGGGTCTGCGCCGGCAACCGGCGCTGTTCGGACGGCTCTGTCTCCACTTCGCCGGCACCAACTACGCATCCGCGGCATCGGGACCGGGGCCGGTTACCCGAATCGCTTACCAGATGGGGCTGGCTTCCGTAGTCCACGAGGATGCCGCGCGAATCCCGTACCTTGACTCGCTGCGAGTGCTCATGGACTCTCATGCTCTGCTGCTGCTCGGCTCCAACGAGCCGCACTACTCGCCGTCGAAGGCGTTCGCCTATCTGGCGGCCCGCCGTCCCGTGCTCGCTCTTTGCTTCGAACAAAGCAATGTAGTGCCTCTGCTCCGGCAGGCAGGGCACGCCGAGCTTGTCACCTTCTCTGCCTCTGGCACTGGCTCAGGCGCCGAGATCTCTCCGGATGCCGTCTCGGCCGCGCTCTCCATCACGCTCGCCAACGCCGAATCCCCGGCGCAGCCGGCGGGTTTGCAGGGATGGACGGCGTCCGACATGGCGGAGAAACTCGCTGGCGTGTTCAATAGCGTCTGCGCGGAAGGACGCGTCCAATGAATCCAGCCCCGTTTCGCGTCCTGGTCCCGTTCAATACCGCCGTGCTTTACGGAATGGAAAGAGCCGTCATCGAGAGCTTCGATGCCGTCCGGCCCGACATCGAGCCGTGCTTCGTCATCACCAATACCGCGATCAGCCGGGGCCTGCCCGTGGTGGGCGAACTGCGCCGCCGGGGGCTCGAGTGCCGCACCTTCAGCGACCGGGGGGACTGGCCGCGCATCGGCATTCCGCGATCCCCGCTGGAAGGCGTCCGGATGATGCTCGCGCTGTGGCGCGGCAATCAAGACATCCTCCGCGCATCGAAAGACTGTCATGCAATCTATTTGCCTTCGATCGCCTACGCCGCCTTCGCCCTCGCCGCCATGATCGTGTTCCGCTTCCGCGGCCGGCCCGTGTTTCATCATTTTCACGACCTGACTGGCCAGGGCTCGCTACGCATGCGCGCTTTCAATCTTCTGATCACCGGCCATTTCCACAATACGCACGCGGGCAAGGACGCTGTATTGTCTGACAATCCGTTCCTCCGGCGCCGCCGGAACGCCGTCGCCTCCTGCTGCGTGCAGATGCGGACCAGTGTGCGGGAATCCGCGGAGATCACCGGCAGTATGCGGGATTCGCGAAACATCGTCTATCTCGGCCGGCTGGAGCGGCGCAAGGGCGTCTTTCTTTTGCTCCAGGCCTTCGCCAGTCTGGCTGAGCAGCATCCGGATGTGCGCCTCCACCTGGTGGGGGGGGCCGACTCGGCCGAGGGACCGGAGTTGCAGACCGCCCTGTGCGATCCGCGATTGAAGGATCGTGTGGTCCTCTGGGGCTGGCGCGGCGATTCGAATCGCATTCTCGAGCACGCGTGCATTCATGTGCAGCCCAGTCTGCCTGGCCAACACGACGAATCGTTCGGCAGGAGCGCCGCAGAGGCCATGGCCATGGGGGTTCCCACTGTCTGCTTCCGCAGCGGTGTGCTGCCCGAAGTGGTGGGCGACGGCATCGCGGGTCTGGTGTGCTCGCAACCCGATCCATCCAGTCTGGCCGCTGCAATGAGCCGCCTGCTCCAAGACCCTCATCTTCAACAGCGGCTTTCCTACCAAGCCCGGCGGCGCTGGGAGGATCACTTCTCCCCCATGCAGGCGCGCCGCCGTTGGCTGCGCTGCCTTCTCCAGGAGGAGGCGGCATGATGCGCAGGCTCGCCATCGTCGCCACTCATCCCGTGCAATATCAGTCGCACTGGTACCGCGCGCTCGCCGCACATCCAGGCATCGACCTCGAAGTGCTCTATTGCCATCGGGCGGGAGGTTCGGATCAGGCGGCGGCCGGATTCGGAGTCGAGTTCGACTGGGACGTCCCTTTGCTCGATGGATACCAATCCCGGTTTTTGCCCAATCGGTCCAGCCGCCCTTCGGTTTCCACCTTCGGCGGTGTGGATTCCCCTGAGGTAGGCGATGCGATCCGGCGCGGCCGGTATGACGCCGTCCTCGTTTCCGGCTGGCATTTTAGAGCCGCGTGGCAGGCCTTTCGCGCTTGCTGGTCCGCCCGCATTCCGCTCATGGTCCGCGGCGACTCCACGTTGCTGGAATCGCGAGCACTTCTGCGCCGGGCCTTGAAGTACCTTCCCTACCGGTTGTTCGTCCCGCGATTTCACGCGTGTCTCGCCGCGGGATCGTTGGCGGCGCGGTATTTCCGTCACTACGGCGCGAAACCGGGACGTGTTTTCCTGGTGCCCCACACCTGTGACCCCGATCTGTTTTCTCCAAGCGCGGGCGAGCAAGCGCTCCGCCAGTCCAGCCGAGCCCAGTGGTCGCTGCCTTCCGATGCCACTGTGTTCCTCCTTCCTTCGAAGCTCATTCCCGTCAAACGTCCACTGGACTTTCTGCGGGCTCTCGAAATCTCCCGCGCCGCAAATCCGTCCATCGCCGCCCTGGTGGCCGGTGACGGTCCGTTACGGCCCGAATGCGAGCGTTTCATAGCGGACACCGGCATTCCGGTGCGCATGACCGGCTTCCTGAATCAGTCCCGCATGGCCGCCGCCTATGCCGCCGCCGACGCGGTGGTGCTCTGTTCCCAGCGCGATACGTGGGGGCTCGTCGTGACGGAAGCGATGACTGCCGGCAGGCCCTGCATCGTCAGTGACCGGGTGGGCGCAGCCCCGGATCTGATTGAACACGGCCGGACTGGATACGTGTTTCCCGCCGGCGATGTTTCCTCGCTGGCCAGACTGCTCGAACACGTCGCGATGTTTCCCGATCGCCTTCGCCGCATGGGGCCGCAAGCAAGAACCAAGGTGGACCAGTTCTCCCGGCACCGTTCCGTTTCCGGTGTCGTCGAGGCCATGGAGGCCGTATGCCCATGATGAGCCGCTATTGGATGGCAACCGGTATCTCGCTTGGCGCTACGCTCGCGCTGTGGGGAACCAGTTCCTATGACATCTCTGAGACCAGCGTCGGCGCGGCCTTCCTCCTCCTCCTGATCCCCTCTTTGTCGTACGCGCACTGGAAGAACAGCCGCGGCGCGAGCATTGTGCCGTTGTTCGCCGCCGTGGCCTTGATGCACTGGGTCTATTTCGGTCTGCCATTGTTCTGGGGAAGCCGCCGCGTTGGCTTGCGCTTTCTCACCGTGGTTTCCGAGGAATCCGTTTCCGCGGTAATGCTCATGGCCCTGCTCGGCGTCGTCAGCTTCTGTGCGGGCTGCTGGCTGGTTCCCGTCCGCCGCTCGGCAGGCCCATGGACCGATGTAGAAATCACCCCGCGGGCGCGGCAGTATTTGTACACCATCGTCATCGCCGGAACGCTCGTCAACGGCACCGGAAGCATCTCTTACTCTTTGGGGGAGGCTGGGCGTCAACTGATTCTGGTGTTCACCTCCACGGTCCCTTCGGTCGCCCTGGTGATCCTTCTGCGCGAGCAGATGGCCGGCCGGGGCGGGCGCATGGATCGATACCTAATCGGCGGCGCGCTCGCCGGACGGGCCGTGCTCGGAATCGCCACCGGCTGGGCCGGGTCACTCGTTTTCCTGGCGATGCTTTACATGGCCGTTTTCCTCGCCGAGCGCCGCAAGCTGCCGGTCCCGGTTCTGCTGGCAACCGTTTCCTTGCTTCTGTTCTTACAGGCCGGGAAGACCGATTTTCGCGTGAACTATTGGTACGGAGGCGGCAGCGGGGGTCCGGTGGACCGGATCGAATACTGGGTGAACGCGTCGTGGCACCACTGGAAGCGCGCCCTCGACGAACCGGGCGCGGAAGGCATCCTCCGCCTCCAACAGCGTGCGCTGATGCGCGTTTCGCTCCTCGAGCAAGCTGCGAACGTCTTGGATCGGACGCCGTCCCTGGTCGAGTTTCAGAAAGGAGCAACCTACTCCCACCTGGCCGTCACGTTCATTCCGCGCTTTCTATGGCCCACCAAGCCCAGCGTCAACGAAGCCAATCACTTCTATCAGCTCAACTACGGTTTTTCCACGCTGCGCGATCTGGATCGCGTTTCCATCGCGGTTGGTTACCTCACGGAAGGCTACATCAACTTCGGATACCCGGGGGTGGCCGGAGTGATGTTCGGAGTCGGGCTGCTGCTCGGCCTCTACGAGAGGACTCTCTTGTCGCCTCGCGCCGGTATTTTGTGGACAGCGCTCGGCATTTCCCTTGCTCACCCAGTTGATGACCATCGAATCTCAACTGGCCCAATATTTGGGTGGGCTGCTGCAACAACTCGTGCTTAGCGGCCTCGCGTTCGTGCCCATCCTGCGAGTGAAGAAATCCGCCGCAGTCTCCCGGGCACCGTGGAAAGAGGCGGTGGCGGCGTCATGATCGTTCACGCGAAACCTCATCCGATCCTCGGCCTGTTTCCGGCTCTGGACTGCCTCGGCGGGGTGGAAGCCAGCGGCCGCGCGGCGAGCGAGGTGCTGCGCCAGTTGGGGTGGCGCCAGCGCGCGCATGTTCGTCTACACCTCCACGAAACCCGGCTCTGTGCGGGCCAAGCTCGGTGCGGTGGCCGCACGTTGCGAAGCCGCGGCCCCGCGCGCTTTGTCCTGGTCTGGCACTTGGGACTCCTCAAGCTGGTTCCTTTCCTGGTTCGCCGGGGAGCACCGGTGGCGCTGTTTCTCCATGGAGTGGAAGCGTGGCGGCGCCACGACAGAATCACGATGTCGATGCTCCGCGGCGTCAGCCTGTTCCTCTCGAACACGGACTTTTACCTGGCGCCGGTTCACCGGGATGTATCCCGAATTCGTGTCTGTGCCGCATCGCGTGGTTCATTTGGGTCTGGCGGCAGCGCCTCCTGATTCCATGGTCGCTCTCCGCTGCCGGACACCCCGCTTCTCGCGGTCATGGTCGGGCGCATGTCGAATAGCGAACGCTACAAAGGCCACGATGAGGTGATCGCCGTGGCCCGTGGTTGAAAAAGCGGTTCCCGGCGCCCAGCTTTGGATTGCCGGCCCGGGCGACTATCGCGAGGGCCTGGAACGGCGCGCCAACGCCCTCGGTCTTTCCTTCCATTTGCTTTCTCGGCGCAGTCTCCGGAGACCGCCAAGCAGGAACTGCTGGCGCGGTCGCGAGCCCTGTTGCTGCCGAGCCGCGGCGAAGGGTTCGGCCTTGCCTACCTTGAAGCAATGAGACTTGGGCGGCCGAGCCTAACCAGCACCCTCGACGCCGGCAGGGAAGTGGTCAATCCGCCCGAATGCGGACTCGCCGCCGATCCTGCCGACCTCGAGGCTCTGGCCAATGCGGTCATCCGGCTTCTCGGCGACACCGCCCAATGGCCCGCATGGAGCGCCAGTTGCCGCCGCCGATACGAGGAGCGCTTCACGGAAACACACTTCAACAGCGGCTGGCGGCAGCCCTCCGGGATCTCTCACGAGAGTGCTGCACGTAATTCCGTCGATCAGCCCTCTGCGGGGCGGACCCACTGAGGTCCTGCTCTCCACTGTGCGCGCCTTGGCCGGCGCTGGCGTGGACGTCCATGTGGGCCACCACCGACGATCATGGCCTCCGGGCTGCTCGGCTTCCGCTTCTCCCCATCCTCAGATCCGCGATGGAGTTACGTTCCACGTTTTCCTGGGTTGCGGACGCATTTCACACCGTCGCGGGCGCAATGGCAGATTGGCTCTGTCGCTCGGTCCCCACCTTCGATGTTGTCCACGTACATGCACTCTTTTCGTTCCCTCCCGTTGCGGCGGCGTTGGTGGCGCAACGCAGCCGGGTCCCTTACGTCGTCCGCCCGCTCGGAACCCAATGATTGGGGAGGAAACGCCGTCCCCTTTTGAAACGCGTTTCGATGACCCTGCTCGAGCGGCGTATTCTCGAACGTGCCGCGGCGGTCCAGTCTACCACCGCCGTCGAACAGCAAGAGTCCTCGGCTGGGGTGTCCGCTCTTCTTCGGTGATTATTCCGAACATTGCCCGGGTGCCTGCCGTAGTCGAGAAGCCGCGCGCTGCCGGCGGGCCCACCGTCTTGTTCCTCTCCCGCCTCGATCCCGTGAAAGGCCTGACCTCCTTTTGCCCGCCTTCGCCGATGTAACTCGCACGTTCCAATCCGCGTCTGGTAGTGCGGCCGGGACCGGTGACCACCGTTTCGTGGATGACCTGAAGCGCTCGCCTGCTCGCTGCGCTTTCTGGATGCCTGTGGAATGCGGGTTTCTGGGTGGACAGGAACGGGAAGCAGCCTACCGCGACGCCGATCTGTTCGTCCTGCCGTCGTATTCGGAAAACTTCGGCATGGCCGCGGCCGAAGCGATGGCGCACCGGCTCCTGTCGTCGTGAGTGACAGGGTCCCTATCCATGGCGAGATCGCCGCAGCCGACGCGGGCCGCGTGGTCCCATGCGACCGAGCCCAACTCGCCGCCGCCCTGGAGGAACTGATCGCCTTGGGCCGGCGCCGCCGTGAGATGGGGGACCGGGGCCGAGAACTCGTCGAAAGGGCCTTTTCGGCAGACGCGGTTGCCGCGTCATTGTGTTCGCTTTACGCGGAGGTTGCCCGATGATGGCGCGCGCCGGTTCCCCGGATGTCTCGCGCGGTGATCCTCACTTTCAACGAGGAGGCCAACTTGCCGGCCTGCCCGGCGAGCTCAGTCAGTCTGCACTGCGAAGTGTTCGTGGTCGATTCCGGCAGCACGGATCGCACCTGGGAGATTGCCCGCGAGCACAGCGCCGCCATTGTTACTCGCGCCATGTCAACTACTCGGACCAGCGCAACTGGGCCATCCGCAACTTGCCTTTCCGCGCCGGCTGGCTCCTTCATTTGGACGCCGACAGAGTCTCACGCCAGAACTCCGCCGCCGAAATCGAGGTCGTTTTGGGATCCGCGCCCGATGACATCGACGGATATATGTTTTCCCGCCGCACGATGTTTCTCGGCCGCTGATTCGCCACGGCGGCCACTATCCTGTGTATCACCTTCGCTTGTTCCGCAATGGTAGAGGCCGCTGCGAGGACCGGCTTTACGATCAGCACTTCACCGTCGATGGCTCCGTATCCAAACTCCGCCACGACTTCGTCGATGTCGTCGCTTCCTCACTGCGGGAATGGACCACGCGTCACGCCCGCTGGGCCGAACTCGAAGCGGCGCAAATATCCAGCGGGAGCCATTCCGGCACCGGGATCAAAGAGGGATCCATGGGGCCATCCCATTGAGCGCCGCCGTTGGCTCCGGAATCGTTTCTACGGAAAACTGCCGCTCTTTGTCCGTCCGTTTGGCTACTGGTTCTACCGGTTCTTCTTCCGCCTTGGTTTCCTCGACGGCCCGCAAGGCTTGATTTTTCACTTCCTGCAGGGCTTCTGGTTCCGCTTCCTGGTGGATGCCACCATCCTCGAAAAGCGCTGGCGATCCCGGACCCTGGCCAATCACGATCCTCATCCGGACCCAGCCCCCCGGCAAGCGATGTGTTTGTCAGCAAGGAGTCATGACCGTCATGAATGTTCTA
Source organism: Bryobacteraceae bacterium (assembly GCA_041394885.1). GTDB lineage: Bacteria > Acidobacteriota > Terriglobia > Bryobacterales > Bryobacteraceae > DSOI01. The sequence goes on along the minus strand of JAWKHI010000011.1, from coordinate 107,055 downwards.
GGCCTGAATGTGTTTCATGGAGACGCTTCCGCGGCGATTCTACGCCGCGGCGTTCTCGCCGCGGCAGCGGAAGAGGAGCGCTTCAATCGCATCAAGCACTGGGCCGGATTCCCCGAGCAAGCCGCCTCGTTTCTGCCTGAGCTGCCGGCGGTTCGGCCGCCCATATTGCCGCCCGCGACCCTGCGGCCCGGTTTCTTCTAAGATTTCCGTCGCCTCGCCGCCGCTCGCCCCAGCGCTTGGCTCCAGGTGGGTTCCCGGGCAAAAAATAGTTTCGCCCTCGCCCGTGCCGGCGAGCGGGTAAAGGCAATCGGCGAAGGGCTTGAACACGCCAAGCTGCACTTCGTTGAGCACCACCGCGCGCATCTCGCCAGTGCCTTTTTCTCCTCGCCGTTCGAGCAAGCCGCCGTTGCCTCCATCGACGGCTTTGGCGATTCGTCCAGCGCGATGCGGGCAACCGGTAATGGCGCCCACATGGATATCCATGGTCTGGTCGGGTTTCCTCATTCCCTGGGCTCTTCTACACCGCCTTCACGCAGTTCCTGGGATTCCCCAACTACGGAGACGAGTACAAAATGATGGGTCTCGCCGCGTACGGCGAACCGCGGTTGCTTACCCAGGTGCGCGATGTGGTGCGATGGGACGGGCGGCGCTTCCTGCTCAACCTCCCTACTTCACCCACCACCCGCGGCGTCGAGATGAACTGACGGCGGCACGCCGACGCTGGGCCCCGTGTTCTCGTCGAAGCTGACCGAGGTCTTCGGCGCCCCGCGCGCCCTGGGTTCGGAGATCACCGATCGCGACCGCGACATCGCGGCATCTGTCCAAGCCGTGCTCGAGGAGGTTTACTTCGCCTTCCTGCGCCATGTCGGCAAGTCACCGGGCAGCGCCGCTTGTGCCTTGCTGGGGGCGTTGCACTCAATTGCGCTGCCAACGGCAAGCTGTTCGACGAGACCCCTTTCACCGAGGTCTACGTCCAGGCTGCCTCCCACGACGCCGGAACCGCGATTGGCGCGGCGCAATATGTCTGGCATCAGGTGCTCGGCCACCCGCGAGACTTCGTCATGCGTCACGTCTACTACGGACCGGAATACTCGGATCGCGAAATCGCCGCCGCCAGTCACGCCGCGGGCGTCGAGTTCCAGTCACTCGACGAGGAGAGTCTCGTCGATCACACGGCGCGCGCACTGGCCGCCGGCAAGGTGGTCGGCTGGTTCCAGGGACGCATGGAATTCGGCCCAAGAGCGCTCGGAAATCGCAGTATTCTCGCCGATCCCCGGCGTGCGGATATGAAGGACACTCTCAACCGGAGAATCAAGCTTCGCGAACCGTTCCGGCCGTTCTGTCCCTCCGTGCTCGCCGAAGAGGCCGCGGGCATCTTCACCGTCGGACAGCCGTCTCCGTTCATGGTGCAAGCCTACCCGATCCGGGAACAGTATCGTTCCTCGATTCCCGCCGTCGTCCATGAGGATGGCACTGGCCGTCTGCAAACGGTCGAGCGCGACGTCAACCCGCGCTACTGGAGCCTGATACGACGGTTCGCCGGATTGACCGGCGTGCCGGTGCTCATCAATACTTCCTTCAACGAGAACGAACCCATCGTCAACACGCCCGCCCAGGCTCTGGATTGCTTTCTCCGCACCGATATGGACGTTCTCGCTATCGGCTGCCACCTCATCCGGAAGCCCTCCGCCCTTCCCGCTTTCGAAGGTGTCCGCGAACGCGAACACGTACCCGCCGCCTTCGCAGTGTGAACTCGCCATGAGAGTGCTACTGGTCAATCGCTGGGTTCTATCCCGACGTGGTCGCCACGGCCCAGTATACGCGGATCTCGCTCAGGAACTCATTCGCACCGGCCACGAAGTAACCGTGGTGGCCGGACGGCGGGGCTACGACGATCCTTCCTGATATTCTGCGGCCAGGGAGTGCTGGCAGGGGATCGACATCGTTCGCGTCGGCGCAACCGGTCTCGGAAAGGGTGCGCCGTGGAGAAGAGCCCTCGATTTCGCCACCTTCTGGATTGCCTGTCTGTTTCGTATGCTGTGTTTCTGCCGGAGCGACGTGGTGGTGGCTCTGACATCGCCCCCCTTGATCCGGTTGCCGCGGCTGCCATCGCCCGGCTGCGCGGCAGCCGATTCGTGGCCTGCGATGGATCTGAACCCGGATCAGGCGGTTGCGGCGGGGTGGCTGCGGCGGAACTCCCTGAGTCACCGCCTCCTGGATCTTCTCGTGGGTGTAAGCCTTCGCTCGGCTGGCTTGGCAGGGCAATCGTTTCATGCGCGACCGTGTGGCTGCTAAGGGCGTCTCGCCGGAAAGCATTGCCGTCCTGCCCCCATGGACGCGCGACACTGCCGTGCAATACGATCCCGAGGGCTGTGCTGAATTCCGCTCTCGTCACAATCTACGGCACAAATTTGTCGTGATGTACGCGGGCAACCACAGCCCCTGCCATCCCCTGGACACCGTCTTGGAGGCGGCGCGGCGTCTGCGCGGCGAGACCCGAATCGGGTTCGTGTTTGTAGGCGGTGGCGCCGAAGCCGCCAAAGTGAAGCAGTTCGCTCAGGATCAGGCTCTGGATAATGTGCTCTGCCTGCCCTATCAGCAGGAAAACGAACTGGCCGCTGTGTTGTCCGCCGCGGACTTGCACCTGGTGGTGATGGGGGATGCGTTCCGGGGAATCGTTCACCCCTGCAAGATCTACGGCATCCTGGCGGTGGGCGCGCCGTGTCTGTATATCGGGCCCGCGGAGAGCCATGTTACTGACCTGGCTGCCAACGCCGAGATCCGCGTGGCCCGTCACGGCGCTGCAGACGAAGTGGCGGCGCACATCCTGGATGCCTCCGCCCGTCAATCCAGACGCAGCCAAGCCAATCTGGCCGCGTCCCGGAGCTTCGCCCAAGAGGATCTCTGTGCCGGCCTGGCCCGCTTGATGACCACGCTGGAGGGCCACCCGGAACCACGTTGTCAACCTCCATGGGCGGCCGCCGCGGCCGCGGGAGCAAGCGAAGAAGGAGCCCACACATGGAACCGTTCCTGACTCTAATCCTGATCCTGGCCCTATCGTCGTTTCTGTTCTCGACCTTGTTGACCCCGCTGTTTCGCGCGATCCTGAATCGCCTGGGCCTTGTCGACCAGCCTGACTCGCGCCGGAAACTGCATCCCCACCCCGTCCCCCGGGGAGGCGGCGCTCCGATTCTGCTCTCGTGGGCCGCCGCCTATGGCCTTCTGCTGCTATTGCCGGGCTCCGCGGGCTCGTCGTTCGTCAACGATCATGCCCAACTTGTCTGGACCATTCTTCCGTGCGCCTTGCTGGTCTTCGCAACGGGCCTGTGGGACGATTTCCAGAACATCCGCCCCTGGCAGAAACTGGCCGGAACCACGCTCGCCGCGGCGCTTGCCTATTCGCAGGGCCTCCAGATTCACGCGGTGGCCGGATATCCGACGCACAGTTGGTGGAGTCTGCCGCTCACCGTACTTTGGTTGGTGGCCTGCGCCAACGCCTTCAATCTCATCGATGGGCTGGATGGACTCGCCTCCGGACTCGGCCTGCTCGCCGCCTTGACGATGCTGCTGGCCGCGTGTCTGCAGTCCAACCGCGAAATGATCGTGGCCACCGTACCTCTCGCAGGCGCCTTGATCGGCTTTCTGCGGTACAACTTTCGACCTGCATCCATCTTCCTCGGTGACTCTGGCAGTCTGCTGATCGGTTTCGTGCTCGGCTGCTGCGGAGTGGCATGGAGCCAGAAGTCGGCCACGGTGGTCGCCATGATGGCTCCGCCGATGCTGCTGGCCATCCCGCTGGCCGACGCCGCCCTCGCCGTCTTTCGGCGGTTCATTCGATGCCAGCCCGTCTTCCTGGGTGACCGCGGTCACATTCACCATCGCCTCCTTGACCGTGGCTTGTCCCAGCGTCGTGTGATCCTGCTGCTCTACGCCGCCTTCCTGGTGTCGGCCGGCTTCTCTCTGGTTCAGGCCCTGGGACGCGGCGAATCCGGCGCGATGCTGCTGTGTCTCTTCGCAGCCGTGATGCTGTGGTGCATCCGGTACCTGAACTATCGCGAGTTGGCAGCGGTGTTCCATCTGGTGGCCGCCGGCGAGTGGAAGCAGCGGCTGCAGCACAGACTTTGGCTTGACCAGATGGAATCCAAGCTGGCCGGCGCCATATCCGTCGATGACTTGTGGGTTTCGGTGCAGTCCGCCTCTGCCTACCTTGGCTGCCGGGGAGCGGAGCTCTCAGTCGGTAACAGGCGGCTCGTCTCACCGGCGCCCGAGGATTCGCAAGCGCTCGAGATGCGGCTCAATTTCGAGGAGGGCTCCCTGATCCTCTACGCCGATTCGATGGCCGAGATTCCCTCGGACGCAATGGGCCCATATCTGGTGGCCTTCGAGCAAAGAATGCGGACTGCTCCGTTCGGGGCGTTGGCGGCTGCGATTCCGCCGGCTTCTCTGGCCGCACTCCACAACGCCTTGCACCAGCAGGAACCTGCTCGCCTGTTCACATCTCCACAGCCCTGAGGGCGCCATGCTTGTCCCCGGCCTCCTCTCCGTTCCGCTCGCCTGGCTCTTGTTCCATCAGGGCGGCTGGCGGCCGGCGGATCTCCAACTCGCGGCAGTCGCATTCGGCTGCACTGCTTCGGCCGCTTTCTGGAGGCGCCCGTCTCCGCCGTGGGGACCCGATTCGAAACGCCTCGCTCTCTGCATGTTCGCGCTCCCTGCCCTGTCGGCCCTCCAACTGCTTCCACTGCCGTTGGCGATTCTCGAGCTATTGAGTCCATTGCGGGCCGAAGCCGTCGCGGCCGCGGTCCAATTCGGCGGCAGCCCGATGTCGAGTCTCTCGGTAGCGCCCGAATCCACTCTCAATTTCCTGTTGCTGTCAGTCATCCTTTGCGCCGTATTCTGCACGACGAGATCTTTGGCCGCCTGCGCTGGCCGTGACCCCTGGCGGTTGCTGGCCCCCCTGGTCGTGCTCGCACTCGCCGAAGGCCTGCTCGGACTCTCGCAGGCCCAGCCCGGTGCATTCGAGGCCGGTGTCGCCGGGTCATTCGTGAACCGCAATCACTACGCCGCGTTTCTCTGCTGCATTCCGCCGTTGGTGCTCGCCCGTTTGTTCGGACACTGCGCGGCCGCGCACGGCCGGGGCGTATCCATCGGCGTGTTAGCCGCTGCCTGTCTGCTCATCGGGGCCGCGGCGCTCCACTCGATGTCCAGAACGGGGCTGGTGGCGCTGGCCGTCTCCGCGGTTTGGATGGCCGGCCTGCTCGTGCCCCGGCGCGCGATCGCCATCCCATCCCTTTTGGTAACGCCCATCGGCTTTGCGCTCCTGGCGCCGCCGGAATTAGTGTCGCGTCTGCTGAGCGGAGACACGGCTGGCCGACTCGACTTCTGGCGTGAGACCCTCCGGCTGATTCACCATTACCCCCTGTCCGGTTGTGGACTCGGTGCGTTCGAACTCGCGATCTATCCTTGGCGGGAATCCGCGCCGGCCTTGCTGCTGGACTACGCCCACAACGACTTTCTGCAGCTTGCCGCCGAGACGGGCGTTCTCGGCCTGCCGGTGATCCTGTGCGGTGTGGTGCTGATCGTCCGGCTGAGTATCCGCCGTGTGCCGGCAGCCGTTCCGAACCATGACCGCTTTCTGGTTGCCGGTTGCGGCGCGGCGCTGCTGTCGTTTTGCGTTTTCGGCATGTTCGACTCAAACCTCCGCGTCCCGGTGAATGCCGTTACCGCCAGTTGGATTCTGGGCGTTCTGGCTGGTATGGAGAGTACATCCCGGTATCGCCCAGCCAAGATTGGCGCAAGGGCGCAATCGGTCTGAATTTCAGGGGCGAGGTGTCGGGGTGAGGCCGCGCCCAGGGTCAGTGGGCATTTGTGATGGATCGCTGGCGAACCACCCTGCGAGGGCTGCGGAAGCGTCAGCCCTCAGGCGCTCTCCGGACGCGCCGCCCCACCTTCGGCCACCTGCATCGCCGGAGGCAGCCGGATCACGAACGTCGATCCCGCGCCCAGTGTGCTCTCTACCTCCAACGCCCCGCCCATCATCGTCACGAAGTTGTGCGTAATCGCCAAGCCCAATCCAGTCCCCCCGTACTTCCGGGTCGTCGTGTTGTCGCCCTGCATGAACGGTTGGAACAGTCGCGATCGCTGCTCCCCGGAGAGCCCGATCCCTGTGTCGCGTACGCTGAACCGCACCGCTTCTTCGTCCCGGTCCACGCCGAAAGTCACCTCGCCGTCGCCCGTGAACTTGCACGCGTTGCTGAGAAGATTGAGCAGGGACTGCCGCAGCTTCATCACATCCGTTACGATCGTCCCCCGATCCGGACCCGAGATCACCGTCAGCCGGTTGTTCGCTCGCCGTGCCAGCGGCTTCACGGTGAGCGCCAACTCACGCATCAGATCGTCCACCACGCACTCTTCCGGATAGAGAACCACCCGTCCCGCTTCGATCTTCGCCAGATCCAGAATGTCGTTCACCATCGCCAACTGGTGAGTGCCCGCGGTGCGAATTTTGTTCAGATCGGCCGCCAGATCGTTGCAGCCGCGTCCCTCCACCTCGTCGATCAGCAATTCGCTATAGCCGATGATGGCGTTCAGCGGCGTTCGCAACTCGTGGCTCATATTCGCGAGGAAACGGGTCTTCGCCCGATTGGCCTCCTCGGCCTGCTCGGCGCGCTGACGGTCTTCCATCGCGCGTTCGGCCGCCTCTTTGGCGTGCCGAAGCCGCCGATTGGTCTCCACCAACTCCGACGAACTGATGTCGAGCGATCGCTCGAGCATCCGCCGGTCGTCGTCGAACTGCTCGTAGGCCTGGCGCACCGCATTCAGAAACGGCAGCCACTCATCGGGAATCGTCGCCGGGTCGTCGCCGAAGTGGCGCCGTATTTGCCGGCGAAGCAGGCTGTGCCATCCCATATTCCGTCTCGCCGCGGGGATGCGGCCTCAGTCCTCCGAAAACGTAGTAATCGTCATCGTCTGGTTGTGCAACTCGCACCGGCCTCCCGCCACGAACGGCGAGATTTCTCCGTAGGAATAGAATCCGGTCAGCAGAGCCCGTTGCCCCAGCACCTCCCGGACACCCTCGATCTCTTCTTCCACCCGCTGTTTCAGCACCAGCTTCCGGCCCACGCAACTGATCAACAACGCCAGGTCCGGATTCCGTGACACCGTCGCCGCCGCCTGCGCGGCGCCCGTGGCACCGTCCACCAGCCGGTCGAAATTCGCCTTCATCAGCCGTGCGAAGCTTCCCTCCGGCACATCTCCCGCGAAAGTCAGGCTGCCGTCGGTGTCATTCACCGATAGGATCGTTCGCACCAGCGTCGCCCCGTCCTCTCCCGTCCGGATCGCGAGCGGAAACAGCAGTCCCGACGACGGCAGCTCGCGCGCATGGTCCCCCAAGTAACGCTTGTAAAGCCCCAGGGCCGGCTCCTCGTCCAACTCGAACAGCACGTTGCCCACCGCCCGTGTGACCATCCGCTCCGGTCCGAACTGATCCCATCCCCCGAGCGATCCGCACCCGATTTGCAAGCGTTCCCCGTAGAATCCAACCGCCGCGATCAATCCCGCGCCCACCGTATCGTTGAACACCACGAGCGTCTCCTCGAACTGGCTTCCGTCGGCCGATAGCCCCCCGGTCACACCCACTCCCGGCGGCAGCGCGCCGGTCAACCCCCGCGCCAGTTCGCTTCCGTTCACGCGTAACCCGTCCGACAGCACCAGCACGTGCGCCAGGTCCTCCGTGCGCAACTGCCCGGCCAGCGCCTCTCCCGCTTCGCGGCTGTTCCGGTAGTCCTCCACTCGAACGCATGCCCCCACCAACCGCGTCGCCGCGAACCGCACCGCCGTCGCCACAACCGTGCCGTCCACCACTTCATCACCCGCGATCTCACCCGCCGTCGAACAGCCGAATAGAATCGCCTGCCTGTACCGCTCGCCCAGGTCCGCCGCGGCCTCCCGCAATGCGTCGCGTGCCCCGAATGCGAACACGATCGAGGCGTCCGTCACCGCCCCCCTCCCGTTCCATCCGGAACCGGGTCTCCATTGCAACTGCTCTCGTCTCATTGCGCCCTTCTTCCCATAGCGGACGAAAGTGGAGATATATGAAGAGGGAAATCCCTTAGGTGGCTCCCGAAAACACCCGCGACCCTTCTTTTCTCGCGCTACGTCGCCCCCTGCCCCAGTGCGCCGAATTCGCTTCCAGACCCCTGCTATACTGAAGCTTCATGTGTTTGCGGTCCCATACCCGCTCCCATCGGATCCTCTCCCATCATCCGCATGCACCGGCGCATCGATAGCGGCGGGACGGATCCGGATCTTCTTTTCCTCGTTTCATCCGGCCTGCCCGCCGCGGTTCTCGCGCGCTGGCTCCTGTTCCCTTTGCTGACCGACTGGTAACCAAACAATGGATCTTGACTTCAATAAAATGGACGGCCTCATCGCCGCCGTCGTCGTTGACCACATCACCGGGCGCGTGCTGATGGTCGGTTTCATGAACGAACAAGCCTGGCAAAATACCACCGCCACCGGCTTCGTCACCTTCTACTCCCGCTCCCGGAACAAGCTCTGGATGAAAGGAGAATCGTCCGGACACCGCCTCGTCGTCAAGGAAATTCGCACCGACTGCGACCGCGACGCCCTCGTCATCGCCGCCGAATCGCTCGGCCCCGGCGTCTGCCACGAAGGCTACCAGAGCTGCTTCTTTCGCAAGTGGACCGGCACCGCCTTCGCCGACACCGACACCAAAACCTTCGATCCCGGCGCTGTCTACAAGAGCTAACCACAATGAAACTCAAACTCGGTATCCCCAAAGGAAGCCTCGAGAACGCCACCGTCGACCTGTTCCGGCGCGCCGGCTTCGTCATCAACGTCTCCAGCCGTTCCTACTTCCCCGCCATCGACGACCCCGAAATCGAATGCATGCTCATCCGTGCCCAGGAGATGGCCCGTTACGTCGAAGACGGCATCCTCGACGCCGGACTCACCGGCCGCGACTGGGTCATCGAAAACGGAGCTGACGTCCAGGTCGTGGCCGACCTCGTCTACGCCAAGCAAAGCTTCGGCAAAGTCCGTTGGGTGCTCGCCGCTCCGGAAAGCTCCGACATTCACTCGGTCAAGGATCTCGAAGGCCGTATCATCGCCACCGAACTGGTCGGCGCCACCAAGAAATACCTCGCCGCCCATGGCGTCAACGCCAAGGTTGAGTTCTCCTGGGGCGCCACCGAGGTCAAACCCCCCGTCCTTGCCGACGCCATCGTCGAAGTCACCGAAACCGGATCCTCCCTGCGCGCGAACAATCTCAAAATCGTCGACACCGTCCTTGAATCGAACACCCAGTTGATCGCCAACAACGCTTCCTGGCAGGACCAGTGGAAGCGCCGCAAGCTCGACGACATCAAGATGCTCCTCGAAGGCGCCATCAGCGCTCTCGGCAAGGTCGGCCTGATGCTCAATGTCGAGAAGGCCAATCTCGACCGCGTACTCTCGGTTCTGCCCGCGCTCAAGCGCCCCACCATCTCGCACCTCAGTGACGACGACTGGCTCGCCGTCAACACCATCCTCGAGGAAGCCACCGTCCGCACCATCATTCCGCGTCTCAAAGAAGCCGGCGCTCAGGGCATCGTCGAATACCCGCTGAACAAGATCGTCATGTAGCCATGATCCGTATCCTGCCATCCTCCGATATTGGCCGCCTGCTGTCCCGCCGCTCGGCCCGCATGACGGAAGCGGAGGCCCTTGTCCGGCCTATTCTCGACGACGTTCGCAAGCGAGGCGACAAGGCCGTGGCCGAATACGCCCGCCGCTTCGATAATCTCGAGGGCGACTCGCTCGAAATCTCCCCGGACGCCATGCGCAAGGTGAAGCTGCCCGCCGCCATGCGTTCCGCCCTCCGCACCGCCGCCGCCAATATCCGCTCCTACGCCCGGTTGCAGATGCCGGAGCCCAAAGCCGTCACTCCCGCACCCGGCCTCCGGCTCACCCAGATCATCCGCCCGCTCGATTGCGTCGCCGCCTACATCCCCAGCGGACGCTATCCACTCCCCTCCACCCTCATGATGACCGTCATCCCGGCCCGCGTCGCCGGCGTCCGCACCGTCTGCGCCACCTCGCCTCGCCCCGCCGACGCAATCCTGGGAACCGCCGCCTTCCTCAAGGTTGACCATCTCTACCGCATCGGAGGCGCGCACGCCATCGCCGCCTTCGCCTTCGGCACCAAGACCATCCCCCGCGCGGACCGCATCGTCGGCCCCGGCTCCATCTGGGTGGCCGCCGCGAAGAAGATCATCGCCGGCGAAACCGGCATCGACTTCGTCGCCGGGCCCACCGAGATCCTCATCATCGCCGACAAGGGCGATGCCTCCTGGATCGCCGCCGACATGCTCGCGCAAGCCGAGCACGACACCGACTCCAGCGCCATTCTCCTCACCCGGTCCAAGAAGCTTGCACTCGAGGTCGCCCGCCACATCGAAGCGCAACTCGAAACGCTGCCCACCGCGGACGTGGCCCGAGTCGCCATCAGACGCAATTCCGCCATCGTCCTCGTCGACTCCCCCGCCGAAGCCGTCGACCTCTGCAATCGATTCGCTCCCGAACACCTCTCTCTCCATGACCGTACGCTCCTCCCCGGTATCCGGCACTCCGGCAGCGTCTTCCTCGGCCCCTACAGCACGGAAGCCGCCGGCGATTATGCCTCCGGACCCAACCACGTTCTACCCACCAGCGGCATCGCCCGCCTCCGTGGCGGACTCTCCGCGGCGGACTTCGTCAAAGTGATCTCCGTCCAGCAGCTTTCTCCAGGCGCGCTCTCACGCCTCACACCTGCCGTCACTACCCTCGCCCGTGCCGAAGGCCTCGAAGCCCATGCCCGCTCGGTCGAAATCCGCTCACGGCCCATTCCTGCCAAGGCCAGAAAAACGCCCAATGCCTGACGACTCATTTCTCCAGCCTCGCCCCGCCGTCGTCGGCATGGCGCCCTACTCTCCGCCTTCTTCCGGACGCGCCGGTAAGCTCCGGCTTGACTTCAATGAAAACACCGTCGGTGCTTCCCCTCGCGTCCTCGATGCCCTGCGCCGCTACCTCGACGCCGCCGCTCTCACCGTCTACCCCGAGTACGAGGACACCAAGCCCGTTCTTGCCCGCTTCTTCGGTGTGCCCGCCGACCGGTTCATCCTCACCAACGGCACCGACGAAGCCATCCAGGTGCTCGTCAACACCTACGTCGACGACGCCCAAGAGGTGATCGTCTTCCATCCCTCGTACGCCATGTACCGGTTCTATGCCGAACTCGCCGGGGCGTCGATCCGCGAACTGTCCTATCGCGACCCCGACCTCGCCTTTCCCCTCGACGAGTTGCTTGCCGCCATCACACCCGCAACGCGCGCCATTCTTATCTCCAACCCCAACAACCCCACCGGCGCCGGCATCGCCCTCGACGCCGTCGAACGTATTCTCCAACACGCCCCCCGCGCCGCCGTTCTCATCGATGAGGCCTATTTCGAATTCTCCGGCGTCACCGCTCTGCCGCTCATCGGGCGATACCCGAACCTCTTCGTCAGCCGGACCTTCTCCAAGGTCCACGGCATGGCCGCCATGCGCGTCGGCTGCCTCTTCTCCCAGGCCGCCAACGTCGCGTTCCTGCACAAAGCCCAATCGCCCTACAGTGTCAATATGCTCGCCGCCGTGGCTGCCCGAGCCGCCGTCGAAGACCCCGAGTACGTTGGCCAATACGTCGCCGAAGCCCTCGCCGCGCGCGACCTCATTTATCGCGGGCTCGACGCACTCTCCATCCCCTACTTCCCCAGTGAGGCGAACTTCGTCCTGTTTCGCATCGGCGACCGGTCCATCGAGATTCGCGACAAACTCCGCGAACGCGGCGTTCTCGTCCGGGACCGCAGCTACGAAATCGCCGGCTGCATCCGCGTCACCACCGGCACCCGCGAACAAGCCGAGCGTTTCCTCCGCGAACTGAAAGCCATCCTCGCACCCTAGCCCCACCCCACCATGAAACGATCCCAAGAAATCGTGGTCTTCGACATGGACGGCGTACTCGTCGAAGTATCCGAATCCTACCGCGAGACCATCTGCCAGACCGTTCGCCACTTCACCGGCCAAACCATCACGCGCGAACTCGTCCAGGAATACAAGAACCGCGGAGGGTTCAACAATGACTGGCTCCTCTCCCAGACCATTGCCCGGGACCTCGGCGTCGAAGTCGCCTACGAAACCGTCATCGCCGAATTCAATCGCCTCTTCTTCGGTGAGATCACCGATGGCATCCCCAGCGGTCTGATGGCGCGCGAACGCTGGCTGCCCGCGCCGGGGTTGCTCGAACTGCTCAGCCGCGCTTATCAACTCGCCATCTTCACCGGACGCCTCCGCGACGAAGCCATGCTCACCCTCAATCGCTTCGCCCGCGACATACCCTTCGCGCCCCTGATCGGCGCCGGCGACGTCGTCCACGGCAAGCCACACCCGGAAGGCCTCGACAAGATCCGCGCCGCCCACCCCGGCCAGGAACTCTGGTACGTCGGCGATACCGTCGACGACGCCCGCAGCGCCCATGCCGCCGGCGTCCCGTTCATCGGCATCGCCGCCGCCGAGGTGCCCTTTCGCGACCGCCTGCTCGAGCTGTTCGAACAGTACAGCGCCGTCGCCGTGATCGAACACATCGACCGAATCCCCGCTATCCTGGAGAACCGATGAGAACGGCAACCGTCAAGCGCCACACCAAGGAAACCCAAATCGAGGGCACGCTAAAGATCGAAGGGCGCGGCCGGTACGAAATCTCCACCGGCATTCGATTCTTCGATCACATGCTCGAGCTGTTCACCAAACACGGCGGCTTCGACTTGAAACTTTACGCCCAGGGCGATCTCGACGTCGATCAGCACCACACCGTCGAAGACGTGGGCATCGTCCTCGGCCAGCTCTTCGCCACCGCGCTCGCCGATCGCAAAGGCATCAATCGCGCCGGTTACTTCGTCCTCCCCATGGATGAAACCCTCGCCGTCGTTGCCGTCGACCTCGGAGGCCGCCCCGCGCTCGTCTATAAGGATCTCGTCCGCGTCCGTCTCGTGGGAGACCTCCAAACCGAACTCTGCGAGGACTTCTTCTCCGGCTTCGTCGCCCACGCCGGCGCCAACCTACACGCCAAGGTCCTCTACGGCCGCTCCAACCACCACAAGATCGAGGCCGTCTTCAAGTGCTTCGCCCGTGCCATGCGTTACGCCTGCTCCAAGGACGCGCGGCTCAAGGATCAACTGCCTTCCACCAAGGGGCTGCTGTGACCATCTCCATCTTCGACTACGGCGCCGGCAATCTTCAGTCGGTTCAGAACACCCTAGCCGAAATCGGCGCGCCCCACGTCACCATCGACGATGCCGCCTCGCTCGCCAAAGCCGGCAAGATCATCCTGCCCGGCGTCGGCCACTTCGGCCAGATCATGCGCTCGCTCGACGCCATGCGCGTCCGCGAGGTTTTGCTCGATCGTATCCGCGCCGGCGTCCCCTTCCTCGGCATTTGCCTCGGCCTCCAGGCGCTGTTCGCCTCGAGCGAAGAAGCCCCCGAGGTCGCCGGACTCGGCTTGTTCCCCGAAGTCGTCCAGCGCTTCGCTCCCGGCGCCCGCGTCCCCCACATGGGCTGGAACGAAATCGTCCCCCACGGCGCCGCCGGCGAAGACTCGGAACTCCTGCTCCACCTCGGCCCCCGCCCGCATCTTTACTTCGCGCACTCCTATTACGCGCCGGTGAATTCGGCCACCGCCGCCACCTGCACCTACACCGTCCCCTACACCGCGGTGCTTGAACACAACAACATCTTCGGCGTGCAGTTCCATCCAGAAAAGTCCGGCCCCCTCGGCCTCCGCATCGTCAAGAACTTCGTGGACCTATAACAACGTGCTTGCGAAACGAATCATTCCCTGTCTCGACGTCACCGCCGGCCGCGTGGTCAAGGGCATCAACTTCGTCAACCTCCGCGATGCCGGCGATCCCGTGGAACTCGCCGAGCGCTACAACCTCCAAAGTGCCGACGAACTCGTCTTCCTCGATATCACCGCCTCCTCGGACGAGCGCAACACCATGGTGGACGTCGTGTTCCGCACCGCCCGCCGCGTCTTCATTCCTCTCACTGTCGGCGGTGGCATTCGCACCGTCACGGACGCCCGCAAGATCATTCGCGCCGGCGCGGACAAAGTCAGCGTCAACACCGCCGCCGTCCATCGTCCCGAACTCATCACCGAGCTCAGCCGCGAATTCGGCGCCCAAGCTGTGGTCCTCGCCATCGACGCACGCCGCCGCCCCGATGGCGGCTGGAACGTCTTCACCAAAGGAGGACGCGTTGACGAAGGCGTCGACGCCGTTGAATGGGCCGCCCGCGGCGAATCCCTCGGCGCCGGAGAAATCCTGCTCACTTCCATGGATACCGACGGCGTCCAGGAGGGCTTCGATTGCGCTCTCACACGGGCCGTCTCCCGCGCCACCCGTATCCCCGTCATCGCCAGCGGCGGAGCCGGCTCGCCGGATCACTTCGTCAAGGTGCTCACCGAGGGCGAAGCCGACGCCGCGCTGGCCGCCTCCATCTTTCACTACGGCGCCTACACTGTCGCGGACCTCAAAGAGCACCTCGAAAAGCACGGCATCCCGGTGAGGCCTCCGGTTCTATGATCATTCCCTGCATCGATCTCATGGGCGGCAAGGTCGTCCAACTCATCCAAGGACGCGAGAAGGCACTCGAAGGCGGTTCCCCCGACGAAATGCTCCACCGGTTTCGCGCTTTTCCCGAAATTCAGGTGATTGACCTCGACGCAGCCCTCGGACGAGGCTCCAACGACGCCATCGTCGAATACATCGCCAAACGCGCACGCTGCCGCGTCGGCGGCGGCGTCCGGGACCTTGCTCGCGCCCGCAAACTCGTTGAACAAGGCGCCCATCGCGTGATCGTCGGAACCTCCGCGTTCACGGAAACCGGCATCGCTGGCGACTTCCTCGCCCTGCTCGCCCAAGCCATCGGCCGCGAACGCATCCTCGTCGCTCTCGATTCCAAAGGCGGACGCATCGCCGTCAAAGGCTGGCAGGAGTCGGTCGACCTCACCGCCGAACAAGTCATCCGCCAACTCGAACCCTATTGCGGCGGAGTCCTCTGCACCTACGTCGACAAAGAGGGCATGATGCAGGGGACGGACCTCAATTGGTTCCGCCGTCTCCGCGACAATACCCGCCTCGAAATCACCGCCGCCGGCGGCATCACCACCCTCGACGAAATCGCCGAACTCCAGCGCCTCCGGATCCACGCCGCGCTCGGGATGGCCATCTACACCGGACGCCTCGATCTCGACGCACTGGCGCGGATCAATTCCGATTACGCATAATCACTAAGGCACTGCCTTACGACTATGAAACGCGTCCTGCTCCCGATCATCCTCGCCGCCGTGGCCTTTCTCGCCGGCTTCGTTCCCCAATTCCTCGCCAAACGCGACGTCGATACCAAACTCGCCCAAGTCTCGGCACTCAGCGATCAACGTCTCCTGCGCCTCCAATTGGCGACGCTGATCGTGGAAGTCGAGCAAGGGCGCTCCGCCCAGGCCCGCGACCTCTCCACTCAGTTCTTCGATCATCTCCATCAGGTCACCGAAACCGCCCGTCCCGAAGTCGTGCCCACCCTGAAGGCACTCCTCGATCACCGCGACGACATCACCTCCGGGCTCACCGCGGGAAATCCGGGCATGGCGGATCAACTGCGCTCCATGTTCGTCGATCTCACACAGGCATTGCCCGAAGGCCCGGCCACCCTCGCCGTCCAGCCATGAAGACCGCTGCGCTGCTCATCGCCGCCGCCTTCCTGAGCGACGCCCAGGACTGGCCCCAGCATTTGGGCCCCACGCGCAACGGCATCTACACCGGACCCTATTCGCCCAAGGCCACCCCCAAGCGTCTTTGGAAACATCCCCTCGGCGCTGGTTTCTCGTCCGTCGCCGTCGCGGGCTCCCGCGTCATCGCTTTCCATCGCCAGGGGAGCGAGGAGATCATCGAAAGCATCGACCCCGCCTCCGGCAAGACACAATGGAAGCACGCCTACCCCACCGGTTACCGCGATGACTTCGGATTCTCCGAGGGCCCCCGCGCCACACCCGCCATCGATGGCGATCTCGTCTTCACCTATGGCGCGGAAGGCACGCTCACCTGCGTCCGACTCGATACGGGCAAACGCGCATGGCAAATTGACGCCCGCAAGGAATTCGGCGTCCGCAAGGAGTTCTTCGGGACAGCCTGCAATCCCCTCGTCTCCGGCGACCGCCTGCTCATGAACATCGGCGGCGCGAACGGAGCCGGCATCGTCGCCATCGACAAGGCCACCGGCAAGACGCTCTGGAAGGCCCTCTCCTCGGAATCCGGCTATGCTTCGCCCACCATCGCCACCATCGCCGGCGCGGCTCACGCCCTGTTCTTCACCCGCGATGGCCTCGTCGACGCCGACCCCGCCTCCGGCAAGATCCGCTTCGAGCACCGCTGGCGCTCCCGCAGCCAGGCTTCCGTCAACGCCGCCACACCGATCGTCAGCGGCTCGCAAGTCTTCATCACCGCCAGCTACGGCACCGGGGCCGCCCTCCTGGACCTTGCCCAGTCTCCGCCAAAAACGATCTGGTCCGGCGACGATTCCCTCTCCGCCCACTACGCTACTCCCGTCCTCCGCGACGGCTACCTCTACGGATTCCACGGACGCCAGGAAATGGGCCAGGAACTCCGTTCGGTCGAGTGGGCCACGGGAAAAGTCATGTGGAGCGTCCCGGGGCTACGTGCCGGAACCGTCACTCTCGCCGGCTCGGATCTGTTCGTGCTCACCGAGTCCGGCGAACTCCAAATCGCCCCCGCCTCCCCCAAGGCGTTCAAGCCCGCCAGGAAAGTGCGCGTGGCGGACTCCCTCGTACGCGCCTACCCCGCACTCGCCGCCGGACGCATCTTTGTGCGAACCGAGGAATCGCTCTCCGCCTTCAACATCGAATAAGACGCCGCGCCCGTGCCAACCGGAGCGGCCCCTTCCGCGATCCCGCTATAATCGAGAAAGTACTCCCACGCAATTCATGGACCCCGCCTTCATCCGCAATTTCTCTATCATTGCGCACATCGACCACGGTAAATCCACCTTGGCTGACCGTCTCATCGAGACCACTGGCACCCTCACCCAGCGCGAAATGATGGCGCAGGTGCTGGACTCGATGGATCTCGAGCGCGAGCGCGGCATCACCATCAAGGCCCACGCCGTCCGCCTCGCCTACAAGGCCCTCGACGGCAACATCTACCAGTTCAACCTCATCGACACCCCCGGCCACGTCGACTTCTCCTACGAGGTCTCCCGCTCGCTCCAGGCCTGCGAAGGCGCCCTTCTCGTCGTCGACGCCTCCCAGGGCGTCGAGGCCCAGACCCTCGCCAATACCTACCTCGCCCTCAAACACAACCTCGAACTCATCCCGGTCATCAACAAGATCGACCTGCCGGCCGCAGAGCCTGAGCGCATCCGCGAGCAGATCGAAAACCTGATCGGACTCGATGCCTCCGGAGCGATTCTCGCCTCCGCCAAACAGGGCATCGGCATCCAGGATACCCTCGAAGCCATCGTCCATCTGGTGCCCGCGCCCAAGGGCGATCCGGAGAAGCCGCTGCGCGCCCTGATCTTCGATTCGTGGTTCGATCCCTATCGCGGCGTCTTCATCCTCATTCGCGTCGTCGACGGCAAGATCTCCATCGGCCAAAAAATTCGCCTCTGGTCCACCGGCACCGTCCATGAGGTGGAGACGCTCGGCTTCCAGACGCCCAAACGAATCCCCGTCGATTCCCTCACCGCCGGCGAGGTCGGCTACGTCACCGCCAACATCAAAACCGTGTCGGATGCGCAGGTGGGCGACACCGTGACCGATGATCGTCATCCGGCCTCCGAACCCCTGCCCGGCTTCGAACCCATCAAGCCGATGGTGTTCGCCGGCCTCTATCCCGTGGAGTCGCATGAACACGGCGCGCTTCGCGAGGCCCTCGAAAAACTGCGCCTCAACGATTCCGCGCTCAGCTACGAACCGGAAAATTCCGCCGCCCTCGGCTTCGGCTTCCGCTGCGGCTTTCTCGGTCTTCTCCATCTCGAAATCGTCCAGGAACGCCTCGAGCGCGAGTTCGAAATCGACCTCATCACCACCGCCCCGGGCGTCCGCTACCAAGTCACCGAGCGCGGCGGCAAGGTCATCGAGGTCGATAGCCCCACACGCTTTCCCAATCCCGCCGACATCGAAAAGGTCGAAGAGCCGATCATCGAGGCCACTGTCATCACCCGCGAAGAATACATCGGCGAGATTCTCAAGCTTCTCGAAGAGAAACGCGGCGAGCAAAAAAAGTTCGAATATATCGGCACCGGCCGCGTTCTACTGACCTACGAATTGCCGCTCAACGAGGTTGTACTCGACTTCTACGATCGCCTCAAGTCCGCCTCCCGCGGCTACGCCTCGCTCGACTATCATCTTGCCGGCTACCGAGCCTCGCCCATGGTTAAGCTCGATGTCCTGGTCGCCGGCGACCCCGTCGACGCCCTCTCCATGATCGTTCATCGCGACTTCGCCTATGAACGCGGCAAACTCCTCATCGACCGTCTCCGCAAGCTCATCCCACGGCAGATGTTCGAAGTGGCGCTGCAAGCCGCCATCGGGTCAAAAATCGTCGCCCGCGAGAATATCCCAGCGATCCGCAAGAACGTGCTTGCCAAATGCTACGGTGGCGACATCACCCGCAAACGCAAGCTCCTCGAAAAGCAGAAGGAAGGCAAGCGCCGCATGAAGCGCGTCGGCCGCGTCGAGATTCCCCAGGAGGCCTTCCTCGCGGTGCTCAAGGTCGCTGGCGGCGACGACGACTGACTCCGGGCCGGCGTCCCCCCTTGCGGCCCGATCACGGACCGCCGTACGATGGGAGCGGCCCATGCGGATCCCTCTCCTGCTCTTGATTGGCGGCCTCGCCCTGCCGGCCGAACCGGCGCCCAAGCCCGCCTCGCAGCCGTTCACGCTCGCCGCCATCCGCGTCACGCCACGGAACTGGGACAAGGAAGCGAACTTCTCCACCCTCGAACGTCTGGCCCGCTTCGCCGCCGCGCAGGGCGCGCAGATGGTCATCACGCCCGAAGGCTTCCTGGAAGGCTACGTGGGCAATGAAAAGCGCGTCCCCGGCCTCACCCGCGAAAAATACCGGCAAGCCGGGGAATCCCTCGACGGCCCTCTGCTCACCCGCGCACGCTCCCTCGCCGCCGAGTTGAAGATCCATCTGCTGTTGGGCTTCGCCGAACAGCGCGATGGCCGCATGTGGAACTCCGTCGTCATCTTCTCTCCCGGCGGCGGCGTCGTAACGCACTACTCGAAAACCCACACCGACAACGACGAGCCCTTCAACACCAAAGGGACCGAATTCCCCGTCGTCGACACCCCGTACGGCCGCTGGGGGACGCTCATCTGCATGGATCGCCAGTTGCCCGAAACCGCGCGCATACTCGCCCTCAAGGGCGCGCAAGTCATTCTCGTCCCGGCTTGGGGCGGCTACGGCGAAATGAACGACGTCATGATGCGCACACGCGCCTACGAAAACGGCGTCTGGGTGGCGTTCGTCCATCCGAACCGGACTCTCATCATCAACCCCAAAGGCAAAATCGTGACCCAGGACACCGGCGTCGAAGAGCTGGTGTTTGCGACCATCGATCCCGCCGCCGGCGCCGGCGCGGGCCCCATCCGCAATCGACGGCCGGAACTCTACGGCGATCTCGCCGTTACGCCGCGCTAAAAATCCGCTCCAGGCACCGCTTCCCGCCCTGGATCCCCTCGAACTCGGTCAGCCGATTCCCTTCGTACTCGATCCCCACCCATCCCTTGTAGCCCGCCTCCGCCACGATTTTCATCATCCGGTCCATATCGAGTGTCGATTCCCGGCCGTCCGGTGTGAAGTCCCAGCACTTGAAACTCACGCCCTTGGCGTACGGGCATCATTTTGCGCACCTCGCCGTAGTTGTCCGCTCCCTTCCGGAAAGTTCCCGAAATCTGGCAGGGTCCCCCGTTCGCCATCGCGGCTTTCTTCATCAGCCCAACCACAACATCCGCGTTCGACGACACCCCGCCGTGATTCTCGATAATCACGTTGATTCCGGAACTCTTCGCGTAATCCCCCAGTGACCGGAAACTCTCCGCACACCGGTTCAAAAAATCCTCGATCTCGGCCGGGGTTGACGGCTGCTTGTCCCCCGGATACATATTCGTCCGGATTGAATGCCCGCCCAACTCCGCCGCGATGTCCACCCATTTGTGATGATTTGCCACCGCGCGCATCCGCTCTGCTTTTTCCGGATGCCCCATGAAGCCTTCCGCGTCGCACATGATCAGCACGCACTGTGTTCCGGTATCGCGCATGTTGCGCTTCAGCGTGCGTACGTAGTCCGCCGTCGGCGACATCCACAGCGTGTTGACGAACTCGAGCCCCTCGATACCGAACTGCTCCCGTGCAATCCGTGGAAACTCGAGATTGGTCATGAGCCGGCTCCGGATTGCCCGATGGAGCGACCATTGCGCCAGGGAAATGCGGAACGCTTTCGCGCCTCCCGCCGGGGTCTGAGCCGAGCTTGCCGCGGCCGCGGCGAATGTGGAAAGAAAGAGATTTCTGCGGAGCATCTGCTCCGTCATTTTAGCAGCGCGGAGATCACCCAAGAAGCTGTGACGGATGCTCGATCCAATAATCCGGCGACCATCGGGCCATCTCTTCCTGGTCTCCGTAACCCCATCGCACCGCGCAGGTCTTCACGCCCGCCCGCCGGCCCGCTTCCATGTCCGGACCCGCATCGCCCACCAGCAGGCAATCCTCCGGTCTCACCTCGAGTACGCGTAGTGACCGGAAGATCACCTCTGGTTCCGGCTTGCTCGGGAAACCGTCGGTACCCTGCACGTGATCGAAATGTCCCGCCAACCCGAAGCGGTCCAGCACGTGACGGGCGGTCTCGGTGCTTTTGGTCGTCGCGGTGGACTTTTTTCCGCCCAGCGCCGCCAGCGTCTCCACCACACCGTCGTAGGGCTTCGTCAGACGGTGCCCCCGCTGGGGATAGATCGCCCGGTAATCGTGGATCAACGCCCAATGCTCTTCTTCGGTCTTTTCCGGAAAAAGGTCTCGGAACAACGTCAGAAGGTGATGCCCCACATAGCTGCGCAGCACTTGGAACGGAACATCGGCATGCGGGGTGCCGGCGAGCACTTCCCGCACGGCCCCGCAGATGTCGGCTGCCGAGTCGAGCAGCGTGCCATCGACGTCGAAGAGATAGACCGGAAACCGGGGAACCAGCGCCATTAGGCCGGCTGGGGCCCGTCAATCAACGGCGGAACGCGCCGCCCACTTTCCGGCCGCAGCACTTCTTGCGTATCGGGCTTGCCTGTCGAACCGCGGCTGTCGGTTGAGGGCCGGGCAGCCAGAATCGTGCCTTCGATCAGTTGCTTTACTTCTTCGCCGTCGAGCACTTCCCGCTCGAGCAACGCCTGCGCGATCCGCACCAAGCCGTCGTAGTGCTCTTCCATCACGCCCTTGGCTCGCTGATACTGGCTATCCACCAGTCCCCGAACCTGCTCGTCGATCTTCAGCGCCGTCTCCTCGCTGTAGTCGCGATGCTGCGCGATCTCCCGGCCGAGGAAAATCTGCTCTTCCTTCTTTCCGAAGCTCAGCGGACCCAACTCGCTCATGCCCCACTCGCACACCATCTTGCGCGCAAGATCGGTGGCGCGCTCGATGTCGTTGCCCGCGCCGGTGGTGGTCTGGTTGAGGAACATTTCCTCGGCGATCCGGCCGGCCATCAGGATGCAAATCTGGCCTTTCAGGTAGCTCTGCGAATACGAGTGCTTGTCGTCGAGCGGCAATTGCATCGTCAGGCCCAGCGCCATCCCCCGGGGAATGATCGTCACTTTATGCAGCGGATCGGCTTCCGGAATCAGCGCCGCCACCAGCGCGTGGCCCGCCTCATGGTACGCCGTCGTCCTCTTTTCCTCATCGGTGAGCATCATGGACTTCCGCTCGGCGCCCATCATCACCTTGTCCTTGGCCATTTCGAAGTCGTACATCGTCACGACTTTCCGGTTTTGCCGCGCCGCGACCAGAGCCGCTTCGTTTACGAGGTTGGCCATGTCGGCCCCGGCAAAGCCCGGTGTTCCGCGGGCCAGTACAGACAAGTTCACGTCATCGGCCAGCGGAACCTTCTTCGTGTGGACCTTCAGGATCATCTCCCGGCCCTTCAAGTCCGGCCGCGGCACTACGACGCGCCGGTCGAAACGGCCGGGGCGCAGCAGCGCAGGATCCAGCACGTCGGGACGGTTGGTCGCCGCGACGAGGATCACGCCCTCGTTCGATTCGAACCCATCCATTTCCACCAGCAACTGGTTGAGGGTCTGCTCGCGCTCGTCATGGCCGCCGCCCAGGCCCGCGCCCCGATGCCGTCCCACGGCGTCGATTTCGTCGATGAAGATGATGCACGGCGCGTTCTTCTTGCCCTGCTCGAACAGATCACGAACGCGGCTCGCGCCCACGCCCACGAACATCTCGACGAAGTCGGAGCCAGAGATCGAGAAAAACGGCACATTCGCTTCGCCCGCGATCGCGCGCGCCAGCAGCGTCTTGCCCGTGCCCGGAGGACCGATCAACAAGACGCCTTTCGGAATCCGTCCGCCCAGCTTTTGGAACTTTTGCGGCTCCCGCAGGAACTCGATGATCTCGGTGAGTTCCTCCTTGGCCTCCTCCACGCCCGCCACGTCTTTGAACGTAACCTTCTTTTGCTGGGACGAGTGCAGCCGTGCCCGGCTCTTGCCGAAGCTCAGGGCCTTATTGCCCCCGCTCTGCATCTGGCGCATCATGAAGATCCAGAAGGCGAGCAGCACCAGGAACGGGATCGCGTTCACAAGAAACGAGATCCAGTTCGCGCTCGACGTCTCCTTGATGTTCACCACCACGCCCTTTTCGCGCAGCATCGTGTACAGGTCCGGGTAGTTCAACGGGATCGTCGTCCGCAACGTCCGCGTTTTGTCGTCTTTGAACTGTCCCTTCACCACATTGCCATCGATCTCGATGCTGTGGATCCGCCCTTGTTCCACGTCGTTCAGAAACGCCGTCAGGGTGATGTTGTCCTCGCGCTTGCCTTGTCCGTTTTTCACCACCGCCCACAACAAGACCACGACGCAGATCAGCACGAGCCAAAAAACTGCTGTTTTGATGTTCGAATTCATGTATGCTACCTGGCTGCCTTCCGAAGCTCGCTTTTGCCCTTCCCATCGGGGCGCTCCGGCGACCCCGACACTTCTTCAGACGCTTTCCGCTCCGGTTTGGGTTCCGAATTCACTGCGGTTCCGATCCGGCCCCCTAGTTCTCCGATCCCTTCCCGTTCCTCGAGAATCCCGATCGGGCGCCATGGACCGTCCCGATCCTGTCCGGCATCGGCGGCCGGTCCAAAACCGCTCACCCATACCACTCGGCCCTCATCGCTTATGATCGGCCAGGAGGGCCTTTCCCATGAGGGGATTCGGGCAAGCTGGAACAGGTGTTTCAACTTCTTCGGCTCGCCGGAGCCCAGCGGATGGAACCGGTCGCCCGGCATCCAACTTCGTAACTCCCACTGGCCGCGCACATTAATGCGATCGAAACGTCTGCCACCCGTATTATAGCTGGAATCCGGCTGCCCGGCGTCGCTCCCCAGCCGCAGGCGCCGCCCGGCTAACTCCACCCAATCCCCATCCCGCAACTGGCCGGCCTCGTACCGGTACCGTCCGGGAAGCTCGCCAGGACCGATCAGCAATAGCCGCTCAAACGAGCGCACCACCCGCAGCCCCGGCAGCGACGCCGATCCCCGGCCTTTCGCCTCCTGTGCCAGATGCTCCACGGTCCGCATGTGCCGCCAGTCGATGCCCCTCAAATCTCCCCGGGCCCGGCCGATCCCGATCCGCAGGATCCGCCCGCGCAACGCCGGCGGCGCGCCCCCCAAGGCAGGGAGGTCAACCACGACGCCTCCGCACCACGCCTTCAGCACATTTTCACTCCAGCGCTCCGCTTCCGCACCGATGTAGTCGTCCTGGAGCGCGGCCATCCCGGCAACGTGCGCCAGGCCTTCCGGCACCTGCGGATTCCAGCTTTCGAGCATCGGAAGCACCTGTTTCCGGATCCGGTTTCGAGCAAAAGCTGGACTTTCGTTGCTCGAGTCCTCGCGCCACGGTTGTCCAATCGAGGTGAGCCAGGCACGGACTTCCCGCTCGCGGAGCTCGATCAGCGGACGAACGATCCCTTCCCGCGTCACGGCCCGGATACCGGCCAGCCCGGTCATGCCGGTGCCGCGCAGCAGACGGAACACCACGGTCTCGGCCTGATCGTCCAGGGTGTGGCCCGTCGCGACGCGGTCCAGCCGCAGGACGCGCGCCGATTCGCGGAAAAATTCGTATCGCGATTCGCGCGCGCGTTCTTCCAGATTCCCGCCGGCGGATTCGGTGGCGACCCGCGCGGCGCGAAATTCGACTCCGAGTTCCTGTGCCGTGTTGTGGACGAATCGCTCGTCGGCGACCGATTCGGCGCCGCGCAGCCCATGATTGACGTGCAGCACCGTCAGTTCGATTTCCCAGCGGCTGCGCAACGCCTGGAGCGCGCGGAGGAGGGCGATCGAGTCCGGCCCGCCGGACACCGCGACGCCGACCCGGTCACCGCGGGCGAACATGTTATAACGAGAAATGGTTTCCGCAACGCGATCGAGCAAAGGGTTCGCTCCGACCCACCTATTGTAAAGCCGCGAAGCGCCACCCCCACCTATTTTCCATGGAACACGTCTACGAACGCGCCCGAAAAATCAAGCTGCTGTTGATGGACGTCGACGGCGTCCTCGCCGACGGCCGCATCTATTTCATCCCCGGCCACAACGGCGAATGGACCGAAACGAAGTCCTTCGACACCCAGGACGGTCTTGCGCTCCAGTGGCTCCACGCCAAGGGCATCCGCACGGGCGTGATCACGGGGCGTAATTCCCCAGTGGTGCAGTTGCGCGCGGAATCGGCGCACATGGCCTACTGCTACCAGGGTCATCTTGGGAAGATCCCGATCATCGAGGAGATCCTGACGGACTCCAGGCTCGCTCCGGAAGAGATCGCCTACGTCGGGGACGATTTCACCGACGTCGTGGTGTTCCGGCGAGTGGGCTGGGCCATCGCCACGGGCAACGCGCGGAGCGAGGTGAAGCAATCGGCTCATTACGTGACGACGGCCCACGGCGGCCACGGCGCGGTCCGCGAGGTGGTGGAGATACTGCTGAAGACGCAGGGCTACTGGGACGAGATTCTGGAGCAATACGAGATTGGCCGAGACGACTGACCGTCCCAAGATCGGCCTGCTGATCCAAGCCGCGAGCGGCCCCGGGGTGCTGCACGATCTGGCGGGGGTGATCGCGCGGCATTCGGGCAACATCACTTCGGTGGCTATCGTGAGCGCGGAGGGTCCGGTTGGATCGACCTATTTCGAGCTCACGGTGCCTGGGGAGGCGTCCCTTCTGATCGAGGATCTGCGAGCGCTCGCGATCGTGACCGAGGTGGCCGTTGTCGAAAGCCTGATGCGGATCTTCGGTAAGCGGATCATCATCGTGGGCGGCGGGGCCCAGGTGGGCCAGGTGGCGATCGGAGCGATTTCGGAAGCCGACCGGCACAACATCCGCGGCGAGCACATCTCGGTGGACACGATCCCGCTGGTGGGCGAGCAGCCTCTCGCGCAGGCGGTGCGGGCGGTTGCCCGGCTGCCTCGCGCCCGCGCGCTGGTGCTGGCGGGGGCCCTGATGGGAGGCGAGATCGAGGCGGCGGTGCGCGAAGTCCGCGCGCAGGGCCTGCTCGTGATCAGCCTCAACATGGCCGGTTCGGTCCCCGACGCGGCGGACCTGGTTGTCACCGACCCTGTGCAGGCGGGCGTGATGGCGGTGATGGCCGTGGCCGACACTGCGAAGTTCAACATCACCCGGCTGAAGCGGCGGGTGTTCTAGCGGAAGTCCCAAAACCGAGGGCCGGACTCGGGCTCCCAGCCAGTTGCGGGGAGCCGGTCAATCAGCCTTCGAAGGCGATAGCGAAGCCGTGACGCCGCGGCAGAGCAGCCTTTCGCCGCCATTGTCGCGGAAGGCTTCCATCGCGAGGCGGCGGCGGTCTCGGGCGAGGGCGAGCAGGGGCGAGAAGTCCGGGTGGCGTCGGATTTCGTCGAGCCAGGGATCCTTTTCGAGCGCCTGGACGCAGTAGTATCCGAGTTCGACAGCGTTGCCGAGTTCGGCCATGGCCAGATCCGTTTCGCCGAGCTTGGAGACGTAGCGCGACCAATAAAACAAGCCCTCCGGATCGCGGACACTGGAGAACGATACAACGTCATCGGCGAGTTCCTCGCGGGTTCCCGTGCCGGCTGCCGCCCGGTAGAGAACCTGCAGAAACCGGTGAACGCGCGGGGGTAGATCCGATGCGGAGGAGAGGGCCTCGCGCATGATTCCGAGCGCCTCTTCGGACCTACCCAGCATCACGAGCGCCTGGGTGCGGATGAAGCCTTGCTCGCCGGTCGACTCCACCACGCAGCGCTCATAGTCGCCCATGAGAAACAGCGTGTGGAACACGCTGGTGGCGATTTTGGGATCGAGGCGGCGGGCGCGTTCGTGCGCGGCGAGGGAGGCCTCGAGGAGGCCGCAATAGCGGCAGACATGGACGAGGCCGGCGAACAGTTCCGGATCGTTGCCGGTTTTGGCGGCGCGGCGCAGCAGGCGGATCATGGCGGACTGCGCACGTCCGGAATCAGCCTCGAGTTGGGCGTACAGGTTGTGCGCGAGCGCGAGATCGGGGTTGAGCGACAGAGCGCGCTGGAGGGCAACTTCGGCGGCCTCGACGTTGTCGGAAGCGTCGGCGTATTTGGCAATGAGGCGCTCGGCCCGGCCGAGGCGCGCCCAACCCGGAGCGAAGTTGGAGTCCGTATTGACGCATTGCCGATAGAGGTCGCGCGCCTGGACGACGTTGCGCCAGTCGGTGATGAGTTGATTGGCGCGGAGATAGATCTCGTAGGCGTTGCTGGCGGGGGCGGGTTGTTCGAGGGCCTGGTTGTCGCGAGCCGTTAGCGGAATGCGCAGGGACTCGACGAGGCGCTGGACGAGTTCGTCCTGAAGCTGGAACAAGTCCCGCATGCCGGCTTGCGCGGAATGAGAATGCAGGAGGGTGCCGCCGGGAGCCTCCACCAACTGGGTGGTAACGCGAATCTGATCGCCCGCCCGCAGGAGCGTGCCGGTGACGACGGCATCGACTTCGGCTTCGCGGGCAATTGCTTTCAAGTCCGGCCGGGCGGCGTCGAAATTAGCGGCGGCCATGCTGGATCGGACGACGATGGACTCGAGGCCAGCGAGGGTGCTGGAAACAGCGTCGGGCAGGCTATAGGCGAGGAAGCCGGTCTGGTCGTCCGGAACGAGCATGCGGAAAGGGAGGACGATGAGCCGTGTAACGGCGCGCACAGGGGCAGGCGGCGCGGAGTTGTTTTCGATGGGCACGGCGCCGAGGTCGGAAAGCATCTCTTCGGCCGTGCGATAGCGGGCGTCTCGATGCTTCTGGAGGGCGCGGGCAACCACACGGTCCAGGCGGGCAACCTCCGGCGAACCGACCAAAGCGGGGGGCTGATGGTTCACCACCGAGATGAGAATCTCCGGAATGGATGTGCCCGGGAAGGCGCGGCGCCCGGAGAGCATCTCGTACAGCACGGCTCCGGCTGCAAAAAGATCCGACAAGGCGTCGGCTTCGCGGCCCGAGGCCTGTTCGGGAGACATATAGGACGGTGTGCCGATCATCATGCCGGATTGCGTGAGCGACAACGGTTCGTCGACGTCATGCATGCGGACGAGCCCGAAATCAAGCAGCTTGGCGCCGTTGGGGGTGAGGAAGAGGTTCGACGGCTTGAGGTCACGATGGACGAGCCCTTCGCGATGGAGCGCGGCCAACGCGGAGAGCATCTGGGAGGCGACGCGGACGGCATCGATGACGGGGACGGGCCCGGTCTTGAGCCGCTGGTCAAGGGGTTCACCCTGGAGGAACTCCATTACGAGAAACGGATCGCCTTCGTGCTCGCCTACTTCATAGATCTGGCAAACGTTGGGGTGGTTGACCTTGGCCGCGGCGCGGGCTTCGCGCCAGAACCGCTCGCGAAATTTCGGAGAAGCGGCCTGATGATCCCGGATCATCTTGAGGGCCACGGGACGGCCGAGGCGCTCGTCGTCGGCTTGCCACACCACACCCATGCCGCCTTCGCCGAGCCGGCGCCGGATGCGGTAATGGTTGATCGCGCGGCCGGTAAGATCCGAATGATGGTTGGGTTGCAACCGGGATGCCCCTCAGACTTCATTATGCATGGCGCGAAGAAAATCGCCCAATGGCGCGTCCATAATGAAGTTGGCGTCGGAATGGTTGCCATCACGGAACGTACGGACCTTATCCAAGCCTGCCGCGACGGCGAGCGGGACGCGTTTCGTGCGCTGTTTGAGATGTACAAAGACCGGGTCTATTCGATCGCGGTGCGGTATGCGGGAAACCGGACGGCGGCGATGGATATCAGCCAGGAAGTTTTCGTGAAGCTGCACCGCACGATCGGCGGATTTCGCGGGGAGGCGGGCGGCGCCTTCGAATCATGGCTCTACAGGCTAACGGTGAATGCGTGCATGGACTACCGCCGGCGGAACGTGCGCTGGGTGGGGCTGCCGGATCTTCCGCTGCTGGAGCGCTTGCTATTCCGCTCGCGGCGCGGGAGCGAGTTCGACGGAGGACTGGAGCAATCCGAGACCGATCGCGCGATCCATGCCGCGGTGGCGAGCCTGGCGCCGGACCTGCGCATCGCTGTTGTTCTGCGCTACACGGAAGGGCTTTCCTACGATGAGATCGCGGCCGCGACGGGCTGCCCACCCGGAACGGTGGCATCGCGACTGAGCCGCGCTCATAAACAACTGGCGAAGCGTCTGGTGGATCTGGCGCCTCGCAAGGAGAACGAGAGATGACCGAGGAACCGTTGGAACGAATCGCGACATCGATGGGGCGGGTGCGGGCGCCCGGCGAGCTATGGGCGCGGGTGGAGTCCGGATTGGATCGCGCGGCGCCGGGGCGTGAAGAGAGGCGGCCGCGCAGGGGCTGGCCTGCGCTGGGTGTGGCATTCGCGGCGGTGGCGGCGTTTGCTTTGACGCCGAACAACATCGAGCCGCGGGCGGTATTCGAGCATCGATCATGGTCAGAGCAAGGGGCCGGGTTGGACCTCTATACGGCCGACGCGAACCATGTGCGGGACTTTCTGGGGCACAGGTGCGGGCTGGAGGTGTCGTTCGAAGGTCCAGGCAGGGGACTGGGACTGGCGGAGGGAGGCCTGATCCAGAGGCCGCGAATCACGGGGGCCAAGCGGATGAAAGACGGTTCCGCGCTGGTTGCGTTTCAAGTGGGTCCGGCGCCGGCGACGCTGCTGGTGGCGGCTGGCGAGGCTGCGGGAGCAAAGCAGGTGGCGGGAGAGGTGACCGGGGGATACCAGATCCATTCCTGGAAGCGGGGCACGCTGAGTTACACGCTGGTTACCTCCGGCGTGGAACCTGTGCGGGCGGCTTGCCGGTTGTGCCATTTGGCGGGGTAGGCGGGCTGGGCGCTTGCGGAGGTCTTCGCAGTGAGGCGTTGGGTATATACTGCAAGGGTCCGGGAAACCCAGAACAGAAATCCCGGGTAAGGAAACACCAGATGGCAAAATATCTTCTGCTATGGGAAGTCGACACCACTCACACCCCCACTGACAAAGAGGAACGCAAGAAGATGCACCTCGGCATGCAATCCATCGTCACTCAGCAGGTGAAGGCCGGCCAAATCACCGAATGGGGTGCCTTCGCCGGTGAAGCCAAGGGCTATTGCATCGTCGATGGCACAGCCGAGGACGTCCACACACTCACCGGAGGCTGGATCCCCTTCGTCCGCTTCCAGACCAACGAAGTTCTCTCCATCCAACAGGTGATGAAGGCCACCGAAGCGATCTGATGTTCGGGCCGCTCCAGCCTCCTCAAAACCCGAGTCGGCTCGAACCAAATCGTAAGCGTCTGGCAAACAGCTCTTCCTGATGTGCTGGCCGGCGCTGCATCGTTGGAGTCAGTGAAACCACGACCCTCGCGTTGCCGGGCGGCGCCAGCGGGTTATCCGCCGATGGCAAGTCCGTCGTCGTGATCCCGGCAGATCGCTCGCAGCCCGACATGGGGAGTGCCATCTAACAACAGAAGCTGGAAAGCGTGTTATAACATGACGCAAGGTTGTCCGACTGGAGCAATCGCATGAATATTCATCACCTTGTGCCGACCGTAAGCCGTTGGATGCTATCCATGGGACCCCTTCTATTGGCGGCGGGGCACGCCTCAGGCGCAGACCTCTCGAAGTTCAAGCGCATCGAGCCGCAGTTCATCGCGGCGCTGGGAAACCCCGCGGCGACATCCGGCAAAGGCACGCAAGCATGGGGTTTGTGGAAGCAGGACCCAGGCCCGCGCGCTTGCAAGTTGGACCAATACTCTGAGTTGAAGGCGACCGGCGTGGCACCGGCGCAGTGGAAATTCGACGCTTCGGATTGGTGGCTGGAAGAACACGGCTTGATCATGGAGCAGCCGACCTTTCCGCTGCCCGCGGGGCAATACGTCGTTACGGGTGATCGCGCGGTGACGACCGTGCTGACAGTTCACCCGAAGGACAAAAAGGGCAATCAGCGGTGGGAACTCGCCGACGGCGCGAGCCTCTACGACGTCACCCACCTCGGATGCCGCTCCGCCCGCTACACGCCGGCGAAGGCGGACAACGCGTGCTCGCCCGCGAACGCTCCCACCAAGGGTTTTCCTGTGAATCCTGGGGCGGCCATGCCTGCCGTGAAGGGCTGCCGCAAGCAGGAATATTTGGTTCTGATCGTCGTGGGGCTGCCTGTCACACGATGAGCGGTCGCACGCCAGGCGTAACGACCTCGTAAACCCGAACGCTGCTTCTTCATGGCGGAAGGATCAGACCAGCGCTCCCGAGTAGCGCGCCGTAGTGTTTACGGAGACCAGCGGGCCGATGGTCGGCAAAGTGGAAACTGACAGCCGAAGGCCGTCCCGAAGTGACCAAGGTCCGAGTAGCGTGTGATCCGGGACTTGGCCCCTTCGGTTGTCGCAGGGCCACTTCTCCGGTATGGCGACGATGAACGAAGCCGCTGGCGCGGCGGACGCTACGCGTCGTGCGTAGGGGAGGCGGAGCGGTCCGACGAGGAGTAATGTATGGGTCACAAGGAGGTCGCTGTGACTCGATTACGCAAGTTGATGCTGGAGGAACTCCAGCGTCGTAACTTCTCTGCAGACAACTATCCGCGGTTACCTGGGTGCCGTCGAGCAGTTCGCTCGCTACTTTGGGAAACCGCTGGATCTGCTCGGTCCTGACCACATCCGCCAGTGGAAGGCCCATTGATTACACGAACGGAAGCTCGCCGTCGGCACGGTGGTGAATCGCGTTGCCGCCCTGCGTTTCTTCTTTCGTCGCGTTCTGAAGCGTCGACTGTAATGGGTCACACTATTCGCCCGCCAAGCAGACCGATTTTCTCACATTGACCCCCGCCTCGCCCGGCGCCAACACGACCCCACCCCGGCAAAAAGCCTGACCCACAACAAGCCCCGCCCGAGGTAGCCGCCTCATCGAACTCCCCCGCCGGGCAGAACAACACCTTGGGATGCCCCCCAAGGCAATGCGATCCTACATGCAAATCCTACCCCCTCTCGCCGCCTCTCCGCAGTAGTACCTCGAACAACTCGCCGATCCGGACCGATACCGTCCCGCTGCCTGTCCGCAGTGCAAGGCCAACAATCCGCTCGCCGCGCACGGCTTCTACACCCGCACCATCATCGATACCGATTTCGACGGCTCCATCCGTATCCGTCGCTATCTATGCCAAGCCTGCCGCCGAACCGCTTCGCTGATGCCGCAGTTCGCGCTACCCTATCTCCGCTCCAGCGTCGCCGTGATCGCACTGTGGCTTCTCGCACGCCTCCGCCGGCCGCAGCCGCAACCACCTCCTCCCATGCCGTATCAACGCGGCCAGTTCTGGCTGCGCCGCTTTCGCCGTCAAGCCGAACCCTTGTGCGCCGCACTTTCCGCTCTCACCCAGCCGGTTCCCGCGCCCACTTTCGTCGATCGCGCACTTTCCATGCTGACGGCTTCCGGTTGGATCGCCGCCCATCGCTTGCTGTTCCACACCCTTCGCCAACACCCGCTCGGCTGGCCAAACTCGCTCGCTCCCCACGGCCGCCCTGTCACTCTATCGCCCGCTTCCGCCCACACTTGACCTCACCCACACACCATTTGCATGGATCGCCACCATGGTTTCCCTTTACGCTTCCGCCATGGACAACAAAGCCGAACACCTCAAAGCCGAAAAGATCGCGCTCTTCCGCTATGGACTGATTGCCCCGCTGGTTTTGGAAACTCTGCCGCGCGGCGAACTCACCCGCCGCGCTCAGCAAATCGCCTCGCGCCTCTACGACATCCCTTACTCCAAACGCCGCCAAGTCTCCGTCGACACCCTGCTGGAGTGGACTCTCCGCTATCGCCGCAACGGTCTCGACGCACTGGCTCCCCAATCGCGCAACGATCGCGGTCAAGTCCGCGCCATCTCCACTGAAACCGCCGCTCTCATCGAACGGCTCAAACGCGAGAACCCTCATCGCACCGGCACCTCACTGCTTCATCAACTCGCCTTGGCCGCCGAGGGTGACCCCGAGATGTCCCCCTCCACCCTGTACCGCTTCCTCCGCGCTCGCGGTCTCACTCAACGCCAACTGCTCCAGGAAAAAGCTGCCGCCTCTTCTCACAAAAAGTACGAAGCCGAGCGCGCCAATCAGATCTGGCAGTCCGACATGCTCTTCGGTCCATGGGTCTCACGGCCCGCCGGCGGCAAGCGCCAGGTTTTCCTCCAAGCCACTCTCGACGATGCCAGCCGTCTCATCCCACACGCTCAGTTCTATCCCGATCAAGGCCTCGATTGTTTCCTTCACTGCCTGCGCCAATCGGTCGCCGCACGCGGCGTTCCCACACGCCTCTATATGGACAACGCCAAAATCTACCGCTCCCCGCAGTTGGCCCGCATCGCCGCCTCTCTCGGCATCCTCATCGTTCACACCCCGCCCTATCAGCCCGAGGGACGCGGGAAGGTCGAACGCTTCTTCCGCTCCCTACGAGAACAATTCCTCGCCTCGCTCGATCCCAAGTCGCTACTGTCGATCGACCAGTTGAACGAGCAACTCTGGCATTGGCTCGACACCGTCTACCATTGCCGCGACTACTCCACCCTGCAGACCACTCCGCTGCTGCGCTGGCAGCGCGACATCGATCACATACGCCAACTGCCGCCGGACACCGATCTCCGCCGCCTCTTCTTTCACCGCGTCGACCGCCTCGTTCGCCGCGATTCCACATTCCAACTCCACAACCGCTTCTTCGAAGCTCCGCCCCATCTGGCCGGCCAACACATCGAGGTTCGTTTCGATCCGCTCGATCTCGATCAGGTCGAAATCTATCGCGAGGGTAATCCCGCCGGGCATGCGCGCCTGGTCGATGCCGTCGTCAACGGGAGGACTTACCGCTAATGTGGCAATCCTTCTTCGGCTTCAAGATGACCCCGTTTTCCGACAGCCCCGACGCCAAGCAACTGTTCAACTCCGCCGGCTGGCAGCAGGTCAACACGCGACTTCAGTTTCTGACCGAACATCACGGGGTGGGTCTGCTCACCGGTGAGGTCGGCGCCGGGAAGTCGACCGCCGCGCGTATCTTTACCGCTTCGCTCAATCCGAACCTTCATAAGATTCTGTATGTGCACTTCTTCGCCGGTTCGTCGCTCGACTTACTCCGCCAGATCGCGCTGACCCTCAATCTGGAGCCTTCCCACTTTCGCGGGGGCTTGGTGCGCCAGATTGCCGAAGCCGTCGTCGGTCTCAATCAGAGTAAGAAGCAGCATCCCATTCTGATCTGCGACCAGGCCCACTTACTCCCGCATCCGGCGCTGGAGCAACTGCCGTTGCTGTTGAACTTCGACATGGACTTACATCAAATTGTTCTTTTGTGACCCGGTAGTACCAGGATGGTCGCGCGCTCTCCCACTCAGGGCGCTATTTGGAAAGGGTGAAGTTCACATCCACGCGAGTAATCACTTCAACGGGATTGCCGTTGAGGTAAGTAGGTTCGTACGTCCACTGTGTGAGGGCTTCCTGCGCAGCCTGGACTAACAGGGGATGTCCACTGATGAGCTGGATGCCCTTCACTGAGCCGTCGGCGGCCAAGGTGACGGTAAACTGGACCGAGCCCTGGATGGCGGCGGCCCTGGCGAGCGGCGGGTAGACGGGGGGAACCTTATTGCGCAGTTTGGTGGCCTGCCGGTTGCCGCCAACGCGAATGCGCGTGGCTGCGGCGGGCTCCTCCGAGCCGGGCGCCGCGGCGGGCCCGATCTCCAGGGTAACGGCGCCATCGCCATCTTGCGGGTGGGTGGCCATTGCCACACTGAGTCCGAAGGGCTGCACGATCCTTCCAATCTCATGGATGATTTCCGTTGATGCCATTTGGTCACGATAGGGCTCGAGACGGGCCTCCAAGGCTTGGCGAGCGCGTCCGGATTCGGGAGAAACGTGGATCGCACCAATTCGGCGGAACGCGGGACGGGCGGCACTACTCACGGTGGCGGGGGCCGAGGCCAAATGGAAGTCAATCGTGGTTTGGACAGTGCGGCGGACCTTTTGCTCGTTCACGAACAGCCATTGGAGGACCGCTTCGAGGGCGGCGCGGCGAAGCGGTTCGGGCCCGTCGATAACGCGGGCGTCGGCGACGGTGCCATCGGGATTGACGACCGCTTCGAGAGTGACGAGACCCTCGACGTGGTCACGGCGGGCGGCCATCGGATACGTGACTGGATGCTGGTACTCGAGATCGGATCTGGTTCGGTCGTCGACCCTGGCAACTCCGCGATCATTCAGTTGGGGAGCGGCCATCAACGGGAACCGCACGGCGGTGAGCGAGACTGCCACGGCGAGCGCGGCGACGGCCAGTGAGCAAGATGCGAACAGGCGGACGGGGGACATTGCGGGGACCTCCTGGTAGAGCGATCGGATGCGCCGGGCCAAGCCGCGGCGGAAGAAGAAGGTGGGAGCAGGCGCCAGATCCGGAATCGAGGCGCTCGCGGATTCGAGCAGAGCGGAGACGTAGGAGTCAACCGATGCGGTGAGGCGGACGGCTTCGCGATCGACAACCTCTTCGCGAGTGAGACGGATTCGCTGCTGGAGCCACCAGACGAGGGGATGGAACCACAGTGCGGCGGCGATCAGTTCTTCCAGGACGCCGGCGAACCAATCCGCGCGGCGGATGTGGAGGAGTTCGTGGGTGGCGATGGCCGATTGCGCCGCCGGGTCCATGGCGTGGAAGCGAGGGGGCAGGAGAACGACGGGGTCCGTGAAGCCGAACGTGACGGGGCCGGTGACGGCGCCGGCGACGAGCCACCGGGCGGAAGCGCCGGTCCGGGCCTGGGCGAGGAGGACGGGGTCCGGCAGAGAGGCGAGGGGGATCGCGGAACGGCGATACCGGCTGAGGCGGATGAATCCGGCGGCGAGCCAGCCGAGGCGGACGAGGAATCCGCAGGCGAGGACAGGAAAGGCGACCGGCTGAAAGTCAAACGGGGGCGGGGCCTGCTCCGCGGAGGCCGCCGGGCGAGGCGCGACGGCAACGGGCATCGACAACGGAGCGGGACGCTGCCAAGGCTCGATCAGTGGAAGAAGGATGCACGCGCCCAGCAGGCACTGATCGAAGAGCAGGCGGGGCCGCAGCCGCAGACCGAGGATGCGGGGAAGAGCGAGGCCGGCCGCCAGCAAGACGGTGAGTTGGGCGAGGAAGGCCATGAGGTTTGGCAGAAGCAGGGATGCGTCGATCATGACCGTTTTCTCCGGGTGGAATTGACGATGGCGGCGATCTCGTCGATCTCCTGTTTTGAGAGACGGTCATCGTCGACGAGGTGTTGGAGGAGCGGCTTGGCAGACCCATCGAAGACGCGCTGCAAGAAGTCCCGCACCATGGCGCCGACCACCTTCTGGCGTGGCTGGGCGGGGCGGTAGGTATAGGCACGGTCACCTTGTTCGCGGATGAGATAGCCTTTCTGTTCGAGTATTCCCATCATTGTCATGACGGTGGTGTAGGCGATCTTGCGATTCTTGAGTAGCTCCTCGTAGACGTTGCGGACGGTGGGGGAAGCCGGGAGGCTCCAGACGATCTTCATGATCTCGAGCTCCTGGGCGGTGAGGATGGAGGCGGGCGATCGAGGTCGCATACTAATTATTTAGTACGATTGTGTTCGTGTGTCAACCGTTTTTTTCTATCGCGCCCCACATCCAAGGGGGGAGAGGCGCGGCGAGACATTGTGAATGCGTTCAATCCGGGAGGCGGGCCGGGAGCGTGTCCACGCGCAAGCGAGCTTCGGGGATAAGTTCGAGCAGCCTGGAACTCACGAAGTGCCGTGTACGATTTATCCGGGGGTGCGATCGCGGGTAACTGTCGTGGACCAAAGCCGGTCAGTTGCTCAGAACCTGGCCATCGGCGAGCAGTCGCGCGCGGAGTTTCTGGTAGGGAACGTCCTGCACGGCGAGTTTGCCGTCGATGGCCAGCACGGCGGCGGTGGCGGCCGACTGTCCGAGGATCATGAACACGGGGTCCATGCGGATGGATCCGTAGGCGATGTGGGAGGCCGAGGCGCACACGGGAACGAGCAAGTTGGGGGCCTGTCCGCGCTTGGGGACGAGGGATCCATAGGCGATCTGGTAGGGGCCTTGTGTGCTGACGCCGATGTCGCCTTCGTTCTGGACGTAACCTTCGGGCGTGATGTAGCGCTGGATGTTGTGGGAATCGATCCCGTAGGAGCCCATGCCGACCGGATCGGGAGTGGGGCGCCGTTTGAGGAGTTCATTCTCGGTCATGACGTAGCTGCCGATCATGCGGCGGGCTTCGCGGACGTAGAGTTGGTGAGGCCAGTTTCCGGTGGAGGCGAACTCATCCTTGGCGAGGCCCCACTGGGACATTTCGGCGCGGACATCGGCCGGGACGCTCGGGTCATTGGCGATGAAGTAGAGCAGGCCCCGCTGGTAAGTTTCGTGTTCCTGAACGATTTCGCGGCGGCGCTCGTAGGAGGCTTCCGGGTAGTCCCAGTTACGGCCGATGTTATCGGTGCTGAAAGGGCCGTGGTTGTTGGTGTCGGTTTTGAGATTGGGAATGGGATCGTACTTTTGGAACGTTTCGCGCCAGCCGGCCTGATAGATGCGGGCGAGGAGTTCGTACTGAGACGGATCATACCCGGGCGGTTTGGCGAAGGGAACGCGATTGGCGTCCAAGCGGGTGAGACACATGCGAAAGCAGTAGGCCTGCACCTTCTTGTCGCCGGCGCCGTATTGGCCGGGGGGATCGGTGCTGATGCGCGCCAGGACGCCGCTGGCGGGATCGCCGGGGACGCGATAGGGCGAGATGGGTTTGGGGACGGCGCCGAAGTGGTGCCTGTGGTGGAGCACGCCGGTCTGGATGCCGTTCCACTTTTCCTGGTAGACGGAGGTGGCCTCGCGTCCGACGAAGTAATCGACGCCGGCGGCGGCCATGAGGTCGCCTTCGTAGGTGGCGTCAATGAACATGGCCGCCGAGTAGGTGTCGCCGTTCTGCATGCGGATGGATGCGATGCGGCCGGAGTTGTCTTTGCGGACGCCGTTGGCGGAGCGGTCCAGCCAGGAATCGCGGAAGATGCGAATCTTGCGCTCTTTCATCCACTCTTCGTACACCCGCTCGGCGACGTGAGGTTCGAAGATCCACATGGTGCGGGCTTCGCCGTCCATAGCGGCGGTTCCCTGCCCTTTGTTGCCGTAGTCCTCACGCTTCTGCCAGCGGAAGGCATCGGGCTTCTGGTAGTGGAGCCAGACGCGATGGTAGAAGTCGCGGGAGAGCCCGCCGATAACAGCCTTATTGCCGGAGTCGGTCCAGCCGAGGCCGCCGGCAGTGAGTCCGCCAAGGTGTTTCTCGGGACAGGCGACCAAGACGGACTTGCCCATCGAGACGGTCTGGACGGCGGCGGTCATAGCGGCGGAGGTGCAGCCGTAAATGACGACATCCGCTTTGCGCGCGGCGGGATAGGCGAGGGCAGCGGTCAGGACGCTCAGGGCGAGGAGGCGCATAGATTGGATCGCCGGGGCGGCGAGGCCAAAGGCCTCGCGCAGGCAGAAGCTCGTATTTCCGGTTTAGGCCTTCTTACCCATCTTGTCGATTTCGTTCATGTAGACGCGGCGGCCTTCGTCCATGGCGAGATTGGCGAGCATGACGTTGGTGGAATCTTCAAGACCCACTTCGAGGTCCGCTCTGGGCCGCGTGCCGGTCCGGATGGAATTGAACCATTCCTCGAGTTGGACGTCGACAGGGTTCTTGGCTTCTTCGGGAACGAGAACACCTTTCTTGTAGAGCCAGAGCTTGGCGTACTTCATTTCCTTTTCGAGGAATCCGTCGTCTTTCTGCACCAGTTCGCGATCGACCAGAACGGGCAGACCTTTGCCGCCCTTGCCGGTGGACAACAGGGAGGCATTGGCGACGGCGGCCTTTTCCTTGCCCTTGGCGGGCGCGGCGGGCTTTGCCTGCGGCTCATAAAACCAGAGCGCGGTTGCCGGTTCGTTGTCGGTGCCGACGGTGATGTGAATGGTGCCTTCGGTGCCCATGATCATCTCGCCGAACTGGGTGCGCTGGGAGCCGAACAGCGGGAGATGCTGATTGGTGGAGATGGAGCTGTACATGAGCTTCTGGCCACCGGGGTAGGCAAAGATGAGCTGGATGTTGTCGTAGACGTCGCGTCCGTCTTTATAGGTGTCGATGCCGCCGACGCCGGTGACGAACTCGGGGTGACTGCCGATCATCCAGTCGGCGACATCGATCTGGTGGGAGGCGAGTTCGGCCGTGAGTCCGCCGGAGTACTTCTTGTAAACGCGCCAGGACGGGGGCTGCCAGGTGCGACCGAGCGAGGCGCGGTTCCACTGGGCGTAGACGTTGGTGACCTTGCCGAGCATGCCCTTTTCGATCATCTGCTTGGCGGTCTGGTAGAACTCGGAGCAGCGGCGCTGCAGGCCGGTCTGGAGAATCTGTTTGGGGCGGGAATTGGCGAGGGCGCGGAGTTCGTGGACTTCCTCAGGCCTGAAGACGAGGCTCTTTTCGCAGAAGACGTGCTTGCCCGCAAGCAGCGCATCCTTGGTGATGGGGAAGTGCATGTAGAGGGGCGTGGCAATGAGGACGGCTTCAATGTCCTGGCGGGCGAGGACCTCGCGATAATCCTTGTATCCCTGGGGCTTGTCCTTGGAGAGCGCTTTGGCCTTGGCGAGCGCGGTGTCGTCGATGTCGCAAACGGCGAGACACTTGCCGGAGTCGAGGCCGTTGAAGTGCTCAATGTGATAGCTGCCGCGTCCACCGGTGCCGATGACGGCATAGGCGACCTGTTCATTGGCGGCTTTCACCTTCTGAATGCGGGGAGCAGCGGCAACGGCGAGAGCGGCTGCACCGGCAACTTTGGCGGCATCGCGGCGGGTCATATCGTTCTTCTTGGCCATAGGGAATCTGCCTATACTCTAATCGCTACCGATGGCGATTTGCAAACGGATACGATAGACTTCGAAGCGACTATCCCGCATGGAACCGCCGTCGTTGGCTCGTACAACCTTGTTGAGAGGAGCGGTGTGGCTGCTCTGGGCGATGATTCCATTGTTGGGCGCGCCGCCGAGGATCGATTCCGTCTTTCCAGTGGGCGGGCAGCGAGGAACCACGGTGCAGGCCGAAATTCGGGGTATGGGCCTGAAGGGCGCCTACGAACTGTGGTTCGCCGGGACCGGGGTTCGGGCGAAGGTGATCAATGTGGCTCCGGAGCGCGCCACAGACCCCGAGGCAAAGCCGGATCCGAAGAAGAAGCCCATGGACCTGCTGCGTGTGGAACTGACGCTCGATGGGGCGCTCGAGGGCCCGTATCGCGAGTTTCGGGTGTTGACGGCGGGGGGCGTTTCGAACGCACTGCGGCTCTACATTCACGCGGAAAAGGCGCAGATGGAAGCCGGAACTCCGCACGATCTGGCGAAGGAGGCGCAGAGGGTGGAGGCGCCGGTGACGGTACACGGACGGATCAGCGCGGTGGGCGAGGTGGACTACTATTCGTTCCGGGTGAGAGCGGGAGAAGAGTTGTGGTTTCAAACGCGGTCGAGCGCGGCGCTCGATCCGGGACTGGGCATCTACAAGCTGACTGGGAGTTGGTTCGACCCGGAGCGGGCGACGCGGCTGGCGTACTCCGACGAGCCGGTGGCCTATCCGGGACTGACGACCGAGGCAAGCCTGCATTACCGATTCGAGGAAGCCGGCGAGTATCTGGTTCGGGTGAACGGATTCTGGGGCCATGGCGGACCGGGGCAGAACTACGCGCTGGCGATCACGCGCGAGGCTCCGGAGCAGGATCGCGAAGAAGAACCGGAAGAGTGGAACGAGCGGCGCTGGACGCGCCGATTGACGCCGGACCGGATGAGCCGGTTATGGTCCCGCGCGCTGACGCGCCAGGCGGAACCGATCCCGGTGATCGACGCCGACGCCGAGCCGCGGGAGGCTCCGGTGAAGCCGGTACGGATCACGCCCCCGGCGCTGGTGGTGGGCGCCATTGAGCGGCCGGGCGATGTGGACCGGGTGCTGTTCGGCGTGAAGGAAGGCGACCGGCTGGCGTTCGAGGTGGAGACGCCGGAGAAGACCCTTCCGTTGATGAATCCACTGCTGCGGGTGGTGGACGGCGACGGAGTGGAGGCGCTGACGAATATTCTCTCAGCGGTGAATTCGAACGGGAACGTATCCAAGCAGATTCATCCGAAGACGGTGTATTCGTTTCCGCGGGAGGGCGAATTCACGATGGAAATCCGCGACATCACGGCAAGCTACGGGGACCGGGGGATGAAGTACGCGGTGTTGGTGCGTCCGCAGGTGCCGCACATGGGGGCGGTGGAGGTGGCGGCCGATAGCCTGAATCTGGTGGCTGGAAAGGCGGACAAGCTGAGCGTGGTGACCGATCAGGAAGAGGGCTTTGACGGCTATGTGGTTCTGACGATGGAAGGGCTGCCGGAGGGCGTGCGGGCGGTGACGGCGACCGAAGTGGAACCGGATACACCGCCATCGACGAGCATCAGCAAGCGGGAGCGGTTCGTGGCAAAGAATCAGAAAGCCACGCTGCTGTTGATTGCCGACGCGGGCGCGCCGCCGACACGAACGCCCGCGATGGGCCGCGTGTATGCGCAACCGGTGGTTAAAGGCGAGTTGGGGTCACGATTTCTGGTGAAGGAGATTCCGGTAATGGTAGTGAGTGACGCCGTGAAGGAGACGTTGTGAGGATCGCGCTGCTCATCATGGCCACACCGTTGCTGGCGGCGCCTTTGTTGGCGGCAGAAGGGCGGCTCGAGACCGTGCGCGTGATTCCGGAATCGGTGCGGCTGACCGGCAAAGGGGCCTCGCAACAGATGCTGGTGATGGGCCGGTACGCCGATGGGCGCGAGCGGGACTTGACGGGGCAGGCGGTATTCACGGCGAGCGCGCCGGGCGTGGTAGAGGCGCAGACGGGGGGCCGCGTGGTGGCGGTGGGCGATGGCGAGGTAGGGTTGACGGCGGCGGTGGAGGGATTACGGGCGAAGGCGGCGGTGCGAGTGGAGCGATCGGGTGAACAGCGTCCGTTCAGTTTCGGACGGGACATGGAGGAGATCTTCACGCGGCGGGGCTGCAACAGCAGCCGGTGCCACGGCGGGGTGAAGGGGCAGGCGGGATTCAAGCTCTCCGACAACGGGATTCATCCGCACGACGATTTCCGGTGGATCGTGGAAGGCGGGAGGTTCCAGGTGCTGGCATCGGGCCCGGCGGGAGAGCAAAAGCCGAGAATCGACAAGGCGAATCCGGAGCAGAGTCTGCTGCTGCGGAAGGCGGCGATGGAAATGCCGCACGGAGGCGGGCGGCGATTCCCGAAGGAGTCCGACGATTACCGGCAGATACTCGACTGGATCCGGGCGGGCGCGCCGTTCGGCGAGACGGCGGGCGCCGGGGAAGCACGGCTGGTGAAGCTGGAAGTGTGGCCGAACGACGTGGTGCTGCCGGCTTCGGAGAAGCAGCGGATCGTGGTGACGGGCCGCTATTCCGACGGGCGGACCGAAGACTACACGCACAAGGTTCTGTATGTAACCAACGATGCGGACGTGGCGAAGGTGTCGGCGACGGGAGTGATCGAGACGGTGAGCCCGGGCGAGACGGCGATCCTGATCAAGGCGACGGGGCGGAGCGCACGGATCGGGGTGGGTGTGATTGGGGCGCCGGTGGCGGAGTACAGGAGCGTGGAGGGGAACAACTTCATCGACGAGGAGGTATTCGCGAAGCTGCGGCGGTTCAACATCGTGCCGTCGGGGTTGTCCGGCGATAGCGAATTCTTGCGGCGCGTGTGCCTGGACTTGACGGGACGGATGCCGCCGCCCGGGCGGGTGCGCGAGTTCCTTGCCAGCCGGGACAGCGAGAAGCGGGCGAAGCTGGTGGACACGCTGCTCGCCTCACCCGAGTATGTGGACTATTGGACGTTCCGGTTGGCGGATCTGTTCCGGGTGTCGATTTTCCCGGTGGGGATCAATCCGAAATGGACCGCGGACTACTACGAATGGATCCGGGACGGAGTGGAGCGTGACCGCGGCTATGACGAAATGGCGCGGGAGCGGATCGCGGCGCAGGGCTACTCGCCGGCGTCGCGCCACTATTTGCCGTACCTGGTGATTCCCCCCCCGGAGAACATGATGGGCGAGGAAGTGCGGGTGTTCCTGGGCCGGCGGCTGGATTGCGCGCAGTGCCACGACCATCCCTACGAGGAATGGACGCAGGATCAGTTCTGGGGGATGACCGCATTTTTCGGACCGATGTTCAAGCTGGGGGGCAATCCGAGTTCGGTGGTGTTCGACTTTCCGAACGGGAAGGAAGTGGCGGCGGACGTTCCGAGCCCGAATGAATTGCGGGTGGTGCATCCGCGAACGAAGAAGCCCGTGGAGCCAGCGCTGCTCGACGGGAAAGTGGTGGCGTTCGAGAAGAACGAGTTTCCACGGCGGGAACTGGCGGCGTGGATGACGGCGCATCCGTATTTCGCCGAAGCGGCGGCGAACCGGATCTGGAGCTTACTGTTCGGACGCGGGATGGTGAATCCGGTGGACGACTTCCGGAGCACGAATCCGCCAAGCCACCCGGCGCTGCTCGAGAAACTAGCCGCGGAGTTCCGGCGCGGCGGGCACAGGTTCAAGCCGCTTATCCGGACGATCGTCAACTCGCGGGCGTACCAGTTGACGAGCGCGACCAATGCGACCAACGCCGCGGACAGGATGAACTACTCGCACTCGCTGCCGAGGGCGCTCGACGCCGAAGTGCTGCTGGATGCGGTAGCCGACGTGACGGGCGTCCGGGAGCGGTTCGCGGTGGGAATGAACCGGGGCGAGTGGCGCGGCGGGAAGACACCGTTGGGGACGCGGGCGGTGGAATTGAAAGA
Organism: Bryobacteraceae bacterium; assembly: GCA_041394885.1. Taxonomy (GTDB): domain Bacteria; phylum Acidobacteriota; class Terriglobia; order Bryobacterales; family Bryobacteraceae; genus DSOI01. The sequence continues at coordinate 63,424 of JAWKHI010000011.1, read as the reverse complement.
AGCCGATATTTATGCGACGGCGTTTTTCGATGCGTATGGGCGTCCGAACCGGTTTTCGGTGCCGGAGCGGGACACGTCGCCGAAGCTGGCGCAGGCGCTGCATCTGCTGGCGGGATCGACCTACAACGAGCGTTTGTGGGGCAAGGGCGCGCGGGCGTACGATCTGTACCAGAGCGGCGCGAGCGATAGTGCGATCATGGAAGAAATGTACCTGGCGGCGCTGGCTCGGATGCCTTCGGCCGGGGAGCGGCAAGAGATCGGGAGACTGATCGCGGCGTCTCCGACTCGGGAACAGGGACTGCGCGACTTCGTATGGGGACTGATCGGTTCGCGCGAATTCGCCGAAAATCATTGAGCAGAGAGCCGGGACTGAGGTTCGAACTATGTCACTACGAAAAGTCGGGTGCCTGACGCAGACCGAGCAGCAGTGGGGGCGGCGCGATTTTCTGCGCGCGGGATCGCTAGGGTTTCTGGGGATGAATTTGGCGGACACGCTGCGTCTGGAGGCGGCGGAGGGGGCGGCGAAGGGGGCAGGTGGCGGAAAAGCGAAGTCCTGCATTCTGCTGTGGCTCGAGGGCGGACCGGCCCAGATGGACACCTGGGATCCGAAGCCGAACAGTTCGTTCCGTCCGATTGCGACCAATGTGGCGGGAATCCAGGTTTCGGAGTTACTGCCGAAGCTCGCGCGGCGAATGGACAAGCTGGCGGTGATCCGGTCCATGAGTTCGTTCGGCGACGATCATCCGCAGGCGGTTCATTATGCGGCGACGGGCCATCTGCACAATCCTGCGATGCAGTTTCCGGGATTGGGCGCGGTGGTGGGCAAGGAACTAGGGGCACGGGGGGCGATGCCGCCCTATGCGATCGTGCCGCGGTGGGACACGCAGCGGCAGTATCAGGATTATTTCCGGTCGGCGTTTTTGGGTCCCGACTATGACCCGATGCTGGTGCCGGACCCGTCGAAGCCGGGATTCGAAGTCACGGACCTGAGCCTGCCGAAGTCGGTGTCGGAACAAGCCGTGGCGAACCGGCGATCGTTTCTGGACGCGATCGATCGCGGATATCGCGCGCGGGTGGAGAGCGTGGAGCATGCGCGGATGGACGCGTTCACGCGAAAGGCGTGGGAGATGCTGCTCACGCCCGGCGTGCGGGACGCATTCGATTTGTCCAAGGAGAGCGACAAGACGCGGGATGCGTACGGGCGGGATCCGGTAGGCCAGAGCCTGCTGCTGGCGCGGCGCATGATCGAGGCGGGGACGCGATTCGTGACGGCGGCGGGCTATCACGGCAATTCGTGGGATACACATTCCAAGAACGATTCGATTCATCGCGACAAGCTGACGCCGCCGCTCGACCGTGGGCTTTCGGCGTTGATCGACGATCTGGTGGAGCGCGGGCTGTACGAGGAAACGATCGTGATCGCGATGGGCGAGTTCGGGCGCACGCCTGTGATCAACCCGGCGCTCGGGCGCGATCATTGGCCACAGTGCTGGTCACTGGCGTTGGGTGGCGGTGGATTACGAACGGGGCTGGCCGTGGGCGCAAGCGACGAACGCGCGGCGAACGTGGTGGAGCGGAAGACGTCGATCGGAGACTTGTTCGCCACCGTCTACAAGGCGATGGGGATCGATTGGACGAAGGAATATATGACGCCGGTGGGACGTCCGATCAAGATCGCCAATTCGTTCGCCGATTCGACGGGCGAGCCGGTGCGGGAACTGGTGTGAAATCCGTCTTCGCCATCGCATGCCTGACGGGGGTTAGCGCAGCGGCGCCGATGGAGACGGCGGCGGTGTTCGGCTTCGTGAAGAACAACTGCGCCGGGTGCCACAACGCAAAGGTGAAGTCCGGCGATATCGATCTGGCGGGTTTGACGACGCGGCAATCGTTCGATGAGCAGCGCGAGATCTGGGAACGTGCGGCGTCGAAGATGAAGACGGGGCAGATGCCGCCGCCCGGCAGCCCGCAGCCGGCGGCGGAGACTGTGACGGCGGTTACGCGATTTCTGGCGGCCGAGTTCGAGCGTCAGGACCGGGCGGTGAAGCCGGATCCGGGCCGTGTGACGGCGCGCCGGTTGAATCGAGCCGAATACAACAATACGATCCGGGATCTGTTGGGCGTGGACATTCGGCCGGCGGACGATTTTCCGAACGATGAAAGCGCATTCGGGTTCGATAACATCGGCGACGCGCTGACGCTGCCGCCGGCGCTGCTCGAGAAGTATCTGTATGCGGCCGAGCGGGCCGTGCGGACAGCGATCTACGGTCCCGAAAAGCTGGCGCCGGCGATGATCCACTACCCGCTGCCGGTGCGGATCAATGACACGGTGCAGAAGCCGACCATTCCGAAAGATCTGTTCCACTACGATTTCAGCGGGCTGAGCACGCGGCATGCGGCGCACGTGATGCACCGTTTTCCGGTGGAGGGCGAGTACAGCTTCCGGATCGTGCTGAACGGGCATCGGCCGAACCAGTCTGAACCGGCGCATCCGGCGTTGTTCATCGACGGCCGGTTGGTGAAGGACTGGGAGGTGGACGCGACCGATCTCGAAGGGCAGATCGTAGAAGTGCGGACGCGGGTGACGGCGGGCGATCACCTGCTTTCGGCGTCCTACTTGAAGAACTATCATGGGCTGCCACCGAGCTATCAGGGTCCGGACCCTTCGACGCGGCCGGCGGTGGCACTGATCTCGACGCGCGGCAAGCTGACCGAGAAAGACATCGAGACGCTTCGGCGGCTGGGAACGAAGATCAAGACGGACCGGCTGGAGACGCGCATCGACAACCGGTACGAGTCGATTGACGTGGGTGGTCCGTTTACGCAGGTAGAGGGGCCATCGGCGGCGAGCGTGAGTGCGGTGTTCGTGTGCAAGCAGCAAACCGATGGGTGCGCGAAGCAAATCGTGACGAGTTTCGCGCGGCGGGCGTTCCGGCGGCCCGTAACGGCGCCGGAGGTGACGCCCTTGATGGCGCTGTACACGTTGGCGCGGCGCGAAGGCGACAATTTCCGCGAGGGTATCGCGACGGCGCTGCAGGGCGTCCTGGTCTCGCCGCACTTTTTGTTCCGGGTGGAGCGGGACCGTCCGGGCGCGGCGGCGCCGGTGAGCGACTATGAGTTGGCGTCGCGCCTATCGTATTTCCTTTGGAGCACGATGCCGGACGAAAGTCTGCTGGCGGCGGCCGGGCGGGGCGAATTGCGGCGGCCGGCGGTGCTGGCGGCGCAGGTGCGGCGAATGCTGCGGGACGAGAAATCGCGCGCGCTGGTGGACAACTTCGCCGGGCAATGGCTGCAGTTCAAAAACATCGACGTGGTGCGGCCGGACGTGGGCAAGTTTCCCGAGTTCGAGGACAACCTGCGGTATTCGATGCGGCGGGAGACAGAGTTGTTTCTGGAGAACCTGATCCGGAGCGACGCGAGCGTGCTCGAGATTCTCGACGCCAAGCACACGTATCTGAACGAGCGTTTGGCGCGGTTTTACGGAATCGAGGGCATTACCGGTCCGGAATTCCGGCGAGTGGATATGAGCGGGACCGAGCGCGGCGGGGGCATACTCGCGCAGGCCAGCACTCTGACGATTTCGTCGTATTCGACGCGTACGTCGCCGGTGCTGCGCGGCAAGTGGATCCTGGAGAATCTCCTGGACGCGCCACCCCCACCGCCTCCGCCGGCGGTGCCGCTGCTCGATGAAGCGCAAGTGGGCCAATCGGCGTCGCTACGCAAGCAAATGGAGGCGCACCGGGCGAATCCGGCTTGCGCGTCGTGCCATTCGTTGATGGATCCGCTGGGCTTCGGGCTGGAAAATTTGGATGCGGTGGGCGCGTGGCGCACCATGGACGGCGCGTTCGCCGTGGATGCCTCGGGCGTGCTGCCGGGCGGGCGGACGTTCTCGGGGCCGGGCGAATTGAAGGCGCGTCTGCTCGAGGACAAAGACGCGTTCGTGCGCGGGCTGACGGCGAAGATGCTGACGTATGCGCTGGGCCGCGGACTGGAGCGGTACGACCGTCCGGTGGTGGCGCGCATCGCGGCAGGGCTGGCGGCGCGGGACTATCGATTTTCGGCGCTGGTGTCGGGCATCGTGACCAGCTTGCCGTTTCAACAGAGGCGGGCGGCGACAACGGCCGCGGTATCCCAGACGGGAGGAGAGTAAGCAATGAACATCGTTACCCGAAGGCACATTTCCAGACGCACGATGCTTCGCGGAGCAGGCGCGGCGGTGGCGCTGCCGCTGCTCGACGCGATGCGGCCGGCGCTTGCGGGAAGCGCTCCGAAGGCGGTGGGGCGGATCGCGGTGGTTTACGTTCCGAACGGCGTGGTGATGAAAGACTGGCTGCCGGCGGCGACGGGAGCCGATTTCGAGTTCACACGGATCATGAAGCCGCTCGAGCGGTTCCGGGAGCACATCGTGGTGACGTCGGGGTTATCGAACCTCGCGGCGCAAAAGAGCAAAGGCGGCGGGCATGCGCGGGCGTCGGGCAGTTTCCTTTCGGCGTCGCAACCGAAATACACGGCGGGGGCGGACGTGCGCGCGGGAACGACGTTCGACCAGATCGTGGCGCAGCACTACGCGGCGGAATCGCCGGTCGGTTCGCTGCAACTGGGCTGTGAGGATTCGCGGATGGTGGGCAATTGCGACACAGGCTCCAGTTGCGCGTACACGAACACGTTGTCGTGGAAGAATCCAGAGACGCCGCTGGCGGTGGAAGTGAATCCGCGCTCGGTGTTCGAGCGGTTGTTCGGGACGATGGATCCGAGTCTGGACGCCGAAACCCGGGCGCGGCGGATGCTGTACAAGAAGAGCATCCTCGACATGACGAGAGAGAGCACGCGCTCTCTGAGCGGGACCCTCGGCGCCACCGACAAGCGGAAGCTCGACGAGTACCTGACGGCGATTCGCGAGGTGGAAGCCCGCATCGCGAAGCCGGAAACGAGCCGCGATGTGCCGACGGGCGAAAAACCGTCCGGGATTCCGTTCGAATTCCGGGATTATGTGAAGTTGATGTTCGATCTGCAGGCAATCGCTTGGCAATCGGATATTTCGCGGGTATCGACGATGATGATCGGGCGCGAGGGGAGCGTGCGGACCTATCCGGAGATCGGGGTGCCGGATCCGCACCATCCGCTGACGCACCACCGGAACCATCCGGATTTCATCGAAAAAGTGACGCTCATCAACACGCTGCACGTGGAGTTATTCAGCCATTTCGTGGAGCGGCTGGAGTCCACCGAGGATGGCGAAGGGACGCTGCTCGATCATTCGTTGATTTTGTACGGGGGCGCGTTGAGCGACGGCAATGGGCACTCGAACCACAATCTGCCGTTGTTGGTGGCCGGTCATGCGGGCGGGGTGCGCGGGGGGCGTCACGTGGCGGCGGCCGCGGAGACTCCGGTTGCCAATCTGTTCGTGGAGATGATGAATCGGGTGGGGGTGGAGACGGCGAGCTTCGGGGATAGCACGGGGCGGTTAGATCTGGCGGGGTGACGCCGCGGCGGGAACGTCCTGCCGGGCCAGTCGGCTCCAGGCATAGAGGAGCACGATGCCGATGAAGGTGAGCGCTACGCACATGCCGGTCCAAATGCCGGGCGCGCCCCAGCCTTTGGGGAAACAGAGCCAGTAGCCGATAGGGAGGCCGACGGCCCAATACCCGAACAGATGCGTGATGGCCGCGATGCGGGTTTCTCCGGCTCCGCGCAGGGCGCCCGTGGCCACTCCCTGAGCGCCGTCGAATAGCTGCCAGATGGCGGCGAGCATCAGCAGGGCGCCAGCGGCGGCGATGACCGAACGATCCGTGGTGAACAGGCGTCCGATCCATCCGGGAGCGGCGATGAAGAAGACGCCGGCGAAGCCCATGAAAGCGACACCGAGCAGGATGGCGGCCCATCCGGCCGTGGCGGCGGCTTGCGGGTCACCGCGCCCTATGGCTTGCCCGACGCGGACGGCGGCAGCGGAACCGAGGCCGAGCGGCACCATGTAGGAATAGCTGGCGGCGCTGAGAGCCACCTGGTGAGCGGCAAGCGAGGCGGGGTCCAGGCGGGCAATGAAGACGGTGGTGAGAGCGAAGACGCCCACTTCGACGACCATTTGGATGGCGGCGGGGAAGCCAAGGGCGAGGAGTTGGCGATGGTCCGCCCAGGGCGGAAGCGGATTGTCGAACCAGGACCGGCGCAAGGCGGGCCCGTGAGCGAAGATGGCGGCGAGAGCGACGACGGCGGCCATGTAGACGCGGGAGACGCAGGTGGCCCATCCGGCGCCTTGCGCGCCCATGGCGGGGAAACCGAAGTGGCCGAAGACGAAGATCCAGTTGGCGAGAGCGTTGATGAGGTTCGCCGACAGAAGCGAGAACATGACGGGGCGGACGAGATTCATGCCCTGGAGATAGCGGCGGAGGGCGGTATAGAAGAGCAGCGGGCCGGTGCTCCAGGCGATGGCGCGGAGATAGGGTCCGGCTTCGGCGCGGACGGCGGGGTGCGCGCCCAGGGAGCCCAGGAGGGGTTCGAGGCCCAGGACGACGGCCATGAGAAGCACGGTGAGGGGGATGGAGAGCAGGAGCCCGGCGAGAAGCCAGCGATGGCAGCGCTCCTCGCGTCCGGCGCCGAAGGCCTGGGCGACGAGAGGGTCCAGCCCGAGAAGGAGGCCAAGCCCGAACACGGCGGTGGCATAGAAGAGCATGCTGCCGAGACTGACCCCGCCCATGGCCTCCGCGCTGACGCGGCCGACCATCATGGTGTCGACCACGCCCATGGTCATCCAGCCGAGTTCGCCGAGAACGAGCGGGATGGCGAGACGAAGAAGCGGGCGGACTTCGGCGCGCATGCGTCCGCGGAAGGTCACCTAGTAAGTCTACGCCGGCACAACGGAGCTGGGGCGGCGAATTCTTACATGCATCGAGGGCGCCCCGCCCTGTGCCGGCTAGTTATTGTTGCCGAAGGGCGCGTGTACACTCAATGAGATGTCCGCCGCCGCTTCCCAACGTCTGGTTTCGCTCGATGTGTTCCGAGGATTGACGATCGCCTCGATGGTGATGGTGAACAACCAGGTTGGTCCGGGGGCGTGGCGGGAGTTGCGGCACGCGGCGTGGAACGGATGGACGTTCACGGATCTGGTATTTCCGTTCTTTTTGTGGATTGTGGGCGTGGCGCTGACGCTGTCGACGGCGCGGCGCAAGGAACAGGGCGCGGACCGGGGAAAGTTGATCGGCCATGCCGCACGGCGCGCGGCATCGATTTTCTTCGTAGGGTTGGTGTTGAACGGATTTCCGGGCTACGATTTGGCGTCGCTGCGGATACCGGGCGTGCTGCAGCGAATCGCGGTGTGCTACCTGATCGCGCTGGTGATTTATCTGTATACGTCGACGGCTTGGGCGCGCGCCGCATGGACGGTATTGTTCCTGGTGGTCTTCACGGCGCTGATGCATCCGGGCGGGTATGAGAAGAACACGAACCTGTCGGACCAGATGGACCGGAAGCTGTTTCCTGGGCATCTGTACACGCCGACGCGGGATCCCGAGGGTCCGCTGAGCACGCTGCCGGCGGTGTCGACGTGTTTGCTGGGTGTGCTGACGGGCGATTGGCTGCGGTCACGGCGGGAGGGAAAGACGAAGACGGCGGCGATGCTCGCGGCCGGGGCGGCGCTGGTGGCGGCGGCGTATGGGCTGAACCCGTGGCAGCCGATCAACAAGAACCTGTGGACGCCGACGTATGTGCTGTTGTGCGGAGGGCTGGCGCTGCTGGTGTTCGGAGCGTGCTACCAGGCGGTGGACGTGTGGCGGAATCGCGGGGTGTGGACGCGTCCACTGGTGATTTTCGGGATGAACGCGATGGCGGTGTACATCTTCCACGAACTGGTGAGCATGATGGCGTCGATTGCGCACGTGGGTCCGGTGACGGTGCGTCAGTGGATCTACGGGGCCTTGTTGCCGCCGCTGGGCGCGGCGAATGCATCGCTCGCCTACTCCCTGTTGCACGTGGCGTTGTCGTTCGTGTTTGCGTGGTGGCTGCACGGGAGACGCTATTTCTTGAAGTTCTGATCGGGCATAATACAAGCCATGATGAAACGCCGCGAACTACTATTCGGATCGGCAGCCGCCGCGTTGGCGGGCGCGCCGCAACAGGGCCACTACACCGTGGGCATCACGACGAACACGCGCGGGGGATGGGAGAAAGACGTATTTCTTTCGTTCCGGGAAGCGCATGAGGTGGGCTACCGGAACGTGGAAACGTTCATCTCGTATTTCCACAAGGACTATTGGACGAAGCCGCAGGAGCTGAAGAAGCGGATCGGGGAGATCGGAGTGCGGTTTGTGACGATCTCCAATAGCGGCCCGCTGGAGATGCATTTCGAGGATCCGTCGCGACACGAGAAGGTGGTGGAGGATCATGTGGCGCTGGGGCGATACATCCGCAATTTCGGGTGTACGCACTTGAAGATCAACCTGGGTCCGCGGCGGGCGGAGGGGACGACGAAGGAGGATCTGAAGCAGATTGCGAAGGTGCTGAACATTTTGGGGAAGCGCCTGACGGGGGAAGGTGTGAAGCTGGCGATTCATGCGCACATGTGGAACCAGTTCGAGAATCGCGCGGAAATCGAAGCGGTGTTGGGGGCGACCGATGCGCGGCATGTGTGGTTCGTGCTGGACACGGGGCACATTACGATGGCGGGGATGGATCCGGTGAAGCTGGCGGGGGAGTTGGGGCACCGCATCGTGGAGTTTCACATGAAGGACACCAAGCCCGCGTGGAGGGGCGGAGCGCCGAAGCGTCTGGAGCGTCCGGACATGATGGCGGACCCGCCGTTTTTCGCATTGGGTAGCGGCGGGGTGGACTTCGGCGGATTGAAGGCGCATCTGGATTCGATCGGGTGGCGGGGATTTTTGACGGTGGAGTTGGATACATCGCCGATGCGCCCGCCCAAGGAGAGCGCGCGGAAGAGCTTCGCGTATTTGCGGAAGGAGTTGGGCTTGCCGGAGGAGGCGTTCCGGGCGCGGCCCGGCTCCTAGCGGCCTCGAGGCGAAGGAAGGTGAAGGAATCGGCGTTCGGTGCCGATGAGAGGGATGTAGCCAGCAGAAATAGAGCAGAAGCGGCGCCTCCCGCACCTTTCGCAGCACTCGCTTGTTTGTCCGTGCTGTCCGGCCGCGGTTTGTGGCCGGGTGGAGTCAACGCATCGGGTGAAGAGTGAATGACCCGGTTGCAGTTTGGCGAGTGCTATGCTGAAGGTGGCCCGTTGGAAAGGGGCTTGTTTTGGACGATCAACTGAAGGAACTCATGCAGGAGTTGGGGAACGCGATCAACGAGTCGCTGTCTGACTCCGACCGTATCGCGGCGGCCATTGGGGAGATCAAACGCTCCGGATACGATGTGTTCCTGGTGCTGGAGGCGACAATCGGATTCAACCGGCGGGGCGACAATGCCGATGAGGATGACGATGAGGGTTCGCAGACGGTGACGGCGCCGGAGAAGATCCGCTGGAGCTCCCAGGACGCGAAGTTCCTGAAAGCCCTGAAGATCTCGGTCGAGAACGAGTAAGCAGCCTCGGCAGCCGGGGTCAGCGACAGGCGGGGGTTAGCGGTGGCCTCCCGTCAGCAGCCACAGAGAATCAAGATCCAACAGCTTTCCTTCGCGTGCCCTGTCACGGATTGCTTCCACTTCCTTTTGCACCGCGCGTAGCGTTTCCGCATAGGGCAGCTTTTCGTCGCCCTCGGTGTGCGCGACGGGGCGAAGGTCGAGCGATTCGGCGCGAATGAGCTTCGGGACCGCGGCGATAGCCTTGGGGTCAAGGGGAAGCGCGGTGTGGGGAAAATTCACTTCGTAGGCCTGGAGCCCGGCGGGGACAGCGGACTTCAGCGGCACGATTCCATCGCCAGTACCATAGTCCGACGCAACGGGCTTGCCGTTCACCTTGGCGGCCACCGGCGTAGGCAACTGCCTGGTAGCCAGCATCGCGGCGCGGCTCAACACAGGGCTGCCGACGATACGGGACTTCAGCGCTTTGCTTTGATCGAGCCATCGTTGCGCAGGCACGATTCCATCGGGCCACACGGCTTGGGTGTAGAGCGCCGAGGCCGAAGCGAAGACGTCCGGAGCCGGGAGCATGTCGAGCAGGCCGGGCATGGTGGAGGCCATACGCCGCAGACGCACGGCCGCGTCAGGCGAGCCGACGGCCATGGCGGCGAGCAAACGGACGATGCGGAAATCGCCGGTAAGGGCTTCCATGGGGGCAAAGCTGCCTTGGAGGGGCGTGCCGAGGAATACGGTGCGCTCGACCCTTTCCGCCCAATCGGCGTGGCGGTTGGCATACTCGCATGCCACAAGCCCGCCCATGGAATGGGCCACCAGCGCCACGCGTGGGGCATCGGCTCGGATGGATTCGAGGAAGAGGTGGAGTTCATCGGCGAGCAGGTGGACGCTCTTGCGCCAGTCAAAGGCGAAGGGGTGAACACGGAAGCCGGCGAGCACCCAGCGAAGTTGGGCCAACTGGTAAATGACTTCGAGCTGGCCCATCGCCTGGACGGGCTTGCGGCCGGGGGCGGGCGACTGACCGTCGTCGCCGAGGCCGAGTTCCTCGGCGAAATTGGATTTGATGACGCGTTCGACGTCGAACCAATAGCGGCGGGTGCCGGGGCGTCCGAGGTGGCTGCCCATGATGCCGTGCAGGAAGACGATGTGCGGGAGGTCTTTTTGGTGGAGAGCTTTTTGCGCCTGGCCTTTGAGATCGGCGAAGGTCTTGCGGAGGTCGCCTTTGACCTGATCGAGGAGCCCGAGTTTCATGCTTTGAACGCTAGCACAATGGGACGCAGGGCGCGGGGTGGGGGCGGAGGAGAGGCTCGCGCGGAAGCCTGGGGTACAATGAACGGCATGTCGATAGCCCGAGTAACCGAAATCATTTCCTCCTCCACCAAGAGTTTCGACGATGCGATTCAGCAAGGCATCGCCCGCGCCTGCCAGACGCTCGAAAACGTCGAGTCGGCTTGGGTGCAAGACCAAAAGGTGGTGGTGCGGGATGCCAAGATTGTCGAATACCGCGTGAATATGAAAGTCACGTTCGTGCTCCGAGACTCCTAGTGCTACTGGGTCACAAAAGAACAATTTGATGTAGAATTGTTTCGTGGGAAACGCCTGTCTGCGCTAGGCTGCCTCGCGAAATAGACGATCGATCTCGTCCGCCGACTGACTCAGCCCCTTGGTCGCGCTTGCCATAGCTCTATTCAACGACAGCGGCCTCGACCGATCAACCCCTGATCACGTGTGTGACCCAGTAATACTAGGGCGCACTCTCCCCGGCCACCTCCACCGCATCCACATCCACGAACCCCCGCCCGCCCACTTCGATCACCGCCTCATGCTCGCCTGCCGGCAACTCCGTCACCGAATACGACGCCTGCCACGCCACATCCGCCGCGTGTAGATCCACCTCACGCGCCGCGCCGCCATCCACCCGGACTCGCGCCAGCCCCCGATTCGGCGCTCGTGTGAAGATCCACCGTAACCCCGTTCCGCGAAACCGAATCCGCGCCGTCGCCCCTGTAACTTCGCTGTAAGTCACCGATCCGCTGCTCGCGTCCGCGAACCCGCCCTGCCGCCGCCAACTGCCGCTGAATCGCAGTCCCGCCGAGTCGTTCTCATAACGTCCTGGACCGAGCACGATCACTTCGCGAGCCGCCCGTGGCTCGCGCTCGATCGCATAGAGCCGCAGCGCGCCGGACCGCGACACCACCCGTCCCTGACGATCCAGCAACTCGGCCAGCCCCCACTGCGGAACCGCTTCCGGCGCTGGAGCCACCGCATACTCGATCCCCGAGCCCCGCAGCAACTCGTTGATCGCCTCGGTCGAATCGGCATGCTCCAGCCGCGACGCGAAACTGTAGTGGTACCAAGAGTTGGAGTATGCGCGTCCGCTCAGCCCCGCGAAATGCGTGTTCTCCACAAACAGCACCGGCTTGCCCGCACCTTCGCGATTCATCTCCGCCACCAACGCCCGCGCCGGCGCATGCTCGAGAACATAGGCCGTCACCGCCTGGGAATCCAGCCAGTTCAATGCGGAATCCCGGTGCCACGAGGACGAAGCCGGCATCAGCCACAGGTTCGCCGCGAAGCATCCGAGCAGCGCCGCCTGCGCAATCCACCCCCTCGCGCCGATCGCTCCGAACGCGGGCGCGATCATCGCCAACGCCGGCGTCAGATACCGCAAGTTCGGCGCCGTCATCAGCACCGCCGCCGCGGACACGCATCCCGCCGCCACCGTCCGCCGTCCCGCGCCGGGGATCAGTATGACCAACGGCGCCAACAGCCATTGCATTCCGAACGCTCCGTCCCACCCCTCGAAGTAACGGCTCGAATGGAACGTCAGATCGTACAACGTCGTCCACGATAGCGGCTGCGCGAACCGCGGATCGGTGAACATCGCGTTCGTGCCAAAGCCCCCGGACCGGAACCACGCGTTGGCAAGCGGAAAAACGGGATTCCCCGTGCGGGCAAACGCCGTCACATAGGCCGGTAACGCCCACAGAAGAAACACTCCCGCCGCTATTCCCCATCTCCGCCATGATGCCCGCCGATGCTGCCAAGCCAGCAACAAGACAAGCGGCGCGACGAAGGTCAGCGAACTCAACTTGATCATCATCGCCGCGCCCAGCAGGAGCGCCCCCCGCACCGGGCCGCCCGCCATCGCCGCGGCCAGCGCGAAAGCCGCCTGCGTATTCTCTACAAAGAGAGACCCTGTAACTAACTCCAGCACCGGAGTCGAAACATACAACGCCGCAGCCAGGTTCGATCGCGTGCAGTTCCGGATCAGCGCCGCCGTCAATCCCAACGCGCCGAAGTTGGCCAACCGCGCCGCCATCTCGCCCCCGGGCAGATACGCCGCCGTGAACAGCCAGTTCGCTCCAAGCGGCATCGTCGCGTACACGAACCGGTCGTGAGCGGGTGCTGTGGCTACTTTCATTACTGATACGCCCAAGCGCCTGGGGCTTGCTCGCTACCGACAACGTGCCGAAGGCGGCCGTAATAAGGCGCGGCGGCTTGGCGAACTCATCGGCGGCAAAGGTGTAGGCGTGATCGGCTTCATGGCCGGCAGCGCATCCACCATGGAACGCGAGTCCGGTTTCGAAACCGAGATGCGGGCCAGGTTCCCGGATGTGCAATTGTTGGGAGTGCGGTTCGGCATGGCCGATCGCGCCAAATCGATGGCGGAAACCGAAAACATGCTCACCGCGCACCCTGACCTCGCGGGATTGTTCGCCGACAACGAATCGAGTTCCTCGGGCGCCGTGCAGGCCCTGAAGGGACGGAACGCCAAGCAAGTGAAGCTGGTGGCGTTCGACGCTTCCGAACAGCCGTCCGCATTGCGAAGAGGGCTGGACTGATTCGATCGTGGTGCAGGACCCGTTCAAGATGGGCTATGAATCCACGCACGCCCTCGTGGAGCATCTGGCCGGCCGGGCCGTGAAGCCGGAGATCGATTCCGGCGTTCGGCTGCTGACGCGTGAAGACATGGGGCGAAGTCCGTCTTTTCCCAGACATCCAGTCGTTCCTGAAATCGTCCCACTAGGGCGGCAACTAACTACTTCTGAACTAATAAAAGACACTTACTTATGAGACTTGGATTCGTTTCCGCTATCCTCCCTGAACTCGACCTCGCGCAAGTGCTCGCCGATGCTCACGCTATCGGCTTCGACTGCGTGGAAGTGATGTGCTGGCCGGTGGGAAAGGCTGAACGCCGGTACGCGGGCGTCACCCACATCGACGTGACCAGCTTCGATGCCGGCCAGGCGCACCGCGTCTTGGATGTCGTGTCGGCGACGGGCGTCTCGATCAGCGCGCTCGGCTACTACCCGAACCCACTCTCGCCGGATTCCGCGGAAAGCGGCGTGGCGGTAGCTCATCTGGAGAAAGTGATCCGCGCGGCGAGTTTACTGGGGCTCGACACGGTGAATACGTTCATCGGGCGGGACTGGACGCAGTCCGTGGATGACAACTGGCCGCGGTTTTTGGAAACATGGCGCCCTTTGCTGGCGCTCGCCGCCGACCATGGCGTGCGGATCGGGATCGAGCACTGCCCGATGTCGTTCACGCGCGACGAGTGGCCGGGAGGGAAGAACCTGGCGACCTCGCCAGCCATCTGGCGGCGCATGTTCAACGACATTCCTTCGGCGAATTTCGGCTTGAACTATGATCCGTCGCACATGATCTGGCAGCAGATGGATTATCTGAAGCCGCTGCGCGAATTCAAGGACCGTATTTTTCACGTGCACGCCAAAGACGCGCGAATCGATCGGGACCGCCTTGATGACGTCGGCATACTGGCGTTTCCGAACTCATACCACACGCCGAAACTGCCGGGGCTCGGCGACGTCAATTGGGGAAGCTTCTTCTCCACGCTTACCGACACCGGTTATCGCGGTCCGGTGTGCGTGGAGGTGGAGGATCGCGCCTACGAGGGGCCGCTCGAAAACCGTAACGCTGCGCTCCGGCAGACCTGCGCGTTTCTGCGGCAATACGTGCCTCTTCGTTGATCCGCCTCGATGCTGTCTCCATCGGACATAGTCTCGCAAACGGTGAATTCGCTGGTGGCGTACAAGCTGCGCTCCGTGCTGACGATGATAGGCCTCGCGATGGGCGTGGCCACCATCATCACGGTGATGACGCTGATTCAGGGTGCCAATCTCTACGTGGAGCAGAAAATCGCCAACCTTGGCACCAATGTCTTTCAGATCTCGCGTGTGCCGTTCGCGGTGACTGACTTTTCCGTGATCATCAAGGCGCTGCGGCACCGCTATCTCACGCTCGAGGATACGGCGGCTGTGGCCGCGGCTTGTTCGCTGTGCGAGCGAGTCGGCGCGCAGGCGACGCTGACCTCGTCCATCCGGTATGGCAACCAGGAACTTAGCGACAGTAACGTCATCGGGCAAACGGCTTCGATGGCTTCCATCGATACCCGCACAGTGGAACGGGGACGCTACTTCACCGAACCGGAAGACGAACGCGCGTCGCCGGTTTGCCTGATCGGATGGGGCGTGGAGGATAAGCTGTTCACGGGGCTTGACCCGCTGGGCAGGCTGGTCCGCATCGGCAGCCAGGAATACACCATTATCGGCGTCTATGAGAAGATTGGCTCCATTCTGGGGCAAGAGCAGGATAACTTCGCCGTGGTCCCGATGCGTTCCTTCGTGAAGTTGCGCGGCAGCCGGTTCAGCGTGGTGATGCAGGTGCGCGCCTCTGGCGGCGGAACGGCCTTCGAAGCCGCGCAGGATCAGGCGCGTCTGGTGTTGAGGGCGCGCCGCCATATCGGGCCCGGCGCGGAAGAGGACTTCTATATCGGCACCGCGCAAAGCTACATCTCATTGTGGCAGAGCATAAGCTCCGCGTTCTTCGCCGTCTTCCTGATGGTGAGCGGCATATCCGCGGTGGTGGGCGGAATCGTCATCATGAATGTGATGCTGGTGAGCGTCACAGAACGGACTCGCGAAATTGGCGTCCGCCGCGCGGTGGGCGCCACCGAAACCGACATCCTGCGCCAGTTTCTCAGCGAAAGCGTATTCCAGTGCGCCATTGGCGGCGTGGCCGGCATCGGCGCGGGTTTCCTCGCCGCCCTGGCCCTGCGGACCTTCACCGGCTTCCCCGCGTCCGTGCAGCCCTGGGTCGCCGCGTTCGGATTCTTCTTGAGCAGCGGTATCGGACTCTTCTTCGGAATCGTGCCGGCCACCCGCGCGGCGAAACTGGACCCGGTGACCGCCCTACGGAGCGAGAAATGACTTACTCGCGCGTGGCGGAGAACTTATCGGTGGCGCTCGAATCCCTGCGCACGCACAAGGTCCGCACGGGGCTCACCGTCCTCGGCATCGTGATCGGGGTAACATCGGTCATCTCGGTGGCGGCCATCATCACCGGGCTCAACGGCTTTATCGCCCAGCGTGTGGAGAACATGGGCTCGCGCACTTACTTTGTGATGCGCTTCTCTCCGGCGCTGCGCCTGGGCCGGCAACCGGAAGCGATGCGCCGCCGCAAGTATCTCACGCCATCGGATGCGGAGTTCCTGCGCGAGAACGCGCGAACCATCGACATCGCGACGGTGTTCACCAGCCGCCCCTCCACGCCCGGCGAACTCAATGCCAACGAAGCCAACGACATCAGCTACGAGGGCGAACGCGTGGAACGCATCTTTCTCCGCGCCGTGGAACCCGACCATGCCATTGCCATTCCGCTGTTCGCGGTGTCGCAAGGAAGATTCATCGCCAACTTCGACCTCGAGCGCTCCCGCGACGTTGTGGTGCTCGGTGACGCCATCGCGGCGGCGCTGTTTCCGCGCGTGGACCCGATCGGCAAAATCGTGCGATTGAACGGAAAGCTCATGGAAGTGATCGGCGTCCTCGAAAAGGATCCCGGCCTGTTCGGCGGACCGGGGCTCGATCAAGTGGCTTGCATCCCGCTCAGCACCTTTCGCAAGTACTATCCGGAGACCAAGGAATACTTCATCGCCTTCACCGCCGCGCGAAGCGTGGATCCATCGGTGGCGGTGAACGAAGTAACGGAGTTGATGCGCCGCCTGCGCCGCGTGCCGCACAACGCCGAGAACGACTTCGACATTTTCTCGCCGGATTTTCTTACCGACTTATGGAACAACCTCACCGGCGCGCTGGTGCTGTTGACCGCCGTGATCAGCTCCGTGGGACTGCTCATCGGCGGGGTGGGCGTGATGAACATCATGCTGATTTCGGTGACCGAGCGTACCGCCGAAATCGGCGTCCGCAAGGCGGTGGGCGCGCGCGCTTCCGACATCCGCGTGCAGTTTCTGCTGGAGGCGATGACGCTCAGCGTGACCGGCGGCGGCATCGGACTGGCAATTGGTGCGATGATTGCATTTCTGGTCCGAACTTTCATTCCGTCTGTGCCGGCGACCTTGTCGGCCTTCTGGGTGACGTTGGGCCTCGGGATATCGATTGGGGTGGGCCTGCTATTCGGATACTATCCGGCCAGCCGGGCGGCCGGTCTGGATCCCGTGGATTGTCTCCGCTATGAATAAAATTCGACTGCTTCGAAACTCCGACATCGGCCATCTGCTCGAATTGAGCACAGAGGCGGGATGGAACCAGACCGCGGAGGATTGGCAGCGGCTGCTCACGCTTGCGCCGGATGGGTGCTTTGGCATCGAGTCCGGCGGGAAGGTCGTTTCGAGCACCACCGTCATCCGCTACGGCGCCGAACTGGCCTGGATCGGAATGGTGCTCACACATTCGAGCAACCGTGGCCGCGGCAACGCAGGCGCTCTCATGAAGCACGCACTGGCCTATGCGCGCTCGCACGGTGTGGGATGGGCGAAGCTCGATGCCACCGCGGACGGGCATCCCATCTACTCGAAACTCGGCTTTGAGGACGAGTGCGCCGTGGAGCGGTGGAAGCGGCCATCGAGCGCCGCCGCGGTAACTTCGCCGCGCCCACTCACAACCTACGTGCTGGATCCGTCGTTTGACCGCGCCTACTTCGTCGCGGCGCGGCAGCCCCTGCTCAGCGCCTTGATCGCCGAACGCGATGGCGCGTTGGTGCCAGGCTTCGGCTACGCCATGGGACGGCCTGGCGCGGTGGCGGCGTACTTCGGACCGTCCGTGGTTCGGACGCGCGAGGCCGCACGTCTGCTGCTGCAATGGTTTCTGGCGCACAACCCCGCCCAGGATGTTTTCTGGGACCTTTTCCCCGATAACCCGGACGCGGTGCAACTGGCGATCGACCACGGCTTCCAGCCCGCAAGGGCGCTTACGCGCATGGCTCTGCGATGCCGTCCGGACGCGCCCCTGCTGCGGCGCCACAACGCGGGAATCCTCGCCATCGCCGGCTTCGAATACGGATAGAGAAATGACAACTCGCAAACGCACACTGTGGAAGCTCGCCGCGCGCGAGATCCAATTGGGGGAACGCACGCTGTTGATGGGTGTGCTGAACGTGACGCCGGACTCGTTTTCCGACGGCGGCCAGTTCCTCGATCCCGATATCGCCTACGCACGCGCCCTGCAAATGGAGGAGGAGGGCGCAGACCTTATCGACATCGGGGCTGAATCTACACGCCCCGGCTCCAAGCAGATCAGCGAAGAGGATGAGCTGCGGAGGCTCGTCCCAGTGCTGAAGCGGCTCCGCGGCAAGCTGACGATTCCCGTCAGCGTGGATACATATAAAGCTGCCGTGGCCGAGCGTGCGATTGAGCTTGGAGCCGAGATCATCAACGATCCGAGCAATCTCACCTTCGATCCGCTGCTGCCCAAGGTGGCCGCGCAGGGCAACACCGGCCTGGTGCTGAATCACATGCGCGGCACCCCGGAGACATGGGTGAGGCTGGCGCCGCTGGCAGACCCCATGGCTCTGGTGCTCGGGGACCTCCAGGCGTCGGTGAACAAGGCCCGTCGAGCGGGAGTGGCGGGCGCGCGCCTGATGATCGACCCGGGTTTGGGTTTCGGGAAACGAAAAGAGGAGAATTCGCGCCTGCTGGCCCAACTCGGCAAGTTGACGGCTCTGGACCTGCCCGTTCTGGTGGGGCCGTCACGCAAATCCTTTCTCGCGCAACAGACCGCCGAGGACACGCAACTGGCAACGGCGGCCGCCGTGACGGCGTCGATTCTCGGCGGCGCCCATGTGGTCCGCGTCCATGACGTGGCGGCGATGAAGCCCGTGGCCCTGATCGCCGACGCGATCGTCAATTCGCTTTAACGGAAGATTTCTGTTCCGCGGCGGCGGGGGCGCTTGTCAGAAGCAGTTAGGAGACCTTCTGACGATGAAACAAATACTCCCGATGCTTCTGTTGCCCGGGCTGATCGCGGCCGCCGAACCCGGCGACATCCAGATGCGGACCTCGCTTGCCGGCGGCCCGCTGCAAGGCGACCTGCCCAGCGGCACTGCGGATTTCCGTGTAAGGCCGGCACGGGGCGCCGTGTCCCTGCATGTGGAAGTGGAGGACGTCCGGCTCCCGGCCGGCACCAAACTCGATGTACTGATCAACGGCGTCCCGGCGGGCGAGATGACACTATCCGGACCTCCCGCCCGCGGCGGCGAACTCGAGATCAATTCGCGCGATGGACAGCTCGTCCCCACTGTGCGCCCGGGCGACGTCGTTCAAGTCCGCAGTGGACCGGTTGTCCTGGTGAGCGGTGTGATGCAGAACACGCCTCTCATCGAATCCATCCAGAACCCGACATCCTCCCAACTGCCCGCGTCGCAGCCCGCGGGCAACCCCGTCCCACCGGCTTCCAACAAGACGCTTCTGCGGTCGCCACTCAGCGGCGGGTCGCTCGGCGGCGTGCAGCCATCCGGGCATATCGATTTTCGCGACGATCCCTCGCGCGGCACTGCGCGCTTGAACGTAGAAGTGGAGGATGTGAACCTTCCGGCAGGCACAGAGTTAGTGATTGAGGTGGAAGGGCAAGTGGTAGGCAAACTCATATTGGGCCCAGGCGGGTTTGCCGAAGTCGAGTTCGATCGCCGTAACGGAGACGTGGTTGACCGCCTGCGGGCGGGTGCCGGAGTGAGGATCCTTGGGCCGAATGGCGCGATTCTGTCCGGCGGACTGCAATCGGTGACGGCGCGGCCGGCGACCACCGCGTCTTCGTCTTCTTCCCAGAATTCGTCTTCGTCACAGAATTCCTCTCCGTCACAAAACAGCGCCGGGGATGCATCCGACTCTCGCGCGCGGAGTCCCCTCGCCGGCGGTGCCGTCGGCGGGTTGCGGCCGAGCGGCCACATCGACTTCCGTGTCGACCGGGGCAACCGCAAACTGAACGTGGAGGTGGAAGACGTGAACCTTCCGGCCGGCTCGATCGTCGAAGTCTGGCTCGAGGACCGGAAGATCGGAGAAATCAAGATCGGTCCAGCACCGATACGCGGCGGAGAATTGGAACTGAACTCGCGCGACGGAGCGGCTGTTCCCGACGTCAAGCCCGGCGCGCAGATCACCGTGCGGACCGGATCCCAGGGTGTACTCGTTACCGGCGTGGTGCAGGCGTTCTCCTTCAGTTCTGTTCCGGCCCCGCCGTCCGGCAGCGCCTCATCGTCGTCTTCCTCAAACAACGGCGGCAGCAACAGCAGCGGCAATACGGGCGGCGATGACCGGGGGCGAAATCGGGGATCGGACTCGTCTGGGGACTCGGGCAATTCCGGGTCCGATGACTCCGGGTCCGGCAAGTCGGGATCGGGCAACTCGGGATCCGGCAACTCCGGATCCGGCAACTCCGGGTCCGGCAACTCGGGTTCCGGTAACTCGGGCTCCGGTAACTCCGGGTCCGGCAAGTCGGGATCGGGCAACTCGGGCTCCGGTAACTCGGGGTCTGGTGGGTCTGGCTCCGGAAACTCCGGCGGATCGGGTGGCGGCAAGGGCGGTAACGACGATCCTCCCGGTCACAACTGAGCTTTTCAAACGGTTGTACAGGCCAGTACACGCCCCGCCGATCAAGGTTCCGACCGGCGGGGCATTTTTTTTCGGTCCGGATTCACTCGCGTGAGAAACTCGTGTATACTACCGCCCAGGGCGTCTATGTAGATCACTTCGTGTAGTTATTCCGAAACAATAACTAGCAATTCTTCACAATTCAGCGTCACTGAAGCGAGGGACCCATGTTTGTCAAGCTCGTTCTCCCCATGTTCTGCGCCGGCGCCCTTCTTGCACAGGCCCCAGTCGGCGAAATCACCGGCACTACCAGCGACTCGACGGGCGCCGTCATCGCCGGCGCCAAGGTCAACATCGCGAATCCCGCCACCAACCAAACACGATCGGCTACTACCAATCAGTCCGGCGTCTTCAATGTTCCGGCTCTGCCGCCGGGCATCTACAACGTCCGCGTGGAAAAGGAGGGGTTCAGCGCCCAGGCGCGCAATGGAGTCACCCTCAGCGTGGGACAGGTGTTGTCGCTGGACTTCGTGCTGCAGGTAGGGAATGTGGCGGAAGTAGTGGAAGTAACCGGAGGCGCGCCGGTACTCGAAACCGAATCGACCTCGGTGGGTACGGTGATCGAAAACCGCCGTATCGTTGAACTGCCGTTGAACGGCCGCAACTATCTCCAGCTTGCATCGTTGATCCCGGGCGCCACCACCAATGGCCCGGCATCGAGCCAAGGCCAGCAGCGGATGGGCGGCGCACGCAACCAGTTCGCCCTCAATGTGGCCGGGCAGCGCGTCCACTTCAATCACTACGCGCTCGACGGCATGGAGAATACCGACCCGAACTTCAACACTTATCTGTTTCTTCCATCTATTGACGCCCTTCAGGAATTCAAAGTCGAGTCCGGACTTTTTTCGGCCGAATACGGCCGCGCCATCGCACAGGTGAACGTATCCACAAAGTCCGGCGCGAACGGCTTTCATGGCGTCGCCTTCGAGTTTCTCCGTAACTCCGCCTTTGACGCCCGCAACTTCTTCGCGCGTGTGAACCCGGCGTTCAAGCGCAATCAGTTCGGGGGCACCTTCTCAGGACCAGTGCGCATCCCGAAAATTGTGGACGGGCGCAACAAGCTGTTCTTCATGTTCAACTACGAAGGGTTGCGGGAACGGCGGGCACTCACACAAACAAGCACACTGCCGGATGAGCGGTATCGGAGCGGCAACTTCGGCTTTCTCAACAAGACGATCCGAGACCCATTGAATCCTGGTCAGAACTTCCCGGGCGGTGCAATCTCAGAGAGCCGCAATCACCCCTGCGGCGCGTACTGAACGATTTTTATCCTCTTCCGAACGTCCGCGCGGGCGCCCCCTGGAATCACCAACAACTACTTGAACGACGAGTCCCGGCGAACGGGGGGGGAATCAGTTCTACTGAGAATCTTGGATTTCACGAAAGATCCGAACAATATGTTCTTCTTCCGTTTCTCGCAGACCAAGGAGCCGCAATATATTCCCTCCACCGTCGCTGCCACCGGCAATGACGTCGACATTCTCGGACAGCAGGGCGTACTCGGCTACACCAGGGTGATCGGCGCTAACAAGGTCAATGAGTTCAAGTTCGGGATGAACTACTTCAATTCCCGTAACATTCAACAGCGGGCTCGAGCGGAACGTCGTGGGCGAGTTGGGCCTACAGGGCATTTCATGATCCTTTTGTTTTGGGGTATCCTGTTTAGGTGTCCGATTCGCCAACGTAGGCGAATGTAATGACTGCCCGTTCGTCAACTGGAACACCACGTTCCAGCTCAGCGACAATTTTTCCTGGACCGTGGGGAAGCACTCGATCAAGTTCGGCGGCGAGTATCGCCGGCTCCGGTACAACCAGATCGGCGCGGTAGTTCCGCGGACGCTTCTCCCGGAACGGCCAATACCGGGGTGAGCCGATGGCGGACATGTTACTCGGTCTCATGTCGGCCACGGACAAGTGGGAGCGCTGATCGCGAACTTCCGGCAGAACTACATGGCCCTGTTCGTCCAGGATACCTGGAAAGTCACCCAGAAACTAACGCTGAATTATGGCCTGCGGTGGGAGTATGAGTCGCCTTACGTCGACAAGCACGATGCGATCGTGAACGTCGACTTCAACTGGGATAACTCCCGCGAACCGGTTTTCGTGCGAGCGGGCACGGGTGACCTAAACGAAGGAATCCACAGTTCCCGGCGCCCGCCACCTGGCAACTGGTGCGCGATGGACGCTTCGGCCGGGGCGCGGCCACCCCCGATCGCAATGACTTTGGCCCACGCGCGGGGCTCGCCTACCAGCTCAACAGTAAGACCGTGCTCCGCGCGGGAGGTGGCGTCTACTTCGTGCGCGATATCAGCAATGCGGTATTTGACATCGTACGAAACATTCCTTTCACCATCCGGCAGGCCGAGACCGCCGACACCACCAGGCCGAACCTTACTTGGAACCGCCTGTTCACGCAAAGCGGCGCGCCCAGCTTCCTGCTGATCAACCAACTCGGCGAGCGTACTTCTTATGTGACTCAGTGGCAGACCTCGGTGCAACGCGAACTGACGAAGAACATGTCGCTCGAGGTCACCTACATGGGGTCCGCCGGGATCAAGCTGCGCCGCCTTACCTCCTACAACAACCCCGTTCCCGGCCCTGGCAATCCGAACCTGAACCGGCCGTTCCCGAAGTTCAACGGAAGCTTCCAGAATATGAACGCTCCGAGCCACTCGAGCTACCACTCGCTACAGGCCCGGTTGCAGCATCGATTCGCGAACGGATTCACTTTACTTGGCTCCTACGCCTACGGAAAGTCCATCGACAATGGATCCGGCATCCGCACCACCGATGGGGACCCGTTGACTCCCTCCGATAACTACAATCTGAATCACGAACGCGGACTCTCCGCTTTCGATTTCCGGCAACGCGTGACGGCATCGTTCCTCTATGAGCTGCCTGTCGGGCGTGGACGGGCGCTCGGCCTGCAGAGCGGGA
Organism: Bryobacteraceae bacterium; assembly: GCA_041394885.1. Classification (GTDB taxonomy): domain Bacteria; phylum Acidobacteriota; class Terriglobia; order Bryobacterales; family Bryobacteraceae; genus DSOI01. Next base: position 40,074 of record JAWKHI010000011.1, on the reverse strand, counting down.
TCGCCAACTTCTTTCTTGGCGGCTGGCAGATAGGCGGCATCATTACCTTCCAGGACGGCTTCCCGGCCACCGTTTTCTGCGGACCGGGCAATGTGCAAAATGGCGGCGGCTACTGCAAGCCCGATGCGGTCCAGGGCACCAATCCCAATCTCTCCGACAGCGAGCAGACGCTGTTCCGCTTCTTCAACACCAACGCTTATGTGGACCGCCTGGGCGTGGCTCCCGGCGCCGCGCAGCCGGTTTTCCGCTACGGCACCGCGGCTCGCAACACCGTCATCGGGCCGGGCATCGCCAGCCTCGACATGTCCGTGAACAAGTTCTTCCGATTTCGGGAAGACCGGCAGGCACTGGAGTTCCGGGCCGAGTTCTTCAACCTGCCCAATCATCCGATCTTCGGACAACCCGGCACCACGCTCCGGACTGCCACCTATGGCGTAATCAGTGGAACGCGCCTCGATTCCCGCCAGATCCAGTTCGCGTTGAAATATAGCTTCTGATCCACCAAACTCTCCGCCATCTGGAGTGGCCGTGGGCGTGCATCTCCACGGCTAGAAGGAGATCAGTGATGACGGCTTACCAGATACTCTTCCTCGCCTGGGTCGTCGTAACCATCGGACTCGCAGGCGTGGCGATTTACCGCGCCGTCGCGGAACTCCACGAGGACGACCAGCTGTTCCTGGACCCCGCGGAAGCCAGATTCGAACGGGAACAAAAGGACGTTATCCGTTCCATTAGAGGACTGGACCATGCTGTGGCCCGGTTGGCATGGTGCTCGGCAGCCCTCTTCGCGGCCATGATTTTGGCCGGTGCCTACCGCGCCTTCGCCTAGCCGGGACTCATTGCGGGTGGGGCATAAACCCCGCGTTGCGCTACATGGCGCGGCGCGGCCAGTGGTCGTGTCGTCCGTACTATCATGGAACGCGTGACACTGACCCGCGCCTTCGCCGCCGCCCTTTTGCTCTCCGCGCCTGCTGTCTGCCAACCGAAACGAGCTGCGAGGAAGGCCCCCTCCAATCCGCTTCTGCAGCCTGAAAGGCTGACCGCCCGCGCGCCGGACCAATACAACGTACGGCTCGACACCACCCGCGGCCCGATCACGATCACCGTCCATCGGGACTGGGCTCCCCTTGCCGCGGACCGGTTCTTCAATCTGGTCAAGAATGGCTTCTTTGACGGGTCGCCCTTCCACCGCGTGATGCCCGGTTTCGTCGCCCAGTTCGGAATCCACGCCGCGCCGGCGGTGAACGCCAAGTGGCGCGCGGCGCCCCTGAAGGACGAACCGGTCAAGCACAAGAATTCGCTCGGGACGGTGGCCTTCGCCGCAGACGGCGCCAACTCGAGAACCACGCAAGTCTTCATCAATCTTAAACAGAACACCTCGCTGGACCGGATCGGATTCGTCCCTTTCGGCGACATCACCAAGGGCTTCGGATCCACGGCGCTCATCTACAGCGCGTATCATGACCGGCCCGATCCGGAGAGAATTCTGAAGAGCGGCTTCGCGTATCTCAAACGGAGTTTTCCGAAGCTAGACTATGTGAAGTCCGCCGTGGTCGAATAGGGGAATGAAAACTACGCGACGCGACCTGCCCGCGCTCCTGCCGTTGCTCGCGGCTGCCCTACCGGCATCTGCCGCATCCGCCGCGATGCGGTCCCAGACATGGCGGCATGAGGATCTCACTGCCAAGGGCAACGACGAGAAGCGTTCTCGGGCAGTCTTCGACGGGCTCTCCCACAAGGATTATCCGATCGACATGCACGAAACCGAACTGGCTCCCGGCATGGCGCCTCATCCGCCGCACAGCCATGCTCACCATGAGTTATTGATCCTTCGCGAGGGAACGCTCGAGGTCATGATCGAAGGCAAGACATCCACTATCGGGCCGGGCGGCGTCGCCTATGTGGCTTCCAACGAGAATCACGGCTGGCACAACGTAGGCAAGACTCGCGCCAGTTACTATGTGATGGCCTTGGGTCGGGATCGAGCCTGAATCGTGCATGGGCAGAACCATCGCCAGCCTCATTCTGTTCCCGGTTGCGGCGGCCCTGGCTCAGCCGCAAATTGGGGGCTGTCCGGTATTCCCGCCCAACAATGCCTGGAACACGCCGATTGACCGCCTGCCCGTGCTCAGTGGTTCCGATCGTCTGGTGGACACCATTGGAAGCAGCCGTCCCCTGCATCCAGACTTCGGCTCGGGACTCTACCAGGGCAGACCGATCGGAATTCCGTTTGTGACGGTTTCACCGGATCAGAGTCCGGTGCGTGTAACTTTCCAGTACGCCGATGAGAGTGACCCCGGGCCATACCCGATTCCACCCGGCGCCCTCATCGAAGGCGGCGCGGCCTCCACCGGAGACCGGCACGTACTGGTCCTCCAACGCGGCGCCTGCGTCCTGTACGAACTCTTTGATTCCCATCCGCAGGCCGATGGTTCGTGGCGTGCCGGTTCCGGCGCGGTGTTTCCCCTTCGCTCGAATCGCCTCCGGCCTTCCGGTTGGACGTCCGCGGATGCGGCGGGCCTGCCGGTCGTTCCGGGGTTGGTGCGATACGAGGAAGTCGCCGCCGGCGAAATTGCCCATGCCATCCGTTTCACCGCCACGCGGACAAGACGTTCCTTCGTGTGGCCGGCACGGCACTTCGCGTCCACGCGCACCGGGCCAGAGTTCCCCGCCATGGGACAACGCTTCCGGCTGCGGGCGAACTTCGATATCAGCGGGTTCCATCCCGAGAATCAGGTGCTGTTGCGCGCGTTCAAGAAATATGGTCTGATCCTGGCCGACAACGGAGGTGACTGGTTTGTTTCGGGCGTTCCGGACGAACGTTGGAACAACGACAGGTTGCGGGAGTTACAGCGAATAGCGGGGAGTAACTTCGAGGCCGTCGACGTCTCCGAACTGATCGTCGATGATAGTTCGGGGGAAGCCAGGCAATCTCCCTCCAAGGGTGCAAGACTGGTTCACGGCGCCACGGGGCAACCGGGCCCGCTGGCGCCCGGTCTGATTCTGACCCTATATGCACCTGAACCAGCCAGCGCGGTTCGCTTCGATGGCATGGATGCGGAGATCCTCTACCGGTCGCCTTTGCAGATCAACCTGATCGCGCCTTCCACATTGGCGGCGGGCTCTTCCACGCTGGTGGAAGCAACATCGGAAGGACGCACGGTGTGGCAGGCAACGGAGCCGGTCGCTGCGTCGAGACCCGGCATCTTCGGCGTGCTCAATCAGGATTTCTCGATCAACTCGCCGTCGAGCCCCGCGCCGGCCGGATCTTCGCTACTGGTATTCGGCGCCGGCGCCGGTGTGGCCCGCGGGCATCGCGTGACACTGGACGACGCGACAATGGAACTCGATTATTCCGGCCCGGCTCCGGGCTTTACACCCGCACTCACTCAGATCAATGCGCGAATCCCGGAGGGAGCCGCCGGTGGGAGCAGGATGGTGATTTGGATAGCGGGCGACACGCCCTCGCCTCCGTTCCCGGTGGTCATTCGTTAGATCAGATCTTGACCCAGGCGCGCCTCTGATACAGCCAGTAACACATCCACCAGATCACTGCGAGTGTGGCACAGGCGTGAGCCACCGGAGCTAGTGTACCCAACCACCCGAAGTTACCAGTGAAAACGCCCACCGCGCGATGGATCGATCCTCGCATCAATTGGAATACACAGTACGCGAAGATCGAGTTCATGCCGACGACAACCATGGGGAACGCGAATCGCCGCCACCCTTTCACGTCCACCATCCAAACCATGGCCGCCAAACCCAACAGGACCCACCCGGCGCTGGCAAGCGTGAATGACGCGGTCCAGATCCGCTTCACCATAGGATTGAGAAACGCCAGCGCGACTCCGCCCACGAAGCTTCCTCCCGCGGACCACAACAGGATTCGCAGCGTTCGCCGCACATCCGGACTCTTGCGCATCCAATCGCCCATCCAAACGCCGAACATTGTTGTTACAGCGCTCGAGACGAAGTTAATGGTCACATAATAGCCCGAGTAATTTCTTCCCAGCAGCCAGTGGTCCATCACTTGGCCGACATTCCCCTCCTTGGAGAACGCGCCATCCGGCCCAGGAAATGCAACGAACATCGCCCAGTGGACCGCGAGCAGCCCCACAGCCCCCGAGACCTGGGCCGCCATCGGGAGCTGCATCAGCAGGAAGCAGATCAGATAAGTGAACGCGATCTGGCTCAGCACGTTGATGAGCCCGAACTCGATCCTTCCGGAGTGGACGACGGTGAATAGCTGGCTAAGAAATATGAGCACGGCGCATCGCTTCAGCACGTGCAGCAGGTTGTCCTGGAAGGTGGCCCCGGAGCGTGTCCGTTTCGCCATGGCGAACGGAAGCGCCACGCCGACCATGAACATAAAGGCGGGCTGAATGAGGTCCCACAGCACCATGCCCTCCCATTGCACATGATCCACTTGACGGGCGAAGAAGCCCCAGACCGGATGGTCTTTCAATTCCCCGAATCCGAATCCATGAGAAACCAGGAGGATCATGATGAGTCCGCGATAGGCGTCGAGCGCCATTGATCGCTCCGGAACTGCCGCGGGCCTGCTCGGCGGGACCTCGGCCGTCTTGATTGTTACCGTCTCAGCCACTGTCGCCATTTGACGTGCTCCTTCACTCCGGCTTGTGCGAACCCCGGCCAGCCGCACGGTCGCGCTCCTGCTGAGGCAGGCTGCGGTTGAACGTGGCGCCATAACCGATGGTTTGATGATACACGTAGGATTGCCACGGATCACGCCCCTCGATGCGCGGGTCGCCTGTGGCGCGCAAATGCGTCTGGAGACGCTGCCACAGCTCTATCTTGGTGGCGGCATGAGCCGGGTCCGAGGAGAGATTGATCAACTGTGCCGGGTCTGACTGCAGATCGTACAACTCCTCCGCCGGCCGGCGGCCGAAGCACAGGTCCCATTGCCGCTGATAGCGGGCTCGCGTGGCCGGAGCGAGGAGGAACTCCTTGGTAGGGCAGGCATCCACGTCACCATGGGTGGTTTTGTTCGAAGAAAGGAACTCTCCGCCGGTGGGCCATCGATCCGGCTGAAAGTTACGAAGATAGGCGTACCGCGCGGTGTGGATTGCGCGTATCGGATAAGTGGCGCCATCGGGCCTGCACATGGTGTGGCGCTCGAGGGCGGTAAAGGCGCAGTCGCGCTCCGCTTCCGCCTTACCTTCCAGCAGCGGTATCAGGCTGCGTCCCGCGACAGTTTCCGGAGGGCGAACGCCGGCGGCCTCGAGAAAGGTGGGCGCGAAATCGATATGGCTGACGAAGCTGTCATTGCCGGCTCCACCGCTGAACCGGCGGCCCCAACGAATCGCGAGCGGCATATGGACGCCGCGATCGTAGAGATTGACTTTCGAGCGCGGAAAGGGCATGCCGTTGTCGCTGGTGACCACAACGATCGTGTTGTCCAACTCGTCGGCGCGCTCGAGTGCCGCAAGCATTCGTGCCAGGTGGCTGTCGAACCAGTCGACTTCCGCATAGTAGTCGAGGATGTCGTTACGTACGATCTCGGAATCAGGCCAATAGCCGGGCACTTCCACGTCTTCGATACGCTTCCCCAGCCGACGTCCGTAGCCGGAATCATAGACTCGATGCGGTTCCGTGCAGCCAAACCAGAAGAAGAAAGGCTGCCCGGCGGCGCGTGCCGCGAGAAAGTCATCGAAGTTAGCCGCGTAGTCGCGTGTATCGATGCCCGGCGGCGGTGGCGTAGGCATTTTGCGTTGATTGAACTCGCGGCCATTCGGATGTCGCTTCAATCCACCCGCCTGCCAGTTACCGGGAGCCCAAGGCTTGCCAGTGAATCCAACGTGATAGCCCGCGTCCTCCAGCTTGTGAGTGAAGAGCGGGTACTGCGGCGGCACGGTCCCATAGAGAACGCCGCCCTCTTCCACTTGCCAGATGGCGCGGCCGGTCAGGATGGCGCTACGTGAAGGCGTGCAGGAAGGCGCGGCGCAATAAGATCGTGTGAATAGCATCCCTTCCCGGGCCACACGATCGAACGCAGGTGTGCGCGCAAGGCGATCCCCGTAGGCGCCAGCGTGTGGAAACGACTGATCGTCGGCAATCGCGAATAGAATATTGGGACGCGATTCCTTGGCCGTGGGCGAGCAGGAGCCCGACAGGGCTGCGCCGAGTAGAGGAGCGGTCCGCAAAAGGTCCCGGCGTGAGTGTATGTGGCGTGAGTGTATGTGTCGTTCGGCCATCAGGCCCGACAGTATACCGCGTCAGCGCGGAGCCAGCGCCTTGATTTGCTCTTCTACCTTCTCGGCCTCGGCAATCCTGCGCCCACGGCGGAGAGTATTCGCGTAGGCCTCCAATGACTCAGCGTATCCGGGATTGCTGGCTCCGGCCGTGTCGGCGAACATGCCAGCGGCGCGGCGGTAGAATCCGGCGGCCTCGGTGTCTCTCCCCTGGGCCTGACACATCCTACCGAGATCGAGCAGCAACCCGGCCACCGCCGGGTGTCTCTCTCCGTGTAGTTTGGTCCTAATGGCGAGGGCCTGGGACAGCAGCGCCTCCGCGCCGCGATACTTTTGCTGCCTGGCGAACAGAGCCGCCAGGTTCTGCGTGAAGGACGCTACCGGCAATGAATCCGCGCCAAGGCTTGCGGTTGATATGTCGATGGCGCGTCGATAGAGGGGTTCGGCCTCGGCGTAGCGGCCCTGCGACGCATGCAATTCTCCAAGATTGGAGAGGGCGGCAGCCACGTTGGGGTGCTGGGCGCCGAGAGTCTTCTCGAAGATGGCCAAAGCCCGCTCGAAGGCGTCGCGAGCTTCCTTGAACCGATTCGTCTTTCGCAGAGTCGTGCCCAAGTTATTCCAGCCATTTCCCAAGCTTGGGTGATCCTCACCCAGGGCGCGCGTTCGTAATGCGAGCGATTGCCGGTAGTAACTTTCGGCTCGGATAAAGTCCCCCTGGTCATGCAGCATCGAGGCATAGTTGTTCAAGGCCGTCGCCGTTTCGGGATGATTGGCAGCCGGTCCGCCACGGCGAATCTCGATCACCCGCAGATAGAGCGGCTCTGCCTCTGAGAATCGCTGCTGCAAGCGGTAGAGTTCGGCAAGATTGTTGAGAGTAGACGCGATCGCCATGTTGTCTGGACTGGGTACCGTCTCCTGCAGATGAAGCGCCTGCCTGAGTTGCCGTTCCGCTTCGGCCCATTTGCCCAGCCCCTGCGCTACGGTAGCCAAGCCGTTGAGCGTGGAAGCGATACGCCCCGGCGCGGCGTCCTGGATCGATTGGCGGATCTCCAAGGCACGGCCATAGCTCGCGCGGGCTTCGCCCAATCGGCCTTGGAGCCGCAAGACATCGCCGAGGTTGTGGGAGACGGTGCCAACCAATGCGTCGTCTGGACCAAGCGTCCGTTCCCATATGGCCATCGCGCGCCGGTAGAGGGCTTCCGCTTCCGCATACCTGCCGAGTAAGTGAGTAACTGCCGCGTGATTGTTCAACGCTTGCGCCAGGCGCGGATCGTTCGCGCCGAACGCCGTGGCCTGCTCCACCGCCCCCGCGTATGCGCGTTCCGCCTCGGAATACTTGCCGTTCACCCGAAGTTGGCCCGCTTCGCGCATCCGGTCATCGAATTCACCGCCAAACACGCTCGACGCCAGACACACCACGGACAAGGCCATCCGCATAGGGATGGCGTTTCCATCACACCTCATGGATCACCTCGTTGATTGCAGGCCGCTCTGCATGGGCCTTGCTAGCCTCTACGAAGCGGGTTGACCGAAAGTTCCGAAATCAGTGCAATTCGAAGTGTTTGGACGAAGACATCCGGGAATGGTCTCGAAGATTCACGAGGTCAACGGGAACATGCGAAGGCCGGTGCGTCCGGTCTGAGCGCGAAACAGATGGCCTTCGGTGGTTGTGACGTAGAGCGTGCTGAGATCGTCGCCCGCAAACGCACAATTCGTAGGGCGCTTGCACTCCACGGGGTGACGCTCGATCACATCGCCCGACGGAGAGAAGACGTAGATCGACGGACCGGGTCCGCCCATCTCCCAGCCGGCGGTGGCAACAATGTTGCCTTCGGCGTCGAGAGCCATCCCATCGATGCCCCGGTGTTCCCCGAAATCATGCAGCACTTCGGCCTCACCGAGGGAGAAATCATCTTTCACGGGGTACGCGCGCAATTGCCGTTTTTCTTCGGGAAGACGGCCACTTTGCGCCACGTACAGTGTCTTGCCATCCAGGGAGAACAACAGGCCATTCGGCCGCGTGGTGTCGAATGTGAGGCGTGTGACCGCCCAGCCGCTCGCGCCGGGGTCCGCGCGATAGACCGAATCGTGATCGAGATCCTTGTGCGTCCGGTCTTTGCTCCACGGCCCGGCAGCACCCTCGTAGAAAGGGTCAGTGAACCAGACTCGGCCGGCTGCGTCGACCACCAGATCATTGGGGATATTGAAACGCTTCCCCTCGAAGCCGGAGGCGATCACGTCGACGCCGGAGTCACTGTAGCGCACGACGCGGCGGCTGTTCTCGTTGTCGCCGCCTTCGCACGCGTAGAGGCGGCCGCCGGCGTCATACGCCAGCCCATTGGCATGATTGGTGCCTTCGCGATGCACGGTGAGCGCACCGGAAGCCGGATCGTACTTCATGATGCGGCTTCGCTGGATCTGGGTGTAGAGCAAATAGGAACCGTTCCAGACCGGTCCTTCGCTCACGTTGCCGTATGGCGGATCGAGGAGTTCAAAATTCCAGGGCATGACCTCCCAAGGATGCCACAATGCGGACTATAATCGTGCCCGATGCTCCGCTTGGCGATCGCACTCCTGTTCACTCTGCTCCTGGTGTGGGCGCAGCGCCCCGTTGGCTCGGCGACCCTCGAGGTGAAAGCCGGTCCAGGGATGCCGGCCCGGATCTACTTACGCAAGAATAATTCCCCTTTTCGTCTCACGCCCGTGGATGGAGTGCTCCCCTTGAAGTCCGACGTATTCTATCGTGACCGTCCGTTTCTCCGTGTGCCGGACCCGGCGGTGATCGAGGTTATTTGCCGTGACGAGTATCATTACCTTCTGCTCAAGGGCCGAGCGCGGTTTCAGCTGCCACCAGGCGAATACACTCTCGAAGCTTATCGGGGATTCTTCTACACACCGGCCACCGAGTCGTTCACGCTCAAGCCGGACGAGACGCGCACAGTAACGCTGACGCTTCGGCCATGGAAAGGCTCAAAGCCTGACGAGTGGATCTCCGCGGACGACCACATCCATCTTACTCGCGAGCGCGGCGACGACCCATTGTTTCTCTCCTGGCTCGAGGCGGAAGATCTGACGGTGGGCAACTTTCTGCAGCTTCAGCGACAGATGGACGCCGCGCCGCAGTACGGATTCGGCCCGGCGGCGGAGGCGCGGCGCCGCGGATACGCCATCCGTTCCGGCCACGAGTCTCGTAATGAATTCTGGGGCCACATTAACATACTGGGTCCGCGGCGATTGACACGCCCACTTTCGACGGGGCTCATGTACGCCAACACAACGGAGTCCTATCCGTTCCCATCGCTGCTGTTCGCAGCGGGCAAGCGCGAAGGCGCGACGGTCGGCTTTGCCCATTTCTTTCAGAAGCCGCAGCACAGCACGATCCTCATGGACAGCGCGCTCGGTAACATCGACTTCGTGGAGGTGTTTCAGTTCGGCGTTTTGAAGTTAGAACCGTGGTACGAGTTACTGAACGCCGGAATCAGAGTTACAGGGATCGCCGGCAGCGATTTTCCAGTGAATCTCAACGGGCGCACTCCGTGGCCGCATTGGCTTCCACTAATCGGCCCTGAGCGGGCACTGGTGAAAGCACGGCCCTCGGAAACTTCCTACGAGACCTGGGCACGCGGTGTCCGTGAGGGGAGCGTCATGGTGACGAACGGCCCGTTGGTGGAACTTGCCTTTGACCGGAGCACGGGAGTGGCAATTGCGACGGCCGGCTTCTATCGACCACTCGAGGCGGTGGAGATCGTTCGGAACGGCCAGGTGATCGCGTCCGCGGAAGGAACCCGCGTGGAGGCGCGCATCGAGTGCGCGGAGAGTTGCTGGATCGCGGCACGGACCCGGGCCAGGAAGTCCGACTTGGATCCACCCACGTTACCGACTCTACAGGCGCACACGAACCCGGTGTATCTGCTGCGCGATGGAAAGCCGGTACGAGTCACCGCCGACCGGAGGCGAGTCGCCGCCAAGTGGGAAGAGGAACTGGCGTATTACCGCTCAGCGAACGTCGTGTTTCCGGGTGCGGCGCAACGGCAAGAGTTCTTCGATCTGGCGGAGCGAGCGTTGGCAGCGCTTCAAGCTGAGTAACCGTCGACGGCCTTACGCATGAAGTGCCCGGGTGCCAATCATTCACACCCAGGAGGATCCGGACAAACCGCAGCATCGCGCCGGCACATGGGCTAGAGTATTGGCATGCGCTCGGCAATGCTCATATTCGCGGTTGCTTCCGCCTTGCCGATGTTCGCCTCGGGCGTTCGGGCCGGCCGTGCGGCGGCGAAGATTGTCGTTTCCGCGAGTGCGCCCGTGGACGGATTGTTCGTGAAGGCGTTGGTGATCGAGGCGGGCGACAAGCGTGCGGCGCTGGTGGTGTGCGACCTCCAGTCGATCGACTCCGCGCTCGCGTCGGCGGCGCGGCGGGCGGTTACCGAAGCCACGGGAATGCAGCCCGAGCAGATCATGATCAGCACCACTAACACGCATGCGGCGCCGGACGCGGCATCGATTCGTGCGTCGCTTCCAGTTCAGATCGGAGAAGCCGTGGCTGAAGCAGCGCGGTCACTCACCCCGGTCACGCTGAGCCGGGCGGTAGGCACGGAAGACTCCGTGAGCCACTACCGGCGCTACCTGATGAAAGACGGGACGGCACAGTTGGATCCTGGCAAGCGCAACCCGGAGACAGTGCAACCGATGGGAGAGACGGATCCGGACCTGGCGATGATCCATTTCGCGCCCGTGGCTATCTATCTCAACTATGCCATGCGTCCGGAGAGCGTTCGAGGGCCAGGTTACTCGGCGGACTATCCTGCACCGCTCGCTAAGTTACTCGGTAAGGTATTCGGTAAGTCAACGCTCGCACTGTTTACCCTGGGCGCGGCGGCGAATGTCAACCATATCGACGTGAAGAGCGCCTCGCCGCAAAAGGGGATCGCGGAAGCGGTGCGCCTGGGAACGGTCCTGGGCGGAGAGGCGATCAAGACTTCGGCGCGGCTGCAGCCACTCGAAGCGAAGGGGCTGCGATTCGCGCGGGAATCGGTGCGGCTGCCTTCGCGCGCGAAGAAGGCGGCGGAGAACGAGGCGGAGGTGCAGGTGATCGCGATTGACGACCAGATCGCATGGGTGGCGCTGCCGGGCGAGGTATACGTGGAACTGGGGCGGGCGATCAAGAAAGCATCGCCGTTTCCGGTAACCATCGTGGTGACACTCGCCAACGGCGATCTGGGTGTGATCCCGACGGCAAAGGCGTACAAGGAGGGTGGAGAAGACGTGGCTGGTTCGGCCGTCGCGCCGGGTGGAGGCGAGATGCTTGCGGAAGCGGCGATACGGCTGCTTGCCGGGGCACACCGGGCAGCGCGATAGCGGGGTGCTTTCCGCCTGTATAATGAGTCGGGCTCTATCCATGACTCGATCTACATTTGCCATTCTTCTCTCTTTCGCCATTCCGTTCGGCTGTTGGGCGCAGACCGCGCCGACACGCGAGCAGGCGCTCGCGGCCATGAAAAAAGCGGCGACGTTCTACGTGGAGAAGGTCTCTCCCCACGGCGGCTATCACTACTCCTATGCCGAGGACTTGAGCTATGGCCGGTCCGAGCATGGCGAGGGGATGTCGCAGATCGAAGTGCAGCGGGAGGCGACGCCGATCGTCGGCATGACGTTTCTGGAGGCCTTCGACGCCACCGGTGACCGCTACTATCTCGAGGCTGCCCGGAAGGCCGCGGCGTCGCTGGTAGCGGGCCAGCTCTGCACGGGCGGATGGGACTATCTGATCGAGTTCGACCCGGCCCGGCGGAAGCGGTACCCGTATCGCACGGAACATGACTGCGCATCGTCAACCGTTCCGGCGACGCCTCCCACCACGCTCGACGACAACGTCTCGCAGGCTGCCACACGGTTGTTGATGCGCGTGGACAAGGCGCTCGCCTTCAAAGACGCCGCCATTCATGAAGCAGCACTGTACGCATTGAACCAATTGATGCGAGCGCAGTATCCCAATGGCGCATGGCCGCAGCGCTACACGAAGTTTCCCGACCCGGCCAAGCATCCGGTGAAGCAGGCGAGTTATCCGGATACATGGTCACGAAAATGGCCGGGCGAGATCTACAAGGAACACTACACTTTCAACGACAACTCGATTTCGGATGATATCGATATGATGCTCGAGGCGGCGCGTATCTACGACGACAAGCGGTATCTCGATTCGGCGCTCAAGGGCGGCGGCTTCTTGCTGCTGGCTCAGATGCCGGATCCCCAGCCGGCGTGGGCGCAGCAGTACGATGTTGACATGCATCCGGCATGGGCGCGACTGTTCGAGCCGCCTTCGGTGACCGGAGGCGAGAGCCAGGGGATTGTGCGAACGCTGATGGTTTTGTATCGCGAGACAGGCGACCGCAAGTATCTGGACCCGGTGCCGCGCGCGCTGGGATGGCTGGAGAAGTCCGTATTGCCAGAGACGGCCAATCCATCCGAACATCGGCGGCGGCTTCGCGGCGCGCCAGCGCTGGCGCGATTCTACGAACTGCAGACGAACCGCCCGTTGTACATTACGAAGGGCACGCAGATTCGTGCCGCGCAGTTGGGATCGGCGCGGATCGACGGGTACGAGCTGAGTTACGACGATGGTTCGGTAATTACGCACTATGGCGTGTTGACCAGCGGCGCGGACCTGCCCGCGATTCGCAAGGAGTACGACCGCGTGCGAGCGGCGGACCCCAGTAAGCTACGACGTCCGGACAAGTTACATGGCTTGTCGCCCTGGAGCTCGGGCGATCGCTCTCCCATTGACCGGAAGGTAACCGGCGAGGCCGTGCGCAAGATGGTCGACGGGATGGACTCACGCGGGGCGTGGCTGGAGGACGGAATCATCGGCAAGGCGGACCAAATTGTTTCTGTTTTCGCGGCGAGGCCGATGGTGCTTACGATCAATGGGCGGCCGATCGAAATCAACGAGAACGATACGATCCAGTTATTTCAGGGAACCCAGCCGCCGCGGACGAGGATCATCCGGTCGGCGACATTCACGCGCAATCTGCTCACTTTGGCGGCTTATGTGAACAAGGGACGGTGAAGCGTCATGGCGCGCGGCTGGGAATCGAAAGACGTCGAATCTCAGCAGGAATTGCGGGAGGCGGAGCGGCGGGCGCGAGCCGAGGCGCCGGTTTCGGCGGAAGAGGCCGAGCGTAGGCAGAAGCGGGCCAGCCTGGAACTGTCGCGAGCGCGTGTGGCGGCGGATCTCGACCGGGCGCGGCACCCGCGTCACAAGGCGCAATTGCAGGCGGCACTCGCGCATCTGGACGGCGAATTGGCGGGACTCTGAACCCGCTCGTTCGAGCGTCGAATTCGGGTTTGCCCGGCGGAACAAAGCCAATGGGGATCGAGTTGTGTTTTTAATGCGTTGACTCGGCTTCCGTTGGCTTTGTTCCGCAGCATTCGTTGCAGCGCGGTGGAGGTGGTGCGGATTCGGTTGTCAAAGAGCGGGCCGGAGCGGTCCAGGCGCATCGATTGTCGCATCGGGTGTCAAGGGTTTCGCGGGTTCGGAATCGGGAAGTGGCTTTCAGCGAGTGGGTTGCGAAGCGAAGAATAGGTGTTACGGCTGCTGGTTCCGGCGTGGGATGAGAGACTGGTGATTGGCCGCTCCGGCCGCTGCGTCACCCATGGGAATTGCATCCGACTTCGTGCTTATCGTGCTGGCGGGACTGTGCGGTGGCGTGCTGGCGCGGGTACTGAGGCTGCCGCTGCTGGTGGGGTATGTGGCAGCAGGAGTGATGGTGGGTCCGCACACGGCGGGGCCTACGGTGGTGCAGGTCCGGGACATTGAGTTGCTGGCGGAAATCGGGGTGGCGTTGCTGTTGTTCTCGCTGGGTTTGGAAATCTCGATTCGGGATCTGGGGCCGGTGCGGCGGATCGCGCTCGCCGGGGGACCTCTGCAGATAGCGCTCACCGGTACGGCTGGCGCACTGGCGGGAATCAAGCTGCTAGGGATGCCGACGGCGGAAGCGGTTTGGTTTGGGGCGATGATTTCGGTTTCGAGCACGATGGTGGTCCTGAAGACGCTATCGGGATCCGGGATGACGACGACGCTGGCGAGCCGGGTGATGATCGGGCTGCTGGTGATCCAGGATCTGGCGGTGATTCCGATGCTCATCATACTGCCGCAGTTGGGGGCAATCGAGAATGCATTTCCAAAAGTGCTGCGGGCGGTGGCGGTGGCGACGGCGTTTCTTGCGGCAGTGGTGATTTTGGGGACGCGGCTGCTGCCGATTCTGCTGGCAGGGGTACTGCGATGGGGATCGCGGGAATTGTTCCTGGTGGCGGTGGTGGCAACGGGAGTGGGGCTGGGCTATGCGGCGCACGTGGCGGGGCTGTCGTTTGCGCTGGGATCGTTCGTGGCGGGGATCATCTTGAGCGAGTCCGATTTCAGCCATCAGGCGCTGAGCGACGTGGTTCCGCTGCGGGACATTTTCGGTCTGCTGTTTTTTGTGACGGTGGGCATGCTGTTCGATCCGGGATACGTAGTTGGGCATCTGGGGACCGTGGTGGGGGCGGTGGTATCGATTGTTGTGGGGAAGGCGCTGATCCTGGGAGGGATTGCGCGGGCTTTCGGGTACCGGAACATGGCGCCGTGGATCATCGCGCTGGGGCTGCCGCAGATCGGAGAGTTCAGCTTTGTGCTGGCGAGGAGCGGACTGGGCGCGGGTTTGTTGTCGAAGGATATGTACGATCTGGCGTTGACGTGCACGGTGGTGACGATGGCGATATCGCCGGTGGTATCGGGCGCGGCGCTGCCTCTGGGCCGGGCCTGGCGCGGGTGGCGGAAGCCGGCGCTGGTGAGGACGCAACTCGAGATTCCCGGGGAAGCCTTGCGCGATCACGTCGTGGTGGCGGGCTATGGACGGACGGGCAGGGCGGTCGCGCGGGCGCTGCATGCGGCGAAAATTCCCCTGGTGGTGGTGGAGAGCGACTATGCGGTGTACGGCGACATCGGGGCGGAGGGGCTGCCGGGGATGTGGGGGGACATCACACGGGAGGAGGTGCTGCGGGGAGCGGGAGTGGAGCGGGCGCGCATTGTGGTTGTGGCGATTCCCGAGCGCGGTTCGGTGCGATTGGCGGTGGAGAGGGCTCGCGGCCTGAGCCCCGGAGTGGCGGTGGTGGCCCGGGCGGCGAGCGGACCTCAGTTGTCGGAGTTGCGGAAACTGGGTGTGGAGGCGGCGGTGCAACCGGAGTTCGAGGGAGGCGTGGAGATGGTCCGGCAAACGCTGGTGCGTCTTGGATATGACGCGGTTGGGGCGGGGCGAGTGCTGGCGGGGCTCCGGGAGGAGCACTACTCGGAGCCGGGGGCGGGGGTAGGCGGTTCCTAGCCCCGGCGCAGGCGATTTCGGTGCCGATCAACAACGCGATCGATGGGCGGCAGTCGTGTTACTTCGGATATCATCTGCCGTCGAACACCATCCAACCGGTCGCGGATGCAGGGACGGGTTATTGCGGATCGTTGGAGCTTGCGGGGACCGGGAACGTGGAGAACAGCCCGTGTAGACGTCGACGTCGGGCTGGAAGCCAGTGCGCACGTATACGGGAATCCCTTAGCGAGCGTGGAAATGGGTTTGCCTGGCGGAACAAAGCCAATGGGCCGACGGAGGTTCGGGGCGTTTTTTCAATGCGTTGACCCGGCTTCGACTGGCTTTGTTCCGCGACATTCGTTGTGGCGTCGCGGCGCGGTGCGGATCTGATTGTCAAAGAGCGGGCTGGCGTTCGCCAGGCATTTCGATTGTTGCATCGAGTGTCAAGGGTTTCGCCCGTTCGGAATTGGGAACCGATTTCGGCTGAAGACGTTGTGGATTTTCCGGGCGGTGTGATCGTTCCTGGCTGTAGACTATTTCCATGGTTGCGCCTTCTGGTGGTCAGACATGATTGCGCCGCGTTGCCAGCGCGAAGGTCATCCGGAGTGGCGGCTCCGGCGTTGTTGACGGACTTACCCTGGCGCTCGACTCTTCGCTGCAGCCGGCATCCCGCTCGCGGACTCCTGGAAAGACCTGCTCACGAACCTTGCCGCAAGCGCCATCGACAAGCAACATTCGCATGCGCGCGACACGGAGAACTCGCGGCTGCAGTGGCTGTTGCGGGACGCCGTTCTCGAATCGCCCGGAACGGTGAGGATCTGGGCGGGGATCCACGATACGCGAAGTGGTTCACGAGCCTGGCGGGGCCGGTTGGAGCCGGCGGAGTCCGAGGCGGACTGGCGTCGTTACTTTTCAGCGAAGACCGGCGATCGAGGTGTTCGCGGCGGACAAGAGGTGGTTCGACTCGCTCGACCCGCTCTGCTGCGTTGGGCCTGGACGTGAATCCGCGCTTGTGGGAATCGCCGGAGGCGGCTGGGCGCGAAGCGCTGGCGAGGAAGCTTCCGAGTATATGGCGAATGCGGCGAGCCATACCGTGACGAGCGTGCGGGGGAGACGGCTTGGAATCGGGTGAGTCTGGGAGTATTTCAAGGACATACGGGCTCGGTTGGAGTGGTTGTCGAGGCGCCAGGGATTACGGCACGGCGACGCTCATCTGATCACGGGGAGCTGGTGAGACCGGCCCGGCGTGGGGGCCGCGAACGAGAAACGGATCGGCCGCTGGACCAACGCGAAGTGGTGTCGACCCCATCCTGGAACATACCGAGTCCGGTGCGGAGCTTCTTTGGCCGCACGGATTTGCTGCGGATCTGGATGCGCTGGCGCAGTAGGAGTGTCGGCGGCGATTGTGACGGTGAGCGGGTTGGGCGGGGTTGGGAAGACGCAACCTCGCGCTCGAGTATGCGTACGCGGCGGGACCGGTATATGCATGGATGGCGGTGCGGGCGGAGAGCCCGTCGACGTTGATCGAAGACCTGGCGGGGTTGGCGCGGGCGGTGCGACTGGTTCCGGCGGAGCAGGCGAACGTTCGAGACGCGGCGGAGCGCGCTGTCTCCTGGCTCAACGGTCCGGAGTTACCGGCGACATTGATTGTGTTCGACAACGCAACGGATGCGGCTTCCGTGCGGGAGTGGCTGCCTTCGTCAGAGCGTCCGCATGTGATCGTGACGTCGCGCGCGACGCAATGGCACGATACGGCGGAGGCGGTGGAGATCCGGCCGTGGGTGGAGGAGGAGGCGTCCCGGTATCTGTTGGCGCGAACGCGGGGGACGGATGCGAAGGCAGCGCTTATGATCGCAGTGCGGCTGGGTGGACTGCCGTTGGCGATGGCGCAGGCGGCGGGTATGGTGCTGAACACGCCGGGGCGATGCTGGCCAGGTACTTGCAGCTGCTCGGGGCCCACGAGGATGCGCTGCTCGAGATGCATGCTCCGGATGGGCATGAGGAATCCGTGGGGCGGACGTTTTTGGCGGCGGTCGAGGGCTGCGGTCACGGGAGCCGATGGCGGGTGGAGCTGCTTTCCGTGTTTGCGTTTTTGGCCCCGGACGATATCTCGATGCCGTGTTTCGATGCCTGCCGGAGGGATTTCGAAGGGCTTGGGACGGCGTTGGGCGATCCGTTGGAACGGGCGCGATTGCTGGCGGCGTTGCGGGGGCTTTCGCTGCTGGAGGCGGTGGACGGGGGATGGAGCGTGCATCTGCTGGTGCAGTCCGTGATGCGGCGGTTGCGTGGGGCCGGGGATGAGTCGTCGGGCGGGCGTGGCGGTGCGGGGTGATGCGGGCGGCTTTTCGGTATAAGGAGCACGATTTGGCAACCTGGGGGCCGTCTGAGGGGCTGGTGGGTCATGCGCAAGGCGGGGCATGGGGAGCGGTTGGGCGGAGTTGGCTGGGGTGGGATGGTTGTGGAATGAGACGGGGTGTTTCAGTTGCATCGGGCTTTGTTGGTGGGGCTCAAAAGGCGCTGGAGGCGGCGCTGCGGGTTTATGAGCAGGTGCAGGCAGGATCATTCTGTGTCCGCCGTATGTGCCAGCAACCCGGGCAGATCCTGCAAGCCCAGGGCGAGTCTCGCCGGGGCGCGGGAACTGACCGAGCGCGCGCTGCGGATCGACCAGAAGGTCTTTATCCGGATCACCCCCAACGTGGCTCGTGGCGCCAACAACCTCGGGTGCAGATCCCGAAAACCCAGGCGACCTCGCCGGGGCGCGGGAACAGACCGAGCGCGCGCTGCGGATCGACGAGAAGGTCTTTGGTCCGATCACCCTAACGTGGCCATCCTCGCCAACAACCTCGGGCAGATCCTGAAAACCCAGGGCGACCTCGCCGGGGCGCGGGAACAGACCGAGCGCGCGCTGCGGGATCGACGAGAAGGTCTTTGGTCCGGATCACCCTAATGTGGCCATCCTCGCCAACAACCTCGGGCAGATCCTGAAAGCCCAGGCGACCCTGCCGGGGCGCGGGAACAGACCGAGCGCGCGCTGCGGATCGACGAGAAGGTCTTTGGTCCCGATCACTCCAGCGTGGCTCGTGACGCCAGCAACCTCGGGCAGATCCTGCAAGCCCAGGCGACCTCGCCGGGGCGCGGGGAACTGACCGAGCGCGCGCTGCGGATCGACGAGAAGGTCTTTGGTCCGGATCACCCCAACGTGGCCATCCGCGCCAACAACCTCGGGCAGATCCTGCAGCCCAGGCGACCCGCCGGGGCGCGGAACTGACCGAGCGCGGCGCGCTGCAGACCGCGACGAGAAGGGCTCCTTGGCCCGGATCACCCCAACGTGGTTATCCGCGCCAACAACCTTCGGGCAGATCCTGCAAGCTCCAGGCGAGCCTCGCCGGGGCGCGGGACCAGACTGAGCGGCGCGCTGCGATCGACGAGAAGGTCTTTGGTCCGGATCACCCCGAGGTGGCGGCTTTACGCCAACAACCTCGGGCTGATCCTGCAGCGACCAGGGCGACCTTCGCCGGGCGCGCCTGCACATCGCGCGGGCGGTCGATATTTTCAGACGGGTTTCTGGGTCCGGACCATATCCGAATACGCGAGGGGTGTAGCGGCGATCCTGCGGGCGCTCGACGAGAAGTTGCGGCGAAGATGATGCCGGTTTGGACAAGCCTCCGAGCGATGCCGGAACGGTCGCGGCGGGGTCATGAACAGCGCGGCCTTGAGTTTCTCGAGAATGGATCATTGAGGAGCAGGCGGAGGCGAGGAGCAGGCGGAGGCCCGTTTTCGGTAGCGTTGCCCGGGTTGAGACCAGCGGTGGCAGCCGACTGGGAACTCCGTCGCCGCTACAGGATCCAGGAGCGGATGCCGGCGATGCGGGTTCCGGAGCCGAGGGCCGGCGGTTGATGCTCCTTAATTAGGTGTATGGGCAGTACGTTTGTCGTGGCGGCGTTGTCCTCGCGGGTAAAGAAGCCATACTGGGGCTGTGAAGACGACGATCCGCTTCCGATGCGTTGTTCGCACGGGCGGAATTGGAAGTAAAACGGTTTCGGCGTTTCGCGGGGCGAACTCTATGCGCGGGCGATTGCGGACTTTGTGGCGCCAGCAGGCGGATGTGATTACCGAGCGCCTGAACTGGGCGTATGCCGATGTTGCCTCCGAACCAGACCCGGCCTTGGCCGAGATGCAGCTCCCGTCTTTGGCACCCAGGGACAAGTGGTGACGCATGGCCCATGGCGCGGGAATGGCACGGGGCGGATCCGAACCAGGATGGGAGCGTGCCGGAAGGCTGTCCGGGGCGGGTGATGGCCATGGTGGAAGGGCTTGCGGCCTATTGTTTTGCTGTAGCTTAGGCGGGTCGCTGTCGGGTAGGCGGGTGGGCAGGCTGACGCCTGCGTGGCGAGGCTAAAGCATCGCGCAAACTGAAGCCTAGCGTCCACCCACTGGGGTGGGGTCATGACTTACGGTCTTGCCACAGGGGCAACGCCAGCAGGGCCCATAGGGCGGCGGAGCGAGGATCAGGAGCCCGACCCAGAGGCTGACGTGGCGGACGGTGGCTCCGAGGTCGACGGCGGAACCGGCGATCCAGGTGCTTACGGTCATGGCCATCACGAGAAACGCGAAGTCGGCGGAGAAGACGCGGCCACGGAAGGGTCCTCGGCCTGGTGCTGGATCATGGTGGTGGAGAAGACCCAGATGGTGGCTCCGCCGGCGTGTCCCAAGGTGACGCAGGCCATGGCGGTGAAGATATCCGGGGCGAATGACAGAGCTACGTATCCGGCGGCGGCGGCGAGGAAGCCATAGAGAATGCCTCGGCGGAGGCGGTTGGTCGCCGCCGGCCCAGGATCCGGCGAGGATGGGTCCGAGGAGGGAGCCGACGCCGCGGGCTCCCATGAGGAGGCTCATGCCGAGCATGGCGCCGGACTGGAAGCGGAAGACGCGTTCGCCGTAGATGGACAAGATGATGTAGTTGGCGCCCATGAATCCGAGTCCGGCTTTGGAGAGGAGGGTCGCCAGAAGGCGCTTGTGGTGGAAGATGTAGCGGAAGCCTTCCATGATGGGAGAGAAGTCAAACAGGTCCCGCGCGCATGGGGGGTATGTTATGGCGTGGGGTTCGAGACACGCATGCGGAGGATGAGGGCGGCGGAGAGGAGGAATGTGCAGGCGTTGATGAGGAAGACGGCGTTACGTCCGAACCGAGACGCCGAGGAGGGGGCCGCCGAGGGCGGAGCCGATGGCGAGATTGAAAGACCATGTGGTGGAGGAGAGGGTGTTGGCGATCAGGGTCTCGCGGAGGTCCGTTGACGAGGTTGGGGAGGAGGGCGCTGCGGCCGGGCTCAAAGAAGAATCCCCACATGGCGGTCTCAAAGACAAGCAGGACGCAGAGGCCAGATGGGGGAAACGGTGGTGGCCCAGAGCATGGCGAGGACGATGAAGAAGCGGGCGAAGTCCGCGGCGATCATGACCGAGCATCGGCGGAGCCGGTCATTGATGACGCCGGCCATGGGGGAGACGAGGACCTGGGGGAGGGTTTGGAGGATGACGGCGGTGGCGACGCTACGGGCCATGCCGGTACGTTCGAGGAGGAGGTCATAGATGACGACGGCGTAGAGCCAGTCGCCGATTTCGGAGACGATTTGCGCCATCCAGAGGAGGCGGTAGTTGCGGTTGGTGCGGAGGAGGTGGGCGTAGTCGCGCCAGCCGAGTTTCGCGGTCATGGGTTAGGCGCCGGCGGACGATCCTGGGGTGCGCGGCCACCGCGGGCATGGGCGGACGTCATGCGTTGGGGGCATAGAGGCCCATTCGTTGTTTGACGGTGTGGATGGTGGATTGCGCGATGGGAGTGACGCGCGCGGCTCCTTCGGCGAGAATGCGATCGAGATAGGCGGGGTCGGCGGTGATTTCGCGGTAGCGCTGCTGGAAGGGCTCGAGGTGGGAGAGGACCATTTCGGCGATGTCCTTCTTGAGATCGCCGTAGCGCTTGCCTTCGAAGTGAGCGCGGATGCGGGCGTGATCCCATTCCGAGAAAGCCTGAAAGATGCCGAGCAGGTTGGCGACGCCATCGCCCAAGTCGTCGAAGTCGACGCCGGGTTTGGTGTCGGTGACGGCGCGCATGATCTTTTTCCGGGCGGTTTCGGGCGGATCGAGGAGACCGATGGAGTGGTTGGAGCCGGGAGCGGACTTGCTCATCTTCTTGGTGGGGTCATCGAGGCCCATGACGCGCGCGCCGACGGTGGGGAGTTTGGTGGCAGGGACGACGAAGGTGTCGCCGTACAGGGAATTGAAGCGCTCGGCGATGTCGCGGGTGAGTTCGAGGTGCTGGGCCTGATCGTCGCCGACGGGAACGATGGCCGCGTTATAGAGCAGGATGTCGGCGGCCATGAGGACGGGGTATTGGAGGAGCCCGGAGCCCACCGACTGGAGCGAGTCATCGGCGCCGGAGCCTTTCTGCCGCCATTGCTCGGCTTTGGCCTTGAACTGTGTCATCCGATGGAGCCAGCCAAGGGGGGTGACACAAGTG
Source organism: Bryobacteraceae bacterium (assembly GCA_041394885.1). GTDB lineage: Bacteria > Acidobacteriota > Terriglobia > Bryobacterales > Bryobacteraceae > DSOI01. The sequence goes on along the minus strand of JAWKHI010000011.1, from coordinate 18,022 downwards.
AGCATCCAGGAGAGCTCGGCGTGGGCGGGGACGGCGGACTGGACGATGAGGGAGGCGGCTTTCGGATCGATGCCGGCGGCGAGGAAGAGTCCGGCGATTTCGAGAATCTTGGCGCGAAGGTCTTCGGGTTTTTGGTAGACGGTGATGGCGTGGAGATCGACGACACAGAAGATGCACTCGTAGTCGTGCTGGAGGCGGACGAAGTTCTTGATGGCTCCGAGGTAGTTGCCGATGTGGAGGTTGCCGGTGGGTTGTACGCCGGAGAAGAGTCTGGATTTCATGGAATCAAAATTTGAGCCGGCGGCCGGCAAGGGCCGGGCGATTGGCAATAACTATCCTAACCCGCATTTCCGGCGGGGTGCCGCGGCGGCGCCGATTGGGGCTTGGATTGCGCTATGCTGAACCGCGATGCAGGAACAATCGAGCGCGAGCGCGGAATCGGTGGCGGCGCTGCGGCACGCGGTGGCCACTTTGGCGTATCGATCGGCGAAGGCGATCCGGGGGGCTCCGGAGGCGTTCGGCGATTTCGAAGCTTCGGCCGGATCGCGAAAGCCGGTGGAGATCGTGGCGCACATGGGGGATTTGATGGACTGGGCCGCGTCGATGGTGGCGGGTGCGCCGGCGTGGCACGACTCGACACCACTGGCGTGGGAAGCCGAGTGCGCGCGCTACTTCGCGGCGCTCGAGAGGCTGGACGCGGAGTTGGGGTCCGGGAATGCGCCGGGGCGGCGGGTGGAGCGAATCTTTCAGGGTCCGGTGGCGGATGCGTTGACGCACACGGGGCAGCTTACGATGCTGCGGCGCATGGCGGGGTCTCCGGTGCGCGGGGAGAACTACTACATAGCGCCGGTGGAGGTGGGGCGGGTAGGCGCCGATCAGGGGATGCCGGGGAAGGAGTTCGATTGAGGAGACGTCCGCCGGGTTTCGTGGTGTAGTGGAATATGCGAGGTGACCGGTCATCGTAAACGAAGTGCGTTTTGAAAAGCTGGTGTTTGGCGGCGAGGCGTTGGCGCGCGTGGATGGGCGGGTGGTGCTGGCGCCCTATGCGCTGCCGGGCGAGTTGTCGCGGATCCATGCGATCAGCGAGAAGCCAGGGCTGGTGCGGGCGCGGGTGGAGGCGACGATCGAGCCGTCGCCGCACCGGGTGGAGCCGGGGTGTCCGCATTTTGGGCGCTGCGGCGGATGCCATTACCAGCACGCCGACGCGGCGTACCAGGGGGCACAGAAGCTGGCTATCCTGCGTGAGGTATTGAAGCGGACCGGGCATGTGGACGCGCCGGATGGCCTGGGCTACGTGAGCGGACCGGCGTGGGAGTATCGGAACCGGGTGCAGCTTCACTTCGACGGCGGCTCGCCGGGGATGATGGGGTATCACGAAGCGGGGTCACACCGGCTGGTGGGGATCGAGCAGTGTCCGGTGGCGTCGCCTCGGTTGAATCATTCGATGGCGTCGCTACGGACGATGATGGCGGACCGGCGGTGGCCGCGATTCCTGCGAGGGATGGAACTGTTCACCAACGAAGAGCAGGTGCAGGTGAATGTGCTCGATTCGGGGACGCGGCACCTGAGCCACGCATTCTTTGAGTGGTGCGCGGAGGCGATGCCGGGGGCGCTGTCGTCGGCGCTCGAATATCCGGCGGGGGGGGACGTGTTCCGGGTGAGCCACAAGTCCTTCTTCCAGGTGAACCGGTTCCTGTTGGACCAACTGGTGGAGACGGCGACAGGAGGGGTGTCCGGGGACCGGGCTCTCGATTTGTACGCGGGGGTGGGATTGTTCTCGATCCCGTTGGCGCGCCGATTCGGGGAGACGGTGGCCGTGGAGGCGGTGGCGAGCGCGGTGATCGACCTGGAACACAATGCGAGCCGGGCGGGGGTGAGGCTGAGCGCGGTACGGGAGGGAGTGGAGCGTTACCTGGAGCGTGTGGAAGAGGCTCCTGACTTCGTGCTGGCGGACCCGCCGCGGGCGGGACTGGGGCGGGCGGTTACGGCGGCGTTGAACCGGCTGAAGCCAGAGCGCGTGGTGATTGTGAGCTGCGATCCGGCGACGCTGGCGCGGGATCTGGCAGAGTTGACCGGGACTGGGGGGTTCCGGATCGAGGCGATGACGCTGGTGGATCTGTTTCCGCAGACAGCGCACATCGAGACGGTGACGCGGTTGGCACCCGGGCATTAGGCCTGGGGCCTGAGGCCCCTGCGCGCGTGCAGGGGCGGCGACTCCTATCCAGCCTCCCTACGGGCGCCCCTGCGCCGATTAGCTGGCGCGTGCCAGGGGAATATTGGCCGTGGGGCGAGGATCGGGGAGAGCGATGCCGACCGGCACAGCGGCGGGTGCGCCGACGATGATCCTGTTGGCGCTGAGATCTTCGCACAACAGGTCAAGAACACCGGCGTAGCGCGGATTGGGCTGTGTGGAGTCAAAGCGGAGGACTTCCATGTCGCAATCGTAGCGAGGATCGAAGTAGCGGGGGATCTCGACACCATCGACTTCGAGGGAACGACCGCCAAGCCGGCGGAGAATGGAAGCGGAGCAGTGACGCACGGTGGCGGTGGTGAAGGCGATACAGCCGCCGAGGAGGCGGGCCAAGCCGAAGGTGCACAGGGCGAGCCGTAGGGCTTCGGCACGGCAGCGGTAGGGCTCCGCGACGGCCCAACCACCGACCTCACCGAGGCATACGCCGCGTTGGGAAGCTTCCTGGAAGCCCATTTGGATCGACTTCCAGAGGCGGCCCATCCAGATGGGGGAGCGGGCGAGTTCGCTGCGTCCGATGCTGAGATCCTCGAAGCGAGGTTCCTGATGGAAGAAGCGGTAGCGGGTGCAGCCGATTATGTTGCCGGCGTTGTCGGTGGAGACCACGTGCCAGCTTCGAGCGTCTTCCGCCTGCCAGTGGCGGCCGTCGGGGGTTAGTTCACTTTCACGGATCGCTCCCTCGGCGACGTAAATCTCGCCGCGGAAACGTTGGATGGAGGCAATCACGTCGTCATGCCGCTGGGCATCCTGCGCACAGTATCCGAAACCGGGGTTGGCGGAGCCTGCCGGGGCAAGTAGAATCAGACGACTATTCTGCGGATCAGGTCGGATTTGCATTGCGTTACTATTTCACTCCTCAATTTGCCGACGTGAGCAGTAAGTACGCAGCAACGGTCATCCCGACCTGAAAGGGGTCGAAATTTGCTAGCGATCCAGCGTGAGAGCAGCTATGTTTTTTGTCCCCAGGTTGCAGTGAAAGGAGCGGCTAGTTCCGCGCGCCCTCAGGCTGCACCCGAGTGATCGATCTTGCTCTTCTACGCCAGGGTTTCTCCTGTCACCGCTGTTATCGGCAACTGGGAGAGGCTTCTTTAGGCCTATGGGCAGGGCTCAAGTCAGCTCAAGGGTTATTAATGGAAAACCTAAGTTGTTCCGCTGAGGACGGTAAGACCCCTCCGGAACCGTCAACTATGGCAATACGAGTACCATCCGCACTAGTCCTGTCTTGTCAAAGGCTTGCGGGGAGACCCACCCTCACAAGCGGTAATATTTTCAATGAACGGCAAAGGGGATGAAAGAATTACCGGTAGAATTTGGCTAGTACCAAGAGGATGACAGTCCCAGAAGTACTACTACCGTTTACTGCAGGCGTTCGCGATCGAAGGTCAGTCCGAGAAAAACGAGGCACATCTCGTCTTCGGTGCCCTCGCCCCAAGTTACGGTTTTAATGGGGTTATTCGGATTGCGGGGATTTTCCGCGGTGTTATCGTAGCGGCAGGAGAGGCGGATACGGGAGAAGGCGGGCAGGGGGACGGACTCGGTGTAGGTGTAGGGCCCCTGCCAGTTGAAGTCCCAGTTGTCGATGTAAACGAGGGGGGTGTCATCGCCACGGGGGGAGACGATGTCTGCCTTGATCTGGCGGCCTAGCAGGTGCATGTGGGGGAAGATGTTGACGACGTGGGCATCGAGGAGGGGAGGCACGGGGAATTCGGCGCGAATTTCGTGATCGGCGGCGCCGGCGGGGATGGTCATGTCGATACGGCCGCGGGCGTTGATGGGGAGAACGGGGATGAACAGCAGACGGCGTTCGACGGGGGTTTTGGAGAAATAGAGTCCGATGCGGGTCTGATCGGGGGCGGTGGCGCCACGGGGATAGTAGTGAATCTGCATGACGACGCGGGCATGAGGGGGCAACTGCATCCCGATGCCATCGGGGAGATGGGCGGGACGGGTGCCGGGGGCCCATCCGCCGAGCGAGATACCGTTGGTGAGAAGCGCGGTGACGGCGCCGGCGCCGGTGGTGACGGAGGTACCTGGGCCGCCGAAGCAGGTGTAGCCGGGGCCAGGATCGTTTTCGTCGAGCTGTTCGGCCTCGCCGGTGGTGTCGAGGTAGAGGATGACATGGTGGACGTAGCGGCGATCGCCGGGCAGAACATCGATGGCGGAAACGAAGCGCGTCTCAGGGGAGTCGGTGGGGAGGACGAAGCAGCGATACATGTCGCGGCCGCGGGGCGGCTCATAGGCTTCGGGCATTTGCAGTTCGAGGTCGGGCTGGCCGAGGACCCAATCACCGCGCGGGGTAGCGGGTTCGGGGAGGTCGGCTTCGTCGCCGTAGGGAACGCCGGCCTCGACCCACTGGACAATTTGAGCGCGTTCGTCGTCGGAGAGGGCGAAGCTGCCGCGGAAGTCGCCGTGGCCAGGGACGGGTTTCCAAGGAGGCATGATACGGTCCACGATGACGCGGGTGATGTCTTCGCGGAAGTCCGCGGCGGCCTCGTAGGAGTCGAGGGCAAAGGGTGCAATGTCGCCGGCGCGGTGGCACTGTGTGCACTTGTTCTGGAGGATGCGGGAGATTTCGCGGGTGTAGGTGGGCTGAGAGAGCGCGGCGGCGGGCAACAAGCCAAGGGCAAGGGCTAGGAAAAGCTGGCGGCTGGGCATGGTGGAAAACCTCCGCGGCGCGAACGCAAAATGGCGGCGGGCCTTTTTCTATTCTGCCCTAGTTGGCGGAGCCACGGGGGGCGTGGCGGGATCAGGAGCGGCGGGATCTATCGGAATGCGAAAGGTGAAGGTGGAACCGCGGCCAGCTTGGCTTTGTGCTTCGACGACGCCCCCCATGAGCGTGCAGAGATCGCGGGTGAGGGCGAGGCCGAGGCCGGTGCCGCCGAAGCGGCGGGCCGTGGAGTTGTCGGCCTGATGGAAGGGCTGAAACAGAAGCTCCATCTGCTCGGGGGTGATGCCGATGCCGGTGTCGGAGACGCGGCACTCGACCCAAGGGCGGCCATCGCGGTCAACGGAGTCCACCGACAGGCGCACGAGTCCATCGTGGGTGAACTTACAGGCGTTGCTGAGAAGGTTGTAAAGGCTCTGGCTGACGCGAAGCGCATCGCCGGTCACGGTGAGGGGCTCGGGAGGGAGGGCAAGTTCAAGGCGGTTGCGGTTGCGGGAGGCGAGGGGACGGACCGATTCGGCGATCTCGGAGGCGAGGTCGTGGAAGTCAAACGGAACGTTGTTGATCTGCAACTGGCCGGCTTCTACTTTCGCGAAATCGAGGAGATCGTTCACGAGCCGGAGCTGATGGCGGGCGGCGTAGAGAATCCGGCCGAGATCTTCCTGGGCGACGGTGGCGTCCGGGTGGGGCGAGGCACTGTCTTCGAGCAGCATTTCGGTGTAGCCGATGATGGCGTTGAGCGGAGTGCGCAGTTCGTGGGTGACGTTGGCGAGAAAAGCGCTTTTGGCGGTGGATGCCTCTTCGGCGGCGGCGCGGGCGAGTTCGAGTTCGGCGGTGCGGGCGCGAAGCTGGTCGTCATCGGTGAGCATCTTCCAATAGAGCCCGTTGTAGCGGCGGGCCTGTTCGAGGAGGAAGGCCAGGTAGAGGGTAAAGATGAGCAGCATGCCGGTGCCGTCATCGCCCGCGAGCAATCCGGCCTGGACGATCATCGACGGGATCAGGAGCGAGGACACGTAGGCGGAAACCAGGACGAGGTGGCTGCCGTGGGCGGCGATACTGCCGGCGGCGGCGCCGGCCACGGAAACGAGCAGTATCGAAGAGGGAAGGCGGCCATGGCCGTAAGACAGAAGAGTCCAGGCGAGGAAGCAGCCCCAGAGCAATCCGTTGGTGAGAACGATGATGAAGAAGGCGCGGCGCCAGTCGTCGAGGCGGGAATCGGGGAGCGAGTCCAGGCGACGGCTGAGGGGGAGCCTGAGCGCGTTGATGAGCAGGGTTGCGGCAGCGACTTTGAGAAAGAGGGCGGGCTGATCGCGATAGTAGGTAGTGAAAACGGCTAGAATCAGCAAAAACGAGGGATAAATGAGGATCGCCGAGGAACAACGGCGGGCGAGATGACGGTCGGCCTGGCGCTGGAGATGGGCTGGCGGCCGGGGCGCCGTCACTTTAGGAAATCTCACCGTTCCTACTTCATCGGCATTCCTGGTGTGCGGGTTTAACCCGCGTCGGTCACTCGGCTCAGCTTCGCTATCGCTCCGCACGGATTCCTCCGATGAGGAATTCGGGTGACTGAACAAACGCAGCCAGGGCTCGACGCGCAGGCGGCGCTGCGAACGGAGAACGAAGCGCTCCGGCGGCGGGCCGAATCCGCGGCGCGTTCAAACGCGAGCGCGGTGGAGATGCTGGTCCGGTTGGAGAAGATGCGCGCGGACCTGGAGCGGGCCAACGGGGAACTACGGGAGCAGAAAGAGCATCTGGCGCAGGCGTTGGAAGCGGCGCGGGCCGGGGAGCGATCCAAGAGCGCGTTTCTGGCGGCGGTGAGTCACGAATTGCGGACGCCGCTGAACGCGATCATCGGGTATAGCGAACTGATCGCGGAATTGGCAGCGGAGCGGAACGCGCCCGAGTTCGGCGACGACGCGAAGAAGATCCGGAGTTCCGGACACCGGTTGCTGACGCTGGTGAACGACGTGCTGGATTTGGCGAAAGTGGAAGCGGGGCGAATGACACTGGTGGTGTCGACGTTTCGCGCCGAGGCACTGGTGCGGGAGGTGGAGGAAGAGTTGCGGCCGGTGGCGGTGAGTTCGGGGGACCGGTTGTTGAGCTGCTGTGACGGGACGGTGGGCCGGGTGACGACGGACCGGCTGCGGATGCATCAGGTGCTGACGAACCTGTTGGGGAACGCGTTCAAGTTCACGCGAGAGGGACAGGTGGCGGTGACAGTGGGCCGGGAGAGCAAGGGGGGCAGGGACTGGGTGGAGTGGATGGTGAGCGACACCGGGATCGGGATCGCACCGGAGGACCAGGAGCGGATTTTCGATGCGTTTGCACAGGTGGACGCGTCGCGATCGCGAAATCACACCGGAACGGGCCTTGGGCTGGCGATCTGCCGGAAGATCTGCGAGCGGATGGGAGGGACGTTGACGGTGGAAAGCGAACCGGGAAAAGGGTCCATTTTCACGGCTCGGATTCCGGATCCGGTCCTGGACTGAGCGGTGGGGTGCGGTTGGCCGGATCGGCGCCGGAGGGGGAGAACCGGCCGGCGAGGGCGGTCTTGATTTGGAGGTAGCGCAGCAGGAAGGACCGTTCATCGAGACGCCTGCGGCGTAGCCAGGCGGTGACCTCCTCGTTGCACTTGCTGGCATTGCAGGAAGGGCAGGCGGGCACGATGTTGTCGAGGGTGTAGCGTCCGCCGCGCGACAGGGCGAGAACACAATCGCGCTGCAGAGGCTGGCCAGCGGCGCCGCAGTAGGCACATCCACCCCAGGCGCTGGTGAGGGCGGCCCATTGCTCGGCGCTGAGATCGTGTTGGACGCTATTCATCCGGCGCTTGCGCCTGCGTGCGGCGCGGGCGCGGCGTGTTCGGCTGGCAGCCATCTCTACCAGGGTAGTTCGATCGGGTGACGTGCTGGGCCAAAAAATGAAAGGGAGCAGCCGCCATGCAGCCGGTGGCTTCTCTTAGCGCGAACCTGTCGCGCTGGCGCTGCGCAAGCAACGCATCGAGAGGCCGATACGACCCGGGCATTTCGGCTATTGTGCGGCGTGTCCGCCGCGGCGGGAAGTTGACCGGCTCGAAATCGAGCCCGGCAGTTGAGCCTTCCCGGGAGGTTCGCCGTGCCGACCGCTCCCCGGCTATCACCGGTTCGCAGCCTGCTCGCCCGCGTCGCATCTCTGCGCTCGCTGGTAGCTGCCCCCAAGCTTTTGGTCTCGGTGGCTTATCCTCTTTCCAACTACAGTATGCTCCGGGCGCGCAGCGCTGTCAAGGATAAAAAGACTGTTTTCTCTCTTTTCTTGACAGCCTTCTCGCCGCTGGCTTACTGTGGGAAGGTGGTGGCTCTCGCAGTGTTTGTTGCCGGGCCGGCGTAGCTCAGGTGGTTAGAGCGGCGGTCTCATAATCCGCAGGTCGTAGGTTCGAGTCCTACCGCCGGCACCAAACCCAGTCAAGGATTGCCGCAGGGGCCTTCGTCGCGTTCCGCGAGTCCGGCCCCGGAGCTACTGAGTGGCTTCTACTGGTAGGCGAGCGACTTCAGTGACGAGTTGCCGTAGGTGATGAACCCGATATCGAGCCCGGAAGCGGTGAACCGGTTCACGTTCGACAAGGGACCATTGAACACAAACAGAGATCCGGTCGCGGTGCCCTGCACGACTTCGCTTGCCGGAAGCGCCGATAACACGATCGACGGAACGACCAACCGGCCGGCCGAGGAGGGTCCCACGCACACGAAGCTGGCGCCGGCGGTGGGATTACGCCGGATTGAGGCTCCCGAGACGATGACGAAATCCTGACTCGGGTTGCCGCCGTTCCAAGTGATGGTCAGATCCTGCGCGCGCTGGACCTCGGTGATGGAGTCCTGATTGGTCCAGTTGAAGGCCGGCGGGAGGACGATCCGGGCGGTAAAGGCTCCGATGTCACGTCCGCCGGGCCCTGTAACGGTGATCTCGCCTGGATTGAGGAACAGCGGCTGTCCGCCGCCGGGTAGACCGCCACCGGGCAAACCACCGCCGGGTAGACCGCCTGGAATGCTGGTCTCGCTGCCGAGCATCGCGAAATAGCCATCGTTTTGCTTGTTCATGGTGCGAGAGCCACCGGACCCGGTGAGGGTGAGAGACACTCCGGCGTCGAGCGGGATGACGCGGATTGGGTCTCCGGACGACGACTCTCCCTGGAACGTGTAGACCGAACAGCTTCCGAAGCTGGCTTGGGCCAAGCCCTGGCTGCGCTCGAAAAGCGCCCCCTCCAACCGGTAGAAGCTGGCGCTGGCGATGTCGTTGGTGCTCTCGACCGAGCCGACCACAGGCACTGTCAGCTTGGAACGGGATCGGGTGAAGTTGATGGATCCGAACCGCACCCCACCGGCAGGGATGCTCGACAATTCGCTCTCGTTGAAGCCGTTGGCATCGGAGCAAACAGTCTTGCCGGGGGCAGCGACGGGAATGGTGGTGAAGTTACTGGTATTGCCGCCGACGCGGACAACGAGAGAGACGCTGCAGCCGCTGACGCCGTCGGGAATGTCGAACACGAGTTGATCGAGGCCGGCAAAACCGGGCGCGCGGCCGCGATAACGGACGTTGGCCAGCTTTCCACCGACGAAGATCTCGACGGCCAGTTGCGGATCGAAGGCGGGCGGACGCTCGTTGTCGGGAGACCCCAAGGGATTGACGCCGGTGGCCCAGGCGATGACGGCCTGGCCGGGCTGTGCGGGCTTGGTCCAGGTCAAGACGGCGAAGTTGGCGTCTGTAAGCACGGCGGGTCCGCTGCCAGCGCTGTTGAGGGTGAATAGGCCGGGCCCGTTGCGAACGATGGTGAAGGCAAACGGCTCGCTGGTCTGGCCGTTGTAGGTCAGACGGGCGACGGCGCGGCCGGGCGCGGCGTTGGAAGGAAGAATCGCCGCCACCTGAGTGGCGGAGGTATAGACGAGAAACGCGCTCACTTCGGCGCCGCCGACACTGATGCGGAGGGAGGTACCCTCAAACGAGGTGGGGAGCGGATAGTCAGCCAGCTTCAATTGCGCGGGCCCCATTTCCTCGCCGAAAATCGCGAAGATGGATCCGAGCCCGATGCCCGAACCCGGAACGCCGTCCGGAATATAGCTTGCGTTGTTGACGATGCGGGAGATGCGCGGGGCGGCGCCCGCGTTCGAAAACGCACCTAGAAAAAGAGCGCCGGCGAGCGCCAGCATGACTGGTGTACGATTCATGATCCTCCTTGGGTTTCTTTCGGGGCAATTCCGAGCGACTTCATCTTGCGATACAGATGACTTCGCTCCAGCCCTAATGTTTCGGCTGTTTTTGTCACGTTCCCGCGGGCGTCCTCGAGCTTTCGAAGAATATAGTCGCGTTCGGCCGCCTCGCGGAATTCATGCAAAGTGGTGTAGCTGCCGGTCTGGATCTCGCCAGAGTGTGCACGCCGCGGCGCACTGCCGGTCAACGGGATATGGCGGGCATCGACGCGCGCCTGCGGATTCATGATCACAATCCGCTCCATCAGATTCTTGAGTTCGCGCACGTTACCGGGCCAGGCGTACTCGCGCAGCACACGGTAAGCCTCGGCAGTGAGCTGTTTCGGGCGGCGGGCATAGAGCCGCGTAAAGTAGCCGAGAAAATGCTCGGCAAGCAGGGGGATGTCTTCGACGCGGTCCCGCAGCGGGGGGACGTAGAACGGGATCACGTTGAGCCGGTAGAACAAGTCTTCGCGGAAGTTGCCGCGCTCGATTTCGAACTCCAGATTCTTGTTCGTGGCGGCGACGACGCGTACATCCACCTGAATCATTTCGTGGCCGCCGATCTGCTCGAATCGCTGGTCCTCGAGGGCGCGCAAGACCTTGGCCTGGGTCTTCAGGCTCATGTCGGCCACTTCGTCGAGGAAGAGGGTTCCGCCATCGGCTTTTTGAAACTTACCGGTCTTGTCGCTGCTGGCGCCGGTGAAGCTACCCTTGCGATGCCCGAACAGTTCGCTTTCGATCAGTTCCTCGGGAATGGCGGCACAGTTCACCTCGACAAACGGACCCGAGACCCGCTCGCTCATGCCATGAAGGGCGCGGGCAACCAGTTCCTTCCCTGTGCCGGACTCGCCAAAGATCAGCACACGTCCGTTGGTGGCCGCCATGAGCGACAATTGCTGGCGAAGGGCGCGCATGGGAACGCTTTCGCCGACGATGGGCTGGCGCTCTCCGGCGGCATCGCGGAGGCTGCGGATTTCGCGCTGCAGGCGCTGCTGCGCAATGGCGTTCTTGGCCACCACCACCACTTTTTCGATTGTCAGTGGTTTTTCGAGAAAGTCAAAGGCGCCGAGTTTGGTGGCCTTGACGGCGGTTTCGATGTTGCCGTGGCCTGAAATCATGACCACGGACGGGCGCTGGTCGGCGGGCATTTCGCCGATGCGGGACAACGCCTCCAGGCCGTCCATGGCGGGCAGCCAGATATCGAGCAGGACGAGATCGTAGGAGTGGCGTCCGAGTTCTTCGAGACAGGCTTCGGCCGAATCGACCGCGGCGGTGAGGAAGCCTTCGTCGTCGAGGACACCGCACAACGATTCGCGGATCCCGGGCTCGTCGTCGACCACGAGAATGCGGTCCTGCCTCATGCCGGGCTCGCCACCACGCGCCGCGCCTCCAGTTCCACAGGCGCGACGGGAATCTCGATCACGAATCGAGCCCCGCGGGGCGCGTTGTCCTCGACGCGGATTTGGGCGCCGTGTTCCTGGAGGATGTGATGGACGATTGCGAGCCCGAGCCCGGTGCCTCGACCCTTGGTGGAGAAGTAGGGAAGAAAAAGCCGGTCCCGATCCTCGGGTTCGATGCCGTGCCCGGTGTCGGCGACGATCAACTCGACCGAATCGGCGGCGGCGGCGCGGGTGGAGACTTCGATGCGCCGGGACTCGGCCCCTTGGGTGGCTTCGGCTGCGTTGTCGACGAGATTCACCACGACGCGCTTGAACTGTTCGCGGTCGATATGGACCTCGGGGAGGCCTTCCGCCAGGGCGATATCCAACTCGATGCCGTCGAGACGGCCGGAGAACACGGCGAGCGCCTGCTCCACCACGGGGTTGAGATCGGAGGCGACCGGCTGCGCCGCCGGGAAGCGGGCGAAGCGCGAAAACTCGTCGACGAGCGATTTCACCGATTGCACTTCGGCCGAGATGGTCCGCGAGCATTGTCCCAGGATGCGACGGGCTTCGGGCGTGATTCCTTCCGGGGAGGTCCCCGCCTTTTCCAACTGGCGTGCGATCCGTTCGGCGCTCAAGGCGATGGGCGTGAGGGGATTCTTCATCTCATGCGCGATGCGCCGGGCGACTTCGTGCCAGGCCTCGGCTTTCTGTGCGCGGAGCAGCTCGGAGGTGTCTTCGAGCACGACCACCCATCCGGATCCGTCGCCGGCGGCGCGCCGGGTTCCGCTGAGGCCCGCGAGGGCGGAGACGGTGGCGGAGATGTGGAGGACCTGACGGTCCCGAACCAGTTCCATTCGCGACGACGCGACGCCGGTGCGTCGAGCGCGATTGAGGAGATAGTGAATTTCCTTGGCGTCGTCGGCGGGGAGCAGGTCCTCGATCTGGGTGGCGCGGGCAACGCGCTCGGCGCCGAACATCTGGACGAGGGCGGAGTTGACGCGTTGGATGCGGCGGTCCGCGGTGAGGGAGATGACGCCGGTGGGGATGCTTTCGAGAATGGCCTCGGTGAACTGGCGGCGGCGCTCGAGTTCGCGCTCGTTGCCTTGGAGTTCGCCAGCCATTTCGTTGAAGGTGCGGACGAGGGTGGCGAGTTCGTCGTTGGCGCGAGTGTCGACGCGGTAATCGAGATGGCCGTGGCGCAACTGGTCGACGGCGGCGAGAAGGGCGGCGATGGGGCGCGAGATCTGTTCGGCGAGAAGGCGGGCCATCCAGGTGGCGACAAAAAGGATGAACAGCGTGATGAGCAGCAGGAGGAGGATGTAGGCGTTGCGAGTCTCCTTGCGGTGGCTCTCGAGCTGCTGGTAGTTATGGACCTCGTCCTCGATCAGGATCTGGCGCTCGGCGAGATCCTCGGTCATGCGGGCCTGCACCACCAGCACCGCGCCTTCGGCGGCCGGCGCACTGGCTTTGAGAATCTTGATGGCGCCGTGGGCGGGGACCGGGTTCGGCGAACAGATGGGCAGGATCGCCCCTTCGACGGGTCTCAATTCGGCAAGATAGACGCCGTTATCTCGGCAGAAGCGGGGCGTGAACAGGGCCGGGCGCAGCCCATTTTGGAGATAGGCGGTGGTTTCCGGCATCACGCCGAGCCATCGCGCCTGGGCTTCGGCGCGGCGCTGCGTTTCGAGCTCGAAAGCGAGGTTGACTTCGACGAGGCTGCGCTCGATGTTTTGCGCGGGGCGGCTGAACCAGCGCGCCATGTTGTTGGTGAGGACGTAGATGCTGAATAGCACCTGGAAGAAGACGGGCACGATGGTGAGAGCGAGGGCGCCGAGCACGAGCTTGGTTCGAATACGGGAGCCTTCGCGGTTGGTGCGCCGGTCCACGTAGAGGCGCACGCTGGTGCGCATGAGCATGAACCCGAGCGTCACCATGAGGATAAAGATGAGGATGGAAACAGCCCAGAGGAGATAGGTCTCCTTCGCCGTCTGGGGGCTGTACCATTCCATGGAGAAGGAACCCTGCCACGCCACCAGGGTTACCAGGACGGCGAGCAGGAGCACCCAGCCGCCATAGAGCAGGCCCTTGCGCATCGCTTTCCCGATTATATAAATAAGCCGAGGGTGGCTCGATGGGGGAAGAGGCACCGGGCACGTCAGGGCGCGCCGGCATTGCGCGAGGGGCCCGGTGGCCAGTGGACCTCGGCCAGCGTCCGCCGCGGGGAGTTCCAGGCGGGCGCAACGGGCACATGGAGCGCTTCCAGCCGCTGCGGGAGCCAAGTGTGCTCCCGTTCGCGCGTTCCATAAATGAGGAAGCGTTGGCGGCGGGAGAGGAAGTCCGCGGCGGGGATCACGCGTCCATGGATCGGGAACCAGCGGGTGAGTATGGGCATGATGCGGTCATAGCAATCGGTGCGCATGTGTCGCAGGGCGGCGGGCCTGTCGGTCAAGAAAACGAGCCTGGCGGCGGTTGCGGGATCGGCGTAGTAGTTGAGTTCGAGAAATGTCTGACCGTCGGAGACCACGATGGGAAGGGACGGATCGGCGCTGGCGAGCGCAGCCGCTTCGCTGGCCACGGGGAAGACAGCAGGCCGGTGGAGAAAGCGGACGGCGAACCATCCGATGGTGAGCAAGGAAAGCGCCATCAGCGCCGGCTGCGCGCGCCGGACCATCCTGGACGCTCCGAGAGCCGCGGCGATCGACATCGCGGCCGAGGCGCCCAGAGCGTAGCGGGTGAAGTATCCTCCCTTGGCGCCGACGGCGAGCAGGTAGGCGATAGCGGGGGTGAGCATCAAGGCGGCGAGGGCGGCCGATTCGTGTACCGGTACGCCCGGCGCGAGCGCCGGCTGGTTCGCCCGGCGGAGGCGAGCGAGCATCGCCAGCGCGAACACGAGGAGGGTAGGCCACAGCAACGGAGCGGCGAGCCCTGCATAGGTGTTGATCAGTTTCCGCGCCGAGGGATCGAACAGCGGCCCCTGCAACTGATAGCCGCGGCTGGAGGCGAGGAGCGGGAAATAGATAAGGATTGCCGGGGCGGCGACGGCGAGGCTGGCGGCGAGGGGAAGATCGACGCGGCGGCGGCGCAGAGTCCGCATGGCCTCACCGGCCGCGATGGGAAATAGCGCCACCAGGGCGTAGCAATGGGTGAGCAAAGCAGCGGCGGTGGCGAGCGAGAGTCCGGCCAAGGGGCGGAGCCGGGAGATGCCGGGCGGAGAGTCCGCGGAGGACTGCCAGCACAACAGCGCGAGGGAAGACCAGCCGAGCAGCATCCCGTAGGAGCGCGCCTGCAAGGCGTAGGTGTAGGCTTCCGAAAGGGCGAGCAGGGAAGCGGCAAGCAACCCCGCCCAGGGTCCGGCCCTGCGCGCGAGGAAGGCTCCGGTCGCGTAAAGGAAGAGCAGGTAGCCGAGGATCGCGGGAAGGCGGTTGCCTACCTCGTTGTTGCCGGCCAGGGCGCGTCCGGCCCAAGTGGCGGCGTAGAGCAGCGGCGGGTTGAGGTCAACGCCGGCGGTGAGGGCTTTCCAGATCCGGGCCGGATCACTGATGTCGACCACATGGACGGTGAAGAGCTCGTCGTACCAGAAGGGTTGGGTTGCGGCGCGGATGACAGTGGCCGCAAGAAACAGGAGAGCGGCGGCCAGAGTGATTCCGCGCGCGAGCGCCGCTCGTTCCACTCAGGTCTATCGAACTCCCGCGGCTTTCACTTTAGCGTGCAAGAATGCGAGGCGAGCCGATTGCGCGCCCGCGGGCTCATTCAATACACTGGACGCGATGCTCCGCAAATCCCTCTGGCTGCTAGGCGGCGCCGCGTTGACGGCGACCGCGATCTCCCGCCCACCCGACATTCCGTTCGAGAGGCACACCATCGATCTGGGCGCCAACGAAACGTGCGCCATCGCCGACGTGAACCGGGACGGAAAGCCGGACATCGTTTCCGGCGAGAACTGGTTCGCCGCGCCGTCCTGGAAGAAGACGCGATTCCGCGAGTTGAACTTCAACAACAACTACATCGATAACTTCAGCGACCTGCCGGTGGAGGTGAACGGCGACGGCTACATCGACATCGTCAGCGGGAACTGGTTCAGCCGCGAGCTTTCGTGGTGGGAGAATCCGGGCAAGAAAGGCGGCGCCTGGAAGCAGCACATGATCGAGGAGGGCAAGAACGTGGAGTTCGCCTTCCTGGTGGATTTGAACAATGACGGTAAGGCGCTCGAGGTGCTGCCGCAATTCGGCGGGGCCAAGGCGATCACGGCCTGGTACGAACTGGTGAACGGCGCCTGGAAAAAGCATACGGTCAGCGAGAAAGGCTACGGACATGGCATCGGGGCCGGGGACGTGAACAAAGACGGCAAGGCCGACGTGCTGACGCCGAAAGGCTGGTTCGAGGCGCCGGATTGGAAATGGCATCCCGACTGGGACATGAAGGTCCACATCAGCTTCATCCACGTGGATGACGTGAACCGGGATGGCCGCAACGACCTGGTCTACGGGCACGCGCACGATTATGGCTTGCTGTGGATGGAGCAGGGGGCCGATGGCACCTGGACCGAGCGGATGATCGACGACACATGGAGCCAAGTACACGCGGTGACGCTGGCCGATTTGAACGGTGACGGCAAGAAAGACATCGTGACCGGGAAGCGCTGGATGGCGCACGACCACGAAAATGGCGCGAAGGATCCGACGGGCGTATATTGGTACGAGTCCATCGTCGTGCCTCCGCCGATCGGCAATGGCAAGCTGCAGTGGGTGAAACACGTGATCGACTTTGGCGGGCGGGCAGGCGGCGGGATGCAGATCCAGGTATCGGACATCGATGGCGACGGGGATCCGGACCTGGCCATGGGCGGAAAGATGGGCGTGTTCCTGTTCGAGAACAAAACGAAGTAATCATGCAACGGCGCATCCTCCTCGCGGCTCCGGCGCTCCTGGCGGCGCAATCCCCGAACGACACGATTCGAGTGGCGGTGATCGGGGTGGGCAACCGGGGCGGGTTCCTTCTCAAACACGTGCTGGCGATTCCGGGCGTGAAAGTGGTGGCGGTTTGCGACGTGGAGCCGGAAAGGCTGGCAGCGGCGGTGAAGCTATCCGGCGCGGCAGGCTATCCCGATTTTCGCCGGATGCTCGATGAGCGCTCCGATATCGACGCAGTGATCATCGCCACTCCGGTGGATACGCACAAGATGATTGCGATCGCGGCGCTAGAACTGGGCAAGCACGTTTATTGTGAGAAGCCGATGGCGGTGACGGCCGAGGACGCGGGGTTGATGCGGATTGCGGCGCGGGGAGCGAAAGGGATCTTTCAGGCGGGGTTCCAACTGCGGCACGATCCGAATCGGGGCGCGGCGGTGAAGTTCATCCTGTCGGGCGGCGCTGGCCGCGTGTTGTTCGGGCAGGGGTACCGGCATACGGGCGACCTGCCGCGATCGACGGGGTGGTACTTCGACCGGAACCGCTCGGGGGACAACATCGTCGAGCAGGCGTGCCACATTCTGGATCTGTTCCGATGGTCGATCGGGAAGGATCCGGTGCGGGCGTTCGGATCGGGCGGAATCAGCCTGTACAAAGATACGCCACCCGGGCGAACGACGATGGACAACTATGCGCTGATCTATGAGTTCCCAGACGATGTCCGGGTGGAATTCAGCCATCTCTATTTCGATCCGCCGGGATTTTCGGGAATCAAGGAGCGGGTGTTCTGCGAGCGGGGCGCGGTGGATCTGGCGGCGGCGAAATGGTCCGAGTTGGGGCGGAGGGGGGAACTCGCGATCGGGGTGGCGGAGGCGGTGGCGGGCAAGGACAGCAACCGGCTATCGCTGGAGGCTTTTTTTGACAATGCACGGGGGCGGAAGCGCCCGTTGAACGACGCGGAGTCGGCGTGGCGGTCGACGATGATGGCGATATTGGGGCGGAAGGCGATTTATGAGAAGCGGGTGGTGAACTGGACGGAGATCGTCCCGGCGGGATAGACCCCAAATAGGGGTAGTCAAAGCGAACGCAACATATAGGGGCTTGAGAGGTGACACCACAACGGGGAGATAAGACATGGGATTTCATACCCACTCGTAAGATTCTGTCCATAAAGGACTTGACTGAAGTCTTTCTTACAGGTAATCTGAAACGGGTAGGAAATGGAAGGTTTGCCCATAACCGGACAGTATCCAGGCGCAAACCCGTACCCTGTTCAAAACGCACAATTTGCGGCCGCGCCCCTAGTTCCCCCGCTAGGAACGGTCGAGACGCAGGTAGATGAACGCGGCCGGATTCGGATCCCGGCCGAGTTTGCCCATTTCCTAAACCGGCTGGATTCGAGCTTTTTCCTGACGACGCTCGATACGAAGGTGTTGCGGGTGTACTCGCATACCAACTGGGCGAACCGGGTGGCGTTGCTGCAGAGCCAACGGTCGGAACACGCGGCGGCGGCGGCGGACATCCTGTTCGTGGCCAATCACTATGGCGGATCGGCGTCGATGGACGGGCAGTTCCGGATGGTGCTTCCCGAGCGGCTG
>JAWKHI010000010.1:0-187449 GCA_041394885.1 Bryobacteraceae bacterium | reverse complement strand
CGGTTGAGTAAGTTATCGATGGCGAACTGGAAGTCCACGCCACGGCGGATGCCGCGCACGAGGCTGAAGTCCCAGACGGTGTGGCCGGCGGCGGCGAGGGAGGGGTCGAGGCCGTCGAGGCGGTAGTGGTTGATGGCGCGCATGCGGAGCGAAGAGGTCCAGCCCCGCCAGCCGGCAAGGGTCAACGCGGCGTTGGCGGTGAAGTGGGGGGCGCGATCGACGTAGAGGCGCGGAAACTCGTCGCGGTAGTAGGCGTTGCCCACCTTGGTGACGCCGGCACTGAGGAAGAGCGAACGGGTAAGTTCGACCGAGGTCTTCGCCTCGTACCCGTAGGCGCGCGAGGGTCCATAGAGTTCGAGCGAGCCATCGTCGGCGATGTAGACCATTTCGTTCGAGCGCTGAATGAGGAATAGGTCCGTGGAGAGGGAGACGCGGGAGAAGCGGGTGGAGGCGCCGGCCTGATAGAAGTCCGTGGTGGCGATCTTGGGTCCGGTAGGATTCTTGCTGATGCTGCGGGCGTCGATGGAGGAGATGCCGCGGCCATAGTTGGCGTGGAGGGTGATGGGAACGCGGCGCGTGGGGGTGTAGGCGAGGCCTAACTTGGGCTGCCAGCGTCCGGCGTTGTGGGCGGCGCTAGAGAGGGGGTCGAGCCGATCGCGGATGTCGAAGCGAAAGGCGTCGAAGCGAAGCCCACCTTGAATCAGGAGGCGGCCCGTGAGCAGGGTGAGGCTTTCCTGGGCGTAACCGGCGGCATTGGTGACGTTGGCGTGATTGAGGGTGAGGTTATCGAGGGGGTCGCGATTGAGGCGGGAGTAGAGGCCGACGTTGATCTGGTTGGCGTGGAAGTTACCGCCGGCGGTGAAGAGACTGAAGGCGTCGCCGATGCGGTGGGGGCGCTGGTATTGGGAGTTAGCGCCCTGCTGGAGGCGCGAGTCATGCTGCTGGATGGCGTCGCCGTTGACGGGGTCGTTGAGGAAGTACGTGAAATTGGAATAGAGATCGAACAGGGAACGGCCGGCGAAGGCGTCGAGCTTGAAGGTGGAACCATCGCGGAAGTCCTGGCGGTAGTAGCCGGCGAGGGTGCCGATGCGGACGCGGCCGCCCTCGCCTGGATCGAGAAAGCCGAAACGGTCGAGTTGTCCAGCGGTAATCAGGTCGAGCGGAATCTGGCCGGAGGAGTTGAAGTTATTGCGGCTGGCGGAGAATTTGAGGGAGACGGCGCGCTGGCGGCTTAGGCGCCGGGTGAGATTGCCGGCGGTGTTGTCGCGACGGTAGTCGAGGGGTTTCAGGAATGGTCCATCGGTGTAGGCGCCTTCGTAGGCGAGGTAAGAGTCGATGCCTTTCCAATCGGGGCTGAAACCGAGGAAGCCGCGCTTGGTGTTGAAGGATCCGCCCTGGACGCGCGCGGTCCACTGATCGGGCAGGGACTCGCGGAGGCGGATGTGGACGACGCCGAGTCCGGAGAAGTCGCCGTATTCGGGACTGAAGGGGCCGTTGACGATGGTGGTCTCTTCCACGAGTTCGGGCGAAAGGGACTTGAGCGTCCCGAGGTAGCCTTGGCCGTGGCCTTGCGTGGTCTGATTCTGCTGGATGTTGTCGACGAGGATTTTGAGGCCGCCGTTGACGCCGCCGTGGTCGAGGTTGAAGCCGAAGCGCCGGATCTCGACGGACTTGCCTCCGCCCTCGTGCTGGCCGGCGTTGATGCCGGATTCGAGCAAGTGGAGGATTTGATCGTCCCGGGAGAAAAGAGTCTTTTCGAAGGCGGCTTTGCCGCGGCGATCGACGTCGGGCTGGAGCGGCGCGGCGGTGATCACGATGGAGGTGCGTACGGGAGCGATGGGGCCGGTCTGCTGGGCAGCGGCGAGTTGCGAGAGGAGGGCGATAGTGAGGACGGTGCGCATCGAGTCGCGTAGCACGAACTAGAAAAGTGTAACACGCCGGGCCGATGCCCGTTACACACAGATACGGCGCGAGGCCAGGGATTGGATTTAGCGGAGGCCAGGAATTCCCGGGAGGGACTCCGCCAAGCGGACCGAACGGAGGATTGCGGCGGACACGGCTTCCGATGCGGCGATGCCGATGGCGGTGAGATCGGCGCGTTCAGCTCCGAGGGAAAGGGCGAAAGTGATGTCGCCATCGGAGGTGGTCCAGACGGGGGAGATGGTGCGGGCAACGCCGATGGAGGCGAACTGGGCGAGCTTGTTCGCTTCGATCTTGCTGAGCCTGGCGTTGGTGGCGACGGCGACGAGGGTGGTGTTTTCGTTTCTGAAGCCGCCTCGCGCGCCGCGCTTGAGTTGGAAGGCCATGTCGGCGAACTGGCCGCTTTGGGGGGAGACGCGCGCACCGGCGAGGATGTGGCCGCTTTCGGGATCGCGCACGTCACCGAACGCGTTCACGGCGGCCAGGGCCGCGACGCGGATTCCGGCGTAAGGGCCGTCGAGCCAAACGGTGGCGGAGCCGATGCCGGACTTCATGGCCTGGGCCATTCCGTAGAGTTTGCCGACCGTTGCGCCCGTACCGGCGCCGACGCAGCCTTCGGCCACGGCGTCGCTGGTGGCAGCTTCGGCGGCGGCGAATCCCATCTCGCGGCCGGGCCGAACGCCTTTCCGGGCGACGCCCAGATCGTAGAGAATCGCGGCGGGCACGAGTGGAACGACGCCCGCGCCGGTGGGAAAGCCGTGTCCTTTTGATTCGAGGAATCGTACGACGCCGGAGGCGGCTTCCAACCCGAAGGCGCTGCCGCCTGCCAGGCACAGGCCGTGGATCTTTTCGTTGAGATGGAGGGGCGTGAGAACGTCGGTCTGGAGGGAGCCGGTGGCGGAACCGCGGATGTCGACGCCGGCGGTGGCGCCATCGGGGCAGAGGATGGCGGTGCATCCGGTGACGGCTTGGCGATCGGTGGCGTGGCCGACCAGGAGGCCCGGTATGTCGGTGAGTCCTTTCATGGTTAGGGCACGGTGCGGCGAAGGTGCTGGAGCCCGCTGTGGCCTATGGTAGCATCGGCAATAGCGGCGCGAGCGCCGTTTTGAACACCGTGCTGGACTTCCTCAAGGCCCCGATACTGAACCTGCAGAATTTCGTGCAGCTCACCGGCCGGGCCTTTCTCAACATCTTCCGTTCCCCGCACTATGGCGGCGATATCGCGATCCAGGCGGATATTATCGGGGTGGGCAGCATCCCCCTGGTGCTACTTGTGGGATTTTTCACCGGAGCGGTGATCACGATGCAGATGGCCCGGGCGCTGAACCAGTATGGGGCGAGCGGGCAGGTGGGGCAGATCGTATCGATCACGCTGGTGCGGGAGTTGGGACCGGTGCTGACGGCGATACTGGTGGCGGGACGCAACGCGTCTGGGATGGCGAGCGAGTTGGGATCGATGAAGGTGACCGAGCAGATCGACGCGATGCGGGCGCTCGGGACCGATCCGGTGCAAAAGCTGGTGACGCCGCGGCTGATCGCCACGAGCGTGATGCTGCCGGTGCTCACGATCATTTCCGACTTCATGGGGCTGGTGGGCGGCTACATCGTGGGATGCATTTTGCTGCGGCTGACGACGGGGTCGCAATTCTGGTCCAGTTCGTGGCAGGCGCTGGAATATAACGATGTGGCGCAGGGGCTGTTGAAGCCGCTGATCTTTGCCATCGTGATCGCGCTGGTGGGGTGCCACTACGGCATCAGCACAACGGGCGGCACGCAAGGGGTTGGCCTTTCCACCACCAAGGCCGTGGTTGTGAGCTGCGCGTGGATCATCGTGCTCACCTACTTCATCGGATCGTTTTTCGTGAATCTCGGTTAGGACATGCCGAACGCGGAGGGGCCAACCGTACTGCAACTGGAAGGGGTGACGGTGCGGTATGACGACGTGACGGCCCTCGACGATGTGAATCTGACGCTGCGGGAGGCGGACACGTGCGTGATACTGGGGGCGGCGGGCAGCGGGAAAACGGTGCTGCTGAAAACAGCGCTGGGATTGATCCGGCCCGATGAGGGCAAGGTGTATCTGTTCGGACGCGATACGAGCGAGATGGACGAAGACGATTTGCGTGAGATGCGCAGCCGGATGGGGATCCTGTTCCAGGAAGGCGGATTGTTCGATTCGCTGACGATCGAGGAAAACGTGGCGTATCCGCTGGAGAACCAGAAATCGCTGCGGCGTCCGCCGGCGGAAGTGGCGTCGCGCGTACGGGAAGCGCTACGGTTCGTGGAGTTGGAGCACACGCTGCAAAAGGTGCCTAGCGAGCTATCGGGCGGGATGCGGCGGCGCGTCGGGATCGCGCGGGCGGTGGTGACGCGTCCGGCGCTGGTGTTGTATGATTCGCCGACGGCGGGTCTGGATCCGATTACGGCGAATACGATCATGGCGCTGATCGCGAAGGAACGGGACACGCGCAACACGACGACGGCTCTAGCGACGCATCGGTACCAGGACGGACACCTGCTGGCCAACTACCGTTACAATGCAAAGATCGACCGGCTGGAGCCGGTGAACGGCGACGGGCCTGGAACGGCAACGCGGACGCGGTTCGTGGTGCTGGGAGAAGGGAAGATCGTGTTTGAGGGAACGCAGGACGAGTTGGAGCAGTCGCAGGACCCGTATGTGGCTAAGTTCGCCAGATTTGACAGAATGAAATGATGAAAGGACAGTCGTAGCAGCGGATGCCTTCGTCGAAGAAAGTGGCTTGGGCGCAGTTGAAGGTCGGGATCGTGGCGGCAGTGGCCATGGTTATCCTGGCTGTCCTCGTGTTTCTGCTAACGGGCGACACGAAGTTCTTTCAGGATCAATCCACGTTGTATACGTATCTGGCCGATTCGGCGGCGCTGGTGAAGGGCGCGGATGTGCGGCTGAACGGGATTCTGATCGGGAAGATTTCGGCGGTGGATCTGGCTCCGGCTGGGGAGTCCCGCGGGGATCCGCGCCGGGCGGTAAAGGTGTCGATGGAGGTGGACCGGTCCCGGCTGGGGCAGATTCCGGTGAATTCGGAAGCGGCGATCTCGGCGGCGAACGTGCTTGGCACCAAGTACATCAACATCAAGCGGGGGCAGGCGAACGAGACGGTGAAACCGGGCGCGGAGCTTCCGGCGAAGGACGTGAGCGGCTACGAAGAGGTGGTGGAGCAAGGGTATTCGTTCCTCGCGTCGGCGGAAGAAATGCTGAAGCGGATTGACAAATTGGTGCAGGTGATCGAGGCAGGAGAGGGCAGCATCGGGAAGCTGATCAAGGATCCGCAGCTCTACGACAACCTGAACGGGACGGCGGCGGAAGCGCGCAAGATCGTGGCGCAGATGAATACGGGCAAGGGCACGCTGAGCCGGATGCTTTATGACGAGGTGTTGCACGATGACATCCGGACGGCGATCGCGAGGACGAATTCGCTGCTCGAAGGCGTGCAGCAGGGGCAAGGGACGGCGGGCAAGCTGCTGAAGGATCCGGCGCTCTACGAGGACATGCGGAAGGTAACCGGCGAGGTGCGGACGCTGCTGGCGGATCTCAACGCGGGCAAGGGCACGATGGGCAAGCTGCTGAAGGACGAGGAATTCCACAAGCAGTTGCAGGGCACGATCGTGCGGATGGATACGCTGCTCGACAAGATCAACACGGGGCAGGGGACGCTGGGGCAGATGGTGGTGAATCCGCAGTTGTACGAATCGCTCAACGGGACCTCGCGGGAGTTCCACGAGTTCATGCAGGACTTCCGGAAGAATCCGAAGAAATTCCTGAGCATCAAGCTGAGCCTGTTCTGAAGACGCTCATCGTAAACGCCGACGATTTCGGATTCACGCGCGACGTGAACGAAGGGATCGTGGAAGCGCACCGGCGGGGGATCCTGACTTCGACGACGATCATGGCGACGGGGGCGGCGTTCGATCACGCGGTGGAACTGGCGCGAAGCCATCCGGGGCTCGACATCGGGGTGCATCTGGTGCTGGTGGGGAGCGGGCGCGCGCTTCGCGGCGGAGCGGCGTTCCCGGAGACGGTGACGAAACTGATGGCGGCGCTGGCGCTGGGGCGCATCGATGTAGAAGGGGAACTGGAGGCGCAGATCGCGAAGGTGATGGAGGCGGGGCTGCGGCCCACCCATCTGGACAGCCACAAACACACGCATCTGCTTCCGCGCGTGCTGAAGGCTGCGGCGCGATTGGGCGAGCGGTACGGCATCGAGTGGGTGCGGCGGACGCTGCCGGTAGAGGTGCGGGCGCCTGGGATCGCGGGATGGTCCGAACGTTTGCTGGCACGGCATCGATGCCGCATGGCGGATCGTTTCCTGGGGTTTCGCGAGACGGGCAAGTTTGACGCGGCGATGCTCTCGGATGTGCTGCGGCGCGTGCCCGAAGGCACGAGTGAGTTCATGTGCCATCCGGGATATTGCGGCGAGGAACTGAGAGCGGCGCGGACGCGGCTGAAGGAAAGCCGGCGGCGGGAACTGGATGCGCTGGTGGCGCCGGAAGTGCGGGAGACGGTGGAGCGGTGCGGGATCCGGCTGAGCGGTTATGGCGCGATCGGCGCGACTGTGTATGATGGCTAGTCTATGCCCAATGACGCTCGTACAGCCGCGCCGGTAGCCGGCGCCGGGGCCCGGATCACCGGAGCCGAACTATTCGTGGACGCGATGGAGAAGCTGGGAATCGGCGACATTTACACGCTCGTCGGCGATCATCTGAACGAAGTGCTGAGCGTGGCCGGGCAGCGCGGCATACGGATCATCGACATGCGGCACGAATCGGGGGTGACGCACGCCGCTGACGCGCATGGCCGGATCCACCGCAAGCCGTGCATCAGCCTGGTTACGGGGGGGCCGGGTCATACGAATTCGCTGACTGGGATCGCGACGGCGTTTCAGGCGGCGAGTCCGATGATCGCGGTGAGCGGCGCGCCTTCGACGGCGCTGGCGGGCCGGCAGGTGTTCCAGGTGATCGATCAGGTGGGGATGGCGGCGCCGGTGTGCAAGTGGGCGGCTCAGCCGGCGAGCGCGGCGCAGATACCTTTCTACCTGGGCAAGGCGTATCAGGAGGCGGTGAGCGGCCGGATGGGTCCGGTGCACCTGACGATTCCGGTGAACCTATTCGCGTCGGAGGCGGTGAATCCGCTGCCGATGCCCATGCCGGGAAGCAATCCGGAGATGGCGCCTTCGCGGGAAGAGGTGGAGCGCCTATTGGCGCTGATCGAACAAGCCGAGCGTCCGGTGGTGATTGCGGGTAGCGGCGTGTGGTGGGCGGATGCGGGCCGCGAGCTGAAGCAGTTTCTAAGCAAAACGAAGCTGCCTTACTACAGCGTGACGATGGCGCGAGGTGTGATCCGCGACGATTTCGGGACGGCGATGGGCTACTCCGACGGAGCGTTGAACAAGGCTGTGCACACGGTGTTCCGGGAAGCGGATCTGGTGGTGGTGCTGGGCAAGCGGATCGATTACCGGATGGCGATGGGCGGGCCGCGTCTGTTCCGGCCGGAGACGAGGTTCGCGCAGGTGGACATTGTGCCGCAGGAGTTGGGATTGACTCGGCGATTGGAGCTGGGCATCTGCGCCGATGTGCGGTCCACACTGCGGGCGATGAATGAGGCGCTGCCGGGGCGTCCGAAGGAGAAGTGGGCGTCGCGCGGGGGGTGGCTGAAGCGGCAGCGGAAGCTGCGCGATGAGTGGAAGGCGCAGTTGGCGGCGGTGGCGGAGGACCGGGCGGATCCGATCCATCCGGCGGCATTTTTCGCGGAGTTGGGCAAGGCGCTTCCGGAGGACATCCTGTATGCGTGGGATGGGGGGGACTTCATCCATTGGGGGCGGGCGACGCTGCCGGCCAATACGCCGGGCGGGTGGCTGCGGCTGGGGCCTCTCGGGACGATCGGGTCCGCGCTGCCGAATTCGATCGCGCTGAAGCGGGCGTATCCGGACAAGCCGGTGGCGATGATCACTGGCGACGGATCGCTCGGGTTCTACATCAGCGAACTGGACACGCTGGTGCGGTACGGGCTGCCGGTGGTGATCATCGTGGGCAACGACGCGGGATGGGGCCTGGAGCGAGAACTGCAAGGGGCGCTGTGTGGGTCCACTGTGGCGTGCGAACTGCGGGCGACGCGGTATGACCTGGTGATGAAGGGATTCGGGGGCGAGGGGGAGAACATCACGAGCATCGAGGAAGTGGGCCCGGCGGTGAAACGGGCATTCGCTTCCGGAAAGCCGTACTTGTTGAACGTGAATATCCGCGGGGCGCGCAGCCCGTTCACGGAGTGGCAGATCGCCGGCAAGACAGCCTGATACCCTCTCAGTTATGTCTATTGTCGCCGGTGTCGACTTCGGCACACTTTCGGTCCGCGTTTCTCTTTTCGATAGCGAGCGCGGACGGTTGGGTTCGGGAATCGGGGAGTACCCGCTGCATCGGCGGGCGGCCGATCCCGACCATGCCACGCAGAGCCATGCCGATCACATGGCGGCGCTCGAGACGGCGTTCGGAGCGGCGTTGTCCGACGCCGGGATCGCAGGGGAGCGAGTGGAGGCGCTGGCGATCGACACGACCGGATCGAGCGTGATCCCGGTGGATGAGCATCTCGAGCCGCTGGGCGAGTACTATCTGTGGTGCGACCATCGTTCCTGGCGAGAAGCGGCCGCCATCACCGCCACCGCGCGCGAGGCCAAGCTTGCAGCGATCGATTGGTGCGGGGGCGCGTATTCCTCCGAATGGGGCTTTGCGAAGCTGCTGCACTGGCTGCGTCACAATCCCGGGGAGCGGGGCCGGATGGCGACCGCGCTCGAACACTGCGACTACATCGCGGCGGTGCTGGCGGGCATCGGCGATCCGGCGCAGGTTCCGAGATCGGTGTGCGCAATGGGGCACAAGTGGATGTATAACGCCGCGCTTGGCGGACTGCCGCCGCAGGAGTTCTTCACGGCGGTGGATCCGCTTTTGGGCGGCGTGCGGGACCGGATCACGGGCCGGTGGGCGGCGTCGGATCAGATCGCCGGGCGGCTGAGCGAGGAGTGGGCCAGGCGGCTGGGGCTTCGCGCGGGGATCCCGATTCCGACCGGAGCGTTGGATGCGCATTGGGACGCGGTGGGAGCGGGCATCCGCAGCGGCGATGTGGTGAACGTGATCGGGACGTCGACGTGCATCATGGCGATTTCGGACACGGCAACGCTGGTTCCGGGGCTTTGCGGCGTGGTGCAGGGGTCGATTCATCCGCGGATGGCAGGGATGGAAGCGGGTCTATCGGCGGCCGGGGATTTGTTCGATTCGATCGCGCGGCGGGCAGGGACGAGCGTGGCGGAGTTGTCGCGGGGTTTGGAGAACTACCGCGCGGGGCAAACGGGATTGCTGCGTGTGGCGTGGGACAACGGCGATCGCACGGTGTTGGTGAATCCGGAACTGGGCGGGATTACGCTCGGCTGGAATCTGCTGCACACGGCGCAGGACGAGCTATTCGCCGCGATCGAGGGCACGGCGTATCACACGCGGGTCATTTTCGAGCGGATGGAAGAGTACGGCGTGCCGGTGAGGCGCGTGATCAACGCCGGGGGCATCCCGCAGCGCAATGAGGTGCTCAATCGGGTGTATGCGAACGTGTTGGGGAAGCCGGTGCTGGTGCCGGAGGGCGATGTGACGAGCCTGGGGAGCGCGATTTTTGCATTTCTCGCCGCGGGGGCATTCGAAACGGTGGAGCAGGCGCAGGACGCGCTTTGCCCGCGTTACCGGACCATCGAGCCGGACGCGGCGTCCGGGGCCGTGTATGCGGAGTTGTATCCGTTGTTCCGGAAGCTCTATTTCGCGTTTGGGTCCGCGGGGAGCGAGGCCGTGGCCGTTGGCGATGTGTTGCCGGAACTGCGGCGGCTGTCGGCGCGGCATTGATATTGGGGCAGCGACATCCTGCGACCCCGGCGCTCGTTGCGGCATCTGATGACCTATGAAAATTCAAGTCATCTTTTACAGCATGTACGGCCATATTTACAGAATGGCGGAGGCGGTGGCCGAAGGCGCTCGCGAAGTGGATGGCGCCGAGGTTTCGATTTATCAGGTGCCGGAATTGATTCCGGACGAGGCATTGGCGCGGACGGGGGCGGCGGCGGCTCGCGCGGCTTTCGCGCACATCCCGGTGGCGACGCCCGATCAACTGGCCGAGGCCGATGCGATTATTTTCGGGACGCCGACGCGGTTCGGCAACATGGCGGCGCAGATGCGTAACTTTCTCGATCAGACGGGGAAGTTGTGGATGAATGGGGCGCTCATCGGGAAGGCCGGGAGCGTATTCTGCTCAACGGCGACGCAGCATGGGGGGCAGGAGTCGACGATTCTGAGCTTTCACACGACGTTGCTGCATCACGGCATGGTGGTGGTGGGTGTGCCCTATTCCGAGAAGCGGCAGACGACGATGGGCGAGATCAGCGGGGGCAGCCCGTATGGGGCGACGACGATCGCGGCTGGGGACGGATCGCGTCAGCCGAGCGAGAACGAGTTGGCGATCGCGCGGTTTCAGGGGCGCCACGTGGCTGGGATCGCGGCGAAGCTGTCGCGGTAGACGCTGCTCGCGTTTTTCGTTTTTTTTTTTTTGTGCAGGCGGGTTCTTGGGGTTGACGTTTTCCATATTTCTGCAATAATCGAAATATGAAGACACTGGACCCCACGGCCCGCTTCGCGGACATGTTCGCCGCGATGGGGTCCGAGCCCCGGCTTCGCATCGTCCGGCTGCTGTTGTCGGCGCATCCGGATGGGATGATGGCCGGGGAACTGCAGGCCGAGCTGGCGATTCCGGCGTCGACGTTGTCGCATCATCTGGATAAGCTCCGGCACGAGGATCTGGTGCGGGTGCAGCGTGAGGGGACGTTTCAGCGCTACACGGCGAATACGGATTCTCTACGCGAACTGCTGGCATTTCTCTATGCGGAGTGCTGCACCCGGAACAAGGCGGTGCCAGAGAAGCTGGTTACCGGACCTGAGGCGGCGAAGGGGTGCTGCTGATGCCGCGCGTTCTGATCCTGTGCACCGGCAACTCGGCTCGCAGCCAAATGGCGGAGGGCTTCCTGCGGTCACTCGGGGTGGATGCGGTTTCGGCGGGGACCGAGCCCGCCGAGCGCGTGAACCGGTTCGCGATCGAAGCGATGGCGGAGGCGGGGATCGACATCTCGGGAGGGTGGCCGAAGCACGTCGATCGTTTTCTGGACGATCAATTCGACCACGTGATCACGGTGTGCGGGAGCGCCGATCAGGCATGTCCGGCGTTCCGCGGCGAGGTCAAGCATCGTGTCCATATCGGCTTCCCGGATCCGGCCGCTGTTGCCGGACCGGACGAGGAGAAGCGGAACGCGTTTCGCGCCGTGAGGGACGACATTGCACGACGGATCGGTAGCTATTTCGAAAAGGAGATCGAACGAAGATGAACGCACAACAGGTGAAAGAAACAGTCCGCGAGAATTACGGCAAGGCGGCGCTGCGGGTGGTGACGGGGGAGGGGAATTCGTGCTGCGGGGCGGGCGCGTCGTGCGGCGAGGCGGACCCGATCACTTCCGGCCTCTATGACGCCTTACAAAAAGAGGAACTCCCGAATGCGGCGGTTCTGGCTTCGCTCGGGTGCGGGAATCCGACCGCGCTCGCCGAGATCACGCCGGGGGAAACGGTGCTCGATTTGGGATCGGGCGGGGGGATCGACGTGCTGTTATCGGCGCGGCGGACTGGGCCGACCGGGTTTGCGTACGGTCTGGATATGACCGATGAGATGCTGGCGCTTGCCCGCGACAACAAAGCCAAGTCCGGACTGACGAACGTGGAGTTCCTGAAGGGCGAGATCGAGCACATTCCTTTGCCGGATGCGTCGGTGGACGTGATCATCTCCAACTGCGTGATCAATCTATCGGCGGACAAGGATCAGGTTTTGCGGGAGGCGTTCCGGGTTCTGCGCCCGGGTGGACGCTTCGCGGTGGCCGATATCGTGTCGCGGGGAGAAATCGCGGAGGCGGTGCGGCGGGACCTGGAGTTATGGTCCGGGTGCATCGCAGGCGCGCTGGACGAGGATGAATACCGGGCCAAGCTCGCCGCGGCGGGGTTCACGGATATCGGCATCGAGGTGACGCGGGAGCACAAGCCGGAGACGGTAGGCGCGGCGGGCGGGGGGACGTTTCTGAGCGCGTTCCTGCGAGCGTCGAAGCCAGGGTCCTCCGCGGGCGCATAAGCGCTCAACTTTGAAGGACGACGACGGTGAGGTCATCGCCGAGTTCGCGGCCATCCATGAATGAGCGGACGGAATCGACCACGGCATGGATCATCCCATCGGGGCCGGCGCCGGCATGGATGCGGCAGACGTTAGCGAGCCCCTGCTCCCCGAATGCCTCCCCGTCGTCGCGTTCGGCCTCGACGACGCCATCGGTGTAGGTGACGAGGGTGGCGCCGGCGGGGAGCGCGCGCTCCTGATCCTTGTATTCGGCGGCGGGGAACATGCCGACCGGGAGTCCGCCCTCGGCGAGCCAGATCTCTTCTCCCTCGGCGAGCAGCAGCGCGGGGCAATGACCGGCGTTGGCCCATCGCAACAGACGGCGCTTTGCGTCGTACTCGGCCCAGAACAGGGTTACGAAGGTGTTGGGCGGGCTGTGCCGGTAGACTTCGCGGTTGAGCCGTTCGAGGAGCCTGGCTGGAGAGGGACGGTCGCCATTGCGGCCTTCGATCATGGTGCGGACCATGGCCTGGACGTTGGACATCATGAGGGCGGCGGGGACGCCTTTGCCACTGACGTCGGCGCAGAGAAGGCCGACGGTGCCGTCGCCCAAGTCCAGCACGTCGTAGATGTCTCCGCTGACGTTGCGGGCGGGGAAACAGACGGCGGCGAGGCGGGAACCTTCGAGCAGGGGGAGTTTGCTCGGCAGGAGAGATTCCTGCATCTGGCGGGCAACGCGGATTTCTTCTTCCAGCCGCTCGTTCTGTTTGATGCGGGCGATGAGATCGTGAATGGATTCCGCCATGCGATTGAAGCCGGCGCCGAGGCGGCCCAGTTGATCGTCGCGCAGGCCGCGAATGCGGTGGGTGAGGTTGCCGGCGCCGTACTGCTCGGCGGCTTCGGAGAGCAAGTTCACCGAGCGCACGATGCGGCGGGCCAGGCGCAGGGCGAGCCAGGCGGCGAGAAGCTCGACCAGGAGAAACAATCCGCCGATGAGGCCCATGGCGGTGAGCCAGCGGCGCTGCTGCTGGCCGAACCGGGTCAACTGCGCCCAAGTGGTGGCGACGTCGGGCCGCACCAAGAACAAGAGCCGGGTCATGGGTTCGCCATTCTGCCAGGAGAGGCCCTGGACGGCCGCCGGGAGGCCGCGGGGAAAGCGGCCGATCAGGTTGGTCCAGGCGATTTCCGGTAGACTGGGCCGTCCGCGCTTGGGCGCTCCTACGGCCGTGGGCGCGGGCATGGCTGGAATGTCGGGGATGATCAACTTCATTTCGGAAGCGTCGCCGATGGTTTGGGCCAGTTGCTCGTCGACGGCGGTCTCGGCCAGCACCTCGACGGTGCAGGAGCCTTGCGTGGTGCGGGAGTAGGCACGGATCCAGGGCGTGCCGTTGTCGAAGACAACGCCTTCGAAGCGGTCCGCGGTGAGCCATTCGGGGAGGTCGAAGGTGGCGTTGCCGGGGAAGGTCCGCGTGGTGGTGATTCCTTTTTCGTCCTTGCAGATGGCGCGGGAGCGAACGCCGGATCGGCCTACGGCGGGCCGTGCGCCGGGACCGCCGGGCGGAGGGGCTGGGGGCGGGGAGCCCGGTGGCGGCGGCGAACCTGGCGTTGGAGGGCCTGCGGGGGATGGTGGCGGCCGTGCTCCCGGGGGACGAGGAGTAACGGGGGCGAGACGGGCGAACAATTCGGCTCTTTGCCCGGTCATTTCGACGATGAGGGCAACCTGGCGTTCGACGGTATTGATCGCCGTCCGGGTGAGGATCATGTTGAAGGCGACGTAGGAAAATACCAAAGCAAGGACGGCCGCGACGCCACCACCGAGCAGGTAGGTGAAGGCAAGCTGAGCCCGCACGCGCTGGTACCAGTGAATTGGCGTCAGTTCCATTTGGCCCGGTTAATCTCGAAAAGACCTACGCAGGCAACAGTAAGGGGAGTAAGCAAACGCGACAGGGACTGCCCGGCTTTCTCTCATTCGGTTGCATGCCTTCACTTCCGATGATAACGGATGATGCTGATGATCCTTCTGCTTGCGCAGGCGATGCCGGTTGCGAGTCCGAGCGCCATGCCGGGGAAAGGGCCGCGGATCGCAATGGAGGAGTCGCTCGAACGGCAGCGGCAATCGATCGCGAAGCAGAAAGAGACGGTGCGTATGCAGACCGGCACGGCGGAGGCAGGTGATCCGCAGTGGTTCACAATTCCATGGTCGAAGAACAAGGACGGGCAGTTCCTCGAGCCGCCCGCGCCGATGACGCCCGCGGCTCCGGCCGGTACGGTGGTGAATCCACTGCCGGCGGACCCGGCGCCTGCGTCGGCGGCGTCGTTTGGGTGCCTTCCGATGCTGCCCTCGACGCTCGATCCGGTGATTCGAACGGCGGCGGCGAGGAACGGGTACCGGCCGGAGATCCTGCGCTCGGTGATAGCGCGGGAGTCGGCGTTCGACCCGTGCGCGGTTTCCTCAAAGGGTGCGTTGGGATTGATGCAGTTGATGCCGGCGACGGCATCGGGGCTGGGCGTGGGCGATCCGTTCGATCCGGTAGAGAGCATCGAAGCAGGGGCGCGGTATCTGGGCGAGTTGTTGGGGCGGTATGGGGGGGATTGGCGGAGGGCGTTGGGGGCTTACAATGCGGGACCTGGAGTGGTGGACCGGTATGGCGGGGTGCCGCCGTTCGCGGAGACGACGCGATTCGTGGAGAGTGTCCTCGGTGGGCAGTAGGGGCGAGTGAGCGCCTACCGCAGGGCGGAGAAGAGCTCCTGAAATTCGCGGATGACCGCGGCAGCCGCCGTACGGCCGTAGGGGGTGCGGTCCACTTCGTAGCCTTCGTGCTCGTACTCGCTCTCGATGGGCATGTATTCGCCGCCTTCGCCGCTCGAATAGCCGCAGAACATGGTGATGGGCGAGGGCGATGAGCGTTTGACGGCTTGGCCGATTTCGGCGAAGGGTTCGCCGGGCATAGCGGCGAGGGTCACCTCACCGATCCGGAGAATCTGGAGGCGGACTTGGACGGGTGGGGCGGCGGGCTCCTTCCATTTGGCGAGCAAGTCGGCGAATCGGCGTACGCGTGCTTCGGCGGCATGTTTGGCCCAGGGGTCATTCCCGTTGACGGCGGCGGCCTTGGATTGAGCGTCTTGCCAGCGCTTTTCCATGCTGGCAACTTCCGCGGCCGTGTAGGCGCGCGACGGCACGTCGATCACCTTTGAGGCAAACGCCAGGGTCCCGTCGCGTGGACCCGCCGTGCGCCAATACTGTTTGGCGATGTAAGCGGTGGATTCGACGAATCCTTCGAACTTCGGCTCGCGGCGGACGGTTTCGATTTCGAGCGCGAGCGCGGCAGCTTGATGGCCGAGGATGCGGCCCAGGCGGTGGGGCACGGCGAGGTCGCCTGTGAAGCCTTCGACCGGCCCTTGATTGCCGGCGGCGCCCTGGAAGAAGAGACATTTCGATCCGGGCAAGGCGTGCTCCACTTCTTTGCGCATCATGCCGGGCCAGTCTGGCGAGATAGCTTTGTTTTCCCAGGCGAGCACGGTTCCGTGGCATTGAAAATTGACGATCACCGCGAGCGGATGACCTTGGGCGTTGTCGATGCGGGCGACGATGAGGTCGCGGTCAACGAGGCCTTCGGGGTTGCGGCCTACCGCGGGCGGCGCACCGTCGCGGGGGCGGACCCGGCGGTTGATGTTGATGGTGCCGATGCCCTTGGCGCCGCCGATGTGGGCGGGTTCGAGACTTGCGTTGGCCTGCGCGATGGCGCCGACGACGCGATCGGCGACGCTTTGCCAGTGACGGTCGTACATGGGGCGGAACTGCTGGAGATCCAGCCCGACGGGGCCTTTCGCGCCGGTGAGGAGTGGGCCGGCGTGGGTGTGGGTGGCGCCGAGCCGGATATGATCGGCGGGGATGCCGGTGAGTTTGGCTGCGCGTTCGGCGACATCGCCGAGGGGAGCGACGAAGAGCGCATCGATGTCGACCATGGCGAACTTGCTTCGGCCGTCACTCAGAACGAGGGCGGTGGCCCACATGCCGGCGGGGTCAATGGCCTCGGCGGTGACGTGCGTCTGCGCGCCCCAGTTCATTTGGGGGATCCCGACGGGCGGGGAGATATCGGCGCGTGCGACGCCGGCGAGCAGGCCGGAGGGGGCGGCGTCTTTGACGCTGTTTTCGATGCGGTCCGCCATGGCCGCGGCGGCGCCAATCAGTATCAGAGGAAGAACACGCATGACGTTACCTTGTACCGCTTGGGTGGCGTCAAGTCAAACGGGATGTCCAGAATAAGGGATAATTCGAGAGCACAACGATGACCGGAATCAAACGCCGCCGATTTCTGAACACTGTTGCGGCGGCCACGGCCGCACCCGCGCTGGTGGCCCAGGACCAGCCCCGACGCCGGGGGGCGAATCCGGATCGGGATCCGGCGCCGGCCGGCGCGCCGGCAGCCACGGCGACGCCTCCGCTGCGGGTCCACACAACGGATGAGGTGGCGGCGCCGGCGAAGCGATTTTTCGCCGCCGCACAAATGGCGGCGCTGACGCGGCTGGCCGATATCCTGGCGCCGGCGGCGCCACCGCGTCCGGGCGCTCTCGAGGCGGGCGCGCCGGAGTTTCTGGATTTCCTGATCTCGCAATCGGACACCAAGAGGCAGCAGACGTACCGGAACGGATTGGATGCGCTGAACAAGGCGTCGCAGCGCCGTTTCGCAAAGCCATTCGCGGACGTGGATACAGAGCAGGCGGCGGAACTGCTGGCGCCGCTGCGGGAACCGTGGAAGCCGGAGCCACCGACGGATCCGATCGCCGCGCTGCTGATCGCGGCGAAGGCGGATGTACGCACCGCGACGGTGAACTCGCGCGAGTACGCAGCGTCGGGCCCGGCGCCGAGTTCGCGGCGGGGCGGGTTTGGGCGGCTGTATTGGTATCCGCTGGACTAAGGGGGACTTCGGACATGCCTGAACAGAAATACGACGTTCTGATCATCGGATCCGGGGCTTCCGGCGGGATGGCGGCGCACACGCTCACCAAAGCGGGCGCGAAGTGTTTGATGGTCGACGCTGGTCCGCTGGTGGACTTCGATCGCGCGCGCGGTCCGAAGGCGGCGCACGAATTGCCGTATCGCGGCTTCGGGAAACCGGGCCGTCTGCCGCATGTGTTCCAGGCCAACGAGTACAACGCGAATCAGTGGGTGGATGAAACCGAGGTTCCCTACACGCACGACGCGGACGCTCCGTACAATTGGGTGCGGGTGCGGATGATTGGGGGGAAGAGCCTGTTCTGGGCGCGGATGTCGTTCCGGCTGAGCGACTACGAGTTCAAGGCCGCGAGCCACGACGGTTTCGGGGAAGACTGGCCGATCGCTTACGCGGATCTGGCGCCTTATTACGACCGGGTGGATCCGATTTTTCGCGTGTCGGGTAAGACATCGGGGTTGAAGCAACTTCCCGACGGCAAGTTCCTGGAAGACGATTCGCCTTGGAGCGGAGCGATGGAGCGGTTTATCGCATCGGCGGGGAAGCGCGATATCGCGGTGACGAAGATGCGACGGTCGATCGGGCGGGGACCGTTCGCGAGTTCGTTCAACCTGCTATTGCCGGACGCGGTAGAGACGGGCAACCTGACGATCGTTCCCAATGCCGTTGTGCGCGACATCACCGTGGACCGCAACACGGGGTTGGCGAACGGCGCCAACTTCGTCGACCGCAAATCGAAGCGGGAGATGCATGTGACGGCGCGGGCGGTGGTGGTGGGAGCGTCGTGCCTCGAGAGTACGCGGATCCTGCTGAACTCCGGCATAGCGAATTCGAGCGGGGTGCTGGGCCACTACCTGCATGACCAGTTCTATATCAGCCAGGCGGTCACCGCGATCGTGCCCGAGGCCAAGGGCGGTAAAGCTCCGCGGGGGCTGATGGGCGGCGGGGGCATCGTGCCTCGTTTCGTAAATTTGAAGAAGGGCAACGAGGAGAAGTTCATCCGGGGCTACGCCTTCGACATGTACACAGGGGGGACGCCGGACCCGAAATACATTCCGGCCTATGGCGTGGAACTCGACCGGGCGCTCGACGACTATCGGGGAGCGGCGGTGTCGGTGACCGTGATGGGCGAGGTGCTGGCGCGCAAGGAAAATCACGTTTCGATCGACAAGAAAGTGAGCGATGCTTTCGGGATCCCGGTGCTGCATTTCGAGACCAGGTACTCCGACAACGAGCACAAGATGGCGCGGCACGCCATCGATTCCTTCGGGGAGATCTGCGAGGGGGCGGGATTCGAGGTGCTGGCGCGGCATGACAAGATGTACCCGCCGGGGTATTCGATTCATGAGCTGGGCACTTGCCGGATGGGGGACGATCCGAAAAAGAGCGTGTTGAATAAGTGGAATCAGAGCCACGATATGAAGAATTTGTTTGTCGTGGACGGGTCGAGCTTCGTTACGGGCGGGTATCAGAATCCGACGATGACGATTTTGGCGTTATCGATGCGGGCGAGTGAGTACCTGGCTGGCGAGATGAAGTCGGGGAAGATTTAGGCCTCCGAAGCCGGCTACTTCGCCATGACGCGGGAGCGGTCGCCGGCCGTCCATGCGGCTTGGATCTCTTCTTCGGTCATGCCGGCGACGCGGCCGAGGAGGATGAAGGCCGGCAGGGCGTGGGCCAGATGCTGCCATTTCGCCATCTCGCGTAGCGTATCCATGCTTCGCTCGCGGAGGAGGTCGATGACCGCGGGGTTGCGCTTTTCGGTGAGTGTGAGGAGGGTGGCGGCGCCGGTCATACGGTCCTGCCAGATCAGCGAGTCCAGCATTTCGACGAACCAGACGGGGGCGACCTTGAGGCGGTCGCGTGGATCCTCGGCTTCGGGCAGGCGGGTGGCGAGGACGGCGATGGCGGCGAGGGCGCGGGCGGCATTGTTGCGGACGGTGTCATCGGGATCGCGAAGGGCGGCCTGTAGATCTTTCACCACATCCACTTTGCGGGGCGCGTACCCGATGACGTAGGCGGCAATGGCGCGATGCTCTTCGTCGGCGGAGTGGGCGAGGACGTCGCGCAGGGCTTCCAGGTGTTCTTTGGCGAGTTCCTGGAACCGCTCCTGGTGCTTGCGGACGCCCGAGTTGGCCATGAGTGAATGGCCCTGGCGGAGATCCTCTTCCGTTTCCCCGGCGCGGACGGCTAGCCCGAGGGCGGAGAGGAATTGCGTGTATTCGTCATGCACGGGTCTGGGGAGCATGGCCAAGCCCGCGGGCGGGGGATTGTAGTCGAAGTGGGGTGCGCCGCGCTCTTCGACGCCGACATAGAGCACGGCCTTGCCGTCGTCACAGCAGGCCGCCTCGAGGCGGGCCCGGACGACGTTGGGGAGCTTTTCGATCTCCTCTTCGATGTCGCCTTTGGCGCGAGGGAGGAAGTCGCCTTCCTTGACGCCGAGGATCTTGCGCAAGTCCTCGGGTTTGGTCTTGTCGAGGCCGTAGAAGTCGATGGTGCCGATGCGGGGCCGCGCGATGGGGGCCTGCGCAAGGGCGCTTCCGGCCATGAAGACGGCAAGGGCGAGAATCGGAAAAGCAGAGAAGTTCTTCAAGCTGTCAGTATGGACGCACGAAGGGCCGTCGGGGCTACATCTGCTTTTCGGCCAGCCCGCCTACCCAGGGAACCGAGGGGTTTTTCCCCATCCAGGTGAGAGCAATCATGGACACCCACAAGGTGAGCGCCGCCACCTGGAAGGCCCAGAATACGGTATCCCGAAGCCGGAGCGGCAGATAGAGTCCGAGGGAGAAGAAGACGACCATGAGGAGCGCGGAGAGGAGAATGGATTGGTAGGCGTGGAATTTCACCGTACGGCTGTGCCGGAACCGTGGGATGGCGAGCATGACGAGAGCGGAGACGAACCAAAGCACATAGCAGAGGGCCGCGGCGCGGTCAGCGGAAGAGCCGGTTGCGCCGGTGAGGGTGGAGTTGGCACCCGTGATTGTGTTTGCGCCGCAGCGATGGCAGATTGGGCCTACTGCCTCCTCCCGGCATTCCAGGCAATAATGCATTGCGTTTAGAGACAGAGTATGACGAGTGAGTCGCGATCCGCAAGTGCCCCGGCGTTGGGGGCAGTGCATCTAGAGGGCGGCGGGCGCCGGGCGAAGGTCAATGCCGGCGATCATGCGGCAGTCGGACTCGACCATTTCGCGGACGAGGTCCTCGAAGCCGATGCGGTTCTGCCAGCCCAATTCGTCCCGCGCTTTGGCGGCGTCACCGAGGAGGATGTTTACTTCGGCGGGCCGGTAGAGTTCGGGATCGATAACGACGTATTGCTCCCAATCGAGACCGGCGTGGGCAAAGGCGAGTTCGACGAACTCGCGGACGGAGTGAGTTTCGCCGGTGGCGACGACATAGTCGTCTGGCTCGTCGCGCTGGAGCATGAGCCACATGGCCTCGACGTATTCGCGCGCGTGTCCCCAATCGCGCTTGGCGTCGAGGTTGCCGAGCTTCAACTGCTTGGAGATGCCGGCGCGGATGCGGGCCACGCCGGCGGAGATCTTGCGGGTGACGAATTCGAACCCGCGCCGCGGGGATTCGTGATTGAAAAGAATGCCGTTGCTCGCATGGAGCCGGTAGGCTTCCCGGTAGTTGCGAGTGAGATCGAACCCGGCCACCTTGCTGATGCCGTAGGTGGAGCGGGGGTGAAACCGGGTGGTTTCGCGCTGGGGCACTTCGTCGGCGCGGCCGAACATCTCGCTCGAGCCGGCGAAATAGAAGCGGCACTCGGGGGCAAGGTTCTTCACCGCCGAAAGCAGATAGTGCGTCCCGTTGATGTTGGTGTTGAGGGTGGAAAACTCGTCATCGAAGGAGTAGCTGACGAAGCTCTGGGCAGCCAAGTGATAACACTCGTGGGGCTCGACCTTAGCCACCACCTGATGGATGCTGGCGTAGCTTTCGAGCGAGGCGGCGTGGAGGTGCAATTGGGAGGTCAGCTTACTGATGCGGGAAAGGCGGCCGAGGGGATCCTCGAGGGCGACACGGCGGACGATTCCGTGGACTTCATAGCCTTTGGCGAGCAGCAGCTCGCTCAAGTAAGAGCCGTCCTGCCCGGTGATGCCGGTGATCAGGGCGCGTTTCGGTCTGCTCATTTCTTCAGTGTGTCACTTCTTCAGCGTTTCGAGGTGGGCCATGATCTTCAGGATCTCGTCCTGGCTGATGCGGTTCCCGAACGACTGCATGGCACCGGAGGCGCCGCCGTAGATGACTTCGAACATCCCGGTGTCGGTATTGACGCGCGGGTAGGTGACTTGGGCGTCGGTGAGGTTAGATCCGATGCGTCCTGTCCCGTTTTCGAGATGGCAGGCGGCGCACCACTGCTGGTAGCTGGCCTTGCCGGCGGCGATGGCGGCGCGATTGCCGCTGTAGGGATTCTTGCGCGTTTTTTGGAATTCGGTGACCTGGGGAGTGACGGTCTCGCCGGCCATGAGGTTTAGCGTCAAGGGCCGGTTGTCGAGGGCGTTGCGAAAGCCGGACCCGGCCTCTTCACCCTGGCTCACCTGGGTGACCACGCGCGCGGTTTCGGCTCCGGCGGGGACTTCGCTCACGGGAACCACCTTCCACAGCGCGCCGGGCGGATTGGCCATCGGCCCTTTGTCTGAAGTGTAGAAGCAGAAGCAATTGACCGCATAGACGTAACCGTCTTCGCCATTGCCGCCGGCGGTGAACTGCAAGTTGGTGTGGAGCATCTCTTCCAACTGCCACTTGCTGCCGTCCCAACCGAGGCCGAAGACGCGGCCGGTGCACCAGTCGCCGACGAGATAGACGCCGTTCATGCCGCCGTAGTTGGCGATGCCGAGGCCTTCGATGGAGCACCCGTGCCCGTCCTTGAGCGGGGCGGCGCCGGGGTAAGGAACCTCGTGAGGATATTCGCCGGCGGGCAGGATGCCGACCTGGGGACACTTATCGTTCGGGCCCGACATGGGATGGCACCAGCTTCCCTGCATGCGGTTCCAGCCGTAGTTGTCGCCGCCCTTGGCGCCGGCCGGCTGGAAGTGGATCTCTTCCCAGTGGTTCTGCCCGACGTCGGCAATGAAGAGGTGTCCGGCTTTGGGGTCAAAGGAGAACTCGTAGGGATTGCGGCTGCCGTAGGCCCAGATCTCGGGGCGGACACGGGTCTTGATTTTGGCGAAGTCCACTTCGCTGATGCCGAACAACTGCATGAGGCGCTCTTTGCCGGCGGTGGCGAAGGGATTGGAGGCGGGGATGCGGTAGGGGATGGACTCGTCGGGAGTATTGACGTCGATGCGAAGGATCTTGCCGAGGAGGGTGCCCAGATCCTGGCCTGCTTCGTAGGGATCGCCTTCCCATCCGCCGTCGCCGCTGCCGATGTAGAGGAAGCCATCGGGGCCGAACTCGATCTGGCCGCCGTTGTGGTTGTAGTAGGGCTGTTCGATGCGGAGCAATACTTTGGCCGTCGCGTTGGTGCGTTCGGGCGTCATCACGTTAGGGCTACGGGGATCGACCTGGAAGCGGACGATCATGCCATCGCCGTTGAAGGGAAGCGAGGCGTAGTGAACGAAGAAGTAGCCGTTTTGCTTGAACTGAGGATGAAAGGCGATGGAGTAGAGACCCTGTTCGACGAATCCGGTTTGGACGTCGTTGCCCAAGGGGTTGATTTTGGTGAGGTCGAGGAAGGGCTCCTGCTGGACGGATCCGTTTTTGTTGACGATGCGGACGCGGCCCACGCGCTCGGTGACGAACAAGCGTCCTGTGCCGTCATTGGCGGAGGCGACGTTGGTGGGATCGAAAAAGCCATCGGCCACTTTGACGAGCGCGATCTTTGGGTTTCCGGGGAGGTGTCCACCGGGTCTGGCCACGTCGTCCCTGGTCTGGGGCGCGCGCTGTCCCCACGCGGCGCCAACAAATAACAGCCCTGCGGCCAATGCAATCTTCATGGTGTTGGTTTCTGCCCTTCCAGTATTTAAGCTTCCAGGGTTCACTCGGTGGGAGCCATACTCCCGTTTATCATACCTCCGTGGACCGGGAGTTGTAGAGACGGAGACAACGTCAATCCCGAATCGGGAGGGAAGAAGACACACGTTAGGGTGTGCGATACTCCCGAACGGAGGCACCAGTCCCCTTCAAAGTGGCGCAAGTTGTTGATTCAAAGCAAGAAATGTCATAGATAAGTATGGGGAATGCATTGCTTTTCTCACACGCATGTGCGACGCTTTGGAAAGACTAACGACGGTACCAGTATTTTTTCAAAGTACCGGGTAAATATGCTGCACAGGACTAGGACCACTCACCTAGGAGGAGAAAATTTTGAGCTTGCGTGTGATTCGATTCGCTATCGTTGCGCTGTGTGCGGGGTCGCTTGCCAGCGCGGCCGTAATCCATGACAATGGGGCCCCAGATCAAGCGTTCGGGAACAACATCGCCGAGTACATTCAGACAGACGATTTTCAGGTAGCGGCCGCGAGCACGCTGACGGCAGTCCGTTTCTGGGCGCTGCAGTCGGCAGCGGGCGACTACTTGGGCAGCATCGACTGGTATATCTACATGGACAACGCCGGAGAACCAGGCGGTGTCATCGCGAGCGGGAACGCGATTGCGACGCAGGTGGCGACTGGCCTGGGCGGCCTCGGGATTGACGAATACCGATACGATTTCAATCTGACGCCGAATATCAATGTCGGGGCGGGGATTTACTGGCTGGGGATCCACAACGGCCCGACGGGCAACATCAGCTTTGTAGACATGAACTGGGAGACAACGGCAGCCGGGGGCGGCAATCCGGCCGGCGAGTTCGACCTGCTGTTCGGAGATCCATTCATCGCGAACAACAGCGAGAAGGCATTCATCGTGTTTGGGGACGCGCAGCAGCAGGGCCAAGTGCCGGAGCCGACAACGGTGGTGCTGATCTCGGCGGGGTTGGCCGGGATCGGGCTTCTGCGCCGTCGCGGCTTTTGAGGAACACGCGCAAAACGGACTCGCTCCGGCTCTCGATACGCGGCGAGTTCCTGGAAGTTTGGCTGCTTCGAGGGCGCCCGCCCTGTGCCGGCTAAGTGAGAAGCTTGTTCGAAAGTATCTGGATCTAATTCATTCGGTTAGGGTAAACATTCAGGCAGCGTTTGTCGATAGACTTTCGCTGCCTATTTTTTGAGCACTACCACTCCCTAGTTGAACGGCTGTATGTTCCTGGGAGGAATGAGATTGTCAGCAGCAACAGGTTCAGGAGGACTCCCTTGGTCAAGAAAACACTAATCGTACTTTTCGGCGCCGGCTCGTTGTTGTGCGCGCAACAGGTAACGCGATACACCGGCAACCGGGCGTTTGTGCCGTCGGCTCTCGAAGCCAACCGCCTTCACCCACTGCCACAGAATTCTTCACCCGATCCCGATAGCGACAACCCGCGGCGCAATCCGTACCCGGGATGGATCGGGAACGCGAAGAATGTGATTCAGCCGGGGCTGAGCGCACGCGCGGCGTCGATTGGACGGGAGCCATTGGCGGCGGCGCCGAACGTACAGGCTCCGGTGGGCCTGAACGTACCGGGCATCGGGCTGAACAACGGGCACACGCCGGGATTCAACCCTCCGGACACGGTGGGTGCAATCGGGGCGACGCAGTTCGTGCAGGCGGTGAACGTCTCGTACGCGGTGTTCAACAAAGCGACGGGGGCAATGATCGGAGTGCCGATCAACATCAACGCGCTGTTTCAGGGGCTTCCGGCGACCGACATCTGCCGGACGACGAATTCGGGCGACCCGATCGTGAACTACGATCGATTCGGGGGGCGATGGGTGATCTCGCAATTCGCGCTCGACTTCGGGACTCCTTCATTCAGCCAGTGCTTCGCGGTGTCGACGACCTCGGACGCCACGGGCGCGTTCAACGTCTATTCGTTCAACTTTGGAAACGATGATTTCATCGACTATCCGAAGGTGGGAGTCTGGCCGAGCCAGTCGGCGTACACGGCCACCTTCAATACGTTCAATGGTGCCGGGAACGCGTATAAATACGGCAAATTCTGCGGCTTCGAGCGTACGGCGATGCTTGCCGGCAACGCCGCAGCGGCAGTGTGCTTCAACGACGTCAACGCGTTCGGATGGCTGCCCGCGGACGCGGACTCCAACACTCCGGCCAACAGCCCGACGCTGTTCGTGGGTCCGCAGGCGTTCTTCATCACGGAGAACATCATTAAGATGTACCAGGTGCTTTGGGATTTCGTGACACCGGCCAATACCGTGATCACGGTCCCGCCGAACCTGACTATCCAGACGATCTCGCACAAATGCGGCGGGTTTTCCCGGACGCGGTGTGTCCCGCAACCGAACGGGAATCTTCTCGAAGCGGTCTCGTTTCGCATGATGCACCGGGCTCCGTACCGGCGGATCGGCTCGGCCGATACGCTTCTGGTGAACATGTCGGTGGAGGGCGGCGTTTGGTGGGGGGAACTGCGGAACGTGTTCGCGGGGACGCCGACGGTATTCCAGCAGAACATCTTCGGACCGGATGCAACCGACCGCTGGATGGCGTCGATTGCGAGCGACAAGCGCGGCAACATCCTACTTGGGTACAGCGCCTCGAACGCGACGACGGTGCATCCTTCGATCCGGTACACGGGACGGATGCGCAGCGAGCCGCTGGGGCAGATGGAGAACGAAGCGACCATCCTGAACGGAGCTTTTTCGAAGACGGGATCGGGCCGCTGGGGTGACTACAGCGCCATGACCCTGGATCCGGTGGATGACTGCACGTTCTGGTTCACGACGATGCACTTCACGGGGGCGGGGCCGTTTGACTGGTCCACGCGGCTGAGCAGCCACAAGTTCCCGAGCTGCCGGTAGCTTTTTCACCTGGGCGAGGGGGATGACCTCTCGCCCGGGCTCAACGACCGACACCGAGCGCCGCGGAAGGCGCTCGCGTGGCGCAACGAACCACGACGATGGTTCACCTAATTCCGTTCAGGGAGTAGTACGAGGTTAGGCACTCCATGCGTTACTTTCTAATCCTGCTCGCCATGCCCGTCTTCGGGGCGGACTGTTCGTTGACCGGGCAGATAGCGGACCCATCGGGCGCGCCGGTTCCTGGCGCCGCGGTTTCACTGCTCAGCCCGAACCGCATTGCACTTGCGGCGGCTTTCACGCAACCCGATGGGCGGTTTTCGGTGAATCCGGCGCCTTGCGGGGACTTCATTCTGTCGGCGGGCGGGGCGGGGTTCGCCGAGACCCGTCAAGCGGTCCACCTTCGCCCGGGGGCCGATGCGGCTCTGGCGTTGACGCTGAGCCTGGTGCCGGTTGAGGAACATCTGACGGTGTCGGCGGAGGCGGGCACGGTGGAGTCGCCGGCGTGGCTGGCGCAGCGGGTGAATACGATTCCGCGTTCGGCCATCGCGGAACGCGCCAAGACGACGCTCACCGATATCGCGGAAGGCGAGCCGGGGGTCCACGCGCTCCGCACAGCGCCGGCGATGGGCGCTTTCTACGTACGCGGACTTACGGGAAACAAAGTCTCGGTGTACCGGGACGGGTTTCGCTATACGACGTCGGTGCAGCGGGGCGGCGTTTCCA
This sequence comes from Bryobacteraceae bacterium, assembly GCA_041394885.1. Lineage (GTDB taxonomy): Bacteria > Acidobacteriota > Terriglobia > Bryobacterales > Bryobacteraceae > DSOI01. The sequence continues at coordinate 160,813 of JAWKHI010000010.1, read as the reverse complement.
CGTTCCAGAATCTGACCGATCCGGCGCTGCTCGATTCGGTGGAGATTCTACGCGGACCCAATAGCGCGCAATACGGTTCCGATTCGTTGGGCGGATCGGTAGCGCTGTTGTCGACGTTTCCGCTGGCGCAGTCGAAGTTCGTTACCGGGGAGTTCGCCCCGTCGTTCGACTCCGCCACGCTCGCTCCCGGCGCCAACTCGCTGATCAGCTTCTACACGCCGCGCGTGAATACGGTTCTGGCGTTGGCGGGCCGGCGGGTGAATACGATGCAGGCGGCGAGGGGGCTCGACACCAACGCCGCGGTGACGCGCTTTTTCGGCCTGCCCGCCAACGTGCTGGGCGACCGGCTGCCGGATACGGGATTCACGCAATACGGCGGATCGCTGCACACGCAGTTCCGGCCCGACGCGCGCCAGTACCTTCTTTTCCACATGGAACGAAATCAGCAGGACGGCGCCAAGCGGTACGACCAACTGTCGGGAGGGGACGGCAACCTGATCGCGGACTTGCGCAACCTGATGCTGGACTTCGGGTATCTGCGTTACCAGCGATTCCAAGCGGGTCCGTTCGAGCGGATCTCGGCGGGAGTGTCGTTCAACGCGCAGCGGGAAGAGCGTGTGAACCAGGGAGGCAACGGAGACCCGCGTGGATCGATCTCGCATCAGTACGAAAAGCTGCGGGCATGGGGGGTGGTGCTGCAGGCGGAGCGGCGGATACAGACCCATTCCCTGGCGCTGGGCGGCGAGTCTTACCTCGAACGGATCGCTTCCCCGGCCTTCACTTTCAATCCTGTTTCGGGAGTGACGGCGCGGAGCCGTCCGCGCATTCCCGACGGGGCGCGGTACCTGTCGCACGGCGTTTATGTGAGCGACGTTTGGGAGCCGGTGCGAAAGCTGCGGCTGAACGGATCGATCCGTTTCGGCGGCGCGTCGTATTCGTCGGCCCGGACGTATCCGTTCGACTCGCTGACGGCCAACGGGCTGACGGGCCGCGCGGGTGCGAGTTTCCGTCCGCTGGAGCCGCTCGCCCTATACGCGCACTATAGCCGTGGCTTCCGTACACCGAACATGACGGATCTGGGGACGCTCGGTTTGCAGGGGAACGGCTTTTTCGAGGCGAACGTGAATGACGCGATGGCGTTCGGCAGTCCGACGATCGGATCGAGCGCCGATGACAAGGCACAGCCGACGGGGCTGCCGGTATCGCGGCTGCGCCCGGAGACGAGCGACAACTACGAAGCCGGCGCTTCGTTCACGCATGCGCGGGTTCGGGTGGAGGTGACCGGGTTCGCGATGAATCTGGGCAACACGATCGTTTCCCAGACGCTGCTGCTTCCGGCCGGGGCCACGGGATTGTATCTGGGGGATCAGCCGATCACGAGCCAACTGGCGTCGGGGGCGGTATTCGTGCCGGCGGCGACGGCGCCGGTGCAGGTTCGGGCGAACTACTATGGCGCGCGGCTGCGCGGGGTGGAGCAGTCACTCCGCGTCCGTGTGAACCGCAGCCTGACGCTGAACGAGAATCTGACCTGGATCGACGCGCGGGACGCCAATACGGGCCTGCCTCCGGACATCGAACCAGGGATTCCGCCGGTGACGGCGTATCCGAGCGTGCTCTACACGCATCCGACGCGGCGGTTCTGGGTGGAGGCGTATTCGACGCTGGCGGCGCGGCAGACGCGGTTGTCGTCGCTCGCGTTGTCGGACCGGCGGATCGGGGCGACTCGGTCACGGTCCAACATCGCGCGGTATTTCGCCAACGGGGCGGCGGTGCGCGGGTTGGTGGCCGGGGGCGTGTTGATTCCGACGGGGGAGACGCTGGCGGAAGTACAGAACCGGGTGCTGGGAACGGCAAACTCGGCTCCTTTGAATACGGCGATTCCGGGGTATGGATTGGTTGGTGTGCGGGCGGGGATTCCGGTTGGCGAATCGGCGGACTTTTTCGCGGATGTGTCGAATATCGGGAACCGGGCGCATCGTGGGATCGGGTGGGGGGTGCCGGGGTTGGGGCGGTCGCTGACGGTTCGGTACCGGGTCCGGTTTTAAGCACCCCGCGTCGCAAGACAGGCGGACCAGTCCGTCCCAAGTAAGGTGTCAACGGCTCGGTTCGCAAGTACTTGCCGCACCCGGTAGCCGGCCGAGTCAGCCCCATCGTAGGGCCTTGGCCGCCCATCGCCACAGCCGATTCGATAGAGCAGCAATGGCACGCCAGCCGGTCTCTGGCCCGCCAACGGCGTCGCAATCGCGCACGCCGCGGCAATAGCAATGAACACCCGCAAGGCCATAAAAATCAAATGCGAATTCGCGCTCCGAAACTGAGAAAATAATTTCTTTCCCGATTTTCGCCTCGATTTCGCATATCCAGGCATGAGACTCTTGCCCGCCCTTGTTTTTGCGGCCTCCCTTGCCGCCCAAAACTCATTCCTTCGCCTCGATACCGTCGCCGGAAAGGTGGAACCTTCCGTCCCGGGGAAGTCAAGGCCGCGACCTGCTGCTCCGTTACCCACAGCAGCCAGTTCCGACGGCAAGGGCGGTTGGCTATATCGCCGACCTGTACGGCCGTCCGCCACGTCTCGAGCGATGGCGTTCCCGCACCGTTTTCGGCACCGGAAGCTTCTCCGTCGGACCAGACAGCGGCCGCGGTGACCAGATTCCCCTGCCCAGCATCAACGACCTTGCCCTTGACTCCTCCGGGAATCCTTCTACGTCGCTCGAGCCGCCAACCGCGTATGTCCTCAAACCCGACGGAAACGCCCATCTTTGCCGGAAATGCCCTAAGCTTTGGCTTCAGGCGACGGCGGCCTAACCGCTCCGCGGCCCTCAATGGGCCTTTCAACATCGCCATCTCTCCCGATGGCAGTCTCTACATCGCAGACCTCGGCAATCACCGCATCCGCCGCGTCGATTCCGCCGGCATCATCCAAACCGTCGCCGGCAACGGCCGCCAGGAACTCTACAACACCCCGGAAAGCCCCGCTCGCCGCCGGTATCGCCTTCCCGCGAGCCCTTGCCTTCGACAAAGACGGCATCTACTGCCGACGGCGCCGGCCGCATCCACAAACTCTCCAAAACAGGCACCGTCGCCCGCGTCGTCGCGAACGCCGCCCGAGGCAACTCTGGTGACGGCGCCCCAGCCCTCGACGCAACCTTCCAAACCATCAACGGCATGGCCGTCGACCTCGACAGATCTTTACTCTACGTCGGCGACAGCGACGCTCAGCGTATTCGCACCATCGATCTCTCCACGGGGTTTATCCGCATTTCGCCGGAATCGCTCCTCGCAACCTCGGTTGCCACCCAAATTTCATGGACGTTTGGCCGGCGATGGCGGTCCTGCTCGCTGGCGCCTCTTTCTCCGGGCCCATCGGAATCGTTTCCGAACCCGACGGCTCCTTAATCATTGCCGATCGTCTCAATGACCGGATCCGGCGGGTTAACGCGGCCGGCGTCATCCAAACCATCTTCGGCCGTTTCCGCAATCAGTCCGGCAACCTCGCGACTTCGAATCTGCTGCCCACCGCCATCGCCCGGAACGCCACCGGGCAACCTGATCCTCGATGGCGCCAACCAGACGATCGGCCGCATCGACTCGTCCAGTGCCTACAGCACCTTAGTCGCCGGCGTCTCACGATCGCCAGGCCGGCAACGAAGATTCCCTGATCGGGCCCAACTGCTCAATGCCGATCGCCCCGCTGCCCGCATGCTGGATCCTAGCCGGATCCGACATCGACGTCGACGATGCCGGCCAGTCCACCTCCTCCACTTGAACGGCATCTACTCGCATCGCCAATGGCTCCATCCGCTATATCGCCGGCCTGCCCGTTCGCGAACTATGCAACGACTCTGAAACTCGATAGCTCCCGCAATCGCATCCCGGTCGCCTGCCCCAACCCCCACGGCATCTTTACCTACAGCCTCACCGCCACCAACGGACTCATTCAACTCTTCGCCGAACAAGCCAGTGCGGGTTTTCCGGCGATGGCGCGCAGGCCCGCTCGGCCCAGTTCGCATTCCCCGGCTTGGTCGACACCGACAGCGAAGGCAACATCTACATTCGCTGCCGACTGGGGCAACAATCGCATCCGCAAGATCGACGCCCAGGGCATTGTCTCCACCATCGCTGGCAACGGCCAGGCGCTCGACACACGGACCGCACCCTCCCCTGCCCCCGCTGCATCGCCTCTTGGCCCCTTGTCCTCCATCCACGTCGATGCCGCCGGCAACCTCTACCTCAGCGAAGGCCCCTTCGTTCGCCGCATGGCCGCTGGAGGAAATCGGCCTCGAAATCATCGCGGGCCGCGCCGCGGCGACCTCGACTACGGTCCCACGTGCCGCCGCATTGGGCGCGCCTCTTTATTTCCCAAGCTCCATCAAGTCCAGTCGCGGCACTTCCACTTCTGTCGAGGGTAACCGATCTGATCCTTTACTTCCTCTCCGCCGCGTCACTCGAAGCCCGCCTCGCGATTGTTGATCGGCCCCACACTCTCCTGGCTACTCCTTCCCCGCTCACCGTCCGCGCCATACACTGATTCTCTCGCCGGCGTCGAAGTCGAGTTTCGCGTCCTCTCGGGTAAGGTCACGTTCTTCGATCCGCCAAGGCCGTCACCAATGCCGAAGGCATCGCCACGGCCAACGTCACCTCGGCGACACCCCCGGCGCCGTCTCCATCTCCGGGCGAACGCCGCCGGGCTCCAACCGGCTCTGTTCAACCCCACGGCAACCCACTGCTGCGCCTCTGCGTCTCCAACAGGGCCCGCCATTCGCCCGCCGTCGGCGCCGCCGCCTTCGGTGCCACCGAAACTATCGCTCCCGGTTCCTGGATCGCACCTGTCAGAACCTCGGGCGCTTCTACACGATCCTGGGCCGAAGCCGACTTCCAGAACGGCCGTGCCCTCAACAGCCCTGACGGCAACGCCTCCATCGGCGGACAACCCGGCTTCATCGCATACATCAGCCCCACACAGATCAATCGGTCAGGTCCCCGACGGCATCGCGCCAGGATCGTCCACTCCCAGTGACCAACGCCGAGGGCACTTCGAAACTCTTTCGCCGGGGCCGCCTGTCGCGCCCGCGCCCGGCATCCTGCGCCGTCCGCCTTCGGCCGGTGGTGTCCACAGGCTTCGCCGCCACGGTTTCTGACGTGCGGCGCTCGTCGGACGCCCCAGCCTAATCCCCGGCGCGAACTTCCGCCCGCCGCTTCCGGCGACACCGCTACCCTCTACGGCGTCGGCTTCGGCGGCACCGGATCCAGCCGTTGCTCCAGGCGCCCTCCTGCGGGACTCGCCCGTGGCTATAGCAGTCGAAGTCCTCATCGGAGGCAGAAGCTGTACCGTCTCTTACGCGGGACTCGTCCCTGGCGTTGTCGGACTGTACCAGATCAACCTGGTGATCCCGGACGGTCTTTCCGGCGACCAACCGCCTGAACCAGACGCTGGCACCGTCGTGGGTCAGCGCCTGACCATCACGCTCGAATAGGGCATACCTGACCACTCGGGCCGAGAGATCAGGAACCGCATCCTCCTCGGCCCCAGCGACTAGAGTCCACGGGCGTCGATCCGCCCGAGCGATGAGACGATATTCGAGATCGAATGGGACTGCCTTCTCGAATCGGCCGCATAACGGTGGGGCCGCCTACCTACCCCATCGCTGTCAGCCTGCGGTAGAGATCGCGGAACTGATCGAGCGTCAACTGTTCGGCCCGGAGGCCGGCTTCCGGCTGTGCATCGATGAGTTCCTTGCCGAAGATGTGCGCCAGGTTGTTGCGCAGGGTCTTGCGCTTTTGTTTGAAGCACAGCCCTAGGAACGCGATCAAAGGGGTTGGGTCCGCGAGGACGGGGCGGGGATCGAGGGCGACGACGGCGGAGTCGACCTTTGGTGGTGGCTGGAAGGCCGAAGGCGGCACCTTGAAAAGGAGTTTCGTCTCGGCCACCATTTGTGTGGCGACGGTGAGAAAGCCGTAGTCGCGGGAGTTGGGCTTGGCGGCGAGGCGTTCGGCGACTTCCTTCTGCACGAGGAAGACGGCGCGATGGAGGGTCCGGCCCATGGCGAGGACGCGTTCGACGATGGGGGAAGTGATGTAGTAGGGGAGATTGCCGGCGACGGTGGCGGGTCCCCACTGGGTGAGGTCAGTGGCGAGAATGTCCTGGGGGACGATCTTGAGGCGGCGTTCGCCGGCGAAGCGCATCATGAGATGGCCGACCATGGCGGGGTCGATTTCGACGGCGATGACGCGATCCGCGCGTTGGAGGAGGTGTTCGGTGAGAGCGCCTTTGCCGGGTCCGATTTCGATGACGGCGGGTACGCGTTCCGGGCAGGCGGCTTCGGCGATGCGGGTGAGGTAGGATTGCCGCACGAGGAAGTGCTGGCCGAGGGCCGGGCGCCGGGAGTGGGATGAGTCTTTCGCGGACGGCAACTCACCATTATTGGCTATCGGACGCGGTGTGTCACCCGCGGGAGCTTTTCCGGCGTTGTCGTCAGCCCTGAACGTCGACGTGGCTGCGGCGCAGGGTGAGGCGAGTGCGTCCGGAGGCCGGTTTGCCGAAGACGGTGGCCGGGGTGAAGCGCGTGCCGAGGAGCGCGGTTTCGATGTTGCGGACCAGAGCGGGGTCCTTGGTCCAGCGCTGATCGCGCGGGAGCGTGTAGCCGATGATGCGGCCCTGCTCGTCGATGGAGACGTCGATGACGATTTCGCCGGACTCATCGAGGCTCATGAAGAACGCGGATTCGAGAGCGGCGGGGGTGGCGAGGGCCGTGGGGACGTCGCGCTCGATGCGTAGGTTCACCGAAAGATAGGGCGCCAGGACCCCGAACAGGACCAGAGTGGAGAGCACGCCGCCCATGGCGGGAACGGCGTAGGGGCGCATGAGGTTGTCGAAGACAAGAGAAGCTTCTTCACGCAGATGGGTGAGGAAAGCCTCAACCGAGGCGCGGCGCCGGCGCCGGAGGGCTTCGCGGGAAGCAAGGACGTGCAGTTTGGTGGAGAGATCGCGCGGGGGAGTGAGGGTACGGACCTCGAGTTTGTTCACGACTGTGCTCCTTGGGCGGCCCAGGAGAGGCCGGGTACGTTGTCTCTTTCGCCTGCAAGCAGAGCGCGCAGCGCCTCCCGCCCGCGAACGATGCGGGACTTGACGGTGCCGAGTGAAATGTCGAGAATCTCAGACACTTCCTCGTAGCTGAGCCCTTCCACGTCGCGAAGGATCAGAGCTGCGCGATAGGCCGGTCTGACTTTCTGCAAAGCCTCCTCAATCCGTTCTCTTGTCTCGTGGCTGACGGCGATTTCGAAGGGCGACCGGCCTTGGTCCGCGAGCAGTTCCTCATACGTCTGCCCTTCGCAGCGTTCGTCGTCGAGGCCCACTTCCTGGCCGCGGCGGCGATGGAACCAGCGGCGGTGGTTGTGGGCTTCGTTGACGGCAATGCGATAAATCCAGGTCTTGAGGCTGCTGCCGCCGCGGAAGCTCCCAACGCCGCGAAACACCTTGAGGAACACCTCCTGCACGACGTCACCGGCGTCGTCGGGATCGGCGAGCAGTCGCCACACCAGGTTGTAGACGGGCTGCTGGAAGCGGTCGATCAATTCTTCGTACGCTCTTTCCTCGCCGGCCCGAAGGCCTTCCACCAGAAGCGCGTCGACCGGTGCGAGGCCAACGCCGTCCCACGGCTGGGTGAGATCGAATTGGAGTGCGTTCGCCAAAGTCCCCTCGCTTTCTATAGTAGTCCAGGAGTACCCGCTTACGAATGGCGATTTTCGTTCCGCTGATGTCATAGACACCGCCGACAGGGAATAAGTTCCCGCCGCGGGTGGTAATTCTTTGTAGAGTGGTAGCTGGGTTATGAATATGTTCCAGACACGCATCCGGATTTCGCCGCTGGCGTCGGCCGCGCTGGCGATGGTGTTTTATGGCGCTACGGCGATGGCGCAGCCGGTGGTCACTTCGGTGCTGCACGCGGCCAGTTATGGTAAGGCGATCCCGCAGGGGTCGATCTTTGCCATTTTTGGGACAAACATAGGGCCGCCGACGCTGATCTCGGCGCCGGCGCTGCCGCTTGGGACCGCGCTCGGCGGTACGAGCATCAAGTTCACCCCGGTATCCGGGGGAGCGGCGGTGGACGCATTCATGGTGTACACATCGGCAGTGCAGGTGTCGGGCATCCTGCCGTCGTCGGCGGCTCCGGGCAACTACAACGTGACGGTGAGCTACAACGGGCAGACCAGCGCAGGGGTGGCGGTGACGGTGGTGGCGCGGGCGTTCGGAATGTTCACATTGTCGTCGAGCGGATCGGGACCGGCGGTGCTGCAGAATGCGGTTTCCTCGACCGAATTGGTGGTGAATCAGTTCACGGCGCCGGCGCGGCCGGGGCAGGTGATGATTCTGTACGGAACCGGGCTGGGCGCGATTACAGTGCCCGACAACAACGCACCGGGGGCACAGGACCTACTGGCGGCGGCCGGAGTGAAGGTGATTGTGGGCGGACGCGAACTGACGCCTTTGTATGCGGGGAGATCGCCTGGATTACCGGGAGTGGATCAGATCAACTTCACACTTCCTCCGGATATCGCGACCGGGTGCACGGTGCCGCTGCAGGTGCGCGCGGGCGGTGTGACGACGGTGAATCCGGTGAGCATGTCGGTGGCGGCGGAGGGCGCAGGGATTTGCCGCCATCCGCTGATTCCGGAAGAGTCGCTGCGGAAATTGGCGGCGGGCCAGGCGCTGACGGTGGGGTCGTTCACGCTGCAGGCGGTCCAAATATTCGCGACGGTGCCGATTCTGGGCGAACTGAGTCTGCGTTCGGAGAGTTTTAGCGGGGCGGTGGAGAAGCTGACCCTGGCCAACGCGGCGGCGCTCGATTTCGACGCCCTGGGATTGACGCTCACCGCGGGCAGTTGCATCGTGCAGAAGCTGCGCACCAATGGATTCTCGCTGGATTCGTTGGACGCACCGGCTGTGATGAGCCTGGACGCGGGAACGCCGTTGACAGTGAACGGCCCCAACGTGGCCAACCGTGCGGTGGCGCGGGGGGCCGACGGCCAGTACGACACGGACTTCATCGAGTTGGGGCTGCCGACGCCGGGCGCTCCGGCCGCGCAGCCGGTGATCGCGCGCGGCGAATATACGGTGTCGGGACCGGGTGGGGCGGACGTGGCGGGATTCACGGCCCGGGCGCAGGTTCCAGAGCGTCCGGTGTGGTCCAACCGGGCCGATATTGCGTCGATCCGGCGGACGCAGCCGTTGACATTGAATTGGACGGGCGGCGGCGCCGATGACGTGGCGCTGGTGGTGGGCGGAGGCGGCGCACGCACGGGGGGCACGCAGGAGGATCCGGTGTACGATGCGACGTTCTTCGTGTGCGCGCAGCGGGCCTCGGCGGGCACGTTCACGGTTCAGCCAGAAACGCTTGCGCAATTGCCGGCCGTGCAGGCCGATGTCATTACCGGGACCTCGATCGGGTTGCTGGGCGTGCTGGTACAACCGGGGCCCGATTCCGGGCGTTTCACGCTGAACCTGACCGGGGGCGGAACGGCCGATTTCGCGGCGTTCCGGTACGGCTTCGGGACACTGAAGCTTCTGAATATTCAGTAGGCCGGCCGTTCAAGCACGGCGAACAAAGTACTGCCGGCTGGCAGTTTCACCCAGCGCTCCAAACGCTGGAGGACCGGATGCAGCCACCGGTCGAGCGTAGTCTCGCCGGAAGTGGCGTGGGTGGCGCTTTTCCGGACCTTGGCTTTCCACCACCAGGAAGCCATGCCGGCGGGATTGACATAGTCCAGCCGGACCACCCGCAGGCCCACCGCCTCGGCGGTGACGCGGAGGCCGTCCGCGGTGTAGCGGCGATAGTGGCCCAGGGCGTAGTCGACCGGACCGAACAGCGCCGGACAGGCATGGGCCAGCAGGACGATGCGTCCGCCCGCGCGCAGCACGGAAAGCATGTTGAACAGGGCGCGATGATCGTCGGCGATGCGTTCGAGCGAGTGGAGGCAGAGCACGGAGTCGGGGCGGAAGCGCGACAATTCCCGGAAGCGGGGGCCGGCGATATCCATGGAGAACGCGTCGAGATTGGACCGATCGCCGAGTTCGCCGAGGACGCGGGCGACGTGCTCGCGCGCCGGGTCCAGGGCGACGACGTGCTCGCGGTCGAGCAGACGGCGGGTCAAATGGCCAGCGCCGCAACCGACCTCGATGACGCGCTGTCCGAGTTCGGCGATCGCGGCTTCGGCGAGCCGGGAGAGAGGGGGCTTCGGCGCCGAGCGCGGCCCAGCGCCAGCCGGTTCCGGGTAGGCAGGAGACGTCTGCTCACGCCTGTTTTTCGTGGTGATCGCCATGGATGGAAGCCTTTGATCCTGTATTCGGTCCGCGCGGCGGGGAACTTTACCGTAAAGCGGCAAGGGTCCTCGTCCGATGGGAGAGAGGACTATGCAGGTTGTCATTCTCTGCGGCGGACTCGGCACGCGCCTTCGCGAGGAGACCGAGTTTCGCCCCAAGCCGATGCTCGAGATCGGCGGACGCCCGATTCTGTGGCACATCATGAAGACCTACTCGCACTATGGATTTCGCGACTTCGTGCTGTGTCTTGGCTACCGGGGCCAGATGATCAAGGAGTACTTCCTCAACTACGAGGCGATGACCAACGACTTCACGATCTGCCTGGGGCGTCAACAGCGGCTGACGTTTCATAACGCGCACGACGAGCAGCATTTCCATGTCACGCTGGCCGATACGGGGCAAGACGCGATGACGGGGGCGCGATTGCGCAAGGCGTCGCGGTATCTCAACGGGGACACGTTCCTGCTGACCTACGGCGATGGGGTATCGGATGTGAACGTGGCGGAATTGATCGAGTTCCATCAGTCTCACGGGCGGCTGGCGACGGTGACCAGCGTGGCGCCGGTTTCGCGGTTCGGAATTCTCGACTTGAGCGGCGAGGGAAGCGTGGAGCGGTTCGTGGAAAAGCCCGGAACAGGAACGTGGGCGAACGCGGGCTATTTCGTGTTCGACCGGCGTGTTCTCCAATACCTCGACCCTGGGGATGATTGCGTCCTCGAGCGGGGTCCGCTGGAACGGCTGGCGAGCGACGGCCAATTGATGGCCTACAAGCACCGCGGCTTCTTCTATCCGATGGACACCTACCGGGAATACCAACATTTGAACGAATTGTGGGACGCGGGCGCGGCTCCCTGGAAGGTCTGGTGACGGCGCCGCATGCAACAAGGAGGAGGCAGTGAGCATTTGGCGTGACCGGGGCGTGTTCGTGACGGGCGGATCCGGTTTGCTCGGCTCGGCGCTCGTGCGGCGGTTGACGGGACTGGGGGCGCGGGTGGTATGTCTGATTCGGGATTGGGTGCCGGAGAGCGAATTGATGCGGACGGGGACGGCGCGGCGGGTGACCATCGTGCGGGGCGACCTGTGCGAGGAGGGCGTTGCGGGGCGGGTGCTCAACGAGCATGAAATCGCCACGGTGTTCCATTTGGGCGCACAAACGATCGTGGGCGTTGCCAATCGCAATCCGGCGTCGACCTTCGAGACCAATATCGGCGGCACGTGGAAGCTGCTGGAGGCCTGCCGGCGGACGCCGGTGGTGCGTCAGGTGCTGGTGGCTTCGTCCGACAAAGCGTATGGAGCGCAGCTGGTGCTGCCCTATGAGGAAGAGACTCCGCTGGCCGGACGCCATCCCTATGACGTCAGCAAGAGCTGCGCGGATCTGATCGCACAGTCCTACGCGGTGTCGTATGGGCTGCCGGTGGCCATCACGCGGTGCGGGAATCTGTTTGGCGGCGGCGATCTGAACTGGAATCGGATCGTGCCGGGTACGATTCGCTCGCTGGCGCGCGGGGAGCGTCCGGTGATCCGCTCCGATGGGGAGTTCATCCGCGACTATTTCTATGTGGAGGACGCGGTGAGTGCGTACCTCTTATTGGCGGAAGCTCTGTCGGATGGACGGGTGGCGGCGGGCGAGGCGTTCAATTTCTCCAACGAAACTCCGGTGACGGTGCTGGAGCTGGTGGCCCGGATTGGAGCCGCGATGGGAGCATCGAGGGAGCCGGAGATCCTGAATCAGGCGTCGAACGAGATTCGGGCTCAGTATCTGAGCGCGCGCAAGGCGCGGGAGCGGCTCGGCTGGAAGCCGGGCCATACGCTCGAGCAGGGGCTGCGGGAAACGATTGAATGGTACCGCCAGATGCTGGGCGTAGCGAGCCCGGCCGGGGACTTGGAACCAGTGGAGTCGAGTTCGGCGGCCCCGGCATAGGCGTCCGATGGCGCAGATGGGGGTTGGGCGAAGAGTCCGAGAATCGGCGGCGATCGTGGAAATGGGGGTGACCCCAGTACGAGGCTCCTAAACGCGTTAGAACCTTAGGCTGCGAGCGGGATGGTCCCTCCGCAGGTGTGGGGGTAGCTCCCGAGGGTCATTTTGCCCTCAGTACTCCCAGAGGGCCGATCCCTGGCCCTTGCGGCGGTGGTGGTCTATGTCTTTTTTATTTCAATCGCTTACAGTTCATCCTGAAATTGATCGTCATATGGGTGGTGAGTTCTCCATCGCCTGTTTTCCAGTTGACAACCGGGCCGAAAAACGGCGAGACTGGTTACCGAAGCACCGATAGGTGCGATTCGGAGGTTCCCCCTAGGTGGGACTGAGAGGGCGGAAGCCCATCCAAGGCTCGCAAGCGGCGCGCGAGGAAGTCGAGGGACGAGAGAAGTCCTGGCGCAGCCAATCCGATGCCGGCCTGATGATCCCACTTTGCGTAACGGCGGACGCGTTTTTCAACCGGCTGGTATAAGCCGCGCCGCCCGATCCACCGAAATTTCCACTTTTCCGGAGGTACCCGAACTTGCTGAACAAAGGCTTTTCGGCTTCGCGCCGATATGCCCCGCCGGCTCGCGCCGGAGGGTCTACCGGGGCCATATTCGCGGCCCTGTTACTGCTGATGCCCACGGTGTCCGCGCCGCGGCTCGCCGCCGCGGATACTTTTTTAAAGATCGAGATCCTCGAGGGGGAGGGTGCATTCCACGACACCAAGCGCCGGGTGGGCTCCGATATTGCCGTTGTGGTGAAAAACGAACGGGGCGACGCGGTGAGCAACGCGGAGGTGATCTTCACGGTGCCGAGCTTCGGGGCCGGTGGGGCGTATGCGGACGGGAGCAACTCGTTCAAGGCTCTAACCGACGATCAGGGCCGGGCGCGCAGCATGGGTTTCAAACCGAATCAACTGGACGGACGCTTCAACGTAAAGGTGACAGCCTCGTCACCCGGGAGGCAAGGCCAGGTGGTGGTGTCGCAGACCAACTCGCGGGCGGTGAAGGCGATCGCGGCGCCGGGCGCTGGAGGCGGCGGGAAATCGAAATTGATCCTGGGCCTGGTGGGCACCGGGGCGACGGTGGGGCTGCTGGTGAGCCGGTTCGTGGGCGGCGGGAATTCCACGAACACGCCGTCGCGGCCACCGACAACGCTTTCCGTGGGCGGAATCAGCGTGGGAGGTCCGCGGTAACCATGCGACCCTCACATCTTTTACTCGCCGGCCTGCTCACTGGGGCCGGCGCCTATGCCGGCATTCACGGACCGGTCATGGGTTATGTCGCCGATACGACGCTGCGCGCGCTACGTCCGGTGAACGGGATCGCCGGCGCGGCGCTGCTGGAGATCCGGTGGACGCCGGGATGGCAGTGGACCGGGCGGCGGTGGATTCGGCGCGCGGCGTGGCGCTGATCGCCGAGTTTGACCAGGGCCGGGTGGCGTTTGTGAGAGGGCTGTCGGCGGAGTCCGCGGTGACGGTGCAGGAGATTGCCGGTGCGCTGGCGCGTCCGGACCGGATCGTGCTGAGTCCTGGAGCGACGGCGGCGGCGTTGTATTCGCCGGAGCTCGGACAGGTGCAATCGATAACGGGCTTGAAGGCGGAAATCAAGGTGAACGAGGCAGCCTTGGTTACGGACCTGGGTCCGGTGACGGCGATCACGGTGGACGACGCGGGCACGATATTGATCGCGGCCCCTGGCGGCATTCACGCGCTGCGGGCAGGCTCCGCCGCGGTATTGGTGGCGCAGGCGCAGGATCCGGCGGCGATCGTGATCTGGCGGGACGGTTTTGTTTACGCCGACCGCGCGGCCAATGAGATAGTGGCCGCATCGACGCGGGACGAGTTTCCTGAGCTGACCGTGATCGCGCAGGAGCGCGACGGGATCGCGTCGCCGGCAGGGCTCGCGGTAATGGGCGGGCGATTGCTGGTGGCGGTTACCGGGTCGCTGGTGTTTTGGGATTTGGAGACGGGGATGAAAGCATATGAGATACCGTCGCCCGCGCAGCCGACGACGCTGCGTCATCTGGGCGGGGCGGTGTCGTTGAACGATCCGGGAGACCAGCCGCTTTGGCTCGTCGAGCCGGGACTGGCCGGGTTGGGGCTGGCGGAACTGGGATTGGCAGAAACCGACGAGCAGGCGCCGCGGGTACGTTTCGTACCGGCCGCGGCCCGTCAATAAGGAACGAGGAGACGACCATGAAGAACCTCCTTCGCTCCGCACTCACACTACGCACCGCCGCGGCGATGGCGCTGCTTGCCGCCTCGGCGGGCACGGCGTTCGGGCAGACGCCGCAATTCACCTACAAGTACAGGACGGCCACGGATACGTCGATATTCACGGTGCCGGCCAACGGAACGCTGGCGTTCCCGCCGGTCTTGCTGGGCGAGTCCACTGACCTTACGTTCATCGCGGAAAACAATGGGCCGACGCCGTGGACGATGACGCGGCTGGCGGTGAACAACGGCGCGTTCCGGCTGGAATCGGCGCGGGATCAACTGGTGAATCCCAACTCGAGCGTGCCGGTGACGATCCGGTTTTCTCCGCCGACGATCGGGCGGGTGAGCGGGCGTTTGACTTTCGAGCTGACGGCGGCGCAGGCCACCGTTCAGGTGAATTTCTTCCTGGAAGCATCCGGGGTGGCGCCGGTGTTCACCACGAGCTACGTGGTGCAGCCTTCCGGGAACCAGACGCTCATCGAAGCCGGATCGACGCTTCCGTTTCCAGGAACGGTGGTGAACGCCACCGCGCAGGCCTCGTTCATCGTGCAGAATCGCGGAACCGGGGAGGGCTCGATCCGGAACGTGACGGTGAGCGGTGAGGCGTACTCGGTGTCCGGGCTGCCGCTGCTGCCGGCGAAGATTCCCGCGGACCAAGTGCTGCGGTTCAATGTGAATTTCAACCCGAAGAGCCGCGGCCAGCAGGACGGGCGGCTGACGATCGATTTCAAGGAAGGCGATCAGCGGGTTTACATCCTATCGGGCGAAGGCGTGGGTGCGACGTTCAGCTATGAATGGGCGCCGGACTCGGGCACCGGCGGCACGGTGGAGGCGGGCGGCGTGCTGACCTTGCCCGACGTGCAGCCGGGGACGCCGTTGACGGTGACGATGACGGTGCGCAACACGGGCAATTCTCCGGGCGACGTACGCTCGGTGACGCTGACCGGGACCGGGTTCGCGTTGACTCCGCCGGCGTTGCCGCAGACGCTGCCGGTGGGCGGCGCGCTTCGATTTACGTTCACGTTCACGCCGCGCGATGCGGCGACGGTGGAGGGAGCGCTGCGGGTAGACGGCGCGGCGATCCGGGTCATCGGGCGGGGGTTAGGAGCGCGGTGGACGTTCGCGGCGCGCGTGGGATCGGTTTCGACCCCGCTTGCGACCGGGGCCACCTACACGTTCCCGAATACGGTGGTGGGCGCGCGCGGACCGGTGGTGACGCTGGTGATCCGCAACGAAGGCAACCGGACGGGTAACCTGGCGGGCATCACGGCGAGCCCGGCGGTGTTCCGGATCCAGACGCTGCCGGCGCTGCCGGTGGCGCTCGAGCCGAACCAGACCGTGGAGGTGCCGCTGCAGTTCGCACCGGCCGCGCTTGGAGCGGTTTCGGGCTTGCTGCAGGTGGACGACGCGACGATCAACCTGCGGGGTATCGGCGATGCACCGCCGGATCTGCCGGCGGTGTCGTTTGTCGGATTGGGCGACAGCGCGCGGCCGTTGGAACAGCCGGGGGTGGGTCTGCGGCTGGCCGAGGCGTATCCGTACGACATCACGGGAACGCTGACGGCGAGCTTCATGTCGGGTTCGTTGGTCGACGACCCGGCCATCCAGTTCGCCAGCGGCGGACGGACGGTGGAATTCCGGATCCCGGCCAATACGACGCAGGCTCTGTTCGGGCAAGGAGCCTCGCAGGTGCAGTTCCAGACAGGAACGGTGGCCGGCGACATCAACTTGACGGCGGTGTTCCAGGTGGGCACGGTGCGGTTGTCGGCGGACCGGCCGGTGGTAAAAACGCTGACGGTGCCGGCCGATGCTCCGCAGATCCGGGACGTCCGGATCGGGACCCAGACTGCCAGCAGCTTCGAGATCCTGATCACCGGCTATTCGGCAGCGCGTTCGGTGACGCAAATCAGCCTGCAATTTACAGGAGCGGCGGGCGCTTCCCTGCAGACCACTTCCCTCGATGTGAACGTGGACGGTCCGTTTGGGGCCTGGTACCAGTCGGCGGCGTCGCCGGGATTCGGAAGCCAGTTCACGGTGGCGATCACGATTGCAGTGAATGGCGAAGTGTCGGCGGTGCAGTCGGTGGCGGTGCGCGCCACCAACGCCAGGGGCACCTCGAATACAGTGACGGCGAACCTGCGGTAGGCGCGGGCGGGCGTGGCGCGCCCATCGCCGGCGCGCCGAGTGACAGTCAACAGCGAGAGGAGGATCCGAGGAATGTCGATCAGGGAGAGGCGAGCGGGAATCGCGAGTGTATTCACGTCCGGTTGGATCGTGATTGCCGGAGTGTGGATGGCGGGATTGGCCGCGAATCCGGCTTTGGCGCAGGAGACCCCCTCGCATGCTCCGGAGTCCGTATCGGCTTCGGTATCTACTCCGGCGAACGCCAAGCGTGGGAGCGAAGTGGTGGTGGGTCCGGAAGACACGGTGACGATCGCCGCGCTGGACTTCGAGGAGATCAACAAGGCGTGGCGGGTGAGTTCGTCGGGGGACCTGAATCTTCCGCTGCTCGGACGGGTGCAGGCGTCGGGATTGACGGTGCGCGAACTCGAAACCGAGCTGACGCGGCGGATGCGCAAGTACTACCATCAGCCGCAGATCACGGCGTTCGTGTCGGAGTTCCGCAGCCAGCCGGTGACGGTGACGGGCGCGGTGACGCGTCCGGGCGTGGTGCAGTTGGCAGGTGCGAAGTCGCTGTTCGAGGTGTTGGTGCAGGCCGGCGGGGCGGCGAAGGAAGCGGGAGAGTCGGTGACGGTGACCCGGCGTGTGTCGGCGGGGCCGATCGCGTATCCGAGTTCCCGCCGCGACGAAGCGGGACAGTTTTTCGTGGCGGAGATCCCGCTGAAGGAAGCGCTGGCGGGCGGTACGGAGGAGGCGAACCTGCGATTGATACCGAACGATCTGGTGTCGGTGTCGGAAGAAAAGAAGGCGCGTGCGGTCTACATCACGGGCGCGGTGGTGAAGCCGGGCGCGATCGAATTAGTGACGCAGGATTCGGTCTCGCTGGTGCGGGCGATCGCGATGGCCGGGGGCCTGGGCCCGACGGCGAAGAAGAAAGGCATCCTGATGCACGTGCGAGAAGACGGGATGCGGACCGCGATCGCGGAACTCGATTTGAGGCGGATTATGCAAGGCAAGGTGCCCGACATTGAACTGGTGCCGGGAGACATTCTCGAAGTACCGTCGAGCACGATGAGCACCTACCTTGGGACGGCGGCCAGCTCCGCCATCATGACAGGTATTTGGACGCTGGGGCGTCTGTAGCCAGCCCGGCCTCGGGAAAGGAAATTTCGCTGTATGTATCACCCAACCGATCCGAATTCGAAGCAGTTGATGGCGCCGTCGGGCGCGTCGAACCTGCCGGGTCCTCAGCGCGTGGTTTACCTGGAGCCCTATGAGACGCCGTCGGCGTCGGTGGATTCTCCGAGCGGTCTTTTCGACTTCTTTCAGTTGCTGCGCGCGAGGAAGTGGCTTTTGCTGCTGTTCGCCCTGGGCGGGGTGGGGCTGGCGGGGCTGATCAGCCTGCGCCAAACTCCGCTGTTTTTGGCGCGTACGACGCTCGAACTGCACGAAGGCGGCCAGCAGTTGCTCGGCACGATGAGGGACATGGCGGCCGGGGAAGGCCGGATCACGCCGGAAGCTTATCTATCGACGCAAGTGAAGGTGCTGCAGAGCCTGAGCCTGGTGCGGCGGGTGGAGCACCGGCTGCGGTCCGGCGCGTCGACGCCGGATGGGAGCGGACTGCTGCCGCCGATCCCACCTGTTCCTGGGGCGGCGAAATTGGAGCCGACGCCGGGTCCAGTTCCTCCGGCGGGCGCGGCGATGGCGTCGAACAATCCACTGGGAATTCCGGGGAGCGAGGCGAAGGACCGCACGGCGAACGGCGGGCCGAAAGTATGGGAGGGCAAACTTCCGGGAGTGAAGACCGAAATCCGGACGTTCGGAGCGGCGCGAATTCTCGAGATCCTGTGCGAGTCACCCGATCCGCACTACGCGGCTGATTTCGCCAACGGGATGGCGGAAGAGTACATCCAGTCGTCGATGGAGGCGCGGTGGGGCGTGGCGCAGCGAACTTCGACGTGGCTGAACCGCCAATAGGTGGAAATGCGCGGCAAGCTCGAGCAGAGCGAGGCGCAGTTGCAGAACTACTCGCGCGGCGCTGGGTTGGTGATCACCGACGAGAACGGTCGCGACAACGTGGCCGAGGAGAAGCTGCGGCAGATGCAGACCGAGTATGGGAGAGCCGAAGCCGAGCGCGTGGCGAAGCAGTCGATTTATGAAGTAGCGACTTCGGCGGCGGCCGATACGGTGCCGCAGGTGATCGATGACGGCCGGCTGAGCCAGTATCAGACGCGGATCACGGAACTGAAGCGCGAATTGGCGGAAAAGAGCGCGGCGCTCACGCCGGCGCACCCGCAAGTGATCCGGCTGAATGCGCAGATCGGTGAAATGGAAACGACGCTGCGGCGCGAGCGGGCCAACATCATCGCGCGGATCAAGAACGATTATGATGCGGCGCTGCGGCGCGAGCGGATGCTCGAGGACTCCTACCGGAAGCAGATGCAGGCGGTGTCGGACAACTCGACCAAGTCCATCTACTACGGGTTGTTAAAGCGGGAAGTGGAAACCAACCGGCGGCTGTATGACGAACTGCTGCAGAAGATGAAGGAGTTGAGCATCGGGCAGGCGCTGCCGACGAGCAACATCCGAGTGCTGGATCCGGCCGATGTGCCCTACGAGCCTTACAAGCCGCAGCACTCGCGGAACATGTTTCTGGGGCTGGCGGTCGGGCTGATGCTGGGAAGCCTGTTCGTGTTCACCAGCGACCACGTGAACCGGAGCCTGAAGGCGCCGGGCGAGGCCTCGTACTATTTGAAAGTGCCCGAACTGGGCGTGATTCCGTCGTCGGCGTCGGTGGCGCCGGCGAAGCTGCCGAAGATCGAAAGCGACAACGGCCTGATGCCGATGCAGGAAGGGGCGAATGGCTCCTGGGCAGCGGGCCAGGACTCGGTGGAACTGATTACGTGGCAGGACCGGCCATCGGTGGTGGCGGAATCCTACCGGAGCACGCTCGCGTCGATTCTCGCCTCGCGCGGCCCGAAAGACCGGCCGCGGGTGATCCTGGTGACCAGCGTCGACCGGGGCGAGGGCAAGAGCACGACGGTGAGCAATCTGGGTATCGCGCTCGCCGAGATCAACCAGCGGGTTCTGCTGCTGGACGCGGATTTGCGCAAGCCGCACTTGCACAAGATTTTCAATCTGCCGAATGCGTGGGGGTTGAGCAATCTGCTGCGGGAGCGGATTTCGCTGAAAGATTCTCCGATCGAGGCGCTGGTGAAGCCGACCGACATCGAGAATCTGTATTTGCTGCCGAGCGGCCCTGGGACGGTGAGCATCGCGAACCTGTTGTACTCCAACCGGATGGCGGACTTGCTCGAACGGCTGCGGAGTGAGTTCGACACGGTGATCATCGACACTCCGCCGATGTTGTACCTGTCGGACGCGCGCGTGCTCGGCCGGTTGGCTGAGGGGGCGATCCTGGTTCTGCGAGCCGGCAAGACGACACGCGACGCGGCGATGCTGGCCAAGCAAAGACTGGTGGACGATGGCATCCATATCCTGGGGACGGTGTTGAACGGGTGGAACCCGAAAGACAAGAACCGGTACGGGTACTATCGCTACAACTACACGTCGGAGAACAGCTGAGCCGGTTTCGAATCGATCTCCGGCTGCTATACGCCGCGGCGGCCGCGGCATGCCTGATGGCATCCACCGACGCAGCGGGCCGCTTTTTCTACCATACGGCGGCTGTGGTGTGGCGGCGGACGACGGGCGGCATGGCGTCCGATGGCTTGCTGTTCGCGATGCAGAAGCTGTTCCACGTTGGGTTGTTCTGCGGGTTTGGAGTCGTATCAGGCGCGGGAGGAGAGACACCGCGCCGGCGCTGGCTGTTCGGGATCGGAGTGGCGATTTGCGTCGCGTCTGAGATGGCGCAGATGCTAACGGCGAGCCGGTCACCGTCCTGGATGGATGGAGTTCTGAATGTCGCCTGTTTTTCGGGAGGAGCGGCCGTTGGGCAACTACGCCGTGCGCGAGAGTCTAGCCAGAAACCTAGCTGAGCGGGCGGCGGCGGCCTTGGGGCTGGCCGTACTCGCGCCGCTGCTGGCGGCGATCGCCGTGGCGGTGGTGCTCGAGGACGGATTTCCGGTTTTTTATCTGCAAGATAGAATGGGCCGGGGCGGTAACACGTTCTCTTTACGCAAGTTCCGATCGATGCGGCACAGGAGTTCCGGTACACTCGTCACGGCAAAAGGGGACTCGCGCATCACGCGAATTGGAGCGTTTCTACGCAAAATGAAATTGGATGAGCTACCGCAACTTTGGAACGTGGTCCGCGGCGATATGGCTCTAATCGGACCGCGTCCGGAGGTTCCGCACTACGTCGAATACGGCGATCCGCGCTGGAAGGCGGTGTTGTCGGTGCGCCCGGGCATCACCGATCTGGCGACGCTGGTGTACCGGGATGAGGAGGAGATTCTGGCGCGCGCCGAGGATCCGGAGTCCTGTTACCGCAGCGAGGTGCTGCCGCGGAAACTGGCTTTGAATCTGGAGTACCTCGAGGAGCGCAGCGTGGCAAGCGATTTACGTCTGCTCGCGTTGACGGCGCGCTACAGCTTTTTGCCGGACGGATTTCGGAGCGAGGAGATCCGGCGGCAAGTGATGGGTGAAGCCCGCCGTTAGGGCTTGGCTTGGCGCTGGGAGCCCGCTTGGGCGTTTGGCCCTCTCGGGCGCGTTTAGGAGGAAGTCGAGTTGAGGACCGAATGGAGGAGAACATGACCGGCCATGGGGATCGGACGGCAAAAGCGTTCGTGCCGTTTCACGTACCATCGATTGGCGAGGAAGAGATCCAGGAGGTGGTGGCCACGCTCCGGAGCGGATGGCTCACCACGGGCGAGCGGACGGCGCGATTCGAGCGCGAGTACGCCGAATATGTGGAGGCGCCGCATGCGCTGGCGGTGAACTCCTGCACGGCGGGGCTGCACTTGGCGCTGGCGGGTCTGAACGTGGGCCCGGGCGATGAGGTGATCACGACGCCATTCACCTTCTGCGCGACGGTGAATACGATTCTGCACGTGGGCGCGACGCCGGTGCTGGCCGACATCGGCGCCGACGGCAACATCGACCCCCGGTCCATCGAGGAGCGGATCACGCCGCGGACTCGGGCGATCATGCCGGTGCACCTGGCGGGGATTCCGTGCGACATGAACGCCATTTGGCGGCTGGCGCGGGAGCGCGGGCTGTATGTGATCGAGGATGCGGCGCACGCCACCGGGAGCCGCTACGGGGGCCGGCCGGTGGGGTCCTGCGCGGGCGAATTTTCGAGCGACGCGGTGGCGTGGAGCTTTTACGCCACCAAGAACATCACCACCGGGGAAGGTGGGATGGTGACTACCGGCAACGCGGACCTGGCGGCGCGGATGCGGGTTCTGTGCCTGCACGGCATCAGCAAAGACGCCTGGAACCGGTACGCGGAAAACGGAAGCTGGTATTACGAGGTGCTCGAGCCCGGGTTCAAGTACAACCTGAGCGACCTGCAGTCGGCGATCGGCATCCATCAACTGCGCAAGGCGGACCGGTTTATCGAAGCGCGGCGGTCCCGGGCGGCCATGTACAGCCACTGGTTCCGCGGCGTGGAAGAGATCGAGACGCCGCCGGAGGGCCGGGGCAAAGACAACAGCTGGCATATATACGCGCTGCGTCTGAACCTGGACCGGCTCACGATCACGCGCAATCAGTTCATGGACGAGTTGAAGCGGCGCGGCGTGGGGGCGAGCGTCCACTTCATTCCGGTGCCGCTGCATCCGTTTTTCGCCGATTGGGCCGGGAAGCCGGAGAATCAGTGCCCGCGGGCCATGGAGTTGTGGGAACGCAGCGTTTCGCTCCCGCTGTACCCGGGCCTGCGGGATGAGCAAGCCGAGGCGGTGGCCGAGGCGGTGCTCGACATCGTGAAGGCGAACTCGCGGCGGCCGGCCGCGCTGGCAACGGCAGGGACGGCGCAATGAAAGGGAGCGAGTGGGAACTACGGCTGGCCCGATTGCGGTGGCAGACGGCGATTTTCGCGATGGTTTCCGCGCTCATGGCCGTGTCGCTCGCGCTCGCGTTCCTGATCCGGTTCGATTTCGCAATCCCGCCGGGAGAGTTGGTGCATCTGCAGTCGGCGCTGGGGATCGCGATTGCGGCGAAGATGGCGGCTTTTTATCTTTTCGGACGTCATCACGCCACCTGGCGCTATACGGGCATCTTTGACGCGCACCGGATCCTGTTCAGCCAGGTGCTGGGATCTGCATTGTTCGTGGTGGGCTCGTATTTGTGGATCGGTCCGTCGTTTCCGCGCTCGATCTACGCGATCGACTTTCTGATCGCGGTGCTATTGAAGGCGGCGGCGCGGGTGGGGATCCGGGCGTACTTGTGGGAAGTGGTGAAGACGGTGAAGACGCGCGGGGACCGGAAGTCGGTTCTGATCTACGGCGCGGGCGCGTCGGGATTGACGCTGCAAAAGGAACTGCGTTCGAATCCGGCGTTGAACACGCGGGTGCTCGGGTTTCTGGACGACGATGTGGAAAAGCACGGGCAGCGGTTCATGGGGGCTCCCGTGATCGGCGGCGGACGGGAAGTGCCGACGATCATCGACAGGCTGCGCAAGCGCGGGCACGACGTGGACGAGATCATCATCGCGATGCCATCGGCCACCGGCGAGAAGATGCGCGAGGCCGTGGCCAACTGCCGGGCGGCGTCGGTGCCGGTGAAGACGATCCCGAGCATGGGCGAATTGCTGAGCGGCAAGGTGCTGACGAGCCAGATCCGCCAGGTTTCGGTGGAGGATCTACTGGGACGGCAGCCGGTGCGTCTGGAAGTTGGATCGATTGCGAAATTCATCCGCGGCCGGTCTGTGATGGTGACCGGGGGCGGCGGATCGATCGGGTCTGAATTGTGCCGGCAGGTGGCCTCATTCCGTCCGGCGCGATTGGTGGTGTTCGAGCGAGCAGAATCCGACTTGTTCCGGATCAATCTCGAGCTGCAGGAGCGGTTTCCCGATACCGAGATCGTGCCCTACATCGGCGACATCCGGATTTATGAGAACGTGTCGGCGGCGATTGACCGCCACCGGGTGAACGCGATCTTCCACGCGGCCGCCTACAAGCATGTGCCGATGATGGAGGCGCATCTGGTGGAGGCGGTGAAGAACAACATCCTCGGAACCAGCAATCTGGTGCAGGCGGCGTCGCGGAAGGGCGTGTCGGACTTCGTGATGATCTCCTCCGACAAAGCCGTGAATCCGACCAATGTGATGGGGCTGACCAAGCGCGTGGCCGAGATTATCGCGGCGGCGATGCCGTCGCCGGAGGAAAAGCCGCACACGACGAAATTCGTATCGGTGCGATTCGGCAACGTGCTCGGCAGCAACGGGAGCGTGGTGCCGTTGTTTGAAAAGCAGATTGCCTCGGGCGGACCGGTCACGGTGACGCATCCGGAAATGCGGCGCTACTTCATGACCATCCGAGAGGCGGTGCAACTGGTGCTGCAGGCTTCGACGATGAGCAAAGGGTCGGAGATTTTCGTTCTGGACATGGGCGAGCCGGTGCGGATCGTCGACCTGGCGCGGAACATGATCCGGCTGTCCGGGCGGACCGAGCAGGAAATCGAACTGCGGTACACCGGACTGCGGCCGGGCGAGAAGTTGTTCGAGGAATTGATCTCGGAGGGCGAGAACATTCTGCCGACCTATCACGAGAAGATCCGTATTTTCGCCACGCAGCGGATGGAGCGCGAGTTCGTGGACGGATGGGTGCGCCGGGCGGAGCAACTGGCCGAGGCGTGCGATGAAAGCGAGTTGATCGCCCACATGAGCGATCTTGTACCGGAGTACCAGCCCGGTGGCCACTGGCGGGAGTCGCTCGAGGCGAGCGGCCATGGGGTTCCGGAGCACAAAGCCGCGCATGAGTCCAAGACCATGACGGCGGAGGCGGGCGGCGTCTAGGATGCGGAACCGCGAAAAAGATTTGCAGGAGGAGTCTGATTCAGTGTCAGGGAAAACACAAGCAACGATACCGGAAAACGGGACGCCGGAGACGGCGAAGGTGGAACGTGTGACGCTGGCGCTCGAGAATCTGCCCGACAGCCATCCCGAGCCCGGGCCGGAAACCGCGGCGGCGGACATCGACAAACCGCTGCCGGTGATGCGGATCGAGCCGAGCGACGGATGGGTTTCGCTGCAGCTGCATCATTTGTGGGAATACCGCGAACTGCTGTTCTTTCTGATCTGGCGCGACATCAAGGTGCGGTACAAGCAGACCGCGCTTGGGGCGGCGTGGGCGGTGCTGCAGCCGTTTTTCACCATGGTGGTGTTCAGCGTATTCATGGGCAAGCTGGCGAAGGTGCCCTCGGACGGATTGCCGTATCCGGTGTTTGCGTTCGCGGCGCTGGTGCCCTGGACGTTTTTCGCGCAGGGGTTGTCGCAATCCTCCGATAGTTTGGTGGGGAGCGCGAACCTGATCCGGAAGGTCTACTTTCCGCGGCTGGTGATTCCGATTGCATCGGTGATGGCGGGCATGGTGGACTTTTCGATTTCGTTTTGCGTGCTGCTGTGCATGATGGTCTACTACGGCGTGACGCCGACGGCGAACGTCTTTTGGCTACCGGGACTGCTGGTGCTGGCGCTGGTGACTTCGCTCGGAGTGGGGCTGTGGCTGAGCGCGCTGAACGTGAAGTTTCGCGACGTGCGCTACACGGTGCCGTTCCTGGTGCAGTTCTGGATGTTTTCGACACCGATCGCCTATCCGAGCAGTCTGCTGCCGGAGCCGTGGCACACCGTGTACGGGATCAACCCGATGGCGGGCGTGGTGGAAGGATTCCGGTGGGCGCTGCTCGGCACCGGGACGCAGCCGGGAGCGATGGTTCTGGTGTCGGCGGTGGTGGCGGTGACGCTGCTGGTGAGCGGGGCGTTCTACTTCCGCCGGATGGAAAAGACGTTCGCCGATACGGTGTAGGAGCGCGCAGGCAACGATGATCCGTTTTTCTCACGACCGATGTCTGGTGATCGCCGAGATCGCGCAGGCGCACGATGGCTCGCTCGGCACCGCGCACGCCTATATCGACGCGGTGGCGGCCAGCGGCGCCGATGCGATCAAGTTCCAGACGCACATTGCCGCGGCGGAGAGTTCGCCGGCCGAGCCGTGGCGGGTGAAGTTCTCGCGCCAGGATGCGACGCGATACGAGTACTGGAAGCGGATGGAGTTCACCCCCGAGCAATGGAAGGGCCTGGCGGAGCATTGCCGCGACAAGGGCCTGCTGTTTCTGAGTTCGCCGTTCTCGATCGAGGCGGCGGAACTGCTGCTGGCGGCCGGAGTGACGGGTTGGAAGATCGCGTCGGGCGAGGTGTCGAACGCGCCGATGCTGCGGTTTTTGGCCTCGACGGGGCTTCCGTTCCTGATCTCGAGCGGAATGAGCGCGTGGGAGGAACTGGACCGTGCGATCGCCGCGGTGCGGGGAGCCGGGACCGAGATCTGCCTGTTCCAGTGCACGACGGCGTATCCCTGTCCGGCGGAGAAGATCGGGTTCAATTTGATCGGCGAGATGAAGGCGCGGTATCCGCAATGCTACGTGGGGTTGTCGGATCACTCCGGGACGATCTATCCGGGGCTGGCAGCGGCGACTGTGGGCGTGGCGGCGCTCGAGGTGCATGTGACCTTTAGCCGGGAGTGCTTCGGACCGGATGTGCCGGCTTCGCTTACCACAGGCGAGTTGCGGCAGTTGATGGAAGGCATCCGGTTCATTGAGACGATGAAGGCGAATCCGGTGAGCAAGGACGCCATCGCGGTGGAAATGGAGGGCAACCGGCGGTTGTTCACCAAGAGCGTCGCGGTGCGCGTGGGTCTCGATGCGGGCGCCGCGCTCGATTGGGCGCATCTCACGGTGAAGAAGCCGGGCACGGGAATTCCGGCGGAACGGTTGGAGTCTCTCATCGGGCGGCGGCTTTCGCGACGGGTGGAAGCCGGGCAGTTTCTGGCGATGGAGGATTTGGCGGAAGGCCATGAACAGGGGGACGCCGTTTCGGCTGCGTGAGCGAACGCGGGCACAACTCGTGGGCGACGCGTCCGATCGCCTCGATCGCGGTTGGGGAGACGGCGTCGTTCGAGCGCGTGATCACGCCGGAGCAGATCGAGGCGTTCGCGGCGCTGTCGGGCGACCGGAATCCGCTGCATGTGGACGCCGACTACGCGAGGCGCACTACGTTCCAGAAACCGGTGGCGCACGGGATGCTGGTGGGGGCGATGGTGTCGACGCTGATCGGGATGCATCTGCCGGGTCCGGGTGCGTTGTGGAATCAACAGAGTTTCCGGTGGCTGGCGCCGGTGTTCGCCGGCGACACGATCAAGGTGGAAGGCCGGGTGACGCAGGTGTCTCACGGCGCCGGCACGCTCACCATCGCGGTGACGGCGGTGAATCAGAACGGCAAGAAAGTCATGGAAGGCGAAGGGACGGTGATGCTGTTGAGTCCGCGGGAGGAAAAAATCGAAAAGGCGATCGGCGAACGGGTGGTGCTGGTGAGCGGAGGCTCGCGGGGTATCGGCGCGGCGACTGCGCTCGAGTTCGGGCGCGCCGGGGCGATGGTGGCGGTGAACTATCTGCGGCGGGAAGACGCGGCCGAGGCGTTATGCCGGCGGATCGAGGAAGAGGGGGGGCGCGCGGTGGCGGTGCAGGCGGACGTTTCGGCGTCCGGCGACGTGCGCCGGGCCGTGGATGCGGCGGCGGAAGCATTCGGCCGGCCGGTGGACGTGCTGGTGAACAATGCGTGCGCGACGCCAGAGCCGAAGCCGTTTCTCGAAACGGAGTGGAGCGATTTCGCGGCATTGCTGGACGTGCAGTTGCGCGGCGCCTATCACTGCGCGCGGGCGGTGCTACCGGCGATGGTGGCGCAGGGCTCGGGCGTGATCGTGAACATCGGCAGTTCGTTGATCGAGCAGCCGCCGCCGGCGCAGTGGTCGGCGTGGGTGTCGGCCAAGAGCGCGCTGCTCGGGCTGACGCGGACTCTGGCGGTGGAATTCGGGCCCAAGGGCGTTCGCGTCAACATGGTGTCGCCGGGGGCGACCGAGACCGATTCGATAGCGGCGGTTCCGGAGCGGCTGCGCAAGGTGCAGGCGATGCAGACGCCGCTGCGGCGGCTGGCCGAGCCGATCGATGTGGCGCGGACGGTGGTCTTTCTGTGTTCGGAAGGCGGGAGGTTCATCACCGGGGCCGATGTTCCGGTGAGTGGAGGCGCGGCGGCGTGAGCGAGTTGCGGCAACAGATCGAGCAGGCGATCGCCGGGGGCCGGTTCCCCGAGGCGAAAGCGGCCATCGACCGGATGTGGGCGAGCGGGGCGTCGCCGGCGACGGCTTCGTTCCTGGTGCGGTGTCTGGACAAGATCCGCGGGCAGGCGCCGCTGGTTCCGTTCAAGATCCGGATCCTGCGCTCGTTCACGGTGGAGCCGGCGGTACCGCTGCTGCGCGCCGGGGCGCTGGCTGGAGGAATCGATCTCACGGTCGATCTCGGCGAGTTCAACGCGTATGCGCAGGAGTTTCTGGATCCGTCGAGTCCGCTGTACACGGGCGGTTATCGGGCGGTGGTGCTGGCGGTGGCGACGCGCGATCTGACGCCGGAGCTATGGGATGACTTCGCGGACCTGGCGCCGGCCGAGGTCGAACACTCGGTGGCGCGCGCGGTGGAGCAGTATAGGAACTGGATCACGCTTTTTCGCTCGCGCACGGCGGCGAGCCTGATCGTGCATGGTCTCGAGATGCCGCCGGTCCAGGCGATGGGTGTCTACGACGGGCAGGCCGGGGCGCAGGGGCAGCAGGCGGCGATTGCCGCGATCAATGCGGGGCTGGCGCGAGTCGCGGCCGAGACGCCTGGCGTGTATGTGCTCGATTTCGATGGATTGATCGCGCGGCGCGGCCGGGACCACTGGTACGACGCGACGAAGTGGTTCACGGTGCGGATGCCGATGCGAGCCGAGAATCTGGCGGCGGTGGCGGCCGAGTGGCTGCGGTTCGTGCATCCGCTGGCGGGGCGTTCGGCCAAGGTGGTTGTGACCGATCTGGACAACACGCTGTGGGGCGGCGTGGTGGGCGAGGACGGGCTGGAAGGGATTCGCGTGCATCGCGACGAGCACAAAGGCGCGCCCTATTGGATGCTGCAGCGGGCGCTGGCGGACTTGCGGCGCCGCGGCGTGCTACTGGCCATCGCGAGCAAGAACAATCCGGCCGAGGCGATGGAGGCGATCGAAAATCATCCGGGGATGCTGCTGCGGGGGAGCGACTTTTCGGCCACGCGGATCAGTTGGAACCCGAAAGCGCAAAGCCTGCGGGAGATCGCCGCGGAGTTGAACGTCGGGCTCGACAGCCTGGTGTTCGTGGATGACAATCCGGTGGAGCGCGAGCATATCCGGATGGAACTGCCGGAAGTGGCGGTGATCGAACTGCCGGCCGAGGCGGCCGGATACGCGCGCGCGGTGCGGGATTGCCCGCTGCTCGAGCGTTTGTCGATCTCGGCCGAGGACCGGGAGCGCGCGGCGATGTACGCGGCGCAGGCCGAGCGGCGGCGTTTAGAGGAGCAAACGACGGGATCGGTGGAGGATTTCTACCGGTCGCTCGACCAGCGCGTGACGGTGGCCATTGCCGGCGCGGGCGCCGGGGCGGCGATGATCGCGCGGGTGGCGCAGTTGACGCAGAAGACCAACCAGTTCAACCTGACCACGAAGCGCTACGGGGAGGCGGAGATCGCGGCGATGGCGGCCGATCCATCGTGCGCGGTGTTGGGCGTGACGGTGACCGACCGTTTCGGCGATAACGGGCTGGTGGGAGTCTGCCTGCTGCGATTGGACGGCGCGGTGGCGGCAATCGATACGTTTTTGATGAGCTGCCGGGTGATCGGGCGGACGGTGGAGACGGCGATTCTGGCGGCGGCGGCCGGGCACGCCCGCGCGCGCGGGGCGTCGCGGATAGAGGGTTGGTTCCTGCCGACCCGGAAGAATGCCCCGTCGCGGGAGTTTTACGCGCGGCATGGATTCACGATGGTGGAGGAAACCGAAGCGGGGACGCGGTGGAGTCTGGATCTCGCACAGGGCGCGCCGGAGTCACCGGCGTGGATCCGGCTGGAGATATTGGACGAGGGCGGGCCTGGACAAGCCGGCGGACAGGCCGGGGGAGGAAAGGAGACGGTGCTCGCGTGAATGACGCGATTTTCGAACGAGTACGCACGATGATGGCGGATACCTTCTCGGTGCCGCTCGACCAGATGACGGCGGAATCGTCGCCGGACACGATCGAGACCTGGGATTCGATCCAGCATCTGAATCTGGTAATGGCGCTCGAGGAGGAGTTCGGCGTGCAATTTGAACCGGAAGAGATCGAGCAACTGCTGTCGGTGGAACTGGTGGCGGCGCTGGTCTCGGAGAAGAAGAAAGAGATTGGAGTTTCCTGATCGCCATGGCAGCCGCAACCGCACCCGCGCTATCGTTCCGCTACGCCCGCCTGGACGAGTACGACGTCCTGAGCCGGTTTCTGCACGAGCACTGGGCCAACCATCACGTCTATTGCCGCGACAAGGCGCTGTTTGACTGGACGTTTCTAACCAACAACCGCTGGGAACGCGAGGGCGAATACTGTTTCGCGGTGGCGGAAAAGAACGGCGAGGTGGTGGGCATCCTGGGCGGGATCCCGTTTTTGTTCAACGACCACGGCAAGACGTGCCCGGGCGTATGGATCGCCAACTATGTGGTGCATCCCGACCACCGGCGCGGCACGCTGGCGCTGCAACTGTTGGGGCAGTTCCGCAAGCCGCCGTTCCAGGCCGTGATCGCGTCGGGGATCAATCCGGCGACACAAACCATCTACAAGGTGCTGCGGGGCGAAGTGCTGCCGTACATGCCGCGCCATTTCGCCGTGCTGCCGGGGTGCGGGGAGCGGATGCGGAACCTGCTTGCGATCGCGTATCCGGATTGGAGCGCCGGGCAGGCGGCCGGGCTCGCCGCGGCGTTCGAACTCGCAGCTCTTCCGGCCGCGCCGGGAGCGGTAGGGCAGGCACTTCCCGAGGACTGGGACGCGGCCAATTGGAACCACATCGCGCAGGAAACCACCGGCGCGTCGCGGGACCATGCGTTTCTCGACTGGCGCTACCGCCAGCATCCGACCTTCGAATACCGGTTCGTCACCGTGGCCGATGGATCGCGCACGGGCCTCGCCGTATGGCGGCTGGAAACGATTCGCCGCACCGTTGAGAACGCGGCCGCGACGCCGGTGAGCGAGCATGGCGCGGTGAAGTCGACCGTGCTGCCGGCAGACCGGGTGGATGTGGACCGCATCGGGCGCCTGGTTGAATTCCTTCCGGCCTCGCGCCAAAACTCGGACGAGCTATTCGCCGCCGCGGTGAACGACATGGCAGCGGCCGATGCGATGGCGCTCGACTATTACGGATTTCACGGCGCCGCGCGAGGATGGCTGGAGGAGGCCGGATTCCGGCTGGCGGGTTCGCATGAGGACGGGGAGAAATTGCCGTCCCGCTTCCAACCGCTCGACGGCAAGGGAGGCGGCATTTTGAGCGCGATGTTCCGTCCGGCGGAGGTGGCGAGCGTCGCCATCGAGCCGGGCTGCGAATGGTATTGGACCAAGGCCGATTCCGACCAGGATCGCCCCAACTAACGTCATGGCATTACTGCACACAGTGATGTATCACTACGTGCGCGACCTGCCGCGCACGCCGTATCCGCGGTTGAAGGCGATGCTCACCGGAGATTTTCGCGCGCAGGTGTCCACTCTGCGGGAGCAGTTCGAGATGGCGACTCTCGAATCGGCGCTTGCGTTTCTTGCCGGAAGCTACGCGCCGAAGCGGGACCTGTGTCTACTCACCTTCGACGACGGGGTGGCCGAGCACTACGACACGGTAACGCCAATTCTGGCCGAAGCGGGGATCGAAGGGCAATTCTTTCTGATCAGCTCATGCGTCGAGGAACACAAAGTGGCTCCGGTGCACATGAATCACTTCCTGATGGCCGGCATGGATTTCGCCGATTACCGGCGGGAGATGCTCGAGCGTCTGGGCGCGACCGATGAGGGGGTGGACGAAGCGGTGGCCCGTAATACCTACCGCTGGGACACGCTCGAGGTGGCGCGATTCAAGTATTTGTTCAATTTCGTGGCGGCGCCGGAGATACGCGATGGCGCGGTGGCGGGGCTGTTTGAAAGCCGGATCGGAAACGAAGCCGAATTCGCGCGCCAGTTGTATGTGAGCTGGGAGCAGGCGCGGGCGATGCAATCGGCGGGCATGAGGATGGGCGGGCACACGCACTGGCACCGTCCGCTGGCCACTCTCGGGGCCGAGGATCTCGAGTTCGATCTCGGGAGCTGCCGCCGGCTGCTGGACGCCAACCTGGCCCCGCAGCATCTGTGGCCGTTTTCCTATCCCTATGGAAAGCTGTCGTCGTTCAGCAAGGAGACTGTACGGCTGCTGGGCGAACTGGGCTTTTCCTGTTCGTTCACCACCGAGGTAGGCCCGAGCGGCGCGGGCACCGACGCCTTTCATATACGCCGTGTGGATTGTAAGAACGCGCTCGACGCGGCCGCCGTTTCGGCCTGACGACATTTACGGAGGACTAACAGGATGGACAACGCGAGAAAGGTGGAACGGCCGCGCAAAGTTTGCGTGGTGCTGGTGGATCGCGCCAACTACGGCCGGCTGAAGCCGGTGATGAAGGCGATCCAGGATCACCCGGCGCTGGAGTTTCAGTGCATCGCCGCCGGCACGATGGTGCTCGAGCGGTTCGGGCGCGCGGCGGACCTGGTGCGGCGGGAGGGCTTCCGGGTTCACGGCGAGATCTACACCGAGCTCGAAGGCTCGACGCCGATGTCGATGGCCAAGTCCGTGGGGATCGGAGTGCAGGAGTTCGCCAACGAATATTTGCGTCTGAAGCCGGACGTGGTGTTGTTGATTGGGGACCGCTACGAAGCGCTGGGCGCGGCCATCGCGGCCGCCTACATGAACATCCCGCTGGTGCATCTGCAGGGCGGGGAAGTGTCGGGGTCGATCGACGAGAGCGCGCGCCACGCCATCACCAAGTTCGCGCATTTTCACTTTCCGTCGACGGTCCGTTCGCGGGACTACCTGTTGCGGATGGGCGAGGCGCCGGATACGATTCTCGGCGTCGGGTGCCCGGGCAGCGACATCGCACGGTCGATGACGCCGGCGCTCGATCCGGCGGTGATCAATTCGACCGGAAGCGGATCGCCGATTGACGTGGACAAGCCGTTTCTGCTGGTGATCTATCACCCGACGACCACTTCGTTCGGCGGCGAATTCCGGCAGATGGAAGAGATGCTGAAGGCGCTCAATGAGGTGCGGATTCCGACCGTGATGCTGTGGCCGAACATCGACGCGGGATCCGACCACATATCGAAGACCATTCGTGTGTTCCGCGATCAAAACGCGCCGGACTGGCTGCGCACGGTGACCAACCTGCCGCCGGAGAACTACCTCCAGGTGCTGGCGAAAACGGCGTGCGCGGTGGGGAACTCGTCGAGCTTCGTGCGGGACGCGGGCTATTTCGGAACGCCCGTGGTGCTGGTGGGAGACCGCCAGGACGGCCGGGAGACCGATGTTCACGCGGTCCGGTGCACACCGTCGGCTGAGGAAATTGTCGCGCGCGTCCGGGAGCGCCTGGCGCATGGCCGATACCCGCCTTCCACCCTCTACGGGGACGGCGCGGTGGCCCCGCGCGTGGCGGAATCGCTGGCCAATCTGACGCCATACGTTCAAAAGCGGCTCTACTTTGTGCAGGAAGAGGAAGCCGCGGCAAAGGAAAACGCAAATGCGCGTACTTGGGATCGTGACGGCGCGCGGGGGTTCGAAGGGAATCCCGCGGAAGAACATTACGCCGTTGCTGGGCAAGCCACTCCTGGCCTGGACGGCTGAGGCGGCGCTGGCGGCCCGGACGCTGGACCGCGTCGTGTTGTCGACCGACGATGCGGCGATTGCGCAAGTGGGCCGTGAATGCGGCCTCGAGGTTCCGTTTCTGCGGCCAGAACACCTTGCGCAAGACGATACGCCGACCATACCGGTGCTGCAGGACGTTGTTGCGCGGCTCGAGCAAGCCGGCGGACGCTATGACGCGATTCTGACCCTGCAGCCCACCAACCCGCTTCGCCGCGCGGCCGACATCGACGGCGCGGTGGCGCTGCTCGAACGGACCGGCGCCGATTCGGTGATCTCGTTTTTCGACGTCGGGGAGCGGCATCCGGCGCGGATGAAGTACATCGGCGAAGACAACCGGGTGATCGAGCCGCCGTTTGCCGAGCAATTCGAAGGGATGCCGCGTCAGAAGCTGCCGCCGATCTATTTGCGCGAAGGGTCGATCTACCTGACGCGCCGGGATGTATTGATGGAACAGGCGTCGTTGAAAGGCGCCGATTGCCGGGCCTGGCTCATCCCCCGTGAGCGAGCCTGCAATATCGATGACGAGTTCGATCTGAAACTGGCCGCCTTTCTGATGCAGCAGCATCTGGCCTGATCGAACCGCGGTTGGAATGAGCATTCTCCTTACCGAATCGAAATGGTTCTCCAGCGCGGCGCGGGACACGCTCGGCGCGATGGGCGCGGTGCGCGCGCTCGACATCGCCACGCGCGAGGAATTGCTCACCGAGGCGCGGGACGCGGATGTGTTGTGGGTCCGGCTGCGGCACTATATCGGGGCGGATGTGATGGATGCCGCACCAGAGCTTCGGGCCATCGCCACCCCGACCACCGGACTGACGCATATCGATCTCGAGGAAGCTTCGCGGCGCGGCATCGCGGTGATTTCGCTGCGGGGGGAGACTGACTTCTTGAAGGAGATCCGCGCCACCGCCGAGCACACCATCGCGCTGATGCTAGCGCTGATGCGGCGTCTGCCGGCGGCGGTGGCCCATGCGCACGGCGGCGGATGGGACCGGGACCGGTTCCGCGGGAACGAACTCCACGGCAAGACCGCGGGCATCGTCGGGTACGGGCGGCTGGGCCGCATCGTCGCCGGATACTTGCAGGCGTTCGGGTGCCGGGTGCTGGCGGCGGAACGAAAGGACTGGGAAGGCCGGGTGGATCCGCCCGTCGAACTGGTACCGATCGAGGAACTGCTGGCCCATTCCGACCTCGTGAGTCTGCATGTTAGTTTGGACTCAGCCACGGAGGGCTTCTTCAATCAGTACTTATTCGGGCTCATGAAGCCGGGCGCCTGGTTCATCAACACGGCCCGCGGCGAACTGATTGACGAGGCGGCCCTGGTCGCCTGCCTGCGCGAAGGAAGGCTGTCGGGAGCGGCAGTGGATGTGATTGCCGGCGAACACGAATCCGGACCGCACCCGCTGATCGAGTACGCGCGGGCGGGAGAGGGCTCACCGCTCATCGTGACGCCGCATATCGGCGGATGCACGGTGGAGAGCATGGTGAAGACGGAAGAATTTTTGGCCGGCCGGGTGCTTGCCTGGCATGGCCGCGGCACAGAGGAAGGAGACCGGTAACATGTGCGGGATCGCCGGAGCGGTAGGCCCGGGTTGGACGAGCGCGCAACTGGACGCGATGCGGGCGGCGCAGCATCATCGCGGACCCGATGCGAGCGGATTGTATCTCGATCCCGGCCACGCCGCCGGTCTGGTGCACAACCGTCTGAGTATTCTCGATCTTTCCGACGCTGGGCGCCAGCCGATGTCGAATGCGGCGGGGACGCTGCATCTGGTGTTCAACGGCGAGATCTACAACTATCTGGAATTGCGCGCGGAACTGAGCGGCCATCTGTTCCGCACCGGGACCGACTCGGAAGTGCTGCTGGCGGCCTATGAGCGCTGGGGCGACGGGTGTCTGGACCGGCTGACGGGGATGTTTTCGTTTTTGCTGTGGGACGAGCGCCGGCAGCGGCTGTTTGCGGCGCGGGACCGGTTCGGCGTGAAGCCGCTGCACTATGTGGAACTCACCGGCGGCGGATTGCTGATGGCGAGCGAGATCGGTGCGCTGCGTGCGGCGGGAGAGGTTTCCGAGCCGGACGCGGCGGCATGGTCCACCTACTTCGTTTCCGGGTTGCACGATCATGGCGAGCGGACGTTCTGGAAAGGCGTGCGGTCCTTGCTGCCGGGGCACCGGCTGGTTTGGGAAAACGGGCGTTGGAGCACGTCGTGCTGGTACGATCTGGCGGACCGGATCGGGCCGGACTACGATAGGCGTCCCGCGGGCGAGGTAGAGGAAGAATACCGTGCGTTGATGCTCGAAACGATCCGGCTGCGGTTCCGGTCTGACGTTCCGGTGGGAATCGCGATCAGCGGGGGGCTGGATTCGGCGACGCTGCTCGGGTTGGTGCATGCGATGGAAGGCGGGGCGGGCAAGGTCAAAACATTCACCTATGTGACCGGCGACGCCCGTTATGACGAACTGCCGTGG
This sequence comes from Bryobacteraceae bacterium, assembly GCA_041394885.1. GTDB lineage: Bacteria > Acidobacteriota > Terriglobia > Bryobacterales > Bryobacteraceae > DSOI01. The sequence goes on along the minus strand of JAWKHI010000010.1, from coordinate 124,819 downwards.
GTGGAGAAGATGCTGGCGATGACCGGGCACCCGTCGGTGGTTTGTCCGCTCACCGCGGACGAGGTTCCGGAACTGGCGGCCTCGGTGCAGGCGCACCAGGACGGGCCCTTCGGCGGCCTGCCGACGCTCGCCTACGCGCGGGTGTTCGAGGAGGCGCGGCGGGAAGGCGTGATCGTAGTGCTCGACGGGCAGGGCATGGACGAGCAATGGGCCGGCTACGAATACTATGAACGGCTGCTGGGAGGGGAAGCGGTGAATGCGCCGGTGCAGGGACCGGTGCAGGGTTCGAGGCAGAGCCCGGTGCGGCCCGGGTGCCTGGAGGCGGGGTTCCGCGCGATGGCGGAGACGCTCGATCCGCGGAGGCCTTTCCCCGACGCTTTGCGAAACCGGCAGTATCAGGACACGCGCTACACCAAGATTCCACGCGCGCTGCGGTTCAACGACCGGGTTTCGATGCGGGTGGCCTGCGAACTCCGCGAACCTTTTCTGGATCATCGGATGTTCGAGCTGGCGTTCCGGCAGCCGCCCGAGCGTAAGATCGAAGCCGGACAGCGCAAGTGGATGCTGCGGAAACTGACCCGGGATCTGCTGCCCGGCGACGTTGTCGAGGCGCCCAAGCGTCCGGTGCAGACGCCGCAGCGGGAGTGGCTGGCCGGACCGCTGCGGGAATGGGCGAGGGAATCGATCGAGACGGCGCTCGGCGAGTTCGGCGGGTCATGGCTGGACGCGGCGGCGGTGCGCGCGGCGTGGGCCGAGTATCAGCAGGGCAATTCAGATAACAGTTTTTACGTCTGGCAGTGGGTGAGCCTCGGGTTGACCGTGGCGCAAATCCGGTCCGGACACACGGAGGCGATCCATTGAGCGCGATAGCAATTCAGGTCGATCAACTGTCGAAGGTGTACACGATCGGAGGCAAGCAGGGCGGATACCGGACGCTGCGGGAATCGGTGATGGACGCCGGCGCGGGCCTGGTGTCGCTGCCCAAGCGGCTGTTCGGCAAAGGCGCAGGAAACAAGTCGCCGAAAGAGGAGTTTCATGCGCTGCGGGACCTGTCGTTCGAGGTGAAGCGCGGCGAAGTGGTGGGTGTGATCGGGCGGAATGGCGCTGGCAAAAGCACGCTGCTCAAGGTGTTGTCGCGGATCACGGAACCTTCCGCCGGCCACGCCGACATTCACGGCCGGGTGGGATCGCTGCTCGAAGTGGGCACCGGGTTCCATCCGGAACTGACGGGGCGGGAAAACATCTATTTGAACGGCGCCATTCTCGGCATGAAGCGGGCCGACATCGAGCGGCAGTTCGATGCGATCGTGGCGTTTTCCGAAGTGCAGAAGTTCATCGACACGGCCGTCAAGTTTTACTCGAGCGGCATGTACCTGCGGTTGGCGTTCGCGGTGGCGGCGCACCTGGATCCGGAGATTCTGCTGGTGGACGAGGTGCTGGCGGTGGGCGACCTGGCGTTTCAAAAGAAATGCATGGGCAAGATGGGCGAGGTGGCCAAGCAGGGGCGGACGGTGCTGTTCGTCAGTCACAACATGGGGGCGGTGCGGTCATTGTGCGAGAAGGGGATCGTGCTCGAGAAGGGCCGCATGATCGACCAGGGACCGATCGGGCAGAGCATCGAAACATACTACCGGATGGCGGCGGCGGCCGAGCGGAGCGAGACCGAATCGACTCGCACCGGATTCGGACCGGTGTCGCTCGCGTCGCACCCGTCCAACACCATCCAGCAGGGCGATGCGATGGAGGTAGCCACGACGCTGAACCTCACCGAGGAAGTGACCGGGTTCGTCGCCATGTGCATTCTCGAGGACATGAATCAGCGGTGCATCTTCCATCTGCGGCGCGACAGCCCGGAATTCCGCACCGGATCCTGGCACGGCCGGCATGCGATCCGGTTGAAGCTGCCGGCGATGTGGCTGGAGCCGGGGTTGTATACGCTGCACTTCAAAGTGCTGTTGTGGGGCCAGGTGGCGCGGGCGCGGCTGGTTTCCGATGTACTGCATATCGACGTGGGCGGGGAAGCGAGCGGCTGGAACGCGGTGCTGACGCCGCGCGCCGATTGGAACGTGTCGGCGGCGTTGGAGCCGGCGAAGACTTCGCCTGAGGCGGCGCAATGAAGGTCGTGCTTCTGGTTCCCGACGGCGTGGGAATCCGCAATTTCGTCATCGGGCGGTTCCTGCACGAATTGAGCGAGGTGGCCGAGGTGCTGGTGATGCACGCCATCCCGGAGGACCTGGTTTCTCGCTATGCCGACGAGGCGCCAGCTTCGGTGCGTTGGCGGCCCATGAGCCCTTATGCTCCGAATCTGACGACGGCGACGCTGCAGTACACCCTCAGCCAGGGCCACATGTACAGCGCCAACACGCCGTCGATGCAGCGGGCGCTGGCGATCCCGCCAAAGGGGTCCGTGTTCGGGCGCACCTGGGTTCACGCCACGCGGTTGGCCGGGCGCGTCGCGGCGGCGCTCGGTGCGGTGGACTGGCTCGACGACCTGCACTGCGGCTCGGTGGAGCGATTGCCGGAAACCAGCTACTACCGGCGCGAGTTCGAGGACTTCAAGCCGGACGTCCTTTTTTGTTCGCACCAGCGGCCGGCGTCGGTAACCCCGGCGGTGCTGGCGGCCAAGCAGATGGGTGTGCCGGCGGCGAGTTTCATTTTCAGTTGGGACAATCTTTCGAGCAAAGGCCGGATCTGCGCTCCGTTTGACCACTATTTCGTGTGGAGCGATTACATGGCCGACGAGTTGCAGCGTTTCTATCCGCGCGTGAAGCGCGACCATGTGGTGGTTGTGGGGACGCCGCAATTCGATCCGTACGCCGATCCTTCGATCCACTGGACCCGCGAGGAATTTTTTCGCCGCGTTGGCGCGGACCCGTCCCGCAAACTGATCTGCTATTCCGGCGGCGACGCCGGGACCTGTCCGGAAGATCCGCTCCACGTGGGCGTGCTGATGCGTCTGATTCGCGAGGGCCGGATCGCGGGCAATCCGCAAGTGCTGGTGCGGCCGGTGCCGGTTGACGACGGCAAGCGTTACGCCGATGTCCGGCGCGAGTATCCGGAAATGATTTACTGCCAGCCGGAGTGGACGTTCCCGACGGTGGGCGACTGGTCCAAGGTGTTGCCGTCGGCTGAAGATGTGCAGTTTCTGGTGAATCTGGCCGCGCATGCCGATATGAACATCAATCTCGGTTCGACGATGACGCTCGACTTCGGGCTGCACGATAAACCGGTGGTGAACATGGCGTTCGACATCAACGATCCGCCGTTGTTCGGAATGCCGGTCTACGACTACTACTACAATTTCGACCATTTCCAGCCGGTGCTCGAGTTCGGCGCTTCGCGCGTGGCGCGATCGGAGGAGGAATTGACCGATTTCGTCAATGCGTATCTGGAAAACCCGGCGCTCGACCGGCAAGGGCGGCGCAAGCTGCTCGAGCAGCAGGTGAACGTGCCGCTGGGCGAGTCCGGCGGGCGAATCACGGCCGCGCTGTCGCGGATCGCGGGCAGCCGGGACCGCCGCGAAGACAGGGTGCTTCAATCGACGCGATGACATCGTCCTCCCATTGCACGTTTCGCCCCGAAGACACGGCGCTGGTCGAGTCGATCGCCAAGCGGACCGGTGCGCCGTTGCCGGCCGCGGTGTTCGTCGAACAGGTGCAACTCGCCTTCGCCGACGCGCAGCGGAGCATGAGGGCGGAGGCGGGATCGGCCGTGTCTCCGGAGTTCCGTGACTGCCCGTCGTTCGGGGTGTTCCGCGGGGCGCTCGAGCAGGCGCGCTCGGCCTTGGCGCCGTCGCGGCGGCGCGGCGCGGTCTCCATTCTGGCGGTGGGTGCGCGGCCGGAGATCCCGGCGCGGGATTCCGGGTACGCGGCGGATGTGACGGCGGAGGTGTTCGGATCCGAAGCCCAGATCACGCGCATGGAGATCGGGTGCCAGGACCTGGCGCAGCCGGCCGGAGGAGAAACCTACGATCTGGTGGTGACACACTCGCTGCCGCATTTCTTTCTGGACATGCCGGCGTTTTTGAAACTGGTCACCGCGCGCGTCAGGGCGGGCGGCGGCTACGTGATGGGAAGCGAGCCGAACCGGCGCTATTGGAGCAACGCCGAGTTGGCCGCCCAATACCGGGAACTGGCAGCGTCGGTGAGGCGGCGGCGGACGATTGGGTCCCTGGTCAACCCGGTCCAGATCGTGCGGCGCTTTTTTCCCAAGCGCGCCGCCGGGGCCGGGACGCCGTTTCCCCAGCGCGTGAACATGCTGCTACGCGAGCGTCACGGTCTGCAGGGCGACTTGACCGCGGAGGAGATGAATCGAATCTCGGATCCGTTTTTTCCGCACGAGCTTTCGAGCGGCGGCGGGCCGGGTGGCCCCGGGCTCGATTGGGAACATGAACTGCCGGCGATGATGCCGGGCTTTCGCCGGGAATGGATCGCGACCACGCGCTTTCTCGGCAGGCTGAATCCGAACACGCTCGCCCCGGTGTGGCAGCAGGCGCATGCGAAGATGGAGCGCCAGTTCCCGCTCGATGGCAGCGTTTTCTCGGCGCTGTGGTGGCGGGAGACGCCCGCGGGCCCAACCACGAGCGGGCGAACAACGAATGGAGGCTGGTGATGAGTGAACCAAGGAAGACTCTGCCTGGCTGGCGGCTGGCCGGGGAGGCCGGCGCGGCGGCGCGGCTGGGGGACTGTTCGGCGTTGATCCCCACCTGCGATCGTTTCCCTCAGGTGATCCGGCTGCTCGAAGGAATCGCCGCGCTGCCCGATCAGCCGGCGGAAGTGGTGATCATCGATGGGGCCGCGGTGGGCGACCTGGGTGTCCGTTTGCGTGAGTGGCACCAGGGGCAGCGTCCCGTGTTCGATCTGGTTTATGCGCGTAGCGAGCGCGGTTTGACGCGGCAACGCAACGCCGCGGTGGACCTGAGCGCCGGCGAATACCTGTATTTTTTCGACGACGATACGGTGCCGCAGCCGGGCTATTTCGCCGAGATCCGGCAGGTGTTCGAGAACGATCGCGCGAGGCGCATCGGGCTGATCGGCGGCCTGATCGTGAATGAAATCGACCGGCCGATCATCCCGCGCTGGCAGTGGCGGCTGAAGCTCGGGCTGGTGCCGAAAGACCTGCCGCCGGGCCGGTATTTCGACGGGGCCACGACGCTCCCGCTCGGGATGATGAAGCCGTTTCGCGGCGTGATGCCGGTGGATTTCGTGTCGGGGTGCTCGAGCGCGTGGCGGCGCGACGTGTTCCGCACGATGCGCTTTTCCGAATACTTCGTGGGCTACTCGCAGGGGGAAGACCTGGAGGCGTCTCTGCGGGCGGCGCGGGAGTGGCAGGTGGTATTGTGCGGCGACGCGCGCATCCTGCACCTGCACGCGGCCGGGGGACGCCCGGTGCGGTTCATCCGGGGCAAGGTCGATATCATCAACAAGTACTTCATCTGGAAGCGGCATCGTCCGGAGGTCTCGCTGAAGAACAAGATGCTGTTCTGGCTCGACGTTCCGTTCCAGTTCGTCACCGACATCGGGGCCTGGCTGAAGCGGCCGTGGGACCCTTCGCCTTTGATCCGGACGGCGGGGCTGGCGTGCGGGGCGGTGGAGTGCATCGTGAGCCCGCCGCGGTTTGAAGATCCGCCTGTGCGGCGCCAATATGAACTGGCGGCCGGAGACGGCGCGCGGGCCGACGACGCGGAGCCTGTTCAGGCGCGGCAGGGAAGGTGATGACGATGATGGCCTCATCGGCGATCGGGGCGCGGGCGTTGCCAATCGGAACGCCCGGCCGCTACTTTCCCGCTGGGATTGACCGGGCACTTTTGTTCCAATCGGTGGTGGCTTCCGCGATGGCGTGGGGCCTGATGGCGGCCGGGTCCGCGTGGATGGCGGCGGGAGTCTTCTGGGCGCTGCTGGTGGTGTTCTTAGGCTGGCACGGATTGAACAAGTCGCCGGAGCGGATATCGGCGCTGCTGCTGGCCACGCTGCCCGCGGTGGGCGAGTTCCGGAACGTGTGGGGCTACAACGCGCCGCAGGCGCTTTACTTCACGGCGTTTCTGGTGTGGTACGAATTCCGGCGTCCGGTGGTGCGGGAAGTGATGCGGGACAAGGCCATCTGGGGCCTGATCATCTTCAGCGTGGGATATTGGCTCATCTCGTGGTTTGTCGCGGGCAACCACAACGCGAATTTCCGGATGGTGGACGCATCGATGAGCGCGGTGAGCGTGCTGCTGTTGTACCGCGAAGTGAAGTTGTTCCGGACGGCGATGCTCGGCCTGGGGTTGTGCGTGTTGGGTGAGGGGATGGCGTTTCTGAGCTTCGGCGGGCGCCTGGGGCGGGCCGAGGTGGGAGACCTGACGGTGGGCAACCCGATGACGTTCGGCGTTCCGGCCGCGCTGCTGGTGCTGCTTGGGTTGGTGCACGGCGGGCGTCTGCTGCAGTTGAAGGACAGTCCGATGATTCGCTACGGGCTGCTGGCGGCGACCGGCGTGGGTCTGCTCCTTTCCACGTCGCGGGGATCGTGGTTGGTCACGGTGGTGGGCATCGGGGTCATCTTCGTGTTCGATCGCGCGCGCCGGGTGATGATCGTGGCCTGCTTTTTGAGCCTGGTGGCGGGAGCGCTGATCCTGGCGCAAACGGAACGCGGGGCGGTGCTCGACGCCTATCTCACCAAGACGTTCGATCCTGACGTGTCGATCGACAAGCGCACCACGGGTCGAGCGGCGCAGTGGCGGGCCCTTCCGGTAATGCTGGCGGACTCGCCGTTGTGGGGCCATGGTCCGGGACTGGGGAAGGAAATCGCGGCGGAATACGCCGGGCGCGGATTGCTGTTCCACTCCCTCTACCTGCACATGGGCGCCGAGGCGGGGATGATCGGGCTTGGGTTGGTGATCTGGTTCGTCGCCTATTTGGCGCCGCGGTGCTGGATGATCGCGACCCGGTACGGGGACCCGGTTCCGCTGATGGCGCTCGCCGCATTTCTGACCATCGGCGTGAGCGTCATCGCGCTCGACCTCTCCGGTGGCGCTTATCTCGGGCTGGCGATGCTGCAGCCGCGAGGCAGGTTGTGGATTGCCCGCGAAGCGGTGCTGATCCCAGCCGAAAATGACGTGTTGTGAATGCAGCGTCCCGTGAACCGACCGAAATGAAACTCCTCATCGTCTCCGCCTGCCTCCACTACGAACATGAGGGCAAGCTGTCGGCCTACGGCCCATACGCGCGCGAGATCGAGCTGTGGGCGGATTTGTTCGACGAGGTCCGGATCGCGTGTCCGGTCCGGCGGATGCCTCCGCCCGGAGACTGTGTGGCGTTCCAATCGGCCAGGATCAAGGCGCATCCGATTGTGGAAGCCGGTGGGGAGACGGTGGCGGCCAAGATCAAACTGGGGCTTCTCACTCCGGCGATGGTATGGGGGCTTGCACGGGGGATGCTCTGGGCCGATGCGGTGCATGTCCGCTGTCCGGCCAATCTCGGTCTTCTCGGAGCGTTGCTCGCTCCTGTGTTTACCCGCAGGATGGTGGCCAAGTATGCGGGGTCATGGCCGAGGGCCGAAGGTGAGGAGATCACCACCACGTGGCAGCGCGGCCTATTGCGGCGCTGGTTCCGCGGACCGGTTACCGTGTATGGCGATTGGCCGGGTGAGCCGCCGCACATCGTTTCTTTCTTCACCTCGCTCACGAGCGAGGCGCAAATGGATCGCGCGCGGCGGGCGGTGGCGGCGCGGACCCCGACCGGCGCGGTGCGTCTGCTTTACACGGGACGGCTGAGCAAAGCCAAAAATATCGACTGCATGCTCGAGGCGGCGGCGGCGGCGCGGGCGCAGGGTGCAACGGTGGAATGCACGGTGGTGGGCGAGGGTCCGGAAAAGGGTGCGTTGGAGGCGTTGGCCGAGAGGTTGGGGATTTCCTCACAGGTCCGGTTCACGGGTGGCGTCGATTTCGAAACCGTACTCGAACATCTGGAGGCGTCCAATGCTCTGGTGCTGACTTCCGAGACCGAAGGCTGGCCGAAATCGGCGGCCGAGGCGATGGCGTTCGGGCTGATCTGTATCGGGTCCAACCGCGGATTTTTCCGGAAAATGATGGAAGGCCGCGGCATTGCCGTCGAGCCGCGCGACGTGCCCGCGCTGACGGCGGCCATCGTGGATCTGGCGCGGAATCCCGAAAAGTACGAGCCGATGCGGATCGAAGCGGCGCGATGGGCGCAGCAGTTCTCGATGGAAGGTCTGCGTGAGGCGCTGCGGGCTTTGCTGGAAAAATGGTGGTCGGTTCGGCTGCCTGTTGCGGGAGGCGCGGCGCCGCTCCCGGGGGATGAGGCGATAACGAGGGCGCAAGCCCGGATGGGACTGGAGGCGGAATGACCAAGCTCGGAGTGATGCATCTCATCGACACGCTCGAAATGGGTGGCGCCGAACGGGTGGCGGTGAATCTGGTCAACCAGATTCCCCGGGACCGGTTCGACGTGACCCTATGCTCGACGCGGCGCGACGGTCCGCTCGCGGCGCATGTCGCGAGCGATGTAGCCCGTCTGCGACTGAGCCGGAAGCGGCGGTTTGACGGAATGGCGGTGGGCCGGCTGGCCTCTTTCGTGCGCGAGAAGAACATCCGGATCCTGCACGCGCACGGATCGTCGCTGTTTCTGGCGCGGATGGTGGCGTCGCTGCCCCCGTTTCCCCGCATCGTGTGGCATGATCACTACGGCCCGATGGACCGGCCGGTATGGCTGTACCGGCTGGCCACCCACGGAGTGGCGGCGGTGCTTTCGGTGAATGCGAGCCTGGCGGAGTGGGCCAAGCGGAAACTGCAGATTCGCGCCGAGCGGGTGTGGTACATACCGAACTTCGTGTGCCCCAGTCCGGTGGCGGCCAGTTCGGGCATGCTGGACCTTCCGGGCCTTCCCGGCAGCCGGATCGTGTGCGTGGCCAACCTGCGTCCGGAAAAGGACCATCTCAACCTGCTGCGCTCGATGAGAACCATCACGCGCCAGATGCCGGCGGCGCATCTGCTGCTGCTCGGGTCGGGGTCTTCCACCGAATACATTAACCGGGTCCGGGAAGAGATCGACTCCAACCAACTGGGCGCGAACGTGACGATGCTCGGAATGCGAGACGACGTGCCCGCGATTCTTCGCTCGTGCGACGTCGGGGTGCTGAACTCGTATCACGAAGGTCTGCCGTTGTCTCTGCTCGAATACGGGATGGCGGGTCTGGCGTCGGTGGCCACGGGTGTGGGACAGTGCCCGGAGGTGCTCGACGGCGGGCGAGCGGGTATCCTGGTGCCGCCCAAGTCCCCCGAATCCCTGGCGCACGCGATCCTTTTCCTGCTCAACTCCCCGAAGAAGCGCGCCACGCTCGGCCGTCTGCTCGAAGAGCACGTCCGGTCGACGTTCAATCCGGAATCGATCACCGATCAAATCTGCTGCATCTACGATACCGTGGCGAACGCCAAATAGAGCGAGGAGACCGACCGTGAAGACTTCACTGGCAAAGCTTGCGATTTGGTTCCCGGCCGTGCTGCTGGCGGCCGGGGCGCCGGTGGTTCCCGCGGGCGCGGTTACCGATCTCGCCGCCGGCAGCCGTGAGTCGACTCCGGGAGGACTGATCCGCATCGCCGGCGAGGATCTGGCGCCGGGGGAGACGCGCGCCGCGAGTCTGCCGCTGCCGGAAACGATCGAAGGGGTGACGGTGGAGGTGGACGACGGCACCGGGCCGCGGAATGCGCCGCTGTTCGCCGTCTCTCCGCGATCCATCGAAGCACAACTGCCCTATTCGCTGACTGGAGAGTCCGTGCGGGTGAGGGTCAAGAATGCCGGGGGCGAAAGCGATGCCCGGGACCTCCCGCTGGCCGCCGCTTCGCCGCGGCTGCTGGCCGCGGGCGCGCAGGTGCTGGTGACCCTCGCCGATGGCACGCCAGGCGCCGTGGATCAACCGGCCGAGGCCGGCTCTTCCGTCACGTTCTACGCCACTGGACTCGGGCCCGTCGATCCACCGCGTCCGGCTGGAGAGCCTGGTGGGACCGGCGCAGGGGACGATCCGCTCAACTGGACCACGCTTCCAGTGCAGATGCTCATCGGGGGGCTCGAAGCGCCGATCACCTTCGTGGGGCTGATGCCCGGCGCGGCGGGCGTCTATCAGATCAACTGCACTCTTTCCGGGGAACTCGTCACGGGAGTGCATGAGGCGCGCCTGTTGGCCGATGGACGGGCGTCCCAGCCGGGGCTGCTGTTGGCGGTGGCCAATATGGCGGCGCCGCGGCGTGAGTTCTTCGCCGCACCCACGGGAACGAGCGACGGCGACGGCAGCCGGGATCGTCCGTGGGACCTCACCACCGCGCTCAAGCAGCCCGCCGCGGTGCGGCCCGGCGACATCATCTGGCTGCGCGGCGGCTCCTACGGGGATGGCAAGACGAGATTCGAGAGTTCGTTGGCGGGCGCGCCGGGCAAGCCGATCGTGGTGCGCCAGGCGCTGGGAGAAAGAGCCACGATTCAGGGCGGGATGCGCGTGGAAGGCCATCACGCCTGGTACTGGGGCTTTGAGGTGACCAACCGCTTCAATTCCGATCGCCGGACCGAGAACGTTCCCTATTCTTTTGACATCTTCGGTCCCGACACCAAGTTCATCAATCTCGTGGTCCACGATACCGGCCAGGGGTTCGGACTCTGGACGCCGGCGGTGAACGCGGAGTTATACGGATCGCTGACTTTCTACAACGGGTTCCTGCTTTCCGATCGCGGCCACGGCCACGGCATCTACACCCAGAACCAGGAAGGAACCAAGCTGCTCCACGACAACATCTTCTTTGACCAGTTCTCGGTGGGAATCCACGCGTACGGATCGGAGAAAGCGTTCGTGGAAGGCTATGATGTGCGCGGCAACATCGTGTTCGAGAACGGCTATCTGGCAGGAGGACCGTCGGCGTTCACCGACAACATTCTGTTCGCGGTGGGAAAGCCGATCGACCGGATCACGCTCGAGGATAACTTCACCTACAACCGCCCGGAGGACAATGCAGGCTATTCGCGGATCGGGTGGTTCTTCGGCCCGGGGCCAAATGGAACCGCATCCATCCGGAACAACCACTTCATCGGTGGGCAGTTTCCGGTGGAGTTGGGCTACTGGAACCGGTTGACCTTCACCGGAAACGTTACTTATTCCGAGAACGCGTTCAACGTCCGGCTGGACACGCAAGAGGGGCAGAACGCAGCCGGATACGCCTGGGACAGCAACACGCACTACGGTCCGCAGCGGTTTCTGGTGCAGTCGAAATCGGCCGGCTCGGAAGAATGGCGCGCGCAAGGTGTGGATCGCAACTCGCGATTCCTGCCGCAACGTCCGGAGGGCGTATGGAGTTTCGTCCGGCCGAATAAGTACGAACCCGGCCGCGCCAATATCGTCATCTACAACTGGGACAAGAAAGAAACGGTGGAAGTGGATGTTTCCAAGGCGATCAAACCGGGGACCCGCTACCAACTGCGGGACGCGATGGATTTTTACGGAACCCCGGTGCTTGCGGGAACATACGAAGGCGGACCCCTTACCGTACCGATGAAGGAACGGGTACCAATGCGCCCCGTGGGCGACAACTTGCCAGTACTTCCGAGGCATACGCTCCCTCAGTTCGGCGTATTTATACTGTTACCAGCCGAATGATCACTGCCACCGCAAACCAGGACCACCGGAAGGCCGGCGCAGGCGCCTTCCGCGGTTCCGTGCTCATGGTGGGAAATTTTCTCTCCGCTCACGGAGTCGCCTCCCGCCAGGTTTGCGAGGAACTGGCCGGCCGTGTAGCCGCCCACGGCGGCGGCGCCATTACCACGTCGGCCAAACTCGGCCGCATCGAGCGCTTCGCGGATATGGTCTCCACCGCTTGGCTGCGGCGGCATGATTACGATGTAGCCCAGGTGGATGTGTTCAGCGGATCGTCGTTTCTGTGGGCCGAAGCCGTTTGTTGGACGCTGCGCCGCGCGGGCAAGCCGTACATCCTGACCCTGCACGGCGGTTTTCTTCCCAGGTTCTTCGCGCGGTGGCCGCGCCGCGGCCGCGCACTGCTCGCCTCAGCGGCCCGCGTCACGGTGCCTTCGCGCTATCTGCTCGAGCGGCTGGTGCCGTATCGCGAAGACCTGATCCTGCTACCCAACGCGATCGACCTCGATCTCTACCGATTCCGGCAGCGCACCGCGCCCGAGCCGCATCTGGTGTGGCTGCGCGCCTTCCACCGCATCTACGATCCTGTGATGGCGCCCCGCGTGGTGGCGCTGCTGGCCGGGGAGTTCCCCGGGATACGGCTGACGATGACGGGCCCCGCCAAGGATGAATCGTTCGACCAGACCAGGAAGGAAGCGCAACGGTTGGGTGTGGATGACAGGATCCGGTTCGAGGGTCCGGTTCCCAAGTCCGCCGTGCCGGATGCGATGCAGTCGGGAGACATTTATCTCAACACGACGACGGTCGACAACATGCCGGTGACGGTTCTCGAGGCGATGGCGGGCGGGTTGTGCGTGGTGAGCACCAATGTCGGGGGCGTACCCTACCTGATCGAAGACGGAGTGAACGGCTTGCTGGCGCCCTCGGGCGACGCGGCCGCGATGGCCGGCGCGGTCCGGCGATTGTTGACCGAACGCGGTTTGGCGCAGAGCATCTCGCTGGCCGGCCGCGAGACCGCCGGCCAGTATGACTGGAACACGATTCTGCCCCGCTGGTTCGACCTGTTCACCAGCGCGGCCGCCGAAAACGGAGTATCGTCCTGATGAGCGTCCACGCATGGTTCCTGCGCAGCATCCTCCTTCCCGCGGGAGACCTCTATTTCAAACAAGGAATGATGAAGCGGCTCGAGTTTCTCGAGCAGGCGCAATGGTGGGACGCCGGGCGCACCGCGCTCTGGCGTGACCAGGCCCTGCGGAAGCTGGTGCAAGTCTGCTACGACGAGACGCCTTTCTACAAGCAGCGGATGGACGAGGCGGGCGTCAAGCCGCGTGACATTCGCACGGTGGCGGACCTGCGCCTGATTCCGGTGACCACCAAGGAGATGATGCGCGACGGCTACCCCGATGCCGTCGTCCGCGAGACCGGGCTGCCCTCCTACGAGACCAGTACATCCGGGTCGACGGGCAAATTGTTCACCATCCGCGAGGATTCCGAAACGGGAGGGTCCTACCGCAGTTCTTTCATGCTTTCGCTCGAATGGGCCGGCTGGAACATCGGCGAGGCGCATATGATGGCCGGTGTCAACTACCAGAAGCGAAGTCTGGACCGGCGAGTCAAGGACTCATTACTACGCTGCCACTACCTGCGCAGCGACGATCTGACCGACGACCGTCTGGATGCGCATCTGGACGCGCTCGCCGAGCGCGGCATCCAGCACTTGTGGGGCTACCCGGGGCTGATCTCCTACGTGGCCCGCGGCGCGGAACGGCGCGGTCTGCATCTGCCGATGAAATCCATCGTCACATGGGGTGAGAACCTCCACCCGTCGCACCGGGAGTTGCTCGAGGGCGTATTCGGCACACGCGTTACCGACACATACGGATGCGGCGAAGGGTTTCAGATCGCCGCCCAGTGCGGGCACGAGAACAACTATCACACCCATGACCTCGACGTGGTGGTCGAGTATCTCGACGACGACGGCAACCCGGTCCCCGCCGGTTCTCCCGGCCACGTCACGATCACGCGGTTTCATCCCGGGCCGATGCCGTTTCTGCGATACCAGCCCGGCGACTTGGCGACGGCGTCCACGAGGACGGCCTGCCCGTGCGGCAGGGCGTGGGGACTGCTCAAATCGATCCAGGGCCGGGCCACCGACACCGTGATCACGCCTTCCGGCAATCGCATCGTCGGGCATATCTTCAATCTGGCCATCAAGGCTCCCGAGATTGACTCCTACCAGGTGGTGCAGGACGAAAAGAGCTCGATTACGGTGCGGGTGCTGCTGCGCGACGGCTGCGCGTATTCGCCGGCGCTCGAAGGCAAGTTGATCGACAACCTGCGCCGTAACGGAGCCGATCTGGAAATCCGTATCGTGCCGGTGGACGAAATGCCCGTTCCGGCCAGCGGCAAACACCGTTTCGTCTTGTCCAGGGTGCGCGAATAATGGGGCAACGGGGCGGCCATCCGGCGCGGATTTCCGTCATCGTTCCCTGTCGCAACGAGCGCGCCCACATACGCTCGTTTCTCGACGGGCTGCTCGGGCAGCAGCTTCCGTCCGCCACCGAATGCGAAGTCCTGATCGCCGACGGAATGAGCGACGACGGCACGCGCGAGATCCTCGCCGAATACGCCCCGCGATTCCAAAACGGACCGATGGCCGGGCTCCGCGTGATCGACAATCCCCGCCGCCACGTTTCACCCGGACTCAATCGCGCCATCGCCGACGCGTCCGGGGAAGTGATCGTCCGCATGGACGTGCATTCCGACTACGCTCCGGACTATATCGCGCAAAGCGTGGAAGCGCTGGCCGCGAGCGGGGCCTGGAACGCCGGGGGCCCGGCGCTCACACGTTCCAAGGGCTACGTCCAAACCGCCATCAGTCTGGCGTATGGGTCCCGGTTCGGATGCGGCGGAGCGTTGTTTCACGACGGCGGCTACGAGGGATGGGTGGATACGGTCACCTATGGCTGCTGGCGCAAGGAGACTCTCACCCGTCTCGGCATGTTCGACGAGGATCTGGTTCGCAACCAGGACGACGAATTGAACCTTCGCATTCACCGCGCCGGGGGACGCGTCTGGCAGACGCCGAAGATACGCTCCTGGTACAAGCCGCGAGCATCCCTGAAGGCTCTATTCCGGCAGTATTTTCAATACGGCTACTGGAAGGTGCGCGTGCTCCGCAAACACCGGATCCCGGCGTCGGTGCGCCATTTGGTGCCGGGGTTGTTTGCCGCGTCGCTGGCGGTATTCGGTGTGTTGGCGGCGGCATCGTTCGCCGTGCCGGTCCTCACTCCGGCGCGATGGATTCTGGGCTCGATCGTGGGTCTCTACCTGGCCGCCTCGGTCGCTGCCACGCTGGCGGTCTGCGCGCCCTTGCCCGAGCGGTGGAAATACGCGCCGGCGATGCCGGCCGTGTTCGCCACCTACCATCTCTCCTACGGGTTCGGCTTCCTGCGCGGGCTCTTCGATGCAACTTCCGGACGTGGGACCTCGAAGGCCTTCGAAGCACTCAGCCGCTAGCGTCTACTGCTTGGACGGTCTCCCGACTCGCCGCGACCTCACGTACGATTGGACCCCGTACACCAACATGATCAGCCCGAAAATTCCCGACACAGCCGCCCGGCCCAACCCCTCCGCGGACCCGCCCGAAGATTGGTAGCTGCGCCAAGCCGCTACCGCCGCCACCGCGAAGAACACCAGAAACAGGAAAGCGATCAGTTCGTTCCACAGAACCCGCAGCGGCCGTATTATCTCCGGCAGGACCGAGGAGGCGAACTTACGCGCGACGTCGAGCATGTAAGCTCCAGTTTACCAACGCTCCCGGCCCGGATCGGGCTATCCTGACCCAATGGGATCTCGTCTCGCCGTCTTAGCCGGTGTCTTTCTCGCCACCCTTGCGTACGGCCCGTGCGCGCTCGGCGAAGACTGGCCGGAATTTCGCGGACCCTCCGGTCAGGGTGTGTCCGCCGAGACCGACCTCCCCCTTGCCTGGAGCCCCACCGAAAACGTCGCGTGGAAGACGCCCGTTCCCGGCCGCGGATGGTCGTCGCCCTCCATTGCGCACGATCGCGTCTGGCTGACCACCGCTGTTCCGGTCCCCGATGCCGATCCGGGCGCGCGTTCGCTCCGGTTGATGGCTTTCGACCGGGAAACGGGCGCCCAAACACTCGACCTGGAAGTGTTCCGCCTCGAC
The DNA here is from genome assembly GCA_041394885.1 of Bryobacteraceae bacterium. Taxonomy (GTDB): domain Bacteria; phylum Acidobacteriota; class Terriglobia; order Bryobacterales; family Bryobacteraceae; genus DSOI01. The sequence continues at coordinate 109,002 of JAWKHI010000010.1, read as the reverse complement.
GACGCCGGCAAGCAGCACCAGAAGAACAGCTTCGCCTCGCCCACTCCGCTGGTGGAAGACGACCGTGTCTACGTCCATTTCGGCAAGCTCGGCACCGCCGCCGTCACCACCGCGGGGGAGATCCTCTGGAAGCGCCAGTTCGAGTACGCCTATCAGCATGGCTCAGGCGGGTCACCCGTCCTCTACAAGAACCTGCTGCTGTTTTCCTGCGATGGGACCGATGTGCAATTCGTTGTCGCGCTCGACAAAACCACCGGAGAAACCGTTTGGAAGAAGGATCGCCCCCGGCCCGGCACGATGGCGTTCACCACGCCGTTATTGATCGACGTGGATGGCAAAGCGCAACTGATCAGCCCGAGCGCCTTCCGCACCGTGGCCTACGATCCGGCAACGGGTGAGGAACTTTGGCAGGTTCGCTATGGGAAGGGTTTTTCGAACGTGCCCAGGCCCGTGTTCGCCCACGGGTTGGTCTACTTATGCACGGGATTCTACGAGCCGGAATTGCTGGCCGTGAAGCCGGATGGCGCCGGCGACGTCACCGACACCCACGTCGTCTGGCGATACGGGCGCGGGGTTCCTCTGACCCCATCGCCTCTGGTTGTGGGCGACGAGATCTACATCGTTTCCGACAACGGGATCCTCACCTGCCTCGATGCCAAGACCGGCGAGGTGCGCTATAAGGAACGGCTGGGCGGCAATTTTTCCGCATCGCCCGTCCTCGCCGCTGGCCGCATCTACTTCCAGAGCGAGGAAGGCGAGACCATCGTCATCGCGCCCGGCCCGCAGTTCCAACGGCTGGGCGGGAGCGCGATGGACGAGGCCACGCTCGCCTCACTGGCACCCTCCAATGGATCCATTTTCCTGCGCACCGCCGGCCATCTCTACCGGCTGAGGACGGCGCCCGAGTAGTGGCCGCGCGCACCGGCGGTTGTGCCCGGCAGTCTTTTTTCCACACACGTGTCACTTCCGGGGCAGCGGCTGCATCGCAAAAAATAGACGGCAAGGTTAGGAAAAATCGATCCAGATCCCCCAACTGGACCCAGGCAAGGTAATATAAACAAAGGGGACGGCCCAGTCCCCTGCCTTACCCCTCCAGCGGGTTCATTCAGCGAGGACTACATTATGCCGGGCGACACGCTCACCATCACCGATAACCGGACTGGCCAAACCTACGAACTCCCGATCACCGACGGCACCATCCGTGCACCAGACCTGCGGCAAATCAAGACCGCTCCCGACGACTTCGGCCTGATGCCCTACGATCCCGCCTACATGAACACGGCGTCCTGCAAGAGCAGGATCACCTACATTGACGGCGACAAGGGCGTCCTCGAATACCGCGGCTACCCGATCGACGAACTGGCCGAGGGGTCCCGGTTCCTCGAAGTGGCGTACCTGCTGCTCCACGGCGAACTGCCCACGCAAGCGCAGTTGAACGAATGGGTAGGAAATATTGCCGCTCACGCCCGCGTTCCGGACTTCGTCCGGCGCGTGATCGCCGGATTCCCCCGTGACGCCCATCCCATGGGCATGTTCGTTTCCGCGATCGCCGCGCTCGGCACCGCCTACCCCGACGCGAAAGACATCGGGGACCGCGATGCGCGCATGGAACAGATCTACCGCCTCATGGCGCAGGCGCCCGCCATCGCCGCCGACATCTATCGGCACCAGCACGGGATGCCCTTCGTGGATCCCGACCCCTCACTCAGCTATTCGGGCAACTTCCTCCGGATGCTGTTCAGCAAGACCGGTGAGACGTACGTTCCCGATCCTGTGCTGGACCGCGCCCTGAACGTTCTGTTCATCCTCCACGCCGATCACGAGCAGAATTGCTCCACCTCCACCATGCGTTTGGTGGGCAGTTCCCACGCCGATCCTTATTCGTCGCTGGCCGCCGCCGCGGCGGCTCTCTACGGCCCACTTCACGGCGGCGCCAATGAAGCCGTGCTGGTGATGCTCGGCCAGATCGGTTCCACGGCCAACATCCCGGCCTTCCTCAGCAAAGTGCACGCCGGGCAGGCGAGGTTGATGGGCTTCGGACACCGCGTCTACAAGAACTACGATCCCCGAGCGCGGATCATCAAGGCCACTGCCGACCAGGTTTTCGCGCAGACCGGCAAGAACCCTCTCATCGACGTTGCGGTGGAACTCGAACGGATCGCGCTTTCCGACGAGTACTTCGTCAAGCGCAAGCTCTACCCGAACGTCGACTTCTATTCCGGGATCATCTACCAGGCGATGCAGTTCCCCACGCCGATGTTCACCGTCCTGTTCGCCCTCGGCCGGACGATCGGGTGGCTGGCGCAATGGGAAGAAATGCTTCAGGATCCGGACCAGAAGATCGGGCGGCCCCGGCAGATCTACCTCGGGCCTCAGAAACGGGCGTTCGTGCCCATCGACAATCGATAGCACTACTGGCATTGCGCCGCGGGCGGGGCAGGAGGAAGACGGTAAGCAAAGGCTGAAACCTTCCCGCTCGCCGCGCATCTAGGACAATTGGAGAATCAAACAAATATGGCTGGACAAAACACGCTGACTTTTACCGATCAAGCCTGGGAGCAGGACGTTCTCGGCTCCACCGAACCCGTCCTGGTGGACTTCTGGGCCGAATGGTGCGGACCGTGCCGCATGATGAGCCCGACCATCGACGCGATTGCCGACGACTACGCCGGCCGCGTCAAGGTGGGAAAATTGAACGTCGATGAGAACGGCGGAACCGCGATGCGCTACAACATCCGCGGCATCCCCACCATCCTGGTGTTCAAAGGTGGGCAGGTTGTGGCCCAAAAGGTGGGCGCGGTTGGCAAGACCGACGTCGCCGCACTGCTGGATTCGCACCTGTAAACCTTTCGCACGGAATCAGGCTCGAGGAGCTGTGTTGTTCAGCTCCTCGGGCAAACCACTCTCCGGGCGCGCCAAGTTCTAAGACGCCTTCTTCAGAATCTCCCGAACCCGCCGCGCCACGATTTCCACCTCACCCGGTTCCAACATCCAGACGGCCAGAATCACCCGGTCTTCCGGACTCGGCGTGCACTCAATCGCCGGATCGCCTTCCCGCATCGCCTTCACAAACTCACGCGGCGTGATCTTCACTTGTGACTGATCCCAGGTGAGATGCACATGCGGAACGTGATTGGCGATCGGAGGAATCTGCACTTCCGATTTAACGGACTTGATCCCGCTCACCGAATCGATCAGTTTGTTCGCGCGCCGCTCCCATTCCTTCCACTCCGCCTTGTGGTCCTTCTTCACGAACCGCTCCACGGCGATCATCATCCCCAGCAGCTCTTCCTTGTTCACCTTCTGCCCGCGGCCGATCGAATCCGAATACGGGGAAGTGTTGAGGCGGGCCGCCTCGATCAAATCTTTCCGGCCGAGCAGCAGCCCGGCGCTTTGCGGTCCGCGGATGCCCTTTCCTCCTGAAAACACCACCAGGTCGAAGCCGAGCTTTTGATACTTGGTGAGATTCTCCACCGGCGGCACATCGGCCGCGGCATCGTTCATCGTCGGGATGTTGTGCTTGTGTCCCAGCGCCGCGAACTGCTCCGCATTGATCTTGCCTACGTTCTCGTTGGCGTTGAAGAACAGCATCATCACGGTATTGGCATTGATGGCCCGCTCGAGTTCCTCCGCCGTTTCCACCTCCACGAACCGGATGCCGCAATTGCGCACCGCATGATCGTAGCCATACCGGTGGCTCTTCTGTATGATCACCTCGGTTTTCATTCCGGTGGTGTCCGGCAATTGCCGTATCAATTTCTGGTCCTTGCCCGTCATGCAGGCCGCTGTCCCCACGGTGAGCGCGCTCGACGCGCCGGCGCTAACCATGGCCGCTTCCGCGCCCGTCAATTCGGCAATTCGCTTACCCACCGCGTCATGCAGAGGGATCAGGTGAACGTAGTGTTTGGATGCGTACTCGATCGCGTCCACCACTTCCTGGCCCATCAGGGATGCCGTCAGCGTGGTATAAGTGCCCGCGGCGTTAATGAACGTGCCGACACCCAGTTCCTTGAAGTAGTCGCGTTTGGTGGCGGCGGCCAACGATACGGGCAGCAGTCCGCCCAGTACGGGCATGCTGGCGATGGATTGCAGAAAACGGCGGCGATGGGACATGTCGGGAAGCTCTCCTTCGCCCCCAGTTATAGCACGTGCGCCCTTATCGCACCAACAGCGTCAACACATTGGCGGGTTTGCCGTCCACGCTGATCCGAATATCCACTTCGCCCCGTCCGGCCAACTCCGCCGGGATGCGCACGTTCACCTGATCCAGACCCGCGAACTCCGGTTGCGGACCCGCATAGAGCACCTCCGCCTTCACCCCGCCCAGGCGCGCTTCCAACGGTCCGGCCCGGCCGCGCATACCGGTTCCAAACAGAACCAGGATCGGCGCCGAGCCTGCGATCGTCACCGGTTCCGTGGCAGTTCGCACTTCCTGCCCTCCTCCCGGTAGCCCCCGGACCACTAACGCCGCCGGACGCCCGCGTCCGTCTCCCGATGCCGCAAAAACAGCCGGCGCCACGGCTTCGATCCGCAAGCCTCCCACCGCGCGCGTCCCTTGTGAGGACTCCACCGCCAGCGCCGCATCGCCCACCGCCAGTCCAGCCGGCACCGCGAAGTTGATCTGCGACGGCGATACGTAGACCAGGCGAGCCTGCGCGCGCATCCCGCTCGCATCGGTGATCACGGTGCTGACGCCGCCGAGTGTGGTCGGGAGCGGTCCGGGTTCGGCGGCAGCCGTCACCGCCGCCAGATTGGCGCCGAACATCGAGGCCAGCGAGTCCGCCGCCACCGCCGGCTCGAACGACGCCGCCGAAACCGTTCGCGCTAAAGACAGCAACAACCGGCATGCGCCGTTCGCCGCCACAAACTGGCCCGAATTCACCACCGTGGCCATTTCGGCGAATGCTTTCGGCGGCGACGCCGGACTGTCGTAGGCCTCGGGCGCAACCCATTCGCTGCCTGCCGGTTCGCATCCCGACACCGTGCACCGCAATCGCACCGGTGTGGGTGGAAAATAGAGCGTCTGGACGAGATCGTTGCCCGTGAACCGGTCCAGTTCGTACAGGCTCATGAAATTGCGGGAGTGCGTGTAGGTGGCAAGATCCGCGCAGCCGCCCGCGTCGGCCACGCCATCGCCATTCGAGTCAATCGGGCACCGCACGGGAATCTCCACCGTTACAGTGCCATGGACGTTGATGCCGGTTGTCGATCGTTGCGCGGTGCAGGAGGCGTCGTTGAACAGGTCGCAATTGGGCGCCCGATATGCTGGATCGGTGGTGCAACTGTTCCATTCGTACCAGCCGTCTCCGCACACGTTCGAGCAGCGATTGTTGTTGTCGCAAACGCGAACGTCATGGCACCATCCGTCGAACTGGTGGGAATCGCGCGGGCTGCCGAAATTGGAAGAAACGCCCCAATTGCCGAAAGGCGCGGTGTGCAGCGGATTGCCGGGGCACTCGGCGGCAATGTCACCCATCGCCCTGCGCTCGCGATTGAGTCCGGCTACGCTCAGCCGGCATGTCTGCGAGGCAGCGGCGCCAGCGCCGAGGGCCAGTGTGGCGGCGAGCAGGAAGCACCGTCGCATAATGCCTACGGTAGCATTCAACCGGTTCCGCCTTATACAATGCTAGTGCCATGAAGTACACACGCAAAGCGTCCAAAAAGGCGTCGGCATGGAACCGCCGCGATCTGTTTCGTGCCGGCGCGGTCGCGCCAGCGGCGCTGGCCGGGCTGGCAGGAGCGGGGTCGCTCGAAGCGGCCGCCGAGAACCCATCGGTTTACGTCGATCTCGGCGTCAAGCCATTCATCAACACCACCGCGACCCTCACCATCAACGGCGGATCTCGTCAATTAGACGAGGTGATCGCAGCCATCGAAGCGGCCGGGCGTTTTCACGTCAATCTCGACGAACTGATGGAGAAGGCCGGTGAGCGGCTCTCGCAATTGCTCAAATGCGAGTGGGCCATGGTGACATCCGGCGCCGCGGCGGCCTTGGCGCATGCCACCGCCGCTTGCGTGGCCGGCGCCGATCCGGAAGCGATGCAGCAGCTTCCCAATCTCACCGGACTCAAGAACGAAGTGATCATGCCCAAGTGGGCGCGCAATCAGTATGACCATGCCATCCGCGCCGTCGGCACCACCATCATCGAAGTGGAGACGCCCGAACAGGCCCGCAACGCCGTCACCAGCCGGACTGCAATGATGGCGATGCTCGGTGAGAAGTGGGGCAAGGAAAGCGTGACCCTCGACGATTTCGCCGCCATCGGCCGGGCCCGCGGCATTCCCATCCTCATCGATGCCGCCGCGGACCCGCTCGTCACTCCCGATCCCTACCTCTCGCGCGGCGCCTCGCTGGTGGCCTACAGCGGCGGCAAGATCATCCGCGGACCGCAGACCGCCGGCATGCTGATCGGCAACAAAGCGCTGGTCAAGGCCGCGTTCCTCAACAGCGCGCCGCATCATGCCGTTGGACGCGCGCTCAAGGTGAGCAAGGAAGAAATCGTCGGGATGGTGAAGGCCGTCGAGGTGTGGGTGACCAAGCGTAACCTCGAAGCCGAGTACAAGGAATGGCAATCCTGGTATACGCACATCGATAGCGAGATTTCGAAGGTCCCGGGCGTCACCACCAAGGTGAACCCGCCCCGCCGCGGCGGTCCGTTCCCCACTCTCACCGTGCAATGGGATCCCGCCAAGGTGGCCCTGACGGCCGGACAGTTGGGCGAGTTGATGCTCAATGGCGAACCGCGCATCCAGACACATGCCGCCGGCGACGCCACATCGTTTCTGATTCGCCCCGTCGCGATGAAGCCCGGCGAATACAAGATCGTAGCCCAGCGCCTGCACCAGATTCTGGACGCGCATAAAGGCGCCCTCACCCGTCCGTCCCTGAGGCCGCCCGTATCCAACGTCAGCGGCAGTTGGGATGTCAACGTCGAGTTCGTCTCGGGCAAGGGCCGCCATCGCCTGTTCCTCGAATCGAGCGGCAACAAGCTCCGCGGGGTCCACTACGGGCGCTTCCGCCACGGTGACCTCAATGGCGCCGTCAGCGGCGACGAAGTGAAGTTCACCAGCACGCTGCCCATCGAGGGCGCGCGCCTGGCCTACGCGTTTTCCGGCAAGGTCACCGGCGACACGATGGCGGGCACGCTCGACTGCGGCGAACACGGCATGGCCAAGTGGTCCGCCGTCCGTCACTCGGCCGGTATGGTTGGCCGCGATCCATCCAAGTCAGGAGTCTAACGCTTGATTACCCGTCGCGGTCTGTTGACGGCCGCTCCATTGCTCGCGGCCGCCGCACCGAAGCCCAAACCCGAAATCGCCCTCGTCGTCACCGAGTACAGGCCCAATGCGCACGCCGATGTCATCGGCACGCGGTTGCTCGGCGGTTATGACTATAACGGCAAACGCCAGGAACCGCGCGTGAAGGTGGTGTCGATGTTCACCGATCAGGTGGCCGCCAACGATCTCTCGCGCCCCTATGCGGCCAAACATGGGGTGCCCATCCATGACACGATTCGCCAGGCCCTCACCCGCGGCGGCAACTCGCTCGCCGTCGACGGTGTCGTGATCGTCGGCGAACACGGCCGCTACCCGTACAACGAAAAGGGCCAGCATCTCTACCCGCGCTATGAGCTGTTCTCGCAGGTGGTGGACGTGTTCAAAACGTCCGGACGAAGCGTGCCCGTTTTTTGCGACAAGCATCTTTCCACCGAATGGCGGAAAGCGAAATGGATGTACGATCAGTCCCGCGAGCTAAGTTTTCCGTTCCTCGCCGGTTCCTCGGTGCCGGTGGCATGGCGGCGGCCGGCGCTGGAGTTGCCTCTCAACGCGAATGTCCGCCACGCGGTCTCAGCCACCTACGGTGGGCTGGAAGCCTACGGCTATCACGCCATGGAAGCGTTGCAGTGCCAGGCCGAGCGCCGCGCGAACGGCGAAACGGGAATCGCCGCCGTGCAATGCCTGGAAGGCCCCGAAGTCTGGCGCTGGACCGATGCGAATCCGTGGGCCAGGCCGCTGCTCGACGCCGCCGTCAGCCGCAGTGAAACGCGCGAACCCGGCAAGCTGCGCGACAACGTCAAGGATCCTGCCGTCTTCGTGCTCCACTACAAAGACGGGTTTCAGGGCGCGGTTTATCTGCTCAACGGCGGAATCAAGGACTTCGTGTTCGCCGCCCAAGTCGAAGGGCGAAAACAAATAGACTCATCTTTGTTCTTTCTCCAGCCGGGCCGTCCGTATGCGCATTTCTCCGGACTCGTCTGGTGGATCGAGGACATGATGCTCAACAAACGCGCACCATACCCGGTGGAACGAACGTTGCTCGTTACCGGCGCGCTGGCGGCGGGTATGGAATCGGCGTGGCGCGGTCACGCAAGAATCGAAACCCCGTACCTCGATGTCAACTATCAGCCAGCCAAGGGCACGTTCTACAATCGCGGGGCCGTCCCGCCGCTCAAGGAAGACATCTAGAATGCGGCTGCTCGCGGCCCTCTTGTTCGCGCTGTGCGCGCTCGGCCAAGTGTCCGATCGCGCGCGAAAAGTGCACGACGCCGCTTTCGTGTTCGACGCGCACGTCCACGTGATCAACCGCCAGTTTCACGACGGCACCGACATCGGCCAGCGGTTGCAGGGCGGGCAATTCGATCTGGTCCGCGCCCGGGAAGGCGGCGTGGACGCGCTGTTTTTCTCGCTCTACGTGCCGGAAGAATACTATCCCGGGCGCTTTGAGACCAAACACGTCCTTCGCCTCATGGACCTGGCGCACCGGCAGATCGAAAAGAACAAAGACAAAATCGGCCTCGCGCTCACGCCCGCCGACCTCGACCGTCTCCGCGGCCAGGGCCGCATGGCCGCCGTGCTCGACCTCGAAGGCGGCTTCGATCTCGATGGCGACCTCGGCGTTCTCCGCATGCTGCATCGGCTCGGCCTGCGCTCCATCCAGTTGCCCGCGCACAACTGGGCGAACAATTTCGCCGATTCCTGCTGCAAAGCCGCCAAGTGGAACGGGCTCAACGAGCATGGCCGCGCGGTGGTGCGCGAGATGAACCGCCTCGGCATGGTGATCAACATTTCGCACGCCTCTGACCAAACCGTGGAGCAGACGCTGGCCATCTCCACCGCCCCCATCGTAGCCACCCATCACGGCATGCGCGCCCTCAACGACATCCCGCGCACCATGCCCGACGAGTTGATGCGTAAGCTCGCCGCCAAGGGCGGCGTCATCGGCTTCCACATCGGCAATGAGTTCCACAGCCGGAAAATGTTCGACTGGCTGACCGCCAAGGTAGGCAAGACGTTCTGGGATACCGGCGGAATCGCCAAGGAAGAAGAGATGACGATCGAGGCGGTGGACCGCCGTGTGGCGCCGAAGTTCCCGATGATGGGCTCCGACGCGCCCGACGAACTGCTGATGACGCCCGAAGAATGGATCGGCGTCATCGAGCGCGCCATCTCGATCGTGGGAGAGGATCACGTCATGCTGGGGTCTGACTTCGACGGCGGGCCCACGCCGCCCCGCGGCATGAAGGACGTCTCCGATCTGCCGCAACTCACCGAAGCCATGCTGCGGCGCGGATGGAGCGAGGCGCGGATTCGCAAGTTCCTGGGCGGCAATCTTCTGCGGGTGTGGCGCGAAGTGCAGGCGAAGCGCTGAGGCAAGGAAGAAGCTGCGCGATTCGCGTCGAGGTGGAAAATCGAGCATCGGGCGGCAAGCGCCTTACTCCTCGCCTGCCCGCCCCCGAAACTTCTTCGCCGCCGACCGCTGCTTCTTCTCCTCCAGCCGCCGCAACTTCGACCCGAGCGTAGGCTTGCTTGCACGCCGTCTCTTCGGCGCAACTTCCGCCCGCGCCACCAGTTCATCCAGCCGCGCTCGCGCTTCGGCCCGGTTCGCCTCCTGCGTGCGATGCTCGCGGGCGGTGAGGATCAGCACGCCTTCCTGGCTCACGCGCTTGCCGCCCAGGGCCAGTAACCGCCGCCGCACATCTTCCGTGAGCGAAGGCGATTGCCGGATGTCGAAGCGCAGTTCCACCGCGGTCGAAACTTTGTTGACGTTCTGTCCGCCTGGTCCCGACGCACGGACGAAGCTCATCGTGATTTCGGAATCAGGGATGCGTACGGCCACTCAAGCCCATCAAATCACATCCGGCCGCGACCGGTGCTCAGCGGCGGTCATCCGTCCTCTGGAGCCCATCGCGTACCATAGCACTCATGGACCTGATCGGAATCTGGGCGCGGAGACGGTGGACGTGATGCGGTGCGACGGGATGGCTTTGGGGCGCGATCGCGGATAGGTTCTCGAGACAATGCGGAATATTCTGGAGGCTGGCGCCGAACTCGGCATCGAGGCCGGACGATTGATCCCCTACGGATCGCACTATGCCAAAGTGCGATTGGCTCCGTCGCGTGGAACGGCGAGCGGAAAACTGATTCTGGTGACCGGTATCACGCCCACGCCGCAGGGCGAGGGCAAGACCGTGACGACGATTGGGCTGGCTCAATCGATGCGGCGGCTGGGGCACAGGGCGGTTGCCACCATCCGCCAGCCATCGATGGGCCCGGTGTTCGGAATGAAGGGCGGAGCCACGGGCGGGGGACAGGCGCAGGTGACGCCGGCCGGTCCGGTGAACCTGCATTTCACGGGCGACTTCCACGCGATCACGTCGGCGCACAATCTTTTGTCCGCGATGATCGACGCGCATGTTTTCCATGGAAACGAATTGGGGATCGATATCCGGCAAATCGTGTGGCCGCGAACGATGGATGTGAATGACCGCGCACTGCGGCGGATTCGTGTGTGCGAAGGGGAGAAGGATGGAGAGGCGCACGCGAGCGAGTTTGTGATCACGGCGGCGTCGGAGGTGATGGCGGTTTTCGCGTTGGCGCAATCGCACGACGACTTGCGGGCGCGGCTGTCCCGGATGGTGGTGGCGTACCGGGAATCCGGGGAAGCTGTATCGGCGGGCGCCATCGGGACGGTGGGGGCGATGATGGCGCTGCTGCGCGATGCGTTACTGCCGAATCTGACGCAGACAGGCGATGGAACTCCTGTTTTGGTGCATGCGGGGCCGTTTGCGAATATCGCGCATGGCACTTCGAGTGTGGTATCGCAGACGTTGGCGCTCGAGCACGCCGATTTTGTGCTGAACGAGGTGGGATTCGGTTCTGACCTCGGGGCGGAGAAGTACATGGACATCGTGATGCCGGCATCCGGCCTGCAGCCGTCGGCGGCGGTAATTGTGGCGACAGTCCGGGCAATCGCCTTGCACGGGGAGGGGAAGCTAGGGAAGGGCCTGACGAATCTCGGCCGGCATCTGGAGATCGTCTCTGGTTTTGGTTTGCCGGCGGTGGTGGCGTTGAACCGCTTTCCGGACGACAAGGACGAGGATCTCGCGACGGTGGCGGCGTATTGCGGGGAGCGGGGCGCTCCGTGCGGAGTATCGGATGTCTACGCGCGCGGGGCGGAAGGCGGTTTGGAGGTTGCGGCGATGGCGGCGGAGGCGGCCGCATCGGGCCGGGCGCAACCGCGATCGTTGTATTCGCCGGAAATGGGCCTGGAGGAAAAGCTCACGATGGTGGCGCGCTGCGTGTACGGCGCCGATGGTGTGGACCTCAGCGACGAGGCGAAGACCGATTGCGCGCGTTTCACAGAGATGGGTTTCGGGCACTTTCCCGTGTGCGTGGCCAAGACGCCGCTATCGTTCACCGCGGACCGGAAGCGCACCGGTGTGCCAAAGGGATGGCGGCTGCCGGTACGGCGCATGGTCGTCTCGGCGGGGGCGGGATTCGTCGTGGCCATTGCGGGAGCTACGGTGCGGATGCCGGGCCTGGGCAAGCACCCGCAAGCGCTCGAGGTGGACTTGGGACCGGATGGGGAGTTGATCGGAGTGGTCTGAAGCGGCGGTGTCATTCCTCGGGCAGGATTGCCTGTCCGGCGGTGGCCACGCGAAAGGCCAGAGCCGCCAGCAGCGCGATCCAGGCAATCGCGGCGAAGGAATAACCGGCGTACCATTTGGAGGAATCGAGCGTCAGGATCAGCGCCTGGCTCAAAGTGACCACCTCCGCGGCGATTTTGGCCACCAAGCCGTAACGCAGCAGAATCCATAGTTGGACCAGCGCGACTCCAGAGAGAATCACGAGCGCGCTGGGAGCGGTCAAACCGGTGGCGCCTGCAACCATCCACGTAAAGAGGCCTGCGCCCGCGGCGATGGCCAGCCAGTCCTTGCGCAGAGTCAACCGGAGCACGAAAAACACGAATACCCAAACCACGGCACGGAACAGCGCGGCCCAAAGCGTTCCCAGCAACGCGGCCAGAAACTGCGGTGTGCTCTGCACCGAGGCGAGTGGGGAGCGGACAAAAGAGGACGCGCCCAGGGCATCGAAAAGGAGAAGCGTTGCGCTGAAAGACACTGAGCTGATGGCGATTCCGTGCAGGATATCGCGGCCCACCATCGGGTCCTTCCAGCGGCCATGGATCAGCCGTGTCCATGTGATGAGAACCACCGGCCAGCGGCGTCTCACGAATGGTTCCATCGCCGCATAGCCACAGGTAACCAGCGCGGCGGAGAGTAACTCTGCTCCCGCCATGTCAACGGGGGTTACCGCGGGGCTCCAATGAAGCAGGTCGCGGCCGCGCAACAGCATCGACACGAGAAAGCCCAAAAACAACGTCAATCCGAGCGTACCGGTCCCTTTCCAGTCGATCCGATCCAACCGGTAGTTCCGTACCGCGAACCATATCGCGAGGATTGTGAGTATCAGTTCGACGATTCCCGGAATGGATGAGGGCACGGCGCCCGCCTCCCCCGCGCCTGTCACCGCGAAGCGCCGAAGGCTGCCGTCCGGATTCAGCAGCCGGACGATGCGGTAGGCAGCTCCGCCTGGATCCCTGTAGCGCCACACGGCGTCTGGTTTTTCGGTCTCCAAGCCGCTCCCCGCGATCCCTGCCCAATCCAACAAAGCCGTCGCTTCCGGTGGCTTCGTGACCGGATCGGCGCCATTGTTGTCCGGCACTCGCTCGTAGCGGACCAGCCGCCCACGCAGGTCGAGAATCAGCAGCGTCATACCCGGATAATCGAGCGGCGGATCCTTGTCTGCTTGCATGGCCGCCGTGGGCGATGTGCGGAGGTGGCCTAGTGCGACCGGACTGCCCCGGTACCAGAAGCGATCCGGCGTGTGCAAGGTTTCTTCGCCGGCCGGCCTACCGGCGAGGAACCCCCAGGCCGAGTATGGCGGAGCCGCGCCCCGCGGATCGAGCTTGGCCAGCAGGTCCCGGCTCCGCACCGCCAGTTCCTCCGGACTGGAGCCCGGATCGGGCCGCGTACGATCGCCATTCCATCCCAACGTGAACGGACCGGTCAGAGCCAACAGCGCGAGAATTGCCGCGCGTCCGATCCGCATCGCCGTGCCTGTGTCTCCGGCTGCGGCCACCAACTCCGGACTGGGCGTTTCTCCCGCCGCCAATGCCGCCTCCAGCGGATCTCCGCCCGGCAACGCGCGCGCAATGGCCAGCGCCGAGGTAGGACGATCGGACGGATCCGCCGCCAGGCAACGGTCGAGGACCGCTTGGATTGCCGGGTCGAGTTGGGTTGTCTCGCTGCCCGGACGCTTCCCCGTAAACACCTCATGCAGCACCATCCCCAATGCGTAAAGGTCACTGCGGGCGCTGACCTCCCTTCCAGCGCGCTGTTCGGGAGCCATATAAGACGGAGTGCCGCTCTGGATATCCGGGATCGCGCCGGACAAACCAGCCAACCCGAAGTCGGTGATGACCACTTCGCCCCGGCTATCGATCATTACGTTGGCCGGCTTCAAGTCCCGGTGGATCACGCCGCGGTCGTGCGCCGCTTGGAGACCCGCGCACAACTTCCGCGCAATCTCCAACCCCTTGTCTTCGGGGAAGCGGCCAATCCGCCGAAGTAGCGACGCGAGATCCTCGCCGTCCACGAACTGCATCGAGAGGAACGGCCTGCCCTGGGCCTCGGCCAGGTCGTGAACCCGGCAGACGTTCGGGTGCGTCACCATTCGCGCGGTGCGGACCTCATTGCGGAACCGGCCCGTGAATTCGCTGTCACCGGAGAGCCCGCCGGGGAGAAATTTCAGCGCCACCGTCTCGCCGAGCAGCAGATCTTCGGCGCGGTACACCTCGCCCATTCCGCCGCGGCCCAGCAGGGTGACGATCCGGTAACGCTGCCCGAGCATGGCGCCGGCGACGAGGGCATTATCGATGGCGGATGGCGGCTGCGACGGCGGGAACGGCGAATGCTCCGTGCGCGTTGGATCATCCTCTCTGGAATCCGGCATGATTGCGACATTGTAACGGAATCGGGAGAAATCTATAGCCGGAACGGAGCCGTCTTGTGGGTTGCCGACCCCAGTAAATCTCCAGGCGGAAGCCTACAAGTGGAGCGGCCGGTCCGTGACTGAGCCGCGAGTGTGAGCGAGCGGTCGGGTGGATTTCATGGCACGTCACCCAAGAAGACCGTGATCGGCCCGCCTTGCTCTTCAATCACAGAGCGAATCGCCTCACGAACATCCTGATCCTTCCACATCCATCTCGTTGTCCGGCCCGGTTTCTCAGTTTCAAGCCCGTTGCGGGCCCTGCTGGCATACGTCTTTAGGTCATTCATCGCCTTTTCCGGCGGGACTTCCGTCGCACGGCTCTCGCGGTCGATTGCATAGGCTTGTTGATCCATGCTGCGACGTTCCGCTCGGCGCTCTGTCGGATTCGCTTCCACCAATCGGCCTCCCAAACAGATTGATAGCGGACTACGGAACCCGACTTCTCTCCTGAAGATGTGCAGCCGTAACAGCCAAAAGTGAGGAAGTACGTCATTCTAAAGCTTGACCGCTCGCTCACTCGCCAGCTCAGTAGCGAGCTTCCCCCTCCTGACGTACCAGCTACGCTCAGATTTCGTCGACGTGCCTGCCTCCCACGAATCTACACCGTTCGGAGTCGCGCACTCTGGTCCGGCTGAAACACCCCTGGGGTAAACTCGTTGGTATGGATCTGGTCGGAATCTGGAATGGCCTTGGACCCGCCAACCAAGCCATCATCACCGGCGCCGTCGGCTTACTTCTCAACAGCCTCGCCACCGAATCGTGGAACACTCCTCGTCTGCGACGCTCCGGCGCAGGCTCTCGCGCCCGCGCTCCAACTCTGGCTGCAATCTTTGAACAAGACACCGCCCTGCTCGCCCAGCGCAAGGCCTTCGTCGCCTTCTTCCATGACCCCGCCGCCGCGCGCGAGGATCGCCCGCATCCTGCGCGGCAACTATCGCGAGGCGAGTTTCGACATTCTCGACGCCCGCCTCGCCGAAGCCTGCTTGCAGGCCTGCGGTCCGCTCCCCCAACGCCTCGCTGCCGGACCTCATCAGCTGCTCGAAGGCATCGAAGAAGCATCCATCGAGCCGATTCCGCATATCGCCGATGCGCTCCGCCACCTCCGCGACCGCGCCCGGGCTCGGCAAGCACAACCTCGCACGCAGGCGTACACCAACAAGATCACGGGCGACCACCGCACCATGACGCTGCGCGGGTTCGAGCGTCCAGGGAATCTGGACCGCGTCGGCCTCGACGACATCTTCGTCATGCCGCGGCTCCGAAAGGCCGACGCCGATCCGGAAAGGCTCCACGTCCCGTGCCGACGCGCTCCTCGGCACCGTCCCTCGCGCCGTCGTCCTCGGCAAACCCGGCGCGGGCAAATCGACGCTCCTGATCAAACTCGCCGCCGACCTCGCCCACGCGAATGCCGGTCCGCTACCGCTGTTCTACCGCGCCCGGGACTACCACAAGGACCGCACCGATCACCCCACCGCCGACCTCTTCGAGTGTTTCGAATGCCGCCTTGCGAGCGAAGGGCTGCATCTCCCGGCAGGCTTTTTCCGGCGCGCGGCGCGCGATGGCGGCCTGGTGCTGATGGTGGATGGGCTGGACGAAGTGATCGACGATCACGCGCGCGACGCGCTGATGAAGGCGGTCCACGGCGTCGCCGATGCTCTCCCACGGGCTGCCGGGCGGTGGTCACGTCGCGGCCTTACGAATATGCCAAGACGCCGTTTGACGCGAATGACTATCCCCGCTACGCGCTGTGCGATTTCAACGAGGCTGAGATTAAGGCGTTCATCGCCGGGTGGCGCAAGATTCGCGAGTCCTCCGCCTCCGCCGCTGCCAGCGCCAATCGCGAACTGTGGGGCGCGATCGCCGACAGCGAGCAACTCCGCGAGATGGCGGCGAATCCGCTGCTGCTCACCATGATCACGTGCGTGCATTTGTGGAAGGGCGAACTTCCGGATAGCCGGGTGCAGCTTTACCGCGTCTGTTCGGAGTCCCTCGTCGATAACTGGAGCAATGTCGCCGGCGTGGCTTACCGCGAAATCGCAGGCGCAGAAGCTCGAATTCCTGGCGAACTCGCCTACTGGCTGCAGGCATCCGCCCAGCCGCGCCGCCGGGGCGAAGAGCTCGAGGTTTCGCGTGACGATCTGCACGGGCGCCTGGAAGAGTTCCTCCTGCGCAAGAACAAAGACACCTCGCTCGCCGACACGCTGGTGGAGCGGTTCCACTCCACGGGAAGCCATCCTGTTGCACCCAGGGCGCCGGGCGGTTTCGCTTCATCCACCGCAGCTTCAGGAATATTTCGCTGCGCGGTGACCTCGCAAGAAAGGGTCCGCGCGAGATGCGTACGCGGCTGGACGAGGATGGGTGGAAGGAAACGGTCGCCCTCGCCGTTGCGCTTCTGCCGGCCTATCAGCGCGATGAATTTCTGCTCGGCTTGTTGCGAGTCGCGGGTCGAGGACGCGCTCTACTGCTTGCCACGTGGCGCGGCTCCGTGGACCCCGTGGCTGGCGGGTGGTGCGCTTTTTGGCTGAGTTCCACATTGACCGTTATGTGTTTGCGCATCAGTGCCTAGCTTCGGAAGCGCGGGAAGCCACCATGGACGTGGTCGGCGCTATCTTCGCTCACCCCAATAACGGCTCTGTCCTCGATGCTGCCGTCGATCTCGCCGGACACTCGCGCGCGAAGGCGAAGCCAATGCCAGGGTGGTTGGATAATTTTTGGGCTCGTGGGAAGGCGGTCCGCCGGAGATGGTCCTGAATCGCGGCGGGCGACTTCGTCTTCGAGGAGCAGACGATCCCGTGCGCGTCGTTCGAGATCGACAAGTACCCGGTGACGAGAATACGGACTACAAGAAGATGGTCCCCGGGCACCCGGCGCTGGCGGACGAGCGCTTTGGGCCGGACGAGCATCCTGTGGTCAAGGTGAGCTGGTACAAGCGTCCCTCTATGCCCGATGGACGGGATGTGTGCTTCCGACCGAACAGCAGTGGGAGAAGGCGGCTTCGTGGGACGTCAAGGCGCAGACGTCGCGGGAGTACCCGTGGGGGCTTGGCATGGAGAGCGCCGCAGTGGAGCGATGCAATGTCCGCGAAAGCGAGATCGGTCAGACTACTCCGGTGACGCGATACCCGAAGGGGCAAAGTCCATACGGCTGCTTGGACATGGCTGGGAACGTGTCAGGTGGACGTCGAGTGAGCCTAGGGTTCGCGGGCTAGGTGCTGCGCGGGGGCGCTTGGAACAAAAGTCGTATAGATGCCCGCTGCGTGTATCAGCAACGCACTCCCAGCCTCCATTGCAACGATGTTGGGTTCCGTTGCGCCAGGACACCTCAACCTATACCCTTTTTCACTTTTACACTTTCCAGGTAACAGCCGGGGATGGAGGTAGTGCATGGACCAGGGTCGTGGCAATGGGGGGCGCAGGTAGTATGGTTGCATGGACGTTATTCCCGGTTTCGACCGCATCACCGTCGAGCCCGCCCAGTGCGGGGGTAAGCCGTGCATCCGTGGAATGCGCATCACAGTTCGGCGGGTGCTGGAGATTTTGGCCGCTTATCCCAACCGCGAACAGGGAGTATCCGTACCTCGAAGACGAAGACCTGCGGCAAACCTCCGCTACGCCGCGGCGGCCGTTGACTACGAAGTGCATCCGCTCAACCGCGTCGCATGACCGCGGCCCCCCCGCTCTCAGGCCAAGCCAGCCGAAATGACAACCACCCCGTCGACGCGCTTGAAATCCCCGTCCCGGCTGACCAGCGGAGTTCCCAGCACCGTCGCCGTGGCCGCAATCCACAAGTCATTCTCGTCCAGACTCAGCCCCATTCGCCGCTGAGCCGCCTTGATCCGCGCATAGGCCTCGGCGGCGGCGGGCGGAATCGGCTCGCAGGGCACAGTCTCCAGGATCTTGGCCGCCCTTTGCTCGAGATCCACCCGGCGGCGACCCTGCGCCAGCCGCTCGATCCCGAATAAAATCTCACCCCGCGCAATGGTACAAGTCACCGCGAGTCATCCATGTCCAAAAGAGGCCAGCCAGCGGATCCAGACTCGGTTCGTCCCGGATCAGATCGCTCAAGGCGCTGGTGTCGAAGGTAGGTCACCCGCGTGTCCGCGTCCTCGAACACATCCCCTCCACGAACCGGCAGACGCCCCTCGAAATGGCGGCGTCCAGATCGTCGGCGTCGGCGGCACTCACCAGCGGCACCTCCGCGATCGCCCGCAGAATCGAAGCCGGCGAACCGGGCCGCGAATCGCGATCCGCCACCAGTTTCGTGAGGCCGTCCACTACGAACTCCGGAACGGTTGTATGCCTGGCCGCCGCCATCGATTCCAGCCGGCGCGCGAGTTCCTCGGGCAATTCGATGGTCAGATTCGACATGGTTGCCTCCAATGTTATTCTCGCTCCGATCCGGTGATTGACGCCACTGGTCCCTGCTGCCTCGAAACGGGATACGGATTCATCGCAGCCCTTACGCTACGCTCGCACCGTGCGGTCGCGGTGTCGCAGCTTGCCCCGGCTATTGATGGAAAAGGGTAATAGGGAAAAGGGTATAGGGTTATGTCGTGGCGCAACGGAACCCGATACTGCTGTGACAAAGCTCTTGTTGGATGAAGCCACGGTACGCACATCGAACAGCGATGGCCCGTCTTCCACGAGCCCCCTTCAAAACCACAACCTCTGGTAGCCCGTAGTGCCCGGATGTCCACTCTGAAACGTTCCCGGCCATGTCTGCGGGTGACTTTCCTACAGGTCCAGAGCGGGGAAAGGCTCCGACTGGTGACGGACTACCGACCAGAACCATTGTAGTTAGAATCGCTCTGATTCGGGCTCGTCATTTACTTACGGATATACCGAATCCCTCCAGCCTCTAGCGGCACATTCCCATTCTTCCTCGGACGGCAATCGACATCCTGGGCTGAGTCTCGAGGCCCAGGCTGGCAAGAAGCTTTGGCCTCCAGCCATCGCACGTTGGTTACAGGGCGACTGAAATGCGCCCGCTGGTCGTCCCAGTCAGGTGGCACTCCCACGTGTGCGTCCTAACGTATCGCAGTATTCCCAGACCGTGACTGAATCGCCCGATCCTAAAGTCAGTTACGTTAACCTGCCGCATAGCTCGTGGATCTGGGTGTTGGTTCGCCAATTCGGCTTCTTCGCGTCTCTCGTTTGCGCCCCCATCCCGAACGTCCCACCCGGAATCTCCACCCAATACCCGTCCTCCCAAAGGCATCCACCCAACCCCGGATGGCTCGGTCCCAATGCCTCCCCCGCCGCCACCCGATCTTCCCATCGAACCTTTGCCACCCTCCACGGTAGTCCTTTAACACCGACTCCCGCATCCGCCCGAACCACTCCGCCGCCCCTCCCGGCAACTCATACTTCAACGCCCCAGGTCCCGCAGCATCGCACCCACCAACCCGAAGCACCGCGCCTGATCCGCCAATGTCTTCCCCGCTGACTCGAGCATCTGCCCGAACAGCCAGTCCAACCGCTCACGGCCGCGCATGCAGCACCCCGCCCAGCGGCAGCATCACCTCCCGCCACTCGTTGGCATGAATGTGCGGCTTCACCCGTTCCCACTCCGCCGCATCCGGAAGCCCCGCCAGCGTCCGCGCCGCCAGAACAGTGCTCCTGGAACGTACAGTCGCCAGAACCGCACATCCGTCCCAACGCTCGACACGATCCCCGCTATCCACCTCCTCCTCCGTCAAAAACTGTCGCGCCTTCTCCCGGCGCTCTACCGCCGCCACCGTGCGGGCCTCGTCCGCGATCCAGGTCCGCCGCCGCGTCGCCCTTAACTGCACGGTACCCTGCGCGGATACTCATCCCCAGCCAGCTTCCCCAGCAGCCGTAGACAGCTTTCCGCGGACTCCACGCCCTTGCCGTTCCCGCCGCCAGCCCACCCCAAACACAGACTCGTACAACTCCGCCCGCTGATCCGGCAGCCTCTTGTCGTTCCAGTGCACTACCGCGAGCGCCGTCAGCATCACCGGATCCCGCGCCATCCGCGGATCTCCGGCTTCGAGTCCAGCGCCGCGCGCAACTCCGTACGGTGCGCTTCCGCCGCGTCCGTGCTGTCGGCGTGCAGGCACCGCGACCACAACCCAGGAACTCGTCCACATGCGCGTCGTCGAGATCATCGATCGCACCGTCTCCCCACCCCGACGGCACACGGACTCCTCCCTGTACGCCGCCAGCCGCATCGCCACCGCGATGCGGCATTGCGGATAATCGATCGCCGCCTGAGCGAACATCTTCGCCATCGCCGCGCGGCGCGGGTCATTCGCTGCTTCGTCCAGCCCGTCCAGCAGCAGCGCCGTTCGCGAGTCCCGGAGCCTGGCTTCCCAAGGCTCCTCGCTTAAGTCCCACCCCTTCGACGCCAAGTAGTGCTTCACCCAATGCGGCGACGTCTGCACCGTCGGTCCCTTCTTCTGCTCCCGGCTCTCTCGGACGTGCTCGTCGAATTCCGCGATCGGATCAGGATCGGGAACAACCGTCCCACTGTCAATCGACGCGCCCGCCCCACAGCGGAAAACGTCGTCTTTCCGCTGCCCGCGTCGCCTGGATCACCACCAGCGTTTGGTTCGCGCCTGATCCGGCGGAATCGACCCGCCTGTCGTCAGCGGGACGTACAACTGCTCGATCGGGAACGCGTCACGCGCTTTCCGAACCGACCTGCAGTCCACAGGAAGTCGATCCACTTGGTCGTCTCGTCCATGCCAGGCGGTACCGCGCCGGATCGCCCACTGGCGCCGGTGGCGTCGGCGCCGAATGCCGGACCTCGCCCCGCGGCGCGAACGAAAAATGGTCCACCGCGCAGGAACCTTCTTGCCGAACACCGTATGTCCATCGAACGGACCGTGCAACTGCTCCTGTTTCCGCACGTGGACAGCGGTCACGCGCCCCGTCGGCGCCCACCGCGTCCGGGTTGTACAAATTCCCGGTCGCATCGTTCGCCCCACAGGTGATCCCGCGCCGGCCACCGCCAGCCCGTCGCGGAAACAGTTCGCGATCTGCGCCCGTGTCTCATGGACATCGCCGTGCAGCAGCATCGCGAAACCTGCCTCGGCCAGCCGCTGCAGGTAGCCGTCGGACTCCGCCACTCCATGGCCCAGCACCGCGTGATGCCAGACCGCGATGCGCAAGGGCTGCCGCTCGGCGTCGGCTGCCGTCATCATCCCCGCGCGAACGCCGCCGGCTCTATGACGGCTTTTTCGCCCGGAATTGTCGATCCGGCAGGCCGAGTTGAGCGTTACGAACTGAATGCCGAGTTCGGGGAAGGGGTAGTGGCGGCTCAGGTCGTTTAAGGCGCCGTCGTGCCCGAACACTTCCTTGCAGAAGGCCGAGTAGCCGGAGAAGCGCTTCGGGTACTCGCTCAACACGCGGACGCGGTACGCATCGTCTTTGAGCTTCTCTGCTTCCTCCTCGCCCGGGCCGACTTCTTCCCGCAACGCAAAGGCCGCCTTGATGTCCTCCACATCGTGATTCCCCGGGCAAACCACAAACCGCTCCAACGGGACCTTCGTAACCTTACTCACTTCACGGCAAAACTCCGCGGCGGTAGAGAACCCGTTTGCGTCGCCTTTGTCAATGAAGTCGCCGGAGATTACGACGAACTGCAACGGGACTTTGGCGTAGTTCGACGACAGGTCCGCACGCAGGGGATCGACGATGGCTTCCGCGGAGTCGCCGCTTTTGCAGTGGAGGTCGCTCAGGTGCAGTATCCCGAAAGGGTCCATTCCGCAATTATCTAACGCGCAAATCGACGAAATCTGAGGGTAGCTGGTACGCTAGGCGGGGAAGCCCGTTGCTGAGCCGCGAGCGTCAGCGAGCGGTCGGGCTTTAGAATGAGGTACTTCATCACATTTAGCTGTTACGGCGCACATCTTCACGGAGAGGAGTCGGGTTCCGTAGACCGCCGCCACAATCTGTTTGGAGGCCGATTGGTGGAAGCCGATCCGCAGCGCGCCGAAGCGGAACGTCGCAGCATGGTTCAACAAGCCTATGTGATCGACCGCGAGAGCCGTGCGACCGTGCTTCAAGCGCTCCTTGAGGTCTGCTCGCATCGCAAGTGGAATCTGTTAGCTGCCCATGTGCGGAGCAATCACGTACATGTCATTGTCGAGGCGGAAGTCCCGCCGGAGAAGGTGATGAATGACCTAAAGGCTTATGCCAGCAGGGCCCTCAACGGGCTTGAACCTGAAAAACCGGGCCGGAGACGATGGGCACGCCACGGAAGCACGAGATGGCTGTGGAAGGATCAGGATGTTCGTGAGGCGATTCGCTATGTGATTGAAGAGCAAGGCGAGCAGATGGCGGTCTTCTTGGGTGACTTGCCATGAAATCCACCCGACTGCACGCTCACGCTCCCATCTCAGTCACGGACCGGCCCTTGTGTCGCGCACCCCGGTGCGGCCGAGTTCGGCTTGCGGAGAGCTACGGCATCCGGGGAACAGCCGGCTTGCGGAAGGCGCGCGCGTTACGTACAAGATCGTCGGCCATGCCGCGAACCCGGGCACAAACGTCGATCATTTCCTGTCCTGTCCGGCGCCTCGGTGTCTCGGCTGCCTGCGCGTCGCGCACCAGCACCTCTCGCGCGTAATCGGCGAGGGGAACACCCTTGGCTCTCGCCTTCACGAGCAAGCTGCGTTCGATCTCGGGCCGGAGATGGATGGTCAGGGTCATGAAGGGACTCCTTGATCAGGTCCGCTACGTTTTCAGGTTAGCAGTCCGCGGCGGCGGACGCCTTGGGCACGGAACCGAACAGGCGACCTGAAGGCTCGCCGCAAACGGAACTTTGCCCAACGTTGGCTTTGCGGAGTTTGCTCCACTGGAGGGCCTCCTCTACGCACCGGAACTGGCAGCGCTACCACTCCGCCGCCACCACATCCGTCCGCCCGAAATCGTCCCCCTTGAACAGCAAGGGCTCCTGCCACCGCGACGCCGTGGCGTACGCGCAGCAATCACCCAAATTCAGCCCGGCGGGATGCCGGCCCTTGCCGAATCGCCGCCACACCAGCGCTGCTTCCAATAACTCCCGCGCACCGAACG
Organism: Bryobacteraceae bacterium; assembly: GCA_041394885.1. Classification (GTDB taxonomy): domain Bacteria; phylum Acidobacteriota; class Terriglobia; order Bryobacterales; family Bryobacteraceae; genus DSOI01. The sequence goes on along the minus strand of JAWKHI010000010.1, from coordinate 85,630 downwards.
GCGCTTGCTGAATCTGCAACTCCGACATCAACAACTGGCCGTCGTTGCCCCCGTCCGGCCCCAGCCGGGACTCCGAGACAATCAGCACCTCCAGCCAGTTCACCGCTGACATCCGCCGCGCCGCGGCGCCCGCGATCGCCCGCGCAAACCGCTCCGCTTCCGGTTCCCCGAACAAGATCGCGAAAATCGCGGAGGAATCGACGATCATCCCGAGAAAGCCCCGTCCTCGCCGTAGCCGAGGATTTCGTCCGGTGTCCGCGAGTCCACAACCGGCCGCGCCGCCGACCGTCTCGCGATTTCGAGCGCTCGCGCCACCATCGATTCCGCCGCTCGTCCGGGAGGTTCCGCGCTCCGCTCCAACGCTTCCCGCAACGCGTCCTTAACCACCTGCGTCAGGCTCTTTCCCGTCCGGCTCGCGAGCTCGACGGCCATCCGATGCGCCTCGGCGTCCTTGATGTTCAGGACCGGGATACTTACTCCTTTCCTCCATTAGTTTATCATGGAGGATAGACAGTCGCGATAGCGGTTCACACTCAATCCCGCCTCATACAATCAACCACTTACACCCAGAATCCTTGACACCCTCTGCTACCCTGAAACCGAAAGGCAGGAGCGACGCCGTACCGCTTGTGGCGGCCTCGCGCTCCTGCCTTTTCTATTTGCATCCGCCAAGTCAAGGAGAACCGAAATGGCCACCGCCGCTCAGATCACCGCCAACCAAGCCAACGCTGCCAACTCCACCGGACCCCGCACCGCTAATGGCAAAGCCGCCTCTGCCCTCAATGGGCTCCGCCACGGATTTCGCTCCCAATCGGTCCTCATCCCCGGTGACGACCCCGCCGAATACCAGCAACTCCTCGACGAACTCACCGCGCACTTCTCCCCCGCGCCCGGCGACCTCACCGCGGTCCGCCACATCCGCGAAATGGCCGACGCCGAGTGGCGCCTCCGCCGCGCCCGCGTCCACCACGAATGGCTTCTCACCGAGTCCATCGAGGCCCTCGCCGCCGCCGAGCCCGGTCTGGGCCCAGTGCAACTCCAGGTCCGCGCCCACGAGCAGCTCAGCGCCGCTTCCCCCTATTTCCGTCAAATCCTGCGATTTGAAGAGAAATTCGAACGGCAATATAACCGCGCTCTCAGGTCTTGGTCCGTCTACCAGCAACAAACCAACAACGCCCAACACCGCCACTTCGATCGCATGTTCAAGGCGGCGCTCCTCGCCCCGCTCCCCAGGACCGGTGCGGCCGAACCTGAGTCTTCCACTCCCCCGTCGCCGGAAACCGAAAACGATACGACCGAACCCAATTCCGTATTCGCAACGCCCCGCAACGCCGCATGCCCCTGCGGATCCGGCGTCAAGTTCAAACGCTGCTGCGGTGCATCCGCCCCGCCCACACTCGGCCGCGCCGCCTAGCCGATAGGGCGCAGCGGATAGTATGGAAATAATGAGAACGTTCGCACTCGCATGGGCGTGCGTGGCCGCGCTCTGCGCTCAGGTCGACCGGGGATTCGAAACGATCCTCGCGCCTTCCACCGAAGCCAACCGCCGCAACTCGGAGGCCGACATCCTCGCCTTGCCGGGCGGCGACCTCCTGCTGGCATGGACGGAGTTCTACACCGCCCAAGGCAGCGATTGGGGCTCCGCTCGCCTCGCCTCCCGGCGATCCCGCGACGGCGGGCGCACATGGTCAGCGAAAACCGTCCTCCAGGAGAACATCGGTGCAATGAACGTCATGGAGCCGGACCTCCTCCGTCTGCGCTCCGGCAAGGTCCTGTTCGCCTTCGCCCGCAAGAATTCGGAAGCCGATTGCGCGCCGATGATCCGCGTGTCGGTCGACGGCGCGAAATCCTTCGGCCCGCCCAAGCCGATCCCGATCGATCCCAGCCCCTCCTACACCGGGATGAACAATGACCGCATGATTCAACTCAGTTCGGGCCGCGTCGTGCTTCCGCTTTGGTACACCTCCGACTATAGGGTCGATCGCCACATCCGCACCCGCATCTACTTCTCCGATGACGAAGGCGCCACATGGCAGCGCAGCCGCACCCTCGTCGACGTCCCGGATTCGAAACCCGGCGCGCAGGAACCGGGCGTGGTGGAATTGAAGGACGGCCGCCTCCTCTTGTGGGTCCGCACCGGCAAGGGCCGGATCTACCGCGCCCTGTCGGCCGATCGCGGTGAGACCTGGACGCAACCGGAGCCGATGGACCTCGAATCGCCCCTCGCGCCGCAGACGATCAAACGAATTCCCTCCACCGGAGACTTGTTGCTCGTATGGAACAAGTCGGAATCGAAGCGCACGCCCCTGACTGCGGCGATTTCCAGCGACGATGGCGAGACATGGGCCCACTTTCGCAATCTCGAGGATGCCCCTGACCGTACCTATGCCTACACCAGCATCGAGTTTCACAAGGAGAGCAAAACCGTGTTGTTGACCTACTATGTCGGGCCGGGCCGGGAGCCGGGCCAGGCCGCCGCCACCGGCTGGTCATTAAAGCTGAAAGTCCTGCCCGTCGGGTGGTTCTACCAGTGATCGCCCTCCTGCTGTGGCTGGCTGCGGCGGGCGCCGCATTCGGGCAAGTCCGTCCTATCGTTGCTCTCGGCGATAGCGTGACGCTTGGCGTGAGACGCAGCCCTCGCGTGACTGCTTCGCAGCGCTTCTCCAACTTGATCGGCGCGCGCCTGGGCCGGACCGTGATCAATGCCGGCGTGGGTGGAGACACCACACGCGAGTTGCTGGCGCGCCTGGATGGCGACGTTCTCAACCGGAAACCGCGCGCCGTGATGGTGATGGTAGGCCTCAACGACGCGTCCTGGGTGGAGGCTGCCGCCGGAGGCGGCTATGTGGATCGCGACGCGCCCCGCGTTCCGCTCGCCGAGTTCGAGGCCAATCTCACCCAGATTGCGCGGCGGATTCAGAGCACCGGCGCGAAACTGGTTCTGCTCACGCCAAACCCGATGACGCGGCGCTACCGCTATCAGCGCGCCCGCTTCTATCAGGACAACGACATCAACGACGGGGTGGCGCCGTACGCGGAAGCCGTGCGCCGGGTGAGCCGCTTGTCGGGCGCTTGCACCGTGGATGTGTTCGGCGCATGGGTCTACCGCCGCGCGCACACCCGATGGATTCCCGATGGCCTGCACCCGAATGCGGCGGGCCACCGCTTAATCGCCGATCTTGTCCTGGCCCGTTGCCGCCCGGCGCTTCGCTGACCTGCCAGGCGGGCCAGATCTGTGCTACTGCACTCCCTGCGCCGCCACCGGCCACGCCGTCGGATGCACGAGGAAGGCGAACGACAGGAATCGCTGCAGGACGTTCTCTTTCTCCGAGACCGAAACCCAATTCAAGGTCGCTTTCTCGCCCGGATCGCTAAAGAACCCGACGCCGCCCCGCTGGAAGCGCGTGTCGGCCCATTGGTCCACCATCTGGCCGTTCAGCATCGTGGTGAACTTGCTTCCGCGGACGCCCATTTTTACTTCATAGGTCGAGTTGTCGTCCACGGCCGAAAGGGGGATGGGCAGCGCGCTCCGCGCCACCTGGCGGCCGTTCTCCACTACGTAGCGAATGATTTCCGCGCGCGGCAGCGTCGTTCGCGTGCCAGGGCGCGTAATCGCGATCTTGGTGGCGTAGTAGTTCTTGGCGTCGCTTGCTCGAAAGGCCCATCCCACTGCTTTGTTCTGGATCTGCGCCTCGAACGCCAGATTGTAGTCCGATAGGGACAACGTCGGCTTCCACAACTTCAAACTGCCAATCCGTACCGCAGCCTCCCCCGCTTTCTGCCACTCGTCACGCAATCCGCCCAGCGCGCCCTGCCAATCGCGCATGTCCATTCGAAAATCCTCGCGAATCGACAGCGAGCCGCGGGACGGCGTCGGCAGCGAAAAGCCGCTGCCGAGTGAACCGGTCGATGGCAGGTAACTCTTCGGTTGCGCACGGGGCACCCCATCCCCCGATGGCAGGAATAGTACTAAAAGCGTCGCCAGTACCGCCAGCGCGATTCCCGTTCCCGGACCGAATGATGCCGGCTTTCGCGCTGGCGGCGTCGCAACGTGGACTGCCCAGGATTCCTCGAAGTCTTCGTGGCTGTCCCGCGATGCCCGCGCCGAGTAGATCTGCTGTGCGCGGACCCGGTGGTCCTTGCAGCAGAACTGCTTGTCGACCAAGCTGCGAAGAGTTCCGATTTGTTGGCTACAGTGTAGACAGCGCATGGTGTTCCTTTACTTCTTGGACCAATGCTAACAGTGCTATTTTTGTATTCCTAGTCCTTAGGTAGCCTTTAGTCCAAAAATAGGGCCGCGACCTAATGCGCAGATCAGAAACCCTGCACTGCCACAGTACTATCGGCCCGGTTGTTGCCTCTGACTGCACGAAATCCCTCTACTGCCGCACCAACGTTGGTATAGACTCCGCGCATCGGAGCCGCTCGCAGAAACTACGTCTGCGATATCCTAAGAAGGTAATCGTCATGCCGCTGCCTCCACGTAAGTCCGAAGGTCCTCTGAATCCCGAAATTGAGCGCCTGTTGTATCAGGTGAAGGTGGTGCGCGAAGACGGCGCTGGATTACTCGACGGTCTCAGCGAAGAGCAGGCCCAATGGGCCCCCGCGCAGGGGCAATGGTCGATGGTCCAGTGCTTCGAGCATCTGAACGTCAGCAATGAGAAGCTCCTCAGCCAGTTCCGTGCCGCCGTGGCGGACGCCCGCCAGCGCGGCATTCTCGGCGACGGTCCGTTTGTCTACGGATGGCTCGGCCGCTGGTTTCTCAAGCTCATGGCTCCTCCAGTGAAGCGCCGCTTCAAGGCACCCGCGGCTTTCCAGCCGGGGCCGCGGAAAACCCTCGCCGAGGTGCGCGAGCAGTGGGAATCCTCACACGAGGAACTGGATAAAGTCATCCGCAGCGCTAATGGACTCGATCTGGCCCGCGTGAAGGTGACCTCGCCGGCCGCCAGCTTCCTACGCTACAGCCTCGGCGTTGCCTTCTGGATCCTCACCGCGCATGACCGCCGTCACATCTGGCAGGCCCGGCAAGTCCGCAATGCCGCCGGCTTTCCCGCCACCGCCGCTACATCCTCCGCAAAATAGCTTCCGCTTCCCCAGGCCGGAACCCGAACGGACCCGGTGCGCTCTTGTACGCCACGCGGCCACGCTTGTCGATCACATACAAGCGGTCCGGCCACGCGGTGTAGGCCTGCTCGGTGGTGTTGTCGAATCCGTCGATCAGGGCCGGAATATCTATATGCAGATTGCGCACACACGCATTCGCCGCTGCGTCGCGCTCGGCGGCGTTCTTCGGGCTGGCGATCAGCACCCCCTGCTTCTCATTGGCGGGCATTTGCCAAAGATCGGTGGTGTGCGCCTCTTCGATGTACACGATGTAGAAGGCCGCGCGGTCGCCATACTCGGCGAACATGCGGTTGAGGGCGGGAACCTCCCGCCGAAAGGGCGGTCAAGTGTAGCTGCCGAACACGAGCACCACCGGCCGCACGCCGGCATGCATGCTGAGCTGAACGCGGGCGCTTTTGTCGAGAGTCGGAAGGTCGAAGTCCGGCGCAGGGTCGCCCACTCGCAGGTCGCCTCGGCGCGCCGCGGTCCATAGGGTTTGGAAGGGGAGGGCGCGCGTGATCATCCAGGTGGGGAAGTGACCCACCACCGATGCGATCTGCGCCGGCGGCAGATGCATCACCCCGAACATCACCGCCGCGGCGGCCAGCCAAACGCCCACGCACAAATAGACAAGCTTGACGATCAAACGAACGGCGAGGGCCATGCTCTCTCTCGTCCTCCCTGGGACTACCGCTGCCATTGTACCGCCCTTGCTCCGATAGAGGGAAAAAAGCTATCGTGGAACAGGAAGCAACCGCTTCCCCGACCTTTCGACTGAAACCATCATGCTCAAACCCAAACCCGACGCAGTTGAGGACTTGAACGCCCAGGAAACCAGCGAGTGGCTGGAAGCGCTCGATCAGATCATCGACGAGGGTGGGCCCGATCGCGCCCGCTACATCCTCAACCGGCTCGTGGACCGCGCCTACCTGCTCGGAGTCGCGTCTCCCGTCAAGCTCACCACGCCCTACGTGAATACGATTCCGGTGGAAGATGAATCCCCCTACCCGGGAGATCGCGAGATCGAGCGCCGAATCAAAAGCCTGGCCCGCTGGAACGCCATGGCCATGGTGTCGCGCGCCAACAAGTATGACGAGGGCATTGGCGGCCACATCTCCACATACGCTTCGCAGGCGACGCTCACCGAGGTCGGGTTCAACCACTTTTTCCACGGCAGCTATGGCGAAAACGGCGCCGAGTGCGGCGACATGATCTATTTTCAGGGCCATGCCTCGCCGGGCGTTTACTCGCGCGCCTATCTCGAAGGCCGCTTGAGCGAAAAGCACCTCGAAAACTTCCGCCACGAACTCCGCGAGCATCCCGGATTGTCGTCGTATCCCCATCCGTGGCTGATGCCCGATTTCTGGAATTTCCCAACCGTGTCGATGGGCCTCGGTCCGATCAATTCGATCTACCAGGCGCGCTTCATGCGGTATCTCGAAAACCGCGGACTCATCCCGGTGACCAACCGGAAAATCTGGGCCTTCGTCGGCGACGGCGAAAGCGACGAACCCGAAACGCTCGGTTCGATCACGCTCGGCTCACGCGAGAAGCTCGACAATCTCATTTGGGTAGTCAACTGCAACCTCCAGCGGCTCGACGGTCCCGTGCGCGGCAACTCGAGCATCATTCAGGAACTCGAAGGCATCTTCCGCGGAGCCGGATGGAACGTTATCAAGCTCATCTGGGGTGACGACTGGGACCGACTTCTCGACAAGGATAAATCGGGCCTGCTCATGAAGCGGATGGCCGAATGCGTCGATGGCGAGTATCAAAACTTCAAGGCCAAGGGCGGCGCGTATGTCCGTAAGGAATTCTTCGGGAAATATCCCGAACTCCTCGATCTCGTCGCCGATCTCACCGACGAACAGCTCGGGCGTCTCCGCCGCGGCGGGCACGATCCCCAGAAGGTCTATAACGCCTACAAGCGCGCCGTCGAAACCAAGGGCCAGCCCACCGTCATTCTCGCCAAAACCGTCAAAGGTTACGGACTCGGTGAGGCCGGCGAAGGCCGCAACGTCGCCCACAACCAGAAAAAACTGAACGAGCAGGAGCTCGAATACTTCCGCGAGCGGTTCAATATCCCCATTCCCGACGAAACCGTTCGGACCACTTACTTCTACAGGCCCGCCGAGGACAGTCCCGAACTGCGCTACCTGCGCGGCCGACGCGAGCAGCTCGGCGGATTCCTGCCCGTCCGGAAGCCCAAACCGATCACGATCTCCGCACCGCCGATCGAATTCTTCAAGGACGTGCTGGCCGGTTCCAACGGCCGTCCCGCCATGCACACGGCGGGCTTCGCGCACGTGTTGCGTCTGCTACTCCGCCAGCCGGAACTGTCGAAACTCATCGTACCGATTATCCCCGATGAGGCGCGCACCTTCGGCATGGAGGGCTTTTTCCGGCAAATCGGCATCTACGCCTCGCAAGGGCAGTTGTACACTCCCGTCGATAGCGCGGATTTCAACTATTACAAGGAATCGCGCGAGGGCCAAGTGCTCGAGGAAGGAATCACCGAGGCCGGCTCCATGGCCAGTTTTACCGCGGCCGGCACCTCCTACGCCACCTACGGCGTCCCGATGATTCCGTTCTTCATCTACTATTCGATGTTCGGGTTCCAGCGCATCGGCGATCTCGTATGGGCCTTCGCCGACGCGCGCGGCAAAGGGTTCCTGGTTGGCGGCACAGCCGGGCGCACCACCCTGAATGGCGAGGGTCTGCAGCATCAGGATGGGCACAGTCCGGTGCTCGCCTCCACTGTGCCAACCTGCTTGATCTACGATCCCGCTTACGCCTACGAGATTGCCGTGATCGTTCAGGACGGCATCCGGCGCATGTATCAGGAAAACGAAAATGTTTTCTACTACATGACCATCTACAACGAGTTTTACGAACAGCCACCGATGCCGGAAGGCGAGGGCATCCGCGAGGGGATTCTGCGTGGCATCTACTGCTACAAGGCTGCCGAAAATGGCCCCGCCACCGTGCAGCTATTCGGCAGCGGCCCGATCCTGAACTACTCTCTCCGCGCTCAGCAGATGCTTTCGGAGCGGTACGGCATCGCGGCCGACGTGTGGAGCGTCACCAGCTACAATCTGCTCCGCCGCGAGGCGCTCGCGGTGGAACGCTGGAACCGCCTCCACCCCACCGAGACACCCCGGCGGCCGCACATCGTCGAAGTGCTCGACGGCCACGCCGGCCCCATCGTCGCTTCGAGCGACTATATGAAGATCGTGCCCGATCAACTCGCGCCCTGGATCGGGGAACGGATGGTCACACTCGGCACCGATGGCTTCGGACGTTCGGAAAACCGCGAGGTGCTGCGGGAATTTTTCGAGATCAACACCGAATCGATCGTCTGCGCCGCTGTCGCCCGTCTGGCGCGGGAGGGCAGTTCGACGCCGAGCGCGCCCGCCAGCATTCCCGCGGCAGGAGTCAATCCAGAAGCGGTCGATCCAGCCGCCATTAGCAGACCGAATGCCCCGATCACCTCGGCGGTCAATCACACCGCCCGCTGCCGCATGTCCCAACGCCAGAGCATGCCTGAACCGTGCGCCAGGTCTCTACCTGTCAGACTTTCGCGCAAGGCGGTCAGGTCGCTCACGGTCAGCGATCGTTTTTCTCGAAGCAGCCTGGCCATCGATGCTGCCTGCCTGCACTGCAGGCATCAATCCGAACTACGCCCGCGTAGGCCGGCGTCATCGGCCAACCCTCACCGGAGAGCGGAAACCTGAACGCTGCGATGCACCGGCGTGTCACCGGGCTGTATCCATACCAGCGCCGCTGAAGGGCTGTCCCATCGCGATGTCTGTACCTCCCTCGCGGCCACCAGGTTTTGTTGTGCATAAGCGTCGAGCGCGGCCTCAATGAGTGCAGAGCAGAGGACCAGACGGATCGGATTAACCACGGATCGCCATGATTCCCACGGATGCGGTTGGGAGGGCATTTGAGTCGATGCAACCATCATAGTTGTACTCAATCATGCTTATCGGCGTGGGGTTCTATTTCAGGAGGGCGAAGCCCAATAATAGATCCGTCCCGAGCAGCGATCACTCCCATCCCCCACCCGGTTGTCCGAACGGAAGATCACCCGTCGCCGCCTTTACCACCTCGGTGACCAGTTCACCGGGAATCGCGCCCACCCGCCACCATTCCGGTCGGTAGGGAAAGCGCCCGGACGGCCTCGTCACCCAACTCTCATAGCACTCCGGCGACAGGAATGTGATCCCCGAAAACGAAAGTACGCAATTTTGCTCGAAAATGTAATCCCGCTCGGCGGCGCTTACATAACGAAAATAGACAGCGCATGCAGAACGAACTACAATGCTATGCGTGCTCTTTCTTACTATGAGGGTGACGTCCGCCGTCTGGCTTCCGATAGCCAGGAATGCCGTCCGCCTCATGGGAGAACTCCGCTTTTCGCACCCTCGCGACAGGTGAATCCGCCAGCAAATCCGCCGGCGGCATTCACTACCACTGGTGCGGTACTTCATCAACTGGCAGTGCCTGGGGGAGCTACTTTGGCGCGAAGCTCTACTCTGCCACTGGCTTGGCGCGCACTTCCACGTCCTGCTCTACGACGCCGCCACTGGGAATCCGCTCGCTATCATCGACGCCAATCAGCTCGGCCAGATTCGGACGGGCGCCGCCAGTGGCGTTGCGACCGCCTGATGGCTCGGGAAGATGCCTCCGTGCTCGCTGTGATCGGCAGTGGATTCCAGGCAGAAACTCAGCTGGCGGCCATACGGGAAGTCCGCCGGATCAACGAACGGGTGTGGAGCCGCAACGCCGAACACCGCGAGAGGTTTGCCGGGCGCTTCGATGCGATTGCCGCGGAATCGGCCGAACAAGCCGTGCGCGGCGCCGATATCGTCGTCACCATCACCTCTGCCCGAGAGCCCGTTCTCGATGCCGGCTGGGTAGGGCTCGGATGTCACATCAATGCCGCGGGTTCCAACAATCCACAGCGTCGTGAGCTACCGCCCGAACTGCTCGAACGGGCGGCTCGGATCGCCGTCGATTCCCGCGAGCAGGCCCGAATCGAATCGGGCGATCTCCTGCTTGCCAACGTCGATCTGGATTCGGTGCGCGTGGTGGAACTGCAGGAAGTCGCGGCCGGCCGGGTGCCGGGGCGCACCTCTGGCGATGAGATAACCGTTTTCGAATCCAATGGATTGGGAGTCCAGGATGTGGCCGCGGCCGCGTTCGTTTATGAAAAGGCGATCGCCGGATAGGCCTATTCTTGAATGCCCATCTGGAGTTCGGAATCGCCTTTGCCTTGTTGATCTTCGAGCGGCGGCAGACCCAGCAAAAACAGCTGTTCGAGGAGTTCTGCGAGCACTCGCCGGCGCACCCACGACACACTTGGCCATGGGTGGGAGCTTTTGAGTGTCAAAGGGCGCGGCTTTCGCGTGTTCGAGAATCTCCGGCGCAACGATGGAAGATTCGTCAGGCAAATTCGCCCCAACCTTGTTTTTCTTTTTCATTTTGGAATCTGCCCTCAACTGCCACTACTCAAACCATTCGCCGGACCGGTCCCAGAACATGCGAGTCAGGCGAACGACAGTAACTGCTACGATAGGATTATTACTGTGAGACGATCCGCGGAGGAATGGCCGAGCGGTTTATGGCGGCGGTCTTGAAAACCGCAGTGGTCAGGCCACCGGGGTTCGATCCCTCTTCCTCCGCCACTCCTTGGGGGCCGGGTGTCGAGCGGCCTTACTCGGGAAACAGCACCCGCTGGCCGGCCGAACCCGCGTACATACAGGTCGCGGAATGCCCGCAACCTGGCGCAACCACCAGCGGATGCCTGGCGCCGAAATGCTCCCGGATATAGTTCCAGTAGTTGACGCCGCGTTCGTATCGGTTCGGACCCTGCGCCATGGCGGGACACGTTTTGTCGAGGCTCGGATCCGGCTGCCGGTCGAGTTCCCCGACCATGTACGTGATGGCGCGTTTGGGATACTGCGCCGTCACGGCCTCGGCGCCGACCAGCGCCGCGTAGCCGCTGAGCCCATCGAGACCGTACTTGTACCGGTTGAACGATGCGCAGTTTTCCGCATCCCAATAGGCCGCAAACGGCCGCGTGCAGCCTCCTTCCACCGAACAGGACGAAGAGGAGGGAATGCGCAGGCTATTCAGATAGACGTAGGACGACGGATTGGCCACCACGTACCGTACGGGGACGCGAGATTTTGGCTCGGCGCGATTGATGCCGGCGTATCGCTGGACGAATTGCCCGCCGGCGGAGTGCCCAGCCACGACGATCTCGCGCAGGTCCGGAAAGCGGGCACGGTCACTGAAAAGCTCGACCGCGCGGTCGACGAAATCTTAGGAAAACACCGGTTTGCCGGCTGGCCCGTTCAACGCGGCTTCGCCTTCGCGCCATCCGCCACAGGGCCACAATGCTTCGCCCGAATCGCCGGGGTCCTTGCAGCCGCTCCCATCGTTGGCCTTGAAATGCGGGGACACCAGCATGGTCCGCTCGAGCTTGCCGGCCGCGACCGCGGCCGCCATGAGGGTTCCGTAGTAGTCATCCGCATTGCGGCCGGCGCCGTGGACCATCACTACGGCGCGTTCGATCCCGGGATGTGGACCCGTTTGCAGCGGATAGTTGCGATAGATCGAAACGTACCGTTCGCCCACGAACAACCTTTCGGTGCATTTGGCCTTCGGCGCCAGGCAAGCGGGCGGAAGTTGCGGCTGATACGGCGGAATCAGTTCGGGACGCCCCGCCGCGGATACGATCTTGTGCAGCAGCGTCTGAAATTCGCCGCCGCTCACTGAGTTGCCCTGCTCGAAGGTGTTCACGCGATGCACCACCACCAGATCGAGGGCCGGCACCACGGCGATGTAGTGTCCGCCGGCGCCGCGCGCGCTGTACCAGGCCTCGTCCACCCACCACATGTAGCCGTAGCCATGGCCGCCGTAAGTCCGTGCATCCGAGTACGAACGCGTACTCTCACGGACCCAATCGGCGGGAATCACCTGCGCGCCGCGCCATGCGCCATTTCGCAAATAGAGCAGCCCGAAGCGCGCCAGATCGCGGGCTGACATCTTCACGGGGTAGGCCGCGTGTTCGGAAGCCGGGCCGGTGAATGATTCCCCGTCGGGTGCGGTGAAGTCTTCCATTCCGAGGGGCCCGGCGATGCGTTCGGCAAACTCATCCCAGATGGCGCGCCCGGCCGCGCGGGTGAAGATGGTGCCAAGGGCATTGAAGTCCCAGTTGTTGTAAACCCAGTGTGAGCCGGGCGCCATGGTCCCGCGCGGCGGTTTGATGGCCTGCATCGACGCCGTTTCATAGAGCGCCGGATGGTAGATGCCGCTGCGGGCTTTCAACAGGTCTGCGACGGTTGCCTGCTTCTCGATCTCGCTGAGCCGCGGCTCATTGTCGTCGATCGAGAGTGAGGCGAGGGTGGAATCCATGCGGATGCGCCCACCGCCAACCTGGATTCCGTAGAGCGCGCTCAGCATGCTTTTTCTCATGGAATGGCATGGGAACTTGCGGGCGACGTCCCCCCATTGATCGACGACCGCGCCCTGTTGCACGATCATCACCGCGGCCGTCTTCAGTGTGGACGCATAGGCGCGCGCGTCCTCGAGCCCCGCGGATTGCCATTGCTTGCCGCGCTTGGCCGTCCAGGACCGGCCAGGGTAGGCCTCCGCCGCGTGGAGGAGGCCTACCGCCGCCAGGAAAACCAAGAAGCGCCTGCCGGATCCGAGCGGTCTCATGGCTCGACCCGCAACAGATGGTACGACTTTTTGCCGGACCGCAGCAGAATTGCATCCGGCCAGGCGACGTCGGCCGCCGATACCGCCAACCTTCCTGCGTCGCAGCGCTGGTTGTTGATATAAACACCGCCTGCCGCGATAAGCTTCCGCGCAGCGCCCTTGCTCTCGGCGAGCCTGGTGCGGACGAGCAGATCCGGCATTGCGAGGCCAGGTTCGAGTTCGGCGCGGTTCACCGGGGTGGAGGGCATTTCCCGGGCCAGCATGGCGATGGTGGCCGCATCGGGGATGATATCGGCCGAGCCGAACAGGATTTGGGAAACGCGCTCCACCGATGCGACGGCCTCGCGCCCGTGGACGATTGCCGTGCATTCGGTGGCAAGCGCCTTTTGGGCCGCGCGCGATTCGGGCCGTGCCCGGGACTCGTCCGCCAACTCCTCGATCTGTTTCTGACTGAGGAAAGTGAAAAGCTTCAGGAAAGCCACGGCATCGGCGTCGGCGGTCTGGATCCAGTATTGGTACATCTGGTAGGGGCTAGTGAGATCGGGGTCGAGCCACACGGCGCCCTCCTCGGTCTTGCCGAACTTCTTGCCGGTGGAGGTGGTGAGCAGTGGGAAAGTGATGCCCTCGGCGCGCCGGTTGAGGATGCGGCGGGCCAGATCGGCTCCGGAGAGTATGTTGCCCCACTGGTCAGATCCACCCATCTGAACCGTGCAGTCATAATGGCGGCACAGGTGGAGAAAGTCATACGCTTGCAGCAGCATGTAGCTGAACTCGGTGTAGGAGATGCCGTGGTCGCGCTCCTCCAGCCGCATCCGGACCGAATCGCGCCTTATCATCTCGTTGACCGAGAAATGCTTTCCGATGTCGCGGAGAAACTCGAGCAGGTTGAGGGAAACCAACCAGTCGGCGTTGTCGAGCAGCATGCCGCGATCGGGAGTGGAGAGATCGATAAATCGCGAGAGCTGGCGGTGAATGCCGGCGCAGTTGTCCCGCACCTTTTCGGCGGTGAGCAGGACGCGTTCGCTGGTCTTGCCGCTGGGGTCACCTATTAGCCCCGTGCCGCCGCCGACGAGTGCGATGGGCCGGTGCCCGTGGCGCTGGGCATGGGCGAGCCCCATGACTGGAATCAGCGACCCGAGGTGGAGGCTGGCGGCGGTGGGATCGAAGCCAACGTAGACGGTCCGGGGCTGGCTCATGTAGGCGGCGATATCTTCACAAGTGGTCTGCGCGAGGAAGCCGCGCCATCGGAGTTCGGCGATCAGATCGGTCATTACGGGAGCCTTTTCAGTCTAGCAATGCCGGCCGCCCGCGCCGCTCGAGCGAGTGTTAGAATTTTCGATCAGGTAGGAGCGGCCTCCGCACCCCAAGGATGGTTGGGGAAAGGGTGCGGGTACGGAGAACCGCTCCTGGTTAGACAGTGTTACGAAGTGGGGTTCGTTCTGTCTCATCTTTCGGCCTGATTTCGGGCGAGCCGTCCCAATTTTGGGGTGAACCGCGCGGGCGCCGTCCGGATGGATGGACGGGCGGCGGAAACGGCGTTCGCCTCGCTAAGGCGTTCGCCCCGTGCAGCTAATCCCGTAGGATGTCGATGGAGCGGGGGAGCATGACCTCCGGCCAGCAACCAGGCACCGGGCGAAATATGTCCTCCGACCGGCGGATCGGCCTGCCTGAGCGCCGGGCGGCGCGACCCGCGGCGGACCTGGACGAGACGGCAGTTCCTCCCCCTCTCGCCACGCGGCCGGCGGGGTCGACCCGCGCGCGGTTGGGCGCGATCCTGGTGCTGACGGGCGGACTCTTCTTCAGCTTTCTGGCATGGCGGGCCGCGGTGGACCGCGACCACGAGAGTTGGCGCCGCGCTTATGAGTCGGCGGTGCGGGATCGTGTGGCGGTGGTGCTGCGGGAATTCGAATCGCTGGCCGAGCGGCTGCGAGCGATCGGCAACGTGCCGCCGGAGCGAGTGGCCCGCGTTGCGCCGGGACTGTCGGTGCTTCGGCTCTCGCCGGGCGATCCGTCGCCAATGGTGCTCAACGAAGGGAGCCAGGTATCGGCATGGCTCGAGCGGGCCGCCGAGGGCGAGATTCTACAGGAAGCGATGCGCCGTGCCCAACGAACCGGTCGTCCGGCGATGAGCCCGAGGCTCGACCCGGATACGACGGACGCAGCCGCCAACGACGCGCGGGTGGCCATCGCGGTTCCGGTGGAATCGGGCGTTGTGGCGGGTGTGATCTCGGTGAAAGAGACGGTGGAGCACGCGCTCGACCAACTGGACCCGTTCGGCATGCACGTGGTGATCGAAGACCGGGATGCCGGCCCAGCCGAGCGGCTCTACCTGCATCTTTCCAGGCTCAGCAAGAACGCCAATGCGACGACGGAACTGTACAGTCTGTCGAACTCGACCGGGCCGTGGCGGAGGGCCGTGTTGGTGGAGGCGCTCGGCCGGCGCTGGCAGGTGGTGTGTCACCCGGTGAGCACGGTGGTTCCCGGGTCCTCGTTCGCCACGCTGGCGTCAGGCCTGATCATGACGATCCTGGCGGCGATGCTGACCTGGCTCAACGGCAACCGGCGTCATCGCGTGGAGGGCGAAGTGCGGATCCGGACGCAGGCGCTGGTGGAGGCGATCGGCCGGCTGCGCGACGAGATCAGCCAGCGGCAGGAAGCCGAGATCGAACTGGCGCGTGCGCGCGACCGTGCGCTCGAATCGTCACGGCTCAAGTCTGAGTTCCTCACCAACGTAAGCCACGAACTGCGCACGCCGCTGCATGGTGTGCTGGGCCTGACGCAACTGGCGCTCGACGGCGACCTGCGGGACGAGCAGCGCGACTATTTGCAGACGGCGTTTCAATCCGGCCAGTCCTTGCTCGGACTGTTGAACGAACTGCTCGACTTCAATCAGATCGAGAACAACCGGCTTGTGATTGACGCCAGCCATTTTTCACCGCGCTCCTGCGTGGAGGACGTGGTGAAGATGCTGGCGTGGCAGGCGAAGCAAAAGGGTCTGCGGCTCTATACGGAAGCGGCTCCGGATGTGCCGGCGCGCGTGGTGGGCGATGCGATGCGGCTGCGGCAAGTGATCGCCAATCTGGTTGGAAATGCGATCAAGTTCACCGATACGGGCGAGGTGCGGGTGTCGGTCCGCGCTACCGGACAAGGGCGCGACGGCATGCAACTCGAGTTCTGCGTGGCCGACACCGGGATCGGTATCGCGCCGGAGGATCACGAATCGATCTTCGAAGCGTTCCGCCAAGTGGATGGATCGATGACGCGGCGCCGCGGGGGAACGGGTATCGGGCTGTCGATCAGCCGCCGGTTGGTTGAGTTGATGCAAGGGCACATCTGGGTGAGCAGCGAACTGGCGCGGGGCACGCGCTTCTACTTCACCATCCATGTGCAGCCGGAGACCGAGCCGTTGACCGACGGCAAGTCCCGCACGCGGAGCAAGTCCGGACGTGCGAAAGGGGACGCCCTGCGCGTGCTGCTGGTAGAGGATCAGCCTGCGCACCGGCTGGTGGTGGAACGGATGCTGCAGAAGATGGGCCATATCGTGAGCACCGCCGACGACGGACAGACCGGTTTCGAGCGCTGGCTGAAGGACGACTTCGACGTTGTGCTCACCGACATTCAAATGCCTGTGCTCGACGGCATCGCGATGGCGGAAAAGATGCGCCGCACCGATCTGACCGGAGAGCGGAGGGTGGCCATCGTTGCGCTCACCGCGCACGCCTCGGAGGCGGAAAAGCAGAGATGCCTCGCCGCGGGGTTGGACGCGTTTCTTTCCAAGCCGTTCACCGACGTCGAACTGCAGCAGGTGCTGACCCAGGTGGCCCATGCCGAAGGAGGCGGCGAGACGACGGCGGTGACCATTTCCGACACGTAGAGGAGGGGGGGCGAGCCGCCAGGGGCCAGTTGCAATAAACTAAGAGGCAGACTGCATGGAGATGCCCGCGCAATGACCCCACTCTGGAATCGACGCCTGAACCGGACTCTGAGCCGACGTGAATTGTTCCGCACCGCCAGCGCGGGTTTCCCGGCCGTGGCGCTGGCGGCGATGCTTGGCGAGGAAGCCATTGCAGCGACGAAGGCCGAGAGTGGGTCCAACCCGCTGGCGCCTCGTGCCCCGCACTTTGCCCCGCGTGCCAAACGGGTGATCTTTCTGTTCATGCATGGCGGCCCGTCGCAGGTGGACACGTTCGACTACAAGCCGCTCCTGCAGCGCGATCACGGCAAGCCGCTTCCGTTCCAACGTCCGAAAGTGGTGTCGAGCGAGACTTTCAACCTGCTGAAGTCGCCGTGGGAGTTCCGCCAGTACGGGCAGAGCGGCGCGTGGGTGAGTGATCTGTTCCCGGCGATCTCCGGGGTGGTGGACGATCTGTGCTTCATCAAGTCCATGTGGGGCTCCAATTCCCGGCACGGTGGGGCGCTGCTCGAACTACACACCGGGAGCGACACGTTCGTGCGGCCGGCGATGGGATCGTGGGTCACCTACGGGTTGGGCAGCGAGAACCAGAGCATGCCCGGGTTCGTCACCATCTGTCCGACACAGAGCCACGGCGGCGCCAATAATTTCGCGTCCGCCTTTCTGCCGGCTCCTTACGCCGGAACGGCGATCGGGGCGGTGGGGATTCCGGCGCGCGATGCGCGCATACCATTCATCGCCAACAAGGAGACTCCTCGCGACATCCAACGCATGGAGATCGACTTCATCCAGGAACTGAACCGGGAGCAACTCGCCGTCACAGGACCCGATCACGATCTGGAAGGCCGGATCGAATCGTTCGAACTCGCTTTCCGGATGCAGAACGAAGCTCCGGGGCTTCAGGACATCTCCGGCGAGTCGGCAGCCACTCATGCCCTTTACGGCATTGGCGACCCGATCTCGGAAGACTTCGGGCGGCAGTGCCTGATGGCGCGGCGGCTGTCGGAACGCGGGGTCCGGTTCGTGCAGGTGAGCCACACCTACAAGTGGGACCAACACGCCCGTCTACGCCGCGACCATGCGCAGAACGCGGCCGAGGTGGATCGTCCGATCGCGGGTCTCATCCGGGACCTGAAATCGCGCGGGCTGCTGGAGGACACGCTCGTGGTGTGGGGCGGCGAGTTCGGCCGCACGCCGACGGCGCAAGGGTCCGACGGACGGGACCACAACCCGGAGGCGTTCACCTACTTCCTCGCCGGCGGCGGAGTGAAGGCGGGCCTGCAATACGGGTCCACCGACGATTACGGGTATTATTCGGTGGAGAAAAAAGTCCATTTCCACGATTTGCATGCGACGATCCTGCATTTGCTAGGGCTGGATCACAAGCGGTTGACCTATCGATACGCGGGGCGGGAC
The DNA here is from genome assembly GCA_041394885.1 of Bryobacteraceae bacterium. Lineage (GTDB taxonomy): Bacteria > Acidobacteriota > Terriglobia > Bryobacterales > Bryobacteraceae > DSOI01. The sequence continues at coordinate 67,467 of JAWKHI010000010.1, read as the reverse complement.
TTCCGGTTGACCGATGTGCATGGAAACGTGGTCCACGACATCATGGCTTGATCCTAGCGGGCGAGGATCCAAGCGTGGGGGAGGGGGAGCGGTCACGCGTGCTTCCGGAATTTTCCGTTTTCCGTTTTTCGGCACGATAAGTGTCTTTCTATCAATCGTTTGAGGACTGTGCTTCCGACGGGAAGCGATGATCGAGTTTGCTCACGGTTTATCTTTTGCCTCGGTCTCGAACGCTATGGTCGTGTTCGAAAGGAGGGCGACCTATTTTGCGTTCCGTGCTTAACTCGAGCCGTCTACGGAGGATCCCCGAACTTGATCGGACCGAAGACGCGCTACCCGATATTGAGGAGGCTCTTGCCGCCCGAATTGTGGGGCAACCAGCCGCAGTAGAGGCTATTGTCCCCTACGTAAGGATGTATCAGGCTTGCTTGGCTCCGGAAGGCCGCCCGGCAGGGGTCTTTCTGCTACTGGGGCCGAGCGGAACCGGCAAGACGAAAACGGTGGAATCGCTGGCGGCGGTGCTGCATGGCAGTGAGAAGAACGTGCTCAAGGTGGATTGTGGGGAATTCCAGTTGGAGCATGAGGTGGCCAAGCTGATCGGCGCGCCGCCGGGATACCTTGGCCACCGGGAGACACAGCCGCTGTTGTCGCAGGCGAAGTTGAATGGCGTGACCAGCGAACGGTCCAGCCTGGCGGTTGTGCTGTTCGATGAGATCGAAAAGGCGGCGCCTTCGATGACAAGGCTGCTGTTGGGGGTGCTGGACAAGGCGACACTCCGGTTGGGCGACAACAATACGGTGAACTTCGAACGGGCGTTGATTTTCCTCACCAGCAATTTGGGTGCTCGGGAGATGGCGCGGACCATTCAGCCGGGGTTCGGTTACGAGGCGCTGGGAGTGGTCCAGCCGGCGGAGGCGATCGCGGCGCGGTTGGAACGGATCGGTCAGCATGCGGTGAAGCGGAAGTTCGCGCCGGAGTTCATCAACCGCATCGATTCGGTGGTGACCTATCGGCCATTGGATGCGGGATCGCTCGAAGCGATTCTGGACATGAACCTGGAGGAGTTCCAGAGGCTGGTGCACATGCGGCTGGGGCCGGCCGGCTTCGATGTGGTGGTAAGTCCCGAGGCACGGCGGTTTCTGCTCGAGCGGGGCGTGAGCCAGGAATACGGAGCGCGGGAACTGAAGCGTACGTTGCACCGGCACCTGATCCAACCACTGGCGTCGCGCGTGGCGCGGGGGATGGTTCCGGCGGGGTCCACGGTGACGGTGGGTGCGGAAGCCGACGAGGCACTCTCGTTCGAGTTGGAGCCGCCGCCCGCGCGACGGCGGAAGCTGTCGATCGTGGGCGACCGGGACTGACCGAGATTCCGGCAGACGGGGATGGGGGTGGTTAAGGCGGTTAACCCCCATTGACCCCCCAAACAGGTGCAATTCGGTACGGACATGATATCGTTGTTTAACCCGCTCATCGGGCAGAATGAGGGAGGATGCGGTTTGCGTCTATCGTTGGCATTGATCCTGTGGTTCTCTACGTTTCCGTTCGCCGCCCAAGCCCAGCGGACCGCATTCTCTCCTGATCGCATGGCGCCGCTTCCGCTCCGGTTCGAGCCGAACGTGGGCCAAGCCGAGCCGGGCGTTCTCGCGCAGGTGCGGGGACCGCGGCAGTCGGTGGCCTTCACCCGATTCGGAGCACGGATCGACCTGTTCGGTGGTGGCGCCGAGGCCAAACACGCCAGGCTCGAGATGGACTGGGCCGGCTCGGCCGGGGCTGTCGATACGCAGTTCGAGGGGCGCCTCGACTCGGTGTCGCACTACTATCTCGGTTCGGATCCGCGGCAATGGCATCCCGACGTGCCCAACTATTCGCGAGTGACCCTGGACCAGGTCTATCCGGGCGTCGATGTGGCTGTTTACGGCAGTGAGGGCCGGCTCGAGTACGACTTCGTATTGGCGCCTGGCGCGGATCCCCGCCAAGTGCGTCTGCGCATCGCCGGCGCCAGACTCGCGCAGGGCGAGGACGGGGAACTGGTGGCAGACACCGAGGCGGGGGCGTTCCGGATGCGCGCGCCGGTCTCCTATCAATTGGATGCCGGGAGACGAAAGGCTGTGCGGTCCCGATATGCGTTGGCCGAGGACGGCACTGTGCATTTCGAGGTCGGTGAGTACGACCGGTCCCGAACGCTGGTGATCGATCCGGTGCTCGTGTTCTCGACGCTGCTGGGCGGCGCGGACGCCGATATCGGTGCGAACCTGGCGATCGACGGGGCGGGGAATTCCTACATTGGCGGCACGACGTACTCGCGGAACTTTCCGACTGCCGGGGCCGAGGAGCCGAATTTTTCACGCAATCTACAGGGGCTGTACGACGGATATGTGGCGAAGATCCGGGCCGATGGGGCCGCGCTTGTCTACGCCACCTATCTCGGCGGGGACCTGCTCGACATCATCAACGCGATCGCGGTGGATTCGCGGGGCGCGGTTTACGTGGCCGGCCAAACCGCGTCATTCAACTTTCCGCTGCCCGCCACCGCCTATGAACGGCTGCGGCGTGGCTTCAGCGATGCGTTCGTCACCAAGCTGAATCCCAATGGGACGCTCGCGTACTCCACGCTGTTCGGAGGCGGCAGCGACGAAAACGCGACTTCGCTGGTGGTGGACCCCGCCTTCAACGTGTACCTCACCGGATTCACATCGTCGAGCGATTTTCCCACGACGCCCAACGCCGCGCAGCGAACCTACGGAGGCGGGCAATCGGACTCGTTCGCGCTGAAGTTCGACCAGTTGGGACAGGTGCTCGAGTGGAGTACTTACGTGGGCGGCAATGGAGAGGAAGAGATCAGCCGCCTGCCGTCGTCGGATCTTCCGCAGATCGGGTTCATCAGTTCGTTCGTCATCGCGCGGAACGCCGAGGGTGCGATTTGGCTGGCGGGGTCGACCAGTTCGGCCGCGATGCCAGGTGAGATCGGCACGGCGGGACGAACCTACGCCGGGGGATCGACCGACGTGTACCTGTTCCGGCTGAGCGCGGATGGTTCCAAGTTCGAGTTCATGACTTATCTCGGAGGCGCGGGGTTCGACTACCTCAGTTCGATGGCGTTGGACGCGCAGGGCAATCCGCACCTGGCCGGGTTCACCTTTTCGCGGAATTTCCCGGTGACGGAGACGGCGCTGCAGGGACGATTTTCCGGGGGTGACACGGACGGCTTTCTCACGCGGATTCGTGCCGATAACGGCACGGTGGACTACTCGAGCTATTTCGGGGGCCAGGGCGTGGATTTTCTTGGCGACCTTACAGTGGGCTCCAATGGCGATATCTACTTGGCCGGGTCGAGTAATTCGAGCAACTTCGTGGTGACCGCGGACGCCTTCGACCCCGGTCCGCCGCGAGGTGTGCGGCCGTTCCTGGCTGCGCTGAACGCCGCTGGAACCACCCGTTTGACGGCGGGATTTTTCGGAGGACCGGATGCAAACGCCATTCGCAACGTGCGGCTGGACGGCGAGGGAAACATCGTGATTTCGGGCACGGCGCGCGGCCCGGGGTTCACGACGACGGTGAACTCGTACGGTCCGAATTACAAGGGCGGGCCCTACGACACATTTCTCGCGAAGTTCGCCAAACTGGGCGGACCGGGAGGGACCGGGCAGCCGGTGCCGGGCGCTTGCAGTTACACGCTGGATCCGAGTTTGCTCGATCTGGGCGGCGACCCGGTGGTGGCGCCGGTGACGGTGCTGACCGGACCCGAGTGCGCCTGGACGGCGAGCGGGGCGCTCGCGTGGGCGAGCCTGACGGGCGCGGCTGAGCGCCGCGGACCCGGGATCGTCTATCTTTCGGTTACCGCGAATCCGGGGGGACCGCGCGCCGGCACGGTGACGATTGCCGGGCGCGAGGTGACGATCCGCCAATCGAGGCGCGAAGCAGCGACGGCGTCGGCGCCGACCCCGCTGGTGAGCACGGCGGCGGGATCGGGCCGGAAGGGGGTGGGCGGCGATAACGGCTTCGCGACGAGGGCGGAATTCGCGGCAATCAGCGGGATAGCGCTTGACAACCGGGGCTCGCTGTACATCGCGGATCCGGAGACCCATGTGATCCGCCGGGTGCGGCCGGACGGAATCATACAACCGTTCGCGGGCATCGCGGCCAACGGCTTCACGGGGGATGGCGGGCCGGCGTCTCGCGCGCGCCTGAACGAACCGCTGGGTCTGGCGGCCGACACGGACGGCAATCTGTACATCGCGGACAAGGGGAATCGCCGCGTGAGGCGGATTTCGGTGGATGGCGTGATCAGCACCGTCGCCGGCAACGGGCAATCGGGCTCAGACGGTGACGGAGGACCCGCGCTGCAGGCCTCCTTCCGCGAACCATCCCAGTTAGCTTTCGATGCGGCGGGGAATCTTTATGTCGCCGACTCGGCGGCCAACCGGATCCGGCGGATCGGGAAAGACGGCGTGATCAGCACGGTGGCCGGGAGCGGCGCGGCGGGATTCGGGGGCGACGGCGGGCCAGCCACGGCGGCGCGGTTGACCAGCCCGGGAGGGATGGCGTTCGACAGGGACGGAAACCTATACTTTGCCGATCAACTGAACCATCGCATCCGGCGCATCACGACACGCGGCGTCATCGAGACGATCGCGGGCACGGGGGTCGCGGCGTGGGAGGGAGACAACTTGCCTGCCGCCGGGGCGGCGTTCAATTCGCCGTTCGGGGTGGCCTTCGACAGCGCCGGAAATCTCTATGTGACCGATCGCGAGAATCATCGTATCCGGGTGATCGACGGCAAGGGTGTGATCCGGACGTTCGCCGGTTCGGGCGCTTCGTTTTTCGGAGAGGAGGTTGCGCCGGCGAATTCGTTCTGGAATCTACCGGCGACGATCGCCGCCGACCCGGCCGGCAACCTGGTGATCGTCGATTCCGGGAACCTGCGAGTGCGGCGGATCCGCTTTCCGCTGCCGCTGCCTCCGGCGACGGCCATTCGTTCGATCCTCAATGGATTCGGCGCGCAGGCGGTTGTGGCGGGTTTCAGCATCGCGTCTATCTTCGGCGACAACTTTTTGGCTGAAACGATCACGGCCGACGCGGCGATGGCCGAAGGCAAGCTTCCCACTGAGTTGGGCGGCGTCCGGGTGCGGTTCAACAATCGCGACGCGTACCTGCTGTTCGTAAGTAAGAATCAGATCAACTTCCTGGTGCCCGTCGATCTTGCCACGGGGCCGGTTCCGGTGGAAGTAAGCGGACCCAATGGGCGCGGATCCGCGATGGCGTTTCTGCAGGAGGTGTCGCCGGCGCTTTTGACCCACGTGGTGAGCGAGCAGACGACGCCGGTGGCCGTGTTCGCGGGCGAATCCATTCTGGTTGCACCGGCAGGATCGATCGCCGACCGGGAATCCCGATCGGGCAAAGCGGGCGACCTGGTGGACCTGATTGCCACGGGGCTGGGCCTGACGGATCCGGCCGCGCCCGAGGGCGTGGTATTCGAAACCGCGTATCCTCTCGCCGATCCGAGCCGGCTGGCGGTGACGATCGATGATAAGGCATCGCAGGTGGAGTACGTGGCCATGACCAGCCCGGGCGTCTTTCTGGTGCGTGTGCGCATACCGGAAGAAGTAGGCTCCGGGTTCAAGCGGGTGCGGTTATCGGTGAGAGGCATCGCCGCGCAGGAAGGGTTGGCGATCTCGCTCGAATAGGGATTGGGGCGGTGGTTATTGGGTCCGCTTGGCGACCCAATCGATTTGATTGCCCTGCACTTCGGCCGTGAGCTTCATTTCGTCGTTGCCGACGAGTTTGCCTTTGTAGTTGACCTCCATCTCGTTGTCCTGGAATTTGATGGTGATCACGAAGGAGAGCTCGTCGCCCTTGACCACGCCCTGCCGGATCTCGGACTTGCCCACAAAGGAACTTACGGTCTCGCCGCTGAGTTTGTCGCCATCCACCTTGAAGGTGAAGGTCCGCTCCATCTGGCCGTTCGGCCCTTCGGCGGATCCTTTCCAGGTTCCGGCGACATCAGCGGCTAGGGCGGAAAGGGTGGCCGTCAAAATCAGCAAACAGGTGCGTAGCATGGATCGGTACTCCCGTGGAACAACGGTAGCATGATTTCCTGGCGCACGAGCCTACTCCTGGTCGAGAACACAAACGTCGGGGAGATTGCGATAGTCCTCGGCGTAATCCAACCCGCAGCCGACGACAAACTGATCCGGAACGGTGAAGCCAACATACTTGACTTGGACAGGACGAAGGCGGCGCGAAGGCTTGTCGAGCAGCGCGGCGATCTGGATGGAGCGGGGCTTACGCTGCTGAAGGATGTGCGCGAGGTAGGTGAGGGTGACGCCGGTGTCGACGATGTCTTCGACGATGAGGACGTCGGTACCTTCGAGCGAAACGTCGAGATCCTTGGTGACCTTCACTTCGCCGGAGGACGTTTTCCCGCGGCCATAGCTCGAAATACCCATGAAGTCCACGCGAACATTGGCGGGAATTGCGCGCGCGAGGTCGGATAGGAAGAAGCAGGCGCCTTTGAGAATACCGATCAGGTGAAGGGGGGCGCCGGAATAGTCGGCGTGAATTTCGCGGCCGAGTTCCTCGACTCGCTCGGCGATGCGCTGGCGTGGGATGAGGACCCTCGGAGAGGAAAGAGGCTTGGAATCCATTCAGTCGCTTCGCCGGATGCGGTTGCTCGGCGGGCCCATATGAATGTGCGCGCCGGTGGAGACGCCTGGGAGCGCGCCACGAAATGCCAGATAAGGGACCTTCAATAACTCCAGATGCCGCTTGAGCCAGGATCCTTCGCGGGAATCGGGATGGAGGCCGACATCCACGCGGCCGCGGTGATCGAAGCCGAGCGAACGGTGGAGCATCGTCTCACCGCGGGCACTCACGGGAAGAGGGCGATTGAACTCGCGCTCGAAGGCGGTTTCGAGATACCGGATCTGGGCCGGCTGGAGGACCCCGTCGCCTTCAAAGCGCTCGGCCAGGGAGCGAGACTCCCACGCTGCTTCGTCCATGCGAGCTTCCAACTCCTGTTCGGCGGCAGCCATGGAAGCGAGGGCCTCGAACAGGCGGGCGCGGCCCTGCGCAGCGTCGTGGGCCTTTCGCACGCGGTCGAGTTCCTCGAGGTACGGTGTGAGCGAGGTAAAGGGACGTACGCCTTCGGCGATGAACCGTTTTGCATCGTCCACTTGGGATTGCGCGCGCTGTAGTTGACGCTCGGCCGCACCCAGCATGGAGGCGCTTTGCTCGGGAGTCAACTGCTCGAGCGTCAAGTGTCCGTACAGGGTAGTTTTGAGAATCTCTTCGTCGCGCGCGATTTCGCGGGCGGCGATCAACTCGTCGAGGGCGTTGCGTGGGAGGATGCCTTCCTCGACCATGTAGCGAACGCGATCGATTTCGTTCTGGCTGGCTGGAGCTTGCGCAAACAGGGATGCGAGTGGAAGCCAGGCTACCAGCAAGGGGGGGCAGATTGGGCTGACTCGACGCACCGCCTCCTAATTGTAGTACGATACGCGACAGGAGCAATACCGATTTCCACCAAGCCCGCTAAGCCCGCCCCTCGCGCCAAGAAGGCCGCCAGCCCGAAGGCCGCGACGAAGAAAACAGCCGTCAAACGAGTCCGCAAGCCGGCGGGTGCGTCGGAAGCAGACACCACTCCCACGTGGAGATTGTGTGTCAACGCAATTGAGGAGAAAAAGGGTACTGAAGTTCGAGTACTCGACCTACGTCCGGTGACCTCATTCGCGGACTATTTCGTGTTGGCGTCGGCTTCAAATACGCGCCAAGTGCAGGCGATCGCGGACGAAGTGGTCCGAGTCATGAAAGCGGCGGGAGACCCCCCAAATTCGGCGGAAGGCTACGCTAACGCGGAGTGGGTGCTCCTCGATTTCGGGGACTTGGTGGTTCACGTCTTCTCTGACAAAGCCCGTCAATACTATGAGCTAGACCGGCTTTGGCGAGATGCGCCCCAGATTCCAACAGGGCGGAAGCGCTAGTACCTGCCCGTAATTTCGACGCCCCCGTTTGAGTGGGGGCATACCCGCAAACGACCTAGAATCTAGGCGAGAACCCTTACACATCGCAGCCACTAAAGCCTTTGATTAGCGCTAGAAATGCGAAAAAAAATCGCAACTAGGGCTTTTCACGTAACCCGATCTCGGGTATGATCAATAGCACTAGTAGTACTAGACATATAGTGAGAGGGAGCTAGTTTCACAAATGAGGGCTCAAACCGTTGATGTGAGAGACTCGATTGGTCGCATCCTGTGTTGCACCATATTCCGGCCGGGCGGCCGCAAGCTGCTGGCCAAAGGACATGTCATTAGCGAGGACGATATCCGCCTGCTCGAGACCGAGGGCATGGCTCAGATATGGGTCACCGAGTTGGAGGAAGGTGAGGTAGGAGAAGACGATGCGGTGATGGCGGTGGCGCAAGCGATCGGCTGCGGTTGCGTGGAAATCCGTCTGGCCGCGGGAGGGCGCGCGAATCTGTTCGCCACAGACGATTGCTGCGTGCTGATCGACGATGAGTTGCTAAAGCAGATCAACAATGCGGCGAGCATCGTGATCGCGACCACATTGAATTTCAGTTTCGCCAAGGCGGGTACGCGCATCGCCACGGTGAAGAGCGCGCCATTCGCGGTGGCGAAGGCGCAGTTGGAAGCCATTATCAATATTCTGAGAGAGCGCGGACCGATTCTACAGGCACGACCGATCCGGACGCCGCAGGTGGGCGTTCTCTATACCGATCCGATTCAGGGAGAACGCGCGCGGCAGTTGTTCGAGAGCATCATGCGGCAGAGACTGGAGCGGTTCAACATCGCACCCAGTTTCGTGTTGAATGCGGTAGAAGAGGAAAGCTCGGTGGTGCGAGCGCTGCAGCACATGCTACGGTCGCGTCCGACGACGATCCTGGTTGCGTCGACGACGGCGCCCGCGGGTCCGGAAGACGTGATCGGACGCGCGATGGCAAGCGTGGATTCGCACATCGAGAAGTTTCTGGCTCCGGTGGAGCCGGGCAATTTGCTGCTACTCGGCTACAAGGATGACGTTCCGATCGTGTCGGCGCCGGGCTGCTACCGGTCCGCGAAGCCGAACGTCGTCGACCTGGTTCTTCCTCCCATGCTCGCCCGATACCGGTTGTCGGGCTGGGAGTTGGCGGCCCTGGGCCACGGAGGGCTCCTGGGCTAGCGACAATCGATCTCCTCCGAGGTCCGCTCCGCCTGCTCTCCTCCAGTTGGCGACGGACCTCCTCCTCCGCACGCCGGGCATCTCCCCCAAGGATGCCCGGCGCTTTTTTTGTATTGTCCGGCGCGGGTTGGCGGCCGGGGCGAAGGAGTGTTGACGGCGGTGAACGATCAATGTATATAATGCGTCCAGCCGCGGCATGACCGCGGATTTGCTCAGGGGGTAGTCATGCTTCGCACACTCATCGCGGGCGCGCTTGTTCTGGCGGGCGCAGCATTCGCGCAGACCGACACGGCCACCATTACCGGACTGATTACGGACACCTCAGGCGCCGCGGTGCCTGAGGCCAGCGTGCAGGCCGTGAACCGGGCCAACGGATTGATCTACCGGGCCACCAGCAACGAATCCGGCGCCTACGTCATCACCGCGCTGCCGGTTGCCGCGTACGAGATCGAGTTCACCAAACAGGGTTTTCAGACCGTCAAACGCGCCGACGTGGCGCTGCATGCGGGCGACCGGGCGCGGATCGACCTTCAACTCACGGTGGGAGCGGTGTCGGAGGTTGTGGAGGTGAGCGGGGCGGTGCCGCTGCTACAAGCCGAGACGTCGAGCCTGGACCAGGTGATCGAGAACGCAACGATCGTCAATATGCCCCTGAACGGGCGCAATTATCAACAACTCGCGCTGCTGGTGCCCGGGGTGTTGCCGTCGCGGGCGCGCAACTTCGTCACCGATGCGTTTTCGGTGAACGGCGCCAACATGTGGCAAAACCAGTTCGTGATGGACGGCGCCGACAACAACAACTACAGCACGGGAGTGGTAATCGCCTCCAATCAGGTGGTGAAGCCGTCGGTGGACGCGATTCAGGAATTCAAGATCGACACGCACAACATCTCGGCGGAGTTTGGCCGCGGCGGCGGCGGCGTGATCCAGGTGACCACCAAGAGCGGCACCAACGAGTTTCATGGGGCCCTGTTCGAGTTTCTGCGAAACGACAAGCTGGACGCGAACGATTTCTTCAACAGCGGACGGGCCAAGCCGCCGTTCCGCCTGAACCAGTTCGGAGGGACCATTGGCGGGCCGATCCGCCGCGATCGCACGTTTTTCTTCGCCTCCCATCAGGGCACACGGATCCGCGAGAAGCTGACGCGCCTGGGTGTGGTTCCGGATTTGGCGATGAAGCAGGGCAACTTCGGCAGTATCGGCATCTACGATCCGGCGACGCAGGATGCGGCGGGACTGCGGCAGCGGTTCCCCAACAATGCGATTCCGGCATCGCGCGTGGACCCGGTGTCGGTCCAGCTACTGAATCTCTATCCCGATCCGAACCGCGCCGGCGTGCAGAACTTCGTGTTCAACAGCCCGCGGAACGATCGCGACGATCAGATCGATACGCGCTTCGACCACCGGTTCCGCGAGTCCGACACGATGTTTTTGCGCTATAGCTATCACGACCGCTTCCGGCTGGAAGGCGGCGGACTGCCAGTGCCGGCGTCGGGCGGCGACACGGCCACCCGGATCGCGAAGGCGCATTCGGCGGTGTTCAGCGAAACGCACATCTTTGGGGGCGCGAGCCTGGTGAACGAGTTTCGACTGGCGTACACGCGGAACGCGGGGCTGATCGACACGGCGAACCGGGAAAGGTTGTGGGAGCAGTTCGGGTTCAAGGGGCTGTTTGACCGCGCCGACATCGCGGGGCTGCCGTTTTTCAGCCTGACGGGCTTCGCCAACATCGGGGACCGGAGTTTCGCTCCCGATCCGAAGAACGTGGACGTGCGGCAATTAGTGGACAACCTCTCCTGGAACCGGGGCCGCCATTCGGTGCGGTTCGGTGGAAACCTGCGTCAGTTTCTGCGCTACTCCGGGACGACGGATTTCGCCCGGGGGCGCTTCTTTTTCAATGGGCAGTTCACAGCGGCGCAAGCGGGCCGGGGGGCGGGGAATTCGTTCGCCGACGCGCTGCTCGGATACACCAACACCGCCAGCCTGAGCACGCCGCGCGACGCCACGCAAGTTTCCCTCGCGCAGGAATACTATGTGCAGGACAACTTCAAAGTAACTTCAAAGCTTACCTTGAACCTGGGATTCCGTTATGAATACCAGCAGCCTTACTGGGAGAAGCGGGATCGAGTGGCCAACTTTCAGTTCGAGCCTGGACAACCGGGTTTTGGAACCCTGGTCCGGGTGTCCGGCGGGGGCGCCGAAGCACGGTCATTCCAGCAGCGCGACGCCAACAACTTCGCGCCGCGCATCGGATTCGCGTTTCAGTTGACGCCGAAGACGGTGATCCGGTCCGGATACGGGATCTTCTATGACGGGCTGGCGCAGTTGCCGGCGGGAAGCCAACCGTTCCAGAATCCACCGTTCTACCTGGCGGTGGACATCCCGTCGCCGAGCGTGGCGCAGCGATCCAACGTGATCGTGCGGGACGGATTCGCGGCCAGCGCGTTGAATCCCGATACGATCAATGGGCGGTCGCTCGCCACCGTCTGGCCGTTTGCGTTTCCGGAAGGGATCACGCATCAGTGGAATATCAACATCCAGCAGACGGTATTCGGCAACGCGGTTGCGTCGGCGGCGTATGTGGGCACCAACACAGGCCACCGGAGGCTGACGGCGATTGACCGCAACCAGCCCGAGCCGGGGCCCGGGGCCATCGGCCCGCGGCGCGCGTTCCCGAACCTGGCGACGATCCAGACCGACGTCCCGTTCGGCACGGCCAACTACCAGGGGCTCGAGCTGAAGTTCGAGAAGCGTTTCCGGTCCGGCCTTTCGTCGCTGAACGGGTACACCTGGAGCAAAACGATGGCCGGGGAGATCGGCCAGCGGAGTACGATCCTGGCTCCGGAAAAGGCGCTGTCACCGGAAGATATGCGGCAGCGGTTTTTCAGCAGCATCGTGTGGGAGATTCCGCTCGGCAAGGGGCACGGGTTGGCGAAAGAGGGCATCGCGGCGCGGGTGCTCGGAGGATGGCAGCTTTCGACGCTGTTCGCCGCTCAGTCCGGATTGCCGCTGACGCCGGGCCTGGGCACGAACCTGGCCAATTCGACCGGCGGCGTGCGTCCGGACCGGATCGGGAACGGCAATCTGCCTCGCGATCAACGGAAGCCGGAGCGCTGGTTCGATACGACGGCCTTCACCACCTTCACGGGCTTCCGGTTCGGCAATTCGGGACGGAACGTCATCACCGGTCCGGGTCTGGTGAACCTGGATGCAACGGTGGCGAGGAACTTCGATCTCACCGAGCGGATCCGCCTGCAGTTCCGGGCAGAGGGATTCAACGTTCTGAACGAAGCCCATTTCAATCTGCCGAACGGGACTGTGGACAGGCCGGTGGGCGGCCAGATCAGTTCGGTGGCGAGTTCGATGCGGCAGTTCCAGTTCGCGCTGAAACTGATCTACTGAGTTTTGGTTAGCGCGGTGGAGCGGGCAGACGCACCGGCGGCTGTGGCGCGGGTACGGGATCCGGCGTGCGCGCCTTTGTGGCTGCAGGGCGGAGCCTTGCGAAGTCCTCTCCGCGGATGATGTAGTACCAATCGGAGAATTTCGCGTCGAGAGACTTTGCGAGGGACTCCGATTCGGGATTTTTCGAGGAGACGGTGACGAACAGGTAGCGGTCTTCTTTCGGCTTCGCGGCGGCGGCGCCGGAAGCAGAGGAATCGGTGACGACTTCGCCGAAACGGAGCACGTAGGTGACGCCCTTGTTCGTCTCGGCGATCAACTCGCCTTCGTTGGACAGCAGGGATCCACCGGGCGCGATGTAGTAGCCTCTTTGGCGGAGGCTCATCACGGTGTCCAGGGTCAGTTCGAGGCGCTTGCTGCGAAGCTGGGCGGCCAGTTCGGGCGGCTTTGGCCGGGCGCCGGCTACGCGGAGCGACGCCATGGCCGAAGCGATCGAATTCGCTTGTGGGCTCCACGTGCCTTGATCCCGGGACATCACGGTGCGCTGCGCGTTCAGGAGCCGGCCGAACTGCTCGTCGATCTGGTAGGAGTTGAGCGTGAGCTTGACGATGTCGGCGGACCGGACGCGGAGGAGGTTGGCCTCGACCCAATCGGCAAACTCCGCGGATGGATCGGCCTCGGTTTTGACGGCGTAGGTCCGCTTTTGTCCCGGCAGGCGGACGTAGCGGTAGCCCTCTTTGTCCTTCACTTTGGCGCCGAGGATCAGGTCGGCCAGTTTCAGCCCGCCGGCGTCGCGGAGTGTGGCGCGTTTGCCACGTCCGGTGAGGCTGGCGCTTTTGGTGTCCAGGGGGTCAATCACGCCGAAGGTGGCATGGTCTTCGAGCCGGTCCGAGACGGGCTCCTGTTTTTTGAGATCGACGAGCGCGGCGGCGATGGCGGCCATGCGGCCTTTGCCGTCGGCGGGATAGTCGCCATGGGATGTGATCAGGTAGCGGCCTTTGCGCAGTTCCACCTTGAGCGGGCGGGCCACCGCCTCGGTTTCGTCGTAGTCCACTACCTCAATGGCGGCTACTTTCGAGGCGTCATGAAAGCCGGGAAAGAACTCCTCGCCGGTATCGGAAAAGATTTCCGAGCTGGCCGATTCGGGAGAGAAGGAGGCGGCGATGGCGACCAGGACCGCGGCTGCGGCGACGAACAGGAAGGTGCGAACGGGTTCGGAACTCATTCTGCGTCCTCCTTGGGCCGAACGAGGCGATCGGTGGAGATTCGCGCCCTCTCGCGAGCGATCTTGCGGGCGGACATGACGAGGAACAGGAGGAACGCGGGGATCGGGGGCAGCGTAACCGCCAAGAGCTTGATGGTGCTCTGGATGCCGCGGACGGAAGTTTCCATGCGGGCGCGGGCATCTTCCATCTCTCTGCGCCGTTCATCCTCGATGTTGGTGCGGGCTACCTGGAGCCGCCGGTTCTCGGCGGACTCGATGCTCGAGATCATGATCTGTTTAGCCTGATCGTCGAGATCGCCGCGCGCGCGGACGGCGGCCACCGCGGTGTCGAGGCGGGTTTGCGCTTCCTGCAGGCGCTTTTCGGCGAGCGCGGCGGCGGCTTGAGAATCGGCGTCGCGCTTTTGTTCGAACTCGCGAGTGCGTGCTTCCAGCGCCTCGAGCGTCCGATGGCGGGGGCGGCGCTTGCGGAGCGAGATGAACGCATCCTCACCCGCCAATGAGTCGATCGCGTTCAGAACGAAGGTGACGTTGTCGAAATTGAGATTCTCGACACCACGGCGGCGGATCTGAAAGAACTCTTCCCCGATCAGGTCCACGTCGGCGATCACCACGGCCTTTCTTCCGGGCCCGGTGGCGCGGGCGGCAAGCATGTACTTCTGGCCGTCGGGCTTGTGGGGCAAGCCTTGCGCCATGGCGGTTCCGAACATGGTTCGTTCGACCAACTGCGTCCAGCGGAGGGTGCCGGACGCGAGGCCGGTTTCGAGCAGGGGTGTTACCTTGACCTTTCCGTCGCCGCGATCCTTGAGCCAGCCGGGGTAGAGCAGCACGGCTTCCTGCATGCCTGAGGTAACCGGGTCCGCGGCGGAGAATCCGGTCTTGGCGACGAACACCACCTCTTGCGGGAGAGATCGAAGCTGCGGATGGGGATTGTAGGTGTCCCACACCACGCGAGCGGTGTCCCAATCCATGCCGAGGGTGCGGAGCAGGGGGCGGAGGTCGGCCGGGGGACTGCCCTCATCGGGCTGGGGAGACAGTTGGAGATTGAACGCGGGGAGGGGGTCTACCAGCAGCAGCACGGGTTTTCCCGTCTCGACGTAGGCGGTGAGGCGGGCGGCCTGCGCTTTGGTGAGGGTATGGGGAAGCGCGGCGAGCAGCACATCGATTTCGGGGTAGTCGCCTTCGGCTGAGACTTCCGACACCTCGTATTGCTTTTTCAGCTCGGCCACGATCGACCATTCGTTGGACTGCGCGCGCCGCTCGAAATCGAACCCGCCAAAGAGTTTAGCGCCGGTCTGGAGAATGCCGATCTTTTTTCGTTCCGCTTTCGACACCACTCGGATGGACCGCATCAGTTCGTACTCGACCGGCAGCCCGCGGTCAAAGGCGGGAATGACGAACTCCTCGCCGGCGCAGGCAAACACGAGTGCGAGAAAGATCTCGTTAACCGACGAAGCGCTTTCTTCGGTGGCGGGGACCCGGAAGGGCTGGATTCCGTAGCGCTCGCGCGCTTCGCGCGCTTCGGGAGAATACTTGACTGTGTCGACGATGCGGACGTTGACGCGTTCGCGTCCGATGGCGGCAAACTCGCGCAGGAAATGGGAGAGGTCGTTGCGGATATCGAGGTAGGCGCGGGGCACTTCCGGGCTGAGATAGGCCTGAATGGACACGGGGCGTTTGGGGTCGAGCGAGGCGATCAGCTTGCGGGTGCCATCGGAAAGCGAATGGACCTGTTCGCTGGTGACGTCGGCGCGCACGCCGGAGCGTCCTGCGATGACGGCGAGGGCCAGCGCGGCGGTGACGAGGGCGAGTCCGCGGACGGTGTAATGCGCGCCGAGGGAAGGGCTGCGCCAGCGCCGTCTTCCGACGAGTTTCACATTCAAGTAGAGCACGGCAGCGGCAAGCGCGGCGAAGTAGACGAGTGAGCCGGTGGTGACGATTCCGCTGGCGAGGTCACGAAACTGGTCCACCGCGGAGAGCTGTTCGGCGAGCCTTTGGGCGCGTCCGGCGAGGATCGCACCGGCTTGCCGGAGAAACACGGGCAGGCCGCAAAACACCGCGCCGAGGATGAAGGCGACGGTGAGATTGTCGGTAAGCTGTGAAGCGAGAAGGCCGAGGGGCAGCAGGGCTGCCCCGAGCAGCCAGTAGCCCAGGTAGGTGGCGACGATCATCCCCGGGTCCGGGGACCCGAGCCAGGACAAGACCACGACATGGCTGAGGGAAAAAAGGAGCGCGACGGTGTAGATGGCGAGCGCGGCCGCGTATTTGCCCAGCAGGAGCTCGGCGTCGCGGGCGGGAAGGGTAAGGATGAGCTCTTCGGTTCCCTGACGGCGTTCCTCGGCCCACAGCGACATGGTGATGGCCGGGATCAGGAAGACCAGCAGGTACGGGAACCAGGCGTTCAATTGATCGAGATTGCAGAGATTGTTGAGGAAGAATCGCTCCTGCCAGAAGGCGGCGACGGCACTCAGGAACACGAAGAGGGTGATGAAAACGTAGCCGGTGGGCGACCCGAAGTAGGAAGAGAACTCGCGGCCGGCGACGGCGGCGATGACACGCCATCGGGGGATCACCGCGGGTCTCCTTGGGCCGGGTCCGGATGGACCTGTTTGTGGCCGGTGAGGGTATGGAATGCCTCGTCGAGGGTGGGGCCGTGGGCGAGCAGGCCATCGGGGGGGCCATCGAAGACAACCCTGCCTTCATTGATCATCACCACGCGGCCGGCGACGGCTTCCACTTCCTGGAGAATGTGGGTGGAAAGCAGGACGGTCTTGGTTTCGCCGAGAGTGCGAATGAGGCCGCGGACTTCGCGGATCTGGTTGGGGTCCAGGCCCGTGGTGGGCTCATCCATGATCAGGACGCTGGGCTCATGGAGGAGCACTTGCGCCATGCCGACACGCTGGCGGTAGCCTTTCGACAGCTTAGAGATGGACTTTTCGAGGACGTCGTCGAGGAAGCACATGCGGGTAACGTCGTCGATGCGGTCCCGCAGCCGGGCGCCGGACATGCCGCGGGCCCTGCCGAAGAAGCGGAGCAGGGCGAGCGGGGTCATGTCGGGGTAGAGGGGGCCGTTTTCGGGCAGGTAGCCGAGATGGGCGGCGCTCTGGAGGCGCTGCGTCTGGACGTCGAAACCGGCGATACGGGCGGCGCCATGGGTGGGCGCGGCGTATCCGGTGAGCAGCTTCATCGTGGTGGATTTTCCGGCGCCGTTGGGACCGAGGAAGGCGCAAACCTGCCCCTCG
This sequence comes from Bryobacteraceae bacterium, assembly GCA_041394885.1. GTDB lineage: Bacteria > Acidobacteriota > Terriglobia > Bryobacterales > Bryobacteraceae > DSOI01. The sequence continues at coordinate 50,430 of JAWKHI010000010.1, read as the reverse complement.
GGGACCGAAAAAGAAACATCGCGGACTGCCGCGAAATCACCGTAGAATTTCGAGAGGCCACGGGCCTCTATCATTGGCTTGGGATCCATTTTCCGATTGAGGCGGAGGGATTGCCCTCAGTACTGGTTCGACGTCTTCATCAGGATAACATCGGGCAGGATATGGCGGCGGGTGGTGGCGGCGCCGTAAAGCGGCTAATGCCAGGGCGCGGCCGGTGAGAGATCGCTGATGGCCAGTGACAGGCGACGCTCATCGGGACCGGCGCCGCGCTCGAGTGGACGGCTGACGGGAGTATCGCTGAACCATTCAGCTATGGTGGCGTCGTCCACGCGGCGGCGGGCGAGGATTTGGCGGCGGCGGGCGAGCGATCGCGGGGCGCAACCGGCGGCTTTCCAAAACGCGGGAATGGAGGCGGGTTCCGAGAGCAGACATCCGCCGAGAACGAGAATGTCCCGCAGGGTGGCGGGGAGCCAAACGCGGCGATAGAGTCCGCCGGTCATATTGTTGATACGCATGAGAATCCGGTTCTTGACCGAGTGCATGCGCAGCACGGGAGCATGATTGGCTCGATCGCCGGGTTTGAGCCCTCGAATGTGCCATCCGGCGGCGTCGGGCGTGTAGATGCAGCGCCAGCCGAGGAGCTGGGCGCGCCAGGCGATGTCGGCGTCTTCGCGGTAGGCGAAAAAGTCGGGATCGAAGAAATCGCCGGCCAGGGAAATGTCGTCGATCATGTCACGGCGGTAGAGAGCGGCGGCGGCGCAGGCGCCGAAGACGTATTCGGGTTCGCCGTAACGGCCGTCATCGGGCTCGTCCCAGCCGCGATCGAGATGGCGCAGATTGCGTGTGAAGTAGATGCCGGTGGTATCGATGCGCCTCTCGGCGGCGATCGAAAAATCGGAGGTTGCCCGCAAGAGTTTGCCACAGACAACGCCGGCCCGAGGATCCCGGCGTGCGGCGGAAAGGAGGCGGAGAAGGAATGCCTCTTCCAGCCGCACGTCGGGATTGAGAGTCAGCACCCACTCGCCCCGCGCACCGCGGATAGCCTGGTTCTGCCCCGCGGCGAAGCCCACGTTGCGAGTGTTTCGAATGAGGCGCACCGGCATTCCCAGGGCTGCCGGGCTGTTTGCCCATTGCTCCAACCACTCCGCAGTGCCGTCGGTGGAAGCGTTATCCACGATAATGATCTCGAGCGGCTGCAGTTTCTGCCTGACGACCGACGCCAGGCAAGTTTCCACGAACCGGCGGCTGCGATGAGTGACGATGCTGACTGTGACCAACGGATTCATGAACGAACTCGGGAGGCGGAACAACCTCCACCCTCAAAGACCCGCCACCAGCCCGATCAACTACACCGGATACGAAAAAATCAAAAAAAGTTTGCGATGGGTGTAGTGGAAACGAGCGGCTCATGGGTCTTAGCAGTCGTACCGCAGCGCAAGGGTGGTACTAGTACGTAACAAATGTCCTCAGGTTTCATTCGCGACGCGCTGGCGAGGATACCGGTTGCCGAACCGGCGGAGGGATCGTGCCGCGCGCGGGTGGCGGAGCTGTTCGAGGAAATGCGCAACGACGTCTACCGCTATCTGCTGACCTTGGGTCTGTATCCGCCGCAGGCGCAGGAGGCGACCCAAGAGGTTTTTCTCCGCCTGTACATGACGATGAAGCGGACGGAGCTGGATAACCCGAGAGCGTGGGTGTTCCGCGTGGCGCACAATCATGGCTTACGGGTGCGGGCGGGACAAAAATCGGTGCGTGCGTTTGAGCCGGAGATGGAGCAGCGGCTGGAGTCCTCCGAGGAATCGCCGGAGACGGCGCTCGTGCAACGGGACCGGATGACGCGGTTCCACCGGGCCATAGAAAATCTATCGGAGCAGCAGAAGCGCTGCCTGTTTTTGCGTATGGAGGGACTACGATATCCGGAGATCGCCGAGACGTTGGGCATCAGCGCGTCGGCGGTGGGAGAGTTCATGCGGCGGGCCATCGCCCGCCTGAGACGAGAGGGACTATGAGTCGAACAGGCAGCCATCCCGCCGACGGCGATCTGCTGCGATACGCGGACGGCGAACTGACACCGGCGGACTCCCGGCGGGTGCGGGGGCATCTGGATGCGTGCTGGCAGTGCAGAGCGGAATTGTCGGAAATCGAGCAGACGATCGGACGGTGCGTCCGGTACCGGAATGAGGAATTGGCGCCGAGGCTGCCGGAACCGCCGGCGCCGTGGATGGACATTCATGCCCGGGTGATTGAGCTCGATCAGGTCTTGAACGGGCGTCCCTGGTATGCCAGGGTGTGGGAGGCGGCGTCGGGGGCGCTGGTCCGGCAGCGGGCGTGGGCCACGGCGGTGGCGATGTTGCTGATTGGGGCGTTGGTGGTGAATCAATTGCGGAACGCGCCGACGGTGCGCGCGGCGGAGTTGTTGGAGAAGGCCGCCCGCGCGCAGGCGGGACGGGTGGAGCGTGTGGCTGAGCCCCGGCGGATCGAGGTGCGAACGGGGGCTCGCCGGGCGGTGCGGACGGTTGGGAGCGGGACGGCGGCGGCGTCGACGGTAGCGCCATCGAGCGGCACGTTGGCCGCGGTGGCGCCGCTATTCGCACGCGCGCGTTACGACTGGGCGGATCCGCTGAGCGCGGCGTCGTTCGCGCGATGGCGCGACGGGCTGGCCGAGAAACGCGACGAAGTGACCACGATCCGCGACGCGGCGGCGCCGGAGCGCCGCTGGTATCGTGTCCGGACCTCCACGAAGTCGAGCTATCTGGAAAGCGCGATGCTGCAAATCGGTGCGGAGGATTTGCGCCCGGTGGAGGCCGCCTTCGAGTTCGGCAGCCAGGAGCGTGTGGAGATCAGCGATCTCGGGCCGGCGCCGGAGCTAGCGGCGGCCGAGGCCGCGGCGGCGGAAATTGTGGAGATGGATGCACGGAGAGCGCCACCAGCCGCATCCGCACTGACTCCGATGGCGCCTCGAAGCCCGGCCCCGGCGGCGACGGAACTCGAGCGGCCGGCGACAGCCGGGGAGGAACTGGAAGTGCTGGCGGCGTTGCATCGGCTTGGGGCCGATCTCGGCGAGCCGGTGGAAGTGGCACGCGAGGGCGCCCGGGTGATTGTGAAAGGGCTTGGCGTGAATCCGGAACTCGGGCGGCGGATCGCGGCGGAACTGGCTTCGATGCCTCACGCGTTGGTCCGGCTGGAAGAGCCTGCCGGCGAGATTCCGGGCAGTGCTTCGAGTGTGGTGCGTGGGCCGGCCGCGGGATCGGGATCGCGCTGGCAGCGGGAGATCGAAACGCAGCTCGGTGGCCGCGCCGAGTACGACCAGTTCGTGGACAGGATGCTTTCCGCCTCCGAGCAACTGATGGTGCGGATGCATGCGCTGCGCAGGTTGGCGGAACGTTTCGGTCCAGCCACGGTTGCGCAATTGACGCCCCCCGAACAGGCGGTCTTGCAGGGGCTAGTGCGGGAGCATACACGGGCGGCGATGGCGCAGGCCCGTGTGCTCGATACTCTGAGCCGGCCGGTGATAGTGGCGATGGGGGTGACCCCGACGGCGCCGGCGGTGACGCGGGAGGCCAACTGGCAGGCCGAAGCGGCCGCGATGTTCGGCGACGCCCGGCGCGCGGACAGGCTGGTAGCTGCTATCCTCGGGGGTATGCCGGCAGATGGCGCCCAAGGTCTGGCCGGCGAGTTGCCTGAGCAGCTTCTGTCGGCGACGTCGGCATTGCGGCTGCGGGCGGCCGAGTTTTCTCGGCAGACACTACCGTAAGAGAGTGCAAGCATCTTGGAACCGGGCCGGGGAAGTAGTTCCGTGCTGGGAAACAGGATGCCGGCGGATCGACACCATCAGCCGGCAGGCGCCGTGTTGTGTCTGCTCGCGCTTTCGGTAGCGGGTTCACTGGCAGCGCAACCCTACACGCAGCTTTCGGGATCGATCCACGATCCCTCTGGCGCGGCGGTGCCCGAGGCGGCTGTGACCGTGGTGAGCCAGGACACGGGATTCCGGCGCATTACCACCTCTGGCGACGACGGCCGGTGGAACGTCAGCGCCCTGCTGGCGGGGTCCTACAAAATCACGGTGCGGCGGGCGGGATTTCGCACGGTCATCCGATACGGGGTGGCGGCGGCTTCGGGCGAGCACGTGCAAGTGGACTTCAGCTTGCCGATCGGCGGCATGCACGAAGTGGTCACCATCACCGACGATCCGGTGGTGCTCGAGACGGGCAAGGCGTCGGCGGGGTCCCTGGTGGACCGGTCTCAAATCGAAAATCTGCCCGTGACCGGACGCGGACTGCCGAGCCTGATCGAACTTGCGCCAGGGACGCTGGCCACGCCGGCCACCCGCGGCGAATCCGGGCAGTTCAGCGTCAGCGGCCAGCGCCCCAACACCAACTACTTCACGGTGGACGGAGTGAGCGCGAACACCGGCGTGAGCGGCGGCGGACTGCCGGCACAAGCCACCGGGGGCAGCCTTCCCGGGCTGACGGCGCTCGGCAGCATGCACGGGCTGATCACGCTCGAGGCACTGCGAGAGGTGGCGATCGAAACCTCGACGGCAGGGGCTCAGGCCGGCAGGTTGCCAGGAGCGCACGTTTCCCTTAGCAGCCGCGCGGGCAGCAATCAGTTCCACGGATCGATGTTCGGCTACGGCCGTGACGACCTCCTGGACGCCAACAACTGGTTCGCCAATCGCAACGGGTCTCCCGCGGCCGACTCCGGACTGAACGACTTTGGCGCTGCTCTGGGCGGCCCGATCGCGCGCAACCGCACCTTCTTCCACGCCGATTACGAGGGCATGCGGGTGCGGGAGCCGTTTGCGTGGCAAATGGCCTCCCCGACGGCGGCCTCGCGCCTGCGGTCGCCCGAGTGGCTTCGGCCCGCGCTCGATTTGTTCCCCTTGCCGAACGGCCCCGAACTCGGGTCCGGCCTGGGGCAGTGGCGCGGCGTGTACACGCGGCGATCGCGTCTGGACGCGGGCGCGCTGCGGCTCGATCAGGCCATCGGATCGCGCGTGAAGTTGTTCGCCAGGTACCAGGGTTCGGTTTCCACCAACGAGTACACCACTGGACAGGTCAACGACTTGTGGATTCGTTCGGGGAGCATGACCGGTGGGGCGACAGTATTCCTCACCAGGTCCGTTCTGGCGGATTTCCGGTTCAACCGGACCAGCAGTCTCGGCAAGTCCGGATGGGGGTATCAGGACAGCGCTCAACGGATGCCATGCCTCTCACTGCCGGTTCTTCTGCCCGGCTCGCCCGGCTATTGCGATTCACTGTTCCGTTTTTCCGTAGCCGGTGTGGGGCAGGCGGTTCTGGGGCGGGAGGGCGACCAGCGCCAGACGCAGTGGCACTTTCTTCCGTCGGTGTCGGTGAATCTGGCGGGGCACTCGCTGCGGGTGGGTTTTGACTACCGGCGTTACCTGCCGGACCGCCATGACCATACCCCGGCGCTGAGCTTGATCGCGGAGTCGCTGGGCGATCTGGCCGACCGGCCCAAGTTCTGGGTTGCGACGTCGCCGCCGCGGATTCTTTCCGGGCTGGTCCGCGAATATGCGATGTTCGCCCACGATTCCTGGCGCATCCATCCGAGGTTCACCGCGGTTTTCGGAATGCGCTGGGAGCACTCGCCGCCGCCTGGCTTGCACTGGGCGCGCGGCACCGTGGTTTCGACCGAAGCCTACGCGTTCGCCGGACAGAATTCGATCTGGGCTGGGAACGGCGGCTACCTCGCGCCTCGCCTGGGCGCTGCCTGGACACCGTTCCGTCGCGCGCCGCTGGTGATTCGCGGCGGTTGGGGTATTTATTATGATTCGTCGCTCAGCATCGCGACGGACCTGATCAATGGGGGTCCGCTGAGCATGACGCAATTTCTCAACAGCCGGAACGCACCCTTCTCCACGCTGCTCAGTTTCGGATTCGAACCGAATCTGCGGCTTCCCGCTGTCCGGCAATGGAACGTTTCGGTGGAGGCCGGCAGCGGACCGTCTGGGGTGCTCACGGTTGGATACGTTGGCGCGAGCGGTGCGCGGCTGCTGCGCCGTGAGTTCGGGGCGTTTGCCAATAGCGCCACGCTTTGGCTGGCGCTGGCCACCAATCGCGGCGAGTCCGCCTACCATAGCCTGCAAGTGCAGTATCGGCGGCCGATGCGCCGCGGCCTCCAGATCCACGCATCGTATGCGTGGGGCCACGCCATCGACAACAGTTCGAGTGACTCGGTGCTGCACTGGGTAGGGCCCGGCGCCGGGGCGGGACGTGACCGCGGTTCGGCTGACTTCGACGTCCGTCACGCGGCGTCGGCGGCGGTAACGTGGGAGCCCGGAGTCCGCGGCCGGGGGTGGCTGCGCCGCGCGGGCTCGGGATGGGCCATCGATACGATTGTACGGGCACGCGCTGGATTCCCGGTGAATCCGCTCAATGCCGAGTACGCGCTTGGACTCGGATTCGGGAATGCGTTCCGGCCGGATCTGATCGCGGGGCAACCGGTATGGCTGGAGGATGCGGCGGCGCCGGCGGGGCGGCGTCTGAATCCGGCTGCATTTGGTCCGCGGGCGGCCGGCGAACAGGGCAGCCTGGGGCGAAACGTTCTCCACGGCTTTGGAATGCAGCAGGTGGATCTGGCTGTGCGCCGCGAGTTTCGTGCGGGAGAACGGGCGCGTCTGGCGTTGCGTCTGGAGGCGTTCAACGTAGCCAATCACCCGAACTTCGCTGATCCGTCGCGGTATCTTTCGAGCCCGCTGTTCGGCGAATCCCCATCGATGCTGAGCCTGATGATGGGAACCGGGAGCCCGGGCAGCGGGCTTACGCCGATGCTGCAGCCTGGGGGTTCCCGGTCTGTACAGGCTTCGATCCGGTTCCGATTCTGATTCTTGTCCAGTGCCCCCGCCGGTTTGGGCAGGGGCGCCCGGCGCCGGTTAGCGCGTCTCGATGGCGGTAAGCCCGGCGGCTACAGCAAGCTTGGTAAGCGAGGCGGCATTGTTGACGCCGAGCTTCTTCATCATGGTCTTGCGGTAGCTGCGGACGGTCTCCAGTTCGAGTGCGAGGATGGAGGCGATTTCCTTGCTACTTTTGCCCTCGGCGACCAGCCGTAGCACCTGGACCTCGCGGCGGGACAAGCCTTCGATCAAGGGTGACGACGGCGAGGCCTGCAGGTTGCCGGACTGTATGCGCCGGAGCAGCCGGTCAGAGACCTGTGGACTGAGGTACGAACCGCCCTTGGCGACGGTCCGCATGGCGTCCATGAGGTCCGTCAGCGAAGCTCGCTTCAGGACAAAGCCCCGCGCGCCGGCTCTCATAGCGTTCATAACGTGGACCTCGTCGTCATACATCGAGAGGACGACGACTCTCGCCGAAGGCGAGTGGCGTAGAATTTCAGTGGTAGCCTCGATACCGTCGAGCCCGGGCAATGAGATGTCCATGAGGACCAGGGCCGGAGGGTGTCCCTTGCAGAACTGAATCGCTTCGGATCCACTCTCCACTTCACCAACTACGTGAAACTCGCCGCCTGCTTCCAAAATGGCCTTAATACCGTCTCGTACGACAACGTGATCATCTACCAGCAACACGTCTGTTGGCATGTTGTCGGGGTTTTTCCCTCTTCTCCTAACCGTGAAGTTCTACTATGCTAGCACAGGTACGATCACAGTAGACCGTACCCGGAATGCCGCACGAAAATGCGATCTGTCTGATCGCCTCCAAAACCCCAATTTGTTCTTTTTCTGTTCCTTCCGGATCTCCGCCAGACCCTTTCGAAGTCCAGCGGATCCGCAAGCGGAGGCCGTTAGATCGCACATGAGTACTAAAACTCACTTGACTACTATAAGGCTCTTCCAGGGCGATGTCCAGGGTTGTGGTGACGATTTCGTAAATTGCCCGCGCCAGATTATTCCGAGGCTCCGCGGATCGATCGATTCTCGTGCGGAGACGGCTGCCATGCTTGATTTTGGCTGCTTCCAGGTATCGGTCGAGAGCATAGGCGAACCCGAACTTGGCGGCTGGATCCGGGTGCGTCCGGTAGCTGAGAGCGCGAACGCGGGCGAAGGCCTCCTCCATGCGTCGCGACGCCGCCGAGATCGGCTTGGCGGCTTCGGGGCCTCCGCGAGCGAGAGCGTCGAGGCGAGCCAGTTCGAGTTCGAGGCCGGCGGCGGTGAGCAACTGGCCGATCTCGTCGTGGAGCACCGAGGAGACCATGGCTCGCTCGCGGCGGAGCAGCGCCCGGAGAAGGCCGAGAGCTTCGGCGTGTCCGGGATGTGGGTCCCGCGGATCAGGCGCTCGTTTTGCGGGCATGCGCGCGGCGGACCGCATCGGCGACATTGCCCGCGCGAAGTCCGTACTTGTCGAGGAGCCCGTCCGGGGTGCCGGACTCGGCGTAGGTGTCGTCGATACCCACAAACTCCATGACGCAGGGATGAGTCTCCGCGACGGCTTGTGCTACACGCACCCCGAGGCCGCCGTCGCTGAGATGTTCCTCGGCCACCACGATGGCGCCGGTTCCTTTGGCGGCGGCCGCGATGGCGGCGCGATCGAGCGGTTTGATGGTGTGCATGTCGATGACGCCGACGGAGAGCCCTTCGGTCTGTAGCAATTGCGAGGCGCGAATCGCTTCCGCGACCAGGAGACCGTGCGCGACGATAGTAGCGTCGGTCCCGTCGATGAGGGTGATCGCCTTGCCGATTTCGAATTGCTGATCCGCGCCGTATACGATCGGCGCCTTGGCGCGTCCGGCGCGTATGAAGACCGAGCCCGGCATATTGCCGGCGAGCTTGACCAGGGCCTGGGCCGAGGCGTCGTCGCAGGGGTCGATGACCGTGTAGCCGGGCAGGGAGCAGGCCAGCGCGAGATCCTCGATACTCATCTGCGAGGGGCCGTCTTCGCCAATCGAGATGCCGCTGTGGGTGCCGACGACCTTCAGCGGTACCTGCGGGTAGGCGGAGGTGACGCGCAACTGCTCGAAGCCCTTGTTGAGCACGAAGCACGTGAAACTGGAAACGAAAGCGATCTTGCCCATCGAGGCGAGGCCGGCCCCGATGGCCACCATGTTGGCTTCGGCGATTCCGCAGGAGAAGAACCGGTCAGGGAATTCCTGGGCGAAGCCGGCGGTGTGGGTGGACTTGGACAGATCGGCGTCGCACACCACCACGTCTTTGTTTTCACGGCCCAACGCCACCAGCGCTTTTCCGAACGACTCGCGGGTGGCGGGGCCCATCTTCAATTCAAATGCGGTTGCGGCCGGCATCTATGCAAGCTCCTTCATCGCCGCGGCGACTTCATCGGGCGATGGCGCGACGCCATGCCATTTCGGGTTGTTTTCCATGAAGCTGACACCCTTGCCCTTGATGGTGTTGGCGATGAGGACGGTGGGCTTGCCCTTGGTGGCCGCGGCTTCGGTAAAGGCCGCATCGACGGCGGTGAGGTCATGACCGTCCAGTTCAATGGCGTGCCAGCCGAACGCCCGCCACTTTTCCGCGAGCGGCGCGACGTCCAGAATGTCCTTCACCCAACCGTCCAATTGGATCTTGTTGTAGTCGACGATGGCGCAAACGTTGTCCACCTTGTGGAAGGAGCCGAACATCGCCGCCTCCCAGATCTGGCCTTCCTGAATTTCGCCGTCGCCCAGCACGACATAGGTGCGGGCCGGGGACTGGTCGAGCCGGGCGCCGAGACCCATCCCGATTGCGACCGAGAGCCCCTGTCCCAGCGATCCAGTGGAGGCTTCGAGCGCGGGAAGAAACCGCCGGTCGGGATGGCCCTGATAGATGGACCCCATTTGACGAAGGGTGTTCAACTGATCCACCGGGCAATAGCCGGCCTCCGCCATCACGGCGTACAACACCGGGCAGGCGTGGCCCTTGGAAAGGATGAAACGGTCGCGCTCCGGCCATTTCGGGTTTGCGGGATCGTGCCGCAGGTGCCCTCCGAAGTAAAGCGAAACGAGAAGCTCCACGGCGGAAAGCGATCCGCCCGGATGGCCCGACTTGGCCTCGCCGATCATCTCGATAATGTGCCGGCGGATGGTCTTGCAAATAGTCCGGAGCTGTTCCAGGGTTTGCGGTTGCGTCAATGTCGCCATGGTCTCCTCATAGGATAGCTCAGAGCAGACGAGCGGCCTCCTGGGCGAAATACGTGATTACGATTCCGGCGCCGGCCCGATGGATGGCCGTCAAGGACTCCATCATGGCTCGTTCCTTGTCGATCCAGCCGTTGCGCGCGGCCCCGGCAATCATGCTGAACTCGCCGCTCACCTGGTAGGCCGCCACCGGCACGTCAAACCGATCCCGCGCCATCCGAATGATGTCGAGGTAGGGCATGGCGGGCTTCACCATGATCATATCGGCGCCCTCTTCCAGATCGAGAGCAATCTCGCGCATGGCCTCGCGCGCGTTGGGGGCATCCATCTGATAGCCGCGGCGGTCGCCGAACTGTGGCGCGGATTCGGCCGCCTCGCGAAACGGCCCATAGAAAGCCGACGCGTATTTCGCGGCATAGGAAAGAACCGGTGTCGCCTCGAACCCTTCCGCATCCAGCCGCGCGCGAATGGCGGCTACTCGTCCGTCCATCATGTCCGACGGCGCAACCACGTCTGCCCCGGCCTTGGCATGAGCGAGCGCCGATGCCGCCAGCCACGCGAGCGTCGCGTCATTGTCCACGTCATCGCCCACGATCTTTCCGCAATGGCCGTGCGAAGTGTACTCGCAGTTGCACACGTCGGTCACCACGACGAGTCCGGCCACTTCCCGCTTGATGGCGGCGACGGCGCGTGGCACGATCCCGGACGGATCGTAGGCGCCGGTGGCCTCCTCATCTTTTTCCGCTGGAATCCCAAACAGAATCACACCGCCTACCCCGAGCGAATGAATGCGGCGGCACTCCTCGACGGCCTGGTCGATCGACATCTGAAAGTTTCCGGGCATCGAGGAAATCTCGCGGCGGACTCCTTCTCCCTCCACCAGGAAAAGCGGGAAGATCCAGGCGGCGGGATCGAGCCGCGTTTCGCGCACCAGCGCGCGCAAGGGCTCTGTGCGTCTGAGGCGTCGAAGCCGTTGAGTGGGAAATGCCATCAGCGAAAATTGTAGCGCGCGGCCTGCGGGCGCGTTTCCAGAGCAGCCCGCCGATGCCGCGCGTCCTTGCGCGACGTCCCGCGCGGCTATACAGTTTGAATTGTGAGATTCCTGCTCCTGGCTTGTTTGGCGTACCTAACCGCCGCGCCGATGCCCGCCGCGCCGAACGCGTCCCGCGAATTCACGGCCGACATCCGCCCGGTGCTCGAAGCCAATTGCGCGGCGTGCCACAATCCCGCCAATCCCAAGAATCGCCATAATTTTCTGAAAGCGCAGGATGCGAGCGACGTGGAAACACGGCGCGGTTTGTGGCGCAACGTGGCCACGCAATTGCGCAATCGCACCATGCCGCCGGGCGCGGCCAAGCTCTCCGAGCAGGACCGGCTGCGCGTGGCCGATTGGATCGAGACGCGTCTGCGTTCCACCGGCTGCACGGCCGCCGATTACGCGGGTTGGGTCGGGCCGCGGCGGCTGAACCGGCGCGAGTATCACAACACGGTGCGCGATCTGTTGGGCGTGGAACTGACCATCGCCGAGATGCTGCCTGAGGACGAGAGTGGCGGCGCGGGATTCGACACCAATGGGGACACGCTCTATGTGCCGCCGATGCTGCTCGAGCGTTACATGGAAGCCGCGCAAAAGATCGCCGACAGGGTGATTGTGGCGCGTCCGGTGAGCAACGTGTTCCTGTCGCACGAACTGAGTCCGGCCATCGCGCCTCCGGCAGCCGGACAAAAGCCGGCGCGGCGGATGAAGCCGGCCGAGGAAGCGGCGGCGACTGTTACTGTCTTTTCCGAGGGCGCCTATGCGCTGCGGGTTTCGGTGGAGCGTCCGCGCGAGATTCCGTTCACGATGGAGGTGAAGGTGGACGGGGTGGCGGCGGGAAAGGTCTCCTTCAACCGCGACCGCAATGGCGGCGCCACGGCGCGCGTGGTGATGGCGAACCTCGCACGCGGAGTACACGCGATCACGGTGGTCAACGGCGCCGAGCCGGTGGATTTCTACAGCCTCACCGTGGCCCAGCAACCCCAGCCGCCGACCGCCGATCAGGCCGCTTTTCACTATCGTCTGCTCGGAGTGGAGCCAGGGCAGACTCCGGTGAATCCCCGCGCCACCGTCGAGCGGATGCTTGCGCGGCTGTTGCCGCGGGCATACCGGCGGCCGGTGGAGCCGGCCGAAGTGGCGCGATTCCTTGCCTTGTACGATCGCGCCGCCGAACGCGGCGATCCTTTCGAGGAGGCTGTGAAGTTCGCGATCAAGGGCGTACTGGTGTCGCCGCGATTCCTGTTCCGGGTGGAGGAGACTCCGTCCAAGCCCGGGATCCAGCCGCTCGGCCACTATGACATCGCCTCCCGGTTGTCCTACTTTCTGTGGGCGTCTCCGCCCGACGACGAGTTGATGCGGCTGGCCGCGGCTGGCCGCCTTCAGGATCCGCAAGTGCTCAGGGCACAGACGGACCGGATGCTCGACGATCCCCGTTCGCGCGCCTTCGCCGCCGCGTTCATAGGGCAGTGGCTGGGCACGCGGGAGATCGGCGGCCGCGCCGTGCCGCTGCTCACCGAGTTGCAGCACTTCTATACGCCGGAGGTGGCGGCGGATCTTCGCGAGCAGCCCGAGTTGTTCCTGCACTACATCCTTACCGCCGATCGTCCGGTGCTCGATTTGCTCAATGCGCCGTACACCTATCTCACCAACCGGCTGATCAAATACTACGAACTCGAGGGCAAGGTGGAAAACTTCGCCGACGACGGATTTCATCGCGTGGAATGGCCCGACAGCCGCCGCGCGGGCGTGCTGGGATTCGCCTCCGTGCTCGCGATGACGTCCCACTACAAGCAAGCGAGCCCGGTGCTGCGCGGAGCCTGGGTGCTCGACACCCTGCTCGGAACGCCGATTCCCCCGCCTCCTCCCGATGTCCCGCCGCTCGACAAACCGAAGCAGGGAACGCCTGCCACGATGAAGCGCTATGCTCGCGAGGCATCGCGAGGCGACCGCTTGCGCGGCGTGCCACAATCTGATGGATCCGATTGGACTGGCGCTCGAAAACTTCGACTGGATGGGCCGGTGGCGCGATACCGACACCGACGGATCTCCGGTGGACGCGCGCGCGGAAGCCTGCCGACCGAGAGACATTCACCGGACCGGCGGAGTTGCGCGCCGTGCTGATGGCGAGAAAAGACGAGTTCCTGCGGCAGTTGGCCGGCAAGGTGCTTGGATACGCGATCGGCCGCGGCCAGCAGGATGGCGACCAGTGCACGATCCAGCGCCTGATGGACAATCTTTCCAAGAACGGCTACTCGTCGCGGACCCTGATTCGAGACGTGGTGCTCAGCACGCCGTTCCGGAACATCCAGGCCGGCGTGACGGTCTCGGAAATTCACGAGCCTGCGTCGAAAAGCCCCGCGCCGTCTGCTCGGGACCAAGTAGCCGGATCGGTGATAGTCTGTGCATAGGTTCGAGTCAAGGAGAAAGCTGCTATGACGTCCAAGCCGGTTCGCGAGGGGGCAGTCACCCGAAGAACAGTGTTGCGGGGCGCCGGGGTTGCGATGTCGCTGCCGTGGCTCGAATCGGTGGTTCGTGGCGAGCCCGCCAAAGGCGGTGATCGATTGGCCGCGCCGCCACTGCGGCTGGCCTGCCTGTTCGTTCCCAATGGCGTTCGTCCGGACTACTGGACGCCGCCCGGCGACGGGGAGGATTTCACGATCACCCCCCACTTGAAACCGATCGAGCAGTTTCAGGGCGACATCGTTCTGCTCGAGAATCTTTGGAACAAGAACACCGTGGGCCGAAACGGCCATTGGCCGAAGGTGCCCGCATGGTTGTCGGGAGGCTTCGTGGAGCGGACCACGGGCGGGGATCTGGATTCCGGCGGCGCCACCGTCGATCAGGTGCTGGCCCAACGTATCGGACACGAAACGCCGCTCGCGTCCCTGGAACTGGGATGCGATCCGCCGAGAACAGGCATCGACACCGCGGGTGGAGGCTTTCCCCGCGCGCTCGGCTCGTTTCTCTCATGGGTGGATCCGAAGACTCCAGTGCCGAAGGAGATCGTGCCGCAGTTGGCGTTCGACCGCTTGTTCCGGAATAACCGCGCGCCCGTGGTTTCGAGCGTGAACCCGCGGAGCCAGGCGCTGCTCGAATCCCTTCAGCGCGATGAGACCAGTCTGTTGGATGCGGTCCGCGAGCAGGCCAAGGCGATCCGTGCGCAGGGATCCAAGGGCGATCAGGCGCGCTTGGACGAATACTTCGAGTCCGTGCGATCGGTGGAGCGGCGTCTGGAAGCCTCGCTGAAGCCGCAGAAGCGCTGGATCAACGAAGGAAAACTGCCTGTGGACCGGCCGGCGCCCGGGCTGCCCGAGACTCATATCGAGCATGTCCGGCTCATGCTCGACATCCTGCTGCTGGCCTTCTGGACCGATTCGACGCGTGTGGCCACCTTCATGATGGGCGACGCCCAGAGTTCCCAGGATTATTCGTTCCTGCCCGGGGTGAAGGGATCGTTCCATGGACTGTCGCATCACCGGGACATTCCCGAGACCCGCGCCCAGTACGAGAAGATCGTCACTTGGCATGTGGAACAACTCGGCTATCTGCTGAACCGGATGAAGAGTCTGCGGGAGGCTGACGGTACGCTGCTCGATCATTCGATGATCCTTTACGGTGGGAGCTTGAAAGACGGCAACCGGCACGTGGAGGAAAATCTTCCCCTGCTGCTGGCCGGTGGAGGCAATGGTACATTGCGCACCGGCCGCCGCGTGAGGGCCGAAGCGAAGACGCCGTTCTGCAACCTGCATCTGGCGCTGATGGAGCGAATGGGTGTGAAGCTCGAGTCGTTCGGCGACAGCACGGGCGTGCTGCAGGGGTTGAGTTAGTCCCGTGCGCCGAGGTCTTGGTTCCATGAGGCGTTGGGCCGCCGGCTTGATTGCCCTATCGGCTTGCTTCGGGGCGAGCGACTATTTCCCACCTCCGGACTCCAAAGGCGGTTGGCGGGTGGCGCGCGATGCGGTTGACGCCAACAAGCTCAATGCCGCGTTCGAGTACGTGAAGGGAACCAGCCCGCACGGCGGACTCCTGGTGGTCCACAAAGGCCATCTCGTTTATGAGCGCTATTTCGGGCGCGGGCACCGCGAGGCGTTCCCTGAACTCGCTTCGGTGGGCAAGGCGTTCACGTCACTGGCCACCGGGATCATGCTGGGAGAATACGCTTCCAAATTTCCGCATGGGCTCGACCAGAAAGTGTTCACGCCGGACTATCTTCCGGCCGAGGCCTTCCCGCTCGACGATCCCCGTAAGAAGGAGATCACCCTCGGACAGCTCCTCTCGATGTCGGCGGGGCTGCGCGGCACCAATCCGGTTTACGTAAAGGGCGTCCGGCAGACGTGGGAGAAGCCGACCGAGGACAATGGTCCGTGGTCGACCACCGATGCGTTCGCGCTCAAACAGACGCTATGGTGCGCGCCCGGGGAATGTTACTCCTACTCGACGGCGACCAGCCACTACCCGGCCATGATCGTGCGGAAAGTTACGGGCATGGAAATGGAAGATTACCTGCGTTCGAGGCTGACCGGACCGCTCGGGTTCGGCGACTGGGGCTATGCAATGTACCGGCCGAAGTTGAAAAGCGGGATCGACGCCAACGGCCGTATGTTGCACACGCCCGGCGGCGGCAGCATCGCCGTCCGGTCGACGGATATGCTCCGGTTCGGCTATCTGATGCTGCATCAGGGTAAGTGGGCGGGGAAGCAGATCGTGCCGGCCGCGTTCGCGCGCATGTGCGGGCGGATGGTCAAGTACAATCCGCACTTCACGCATAGTTTCAATTTCAACGTCAACGAGGATGGGCACGTGGCCGGAGTTCCGAAGGACGCCTTCTGGAAGGGCGGCTCGGGAGGCTACGCGATCTACATCGTGCCGTCGCTCGACCTCGTGGTGTACAAGATGGGTGGCAACGAAAGCCAGTATGACCCGGCGCTGACACGGCTGCCGGTGCGCTATCAGTACGACGGATCGCGGGCGGGGTGGAAGCCGGAGGGTCCGGTGGGCGATGCGACGTCGCGGACGTTGCAGATGGTGGTGTCGGCGGTTCAGTAGCGGTGGGGGATGTGCTGGAGGGCCGCCCGGATATATTCTTGCAAAGCACGAAACGCCGGCAGAGCATCCAAGGGCGAAAAATCGTCGATATGGCTCGGGATCAAATGCACACGAGAGTTTACGGGAAGGCTGCCGCGGCGTCGTGCATTCAATCCACTGGCGGTCATGATCGCATCGTGCAGCGTCCGCTTGGGGTCTGGCAGCTTGTCCAGCGTTCGAACGGTCTGCAAGTGCAGATCCTGGCTTCCGTTCGGATTGCCCGCGGCCTGTCGGATCGCTCCCTCGTGGAACAGCAGCCAGGCTTCTGTCATTCGAACCGGAATGACCGGCACATGCCTTACATGAGCGAGCTCCGATAGCGCCTCGGTGATCTCTCGCCTCCGTACCCGACATTATGTCTCCACCGAAGGCGATGGCCCTGAGCCAGAGCACCTAGGAAGAGAATTGCATCGATGAGGTTCGACTTCCCGACTCCGTTTGGGCCGGCGATGCAGGTAAGGGGGCCGAATCGAACGTCGAGATCGACCAGATTCTTGAATCCGGAGACGCGCAAGCGAGTGAGCATGCTGTTTCAAGATTAGCCGAAGCGGTCTGTACTAAGCTGACAGACATGGGTCCACTTCTGGCCTTGGCCCTGACGCTGACGCTCTCTGCCGCCGCCGAGCCCCCCGTCAAGGCTTCGATCGTAATCGGCGGCCACGCGTTTGACCCCGCCTTCTTCGGTGTATTTTCCGGTCTAACATGGCTCCGTGCTCAGGTGACCCCGCACCCGTCGGCGTTGAACCGCTCCATCCGGAACGACGACGTCCTGATACTTTACGACATGCTCGACGAACTCCCGGTGGCCAAGCAGGAAACCCTTCGGGAGTTCGCCGAAAGCGGCAAAGGCATCGTGATCCTGCACCACGCCCTGATCGACTACACCAACTGGCCATGGTGGCACCGGGAAGTGACGGGAGGGAAGTATCTTCGTCCGGGCGACGAGGGCAAGCCATCCACTTTCCAGCACGATCTGGACCTCTCCATCCGCGTCGATCGCGATCATCCGGTTACGCGCGGCCTGCGGCCGTTCACCATCCGCGACGAGGCTTACAAAGGCATGTGGTTGTCGCCGGGCAACCAGGTTCTTCTGTCAACGGGCCATCCCGATAGCGACGGTCCGGTGGCCTGGATCAGCGGGTGGGACAAGGCGCGGGTGGTGGTGATTCAACTGGGGCACGGGCCGGAAGCGCACCGCGACCCGAACTTTCGGAAGTTGGTGGCCAACGCGATTCTGTGGGCCGCGGGCCGATGACTTGCGCGCGGCGTTATGTGGTGAGCGGCCGTGTCCAAGGCGTGGGGGTCCGGCGCTTCGTCCAGAAGGCGGCCGTGGATGCGGGCGCGAGCGGCTGGGTGCGCAATCTCGACGACGGATCGGTGGAAGCGTACGTCATCGCCGGCGAGAGCGGGCAAGGAGAGATCGCGGCCGCGATCCGGCGTGGGCCGCGGTGGGCCGACGTTCGCACGGTTAGGGACGAAGAAGCCGCGATGCTAGAATTGAAGGGTTTCCGCATCCGCTAAACATCCCCGTTTCATACACACGCCATGGAAGATCTGAAGACACTCATTCGCGAAGTCCCTGACTTTCCCAAGCCCGGGATCAATTTTTACGACATCACCACGCTGCTGAAAGACAGCGGCGGCCTGCGCCGCGTGATCGGTGCGCTGGAGGACCGGTACAAAGCCACCGAAGCGGATCTGATCCTGGGCATCGAAGCGCGGGGGTTCATTTTCGCTCCCGCCGTCGCCTATGCGCTCGGCAAGGGGTTCGTACCCGTGCGCAAGCCGAAAAAGCTTCCCGCTGCCACGGTCCGGATGGAGTACGATCTCGAGTACGGCACGGACTCGCTCGAGATTCACGCGGACGCGATCGAGCCGGGCCAACGGGTGCTGATCGTCGACGATGTTCTCGCCACCGGCGGCACCGCGGCCGCGGTCGCCCGACTGGTGGAGAAACTGGGCGGCCAGGTGGCCGGCTTGGGGTTCGTCATCGAGCTGGATTTTCTGAAGGGCCGCGACAGACTCACCGGGCACGCGATCCACTCCGTTCTGCATTACTGACATGTCCGCGCGTGTACGCGTGCCGGCCTACGCGAAGGTCAACCTGAGCCTGCTCGTGCTCCACAAGCAGCCGACCGGTTTCCATGAGTTGAGAACCGTGTTGCAGACGGTCTCGCTGACCGATCGATTGGACATCGAATTCACGCCGGGCGTGAGGACCAACGTGGAGGTGGCATCGGACACGCCGATCGAGGGTCCGAATCTTGCGGCCAGCGCGGCGGACCGTGTGCTCGAGGCGCTGCGGATTCGGGGCCGCGTGCGAATTGGGCTGCAGAAAAAAATCCCGATGGGAGCGGGGATGGGCGGAGGATCGAGCGACGCCGCCGCGGTGCTCCTCGCGCTTCCGGTGATGTGCGGGAAGGCCATCGAGGCCGGCCGGCTGCACGATATGGCCGCGGCGCTTGGCAGCGACGTTCCCTTCTTCCTGATGGGAGGAACGGCGTTGGGAATCGGGCGTGGAACCGAGCTTTACCCATTGGCGGGTCCCGGGCCGGCGCCGGCTTTGATGGTGAAGCCGGAGGCGGGGGTTGCGACGGCGGGGGCGTATGCGGCGCTGGGCCGCCCTGTAACCGAATTGACTTCGCCGGAGGCGCTCCGTAAAATGAAAAGGTTCCAGTTGCTGGCGCAGGTCCTGGACTGTCCGGACGCGCCGGAAACATGGAAGTCACTCTGCGAGAACGATTTCGAAGCCGCCGTTTTCCCGCGACATCCTGAATTGGCTCAGATGGCGCGCGCGTTGCGACGATTGGGGGCGGAGATGGCGCGGATGACCGGAAGCGGGTCAGCCCTTTTTGCCCTGTTTCGGAATGGCGGCGAACGGGATGCGGCCTGTGTGTCGATAAGGGAACGGTTTCCCGGCGCCCGGGTGGAGCCAATCCGTCTTCTGAGCCGCGGCCAGTACCGCGCAGGATGGCGGAGGGCGCTCGGCGATCGGATTGAAGGTAAGGAATGGCCGCCGCGCGGCAGGAACTTTTCATGAACGGCGATCGCCTGAAGGTTTTCACGGGAAACGCTAACCCCGCGTTGGCACAGGAGATCTGCAGCTTTTTGGGCCGCAAGCTGGGCGATGCCTCGGTGCGCACGTTTTCCGACGGCGAGATATACCTGCAAGTGCAGGAAAACGTGCGGGGCATGGACGTGTTCGTGGTCCAACCGACCTGCACTCCGGTCGATCGCAACCTCCTCGAGTTGATTTTCATGATCGACGCGCTGCGCCGGGCGTCGGCGGAGCGGATCACGGCGGTGCTCCCCTACTACGGCTATGCCCGGCAGGATCGCAAGGACAAGCCGCGGGTTCCGATTTCGGCAAAGGTGGTGGCGAGTCTTCTGGAGACCGCGGGTGCGAACCGCATTCTGTCGTTGGATCTGCATGCGGCGCAGATACAGGGTTTTTTCGACATTCCGGTGGACCATCTGTTCGCCGCGCCAGTGTTGATCGACTATTTTCGCGAGGCGCACGACGATCTTCTGATCGTGTCACCCGACGCCGGCGGCGTGGAGCGGGCGCGCGCGTTCGCCAAGCGGTTGAACCGGCCGCTCGCCATCGTCGACAAGCGGCGCGAGGAGATGAACGTGGCCGAGGTGATGAATGTGATCGGCGACGTTCGCGGCAAGCATTGCCTGATTGTCGACGATCTGATCGACACGGCAGGCACGCTGGTCAAGGGCGCCGAAGCCCTGCTCAAGAACGGGGCCAAAGCTGTGTCGGCCTGCGCCACGCACGCGGTGCTCAGCGGGCCGGCCGTGCAGCGGATCGAAGAATCTCAAATCATGGAAGTGGTGTTGACCAATTCGATTCCTTTGTCGCGCGAGGCTGCGCGGTGCAGCCGGATCCGGACGCTGTCGGTGGCTTCGTTGCTGGCCAAGGCGATTCAGTCCATCCACGAAGAGACATCGGTGAGTACTTTGTTCGTATAAATTTCAGGCGGGCACCGCGCCGGACAACCGAGCTGGCGCGCCTCGCGGAATAGAGGAAGTTGCGATGAGAAAAGACATTACGATCAGCGCGGAACCCCGGGAGTCCCGGGGCAAGAACGCGGCCCGGCGCCTGCGCGCGTCCGGCATGATTCCCGCCGTGCTTTACGGAACCGGGGGCGAAAGCGTTCCCCTCACCGTGAGCCCGAAAGAAATTGGCCGGATTCTGCACAGCGGCACCGGTCACAACACGATTTTCGACCTGGCGGTAACCGGCGGGGAACGGACACCCACGATGATCGTCGACTGGCTGCACCATCCGGTGCGCGAGTCATTGATGCACGTGGATCTGCTGCGGATTGACTTGGCCAAGAGGCTCCGCGTGAAGATTCCGGTGCACACAACGGGCGATCCCAAGGGCGTGAAGATCCAGGGCGGCCAGTTCGAAGTGATCGTTCGCGAAATCGAAGTGGAGTGTTTGCCGGAGGAGATTCCGGATTCCTTCACGCGGGACGTGACGGAAATGTTGATCGGCACCAGCCTTCGCGCCGGCGACATCGAACTGCCCGGGTCCATGAAGTTGCTGAGCCCGGCCGATGCCGTGATTGCGCACGTGATCTCGATCCGCACCTCAGACACCACGGCGACGGCGGAAGCGACAGCCGCGGCCGAGCCGGAAGTGGCGAAGAAGGGCAAGAAGGAAGAGGCCGCCGGCGAGAAGAAGGACGAGAAGAAGAAGTAGTTTTGTTGTTGTGATGTGGAATGTCTTTATCGCCGGAGAAGCCGCGACAGCCAGCGCGTCCGCCGCGCCGGCTGTTGGTGGCCGGGTTGGGAAATCCGGGAGCGCAGTACGAAATGACGCCGCATAACCTGGGTTTCATGACCGTGGACCGTTTGGCGGAGCGCAACGGGATCCGTGTGGTGCGCAAGGAAGCGCAAGCGGTGGTGGGGCTGGGCCGGCTTGGGGAAACCGAGGCGGTGCTGGCCAAGCCGCAGACATTCATGAATCTGAGCGGCGGGTCCGTGCGCGCGCTGCTGGAAAAATATGAGATGGGACCGGAAAACCTGCTGCTGGTTTATGATGAACTGGCACTGCCGTGGATGCAGATCCGGATCCGGCCCAAAGGTTCCGACGCCGGGCACAACGGAGTGAAATCCGTGGCGCGGAGCTTGGGGACTGAAAATTTCGCCCGGCTGCGGCTGGGTATCCATCCGGGCCGGCCGATTGGGGACGGGGCGAAATTCGTCCTGGATCCGATTCGAAAGGCGCAGTGGAAAGAATTGGATGAACTGCTCGAGCGATCGGCTCAGGCGGTGGAGTCCATAGCTGCCGAGGGCGTCGAAAAGGCCATGGCGACTTACAATCGCCGCGCCCAAGGCTCATTAGAAGGGGAACAATGAGAAGTTACGAAGAGTTGTACATCGCCAAACCGGATGTTACCGAGGAGGAGTTGGACGCATTCAACGCCCAACTGGAATCGGTGATCACGCAAGCCGGGGGCAAGCTCGAGAGAACCGAAAAATGGGGCGTGCGACGGCTCGCCTACCGCGTGAACAAGCAGAGCGAAGGTTATTTCGTGCTCTTGTTCTTCCATGCGGGGCCGGAAGTGGTGAAGGAGATCGAACGCCGTTTGCGCGTGGCCGATATCATCACCAAGTACCTGACGGTGCGCATGGACGAGAAGCTGAAGTGGCTGGAAAAGCGCAGAAAGGCGCGCGAGAAACGAGCGGCCCGGAAGCCGGCGATTGTGGCGCCTTCCGCCCCGGCCGTACCCGCGGCCGGCCCGGGAGCACCCGGACCCGGTCCTGGCGCGCCCGCTCATCCGGCGCCAGGAGCCCCCGCGTCGGCAACACCGGCTCCCGCCGCGCCGCCCGAACCCGCGGCGGAAGCCACACCGGCGGCGGAAGCGGCCGAACCTGTATCGAGCGAGTCTTAAGGAGATCCGACAATGGCTGAATCAAGAGGTGGAAGACCCGTATCCGGTTCCCAACGCCCCACCGGGGGCGACAAGGCGATCGCCGCCAAGAGGCAGTTTTTCCGGCGGCGCAAGGTATGTAAGTTCTGCGTCGATAAAATCGATTTGATCGACTACAAAGACGTGCGGCTGCTCAGCCAGTTCGTTTCCGACCGCGGCAAGATCGTGCCGCGCCGTCTTTCCGGTGTTTGCACTCCGTGCCAGCGCCGGTTGAGCGAAGCCATCAAGCAGGCCCGGAACATCGCCTTGCTGCCGTTTGCCGGCACGCCGAGGTAGGCGCCAGGCCTTAAGGAGTAATCAAAATCATGGCAATGGAACTCATACTTCGCGAGGACGTCGACAATCTCGGTTCGCGCGGCGATCTGGTCCGCGTCGCTCCTGGCTACGCCCGCAACTTCCTGCTACCGCGGCGGATGGCCGTGGCAGCCACCGAGTCCAACAAAAAGATCGTCGAGCAGGAGCGGCAGGCCCATCTCCGCAAGGAGGCCAAGCAGGCCGAGGAGTCGAAAGAGCTGGCGAAGCTTCTGGCGGCTGTGAAGATCACGATCAAGGCAAAGGCCGGGGAGAACGATCAGTTGTTCGGCTCGGTAACGTCGAAAGACATCGCCGAGGCTCTCGAGGCGCAGAGCTATCACATTGACCGGAAGAAGATCGTCCTCGACGAACCGATCCGGCAGTTGGGCGATCACGCCGTCACGGTGCGGCTGCACCGCGAGGTGAGCGTCGACATCCCTGTCTCGGTTGTCAAAGAGGAGGAATAAGCCCAATGGGCTTCTTCGACCTGACTGGCCACACCGCCATCGTCACCGGCGCGGCAAGCGGCATCGGCGAAGCGATCGCCCGCCGCTTGGCCGCTGCCGGCGCCACGGTAGCGATTGCTGACATCGACGCCGCGGGCGCGGCGGCCATGGCGGAATCTATCGGCGGAAAGGCCTTCGCGCTTCCGGTGGACATCACCGATCCCGCCTCCGTGGACGCCGCGGTTCAGACGGTACTTGGCCGCACCGGCCGCATCGACATACTGGTCAACAACGCCGGCATCGGCGGAAAAGCCGCGCCGTTGTGGGAGCAGACTCTCGAGGACTGGCGGAAGATCATCGACATCAACATGACCGGCGTGTTCAATTTTTGCAAGGCAGCGGTGGCGCCGATGCGGTCCCGCAAGTACGGCCGCATCGTCAACATCGCCTCCATCGCCGGCAAGGAAGGCAATCCGAACATGACCGGATATTCGGCCACCAAGGCCGCCGTGATCGGATTCACCAAGTCCCTTGGCAAGGAAGTGGCCACCGAAGGCATCTGCGTCAACGCCGTTTCTCCGGCCGTGGTACGCACCAAGATTCTCGATCAACTGACGCCGGAGCAGGTGGACTACATGACGGCCCGCATCCCCATGCGCCGCACCGGCACCACCGAGGAAATCGCCGCCGTGGTGCATTTCCTGTCGAGCCCGGATTGCTCGTTCGTCACCGCGCAGTGCTACGACGCCAGCGGCGGCCGGGCCACTTACTGAGAATCCCGTGCCCATCGCTCCGGAACGATACGCAGACACCGGCGTTCATGAATTGCTTTCGGCGGCCGCGCGCGGGCATTTGGCCTTTGACCGGCGCCTGATCCGCGCTCTGCTTGACCGTGGCGACGCCCTGCTGCCGGAACTGCTCCGCTTCACCGCCGAGGACCGTTCCGGGGACCGTGTCGACATATCGGTTGACCTCATCCGTCTGATCGCCGCCCGCCCTTCGGCCGAGGCCGTGCCGTACCTGATGGGTGAGATCCGGCGATTTCCCGAAGACGTGCCCGACGAGATGGCCGAGGCACTGGCCCGGATCGGCGAACCAGCCGTCGGGCCGTTGATCGAGACCGCCGAGCCGGTGGAGGACATCGGATTTCTGCTGTCGGTGCTCGGCGTCCGCGACGACCGGATCAAGGTCTTCATCACCGATCTGCTCGACAAGGACCCTCCGGAAGGCGCGTTCCTGGCCGGATTGTACGGCGATCCCGCGTTGGCGCCCGCGCTCGAAGCGGCCCGTGAGCAAGCCCCGGAGGCGGTGGAGAAAGCGCTCGAGTCCCTGGAAGACGATCCTCCCCGTGACCTCGAACCCTTCGACATCGAAGCCGAGTATCCCGAGGAATTGCCGCCCGACGTGGGTGACCTTCCCGAGGAGGAGCAGGCCGAGTTTCTCGCCAGCGAGTCCGCTGCGTTGCGCGCGGCCGCGGTGACCGCATGGACCAACCGCGAATTAGACCCGAAGCAAGCGGACCGGCTGTTCGACATCGCGCGGAACGACGCCGAGGAACAGGTGCGCGGTCTGGCCTGGGAGGCCCTGCGTCTCGATGCCGACCAGGACCGCATCCGGCAAGCCATGACCGCGCGCATCGAGGATCCCGCCACGGGCATATGGGAACGCGCCGGTTTGGCGATCGGACTCAGCGCCGTGGCCGAACCCGCATTTCTGATGCCGCATGCGCAGATGGTCTACGAAGACGAGGCCGCCCGCGCCAAGGCGCTCGAGGCCATGTGGCGCACCGAGAGCCGCATTTTCGAACCGTACATCACGCGCCATCTCGATGACGAAGACGGCGAGATCCGCGAAGAGGCGATCTACGGCGTTGGATTCCTCGGTCTGCGCGGCCAATTGCGGAAGATCGAGGCACTGTTCGAGCACGAAGACTTTCGCACCGATGCCCTCTTCAGTTGGATTCTGGCCGCGCCCGGCGAAGAAAACCGCGCGGGCATGAAGCAACTGCGCAAGCGCGTGGACGAACTCTCCGGCGGGTTGTCGGAGCAGGACGAGGAAGTGGTCGAGGCGGCTCTGCAGATCCGCGCTCATCGCGCAGGCAAGGACAAAGACGCTCCGGAGGTGCAGCCCCAGGCGGCGGCGCCGAAGGTGGGGCGGAACGAGCCATGCCCCTGCGGGAGCGGACGCAAGTACAAGAAGTGTTGCGGAGCCAACTGAGCGTCAGGCCCGCAACTGCTGTACTTTTTGGTGAATCAGATAGAGCATCGGGCCGCAGTCGGCTGAGGCCCGCGGACCTTTGGCGTTGCGCGCGATCTCGGCGCCAAGAATCGTACTGAGGCCGGCTCCCGGACCTTTCAGCCATTCCATGCGCAGCAGAGCATCGCGGATTCGCTCGATGAGCGTGCCTGTGGGTGTCAGCGTATGCGCGCGGTAACCGCGATAGGGCTCTTTCCACAGGGCCGGGCGATCCAGTGTTTCCGCGATGGCGGCGATCACCGGGCAGAACGCGCCCTGTTGGCCGATGCTCTCACGGGCCATGCTCGTGGTGATCACTACCAGCGCGGCTGCGGGGTCGTAAGCGGCGGCGAGCATCTGCTGATAGGCTATTCCGGGACTGGCGGTGGGGCCGGCCGTCATCGCCGCGCCCCCGGCGGCCGCTTCGAGCGCCTGAAGAACCGCTGCCAGAAGTTCCCGCTCAAATCGCCGGCTGGCTTCGCCGAAACGGCGGGCGTTCTGATCGTGGATCGTGCGCAGCAGCGATGCGGAGATGTTGGCGAGCGCCGGGAAACGAGCGCGGAGCTTGGCGATCTCCCGCAAGGCATCCTCTTCGGCGCCCTCGGAGGCGGTGAATTCGCGGGACGCAATCAGCGCCGGCGACCCCGCCCATTGCTGCGCCAACCCGTATGTTTGCGGCAGGTAGACGGGCACGAATACCTGGCCGTTCACGCCGGGCGAACGCAGGGACCGCATGGTCTCAAACGGCTGCAGGATGCCGATTGCGACGGCGTTAAAAACGTGGTCTCCCTGCTTCGGTGCGGATCCGGCGGCCATGCGCCTCCTGCGGTGGTTACACCCGGTCCGGCACCACGTAGGGCGCCCGATACTTTCTTGTCAGCAAGGCATCGGCGTCGGCCGCGCCAACGAATTTCTCTTTCGCCGGATCGAACCGCAGCTCGCGCCCGAGGCGGTAGGAGATATTGCCGAGGTGGCACAGCGAGGTGGATAGGAACGTCTCTTCGATATCGGCGTGCAAGGAACGCCAATCGCGCGAACGCACGGCGTCGGTGAAATTCTTCATGTGGTCGAGATTCGGCGGATCCTCCACGGGGGGCTCCAGGTGCGTGTTCCGGCCGAGCAGTGTCTCGATGCGTCCGTCGGCGTACACGTGCATGTGTCCCTTGGTGCCGAAGAACTCCCACGACATCGGCTCGGTGGTGTAGAGGTCGCGGATCTCCCCGATGATGTGGGAGCCGTCCTCGTAAGTCCAGGTGGTGGTCTGGGTGTTGGGAGTCTGGGCCTGATCCTTGTACCCGAAGCGCCCGCCTTGCGAGTGCACCTTGACGGGGAGCTTCTTCTTCATCGCCCAGCGGGAAATGTCGACCAGGTGTATCCCGTTGTTGCCGAGTTCGCCATTGCCGAAATCCCAGAACCAGTGCCAGTTGTAGTGGACGAGATTCTCATGATAGGGCTGTTCGGGCGCAGGCCCCAGCCACAGGTCCCAGTTGAAGTTGGCCGGCGGCGCCTTGGTCTCCTTGAACCCGATGGAGTCTCGCTTACCGGGAAAGATCCATTTGGCCTGGTAGATGTCGCCGATCGTTCCCGCGTGGATGATCTCGACGAGCTTGCGGAAGCGTCCCCAGGACCGGCGCTGTGTGCCGCCCTGACAAATCCGGTTGTGTTTCCGGGCGCATTCCACCAGCTTTCGGCCTTCCCAGATGTTGTGCGAGACGGGCTTCTCCACGTAGGCGTCCTTGCCGGCCTGCATGGCCCAGATGGCGGTGAGCGTATGCCAGTGGTTGGTGGTGGCGATCGCCACCGCGTCGATCTCTTTGTCGTCGAACACGCGCCGCATGTCGGATTCGAGCCGGGGACGCTTACCGGTTCGCTTGAATAGCTTTTGCGCAGCCGCCTCGGTGCGGCCGCCGTCGGGATCGACAAGGGCGGCGACCTCGACGTTCTGGAGCGCGGAAGCCTCATCCATGAGGTTGTTGCCTCGTCCGCCGACGCCAATGATGGCGATGCGGACGCGGTCACTGGCCGCGGACAAGGATGTGGTTAACGCGGATCCGGCAAGCAGGAAATGGCGGCGATGCATGCCGTCATTGTATCGAACGGCTCCCGTCAACGCTCTTCAGTCGGCGGGCGTGCCGGGAAGCGCGGTGGGATGTCAATGAGCGTTGGGGTCAACCACCAATTGATTGTCGACGCTTTTGACGCCCTTCACTTTTTTTGTAATACGCGTGGCGCGTTCCTTGGCCTTGTCGGTCCGCACCTTGCCCCGCAGCGTCACCACGGCCTCTTTCACTTCCACGGCGATCGCTCCGCCGTTCACTTCCGGCTCGCCGGCCAGCCGCAACCGAACCTGATCATAGATGGAGTCATCGCTTTCCGGAGCAGCCCATAGGCAACTTCCGGTCAGCAGAAAACCCGCCATCCACTGGCGTCTGGTTACTGATTGCACGGTCCTGGTCACGATCATCCTCTCTACTGGCCAGTCTATCGCATCGACGCGAAATTACGAAGGCTCGCCGCCGGAATGAAGACGCCAATCGAGCTCATTCAGGAATCCGGGATTCTCGCGCCAGTCCTTCCGCACCTTCACAAACAGGCGGAGAAACACGCTCCGGCCGAGCATCGTCTCAATTTCTCCGCGCGCCGCCGTTCCGATCTTCTTCAGCATTTCACCGCCCGCGCCAATCAGGATCTTCTTCTGTCCGGACCGCTCGACGACGATCGACGCCGAGATATGCGGGATGTGGGCGGACTCATCCCATTCGTCGATCAGCACCGCTACCGCGTGCGGCACTTCCTTGCTGGTTGCGTGCAGCGCCTGTTCCCGAATCAACTCCGCCGCCAGATGGCGTTCGGGCTGGTCCGTCACGTAGTCTTCCGGAAAGTAGCGCGGACCGGGCGGCATTACGTCCACGATCAACCGCTTCAGTTCGTCGAGGCCATCGGACTTGCGCGCCGAGATCGGCACCACCTCGCGAAACTCGCGCGCCTCGGTGTAGGCGGCGATCAGTGGCAGCAGCGCGCCCTTGTCGCGCAACAGATCGATCTTGTTGATCAGCAGAAACGAGGGTGCGGGATTGCCTTCGAGGATACGGAGCGCCTCCCGCTCGGCGGCGTCGCACCGCCTGGTTGCGTCGGCCACCCACAACAGCAGATCCCGTTGCTCCAGCGCGTCGCGCACCGATGCCATCATCCGCTTGTGCATCAGCCGGCTGGAGTCATGCACGCCGGGAGTGTCGAGAAAGATCAACTGAGCTCCGGGCATCGTAAGCACGCCTTGCACCACGCCACGGGTGGTCTGCGGCTTGCTCGAAACGATCGCCAGTTTCTCCCCCACCAGTGCGTTGAGCAAGGTGGACTTTCCGGCGTTGGGCCGTCCGAGAATCGAAATGAAGCCGGAAACGT
Source organism: Bryobacteraceae bacterium (assembly GCA_041394885.1). Lineage (GTDB taxonomy): Bacteria > Acidobacteriota > Terriglobia > Bryobacterales > Bryobacteraceae > DSOI01. Next base: position 21,934 of record JAWKHI010000010.1, on the reverse strand, counting down.
GCTTGGCCGGTTTCTCCGCGGCGGCTTTCGGTTTGCTCGCCTTAGTTTCTGCCATTGTCGTCTTGCACCTCTTTGACGGCGTGGGCGATTCGCACCTGGGATACGCGCCGCTCGTCAGACGCGGTGACCTCGATCCGGATGCCGTCCCTCTCGACGCACTCGCCTACTTTGGGCACATGTCCCAGCCACTCGCTCACCAGCCCGCCCACCGTGGTGGACTCGGTTTCCTCGTCCGGGCGGAACTCGAACAGGTCCGCCAGGTGATCCAGATCGAAATTGCCCGACACCACGCAGGATCCATCTTCGTTGCGCTCGACGTCGCGCTCGGGATCGTGCTCATCGGTGATCTCGCCGACGATTTCCTCGAGCAGATCTTCCATGGTGGCTATGCCCGCCGTTTGTCCGTACTCGTCCACCACAACCACCATCTGCACGCCTCCCAGTTGCATCTCGCGCATGAGATCTGTCACGAACTTGGTCTCGGGCACGACGATGATGGTCCGTTTGAGGTCCCTCACCAGTAGTCCGTCACGCTTGCCGGGCTCGATCTCGACGAGATCTCTCACGTGGACGAACCCGACGATGTTGTCGATGGAACCGTCGAACACCGGAACACGCGAGTATTGCTCGCGAGCCACGAGTTGGCGCAACTGCTCGAGGGAAGCTTCTTCGGCGATGGCAACGATGTTGGGCCTTGGCGTCATCACCTCGCGCACGGTTTTGTCGCCGAACTCCACCACGCTCTGAATCAGCTTCCGGTCTTCTTCCTCGATGAGACCTTCTTCCGCGCCGGCGGAAATGAGGGCTTCGATATCCTCACTCTGGCTGGTGGACTCGTCCACGTTCTCTTCCGGGGCGCCCAAATCGGCCAGCGAGCGGAGGAAGGAAAGAAACGCCAGCAGCGGCCGCATCAACAGCGCCAGGATGTGGATCAGCGGCAGCATCGCCACCAGCCAATGGCCAGACGTTCTGCGATAGAGAAGCTGTGGAATCAGGTGAGCCACCAGCACGGTGCCGAACCAGGCGAGCACCATCGTTTCCGCCACCGCCCGCACTGGAGACCGGGTGGCGGGATCGAGCACAGACACTCCGCCGCCCCGCTCGAGCGCGGCGAACAGGAGCACGCCCATCAGCACGAGCAATCCGTGCTTGACCAGCGAAAATGTCAGCGCCCCACGCTCCCCCGGCAGACCGATCCGTTCTTCGAGATGCTCCTTGAACCACTCGAGCGCCGGTTGCTCGCGCGCGCGCAGCCGGAGTGACTCCAGGTACAGCAACTGCAGAAAACACACCGGCACCAGGAGCACCGCGACCAGGCCCACCACGAGTAGCGCCAAAGTCATCGCCGGGCCCTCTCGGTGAGCGAGGGCGGAAGGCCGAGCGCCTTGCGCCATCGTGTCTCGGCGCGCCGCATCGCCCCACGATCGCGCTCATGATCCATCCCCATCAAATGCAGCAAGCCGTGCAGCATCAGGATGGCGGATTCCTCGGTCTCGCCGTGCCCGTATCGTGGACCCTGCTCGCGCGCGCGATCGGCGGAAATGGCAAGGTCTCCCAGCGACTGGCCGTCCGTCGACGGAAACGACAAGACATCGGTAGGCTCGTCCTTGCCGCGAAACTCGCGATTGAGGCGCCGCAGTTCCCGATCATCGGTGATCAGGCAGACGAAGGGCCGCCCGCCGGCCACCTCCGATTCGAGCCTGTGCGCGAAGGCTTTCAGGCGCGGCCGGTCTAACTGGCGGCCGGCCCGCCGGAACAGGATGGAACTAGAAGGAGGGTCGGTCATCGGTTCGAAAGACAGCCTTACTCGCGCCCCGTTTGCTCACCCGGAGCCAGCTCCGCTGGGCTGAATTGCAGCGGTAATTGCGGTTGAGACGCCGCATCCAACCCCTGCCGCTCATAGGCGCGAATGATCTTCTGGACCAGGCTATGACGAACCACGTCGCGTTCTCCGAAGTACACGAAGCGAATTTCCGGAATCCCGTGAAGCACCTCGATCGCGTCCACCAGACCGCTGCGCCGCCCGGCCGGCAGGTCCGTTTGTGTCACGTCGCCGGTGACCACCATTTTCGAATTGAAGCCCGTCCGCGTCAGGACCATCTTCATCTGTTCCTGAGTGGCGTTCTGCGCCTCGTCGAGGATGATGAAGCTGTCGTTCAGCGTGCGGCCGCGCATGAAGGCGATCGGCGCCACTTCGATGGTGTTTCGCTCGAGGAACCGCTCCACTTTCTCCGGGTCGAGCATCTCGAATAGCGCGTCGTACAGGGGACGCAAATACGGGTCGATCTTTTCCTGGAGGGTTCCGGGCAGGAATCCCAACTTCTCGCCGGCCTCCAGAGCCGGGCGAGTGAGAATGATGCGGGAAACGCGTTTGCTCAACAGAGCCGCCACCGCCATCGCCACGGCCAGATACGTCTTGCCGGTTCCGGCCGGCCCGATGCCGAACACGAGATCGTGACGATCGATCATCTCCAGATAGACGCGCTGGTTCAGGGTCTTCGGGGTAACTACCTTTTTTCCGAAACTGCGCTGCCGCCCGCTCTCGACCAGCCCCCGCAGCGTCAGCGCCGGATCGCCGGTGACCACACGCAGGTGATCGTGCAGGGTGCCGTTGAACGTGTGGCCCTCGGCGGTGAGCGCAACGTAGTCTTCGAGGATGCTTTCGGCTCGTTCGACGGCCGGCTGCTCTCCCTCGATCTCCAAGGCATCCTCGCGCAGCCGCGTGCGGACGTTCAAATTTTCTTCGAGGAGACGGATGTTTTCATCCCGGGTTCCGAACAGTGATTCGATCCCGCTGCTGATTCGGACGCTGAGCTTCATTGGCGAAGAATCATGGCGCGGCAAAGTGCGGCCGCACCGTTTTGCCAGAGGTTGGTGGGTGTATCTCCGAAGGTGGGAGCAAGCAACGCCCCATTAGCGAACAACAACATCTATCGGGGAGTATACCAAAGCGAGCTACCGTGGAAAAGGCTGCGGAAGTCACCGCGGCAGGCGGGCCGCGCGGCTTGGCCGCCGTTGCTGATCGACAGCCCCGCGTGGCTTGTCATACACTAACGAAGCGATGCGGACTCATCTGCTGATTGGGTTATCGATGCTCCTCGGCTGCTCGACGCCGCCACCTCCTTCCACGGCGATCGCGATCACCGGTGTCACCCTGATTGACGGAACGGGCACGGCGCCGGTGGCGGGGGCGTCGATCGTCGTCGATCAGGGCCGGATTGTGGCCGCGGGTCCGGCCGCGTCGGTGACGATCCCCGCGGGTGCGTCGCGTGTGGACGCGGCGGGTCAGTTCGCCATCCCCGGTCTGATGGACATGCATGTCCATTTGGGTTCGACCGGTGGCCCCGGATTCTATCCGGAGAACTACACGCGCGAACGTGTGCTGGCGAATCTCAATTCCTATTTGCGTTATGGCGTGACGACGGTGCGCAGCGTGGGCACCGAACGCGAGGCGGGAATGTCGATCCGGGACGAACAACGCACCGGTAGGCTGACCACGGCGCGTCTGTTCACGGCGGGGCGGGGGTTCACCGCGCCCGGCGGGCACCCCTCGCAAGAGATCGGTGAGATAGCGCGGCAGCCGCGCGATGCGGCCGCGGCGCGCGCGGAAGTAGCCGAACTCGCGGCTCAGAAAGTGGACCTGATCAAGATATGGATCGACGAGGGCCCGGACAGGCCGAAGATCGCGCGGCCAGTGATCGAGGCGATCGCCGATGAGGCGAAGAAATATTCCATCCCCGTGGTGGCGCACATCCGCTTTGAGGATGATGTGCGGCATTTGCTCGACGCGGGCGGGGCGGGGTTCCTTCACATGATTCGTGACAACGACGAGCCCGACACGAAGCTGGTGGAGGCCTTGAAGGCCCGTGCCATTGTTTTTACGCCCACGCTGATCCGGCAGGAACTCGGCTGGCTTTACAAGAACGATCCCAAGCGCCTGGACGATCCGGAGGTGGCGCGCCTGCTCAATCCGGCCACGCTGCGGGCGATGCGCGAAGCAGCGGCGAAGCAGCCGGCCCCCACCGCGCAAGCGAAGCTCGAGTTCGAGCGGGCGCTCGCCAACACCCGCAAACTCGCCAATGCCGGGATCCCGATCGCGGTTGGATCCGACGGCGGATCGCAAATGGATCTGCCCGGTTTGATGACCCTGCGTGAGTGCGAGCTGCTGGCGCAGGCGGGCTTCTCGCCGATGGAGGTGATCACCGCGGCCACGTTGCACGGCGCCATGGCCTTGGGAAGGCAGAAGGAACTGGGAACGATTCGGGAAGGGCGGCGGGCAGATATCCTGCTGCTGGCCGCCGACCCCGCCATCGACGTGAAGAACCTGCGGGCGGTGAATCGCATCATGCTCGATGGCGCGTGGGTGGATCGCGATGGGTTGCGGCTGCAATAGCTGTTAGAAATCCGCCGCGGCGGCGACTATCTAAACCGTGAGCAGCCGCGACGAGCTCTATGATGCCGCCGTGCGTGACTTCGGCCGCGCGCTAGACCGGCTGGCGGGCGGCTACGAAGCGGATGCGGAGAAGCGCCGGGACCTGCGTCAAGACATCCACCTTCAAATCTGGAGAAGCCTGGAAACCTTCGATGGCCGCTGCGGGTTGAGGACCTGGGTTTTTCGGGTGGCCCACAATACCGCCGTTTCCTATGTGAATCGGGAGCGGCGCAACCGGGAGCGGTGGATGAGCCTGGAACAGGTGGAGGAATTGGCCGCATCCTCCGGCACGCCCGATATTGACCGCGGCCGGGCGCTCGAGCATCTCTCACGGCTTGTTCTGAGCCTGAAGCCGGTGGACCGGCAGATCATGATTTCCTATCTCGAGGAAATGGACACCGGCTCGATCGCCGACATCACCGGACTCTCCACCGCTAACGTCGCAATGAAGATTCACCGCATAAAGAATATCCTGGCGCGGCGGTTTCAACAGGAGCACCATCATGGCTGAAGATCCGAGAATGGCTTGGAAAGAGCAACCGGCGGAATCGATTCCGGTTGTGGCGCGGGGTTTGGCGCGGCGGCGTCTGCGGGCGCTGCGGTCACGTACTCGCGGCGACATCGTCGCGGGTTTGGCCGGATCCTTGTTGTTCGCGGCTGTGATCGGGTGGCGGTTCGCGGAGACCGGCGAGGTCCTGCCCTGGGCTGGCTGCGTTCTGATCGTCCTGTGGGTGCTGATATCGGCGTACCGCTTCCGCGATCAAATCATTCGACTCAGCCGGTTCGAGGGGCTTACTGTCACAGGGTTGGAATTCTACCGGAGCGAGTTGGAACGCCGCCGCGGCCACCTTCGCAGCGCGTGGATCTGGTACGGACCGCTTCTGCTGGCGTGCCTGACCTTGCTCGCCACCCTGGCTAGCCGCGCTCCGGATCCCCGGATCCTCTCGCGCTCGCTGCCCTTTGTCATTCTGCTTGCCGTTTGGGTCGTATACGGCTACTGGCTACGCCGCCGGGAAGCCAATGAACTGCAGGCAGAGATCGACGAGATCGATCGGGAACGGTCGATGTCATGAGGATCGCCCTGCTCTTTGGTGTCACGTTGCTCCAAGCCGTGGCTTGGCGAGATCCGTCGCCGCATGAAGTGCGCCGGGTCTCCGTCGAAGAGGGTGTGCAACTGGAGGTGCTCGACTGGGGCGGGAGCGGGCGAGCGGTGGTTCTGCTCACCGGATCCGGAAACACCGCGCACGTCTACGACGAGTTCGCGCGGAAACTGGCCGATTGCTGCCATGTCTTTGCGATCACGCGACGCGGCTTCGGGCACTCGAGTCATCCCGAAACCGGTTACGGCGATCAACGTCTGGCGGACGACGTGTTGGCGGTGCTGGACGCTCTTCGCATCGAAGCCCCGGTGCTGGTGGGCCATTCGATGGCGGGCTCAGAACTGACCACAGTTGGGCGGCAACACTCGTCCCGGATCGCGGGGCTGGTGTATCTGGACGCCGGGGCGGACCCAAAGGATTTTCCCTGGAGTGACCCGCGCTACCGGGGCGCGGTGGAGAAGATGGGGTCATTGAAACCGCCGCCGCCGTCCGCGCTCGCGGCCAAGCGCAAAGCGTCGTACGCTGCCTATCGCGAGTGGCAGAAGCAAGCGGGCGGCATTGTGTTCGGCGAGGCCGAAGTGCGCAACATGTACGAGTTCATGCCCGACGGATCGATTGGCGCCTACCGGACCGCGCAAAGCATCCGCGACGCCATCGACGCGGGATCGGTGAAGCGCGACTACACAGGGATCGCTGTACCGGTGCTCTCCATCTTCGCCATGCCGAAGCCGCCCGAAGATCGCTGGAGGGACGAAACCGCGGAATACCGCGCTGCCGCGGAAACCGAGCACACGATCCTGCTGGCCTTCCTCGCGCGCTACCGGAACAGCCTGCTCGACGCGGTTCCAGGCGCACGCGTGCTCGAGTGGCCGGGCGCCAATCACTACGTCTATCTGAGCAATGAAGCGGACACGCTGAAAGAACTGCGTGCGTTCATTGCCGCACTGGGTGGCTAGCCGGCCGCTAGCCGAGTTTCGCCTTGACCAGTTCCGACAGCGCCCGCCCGTCCACGCGCTTACCAGCGAGCGCTGCCTTGACCGCGTTCATCACCGGACCCATATTCTTGGCCCCGCCGCCGCTTGCCGCAACGGCCGCATCCACCGCCGCCGCAACTTCCTCGGCTGAGGCCATGGCCGGCATGTATCCTTCGATCAGCTTTGCCTCCTGCTCTTCCTTCACCGCAGAGTCTTCCCGCCCACCCTTGCGGAACATTTCCGCCGACTCGTGGCGCTGCTTCAACAGCAGACTCAGGATCTGCTGTTCGGCGGCTTCGTCGGCGTCTTTCATCTTGTCGGCTTTGTACTTCATCAGGGCCGTTTTGATCATTCGCGCGGTGCTCAAACGGGCCTCATCCTTGGCTTTCATCGCCTCGATCATGTCTTTTTGAATTCGATCCAGAAGGGGCATGCTGTCTGCTATTCTAAAGGTTAACCCCACGTCCATGCACATCAAAAAACAACGTCTCCTGACACCCGGGCCGACCCCGCTGTATCCGCCGGCGCTGCATGCCATGATGGCGTCCGATCTGCATCACCGGACCGAAGATTTCCGGAATGTATACAAGGCGGCGCTGGCCGACTTGAAAGAAGTCATGGGCACCAGCTACGATGTGGTGCCATTGGTGGCCTCCGGTAGCGGCGCCATGGAAGCCTCGGTCTCGAATCTGTTCTCGGCTGGCGACAAAGTAATCGTCTGCTGCGCCGGTAAGTTCGGTGAGCGTTGGGTCTCGATCACGAAGGCCTTTGGCCTCAACGCGGTGGTGATTCAGAAAGAATACGGCGATGCCGTGCAGCCTTCCGAACTGGCCGCCGCGCTCGAGGCGAATCCGGACGCTAAGGGTGTTTTCGTCCAGGCATCGGAAACTTCCACCGGCGCGTCCCATGACATCGAAGGAATGGCGAAACTGGTCAGCGCCACCGGCGCCCTATTCATCATCGACGCCATTACAGGGCTCGGCACACAGCCGTTAAAGATTGAAGAGTGGGGGCTCGACGTCGTCATCGGCGGCTCGCAGAAGTCGTTCATGATCCCGCCGGGTATCGCGTTTCTATCAATCAGCCCGAAGGCCTGGAAGCAGGCGGAATCGTCAAAACTGCCCCGCTTCTACTTCAATCTGAAAAAAGAAGCGCAAAACGCGGCGGCAGGCGAATCGAGCTGGACGCCGAACACTTCGCTCATTCTGGCGTTGGGTGCGGCGTTGAAGTACATCAAGTCCATCGGGATGGACAAGCTCGTTGAGAATGCGCAACTGCTGGCGCGGGCAACGCGGCAGGCGGCCAAGGCGCTGGATCTGGAGTTGTTTTCCCCCGGCAGCCCGGCGTCGTCGGTGACGGCGATCAAGGCGCCCGCCGGCATGGACTCCGGCAAGATCGTGAAGGCCTACAAAGAACGGTTCGGCATGATCATCGCCAACGGCCAAGGCACGATGAAGGGCCAGATCTTCCGGATCGCACACCTTGGGTATTTCGATTTCGCGGACCTTTTCGCCGTAATCGGTGCGCTGGAAATCATCCTCATCGCCAATGGACACCCGGTGAAACTGGGCTCGGGCGTGGCAGCGGTGCAGGAAGTGTACGCCGAAGTGGCCGGCATTCCCGCCACGGTCAACGCCTAGTGGAACGGTAGACGCAAGAAAAACGAAGTATGAAAATTCTAATCGCGGAGCCTCTCGCCCCGGCGGCGGTGGAGCTTTTTCAGAAGGTGGAAGGTTGGGACGTGGTTGTCTCCAACCCCAAGGAATATACGGCGCATCTGGCCGATTGCGACGCGCTGGTGGTGCGCAGCGCCGTCAAGGTGAACAAAGACACATTCGCACAGGCGCCGAATTTGCGCGTGGTGGGCCGCGCCGGAGTGGGCGTGGACAACGTCGATATGGAAGCCGCCACCGCGGCGGGTGTCCTGGTGATGAACACCCCAGGCGGCAACGCCGTGTCGGTGGCCGAGCATACTATCGCGATGATGCTGTCGATGGCGCGCATGATCCCGCAGGCGAGCGCTTCGACGAAATCCGGCAAGTGGGAGAAGAAGGCGTTTCTCGGCAACGAACTGCGCGGCAAGACGCTTGGCGTGGTGGGGCTGGGCAATATTGGCCGCGAAGTGGTCCGCCGCGCCCGGGCTTTCGAAATGCTGATCATCGGCACCGATCCGTACGTGAATTCGCAAATGGCGGCGGATCTCGGCGTCGAACTGGTGGACCTCGACACTCTCTACGGCCGCGCCGATTATATCTCGCTGCATGTGGGCGTCACCAATGAGACGCGCGGCATGATCAACGCTGCGTCGATCGCAAAAATGAAGAAAGGCGTCCGCCTGGTCAACTGCGCGCGCGGTGAGCTGATTCACCAGCCCTCGCTCGCAGAGGCCCTGCAAAGCGGCGATGTGGGCGGCGCAGGGCTGGACGTGTTCGATCCGGAACCGCCGCCCGCCGGCGAGGTGCTGCTCGAGGCCAAGACGCTCATTGCCACTCCGCACATCGGCGGCTCCACCGAGGAAGCACAGGAAATCGTCGGGATCCGAATCGCACACCAGATGGTGGAGTATCTCTGCAACGGCGTCGCTATCAACGCTGTGAACATGCCGGCGCTTTCGCCGGAGCAGTTCCGCGCGATGGAACCGTGGCTGAGCGTGGCCGAACGTCTAGGGACGTTCGCCTCCTACATGGCCGACGGCAATCCGAAGGCCGTACGCATCGCCTACCACGGCGCGGTGGCGGATCTCAATACGCAGTTGATCCGGAACGCGGGGCTCGCCGGCGTGCTGGCGCGGTCCATGCCGCAGCGGCCGAACATCGTGAATGCGATGCCGATCGCGCAGCGGCGCGGGTTGGACGTGAGCGAGCGCCATGAGAAACGCGCCGGCTATGTGGACTCCATCCAGATCGAACTCGAGACCGACAAGGGCGTCACGCAGGTGGAGGGCTCGCTGATCCTGGACCGGCCGCGGCTGGTTCGCGTCAACGGCATCCCCATCGAAGCGGCTCTGGCCGGCCACCTCACCTATATGATGAACGACGACGTTCCCGGGGTGATCGGACACGTGGGCACGGTGCTCGGCCGGAATTCGGTGAATATCGCCAACTTCGCACTCGGCCGTAAGGACGCCGCGACGCGCGCGGTATCGATCGTCGAAACCGATGAGGCCCTATCCGAAAGAGTGATTGCGGAGCTTCTGCAGCATCCGGCCATCCTGACCGCGCGGACGGTCGAACTCGGCGGGGTTTAGTTTTGACGCCGGCGCGCGTCCATTTCGAGCACAGTGAACCCATCCTCAGGGTGGAAGACATGGACGCCGCGCTCCGTTTTTACGTGGACAAGCTCGGCTTTCAAAATGCCCCTTGGGGCAATGCGGATTTCACCTGCATAACGCGCGGCGGCGCCTCGATCTATCTCTGCCAAAAAGGACAGGGCCGGGGCGCGGCCTGGGCCTGGGTGGGCGTAAGCGACGCGCGGCGGCTACATGAGGAACTGCTGGCGGCCGGCGTCGAGATCAAGTTGGAGCCCACCAATTTCCCCTGGGCGCTCGAGATCCAGGTGGCGGACCCGGACGGCAACGTTCTCCGATTCGGATCCGAACCGGACGCGAGCTAAAACTCCGATACAATGCTGGACATGCTCCGGCGCGAAATCCTGACACTGCTTGCTGCCGCCCCCCTCTACCCGCAGCAGGGATCCCGGCAAAGCCTGCGTCTGCGGGCGCGGTCCCGAAGAAACGGTCTCGCCGTCGACTCGGACTTGCACTGGCAGCCCGCTTCCACCGCGATCATCATTTGCGACATGTGGAATGGCCACTATTGCCAGAACTCGGTGAAGCGAATCGAAGAGATCGTCCCGCGCATGAACCACACCATCGCCAAGGCGCGTGCGCTCGGGGTGCGGATCATCCACGCTCCCAGTTCGTGCATGGACCAGTACGAGAACACGCCGCAGCGCGCGCGCATGAAGGCGGCCCGGGCGGCGGCGCCGCCGGTGGAAATCGCCAAGTGGTGCTACCTCGATTTGAAGGACGAAGCGCCGCTTCCGGTCGACGACACGCGCCAGCCCTGCGACGACGGCGTGGTGGGCGAGCGCGTCCGGCGATACACCCGGCAGCATCCGGGCCTCACGATCATGGAACCGGACGGCATCAGCGACTCCGGCCAGGAGATCTACAATTTTCTCGAACAGGAATCGATCGCCAACGTGGCGATGATGGGCGTGCATACCAATATGTGTGTGCTCGGGCGACCGTTCGGTATCCGGCAGTTGACGCGACTGGGCAAGTCCGTGGTGCTGGCGCGCGATCTCACCGATGCGATGTACGATCCGCGCGAGGCGCCTTGGGTGAGTCATGAAAGGGGAACACAACTGGTGATTGAACACGTGGAACGATACTGGTGTCCCACCATCGCGGGAGCGGACCTCACTGCGCTTGACGACGGGCGGCGCTCATGAGCGCCACCGCGCAACCGGTGAAAACGGCGGCGGCCGCCGCCACGCAAGTCAGCCCGATGCGTTGGGCCGTGGTGATTCTTCTCAGCCTCGGCATGGTGGTTGCCTATTCCGATCGTGTCAATTTAACCGTCGCCCTGCCCGAAATGGAGAAAGTGATCGCCATTGACAAGGCGCAGCAGGGCATGGCGCTGTCCGCGTTCTTCTGGACATACACTCTCGGACAGATTCCAGCCGGCATGATGGTGGATCGCTACGGCGCTCGCACTCTCTACATGCTGGGTTTCCTGCTGTGGAGTATCGCCTCGGCGCTCACCACGTTCACCACCGGGCTGTGGAGCCTGGTGGCGTTCCGGTTATTGGTGGGCGCGGGCGAATCGGTTGTGACCTCGAGCAGCCTCTACTACATCCGCAACCACTTCACGGAGAAAGATCGCGGATTGGCGGTGGGCTTGTATATGACCGGCACCAAGGTAGGCCCAGCCGTCGGCCTGCCACTGGCAACCGCCCTTGTGCTGGCCTTCGGATGGAAGCCCATGTTTGTGTTGATGGGACTGGTGAGCCTGGTGTGGGTGGTCCCGTGGCTATTGTGGGTGAAGAAGGATGATCCGGCGGCCCGTGGCGCCGACGCTCCCGGCAAGGGGGCAGGGCAGCGAATCACGCTGGCACAGGCGCTTCGTACGCGGTTGATGTGGGGTGTGATCATCGGCACTTACTGCTACATGTATTTCGTCTACTACTGCATGACGTGGATGCCGCGGTATTTTCAGGACACGCATGGACTGTCCTTGAAGGCCACCGGCTGGTACAGTGGCGCCTCGTTCGGAGGAATGGCACTGGTGGCGGCGCTATCGGGCTGGGCGGCGGACCGGATGATCGCGCGTGGCATGGACGCGGTGGCGGTGCGGCGCGGCTTCACCATCGCCGGGTTCGTCATGGCCGCCACGCAGACGTTCAGTCTCTTCACTACCTCTCAGCCGCTGATGATGTTTTTCACCATCGCTTCGCTCTGCGGGCTGGGTCTCGCCACGGCCAACTACTGGGCCCTGACGCAGACCCTGATGCCCGGCGCGCTCCCGGTAGCGATTCAAAACACGGCCGCCAATCTCGCCGGTATCGTCGCCCCATGGCTCACCGGGTGGCTGGTGCAGCAGACCGGTAGTTTCGATGCACCCATCAAGGCCATCGGAGTGTGGCTGGTGATGGGCATCTGCGCGTATGTGTTCCTGGTGCGGCGAGAGTACGCGCCGGTGGCTGTGGAGTCCTGACCGGGCGAGCTAAGCGAAACCCCCGATACAGGCGCATCGCGCATTTGGCGATCAATGGGTGATGAAGTCGCGCCCTGCCCAGCCCGCGGAAGCACTGTTGTGCGTGATCACGGGTGCCTTGTTCTTCGGGATGCTCGGTTCGACTTTGCTCCATCACGCGGCGCATCACGATTTCCTCGTCTTCTTCACGCAGGGCACAATCTTCGCCGAGGGCAACGTGGACCGCTTGTACGACATTCCCTTCGTCCAGGAAGTCCAGCAGCGGATCGCTCCTGAGAAACAGCTCTTCATTCCGCCTACGCGTCCGGCGTTTTATGTGCCGCTTCTCGCTCCGCTTGGCCTGATGTCGATCTGGCCCGCCTTCACCGTGTGGCTGATCGTGCAGGGCCTGGGACTGTTAGCTTTCACATGGTGGACCAAGAAGCGCTTCGGATGGGGTGCGGTGGCCGCCATGTCGTTCTTCTTCCCTTTCGCGATGGGGATTCTCAATGGCCAGGACATCAGCTTCATGGTGCTGCTGGTGCTAGGCTCCTGGCTGGCCATCGAAAAAGGCCGTGACGGATTGGCCGGAGTTCTGCTCGCTGGAACTCTGTTCAAGTTTCACCTGCTGATGCTATTGGCGCCGGCCATGCTGCTGCAGCGGAAGTGGCGCATGTTCGCCGCCTACGCGCTTACAGGAGCGGTGGAAGCCGGCATCTCGGTGGCTCTGGCCGGTGCCCGGCCCTACATCGACATGCTCACCAACGGCAAGATCGATACGCTGTCGGAATCCCCCGAGATGATGCCGAACATCTATGCGATGCTCATGAATCTCGGGATCGATTCGACGCCGGCCCGCGTGGTTGGCGTGCTAGCGGTGGCGGCCCTCGCTTTGTTTCCCCGAGCCGTTCCCAACCTGACCGTGGGCTGGTTCTGGGCCGCGGCGGCCGGATCGATCCTGGTGACGCCGCACACCTATGGCTACGATATCGCGCTGCTGCTGCCCGCGCTGCTGATGATGCTGCAGCCCGACAGTGTGAAGCCCGCCAAGTGGGTGGCCGTGGCCGCCATGACGATCGTGCCCTACGTGCTCACCGTAATCGGGCCGCCATGGACCATCTCTCCGTCGATCCTGATGCTCGCTCTTTTGCTCGCGATCTCCGGACGGCTGCCGGAGTGGGGGCCGCGCCGCGAAGCTTCTCCACAGCCAGCTCCCGCCGCTTGAGCCTTTTCACGCCATCCTTTAGGCTGGTAAGGATCGTCCAGCATGAAAGGTAGAAGGTGCAGCCATGAACCTCGGCCAATTTTCCATCAGCCTTGCCGTGAAGAGTCTTGCCGAATCGAGGAGCTTTTACGAGAACCTGGGATTCGAAGCCATGAAGTATGAGAAGCCCTATCCGGGATACGAGCAAAACTGGGTGATCATGCAAAACGCCGGCGCCACCATCGGCCTTTTTCAAGGGATGTTCGAAAAAAACATCATCACGTTCAATCCCTCCGATGTGCGTTCGATTCAGACTGCCCTCAAAGCCAAAGGGATCGCGATCCAGCGTGAAGCCGACGAGACGACAACCGGGCCCGCGCACATGGTGCTGGTGGACCCGGACGGCAACGGCATCCTCTTGGACCAGCACAATCCATAGGCGATCTCACGCCCTCCCCCAAAGCGGCGCTACCATCTCGCGGTTCAACGCTTCCACCTCCTCGCGCAGCCGGCTCAACTCCGTCGCGTTCACCGACGCGGCGTCGCGAGTCTCGCCAACATCCCGGTCCAAATCGTACAACCGGTACGGCGCATCTTCATTCCTCGTCTGGCTTTGACGCACGATCTTCCAATTGCCCCGCCGCAGGGCGATACTGCGTCCGTACCGCCAGAACAGTGATTCATGCGGGGCGCCTTTGGCCTCGCCGGTCAGATAGGGCAACAGATTGACGCCGTCGAGACCCTGCACGCCCACCGCACCCGCCGCCGCCAGACCGGTAGGCAGGATGTCGAGCGAGGTCACCGGCTCTTGGTAGGTGACCCCGCCCGGGATGCGGCCCTTCCATTGCACCGCGAACGGAACGCGTATCCCTCCCTCCCAGAGCTGACCCTTGCCGCCCCGCAGCGGTTCGTTGGTGGAGGTGAGTTCGGCGGTGGGCCCGCCGTTGTCGCTGAGGAAAAATACCAGGGTGTCGTTGTCCAGATTGCGCTCGCGCAGAGTGGACAGCACCCGTCCGGCGGCGCTGTCCATCGACGATAGCATCGCCGCGAAAAGGCGGCGCTGTTCATCCTGGATATGCTGGAACTCGCGCACCAGCGGCACGGGAGCCTGCATGGGGCTATGAACGGCATTGAAAGCAAGGTACAGGAAAAACGGATGCTCGCGATGGCGATCGATGAATCCAACCGCTTCCCGGGCCAGCGCGTCGGTGAGGTACTCGGGCTCCACGATCGGGTCGGTTCCCCGCATCACGGGATTGGCGTCGTCGTACGGCGGTTCGTTGGTGCGCAGCCGTGTCAGCGCTCCCCGATAGGGCGGTGGATTGTAGAAATGCCCTTCGTGAAGAAAACCGTAGAATTCGTCGAATCCGCGCCGCAGCGGATGGTAGGGGGCGCTGGCCCCGAGATGCCACTTGCCTACCAGTCCCGTGGCGTAGCCGGCAGCCTTGTATCGCTCGGCCATCGTGCGCTCCGTCAGCGGCAATCCGGCGTTCGGCTCGAGGTTCGCTCTGCCGATCAGGTTCAGTTCGTGCCCGAATCGCGTCTGGTAGCGGCCCGTCATCATGCCAGCGCGCGAGGGGCAGCAGACCGGAGCAGTGACGTAGCCGTTGGTGAACCGAACGCCGCCGGAGGCGATGGAGTCAATGTTCGGCGTCGGTATTTCGCGGTTGCCCTGAAAGCCGCACTCTCCGAAACCGAGATCGTCGGCGAACAGGATCACGATGTTTGGCTTGCGGCGCTGCGCCTGCGCGGCGAACGGCGCGGCCAGTGCGGTGAGGAAGCGGCGGCGATCGAGCATCGTGTTCTATCTTATCGCTCGCTCTTCCTCTTCTTCGTGGCTTTCGACTTCGACTTAGTCGTCTTCTTCTTGGCCGGAGTCTTTCTGGCCCGCGGCGCCTTCGCTGGTGCTTCGGCCGATGCCATGTCGATCCCGAACAAAGCGCCAAGGTCGTCGTCAGCCAGCACCCGCTCCGCTCCCGGTGCCCCGGTATGAAGTGGAGCCGCCGCGCCCGCCCGCGCAATCAGCTCCATCTCGTCCACGCCACGCAGACGGAACAGCAGTTCCGGTTGATGATCGAACCGCGCGCCGATCCCATACATCACCGCCGCCAGGTGCTTGCACATCCCCGCCCAATCCGGGCAACTGCACGACAGCTTGATCTCACGCGGAGACGGAAACAGGCCGTCGTGCTGCCGGCATATGCGCTCCATCACCGCTTTCGACAACTTGCCCTGCAATAACTCGACCAGGGAGTCGATTCCGCCCGCGCAATCGGTGCAAAGTGCGCTCCACAGTGTCTTCTTCACCGGAGTTATCGCCACGGTCACCGTGTACAGGCTGGATCCCATTACGGACGCGGTTATCTCGCCTTTGGTGATCTGCAGGTCGACCACGGAACCGTTGCGCACGTAGGTCCGCCCGCGCGGCAGACGATTCGCGTAGTCGCTATACCGCTCCAGGTTCTCGCACCATGCCATCCCCCAGAAAGTCGTTGTAATCTTCCGCCCTTCGATTTGCACGGGCGAAACCGGATGGCCTTGCTTCCTCCTCTGCTGCATCGCCAGTGCAGCCTGGCGCCTTCGCTCCCCCACCGTGACATAAGGCTTGAAGCCCCAGCCGTCATATCTCATCTGTCAGGCATCTCCCCGTGCCTTGCCGATGTCGAGCGCCACCAGGCTCAAAAGATCCTCGTCGTCCATCTCCGTCAGTAACAAATCGGCGCCTCCTTCGAGTAAGTCGTCCGAGAGTTTCCGCTTGGCCTCTATCATCTCATCGATTCTCTCTTCCACCGTGCCGCGGCAGATGAACTTATGCACGAGAACGTTCTTTGTCTGCCCGATCCGGAAAGCGCGATCCGTCGCCTGATTTTCCACCGCGGGGTTCCACCACCGGTCGAAATGCACCACGTGCGACGCGGCAGTGAGGTTCAGGCCAGACCCACCGGCCTTCAAGGAAAGCACGAAGAATCCAACCCCCTCGTCTTCCTGGAAGCGGCGCACCAGGTCCTTGCGCTTACTCACCGCTGTCTCTCCATGCAGCACGAGCCCAGGACGCTCGAACACCGACGCGAGAAAATCCGACAGCGGCCCGACCGTCTCACGAAACTGCGAGAAGACGAGCATTTTCTGCTGTCTCGACGCCGCCACTTCCGCGATCTCGCGCAGCCGCGCGAATTTGCCGCTCTCGTTCTCGCTCCATCCGCCGTCGCCCAGCCACTGTGAGGGATGATTGCAGATCTGTTTGAATCGCATCAGGAACGCCAGCACCAAGCCCCGCCGCTGGATCCCTTCCGCGCTCTCCAGTTGCCTGGCCAGGTCCGCGACGGCCTGCTCGTACAGTACGGCCTGCCGCCGGCTCAGAGGACAGTATGCCTTCAACTCGGTCTTGTCGGGCAGGTCCGAGATCACCGCCTTGTCGGTCTTCAGGCGGCGCAGAATATAGGGCCGCACAAGTTCCCGCAAGGGACCATAAGATACGTGCGCTTGCTTACCCAACTGCTTCGTGTACGCCGTGAACTGCTTCGCTGATCCCAACAGTCCCGGATTGATGAAGTCGAAGATGGACCATAAGTCGCCCAGCCGGTTCTCCACCGGAGTGCCGGTGAGAGCGAGCCTGGCTCCAGCCTTCAGTTGCTTCGCCGTCCGCGTCTGCTTGGAGTCCGGATTCTTGATCGCCTGTGCTTCGTCGAGCACGGCCACGCGCCAGCGTGCTTCCGTGATCCACGGCGCTCGCAGCAGCGTGCCGTAGCTGGTGATCACCAGGTCGACGTTGGCGAGCCGATCCCGGTCGACCTTCTTCATTTCCGCCGCCGGCAGCGACGAAGGATGCGCGATGAGGGTCTTCAAGCCCGGCGCGAAACGCTCCACTTCCGAAGCCCAGTTGGCCAGCAGCGACGCCGGCGCCACCAACAGGCTCGGTTCCCGGTCTGCCCCCGCCTGGCCCCGTAGCACCAATAGCAGCGAGATCACTTGCATTGTCTTGCCCAGGCCCATATCGTCGGCGAGGCATGCCCCGAGCCCCAGCTTCGTCAGCAGGTACAGCCAGCGGACGCCCACCTGCTGGTAGGGCCGCAAGGTGGCCCGCAACGCTGCGCCCGGGTCCACGCGCGCCAAACCTTCCGGACTCCGCAGCGCCGCGAGCGTTTGGGATAACCATGGCCCCGCCGTCACCCCGGCCCAATCCACGTTTTCCGTTACCGCGGCTTCGCCCGCCGCCACTCCCGCCCCGGCAACAAGCCGCATCGCCTCGGCGAACGCGATTCCGTTATCCTTAGCCGCCTGCTCCACCTCGGCGAAGCGATCCAGCATCTTCCTCAGATGATCCCGATCCACCTCGATCCATCGCCCCCGCACCATGGCGAGGCTCTCGGTAGCCGCCAGCAGCTCTTCGATCTCCGCCCGCGTGAGCGCCTCCCCTTCCAGCGTCACCTCCATTTTGAAATCGAGCAGGGCATCCTGGCCCAACCCGGACGGCGGCTTCGTCCCCACCGTCCCGGTGACCCGTGGGCGTGGCGGCCGATTCCCGCGCCACGCCGCCGGCATCCGCACCACCACGCCCGCCGATTCCAGTTGGGGAACGTCGCGAAGAAGCTGTAGGGCCTCGCGAGGCGTCCATCGCAGCGGATGAAAAATCTCGCCACCGTCCACCATCGCCTTGAGCCAGGAACAACTCTCCGATGCGCGCTGCACCGGCACCAGCAGCGACAACAAGCGTTCCTTGTTGGCCGCGCCCGCGTATTCCCGCAGCGCTTGGCCCAGCGGCAAATGCTGCGCCTTGGCCTGATCGGAAAGCTTCGTCGTGTACGTGGCCAGAAACGCGAACGGCGCGTCAGGATCCTTGCGATTCTCGGCGACATTGAAATGGACCCGCCCCACCAGATTCCACGCGTGGTTCCGGCCGCGTAGAAAGTCCTGTACGCACTGTCCGGATTCGGAAAGCTCCGTGTCGAACGCCCCATCCAGCGCGCGCCATAAGTCTTCGAGAACCGCGCCGCTCAGATACTCCGCGCCCAACATCGGCGGCGGGGTGAGGGCCAGCCATTCCAGTTCCTGCCGCGGTGGCGGCGGAACAGGCGCCCTTTTGCGCTCGGCCCCGGCTTCGAGTTGCGTGCGCAACGCGGTTACGTAGCGCGCCCCGAAATCGCGCCAGTACGGCAGGGCCGCGGGCAGCGGTGTGCCCACCTGCTCGGCGCCGAGCAGCAACAGGCCATGGCCTGGCCCGCGCTGGAACGCGGCATCGATGCGCCGTGCCAGATCGCCTTGTCCCGGTTCTGCATCCGCGGGGATGTGCGCCACCAACCGTCCATGCGGTGTCAGGCTGAGCACAACCGGTTCCATCTAGAGCAGACTCTTCGCGTCCACGCACGCAAACTCCGCCAGTGCGTCGAGACGGATGTCCACGCCCAATCCCGGCTTGTCTGGAATCGCCAGCATGCCGTCGGCGTCGAGCTTCCACGGCGCCGTCACCAACTCATCGATGAACGGCGAGCCGGTAAGATACTCCACCAGATCCGTATCCGGGAACGCCGACGCGATCTGCAGGTCCGACGCCAGCCCCACCGCCGTGTTCCAGCCGTGCGGAATGAACCGGACCCCGTGTTCACGCGCCATCCATGCAATGCGCCGCTGTTCGCTCAGTCCGCCCACCTTGGTCACGTCCGGTTGCACGATATCGAACGCGCCGTCGCGCAGCCACGGCGTGAACGATTGCCGCCGTGTCAACACTTCGCCTCCGGCAATCGGCACCGGAGAGGCGGCGCGGAGTTGCACATAGTCGTCGAGGGCATCCGGCGCCAGCGCCTCTTCGAACCAGAACACGCCGTAGTCGGCCAGCATCTCGGCGGTGCGGGTGGCCCACTTCAGATTTCCGGGCCAGAACGCGTCGCTGCCGCCGGCGTCCACCATCAGTAAGGACTCTTCGCCCACCGCATCGCGCGCCGCGCTCACGATCGATTCGTCCATCTTCGCGCCGCCGCGGCGGCCGAAGGGTCCCCAGCCGATCTTGAACGCGCGGAACCCCTGCTCTTTGACGGGCAACAACTCGTCCGCCATGCGCTCGGGTTCACGCATCAGCAGCGATGCGTAGGGACGCACCCGTTCCCGGCATCGGCCGCCGAGCAGCCTGCCTACCGGTTGTCCCGACGCCTTACCCAGCAGATCCCACAGCGCGAGATCGATGCCGCTGATGGTGTGGGTGATCGCGCCTCCGCGCCCCAGCCAGAACGTGTTCTGATGCAGCTTCTCGCTCACCCTCTCGGGTTCGAGCGCATGCTCGCCCGTGTAGAGTGGCTTCAACACACCCAGCGATGCCCGCACCAGGCTTTCGCTGGTAAATACGCTTCCCCATCCCACCGTGCCTTCATCGGTGAGCACGGCCACGATCGTGTGGACGCAGTCTTCCGGTTGCAGTTCGTTGGACCATCCACCCTCGGGTGTCTTGCCGCGCAGGCCGAACGCGCGAATCTCGCGAATCTTCATCGCTTCAGTATGCTACTCCGGCGAGGTACGCGGCAGGCGCACCAGCACCCAGGCGATCGCTGCGAAGCCGAGCAGCGACAACCACCCGCCCCATTGCGCGTAGAAGCTCAGTTCATCCTCGCCCGTCAGCAGCCGCGTGAGTGACGGTATGCCCGCCACGAACGTCACCGCCAGCAGGATGCCCACGATCGCCTCGCCCGCGATCAATCCGCTGGCTAGCAGCGTTCCTTTCTCCTCGTCGGCGCCCCAGCGCGCCGCGGCCCACTGCAGCAGCCCGCCGATGAAGATCGCCGAGGTTGTGTCGAACGGCAGGTACATACCCACTGCGATCAGCATCGGCGCCCGCGCACCGCACAGGATCAGGGCGAAGGCGAACGCCGCGCCGATCCCGAGCAGTCCCCAGGCCATCTGGCCGCCGACGATTCCCTTGGCCAGTTGCGCCATCAGACCCGCTTGCGGCGCTGGGAGAGCCCGCCCTCCGATGCCACCGGTGGCCAGGTTCGCCTCATGCAGCGCCAATATCGGCGCCATCAGAAAGAATGCCAGCAGCGCCACGGTTACGATCTCCACCAGTTCCATCTTCCACGGCGTTCCGCCGAGCAGATGGCCGGCCTTCAGATCCTGGATCAACGAGCCGGACACGCAGCACGCGCAGCAAACCACCGCCGCCACGCCCAGCACCGCCGCCACGCCCGGCGCGCCCGTTACGCCGAAGGCGAGCAGCAGCAGCGCGGCCATCACCAACGCCGCCAGAGTCAATCCGGAGACCGGCTGGTTCGAACTTCCCACTAACCCCACCAGGTATCCGCCCACTGCCGAGAGCAGGAATCCCGCTACCATCATCACCACCGCGGAAAGCAGCGCCGCGCCCCAACCGCCGGTGAACCAGTAGTAAAGCGCGGCCACGGGAATCAGCAACGCCGCGGTGGCCGTCAGTATCCATTTCGTCGGAATGTCGCGCTCGGTCCTCTCCTGGCTCGATGCCTCTCCCGCTCTCGCCGACGCCGCCATGGCGCCGCGCAGAGACTTCGCAATCGAATCGCGCATCCCGAACAACGTGTTCGCCGCAGCCACCAGCATGGCGCCCACCGCGATCGGCCGCACGATGTTGTACCAGACCGTGAAGGCCGCCACGTCGGACTCGGCGCCGCCGATCCGCCGCGGCAAGTCCGGATCCACGAACAGCACCAGGGGGATCATCACCCACCACGCCAGAATGCCGCCCGCCACGTTGATGGAAGCCAGTTGCGGACCGATCAGATAACCGATCCCGATCAGAGCCGGCGACAAGGCCGGTGTGGACCACGCGATCCCCCCCGCATGCGCCACATCCCCAATTGGCTGCTTATCGAAGTTGAAGTGCCGGATCATCGACTGCGGAAATCGTAAGAAGCCCTCCGTGTACTCGCGAAAAATGGCGAGCCCCTTGTCGCTCTTCAGTATCTGCAGCAGGCCGCCGAATGCCATCGCCCCGAAGATATAACGCGGCGCGGAAGAACTCTCGGCCCCGGCACGTACGATTTCCGCGCTGGCCACGCTTTCCGGCCACGGCAATCCCGCGTCCACGCATAGCGGACGGCGCAGCAGGATGATGAAGAACACGCCGATCAGTCCGCCGATTAGCAGGATGAACGTTGCTTCCCAATAATGGGCTCGCAGATCGGTCCACAGCCGCTTGCCATCCACTTCCGCCATCACGAACGCCGGAATCGTGAAGATGGCCCCGGCCACCAGCGCCTCGCCCACCGACGCCGATGTGCGTGCGATGTTCTGCTCCTGAATCGTTCCCTTGAATCCCGGTAGCCGGAACAACGCCATCGCGATCACCGCCGCCGGTATCGTGGCGGCCACGGTTTGGCCGGCGCGCATGCCGAGATACGCGTTGGCCGCCCCAAATACGAAAGAGAGGAAAATGCCGAGCGCCACCGCCTTCACTGTGAGTTCGGCGGGATCGTTCTGGGAACCGGGCATGGTCTATCGTAGCCCGAACACGTACACCCCGCTGCCCGCTGCGATCGCCACCCGCTGGGCTCCGTCTACCGCATAGC